>NZ_JBHMBP010000024.1:0-537 GCF_042428885.1 Glycomyces mayteni
CCATGCGCCCTACACAACTTAACCAACACGGCCAAGTCAGATAGAAACAAAGACACTCACGCACACTATACAAATCTCAAACAACACACCAGCCACACCCGACACGCACCTCAACCCGCCCCTCAAGACAGGCCTAGGCGATCGCGAAGACCGCCCGAGGCACACCGCGCATCCGCGACATGACCAGGCTCCGAGACGTATTGCCTCAGAACCCCAACAGGGTGCGAGACCCGTCAGGCACGCCGACCGCGCTTCCGCACAGTCGACCTGACCAACAGGTCTCAAGGATGGGAACGAGTCTCACTCGTCCAGACAACGTGTAGTCGACACACCATTAAACATTTAGTCCATACACACCCGCTGAAAACCCGCGCACCGAAATGACGCACGGACCAGTCGAAACGACTGGAGCGGATGGTTGACGCCTCGCCTCGGCGAGGGTCGGGACTCCTTAGAAAGGAGGTGATCCAGCCGCACCTTCCGGTACGGCTACCTTGTTACGACTTCGTCCTAATCGCCAGCCCCACCTTCGACCAC
>NZ_JBHMBP010000025.1:0-528 GCF_042428885.1 Glycomyces mayteni
CTGCACCTTACTGCGGAAGAAGCGGAAGCCTGGATAAGTACCTGGGGAACTGAGAACGAGCAGGATGCTCCGCCATGCCACAGGTAACGATTTCCGCGCTGGCACAGCGCGATTTACAACGCCTTCAGGACTTTCTCAAAACCAAAAATCGGCTGGCAGCCAGAAAAGGAGGTGAGGTGATCGTCCGGGCTATCCAGCAACTGAAAACATTGCCAGACATTGGCCGCCCGGTGCCGTTTCTGCCGCTGGAATATAAGGAACTGGTGATCGGGTTTGGCGACAGTGGCTATGTGATGCTCTACCGCCACGACCGGGAAATGGACCAGATTGTGATCGTCACCGTCAGGCATCAGAAAGAATCCGGGTATCCGGGGGCAGACAGCCTCTAATAACCGATGACGGGGGCGCAATTCATTGCGTGGCCGTCGCCGGTTTGACAAGCGCAGCGCGTCAGAAAACCACATCCTGAACGGAAAAACGGGTAAAATTCAGCGATACATTTACCGTGAGAAATTACACACCTTTCAC
>NZ_JBHMBP010000026.1:0-525 GCF_042428885.1 Glycomyces mayteni
AGGCCAGATTGCATCGATTGCCGCCGGGTTTTGCTACGGTATTAAAATTAGCGCTCATTCTTTGCTATGCTCGAACGTTTTCGATGAGGAAGAGAGTAAAGCTAATTGTGTTACCGGAGGTGTGGCTAATGTTACCGATGGCGACTGGCTTTATTTTTTGGATCATTATGCAAGCGAAAAATACAGGCGGTATCGTTATTTTTCGCAGGTGACAGCATGCCCTGCTATTCTCTTAAAAATTTCATTATTGATTTGGTGAATGTATTTTCATTAAAAATTTATAGTATGAATAATGCCTGCCATATGGCTATAAGCGCAGGCGTAAATTATCAAGGGCGTAGTGATCCACGTTTACTCTTCAGCAAGGTTGTTTTTGGCTATCGGTTGGTCAACGGCCGCTGCCGGATATTCTACATTACGTTCATCCTGCGCCTTACCCGCCTCGCGCACCATCGCCAGCGCCAGTCCGGCAACGATCAACGTTAACCCGGTGGACACCCACATTCCGCCGATAATGCCCAGCCG
>NZ_JBHMBP010000027.1:0-524 GCF_042428885.1 Glycomyces mayteni
GTATTGCTTCCCGCGCATAAAACGTCTTTGTTCTGCCGGTTTGCTTCGCCAGCGAGTCCAGACGGGACTCAATCTCATCAGATAACCGGATAGCAAGCATATAAACCTCCCGAACACCATTTGCTATACATGTATATCAACAGTACCACAATCAACCTAAAAGAACAAAAAATAATCTTGTTAGCCCCTCTTGATAATCCGTAACGCGGTCAATATATCTAGCTTGAGGGCTTTCCTCTTAACTATTGAAAGGATAACGATTATGGGTCTTAAGCCGGGTCCGAAACGAATTGCCGATTCAACAGGGGAACCTGATAAACGCCAGCGTGACAATAAAAAAACGCCGGGAAATACTGACAAATTGAAACCCAGCAAATCTTCAAAAAAATAAGTCAGTAGTTAAAAGCCCTCCGGGGCTTTTTTGTATCTGCCGTTCACGCTGATTAAACATAACACCCGTTGCCCGCACCGCCCCGGACGGGTTCGCCGCGAACGGGGTGGCAGTCAGGTAAAACCGGCAACAA
>NZ_JBHMBP010000007.1:0-50275 GCF_042428885.1 Glycomyces mayteni
CCCACACGCTGACCATCCAAACACCCTGTTGAGTTCTCAAACAACACGCCACAACAAAGACCTCATCCGATTTGGGATTCGTCCTCCGCCGGAGCAACCTCTCAACTCTAACAGTCTCGGATCGCTCTGCAAACTTCAGGTCGATTAACCTGTGTCACACACGATCGAGGCTCCAGTGAGTCTCTGAGATGTCCCGCGATTCAGCTTCCGGACCGCGCCTGACTCAGTGAGTCTGTCGCCGGTCTCCGGTGGCTTCCGGACCAGTCCTTCTCGGCTGTTCCGTTCCCCCGCGGGCAAAGACAAATATACACGGGGTTTTGAGCGCACGAAACAGGGGGGTCCCTTTCCGCTCGCGGCCGTGTTGAGCTGCGGCGATATGGCTGCACCCCAGGCTCATCCGCGGATGTTCCCGATCTGAACCTACTGGAGGGGTCCGACATTCTTGTGTCGTCGCAGTGAACGGACGGATGCGATCGGTGCCCGCATACGGGAGAACGGTGCCCGGGTACGGAAAAAGGGCCGGCCCCGTCTTTCGACGGGGCCGGCCCTCTCTGTCTTGAGAGCGTCGCCGCTCTGGTCTTACGCCGCGACCTCGATGGAGGCCGGGACGATGTTGACCAGCTTGCGTCCGCGCTTCTGCGAGAACAGCACCTCTCCCTCAGCGAGGGCGAAGAGGGTGTCGTCGCCGCCGCGGCCGACGAGGTCGCCCGGGTGGTACTTGGTGCCGCGCTGACGGATGAGGATCTCGCCGGCGCTGACGTGCTGGCCGCCGAAGCGCTTGACGCCAAGTCGCTTGGAGTTGGAGTCACGCCCGTTGCGGGAGCTGGATGCGCCCTTCTTGTGTGCCATGGTTCAACCCCTACTTGGTGATGCCGGTGATGCGCACGCGGGTCAGCGGCTGGCGGTGACCCTGGCGCTTGTGGTAGCCGGTCTTGTTCTTGTACTTGTGGATCTTGATCTTCGGGCCCTTGGTGTGCTCGAGAAGTTCACCGCTCACCGTGACGCCGGAGGCGTCGGTGACCACAGTGCCTTCGTCGACGAGCAACACCGCGGGCAGCGTAAGCGTGTCGCCGGACTCGCCCCGAAGCTTCTCGACTTCGAGGACGTCGCCCTCCGCGACCTTGTACTGCTTTCCGCCAGTCTTGACGATTGCGTACATGTCGACGCTGGTCTCCTTGGGTCCTCCCCGATGCGGGGACATGATGTCAGTTCCCCGCAGGGGAACGGTGTCTGTCAATTTCGCGGTGTCACGCACCGTGCCAACTCCGGCTTCGCGAACGTCGCCTGGGCTGGCCCGCCGATCGAGCTCCGCGCTCGCTCCCGCGTGAACGGGGGCGAAAAGCTGAGGGCTCTATAGGCCGCTCACTAGGGTACGTCATGTACCCGCTGGTTCCGGCATCGGTACCAGGCGGACGCCGCGAACGTCACAGTCCGCGGCGCCGCCCGTACCTAAGCCGGTGCCGATTCGGTCCCGGCCTCGTCGCCGTTGTCCGGTTCGGCGTCCGCGGGGACGGACGCCTCCGGGGCGGGAGCGGAGTCGGCCGCCTCAGTCTCGGCCGGAGCGTCGGCGACGGCCGCGGGGGCGGTCTCCTCGGCGGCCGGGACCTCGGTGGTCTCGTAGTCGTCGTCCTCGTGGCCGTGCTCCGAGGCGGCCGCGATCTTCGCGGTCGCGTCGGCGGTCGACTTGGACTGCGGCTCGGACTTGTCCTGCTTCCGCGACTGCTGCTGTTGCTGCTGCCCGGACTTGGACTTGTCCTTCTTCTTCTTGCCGCCGTTCTGGCCCTGGCCCTGGTTCTGCTGGCCCTGGCTCTGGCTCTGGCCGGAGTTGCCCCCGCCGCCGTTGCCCTTCTTGCGGCTGTTGCCGAGGATCTCGTCCGTGTGGACGATGACCCCGCGGCCCTTGCAGTGGTCGCACGGCTCGGAGAACGCCTCGATGAGGCCCTGGCCGACCCGCTTGCGGGTCATCTGGACCAGGCCCAGCGAGGTCACCTCGGTGACCTGGTGCTTGGTCCGGTCGCGGCCCAGGCACTCGGTCAGGCGACGCAGCACCAGGTCGCGGTTGGACTCCAGGACCATGTCGATGAAGTCGATCACGATGATGCCGCCGATGTCGCGCAGGCGGAGCTGGCGCACGATCTCCTCGGCCGCCTCCAGGTTGTTCCTGGTGACGGTCTCTTCGAGGTTCCCGCCCTCACCGGTGAAACGGCCGGTGTTGACGTCGATCACGGTCATCGCCTCGGTGCGGTCGATGACGAGCGAACCGCCCGAAGGCAGGTAGACCTTGCGGTCCAGCGCCTTGAGCAGGCCCTCGTCCACGCGCTTCTCGGCGAAGACGTCCTTCGTGCCGGTGTGGCGCTTGAGCCGCGGCAGCAGCTCGGGCGAGACCGACTCCAGGTACTTGTGGATCTCGTCGTACGCCTCGTCGCCCTCGACCAAGAGCTCCTTGAAGTCCTCGTTGAAGACGTCGCGGACCACGCGGATCAGCACGTCGGGCTCGGAGTGGAGCACCGCCGGGGCGTTGCTCTTCTTCGCCTTGGACTGGATCTCCTCCCACTCGATCTGGAGGCGGGAGATGTCGCGGGCGAGCTCCTCGGGACCGGCGCCCTCGGCGGCGGTGCGCACGATGACGCCCGCGCTCTCGGGGACCAGCTTCTTCAGCGCCGCCCGCAGGCGGGTGCGCTCGCGGTCGGGGAGCTTGCGGGAGATCCCCGAGGCGTTGCCGCCGGGGACGTAGACCAGGTGGCGGCCCGACAGGGCGACATGGCTGGTCAGGCGGGCGCCCTTGTGGCCGACCGGGTCCTTGGTGACCTGGACGAGCACCGAGTCGCCGGGACGGAGGGCCTGCTCGATCGAGCGGGCCTTCCCGGCCAGGCCGGTCGCGTCCCAGTTCACCTCGCCGGCGTACAGCACGGCGTTGCGGCCGCGGCCGATGTCGACGAACGCGGCCTCCATGCTCGGGAGCACGTTCTGGACCTTGCCGAGGTAGACGTTCCCGACCAGGCCCTGGGCCCCGGACTTGGAGACGTAGTGCTCGGCGAGGATGCCGTCCTCAAGGACGGCGGCCTGGGCGCGGCCGTTGCGGACGCGCACGACCATCTGGCGCTCGACCGCTTCGCGGCGGGCCAGGAACTCGGCCTCGCTGACGACCTGGACGCGGCCGCGGCCGGACTTGCGGCCGTCGCGGCGGCGCTGGCGCTTCGCTTCGAGGCGCGTGGACCCGGAGACGCCGCGCACTTCCTCATTCGAGGAGGGGCGGCGCTGCGGGGAGCGGACCTTGACGACCACTTCGGCGTCGTCGTCGGAGTCGTCGGGGCGCGACGAGCGGTCGGAGTCCTCGGACCCGGCCCGGCGGCGGCGGCGACGACGGCGGCGGGTGACCTCGGGGCCGTCGGCGCCCGAGTCCTCGTCGTCCTCGTCGGCCTGCGGCTCGTCGTCGTCCTCATCGTCGTCGTCGAGGCCGCCTTCGGCCCCGTCGACGCCCTTGCCGCGGCCTCGGCCTCGGCGGCCCCGGCGCCCGCGCCTGCGGCGCCCGGCCTCGGAGTCGTCATCGTCGTCGTAATCGTCGTCGTCGAAGTCCTCGGCGACCGGCTCGTCGGACTTGGGCTCGCGCTCGGCGGCCTTGTCCTCGGGGCCCTTGTCGCCGGGCCTGTCGGCGGAGCGCTGCTCGCCGCGGTTGCGCGTGCGCTTGCGCGTCGGCTGCTGCTCCTGGTTCTGGGCGGCCTTCTTGGCCGGAGCCTTCTTCGCCTGGCGGCGGGGCTCGGAGTCCTGGTTCCGGCGCGGCTCGGCCTCGTCCCGCTGGTCGCGGGCGTCGGCGCGGGAGCGCTCGGGCTTGGGTTCGGCCGCCTTGGGGGCCGTCTTGGGCGGGGGTGCGAACATCGCGGCGGTCGAGGCGGCGCGGGGCCGCTCGGTGCGCGGCGCCTCGGGCGCCGGCTCGTCGCTCTTGGGTTTCTGGGGAGCCATGAAGGTCACCGCGATCGCGGGCACCTGTTCGCGCGGCTCATTCTCGCGCATACGAATAAATCTCCATTCCAGCCGCCGCCCGGGCGCTGACGCGGATTGCGTCGGCTGCCGCACGGGCGCGGCATCAGCAGTGCGGTCCTCCCGACCGGGCGGGGGCCGGCGTCCGGCTCGCGTCGCCCAGCAGGCTCGCGAGCCTTGTTCCGGCGCTGTCCCCTGCCGTTCGGGCCGCTCTGTAAAGCCTCAACTCGCGCTGGGGAAACACCTCTGCCCCCAGCCGAGTCGTCAAGTCCGTCGCCGTCGTGAGGGACGCGGACAGGACATCTGCGGGTCGCACCGTCCGTGAAAATGTGCGGTACGACAAGGTCGAGTATCGCACACTCTGCGTCATTCGCCGAACAGGTGGACAAGCCGGTGCGGTGCCTCTCAGTGCGGCCGGTCACGATCGGGTGAGAAAACACGACTCCTCGTGGTTGGCACGGTTCGCCCGTGGCCCGTGTCCCATGTACTCGATAAGCTGACGGTTGGCGCGGCAGCAGAGCCCCCACAGTAAGGAAAGAGCCATCGCACTCCAGGTGATCGACTCCGACGAGACCGAGGAGCCCCGGGCGGACGGGAAACCCTCCACCTACCAGGGGCGGCATCGCGGTGCCGACCTCTTCCGGCAGCTCACCAGCGTCGGATGGGTCCTCGCGGTCGTCGCGGTCCTGCTCCTCGGCGGCGGGACCGTGCTGTTCTGGAGCTCCGGGATCGGCGACGAGAAGCCGCTCGTGGACGCCGACGCGGTCGGCGACCTCTGCGAGCGCGCCGTCAACGCCGAGCTGCTGGGCCCGTGGGCCGACACCGAGCAGGCGCGCAACCCCGCGGAGTCCGCGGAGGAGAAGGTCCGCAGCTTCGACTGCACCTACTCCGCGGAGTACGCCGGGGGCGACGCCTACCGGCTCGTGACGCTGTTCGCGACCGTGCAGGTGTACGAGGACCCGGCGAAGGCGCGGGCCGCGTACGCCGGGGTGCTGGAGTTCGAGGCGTCCGAGGGCCACGCGACGGCCGACGTCGGGGGCGTCGGCGAGCAGGCCGCCACCGCGGTGATCGCCGAGGGCGAGGAGACCGAGGTGCGCCTGCACGCGCAGGAGGCGAACACCACGCTGAGCCTGAACGTGTTCGTCACGGGCACGCCGCCCGAGGGCGGCGACGTGGCGGTGTTGGCGGAGGACCTGTCGGCGGGTCTCCTCGAATCACTCCCCCGGGCGGGGAATTAGGCGGCTCCCTTTAAGCTGACCGTGACTACCGCGGCGTCAAGTCGACACGCCGCAACCATTCGCGGAGGATCATCGTGAGCGCCACACCACCCTTTGGACCGGCATACGACGAGCAGCCCGACGACGGGCGGCGGTCGGGCTCCGGCCAGTGGAGGCCCCGTGCGGGCCGTCCGCAGGGGTCGGGCGAGCCGTACTCCGCGCAAGGAGACCAGGGCCAGTACCAGGGCGGGCAGCCGTCCCCCGGCCGCGGCCAGCAGCCGCAGGGCGGCGGGTACGGGCAGCAGCAGCCGGGGCAGCCCCAGGCGGGGCGTCCCTCGCCGCAGGCCGGACGGCCCTCCCCGCAGGCGGGTGCGCCGCGGGCGGGCGGCCCCTCGGCCGGGCGTCCTTCGCCGCAGGCCGGGCAGTACCAGTCCCCTCAGCAGCAATCGCCCCAGCAGTTCTCCCCGCAGCACGGCGGGTACGAGGCGCAGCCCGGAGGGTACGAGTCGCGGCGTCCGGGCGGTCCGGTGACCGGGTCGACGCCCCGCACGGACTCGCGGGGCGCGCTGCCGGGCGGGCGCGAGTACCGGCCGCGGCAGGGGGCTCCCGAGGGCGCGCCGCAGCAGCGCCAGGACCAGCCGTTCGAGGAGGCCGCGTTCGGCGACGACCGCGGCGGGGACGACTGGGGCGGCGGCGGCGAGACCACCGCGATCAAGGGCCTCGGCTCCAGGGAGCCGCGGCGGCGCTCGGACTTCCAGAAGGTGCGCAGCCGCGCCCGCAAGTCCAGCCCGTGGCCGAAGATCATCGCCGCGGTCGTGGCGCTGGGGCTGGTGGGCGGCGGCGTGTGGTGGTTCATGAACCGCGACACGGACACGGAGCAGGGCGGCGCGGCCGACTCGGGGCTGACGTACTCGGGTTCCGAGGAGCCGTGCGCGCTGGTGGACCCGGCGGCGCTGGGGTCGGCGGCGGGCGGCGCCGAGCCGACGGAGGCGGCGAGCGCCGAGCAGAAGACCGGCAGCTGGGACCAGAAGTGCGACCTGACGTACGGGGAGCCCGACCAGGCGGCGGCGATGCTGACGATCGAGGGCTCGGTGTACGAGTCCGACGCGATGGCCAGCGTCAACTTCGACCTGGGGACGCGCGACCTGGGCGAGATGCCCGAGCTGTGGACGGTCGTGGACCCGGCCCCGGCGGTCGGCGACGAGGCCGCGGCGGTGGCGCGCGTGGTGACCGACGGGACTTCGAACTACCAGCTCCATGTCAAGGACGCCAACGCCTACGTGGTGGTGCGGCTCGCGGTGTCGAAGGACGCCGCGGTGGACGAGGCGGCGCTGACGGACATGACGATGCAGCTCGCGGAGGCGTACTTGGCGAACTGGCGCGACGCGAGCTGACGTGAATCGCATTTCATAACAAAACGGACCCAAGAGGGACCCCTGGTTCAAAAATACCGAAAGGGTCCGACAGGCACGAAGGGCCGATCCCGCTGAGCGGGATCGGCCCTTTCACTCGTACGGGTGAAAACGCGCGGGGCGGGCTAGTACGTCCGCATCGGCGCGCCGAACATCTGCGACTCGATCGAGGTCGGCGCGCACCACAGGTAGCGCTCCTTCTGGCCCTTGCGGAGCATCGCGATCATGTCGTCGTGGAGCATCTGGAGCCACTGGAGGACCTCCTGGTTGACCCGGATCGCCGAGCGCGCGATCTGGGCCTCCTCGGCGGTGAGCCGCTGGAGGACCGTCATGTGGGCCTCGCCGGTGAGCGCGTCCGCGAAGTTCGTCAGGCGCGGGAGCACCGTGAGCTGCGTGCGCCACGGGCCGAGGACCGGCTTGGTCTGCGAGCCGCGCTCGCCCACGTCGTAGACGTACAGGGCCGGGGAGTGCTGGCTCGCCTCGACGGTCACCGGCTGGTCGCCGTGCAGGACCGCGAGGCGGTCGTTGCGGCCGGTCGCGGTCTCCCCCAGGCCGTTCCACTCCTGCGGGCGGGTCGTGCACACCGCGACGCGGGTGCCGATCGCCAAGGCGCGGAAGACGAGCAGGCGGGCGAGGTACACGCCGCCGATGAGGTTGATGCGCGTCTCCTCCGGGCGGAAGAACGGCGCGACGACCGGGACCTGCTCGGCGTCGCGGCCGATCACGAGCCCGGCGGGCGGGCTCGCCGACGTCATGAGCTCCAGGGCCCGAGCGGTCGGGATCTGCGAGACGGACTTGACCGGCTCGATCGGCTTGCCCGCGTCCCGGGCGGTCTCGACCGCGCGGTCGGTGACCGGGAGGCCGTAGACGGTGCCCTCCGTGGGGCCCGCCGAGACCTGCGACACGCCGAACAGGCCCGCGGAGGTCGGCATGGAGCTGACCGGGCCGCCGGTGATCGGGGCGCCCGCGCCCGAGTAGGGCACGCCGGAGTACGGCTGGGCGCTGGCGGGCTGCGCGGAGTACGGCTGGCCCGAGACCGGGCCGCCGGAGATCGGGCTGCCCGACACGGGCTGGCCGGAGACCGGCTGGGCCGAGACCGGGGCCGCGGACACCGGGGCGGCCGCGGGCGGCTGCGCGGGGCGCTGCTGCTGGGACGTCGGCTGCTGGTACTGCGGCTGGGACGGGCGCTGCTGCTGCGAGGACGGCCCCGGCGGGGGGCCGACCGGCCGCTGCGGCTGCGACACCGGCTGCTGGTACTGGGGCGGCGAGGACTGCTGCTGGGGCTGCTGCGGCCCGGGGCCCTGCGGCGGGCGCATCTCCGGGGGCCGCGGCGTCTGGTACTGCGGCTGCTGGGGATGCTGGCCGGCGGGCGGCTGCGGAGGCTGCGCGCCGCCGCGGGCGCTCGGGGGCTGGGGCGGCTGCTGCCCTTGGCGCGCGCCGTAGACGGCGCCCTGCTGGCCGGTCTGCGCGGGCCGTCCCGGCTGCTGCCCGGTCTGGCCCGGCTGGCCGTAGACGGGGCCCTGCGGCGGGCGGGCGGCGGGCGGCTGGGGCGCCTGCGGCGGGGAGCCGGGCTGCTGCTGGCCGGCGCGGGGCACGTTGAGGGTGCCGTCCTGGTCGTCGTCCACGGGGCGCTCGTCGTCGCCGGAGTGGCGGCCGCCGGGGCGCTGGTTCCCGTTCTGGTACGAGCCCCCCTGGTAGGTGCCGCCGCCGTAGACGTTGCCGCGGTCGGTCATCGGGGTCCTCCTCCGGTCGGGGCGGATGCGTAGGCGGCGGGGCCGTGCTCGCCGTCGAGGCGCTGCAGCCGCACGCCGAGCTGGTCGGCGACGTTGAGCAGCTGGTTCTGCGCGGACTCCCACGAGGCCTGGTCGAGCGCGAGGCGCACGATCCCGTCCACGGCGAGCTGGCGCCCCGTGATGCGGCCGTCGGGGTTGACCTTGCCGTTCGTCCCGGCGGTGACCACGGTCGAGACGGTCACGAACGCGGCGGGCACGCCCGAGAGCGCGTCCACGGTGCGGTGCAGGGCCACGGCGTCGGTGGGCCACTTGGTGATCCGGTAGGCGACGTGGCGCAGGCCGTCCGCGTACCAGTGGTTCCACTCCTCGGCGGTGCGCTCGCCCGGGACCGGCGCAAACGCGACGCCGAGCGACTGCTGGACCGCTTCGCGCACGCCCTCGGCGTCGAGGATCCGGTTGGGGACGCCGACGTTGCCGAGGAGCTTGCTGACGCGCTGCGCGGTCGAGGCCAGCGCCTTGTAGACGCCGTCGACCTCGCCGCCGCGCTCGGCGGTGGCCTCGCGGGCGTCGCGGGCGCCGAGGCGCACGGCGAGCCAGGCCTTGTGGTGGACCACGGCGGGGTAGTCGCCGAGGAGTTCGCGGTAGGACCGCGAGGACGGGCTGTTGTCGTAGGCGGCGAGGCCGACGGGGGTGGTGTGGCCGACGAGCTGCACGGTGGTGACGGGGACGGAGGTCTCGTCGAAGAGCCGTTCGAGGCGTTCGAGCGGGACGGCCTTGGTGCCCTCGTCGGTGGTGCCGATCTCGATGACCGTGAACCATCCGCCGTTGTCGTGGCCGATGCCGACGTTCTCGTCGCGGTCCTCGACTCCGGTGATGCCCAGGTCGGGGGCGATCCGGTGGAGGACCTCGGTGAGCTGCTGGGGGTCGAGGGCGCGGATGCGCCGGCGCATGCGGGACTTGAGCGGCCAGGTCTGGTACCACCAGTAGTCGCCCTTGCGCCAGAACACGACGACCAGCACGATGAGCGCGACGCCGCCTCCGGCGGCCAGCGCGATCATCCCGAGCGCCAGGCTCGCGAGCGCGATCGTGAGCGCGAGCTCCACCGCGATGAGCTGGGCGACGGTGAGCGGGCCGAGCCGTCCCGAGGAGCGGGTCGTGAACACGACCGACTCGCCGGCGACCGGGCCGCCTTGCTGCTGGGCCTGCACGGACGCGGTACCGCGTGCTTGCTGCTGCCCCTGAAGCATCGTCATTGGCGACGTCTCCATCATGAAGGTGAGTGGTCGTACCTATCGTAAGCGGACGAGACCACCTCTTGGTCCCCCGCCCTTGCGGTGTTTCGGCCCGGTATACGGCGGACCGGCCCTTTGGCGCTGCGGCGTTAGACTGTGCGGGTGCGAATCCTCCCGCGTATACCTCTCTATTCTGCGGCAGTCGCGATGGCGGCGGCCGGGTCCATCCTGCTGACCACGGCTCCAGCTCAGGCGCAGCCGCCCGTGGTGTCGGACGACGACCGCTCGCCGTGCACGACGGGCGAGGGCAACTCGGACGATCTGACGGCTCGGGACTGGGCCGGCGACTTCATCGGGCTCGGTGAGGCGCACCGGTTCAACCAGGGCGCCAACGACGACGGCGTGCCGGTGACGATCGCGGTGATCGACTCGGGGGTCTCGGCGGAGCGGACGGACCTGTTCGGGAGCCGGGTCAAGGCGGGTTGGGACGCTTGGGATGCCGAAGGCGACGGGACGTGCGACGCGTTCTACCACGGGACGGCGGTCGCGGGGATCGCCGCTGGTGCGGCGCAGGGCGAGCAGTTCGTGGGGGTGGCGCCTGAGGCGGACATCCTGCCGCTGCGGGCGTTCAAGGGCGACGAGGGGGCCGACGCGAACTCCGCGAACATGGTCGCGGGGCTCATCGAGTACGCGGTGGACCAGGGCGCGGACGTGATCAATGTGTCGATCGCGCTGCCGGACACGACCGCTTTGAAGGCGGCGGTGGACTACGCGATCGCGAGCAACGTGGTCGTGGTGGCGGCGACGGGCAACGAGAACCTGTACATGGACGATCCCTCGGTGAAGGCGGACCCGGAGAAGGCGAAGTTCTATCCGGCGAACTACCCCGAGGTCATCGCGGTGGGGGCGCACAACCGGGACGGGAACTTCTACCTGAAGACGAACTACGGGGAGAACATCGACCTGATCGCGCCTGGCGACCAGGTGATCGTGCCGCTGGCCGGCGGGGGCTGGATGGAGGACAACGGCACGAGTTTCGCCACGCCGTACGTGGCGGGCGCGGCGGCGCTGCTGAAGGCGGAGTTCGGGGACGAGGCGTCTCCGGCGTGGATCGAGCACCGGTTGCGGACCACTGCGCTCCACCCGCCGAACGACTTCAACATCTACCAGGGCTACGGCGTGCTGAACGTGGGCAAGGCCGTGTCGACGCCGGTGTCGCCGGGTGAGGACATCACGGCGACGTCGTTCGATGACGAGGTCACGGACGGGGAGTCGCCGTCGGTGGACGTCCCGGAGGGGGAGCCGTCGTCGATCGCGGCGATCGACGTCGACTACGACCCGCTGGCGTTCGAGAAGACGGTCGCCTGGGCGAGCGTCGGCGGGGCGCTGGTGCTCATCACGCTGGTGCTGGTGCTGCGGACGATCATTCCGAAGGGCCGCAAGCGGGGCTGGCGGCCGGGTTCGCGGAGGCCGGAGAAGGCGGCGCCTTCGCAGGAGGTCGAGGGGACGGCTTAGCGGCCGTCGTGTGAATACTCGGCGAACGGGGCGCCGGTCGGACCGGCGCCCCGTTCTGCTTGGTTCTGCTTGCCGGTCCCGGATCTGGGGCGGGGACGGCGGAAGACCCAGGCGATCGGGGGGATCGCCTGGGTCTTCGTTGAGAATCGCGTGCCGTGGGTTCCGGTCTAGCGGAACCGGGCGGCGTTGGCGGCCTCGGCGTCAGCGTAGTTCTGACGGGCGCGGTCGACGGCGCCGCCGATCTGCTCGAGGATCTCGTTGATCTTCGCCATCGACGAGTCCCACTCGGCCCGCTGCTCCATGTAGGCGTCGCGGTCCGCGCCTTCCCACTCGAGGGCGTCGAGCTTGGTGGCGAGGTCCGAGAGCCTGTCGTTGATGGAGCCCGACTCGCTGATGATCTGCGAGTACGCGGCTTCCATCTCTTCGTAGCTAAGGGCAATCTGTCCGGCCATGGTGGTTCACCTCTTCCTTGGGGTCTTGGGGGTTGCTAGAGAAGGCCTGCGAAGCCCTGCGAGCTGTCGTTGTCCTGGTCGGCCGTCGCGGTGGCGCTGTTGTCCAGCATGTTCGCGATGTTCTCCAGGGCCTCAAGGAGGTCGGTGGCTTCCTTGTCCCAGACGAGCATGACTTCCTGGAAGGACGCGGCGCCCGCACCCTGCCACGAGGCGGCGAGGGAGTCGCAGAGCGACTTCAGGCTCGCGAGGGTGCCGTCGACGTCCTGACGCGCGTTCAGGGTCTCAACAGCCGCATCGCGGACTGTCTCTTCTGTCATTGCGACCATGCGAAACACCTCCTGTTTCGTAACCGGGTGCCGCGGCGCTAGGTTCCTAGGCCGTCAGGGGTATCCCAGTGAGTTCTTCATCGATTCCGCAGTCACCATAACCCGTCCGTGCAAACTCACCGGGCTGGCGGTGCGCCTCCGAGTTTACTAGTAGTGACCGAGCCCGTGTATCCCCACTTAGTGCCACGTCGGGCGTACGGGGCAACCCGGGCGGACCCCCGGGTAGTCGGGTCGAAAGGGACGAGCCGTCACCCCTGATGCGGGAGTGGCCCCGGCTCGCGACCCGACGGGATCGCGGCTTCCGTCCCCGGTCGGGGGATCGGACTCGCTCCCTTGTGTCCCGATCTCCCCCGTTCGTGCCATGTCGTGCCGCCGCGGCGTCCGGATTGCGCCGCATCGGTATGCTGGAGGGAGCACAGATCGGAGCGGCCGTGTGCCCATCGCAGCGCGTCGAGGTTCGCGAGCGCCCGACCATACCCCCTGACGAATCTCATACCCGAGGTGATGACGTTGCTTCCTGAGGACATGGGCGGCGGTGCAGTCCAGAACCGCGACGGCTCCTACACCGTTACCGACTCCAGCGGCACCAGGTTCCAGATGACCGAGGAGTCCTTCGACGAGTTCATCTCGAAGATGGGCATCACCCTCGACGACCTTGAGCTGTACCGCAGCCAGGTCATGGGCGGATCAGTCGTCCGCCTCCGCGAGGGCGCCAACCCCGAGTACCTCAGCGCCGGCAGCTTCCAGCCCGTCGACACGGTGAACGTGCCGTTCGGCGGCTTCGACGACGCGCTGGAACTCGCCGAGTCGTACAAGTCGGTCTTCTACCCCGGCCGCGCCGAGCAGATCGACCGCGTCTTCCACGGCCTGGACACGGGCCGCGTGATCAGCGAGGAGATCAAGGTCGGCTACCTGGAGGCGGACGGCAACGTCACCGCCAGCGTCAACAGCGTCCAGAGCGAGTTCGACTCGCGCGGCGGCGGTCTCTCCCAGAACGACGTCAACGAGGTTCGCGGCGAGAACGAGCGCGAGACCGAAACCCCGGATTCCGGCGAGACGCCGGAGACCGACGACAAGCCCGAGATCCTGTAGCCCTGCGGCAGCAGACGACCTGAACCCCAAGGAAGGAGCCCGTCATGGTTGCCAAGGGCAAAGGCAAGGACTATTACAAGAGCACCTACACCCACGAGCAGCTGTGGGACATGCTTCAGGTAGGTGACGACTGGAGGGTCGAGCAGGCCGGCTCGATCTGGACCACCGCCGCGAGCGGCATGAAGGCCGCCCGCGAGGAGATGGCCGTCCACGTGACGACGCTGCGCACGCAGTGGACCGGCGCGGCCTCCGACGAGTTCCAGGGCCGCATGTCGATCGTCGAGGAATACAGCATCGAGTCCGAGAACGGCATGAAGCGCACCGGCGAGGTCACGATGCCGGACCTCGCGGGATACCTCAGGTCTGCCCAGACCGATGCCCAGGGCGCCGACCTGTACCCCAGCTCCACTGAGACGTACGACGAATGGCTTGAGAGCCAGGACATCGACAAGACCAAGCCTGAGTACGAGACCAAGAAGGTCCAGTACCAGCAGCAGTACGAGCAGTACCTCGACCAGCGCCACGAGACCATGGCGCAGATCGTGGCCGACCTCGGCGACCGGTACGCCCGGGTGAGGGAAGAGGACTTCGCCGAGCCCCCGCCCCCGCCCCCGAGCGACATGCCCGGGAACACGACGTACCAGGCGCCGACCGGAGGCGTCTTCGCCGACAGCGGGCTCTCGAACTCGAACGACGTCCCGGACGCCCCGGGCGGCAGCGACTCCTCCGTGAGCGGGGACACCTCCGGCGCCGACGGCATCGTCGGCACCGACGACGACCTGGACCCGGTGGACTCTGACTGGACCCCCGGCTCGTACGACGACGTCGACAACGGCGGTCTCGCCGGCGGCGGCGGCGTGGTCACCGGCGGCGGTGGCGGCTACGTCGGCGGCATGGGCGGCGGCGCAGGAACCACGGGCATCGGCGGGGCCAGCCTCACCGGTGCGGGCGCGGGCCTGTTCGGTCCGGCGCGCGGCGCCACGCCCGTCGGCGGCGGCGCGGGCAACGCTCCCGGCCGCGGCACGGGCGGCACGAGCCCTGCCCGCGCGGGCGCCTCTTCCGGTTCGGGCCGTGGCGGTTCGGGCAGCGGACGCGGCGGCCTGAACAACGGCAGCGGCGGCCGGGGCACCGGTTCGGGCAGCCGTCCCGGCAGCAGCAACAGCAATGGGCGCGGCGGCACCCGCTCCGGGTACAACGACGATGACGACGACGAGACCTACACCAGGGAGACCTGGCTGCGGGAGGACGACGTCGACTGGGGCCGCAACCGCGTCAGCGACGACGAACTCGACGAGGACTAGTCGGCGCTGACCAAGTCGATGAGGGGCGAGCGGGACTGACCGCTCGCCCCTTTCGTTTGCCTGGGAGACAGCGAGGGCCGCAACCGATGAATCGGTTGCGGCCCTCGCTTGCTGATCAGCGCTGGTTGGGTTCGCTCGGCCGCCACGGCGGACTCGGCTCACCCGGATTCGGCTGGCCGTACCCCTGCGGCGGGCTGCTGAAGCCCTGGCCGGGGGGCGGACCGGCGTAGGTCTGGCCGCCCCCCGGCGGGACGTACGGCTGCTGCTGCGCCCCTTGCTGGTACGGCGCCTGTCCCGGGCCGTTCCCGGGGTTGAACTGGCCCTGCTGTTGCTGTGCGGCGGCCTTCCGGCCGCGGCCGCGGAGCACCAGCCACACCGCGATGGCGGCGCCCACGAGGACGACGGCCGCCGCGACGACGATGATCGTGGAGAGGTTCGACTCCTTGTTGCCTTCGGCCGCAGCCGAAGGGCCGCCGGTGGCGGCACCGGGCTCCTCCGCGGAGTCGGACGGCGCGGGGTCGTCGGGGGTGGCTCCACTGGCGCCGGGCTCGCCCATCGGGTATCCGAGCGGGTTCTCCTGGACAGGTTCGATGCCTTCCGCGTTGACGGCCTGGTCGGCGTTCAGGAGCCCGAAGCCAGTGTCGTCATCGCGCTCGCCGTTCCCGTCTCCGGCGGTCTGGATGAGCCGCTGGATGACGTTGCTCGCGTCGAGGTCCGGGTGCGCGGCCCACGTCAGGGCCGCAACGCCTCCGGCGAACCCTGAGCCCATAGAGGTACCGCCGACGACCGTCCCGTAGATCTCGTCGGACCCGAGCGAACCCACCTGCGGTTTCGGCACCGTCATCTCATCGGCCGGAGCCGAGACCACGACCTCGGGGCCGGTCGTGCTGGTCTCCGCGAGCAGATTGCCGTTCGTGTCGGCACCGGTGACGGCAACGACCCCTTCAGTGGAGGCCGGGTACAGCACGGGGTCGCTGGGGTCGTTGCCGGCGGAGGCGATCACGATGAGGCCCTTGTCAATGGCGTACTGGAGGACTTCGATCGGTTCGCCTTCCACCACACCGTCGATGTGCCAGGGCATAACGAGGATGTCGGCGCCGTTGTCGATCGCCCACTTCACGGACTCGACGTCCGTTTCCCCCATGGCACCGCCGAGATCGGCCTCCGCTCCGGTGTCCATGCGGACAGGGAGGATCGTGGCCTCGGGCGCGGCGAGCAGCACTGCCGCGGCGACCGCGGTCCCGTGCCCGTCGGTGTCGTTCCAAGCATCAGCTTCATCGGAGAAGGCCGTATAACCCGGCAGGATGTCTTTGTCCTCGAAGAACGGGTGCTCGGTGATGCCGGTGTCCAGCACCGCGACCGTCACCCCTTCACCCTGAGTGGTCCCCCATGCCTCGGGAGCCCCGATCAAGTCGGTCGCCCAGGCATTGTCGTCGTTGAGCGTCGTGTCCTGTGCCAGCGCGACTCCCGGCCAAGCCGTGACCGCCGCCGTGGCGGCAAGGGCGGTGAGGGCGGAGGCGAGGGCGGTGCGGCGTGTTCGGCGTGGGGTTCGGGGAGCGGCAAGGGTTGGCGTGAGAGGTGTGGCCATAGGGATGGACCCCTTCCGTGTGCCGGTCGTTACAGCGCTGTCCGCTCTGCCCCACAACATACCGGACCTGTTTCCGCCCCGCGAGTCACGGAGGATCGCCGGGGGAACATAACGATCTGGTCACAGACGGGACGTTCCGCGTGCCGCCACTATCGGCCGTTTGCCTGGGATTTGTACGCTGTGTGTTGATCGGCACACGAGAGATTGGACCCCCCGTGAGCGCCCCACCGGTCTGTACCCTTCCTGCCCGCACCGCTTCCCTTGGGACCCAACATGGTTGATCTGTCATTGGATCCGGAGGAGATCAAGCGCGGCGGCGTCTCCATGTTCGCGGCCTCCGACGGGCTGTACGAGGACTTCAAACAGGTCGCCAGTGAGGGCGGCGCGCTGGCGGGCTCGGTGGACACCGGGTCGTTCACCGGCGTCAACGAGGTGGCCCAGGCGGTCGAGCGGTGGGAGGGCGCGATCGTGCCCGGACTGCGCGGCCGGGTGGAGGAGCTGGGAGCGTTCCTGGCGGTGTACTCGGTGCAGCACGTGGAGCTGGACGGGATGACCGCGGAGATGTTCGCGCAGTACGCGGACCCGGAGGTGTTCCCGGTCGATCCGGGGACCCGCACGACGCCGGCGCCGGAGTAGGCCATGGGGATCGGTTACGGCGCGCTGCGCGACGCCGACTTCGCGCCGCTCGCGGCCGTCGGGGAGCAGTGGCGGGCCCAGGCGGGCCGCATGGAGGAGCGGGAGTCCGAGCTGGACGACCTGCGGCGCAGGCAGATCGGCGAGGCCCAGTGGACCGGGACGGTGGCCGAGGAGGTGCGGTCGCGGGTGAAGCTCATCGGCGACGACACCGTGGAGCGGGCGGGCGAGTGCCGCCGGATCGCGGCGGCGATCGAGGACGCCGTGGAGGTGTTCAAGGCCCGGCAGGAGGAGCTGCTGGAGCTGCTCGCGTCGGTCCCGGACGGCCTGTCGGTGGACGCCGACGGGGTCGCGACCGGGGAGGCCGCCGACGTGGCGGCGTTCGAGCAGCGGTTGGACGCGATCCTCGACGCGGTCGCCGAGGCCGACGAGACGCTGCACGCGGCGGTGGCCGCGATCGCCGGGACCACGGACGCGGGCGAGCGCGCGGAGCTCGCGGCGGGAGTGGCGCTGGCCGACGACTTCCAGGACATGCTGGCCCGGGACGCGAGCCCCGCCGAGGTGAACGCGTGGTGGGACGGCCTGTCGCCGTTCGAGCAGCAGGGGCTGCTGGAGGCGCGGCCGGAGCTGCTCGCGCAGGTCGACGGCATCCCCTCGGGGATCAGGGACGACGCGAACCGGACCCTCCTGGACGGCGAGATCAACCGGCGGGAGGGCGAGATCGAAGCGGTCGAGGACCGGCTCGCGGCCGACCCCGGGAACGAGGACCTGCAGAAGCGCCTCGCGGACCTGCAGGGGACGCAGGAGCGGCTGACGGGCCTGCGGTCGCAGGTCGAGGAGCCGTACCAGGTCGGGGCGGGCGGGCCCGCGCTCGACCGGTACCTGCTGGGGTACTCCTCGGACGGGGACGGGCGGGCGATCGTGGCGATCGGGAACCCCGACGAGGCCGACAACGTGTCGGTGCTGGTGCCGGGCACCGGCGCCGACCTGGGGAACGTCGGCGGGAGCATCGACCGGGCCGAGCTCATGGCCGGGGACGCGTACTGGGCCGACCCCGACGCGAAGACCGCGTCGGTGCTGTGGCTCGGGTACGACGCGCCGGACGACATCGTGCCGCAGGCCATGGACCAGAAGTACGCGGAGGGCGCGGCGAAGGACCTGTCGTCGTTCGCCGCAGGGATGCGCGCGGTCGACGAGGACGGGCGGTCGCACGTGACGATGACCGGGCACTCCTACGGGTCGACCACGGTGGGAATCGCCGCGCGCGACGCGGGGCTGGACGTCGACGACATGGTGTTCGTCGGCTCCCCGGGCGTGGGCGTGGACTCGGCCGCGGACCTGGGCATCCCCCCGGACCGGGTGTGGGCCACCAGGAACGAGGAGGACATCATCGGCTGGGCCCGCGAGGACACGATCAGCACGATCGTCGGCGGGGGCGGCGGCGGGCTGCTGGGCGGACCCCTCGGGGGCCTGGTCGGCGGGGCCGTCGGGTACTTCACCTCCGACCACGACGACCTGATCCACGGCACCGACCCGGTCTCGGACGCGTTCGGCGGCAGGACGTTCCACAGCGACGCGACCCGCGACGCGGACGGCCTGGACGAGCTGTGGAAGGACAACGTGGAGAACCACTCCTCCTATTGGGACGGCGACAACGGGCATCCCCGCAACGCCGCCCGCGACAACATGGCCTATATCGTCACCGGTCAGACCAGCGGCGTCAGGTGAAGGCCCTTGCGCTCGCACTCCCACTACTGCTCGCAGGATGCTCGATGACAGCGACCGAACCGCCCGAGGCCCGGTACACGCAGGCCGAGGCGTACGCCCCGATGGAGGCCGCCGCCGCCGAGGCCGCGGCGGCGCTCCCGGACTTCCCCGGGTTCGCCTCGCGCACCTGGCACGAGCTGCCGTGCACGCATGGGGGCGCCGAGGACCCCGGCCATGTGGGCGTGGAGATCTCGTACATGTTCGCCGAGCCGCTGTGGTCCGATCCGCTGGTGCGCGAAGAGTACGCGGACGCGCTGCGCGGGAAGTGGGCCGAGGACGGCCTGGACGTGCACCGGGACGACTCGGTGACGCTCGCGACCGGCCGCACCGACCGCAACGTCGAGGCGCTGCGGGAGGACGGGATCAACCTCTGGTACCGCGTCTCCGGCGTCGTGGGCCTGGTCGTGCAGTCGGGGTGCGTGAGGCGCAGCGACCCCGGGGAGATCGAGTACGTGCCCCCGGCGGGCGGGATCGCGCCCGGGAGCGCGGGCGACCTGGTCGGCGAGTACTTCCCGGAGGGGATTCCGAAGGACGCCGCGGACGGCGAGGCCGACTACTCGTCCCTATGAGCAACGACGCTGTGAGTCAGTCCCGGCAGGCGATGCCGTAGACCCGGTCGGTGGCCGGCTCCCCTTGGGGCGGAACGCATCCGGGGTCGGGGGCGACGCGTTCGACGCAGCCGCTGGCGGCCGTCAGCGCGGGGGCGTCGCCGCCGGTGTAGCCGAGGGCGATCTCGTCGGTGCGCTCGGCGGTGATGCGGCGGACCCCGTCGAGGGTCGCGCCGTCGTAGGTGAGCGCGTAGTCGCCGTCGGACCAGAACGCCCGCACCGCCGCCTCGTACGCGGGGAGGTCGGCGGCGCGCAGCTCGTAGGTGAGGCTGTAGCGGAAGGTCTCCAGGCCCGCGGGGGTGCGGTAGCCGCAGGAGGCCACCTCGACGGTGCGGGCCGCGAAGCCGTCGGAGGCGGGGACGGCGGCGGCGGTCTCGGCGACGGCGGCTTCGAGCCGCTCCCAGGTGCCGTCCTCGGTGTACAGGCCGCGGGGGTCGCCGGGTTCGGCGGCGGCGAGCGCCCACTGGCGGACCTCGGCGCCGGCGGCGACGGCCAGGAGCAGCGCGAGCGACCACACGGCGGTCTCGATCCCGGCGATGCGCCCGCGCGGACGGTCGGGTTCGGCGCCGAGCCAGCCGCGGGCCTTCGCGGTGACGGCGAGGACGGCGCCGAGGAACACGATCGGGGCGGTCGCGGCGAGGAACACGGCGGCGACCTGCGCGGCGCCGTCGCTCATGGCCTGGCGGACCGGCATCGCCGAAGGCGTCAGGAGCAGCACCACCTGCACGAGCGCGAGCGACCCGGCGGCGGCGAGGTAGAGGCGGGCGCGGCGGCCGCCGCGGCCGAGCCAGATCGCGGCGAGGACGTTGACGGGCACCGAGGGGGCGAGGACCAGGAGGTACGCGAGGCCGCGCTCGGCGAGGCCGTTGTCGACGCCGGGCCACGCGTACGCCTGCACGCCGCGCCAGCTCCACAGCCACACCGCGGTCACCGCGGCGGCCTCGGCGAGCAGGAGCGCCTGGATCGCGAGCACCCCGAGCGGCGGCCGTGCCGGGCGGCCGGGCCGCGTCAGCGACGCGGAGTCGAGCTCGGGGGGCGTGAGCAGTGGGTTCAATTCGGGGCCCTCGGTGTGCGGGGGTGCGAGGGGGATTCGCACCGGTACGAGCGTAGTACGCCGCGGGGCCACCCCCCGGTTGCACGTGACGAAGCTTGCGAGTCACGTACGTTCACATACCGGTGGGCGGCCCCGCGCCGCTCGCGTCTAGCCCTGGCCGTTCGGGGGGAGCAGCGTCGTCTGGATGAGCTGCTCGCCGTCCTTGCGGCGCACCAGGGTGCCGCGGCCCGGGGGCTGCGGGCTGGGCTTGAGCTTCCCGAAGATCGCGCCCTCCTCCTTGCGGCCGCTCATGAGCAGGCCGGGGGATTCGAGCGACTTGATCTGGCCCACGATCGGGTCCATCAGGGCGCGGGCCGCACCGGAGGCGCGGCGGGCGATGATGACGTGGAAGCCGATGTCGCGCCCGACCGGGATCAACTCCTGGATGGCGGCCAGCGGGTTCACGCGCTGGGCGACCATCTCGTAGTCGTCGACGATCAGGTACAGGTCCGGACCGGTCCACCAGGAGCGGTCGCGCAGCTGCGCGGGCGTGACGTTGTCGCCCGGCAGGCGCTTCTCGATCGGGCCCTTGAGGTTCTTCACCGAGCCCTCGAAGTGCTTGCCGGACATGGCGTAGTCGAGCAGGGTCGGCTTCTGGATCTCCTCCAGCATGCCGCGCCGGTAGTCGGCCATGATGATCTTGGCCTCGTCGGCGGTGTACGTCGCCTGGATCTGCCGCGCGATGTGCCGCAGCAGGTTCGTCTTCCCCGACTCGGAGTCGCCGAACACGAGCATGTGCGGCTCGTTGGCGAAGTCGAGGTACACCGGCTTGAGCCCGGCCTCGTTGAGGCCGATCGGGATGCCCGGCTTCGTGCGGTCGACGGCCTTGAGGAAGTCGGCCACCTGGAGCTGCTTCGGCAGGAGGCGCACGGGCGGGCACGGCTGTCCGCGCCACGCCTGCTTGACCTTCTTGACGAAGTCCTCGACGCCCGGCTGGAGGTCGTCGCCGTCGCGGATCGAGTCGATGCGCGGGACGGCGGCGAGGATGTGGAGCTTCGAGAGCGACAGCCCCCGCCCGGGGCGGTTCTTCGGCACGTTCGCCGCCGCCTTGCGGTCGATCTCGGACTCCATGTTGTCCGAGAGCTTCAGCTCCAGCTTCAGGCCGAACATGTCGCGCATGTTCATGCGGATGTCGCCCCAGCGGGTGCAGGTGACCATGACGTGGACGCCGTAGGCGAGGCCGCGGTTGCCGATCGCGCGGACCTGGTCCACGAACGGGTCGAAGTCCTCGCGCAGGGTCATCCAGTTGTCGACCACGAGGAACAGGTCCCCGTACGGGTCGTCCTGGAAGCGGCCCTGCTCCTTCATGCGCCGGTAGGAGCCCATGCTGTCGATCTTGTTGGCCGTGAAGAACGCCTCGCGCTCGTCCAGGATGCTCGTGACCTCCTGGATCGTGCGCCGCACGCCCTCCTCCTCCTGCCGCCCGAAGACGCCCGCGACGTGCGGGAGGTCTTCGAGGCCGCGCAGGGTGCCGCCGCCGAAGTCGAGGCAGTAGAACTGCACTTCGCGCGGGGTGTGGGTGAGGGCGAGCGAGCCGATCATGGACCGCAGCATCGTGGACTTGCCCGACTGGGCGCCGCCCGCGATGGCGACGGTGCCCTGGGCGCCGGAGAGGTCCACGATGAACGGGCTGCGCTTCTGCTCGAACGGGCGGTCCTCCTCGCCGAGGACGGCGTGGAGCTTCCCGTTGAGGGAGAAGCCCTTCGGCGTGAGGCCCCGGACCGGGTCGACCTCCAGGGGCGGGAGCACCTGGTCGAGGGTCGGCGGCTCGGCGAGCGGCGGCAGCCACACCTGGTGGGCCGGGCGGCCCATCCCGATGCAGTTGTTGACCATGACTTCGAGTTCGGAGAGCTTCTCGTTCTCGTCCTCGGCCTCGGCCTCGACCACTTCCTCCTCGGGCTCCTCCTCGACCTCGGGCTCCGGCGGGAGCTCCACGAAGCCGGGCAGGAACCGCTGCACCTTGTGCTGGACGGCCGCGATGCGCTCGGCGCGCGAGGCGACCCGCTTCGGCGGCTTGTACGACCCGCCGACGTAGGCGGCGCGGAACCGCACCAGGTCCTGGGTGCCGACCTGGAGGTAGCCGTGGCCGGGGGCCTGCGGCAGCTCGTAGGCGGCGCCGGTGCCGATGACGGTGCGCGACTCCTGCGCGGAGAACGTGCGGAGCGCGACCCGGTACGACAGGAACGTGTCCAGGCCCTTCAGCTTGCCCTCTTCGAGCCGCTGCGAGGCGAGCAGCATGTGCACGCCGATCGAGCGGCCGATGCGGCCGATCTGGAGGAACAGGTTGATGAACTCGGGCTTGGCGACGAGCATCTCGGAGAACTCGTCGGCGATGATGAGCAGCGTCGGCATGGGGTCCATCGGCTGCCCGGCCTTGCGGGCCTTCTCGTACTCCCACCGGTTGGTGAAGTTGCCCATCGACCGCAGCACCTCCTGGCGCCGCACCAGCTCGCCTTCGAGCGCGTCGGCCATGCGGTCGACCAGCTCGATCTCGTCGGCGAGGTTGGTGATGACCGCGGAGACGTGCGGCAGCTCGTCGAGGGACGCGAACGTCGCGCCGCCCTTGAAGTCGACGAGGATGAAGTTGAGCTCCTCCGAGGAGTGCGTCGCGATGAGCGACCCCACGATGGTGCGCAGCACCTCCGACTTGCCGGAGCCGGTCGCGCCGATGAGCAGGCCGTGCGGGCCCATGCCGCCGACCGCGGACTCCTTGAAGTCGATGTCGACGATGGCGCCGTCCGGGCCGGGCCCGATCGGGACCTTCAGGTAGTCCTTGACGGGCTTCTCGCGCCAGTGCACGGCCGGGTCGAGCGCCGCGGCGTCGTTGAAGCCGAGCATCTCCGGCAGGCTCGACGGGGCGGCCATCGGCGAGGCGTCCTCGTCGCCCGACTCGGTGGCCCCGGTGGCGCCCTTGAGGGTGAGCCGCCAGGGCGCGAGCGAGCGGGCGATGCCCTCGGCCTGGTTGAACGACAGCGCGTCGGGCCTGCCGAGCACGCGGCGCCGGCCGGCCTGGTCCGTGTAGATCTCCTCCGCGGTGACGTCGTAGAGCTTGATCTGCGGTCCGGGCTTGCGCGGCAGGTAGCCGGAGAAGTCGAACACCGTCACGCCGGCCATGCCGTCGGCGGCGATGATCCCGGTCGGGTCCACCTCGCCGCCGTCGAGGACGACGACCAGGTGCGCCTGGCCCTCCCCCGCGGTCGCGCCCGGCGACCACGCGCCGCGGCTCGACAGCTGGTCGCGCAGCGAGTTCTCCAGCTGCGTGGTCGTGTTGAAGAACATCCGGACCGGCCCGGCCCCGTCCTCGGCGGACGGGTGCTGGAGGTGCGGCAGCCACTTCATCCAGTGCCACTCGGGCATCCGCTCGTTGTCCGCGACGACCGCGATGATCACGTCGTCGGGCGAGTGGAGCACCGCGAGTTGCGCCAGCTGGGCGCGCACGTTGTCCATGACGGTGGGCCGCTCGCCGCGCAGCACCAGCCGCGCGGCCTCGGTGTACTTCATCGACCGGGGGATGTCGATCACGTTCGAGTGCGCGGCGACGAACCGCCGCAGCGCCATCGACGTCATCGGCTCCAGGTCCTCGACCGGCTTGGTCTCCGGCGGCACCAGCTTCATGGTCATGCGCTGCTTGCCGATGCCGACGCGCACGTCCAGGGAGTCGTCGTCCTTGGACCGGCGCTCCCACATGCGGCGCGAGCCCACCAGCGACCACAGGGCCTTGGGGTCGGGGTGGCGCCACCGGGCCGCGCGCCACTGGCGCTCGGCGCCCTTGCGGGCACGGCGCCGCACCTGGTTGAGGTAGCGCATGTAGTCGCGCCGGTCGGCGTTGAACTCGGCCTTCTTCTGGGCCCGGTTGCCGCCCAGGTTCGTGGCCATCATGCCGACCATGGAGATGCCCATCATGGCGCCCATGGCGATGCGCATGGTGTTGTTGCCGCCGTTGCCGGTGCCACCGGTCGTGCGGCTCATCATCATCATGGCCATCGCCGCCGCGCCGGCGAGCATCGGCAGGATCATCAGATACTGCGCGATGTTCTTCGGCTGCGGGTCGGGCATGTCCGGCGGCGACTCCAGGAGGATGTCGCCGCGTGGGGCCTGGGGCCCGCGCTTTCGCGGCGGTCTGCGGAAGAGTTTGGTCGTCACAGAGGGTCCTTGTACTCACCGGGGGATGCGCCTGCCACGGCCGGCCCGGCCTCGTCTTGCGAGCGTCGGCGAGGATGCTTGCTAGCCGCGGCGTGGGCGCTGCCGTATAAAAGATATAAGTGCGCTCTGTCGAGTATCGCACTAACAGGGTAGAACCGCATCGCCACTCGGGCGGTACACCGACCGTGGCATGCGGGATTTATCCTTTTACAGTCCCCCCGATTCCGACCCGACCCGGAGGTTCGCGCGGTGAGCACCAAGTCGGCCACCCTCTCCAGGGTGACGATCGTCAGTCCTCGCACCAGGATCGACCTCGCACTGCCCTCAGACATCCCCCTGTCCGACCTCCTGCCCACGATCCTGCACCAGGCCGGCGAGTACTACATCGACGAGGCCGGCGACAACGGCGGCTGGATCCTGGCGCGCCTGGGCGAGGACGCCCTGGACACCGGGCACTCCTGCTCGCAGCTGTCGATCAGCGACGGCGAGATGCTGTACCTGAACCCGGCCGACGCGGCCAAGCCCGAGATCGTGTTCGACGACGTCATCGACGCCGTCGCCACCGCGACCGAGCAGCGCGGCAACCGCTGGGACCACCTCGCGACCAAGCGCTTCAGCGTCGGGGTCGGCACCGCCGCCCTCGGCGTCGGCGCCGTCGCGATCCTCCTCACCGGCCACCTCGCCAGCGCGATCGTCGGCCTGTCGATCGCATTGATCCTGGTCGGCGCCTCGGCGCTGCTCTCGCGCGCCGTCGGCGACTCGCGGGCCGCCACGTACTTCGGCGTCACCGCGGTCCTGTACTCGGGCGTCGGCGGGCTCCTCATCGCCGCGCGCGACCGGAGCCTGTTCGAGCTCGAAGGCCCGCACGTGCTCATCGCGGCCTCGGCGATCCTGCTGTTCAGCGTGCTCGCGATGGTGGCCGTGGGCGACATGGCCTCGGCCCCGGTGTTCATCGTGTCGATCCTCGGGTCCGTGGTCCTGGGCGTCTCCACGGCGCTCATGCTGGTCATCCCCGACGGGTCGGCAGCGACCGCCGCGGGCATCGCCGCGCCGCTGGCGCTGGCGATCCTCCCGGCCGCGCCGCGCCTGTCGCTGACCATGGCGATGGTGCCGACCCCGACGCTCCCCACGACCACCGAGGAGCTGAAGGAGGGCGACACCGAGGCCATCGACGGCAAGCGGATCCTGAAGCTCTCCGAGCACGCCGGGAACTACCTGGAGGCCCTGTACTCCTTCGCGGCCGTGACCGGGCTGGTCTCGGCGATCGCGCTGGCGTTCTCGGGCACCATGCCGGGCCTGATCCTGGCGACGATCCTGTCGCTGGTGCTGCTCAGCCGCGCCCGGACGGTCGAGGACCGGCCCGCGCGCATCGTGATGCTCACCGGCGGCATGGGCGGCCTCGCGGCGACCCTGGCCGCGGTCTTCGTCGCCAGCGGCGACAGCATCCTGGTGCGCCTGACGGTGATCCTCGGGGTGCTCACGCTGCTGACGCTCATCGCGATGGTCTACGGCCTGGCCGTGGCCGGCAAGAAGATCGCCCCGACGTGGGGCCGCAGCCTCGACATCATCGAGGCGCTGCTCATCGTGTCGATCCTGCCGCTGGTCGGCTGGGTCTGCAACCTGTACGAGATCGCGTTGTCGCTGCGGGGCTAGCCCCGACACCCCCTTCGACCTGAGAGGCGAAATCCGATGCCACAGATGCGCTCCCGCCGCGAGCAGGTGGACGCACACAAGTTCATCACCTCGCGGATGAACCAGGCGCTGGTGCTGGCGAACCCCGACTCGGTGGAGCGGCCCCTGCGGCGCATCGGCGTGTCGATCTTCGCGTCGGTGATGGTTCTGGCCCTGGTGTTCGGCGGCTTCGCGATCGCGACGCTGTTCGGCAAGGGCAACGACAAGCCGGAGGCCAACCACATCATCCAGGTCAAGGGCACGTCGGCGATCTACGTGTACACGACCGCGGACCCCAACGAGGAGCCCACGCCCGAGAACCTGAAGCTGTGGCCGGTCACGAACTTCACGTCGGCGCTGCTGCTGCTCAAGCCCTACCAGGGCGACCCGCCGGTGCAGACGCTGAAGCCCTCGTCGCTCAAGGACATCCCGCGCGGCTTCATGGTGGGGATCGACAACGTCCCGGCCCAGCCCCCGGCCGTGGAGGAGCTCCTCCAGGACCAGGACTGGAACGCCTGCTCGATGCCGCGCGAGATCGGCAGCACGGACACGCACCAGCTCACGCAGCTCGTCATCCAGGACATGGAGGAGCCCACGTCGTGGCTCGGCGACGAGCAGTGGGTGCTCGCGAAGGTCGCCGAGGACGCCGAGGCGGGCGAGGAGCAGTTCTACCTGCTGTGGAACGACCGCAAGTACCGGATCGACGACCAGGGCGTGCTCGACTCGCTGGGCCTGAACGCGAACCAGGCGGTCCCGGTCAACGACAACGTCATGAACACGATCCTGCCGGGCACGCCGCTGGAGATCGAGGACCTGGAGTACTTCAGCCAGGTCTCCGAGGAGGGGGTGCAGTCCGACAGCGGCGCCACGATCGCCTACGGCCAGCCGCTGGAGATCGCGGGCTCGTTCTACGTGCTGCTCAAGACCGACGACAAGGGCGACGAGTTCGCGCCGATCACCGAGACCCAGAAGGACCTCCTCCAGTCGCTGTACAACACCCCGGTGACGGTGAGCCCGACCGAGCGCGACGCGATCGGCGCGCAGGCGACGTACGGCGACCCGACGTTCCCGAAGGCGGTCCTGAGCGACGCGGTGTGGGCCCCGCAGGGCGCCCGCCCGGCGCTGTGCGCGAACTACGACCCGATGGACCAGGAGGACGGCCAGACCCGCATCCAGATCGGGCTGTACGACTCGGCGCCGAAGACGCTGACGGACGCGGCGAAGTCGGTCGAGTTCACCGAGGACGGCGACATCCACTCCAGCGTCGACGGCCTGGCCGCGCAGACGGTCCTGGCCCCGGGGCGGGCGGTGCTCGCGGACTCGCGCACCAACGAGGGCGCGACGGTGCAGAGCAACACGTTCCTGATCGACAGCCTCGGGTTCCAGTTCGGGATCGTCGACGAGGGTCAGACCGACTCGACGCAGGCGCTCCTGGGGTACGCGGGCGTGGACTCCGTGTCGGTGCCCGAGCAGATGATCACGATGATCCCGAAGGGCGCCGACCTGAGCCCGTTCGAGGCCCGCCAGCAGCTGGTGATGGACGGCAGCTCGGTGCCGCGGTTCGAGACCGAGGAGGAGTCGCCCGCCGAGGGCGGCTGACGATTCGTGCACGCCTGTGCCGCCGGGGGCCGTTCGGTTCCCGGCGGCTTTGGCGTTTTCTGGGGATTCAGGGAGGGTGCGCGCGTGTTAGCCTGGCGCGACACACTCCCGACAAAACGAGGAACCGTCATGTCCTACCCGCCGCAGCCGGGGTTCGACCCGAATCAGCAACCTTCCTACGGTCAGCAGCCGGGTTACGGGCAGCAGCCGCAGCAGCCCGGCTACGGCCAGCAGCCGGGATTCGGTTCCCAGCCCCAGCAGCCGGGGTACGGCCAGCAGCCCGGGTACGGGCAGCAGCCGCAGCAGCCCGGGTACGGCGCCCAGCCGGGTTACGGGCAGCAGCCGCAGCAGCCCGCGGGCTACGGGCAGCAGCCCGGATACGGGGCGCCCGGCCTGCCGCCGGCCCCGAAGTCGAAGACGCCGCTGATCCTGGGGATCGCGGGCGGCGCGGTCGTGGTGGTCATCGCGATCGTCCTGCTCGTGCTCAAGCCCTTCGGCGGCGGCCCCGGCGCGGGCGACTCCCCGACCGACGTGGCCGACGGCTACCTGAGCACCACGGTCGACGCGATGAACTCCGGCGGGTTCTCGGACCTGGAGGGCCTGGCCGCGGACCTGCGCCCGTACATGACCGAGGAGCTCCAGCAGGACATGGACGAGGGCCTCGCGGACTCCGACTCCGGCGACATGGCCGAGTTCGAGGACATGTTCGAGGGCGCCGAGTTCGACGTCTCGTACACGCTCGGCGAGGAGACGATCGACGGCGACACCGCGACGGTGGCCGCGACGCTCGCGGGCGACGCGACGATGGCCGGGGAGAGCTTCCCGATGGACCAGGAGCTGACCCTGGAGCTCGTCAAGGAGGACGGCGTCTGGAAGATCAGCGGCGACGGCGGCCTGCTCTAGGACTCGCAGACTGAAGGGCCCCACCGGATTGCGGTGGGGCCCTTCGGCGTCTCCGGGAGCCGGGGCTCAGACGAGGGCGTCGAGCAGCGGGAGGTAGCCGTCGCGCTGGCCCGCGGTGTTCGGGTGGTAGGACTCGCCGATCGGGTAGGAGATGCCGTTGACCCACTCGGTGTCGTCGCAGACGGCGTGGCCGGTGAAGGCGTCGCGCACGTCGATGTAGTCGAAGCCGTGGCTGGCGGCGACCTGGCCGGTGGTGGTGGCGAGGAGGTCGGCGGCGGCGTTGAGCTGGGACTGCTCTCCGGGGCTGATGCGGGTGATGGCGTTGCACTGCTCGCCGTTGAACAGCCGCGGGTAGCCGAGGACGACGACCTGGGCGTTCGGCGCGGCCGCCTCGATCGCGTCGTAGACGGCGTGGAGCTTGGCGGGGAGCTGGTTGCGGATGAACGCCTCGGCGTCGTCGATCTCCTCGTCGCAGGTCCACGGGTACGGGTAGGCGCACTGCTGGACGACGCCGGCCCAGCCGGTGTCGTTGCCGCCCACGGTGATCGTCACCAGGTCGGTGCTGGAGGAGAGGGCGCCGAGCTGCTTGGAGAGGACGTCGCCGGTCTTCGCGCCCGAGCAGGCGGCGAACTCCAGGTCGGCGCCCGTGGCGTCGGCGAACAGGGACGGGTAGGCGGACGCGGAGCGGGAGCAGCCGCTCCCGTCGTCGATGTACGAGCGGGTGCCCACGCCGGAGGCGTAGGAGTCCCCGAGGGCGACGTACTCGATGGTCTGGGCCTGGGCGGCGCCGCTGGTCAGCGCCAGAATCGACACGACGGAGACGGCCAGCGCCGCCGCCATTGTGGAGATTCGCCGGGGGAGGGACATTTTGGGCTCCGTCTCGAATTTTGTCCGAACTGGGAGCTTTAGTTATATCGGCTGCACCCGGCGCAGTCCACAGACGGAACATGCCAAGTAGGAAAATTTACTTCTTTCGATACCCCCTGGGCGGCAGGGGTTTTCAGAGCCCTTCGGGGAGGTCGAGGCGGTCGAGCGGCTGCGGCTCGTCGGGGGTCTCGGCGAGCAGCCGGTCGGTGTCGTCCTCTTTGGCGTCCTCGGGTTCGGCGAGGAGCCTCCGGACCTCGGCTTCGAGGTGGGCGCGGACGAGGATGCCGAAGCGCTCGCCGTCGTCGGCGGCGAGGGCCTCGACGAACGCGACGTGCTCGGGGACGAGGTCGCGGTGGACCTCGAAGTGCTCGAACATCGAGAAGGTGCACAGGCGCGTCTCGATGAGGAGGGTGGCGAGCATCCGGGCGAGGCGCACCGACCCGCCCCAGCTGGCGAGGACGCGGTGGAAGTCGAGGTAGGCGTCGCCGAGGGCGCGGGCGTCGTCGCGGCGCAGGGCGCGCTGCATGCGCTTGACCTCGGTGCCGAGCTCGGCGAGGACGGTGCGGCGCTCGGCGGCGGGGAGGGTGAGGAGGCGCCGGCCCAGCTCGGGCTCGATGGTGGCGCGGAGCCAGTGGATGTCGCGGACGTCCTCGGGGGTCATGGTCTTGACGGCGAGGCCGCGGCGGCGCGGGATGACCAGGAGCCCCTCGGCGGTGAGGCGCTGCATGGCCTCGCGGAGGGGGCCGCGGCTGACGCCGAGCTGGTAGGCGAGTTCGGCCTCGCCGAGGACGGTGCCGGGCGGGAGGGAGCCGTCGACGACCGCCTCGCGGAGCCGCTCGGCGATGAGGTCCACCGTCGAGGTGCGGCGCACGGGGGCGAGCCGCCCCACCTTGCGGTTGCCTTCGAGCCCGCCCAATCCGCTGCTGCGAGTCGCCACGTGTGTCCGATTCCCCTCTGTCTCTTCTGGGCAGCATTCTACTGCCGACCCGTACTCCACGTTCCGCGTCAGGTCCCGGTTGCGGTCCGGCGGGGTCGTCGCGCGGGTCCCTCCGGACGGCTTGCGCTTTCGTTACCGAACGTCGATAATCAGATTGTCGACAAACTTACAATAGAACGTTAGGGTCGGCAAGACACCCGAGTCCGACTCAGGAGGCGACCAACGTGTCGAACGAACTGCATCTGAACCGCCGTCATCTGCTCCTCGGCAGCTCAGCGGGGGCGGCGGCCCTCGCACTGGGCGCCTGCTCGCGGACGGACGGCGGCGGTGACGGAGGGCTGCTCGCCAAGGCGCAGGACGGCGGGACCATCCGCGTGGCCTACGCCGACGAGGCCCCCTACGCCTACACCGGCGACGACGGCGTGACCGGCCAGTCGGTGGACACCCAGGTCTACCTGCTGGACCAGCTGGGCATCAAGGCCGACCAGATCGAGTGGAAGCTCACCGAGTGGGACTCCCTCATCACCGGCCTGGGCACCAACCACGACATGGTCATCGCGGGCATGTACATCACCCCCGAGCGCTGCGAGGCCGTGGCCTTCGCCAACCCCGACTACGTGATGCCCGACGCCCTCATGACCCTGGCCGGGAACCCCGGCGGGTACACCGACTTCAACACCATGGCCGACTCCGACGGCGTCGTCGGCGTCATGAACGGCACCAGCGAGCACGAGATCGCCGACCAGACCTTCGGCGAGGACCGCATCAACGTGCAGGCCAACCTCGACTCGCTCATCCTCGAACTCAAGGCCGGGCGCTGCGACGCGATCGCCCTGACCAGCGCGAACCTGCGCCTGGCGGCGGAGTCCGACCCCGAGGTCGAGGTCTCGGAGGGCTTCTGGCTCATCGACCCCGGCACCGGCGAGGACATCATCGGCGCCGGCGCGGCCGTGTTCCAGCCCTCCGACGCCGACTTCCGCGACGCGGTCAACGGGGAGCTCGACAAGCTCCTCGCCGACGACGCGAAGTGGGAGGAGCTGACGAGCCCGTACGGGTTCACGCTCGACGAGAACCACCCCGAGGGCCTCACGGCCGAGGACCTCTGCCCGGACACCTACCAGTAGGAGGCGGGTTCCATGGACTTCCAAGCGGTCATCGAATCACTCCCCCGATACGGAGAACCGCTCCTGGTCACCATCGGCGTCACCGTGGCGTCGGCGGCGCTGGCGCTCGTGCTGGCGTTCGGCCTCGGGCTCATGACGGGCTCCAGGCACCTCGCGGTGCGCACCCCGGCCCGCGCGTTCGTGGAGTTCTTCCGCGGCTCCTCGGTGGTGGTGCAGCTGTTCTGGTTCGCGTTCGCGATGCCGGTGGTGCTGGGCATCCAGTTCGACTACCTCATCGTCGCGGGGATCATCGCCCTCGGCTTCAACTACGGCGCGTACTCCTCCGAGGTGGTGCGCGGCGCGATCGCGGCGGTCCCCAAGGGCCAGCTCGAAGCCGCGACGGCCCTGAACCTGACGCCGGCGCAGAAGATGCGCCTGGTGGTGCTCCCCCAGGCGTGGCCGGAGATGATCCCCTCGCTGTGCGCGTTCGCGATCATGCTCCTCAAGGCCTCGGCCCTGGTGTCGGTGATCGGCGTCCTCGACATCACCTGGCTCGCCGGGCTCCTCGGCAAGCAGCCCGGGCAGGACCGGCTGCTGCACTACGCCGTGGTGCTCGTCATCTACTTCGTGCTCGCCTGGCTCATCTGGACCGGGATGCGGGCGCTGGAGCGCAAGGCCAAGCGCGGCCTCGGCATCGAGGCGAAGCCCTACAAGGGCCTGGCCCCGGCCGTCGCCGCGGGCGGCGCCGCCGGAGCGACGGGAGGCGGCAGCTGATGCAGACGGGTTGGAGCAACGAGACCCTCCGGGAGATCTTCCCGGCCATCTGGGACGGCTTCATCGTGGTCCTCCAGGTCACGCTCGTGGCCGGGATCATCGCGGTCGTGCTGGGCCTGCTCGTCGCCATCGGCGAGCGCAACGGCCCGGCGTGGCTGCGGCGACCGCTCGCGCTGGTCTTCCAGTTCATCCGCAACACCCCCCTGCTGGTGCAGGTGCTCATCGTCTGGACGGCGACGAGCCTCTACATCAACCCCGACTGGAGCGCCTTCGCCGTCGGCTCGACGGTGCTGGGCCTCCACTACGCGTCCTACACCTCGGAGTCCTACCGGGCGGGGATCGACGCGATCCCCAAGGGCCAGTGGGAGGCGGCGACCGCGCTGAACCTCCCGCCCCGCCGGGTGTGGGGGGCGATCGTCCTCCCGCAGATGTTCCGCCGCTCCGCGGCGGCCGTCGGCAACTGGATCATCGCCATGTTCAAAGAGGTGCCGACCCTGTTCATCATCGGCGTCATGGAGATGATCGCGGAGGCCCGGGCCTTCCAGGGCCAGCACTACACCGGCGCCGTCGAGGGCTACACCCTCGCCGGGCTGCTGTTCCTCGCCGCCTCGTACCCGGTCGCGGTCGCGATGCGCAGATTGGAGAACCGCCTTGCAAAATCCAATTATTGAGTTCGACCGCGTCGACAAGTCCTTCGGCGACCTCAAAGTCCTCGACGAGCTGAGCTTCCGCGTCGACCCGGGCGAGCGCGTCACGCTCATCGGGCCCTCGGGCTCGGGGAAGACCACGATCCTGCGCCTGCTCATGACGCTGGAGACGGTGACCCCGAAGGCCGACCCCGCCGCCGACGGCGGCGTCGTCTGGGTCGAGGGCGAGCCCTACTCCCACATGGAGAAGAAGGGGAGGCTCGTCCCCGCGAACGAGAAGTGGCTGCGCAAGCGCCGCTCCCGCGTGGGCATGGTCTTCCAGCAGTTCAACCTGTTCCCGAACATGAAGGTGCTGCGCAACGTCACCGAGGCGCAGGTCCACGTCGCCGGACGCTCCAAGGAGGAGGCCGAGCAGAAGGCCCGCGACCTCCTGGACCTCGTGGGGCTCGCCGAGAAGACCGACGAGTACCCCGCGCGCCTCTCCGGCGGCCAGCAGCAGCGCGTCGCCATCGCCCGCGCCCTCGCCATGGACCCGGACATCCTCCTGCTCGACGAGGTGACCAGCGCCCTGGACCCCGAGCTCGTCGCCGACGTGCTCGCCGTCCTGCGCGACGTCGCCGAGACCACGAGCATCACGATGCTGTGCGTGACCCACGAGATGGGCTTCGCGCGCGACGTCTCCGACCGCGTCATGATGTTCGACAGCGGCCGGATCGTCGAGCAGGGCCCGCCCGAGGCGATGTTCTCCGAGCCGCAAGAAGCGCGCACTCAGGACTTCCTCAGAGCCGTTCTCGCGGAGTAGGCTTGGTGTTCTCCTCCATCCTTGGAGAGTGTTAGGGGTGTTCGAGGGGGGCGGTCATGAGGGGTTATCGACCGCCCTCCTCATTCCTTTCCCCGGGACCGAACGCCGCGGCACCCGCGGGGTGCGGACGGGTGGCACAATCAGTCTTCGTGTCAGCACCTGATCCAGCCCGAGGGATGCGCGGATGAACCTGTTCGGCCGGGGCGAGAACCTCCCCGAGGAGTCCATCGCGGTGATCGGCCTGGGCCGCTTCGGCTCCGCGGTCGCCGAGTCCCTCACCCGCCTGGGCCACGAGGTCCTCGCGATCGACGAGCGCCCCGAGATCGTCCAGCGCGCCTCCGAGACCCTCACGCACGTCGTGCAGGCCGACTCCACCGAGTCCGCCGTCCTGATCCAGCTCGGCATCGGCGAGTTCGACCACGTCGTCGTCGCCATCGGCACCGACATCGAGGCGAGCGTCCTCACCGTCCTCGCCTGCGAGGAGGCCGGGGTCCGCGAGATCTGGGCGAAGGCCATCAACGCCAAGCACGGCCAGATCCTCCACCGCACCGGCGCCCACCACGTCGTCTACCCCGAGTGGGCCATGGGCGAGCGCGTCGCGCACCTGGTGAGCGGCCGCATGCTCGACTTCATCGAGTTCGACGACGGCTTCGCGATCGTCAAGACCAAGGCCCCCACCGAGGCGGTCGGGAAGACCCTCGCCGAGTCGCGCCTGCGCTCCAAGTACGGCGTCACCGTCGTCGGCGTCAAGCAGCCCGACAAGGACTTCACGTACGCGACCCCCGACACGGTCGTCTCCGAGGGGGACACCCTCATCGTCTCCGGCGCCACGACCAAGGTCGAGGCGTTCGCCTCCACCACATGATCCCGAAGGTCAAGGCGTTCTTCCGCCACCCGGGCCGCCTCATCCCGCTCCTGTTCATGGGCGTGATCCTCGCCGGGACCCTGCTGCTCATGCTCCCGGTCGCCCACCTCGGCGACCGCCGGACCTCCTTCGCCGACGCGCTGTTCACCTCCACGTCGGCGGTGTCGGTCACCGGCCTGGCCGTCCTCGACACGCCCGTCCACTGGTCCTGGTTCGGGCAGTTCGTCATCATGCTGCTGTTCCAGATCGGCGGCCTCGGCATCATGACCAGCGCGGTCCTCATGGCCCTGCTCGTCACCCACAAGCTGGGCCTGCGCACCAAGCTCGCCACCCGCATGGAGATCAGCCAGGCCCTGAACCTCGGCGACTTCAAGGCGATCCTGGTGCGCACCATCGCGTTCACGTTCGCCGTCGAGGCGGTCGTGGCCCTGGCGCTGGCGATCCGGTTCTCGTCCTTGGACTTCGGGCTCGGCAAGGCCGTGTGGTACGGGGTGTTCCACTCGGTGAGCACCTTCAACAACGCCGGGTTCGCGCTGTTCTCCGACTCGATGATGAGCTACGCGACCGACCCGTGGATCTGCGTGCCGATCGCGCTCGGCTCGATCCTCGGCAGCCTCGGCATGCCGGTGATCTTCGAGATGACGCGCCGCCACTGGGGCCGGCGCCAGTGGTCGGTCCACACGAAGCTGACGCTCGTCGGCTCGGTGGTGCTCATCCTCGGCGGCTGGGCCGCGTACCTGGCGTTCGAGTGGTCGAACCCGGCGACGTTCGGCCAGTGGCCCTGGTACGACCGCATCCTGCCCGCGTTCTTCCAGTCGTCGGTGGTGCGCGCCTCGGGCTTCAACTCGATCGACATCGGCGCGATGCGCGAGGACTCGCAGCTGGCCTCGATCATCCTCATGTTCATCGGCGGCGGCGCCGCCTCGACCGCGGGCGGCATCAAGGTCACCACGTTCTTCCTGCTGCTGCTGGTGATCTGGGCGGAGGTCCGCGGCGAGACCGACGTGACGGTGTTCCGCCGCCGCATCGACCCGCCGGTGATCCGCGAGGCCCTCGCGGTGGCCCTGGTGTACGTGGCGTGCAACGCGTTCGGGGTGTTCCTGATGCAGCGCTTCGAGCCGGGCATCGAGATCACCGCGATCATGTTCGAGGTGACGAGCGCGTTCGCGACGGTCGGGCAGTCCACCGGCATCACGTACGACCTGTCCGAGCCCTCGGTGTGGCTGTTGACGATCGCCATGTACACCGGCCGCGTCGGACCGGTGCTTTTCGCCGCGTCGCTGGCCCTTCGCACACGAAAACGGCTATACCGGTACCCTTCGGCGCGCCCGCTCGTGGGGTGAGCCCCGCCTCAACTGCCCCTGCGGCGACAAGCGAAGATGGTGTCCAGCACGCCGCCACGCGGATCGTCGCCCCCAGAAAGGACGCCCCCCGATGTCCCGTAAAGCCCGGCAGCGCACCAGTCGTCTCCCCATCCGGATGCAGTTGATGCTCCCGATCGCCGCGGCGCTCATGGGGATGCTGGTGCTCGGGCTGTTCCAGACCGTCTCCGTGTGGGACGAGTACCAGAACGCGACGGACGCCGAGGTGCTCGCGGGGCTCTCCGCCGACCTGAACGACGCCCTGGAGGCGCACCGGCTGGAGGCCGGGCCCCTGGTGGAGTCGGTGATCAACGGCGGCGGCGGCCAGTTCGACTCGGCGGTCGCCCGCCGCGAGACCGACTGGGCGTTCGACCGGCTCGAAGAGGCGTCGGCCGGGGTGACCGCGCGCTTCCCCGACCTGGAGGACGACCTGGAGTCCCTGTTCTCCAAGGCCGAGGGCCTGGAGGGGGCCCGCGCCGCGTTCGACCGGCTCGCGGCCGGGGAGGCGGACTTCACCGACGAGGACGTCGCCGACGCGTACCTGGTGTACCGGGACGTCGCCAACAAGATCGTGAGCATCGCCGCGATCCTGCCGCGCATGGTGGACGACGCGGGCGTCGCCGCGCACCTCGACTCGCTCGCGGCCCTCATGCAGGCCAGCCGGATCGCCGCGGAGATCCAGTTCACCGTCGCCACGGACCTGGTGAGCCTCGACGAGGACCGGGCGGTCGTGGTCGGGCGCGCGGAGCTGTCGAACGTGGCGTACCTGTCGGGGAACTTCGACCGGCAGATCACCGAGTTCCAGGCCAACGCGTCCTCGGAGACGAGCGCGGTCTACAAGGCGGCCATGGGCTCCGAGGAGATCGAGACCGCGCAGGAGGCCCTCGGGGTGTACGTGCGCGGGAACGTGCCGACGATCAGCCCGCAGGACTTCTCGAACGCGCAGGGCGCGATCATCGCGGCCCTCGACACCAGCCAGGGCTCGGTGCTCGACGCGATGCAGGACGACGTGGACGCGATCCGCGACGCCTCCTCGCGGACCCTGCTGACGACGTTCGCGCTGGTGATCGTGCTGGCGTTGACCTCGATCATCTCCGCGGCGATGCTGGCGCGGCGCATCAGCCTCCGCGTCGACGGCGTCCGCGAGGCGACCCTGACCGCCGCGTACGACACGCTGCCGAAGACGGTGGCGGCGGTGTCGCAGGCGGCCAACGCCGACGAGGTGGACCGGCTGCTCCAGACCGCGAAGCGCCAGACGGTGATGAGCGCGGACTCGCGGTACGCCGACGAGCTCGACTCGCTCGCCGAGGCGTTCAGCGCCGCGCACCACCAGGCTCTGCGCCAGACCGCGAACCAGGCGCTGCTGCGCATCGACGTCGAGGCGATGATGAAGACGCTCGCCCGCCGCGGGCAGAGCCTCATCCGCCGCCAGCAGCAGGTCATGGAGTCCCTGGTCGAGCAGTCCCCGGACCACGCGGTGCCCGACGAGTGGCGCTCGGTCTACCACCTGCTCGCGCGCATGCGCCGCAACGAGGAGAACCTGCTGCTCCTGGCGGGCGGGGACCCGCAGCGCCGCTACAACCACCCGGCGAACCTCGACACGATCATCCGCGACGCGGTCGCCGAGATCGAGGACGCGGGCCGCGTCGTGGTCGAGAACCAGGTGTCGGCGCGGCTGGAGACCAAGCCCGCCGGTGACCTGGTGCGCATCCTCGCGGAGCTGCTCGACAACGCGGCGGCGTACTCGCCGCCGACCCAGTCGGTGCGGGTCACCTCGCGCCGTTCGGGTTCGGAGATCGTCATCTCCATCGCCGACGACGGCATCGGCCTCGCGCCGGAGCCGATGGCGGCGATCAACCGCCGCCTGGCCGAGCCGACCCAGCTGAACTCGGAGCTGACGGCGACCATGGGCCTGCTGGTGGTGGGGCGGCTCGCGGCCGAGCACTCGGTGAGCGTGCAGCTGCACTCCACGATGGGCAAGGGCACGCTGGCGCTGGTGCGCATCCCGGCGAGCGCGCACGCGGAGGACCCGGTGGGCCTCTCGCCCGACCAGGGGTCGGCCGCGCGGCTGGCGCTGTCGGCGCGCGCCGCGAACCTGCCGGTGACCGGGACGGGCGCCGAGGCGGCCGGTTCGGGCGCCGTGGAGCCGATCGTGCCGCGCCCGCGCAAGGCCGGTCCGGCCCCCGCGCCACGTCCCGTAGCTGGGGCAACACTGAACGGAGGCAAGCCGGTCGCGGCCCCTGCGGGCCCCGCTCCCGAGACGCTGGATGTTACCTTCAGGAAGGTGAACCGAGCACTCGAAAACTCCGGCAGGACCAACGGCGCCGAACTGCCCCGTCGCGCGCCGGGCTCCCGACTGCTCCCCGGCTCCGTCCCCAGCGCCCGGCAGGGCGGCGGCGCCGATCTCGACCCGGCGGAGATCCGGGACCGGCTCGCCGGTTTCGCCTCCGGCATCGCGGCGGCCGCCGCGCACGAACAACGCCAATAGAAAGCAGCGAGATGGTGGATAGCAACGACAAGAACGTCGGTGAACTCGACTGGCTCCTGACCTCCTTCGTGGAGAAGGTGCCGGACGTCTCGGAGGCGCTCACGGTGTCCGTCGACGGCCTCGCCATCGCCGCCTCAAGGGGACTGTCGACGGACCGGGCCGACCAGCTCGCCGCGATCACCTCGGGGCTCGCGAGCCTGACGACGGGGGCCGCGAAGGTCCTCGACGCGGGCCGCATCCGCCAGTCGGTGATCGACATGGACGAGGGCGTGCTGCTGCTCATGGCCGTCGGCGACCGGGCCCAGCTCGCGGTCCTCGCCAACGCCGGCTGCGACCTCGGCCAGGTCGGCTACGAGACCGCGCTGCTGGTGAAGCGCGTCTACGCCGCGCTCGAACCCGATGCGCGCGGCGGGATCTGACCGGCCGCGTAGGAGATTGCTCACCCGCGCCGGGCCGCGCCCATCGACGGCCCGCGCGGGCGGTTCCACCCCTATGACCTGTCGCGTATTCGACCTGCGACAACCACTGAGCGCCCATCGAACGGTCACGCTGCGCCACGCCGCTGAGGCTGCGCCCCTCCGCGTCGGCGGCGTTTCACGGGGCTATGCTGCGTTCGCTACCTGGAAATGAATCATGGAGGCCCACAGGTGACCACGGTTGAGCCCAAGCTTGAGCCAACGCCGATCGTCGCGCGTCCCTGGCCGGTGCGGCGGGAGCCCAAGGGCTCCTGGCTCGCCCGCACGCTCCGCACGACCGACGCCAAGCAGATCGGCCTGCTCTACTTCGTGACGTCGTTCGCGTTCTTCGCGATCGGCGGCGTCCTGGCCCTGCTGATCCGCGCGGAGCTGTTCCAGCCCGGACTCCAGATCGTGTCCTCTGAGCAGTTCAACCAGCTGTTCACGATGCACGGCACCATCATGCTGCTGATGTTCGCGACGCCGATCGTGTTCGCGTTCGGCAACTACCTGGTGCCGCTCCAGATCGGCGCCCCCGACGTCGCGTTCCCGCGCCTGAACGCGTTCGCGTACTGGCTGTACCTGCTCGGCTCGACCCTCGCGGTCGCCGGCTTCATCACCCCGGGCGGCGCGGCGTCCTTCGGCTGGTTCGCGTACCAGCCGCTGTCGAACGCCGTGAACTCCCCCGGCATCGGCGCGGACATGTGGTTCGTGGGCCTGTCGATCTCGGGTGCGGGCACGATCCTCGGCGCCGTCAACATGATCACCACGATCGTGACGATGCGCGCGCCGGGCATGCTCATGTTCCGGATGCCGATCTTCACGTGGAACATCCTCATCACCAGTCTGCTGATGATCCTGGTCTTCCCGATCCTGTTCGCCGCGCTGCTCGCCGTCATGGCCGACCGCACGCTCGGCGCGCACGTGTTCGACGCCGACACCGGCGGCGCGATCCTGTGGCAGCACCTGTTCTGGTTCTTCGGCCACCCCGAGGTGTACATCGTGGCGCTGCCGTTCTTCGGCATCGTCTCGGAGATCTTCCCGGTGTTCAGCCGCAAGCCGATCTTCGGCTACAAGACCCTGGTCGCCGCGACGCTCGCCATCGCGGGCCTGTCGATGGCGGTGTGGGCGCACCACATGTATGCGACCGGCGCGGTCATGCTGCCGTTCTTCTCGCTCATGACGTTCCTGATCGCGGTCCCGACCGGTGTGAAGTTCTTCAACTGGATCGGCACCATGTGGAAGGGCCAGCTCACGTTCGAGGCCCCGATGCTGTTCAGCATCGGCTTCCTGGTGACGTTCCTCCTCGGGGGCCTCTCGGGCGTCCTGCTCGCGAGCCCGCCGGTGGACTTCCACGTCTCCGACTCGTACTTCGTGGTCGCGCACTTCCACTACGTGCTGTTCGGCACGATCGTGTTCGCGGTCTACGCCGGCGTGTACTTCTGGTTCCCGAAGGTCGCCGGGCGCATGTACGACGAGCGCCTCGCGAAGGTCCACTTCTGGCTGACGTTCATCGGCTTCCACACGACGTTCCTGGTGCAGCACTGGCTCGGCGCCGAGGGCATGCCCCGCCGGTACGCCGACTACCTGGAGTCCGACGGGTTCACGACGCTGAACATGATCTCCACGATCGGCGCGTTCATCCTCGGCCTGTCGACGCTGCCGTTCATCTGGAACCTGTTCAAGTCCTGGAAGGCCGGGCGCGTCGTGGAGACGAACGACCCGTGGGGCTACGGCGGCTCGCTCGAATGGGCGACGAGCTGCCCGCCGCCGCTGCGCAACTTCGACCGCCTCCCGCGCATCCGCTCGGAGCGCCCCGTCTTCGACGAGAAGTGGGGACACCTGGTCAAGGAGGTCAAGGGCCACTAGCCCGCGACCTCGCAGTGAAGGCCCGGGAGCCGCGGTTCCCGGGCCTTCGCCGTGCCCTGGGGAGCGGAAATCGGCCACAGGCGCCCGCCTGCACTTCCGGTGGGGCGGGTCCGTCACTAGGATCGACGCATGAGCCGGGCACTGATCGTGGTAGACGTCCAGAACGACTTCTGTGAAGGCGGGTCGCTGCCCGTCGCGGGCGGCGCGGCCGTCGCGGCGGCCGTCACCGACCTCGTCAAGGCCGACCCGGGCCGGTGGGACCACGTGGTCGCCACCCGGGACTGGCACATCGACCCGGGCCTGCACTTCTCCGCGGAGCCGGACTTCAGGGACTCGTGGCCCCCGCACTGCGTGGTGGGCACGGCCGGGTCGGGCTTCCACCCGGACTTCGACCACACGCTCGCCGAGGCCGTGTTCGACAAGGGCGCCTACGAGGCCGCGTACTCCGGGTTCGAGGGCTCCTCGGGCGAGACGGGCCTGGCCCAGTGGCTGCGGGCCCGCGGCGTGGACGCGGTCGACGTCGTCGGCATCGCCACCGACCACTGCGTGCGCGCCACCGCGCTCGACGCGGCCGCGGAGGGCTTCGCGACGACGGTGCTCCTGGAGTACACGGCCGCGGTCGCCGAGGAGACCCGCGCGAAGGCCCTGGAGGACTTCGCGGAGGCGGGCGTGGCCGTCGCATAGACCGGACGCGGAGCGGCCCGGGGCTCGGAAGCCCCGGGCCGCTCCGCGTCCGGGCCCGTCAGGAGGTCGGCACGTCGTCGATGATGATCGCGGTGTTGTCGTAGTCGTTCTCGCCGTGCGGGTCGAACACGAAGTTGTCGACGCTGTAGACGAGCGGCTGGATCCACGCCTCGAAGTACAGGCCGCCGGCCTGTTCGTCGCCGTTCCAGTCGCCGAACGGCTCCGGGGTCAGGGTCCACTCCAGGGTCGTGGAGTCCCCGGCCTCCAGCGGGTCGAGCACGGCGACGCCGTCGGGGTAGCCCTCGCAGACGGGCACCGGCTCCGGGCCGTCGGCCCCGAGGCTCTCGCTGGCGCACAGCGCCAGCTGGACGCCGTGCGAGTCGTGGTCGCCGGAGTTGGTGACCGTGACCTCGCCGGTCCAGGTGCCGTCCCCATTGTCGGTCTTCTCGACCGCGACCGAGAGGTCGGTGACGCCCCACAGGTAGGCGTCGTCGGTGACGTTCGCGAGCTCCTCCCCCGTGCGGTACCTGAAGACGTCGTAGTCGAGGGCGATCTCCTGGTACATGCCGGTCGACTCCTGCTCCGGCACGAGGAGCAGCACGCCCGCGGTGGCCGCGGGGGCGATGTCCCACAGGGGGAACTCCGTGATGTCGCCGCGGGCGACCTCCTCGGTGACCTCCCAGCCGCCCTCGCCGTCCCCGGCGACGACCACGGCCTGGCGCATCATCGACTCGCTGGGGCTGCACCCGAACAGCGCGACGGCCTGCACCGGGCCGCCCTCCTCCAGCGGCGTGTGGACCACCTTGAGCAGCTGGACCGGTCCCCCGCCCGCGTCCCATTCGCCCGCTTCGGCGTCGGGCGTGCCGTCGGCGGGGACGGCCGGGGACACCGGGCACGCCGAGTCGTAGCTCGAGCTGCCGGGCACGAACGCCGGCAGCTCGATCTCGGCGCCCACGAGGTCCGCGAACGTGGGGAGGACCAGCTCGGTCTCGGTCTCCTGGCCCTCCGGGACCTCCCCGCTGCCGGTGCCGCCCTCCGCGGGCGAGGTCGGGCCCTCGGAGGTCTCGCCGGTGGAGGTCTCCGCGGGCTGCGGGTCGACCTCCTGCCCGTTGGAGTCCTGGAGCCACCATGCGGCCGGGACGGCCACGATGAGCGCGGCCAGCGCGGCGGCCAGGGCGCCCTTGGTGGTGCGCCGGCGCCGCACCCGGCCGTGGATCACGGCGGAGTCGACGGGGTCGACCATGAGCTCGGCGGAGTGCGCGAACTCGGCGAAGGCCTCCTCGAAGAGGGTCTCGTCTGGCGTGCTCATCGCTGCTCCATCTCGTCTTGGACGGTGAGTCGGCCCGCGAGCGCGGCCTTCCCCCGAGTGAGCCAGGAGCGGACGGTGGCTTCGGCGACGCCTTCCTGCTCTGCGATCTCCGCGACGGTCAGGCCCGCCATGTACCGGAGGATCACGGCCTTGCGGTGGTGCTCGCCGATGCCGGCGAGCGCGCGCATCAGGTCGACGCGGTCCCCGTCGGGCGGGGTCTCGTAGTTCTCGCGCTGCCGGTTGAGGAATCGCTGCACGACTCCGCGGCGGCGCAGGTGGCTGGTGGCGAGGTTCCAGGCCACGCGGCGCACCCATGCGGTCGGGTTCTCGTACTCGCGCACCTTCTTCCAGCGGGCGAGGGCGCGGCAGAACGCCTCGGCGACGAGGTCTTCGGCTTCGGTCCGGTCGCCGGTGTAGGCGAAGATCTGCCCGGTGATGACGCGGACGTTGGCGGCGTAGAAGTCGTCGAATTCGAGGCTGGCGCGCATCGGCAGCAGTTGCGCCGCGGCGCCTCCCTCCCCTGGTGGAGCAGAGCTGTCGCGGGTGGGCGTCATAGGGGCTCCTCGGCTACGGTACGGCGGCTTGGGGGTCCGCATGAGATACACGAGCCGGGGCGCGGGAGTGACGCACTCCTGTGTGGAGTTCTAGTTCACAGTATTCGGGTTCACTTGCCGTAGCGGCGGTCGCGGGTGGCGAAGGAGCGGACGGCGCGCAGGAAGTCGACGCGGCGGAAGTCGGGCCAGTTGGAGTCGCAGAAGTAGAACTCGGAGTACGCGGACTGCCAGAGCAGGAACCCGGAGATGCGCTGCTCGCCGGAGGTGCGGATGACCAGGTCGGGGTCGGGCTGGCCGGTCATGTAGAGGTGGCGGGCGATGGAGTCGGCGTCGATCGCCTCGGCGGCCTGTTCGAGGCTGGCGCCGGTGGCGGCCTGTTCGAGCATGAAGGAGCGGACGGCGTCGGCGATCTCGCGCTGGCCGCCGTAGCAGACGGCGAGGTTGACCTGCATGCCGCGCTTGTCGGCGGTGCGCTGCTGGGCGTGCTTGAGGGCGTTCTGGTGGTCTTCGGGGAGGAGGTCGAGGGCGCCGACCATGCGCAGCTGCCAGGGCTGGTCGTCGTCGGAGAGCTCGCCGGCGAGTTCGTCGATGATGTCGAGGAGGGGGTCGAGCTGGTCTTTCGGCCGGGAGAGGTTCTCGGTGGAGAGGAGCCAGATGGTCACGTGCTCGACGCCGAGTTCGTCGCACCAGCCGAGGAAGCGCTCGATGTGCTTGGCGCCGGCGCGGTGGCCGTCGTTGGGGTCGGTGAGGCCCATGTCGCGGGCCCAGCGCCGGTTGCCGTCGACCATGACGCCGATGTGCCTGGGCAGCGGCTGTCCGGTCAGCTCGCGTGCGAGCCGACGCTCGTATATCCGGTAAAGCAGGTTCGAGATCGCCACAACCGGCAATTCTAGGCCGGGGCCTTTCGGGGCCCCGGCCGTGTCCTCCGCCGGTGGGGCGGCGCTACCCTTCGAGCCGCTGCTTGAGGGCGTCGAGCTCGGCCCACAGGACGGCGGGGAGGCGGTCGCCGAAGCGGGCGAACCAGCTTTCGACGAGGGGGATCTCCTCGGCCCATTCGGCGGGGTCGACCTTGAGGGCGGCGGCGAGGTCGTCGTCGGTCAGGTCGAGGCCGTCGGTGTCGATGGCCCCGGGGGTCGGGCAGTGCCCGATGGGGGTCTCGACGGCGGCGGCGCGGCCTTCGAGTCGCTCGACGACCCATTTGAGGACGCGGGCGTTCTCGCCGAAGCCGGGCCACAGGAAGCGGCCGTCGTCGCCGCGGCGGAACCAGTTGACGTAGAACACCTCGGGCAGGAGGGCCTCGTCGGCGGCGGCCTTGCCCATCTCGATCCAGTGGCCGAAGTAGTCGGCGGCGTTGTAGCCGATGAACGGGAGCATCGCCATGGGGTCGCGGCGCACGACCCCGACCTTGCCGGTGGCGGCGGCGGTGGTCTCGGAGGAGAGCGTCGCGCCCATGTACACGCCGTGGACCCAGTCGCGGGCCTGGGCGACGAGGGGGACGGTGGTGGCGCGGCGGCCGCCGAAGAGGATCGCGTCGATGGGGACGCCGCGCGGGTCGTCGTACTGGTCGGCGAGGACCGGGCACTGCTTGATGGGCGTGCAGAAGCGGCTGTTGGGGTGCGAGGACGGCTCGTCGGAGTCGGGGGTCCAGTCGCGGCCCTTCCAGTCGACGGCGTGGGCCGGGGGCTCGCCCATGCCCTCCCACCACACGTCGCCGTCGTCGGTGAGCGCGACGTTGGTGAAGAGCGTGTGGCCCTGCTCGATGGTGCGCATCGCGTTGGGGTTGGTGCGGTAGTCGGTGCCCGGGGCGACGCCGAAGAACCCGTACTCGGGGTTGGAGGCCCACAGGCGCCCGTCCTCGCCGAAGCGCAGCCAGGCGATGTCGTCGCCGAGGGTCTCCACTTTCCATCCGGGGATGGTCGGTTCGAGCATGGCGAGGTTGGTCTTGCCGCACGCGGAGGGGAACGCGCCGGTCACGTGGTAGACCTTCCCCTGCGGGCTGGTCAGGCGCAGGATGAGCATGTGCTCGGCGAGCCAGCCCTCGTCGCGGCCCATCGCGGAGGCGATGCGCAGCGCGTAGCACTTCTTCCCCAGGAGCGAGTTGCCGCCGTACCCGGACCCGTAGGACCAGATCTCGCGGTCGCCGGGGAAGTGGGAGATGTACTTGGTCTCGTTGCAGGGCCACGGGACGTCGGCCTGGCCGGGGGCGAGCGGGGCGCCCACGGAGTGCAGGCACTTGACGAAGTCGGCGTCGGGGCCCATCTTCGCGAGGACCTCGGTGCCCATGCGGGTCATGATGTGCATCGACGCGGCGACGTACGCGGAGTCGGTGAGCTCGACGCCGAACATCGGCGCCTCGGCGTCGAGGGAGCCCATGCAGAAGGGCACGACGTACATGGTGCGCCCGCGCATGGAGCCGCGGTAGAGGCCGGTCATGGTCTCGCGCATGTAGTCGGGCGCGGTCCAGTTGTTCGTGGGCCCGGCGTCCTCGGGGTCCTCGGAGCAGATGAACGTCCGCTCCTCGACGCGGGCAACGTCCCCGGGGTCGGTGCGGGCGAGGAACGAGTCGGGCTTGGCGGGGACCGGGACGAGGGTCCCGAACGCGACGAGCTCGCCGGTCAGGCGCTCCCATTCGGCGCGGGAGCCGTCGCACCACACGATCCGGTCGGGATCGGTCAGCTCGGCGACCTCGCCGACCCAGGCGAGCAGCCGGTGGTGCCGGGTCGGCGGGTCGGTGAGGCCCGTGCTGGGGGCGGCGGTGTCGGCGGCGTGTTTCGCGGCGGGTTCTGCGGCGACTTCGATGCTCACGGTGGCTCCTTCGGTCGGCTTCTGGGCACGGACGCGGGCGCTCCGGCCGGGGCCGGTCCTTCGGACGCTACGGGAACGGGCGCGAACGCGCAGGAACTCGTGCGTGATTGAACGGGCGTTGAACAGGGACGCCGCCTGCGGACATTGATCTTGTGCGTATTCGGGCTCGCAACGATCACAAATACCTGCCCATTCTGCGTCACCGCGCAGAACCGAGCACGCTGCGTCGAATTTGACGATTGCTCTCAACTAATGCGCTCGGTTTCGATCATGGAACGAGCGCGTTAGATCGCCGCCGCGAAACGGTTACGGACCCGCGACGGGCGGCTTTTGCCCCGAACGCGCCCACGGCGGGGCGTCTTGGGCGAAGATGCACAGCAGCACCGATCTACCGCAGGCACGTAGGGTCGAACCGTTGGAGACGTCGATGGCGCACCGTGAACCGGAACCGCAGCAGGGCCGAGGCAGGACCGGGGCCGTGGCGTTCGCGGTCGCGCTCGCGGTGGTCCTGGCGATCGTGCTGGTGTACTTCCTCATGCGATGAGCACGCCGAACGGGCGGGGACGCGTCGCGTCCCCGCCCGTCGGGCACTCCGGGTCAGACCGAGGGCCCCCGGCGGCGCAGGTCGTCGACCGAGAGCATCGCCTCGCGCAGCTCCTTGAGCCAGTCCTCCGCGTGCTGCTCGACCAGGCGCACGCACCACGCCAGCGCGTCCTGCCGGGACGCGGCGACCCCGGAGCCGACGAGCGTGTCGAGGACGAGCCGCTCGGGCTGGCGCAGCCGGGTCGTCACCGGCAGCGACTGGTGCGTGAAGACCATCGTGGTGGACCCGCAGCGCGCCCCCCAGGACGCCTGCCGGTGGTACCGGTACTGGAGCTGCTGCGCGATCTGCACCCGCATGTCGCGGGTCGCCTCCCGGAACCGGGAGATCCGGCCCTCCTCGGTCGCGGCGCGGTCGGACTCGGTCGCGTCCGCGGGGTGGTCCGGGGTCGGCAGCGGGCAGATGATGATCATCTCGTCGCGGTCCACGGTGACCTCGGGCATCCCGGCGATCCAGCCGTCGGGGACGATCCCGTAGATCCAGGCCGGGGCGTCGTCAGTGGACGGCAGCGGGCCGTAATGCCACGAGCCGGTGTCGTCGATGGCGGCCATTGACGGGTCTCCTCACGTTTCAGGAACGCTCCAGGTGTACCCCATCGAGTCAAGCAGAGCCGATCGAGGGCTCGCAAGCGTCGCCCACCCCGCTGTTCACAGGCCCCGCATGAAGAACCCCGCGAGCGCGCACACCGCGAACACGGCCGCGCCCACGCACGCGAGCGTCTGCCCCGGGCGCGGGCGCACCCGGTACTGCCACGACAGCCACACCCCGAGCACGATCGGCCCGGTCGCGATGCCCAGGAACAACGTCAGCGCCGCGAGCGCCTGCCGCACCGCCGACCCGTCGGCGTGCAGCACCCCCAGCGCCACGGCGACGGCGAGCGCCCCGGTGGCCGCGCCGATGAGCGCCGCGGTCGCCTCGGTGTGCCGGGGCGCCTCGATGGGAAGTTCACCCTGCCGGGCGAGCGACAGCAGCCGCCCCGACCGCTCCAGCCGCATACGCACCCGCTCGGCGTCCGGCTCCGGGTCGGGCGCCCCCGCAGACGGGGTCGGCCCGGTCCTGCGGTGCCCCACGAAGTCCCCCAGCGACCGCCACAGGATCGCCACGGCCTTGTCGGTCTCGGCCACGAGCGTCGCCGCGGCCACCGACGCCCGGTTCGCCTCGTCCCGGGAGGCGCGCGCGGACTCGACGGCGGCGGCCAGGCGCCCGGACTCGTCCTTGTACGCCGCGTCGGCGGCGCGGATCTCGGCGTCGGCGTCGGCGCGGTCCTTCAGGTAGGCGGCGACGGCGCCGGCGTATCCGGTGTCGGTCGTCATGGCGTGCTCCTTCTCGGGCGGGCCCCGGATGCTCCGGCTGGTCCTAGGGCAGGTCGAGGACGGCCGACGGGTTCGGCAGCAGCGCCGTCGTCCGGTACGGGATCACGACCTGCGGGACCCGGTGCCGGGCCCGGTCGAAGTACAGGCCGCGCCGCGAGCGCGGGTACCACGCGGGGCCGCCGCTGGCGGGCGAGAGCGGCGCCAGCTCGGGGCCCTGCACGTCGAGCGCGAGCCACGCGTCCACGGCGTCGAACCGCGCGGAGAACCCCCCGAGGTCCTCGCGCAGCCGCGGCACCGACCGCCACCAGCCGAGCGTGTGCAGGTGGCGTTCGGGCCCGTCGATGAGCATGGCGCGCAGGCGGGCCGACCCGGCCGCGTCGAGCCGCGCGGACCCGGCGTCCACGGCGTAGAACAGGTTGAGGCGCAGCATCCCGTCGCAGCGCGACTCCCAGTCCTTGCACGCCGAGTCGAGGTCGTCGTGCCAGTCGACCTCGGCCCCTTCGGTCTCCAGCGCGGCGGCGAGCGCGAGCGCCGAGGACGCGGCGTCGGGTTCGAGGCAGCAGATGTCGACCCCGATGCGCTGGCCGCGGGCGGCGGTGAGGGCGGCGGCGGCGAGGATGTCGGCGGCCTCGGTGGTGCGGGTGCCGAGGATCGCGAGGTTGCGGCCGGGGGCGCGGTGGAGGGCGAGCTCGGCGCCGCGGGAGGCGACGTCGATGGTCTGGCCCAGGAGCGCGGTCTCGGGCGCGGGGACGCTCGCGGTGAGGTCGGGGACGTGGTCGCCGTCGAAGAGCGCGGGCGGTTCGTTGCCGGGCGGGCGGGCTTCCCAGAGGCGCTGCTGGAGGGGTTCCCAGGCGTCGGCGTGCCCGGCGTTGGGGATGGCGACGACGCGGTTGGCGCCGGTGTGGCCGGACTCGTCGTTGACGACGGCGTGGAAGCGGGCGACGGTGTCGGCGGCGTGGTTGGACTCGGCGAGGACTCTGCGGGCCTTGGGGAGCGCGATGCGCAGCGTGAACTGCGCGACGAGGCTGGGCCGGCCCCACAGGGCCTCGATCCCGGCGATGTCCTGCGAGGCGAGGACGAGGTGGATGCCCTGGCTGCGGCCGCGGCGGGCGAGGTCTTCGAGGAGCTGCACGGCCTCCTCGGTGACGGCGTCGCGCGCTTCGAGGAGCACCTGGAACTCGTCGACGACGGCGACGATGCGGGGCCAGTGGCCCCCGGGGTCGGCGGCGCGGAGCTCTTCGAGCTTGGTGGCCTCGTGGGCCTTCGCGGCCTCGGCGCGGCGGCGCAGCTCGTCCTTGAGGTGGCGCAGGAGCGCGAGGCCGAACTCGCGGTCGTCGTTGATGTTGACGCCGACGAGGCGCACGTGCGGGAGCCAGGTGGGGTCGCGGCGCCCGGAGGCGAAGCGCGCGAAGGAGACGCCCTCTTTGAAGTCGAGGAGGTACAGCGCGAGCTCGTCGGGGCTGTATTCGGAGGCGAGCCCGGCGATCCACGCGTACAGGAGGTTGGTCTTGCCGGAGCCGGAGGGCCCGCCGACGAGTGCGTGGGGAGGGTTGTCGCCGAGGCTGAGCTTCGCGACGTCCCCGGCGGGGGTCTCCCCGATCGCGGACTGGAGCCCGGACGCCGAGGAGGCGCTCCAAAGCCGCTGCGGCAGCAGATCGACCAGCCGCGCGGGCTCCTTCCCGGCGAGGTGCTTCTCGGCGACGGCCTTGGCGGCGTCGGTGACGGTGGTGGACGGTGGCGGCGGGTCGAGCTCGATCGGCGCGCCGGGGAGCGCGGTCGCGGCCTTGGCGGTGAGGCGCGGCAGGTCGGCGGGCCCGGCGGTGTCGTCGCCGACGATGACGAGGTGCACCCCGGCGGCGACGCCGGTGCGGCGCAGCCGCGCCAGCTGCGCCTGGTCGTGGGCGGGCCAGGCGGCGAGGTCGGCGTTGAGCAGCACGAGCACCCGCCACGGCTCGGGCCGGCGCCCGGTGGCGGAGGCCAGCGCGGCGAGCGAGTCGTGCTCTCCGGCGAGCACGTCGGCATTGACGCGCCGCACGGTCTCCACAAGCGAGTCCAGCTCCTCCCGCAGCCCCGAGGGCCCCACGAACGACAGGAGTCCGGCCTTCCCGAGCGCCGCGAACGCCGACAGCGACCGCCCCAGGTGCTCGGGGTCGTACACGTGCAGCCGCACCAGCCCCGCGGGCACGGCCCCCACGGCCCGCAGCAGCAGCCCCGGAAGCGCATGCGCCGCATCGGTGTCGATCCGCAGATGCGACCGGTCGAGCAGCGGTATCAGCGCGGGCAGTGAGGTGTCGGTCACTGAGGGTCCTGGATTGTCATACCCCCCTGCCACAATGGACGAGCCGGCTGATGCAGTCGCGGCCCCCGGGGGGATCCCCCCGCCGGCGGCGAGGTCATCACCACTCTCGACCGGAGCGCGCCCGGTCGAGGCGGTCTCCGGCAAGGCGGTGGCGGTGGTGGGTGGGGTGGGGGGGAGGGAGGGCCCCCCGGAAGGACTCGAATCAGAGGAGCTCGATTCGCTGGCGGCGATGCGGCCGACGCGCAGCAGCGGCGCCGCCCCGCGGGTCAGCCCCGACTC
>NZ_JBHMBP010000004.1:0-1364729 GCF_042428885.1 Glycomyces mayteni
CCCACACGCTGACCATCCAAACACCCTGTTGAGTTCTCAAACAACACGCCACAACAAAGACCTCATCCGATTTGGGATTCGTCCTCCGCCGGAGCAACCCGAACAACATTACTAGTCTCGATCTGCGATGTCTAACCGGGGGTGATTGACCCTGGTCACATGCGATTGAGCCTCTATGAAGCCTCAGGTGATCCCCGCGCTGCGATCTGGACCGCGCCTGGCTCTCAGAGCCTGTCGCGTGCCTCCTAGATCTCCGGACCGGCTTTCCGGCCGTTCCGTTCCCCCGCGGGCAAAGACAAATATACACACCCTCGAAGGGGCCGAAACCAGGGGGGTCATCTGCCGTTCAACGTTACGCTTGACCAGCGAAGACGGAGGGAACTTCCGCGAAGACGACGGCCGGTCGGCATGGGGCGACCGCCGTCGCGGACCGTCTTCAGACGTCAAGTTCGACTGTTAGCCTGCGAGCGAAGGAACTCCGATCAGAGGAGAAGGCATGTCAGTCACTCGCAACGCACGCACCCGATGGACCGGCGGTCTCCAGGACGGCGGCGGTGTCACCAGCTTCGTGTCGTCCGGCCTGCCGGACACTCCGGTGACGTGGGCGTCGCGCGCGAACGACCCGGAGGGCAAGACCAGCCCCGAGGAGCTCATCGCCGCGGCCCACGCCTCCTGCTACTCCATGGCGCTCTCGGCGGGCCTGGGCAAGGCCGGCTACACGGCGGAGGAGATCGTCACCGAAGCCGGCGTCGACTTCAAGCCCGGCACCGGGATCACGGGCATCGCGCTGACCGTCCGGGCCGTGGTGCCCGGGATCGAGAAAGGCGAGTTCGATGAGATCGCGGCGGCCACCAAGGACGGCTGCCCGGTCAGCCAGGCGCTGAAGGCGGTGCCTATTTCGCTTGAGGCGACCCTGGGTTAGGGTCGTCACAATCAACTGAAAATTTCATATTTCACGCACAGTGTGCGCGAAAGCATCGGGTGCACCATCTGTGGTCGAAAAGCCACGGAGCCGACACGGACGGAGTCCGGGGAGGCCGGGTGAGCGTTGGTTTCGCGCACTTGTTTGTAACCAGGCCCTGCCGAGCCGCGTTGCAGACCGACACAACATCAAGAGGAGGGAGTTCTCGTGACTGCTCCTGAAAACGCAGGTAGGCGGTTCACCGCCTACACGATCCGTCATCTCGACGATCTGCTCCAACGAGCGCCGCTGTCGGAGGAGCAGCGGCTTCGCACCAGGGCCGTCGCCTCGGTCCTGCCGTTCCGGACGAACGCGTACGTGGTCGATGAGCTCATCGACTGGGACCGTCCGTTCGACGACCCGATGTTCCGGCTGGTGTTCCCGCAGGAGGACATGCTCCCGGCGGAGGACGTCGACCACATCGCGGGGCTGCTGAAGGCCGACGCCTCCAAGCAGGAGGTGACAGCCGCGGCCAACGAGGTGCGGTTCAAGCTGAACCCGCATCCGGCGGGGCAGCTCCAGCTGAACATCCCGAAGGCCGGCGAGGAGCCGATCCCGGGGCTCCAGCACAAGTACCGCGAGACGGTGCTGTTCTTTCCGCAGCAGGGCCAGACCTGCCACGCGTACTGCACCTACTGCTTCAGGTGGGCGCAGTTCGTGGGGATCGCCGACCTGAAGATGGCGAACAACGACGTGGAGCAGCTGACCGGCTATGTGCGGGAGCACCCGGAGGTGAGCAGCGTGCTGCTGACCGGCGGGGACCCGATGATCATGGGCGAGCCCGTGCTGCGGCGGTACATCGAGCCGCTGCTGGGCATGGACCACGTCGAATCGATCCGCATCGGGTCGAAGGCGCTCGCGTACTGGCCGCAGCGGTTCGTGACGGACCCCGACGCGGACGACACGCTGCGGCTGTTCGAGCAGGTCGTGGAGTCGGGGCGGAACCTCGCGTTCATGGCGCACTTCTCGCACTTGAAGGAGCTCGACTCCGACATCGTGCGGGAGGCGGTGCGGCGCATCCGGTCCACGGGTGCGGTGATCCGCACGCAGGCGCCGCTGATCAGGACGATCAACGACGACGCGGACCAGTGGGCGGGGATGTGGAGGACCCAGCACAAACTGGGGATGATCCCGTACTACATGTTCGTGGAGCGCGACACGGGCCCGCAGGACTACTTCTCGGTGCCGCTGGCGCGGGCCTGGGAGATCTTCCGGGACGCGTTCAGCCAGGTCTCGGGCCTGTGCCGGACCGTCAGGGGCCCGTCGATGTCGGCCACGCCGGGCAAGGTGGCGGTGGACGGCGTCGTGGAGATCGGCGAGGAGAAGGTGTTCGCGCTGCGGATGCTCCAGGCCAGGGACCCGAAGATCGTGGGCATCCCGTTCTACGCGAAGTTCGACGAGAACGCCGTGTGGGTGGACGACCTGAAGCCCGCGTTCGCGGACAAGTTCCCGTTCGAGTAGACCCCGTCCTCATCGGCTGGACGGTCGTCTTCTGAACGGCCGGGCCGGAGCGGCAGCCGCCGCTCCGGCCCTTTTCGCGTGCTCAGGCGATGTGCAGGGCGAACCCGGTGGCGCCCGCGGGTTCGAGGCCCGGCTTGAGACGCTTGGCGTCGTCGTAGTCGTCGGCCTGCTTGCGGTAGGCGACCGGCTCGGTCTCGGCGAGGGTCTCCAGGCGGGTGCGCAGGTGCTTCGCGGCCTCGGCGTACTCGGCGTCGCCGAAGCGGTGGACGGCGCCGGGGATGACGACCGGGGGCAGGACCTGCATGCCGGTGTAGAAGAGGACGCCGTGCTGGAGCGGGAACAGCAGGTCGTCGATGGAGCCGTTGACGCCGCGGTCGGACAGGTGGGACTCGGCGGCGCCGGTGGTCACGACGACCATGGCGCGCTTCCCGGCGAGGACGCCGTCGCCGAAGCGGGGCCAGTCGCGGGAGGTGCCGTAGCCGAAGCCGTTCGTGAAGACGCGGTCGATCCAGCCCTTGAGGATCGCCGGGACCGTGTACCACCAGAGCGGGAACTGGAGGATCACCAGGTCGGCGGCGAGGAGCTTCTCCTGCTCGGCGCGGATGTCGGCGGCCAGCGCGCCCTTGTCCCAGGCTTCTCCGGCGGCGGCCATGAAGTGCTCGTTCTCGGTGGGGCCGAAGTCGTCGAAGTCGGCGACGGCCTTCCACTTCATGGCGTACAGGTCGGAGACGGTGACGGTGTGGCCGAGGCCCTCCAAGGTGGTGACCGATTCGTCCCGGAGCGAGGCGTTCAGGGAGGCGGCGTGCGGGTGGGCGTAGACGATGTGGATCTGCATGCGGACCATGCTGCGGCGGATCGCGGGAGGCTGCCAGACGTCTGTTCGACCTGGGGTCGTTCGACCCTAGGACTGACAGACCTAGGCATCGGCGAGTCGCCGCGGAGATACTTGCCGCGGAGGTTTGAGTGATGTCATCTGATGCGACCGGGATCCACAAGCTGGAGGACGTCGTCGACCTGGGGAAGTTCCTCCAGGCGCGGCGCGCCAGGGTGAATCCCGACGAGGTCGGGCTGCCGAACGACGCGCGGCGCCGGGTGCCGGGGCTGCGGCGCGAGGAGCTGGCGCTGCTGGCCGGGGTGAGCGTGGACTACTACACGCGTCTGGAGCAGGGCCGGGCCAAGCGCCCGTCGGATCAGGTGCTCGACGCGGTCGCGCGGGCGCTGCGCCTGGACGAGACGACCCGGGCCCACCTGCACCGGCTCGCGGGGAACTCGCGGCGCAACCCGATGCGCGAGCGTCCGGGCGTGCGGCCCTCGCTGGAGACGATGCTCGCGGCGATCGACGGGTTCCCGGCGCTCATCTTGAACCACCGGCAGGACGTGCTCGCCTCGAACCGCCTGGCCCGGCTGCTGTACGGCGGGTTCGGGTGGGATCTGGAGGCGGGCCCGAACTTCGTGCGACTGCTGTTCGACGACGACTCGCGGGAGTTCTTCCCCGACTGGCAGGACGTGTGCTCGTACGAGACCGTGGCGCAGCTGCGGAAGATGGCGGCGCTGTTTCCCGAGGACGCGGAGCTGACGGCGCTGATCGGCGAGCTGTCGGTGGCGCACCGGGACTTCGCGGAGATGTGGGCGCGGGCCGAGGTGAAGGACTGCAACATCGGGTGGGTGCGGTTCGACCACCCGATGGTGGGCCTGATCCAGTTGTACAAGGACCAGTTCCGGGTCGCGGACGGCTCCGGGCAGATGCTCGTGACGCTGACGGCCGCGCCCGGGACCGACGGGTACGAGAAGTTGCAGCTGCTGGGGGCGGGCGGGTAGTCCCCCGCCCGCCCCGGGCGGTCACTCGATGGGCAGCTGGTCGATCACGCTGATCCAGTCGGCCCCGCCGCGGCCGGTCGCGGCGAGCTCGTCGAGGTGGCGCATGAGCGGCTCCAGGAGCCCGGCGCTGATCCCCTGGCCGCGGGCGGCGGCGATGAGCGATCCGATGGCGGCCCTGGTGAACTCGACGTCCTGGCCGCGCGCGGGGTCGAAGCCGCCGCGGTCGATCTCGGCGCCGAAGTGGTCCAGGTGCGGCAGGAGCGCCCCGAGCCAGCCGCGGACCTCCCCCGCGGTGTCGGCCGCGGGGACGCCGACGGTGCGCATCATGGCGGCGGCCTGGAGGAATCCCGAGAAGAGCTGGTACATGGCGGTGAGCAGCGCCATGTCCTTGAGCGAGGCGAGCCCTGCGTCCTCTCCTTCGTAGTCGGCGGCGCCGAGGGTCTCCAGGACTGCGCGGGCGCGGTCGTAGGCGTCGCGGTTCCCGGAGTAGAGGAGCCGCGAGACGGGCGTCCCGATCATGTCGGGGGTGGCCATGATGGCGCCGTCGAGGTAGGTGAGGCCGTGCTCGGCGGCCCACGCGGCGGTGGAGCGGGCCTGTTCGGGGGTGGTCGTGGTCAGGTTGACGACGGTGCGGCCCTTGAGTTCCGACGCGAGCGGGTCGAGGTGCTCGCGGACGCTGGCGTGGTCGAACAGGACCACGAGGACGGTGTCGGCGGCCGTGACGGCCTCGGCGGCGGTGGCCGCGGCGGTCGAGCCCGCTTGGGCGTGCGGCGCGGTCCTGGCGGCGGTGCGGTTCCACACGACGGTGGCGTGGCCGGTGTCGCGGAGTCGGGCGGCGACGGCGGAGCCCATGGCCCCGAGTCCGAGGACGGCGACGGTCTGGTTCGTCATCTGCTCTCCTGCTTCGGGATCGTGAGTCGGTCGATGATGCGGGGCCAGTCGCTCGCGCCGCGGCCGGTCGCGGACAGCTCGTCGAGGAGCCGCAGGTGCGGTTCGAGGAGCTGGGCGCTGACGCCCTGCTCGCGGCTGGCGGTGACGATCGAGGCGAGGCCGCGGCGGTCGAAGTCGACGCTCTGGCCGCCGGTGTCGTAGGCGCCGCCGTCGATGATCGCGGCGATCTCCTTGCCGTGCGGGAGCATCGCGGCGAGCCAGGCCTCCGCCTCCCCCGCGGTCTCGGCCGCGGGGACGCCGACGGTGCGCATCATGGCGACGGCCTGGAGCTGGCCCAGGAGCATCAGGTCCATGGCGGCGAGCAGCGCCGTGTCCTTGAGCGAGGCCAGCCCTGCGTCGGCGCCGGAGTACTCGGCGCCGCCCAGGGCCGCCAGCGCGGGTTCGGCGATGGCGTAGGCGTTCTCGTCGCCGGAGTAGAGGAGGCGGGCCTCGGGGGTGCCGATCATGGACGGGACGGCCATGACGGCGCCGTCGAGGTAGGCGATGCCGTGGTCGGCGGCCCATGCGGCGGTGGCGCGGGCTTCGCCCGGGGTGGTCGTGGTCAGGTTGACGACGACTTTGCCGCGGAGGCGGTCGGCGGCGGGTTCGAGGTGTTCGCGGACGCTGCGGTGGTCGAGGAGGACGACGATGACGATGTCGCCCGCGTCGACGGCGTCGGGGACGGTGGCGGCGGCGTTCGATCCGGCCGCGGTGTGGGGCTGGGTCTTGGCGGCGGTGCGGTTCCAGACGGTGGTGGCGTAGCCGGTGGCGCGGAGCCTGGCGGCGACGGCGGAGCCCATGGCGCCGAGGCCGAGGACGGTGATGTTGCCGGTGGGCATGGGGGTCCTTTCTAGTGGTCGCCGCGGAAGAGGCGGTAGACGGGGACGACGGCGCCGGTCTGCTCGGTGGCGTCGAGGGCGCGCTGGTAGTAGTCCTGGATGGTGCGGGTGAGGGCGGCGTCGACTCCGGCGTCTTCGCTGGCGTCGATGACGTGCTGGGCGCCGGCGTGCATCATCTTGAGGCTGGCGACGTCGCCCCAGCCGCCCTGCTTGGCGGCCTGGGCGAAGTAGAGGGAGAAGTCGCGCTGGCTGCCGGCGTCGTCCTTGGAGAGTTCGAGGAAGGTGTCGATGTCGCCGCCGGAGCGCTCGATCATGGCGAAGGCCTGCTGGAGGGAGATGAGGTAGGCGTGGAACATGGCGAGTCCGGCCTGGTAGTAGAGCTGGGCGAGGCCGTAGTCCTCGCCGAGGTGGGTGTGCTTGCAGAGGTGGTCGAGGAGGGGCTTGAGCTCGGCGTGGAGGTCGGCGGGACCGCTGACGTAGAGCTGGGAGGCGGGGTGGGCGATGTCGTCGCTCTGGGTCATGTAGGCGCCGGTGAGGAAGCGGGCGCCGCGGTCGAGGACCCATCCGGCGCCTTTGGCGGTGTTGGCCGGGGAGTCGGAGGAGAGGTTGACGACGGTCTTGCCGGTGAGGTCGGCTTGGTCGAGGACGCCGTACATGGCGTCGTAGTGGATGAGGGAGAGCAGGATCGTGTCGTTGGCGGCGACGGCTTCGGCGGCGGTGGCGGCGGGGACGGCGCCGAGTTCGGCGAGGGCTTCGGCCTTGCCGGGGGTGCGGTTCCAGACGGTGACGTGGACGCCTGCGGCGAGGAGGAGGCGGACGGTGGCGCGGCCCATCGGGCCGAGGCCGAGGACGGTGACGGACTTGATGGCAGACATGTTGTGCCCCTTGGTAAGTGGTGGTTCCCTGTGTGTGTTGCCGGGTTCCATGGTCGGTCGGGCCGGGTAGGCTCGGCAAGACCGCACTTCCAGGTGGGGTTGCTTACGTCGAGGTTCGGAATACGGTCGGGAGGCGTGCGGTGGAGACGATGGGTGACGTAGATCAAACCTGCGGGATGTCGCTCGCGATCGACGTGGTGGGCGGCAAGTGGAAGATGCACCTCATGTGGGTGCTCGCCGAGGGGCCGGTGCGGTTCGGGCAGATCCGGCGCAAGCTCGACGGGGTGAGCGAGAAGGTCCTCGCGGAGAACCTGCGGCAGCTTGAGGCCAGCGGGGTGGTGCACCGGGAGCTGTACGCGGAGGTGCCGCCGCGGGTGGAGTACTCGCTGACGCCGCTGGGCGAGTCGCTGAGCGTGGCGTTGAAGCCTTTGGAGGACTGGGGCGACGAGCACCGGGAGGTGCTGTCGTCGCGGCAGTAGGCGTGGTTTCGGTTGCGGCCGCGGGGCTTCGGGCCCCACGGCCGCTGCCGTTCAGCGGACGGCCGTCTAGCGGCTGACGGCTTCGCCGTCCCATTCGGGCGGGCGGTAGCCGCCTTCGTCGTTCCCGCCGCCGGTGCCGGTGGTGGCGGTCTCGCCGTCGTGGACGACGGCCTTGTTGACGAACACGCCGCCGGGGCCCTTGCCGGGGGCGTCGTCGCCGGGCTGCTCGTTGTTCCAGTTGAGGTCGGACTCGTTGCCGCGGGCGGCGTCCTCGAAGGTGTTGGGGATCCAGTCCTGGCCGAGGAGGTCGACGCCGGCGCCGGTCATCTTGTTCTCGGCGTCGGGGTTCACGTCGCCTTGGATGTTCATGCCGGTGTTGTAGGTGCCCTGGACGCCGGTGAAGCCGAGGAGGTACGGGTTGCCCTTGGCCATGATGCCGTCGAGTTTCGGGGAGATCTTGCCGACGGTGCCGGTGCCGGTGCGGCCGGGGGCCATGAGGTTGCCGACGGTCATCTGGGCGAGGCCCTGGAGGAGGCTGAACCCGGTGGAGCCGATGGTGTCGCCGGGGTTGACGAGGTTGCCGCGGGAGGCCATGTAGGCCCAAGAGATCGTCATGTTGCCGCCGATGGCGGCGGCGAGGCCCTGCGCGGCGACCTTGAGGGCCGCTTCGATGGTGTTGATGACGGTGAGGCAGGTCGCGCCGGTGGTCATGGCGATGACGCGGCAGTTCTCGGAGACGACGGGGCCCACGGGCGGCGGGATGGCCTTCGTGGCGAGGTAGAAGACCGCGAAGGCCATCTGCGCGGTGGCGACGGCGAGCATCAGGGGGATCATCACCGAGAGCATGGTGGCGATGGCGAACAGGGAGATGCCGACCTGCATGGCGAACGCGGCGATGGTCTCCAGCTGCTGGGCGGCCTTCTCGGCCTTCTCCTCGAAGGCCTTGCGGTCGTCGCCGGACCACTCGTCCTCGCTGAGGGACTTCGCCTCGGTGCGCAGCGCCTCGGCGGCGGCGAGGTACTTCTCGGCGCATTTGAGCCAGTGGGCGGCGCCCTGCATGATCTGGCCGGGGTTGGCCTGCTTGAGGTAGATCGCGCGCGCGATGAAGGTGACGGGGCCGGAGAAGAGGTGCGCGGGGAGGGCGATCTGGGCGGCCGCCAGGGGCGACATGTAGGAGAACGCCTGCTCCATCTTGGAGAACTGCTCGGGGTCGGGTGCGTTGTAGCCCATGAGGTGTGCTGCTTTCGGCTAGGGGCGGGCGTTCACTTGAAGCTCTGCTCGGCGGCGCCGTCGGCGTCGCGCCAGGACTGGGCGGTGGCGGCGAGGTCGTCGTTGAGCGCCTGGAAGCATTCGAGGGCGCCTTGGAGCATGGCGTTCATGTAGCCGGTGCCGAGGGTGTAGGTGACGGCGAGGGACGGGTCGACGGCGGAGTACAGCGGCTGGTCGAGTTTGCGCAGCTCGGGCAGGTGCTGGTTGGCGTCGTTGAGGACGGAGCCGACGTTCTCCTTGATGCGCTCGCCGAGGCCGTCGAGGGTGTCGGGGTCGATCTTAGGCAAGGTGGCCTCCGTCGCGGATGAGCTTGGTCAGGCGGGCGTGGTGGTCCTGGATCTGCTCCAGTTCCTTGAGGGCGGCGCCGGTGCGCCGGTCGAGCTCCTCGGCGACGGTCTTGACGGCGTCGGCGCCCATGGGCAGGCCGGCGTCGGGGAAGAAGTCCTCGGCGCGGGCGGCGAGGTCGGCGGCGGCGGCCTTGGCGGTCTCGTTGATCTCGGCTGAGAGCGCTCTCGGACCGTTCTCGAAGGCGCGCTTGCTGAACAGGACCTTCGCGATGGGGTGTTCGAGGGTCGCCTCGACGGTGACGAGCTTGCTCTCGCTGCGCGCGGTGCCCACGGGCATGGGGACGTCCCCGGCGCCGGGGGGCGCGGCCTGGAAGCGGGCGAGCAGCTCGATGGAGTGGTCGAGGACGTCCATGGCGGCCTGCGGGAGGCGCAGGTTCGGGGCGCCGGTGAACCGCTCGTGCGGGTCGTCCTCGGGGTCGTCGGGGGCGAACTCGGCGCGCTGGCGTTCGAGGGTGGCGCGGAGGCCGCTGTCGGCGAAGCTGTCGCGCAGGCCGGTGAGGAGGGCCAGCGAGTCGGCCATCGACAGGGACGGCTCGGGCTCGGGGGCGGCGGCGTGCGCGGCGTCCTGGGCCTCGCGGGCGGTCCTCGTGACGAGTTCGGCCAGCTCGTGCGTGAACATGTTGACGGCCTTGTCGCCGAGCTCGACGACGAGCCCCTGCCCGGGGTCGACGGTGACGGTCACATTCCCGCAGGGGCTGGTGTGGCGCAGGGGTTCCGGGGGCTCCCCGGGCGGGGCGCTTGCTGACAAGGGACGGCCTCCTGTGGTCGGGCGGTTGACCGGGACGAAGGCCATCATATGCAAACGTTCTTTGCATTCACCAGACCGAACGGGTGCCGTTCCCTGCGGCAACGCGATCGTCATCCCGAGTTCACCCCTCCCCCGGCTCCACAGGGGTCAGCCGAGCGGCGGCGCCTCCCTGCGGCGGTACTCGCGTCCGCCGAGGGTGCGTTCGAGGAGGAGTTCGTCCACGAGTTCGCGGCGCAGTGTCAGCGGGTCGTCGTGGACCGCGGCGAGCGCCTCGGTGACCTCGGCCTGCGTGTAGACGCGGTCGAACGCGAAGAGCCGCTCGGCGAGGTCGCGCAGGACCGCGACGCGGGTGGCCCGGCGGGTCGGGATGACGGTGAGGCGCCCGGCCGTGTACAGGTGGGCGACACCGGGGTCGGTGCCCTCGGGGGCGTCCGGGACGGTGGAGCGGGCGGCGGCCGCGGCCTCCCGGAAGGCCATGGCGTCGGCGCGGAAGCCGTCGCCGCCGGAGGTCACGAGCCCGGCGCGCACGAGCCGCGGGAGGGCCCGGTCGGCGTCGGGGTGGTCTTCGCGCAGGACCGCCAGGCCGGTGCCGTGCTCGCCCGCGAGGACGATCGCGGCGAAGACGCGGAGGCGGGCGGGGTCGGCGAGGGCCCTGACGATTTCGTGGCTCGGTTCCATCCGCCCACGATCGTCCCGATCGCCCAGGGCGTCAAGGCGATTTAGGAGGCGGCGATGGCTCGGAGATGGGTGAGGGTGATGCCTTCGAGGGTGGGGAGGCGGTGGGCGGGGTTGGCGGCGGGGAGGGGGACTTCGCTGGGGACGGCGAAGGTGACCGCGCCGGCGGCGAGGGCGGATTCGGAGCCGGAGCGGGAGTCCTCGATGACGATGGCGCGGGTGACGTCGACGCCGAGCTTCGCGGCGGCGGTGGTGTACGGCTCGGGGTCGGGCTTGCGGGCTTGGACCTCGTCGCCGCAGATGATGACGTCGAAGTTCGCGGCGCCGAGGGTGCCGAGGAGGACTTCGGTGAGTTCGCGGGCGGTGGAGGTGACGAGCGCGGTCGGGACGCCGGCGGCGCGGACTTCGCTGAGGAGTTCGCGGGCGCCGGGCTTCCAGGCGACCCCGGCGGCGAAGAGGGTCTTCATGCGCTCGCGCAGCCACTGGACGTGGCCGGGGAAGTCGGCGACGGGCAGGCCGAGGTCTTCGAGGAGGTAGATGACCGAGGCGTCCTCGTTCGAGCCGACCATGCGGTCGCGGACCTCGGGGCGCAGGGTGCCGCCGAGGACGACCGCGAGTTCTTCGAGGGCGACGTCCCACAGCGGCTCGGAGTCGAGGAGGGTGCCGTCCATGTCGAAGAAGACGGCCTGCGGGAACGCGTCGGCGGGAAGCTGCTCAGTCACGCCTTGAACGGTATCGGTGGCGAGCGCCGGACCGGAGGTTTCGCCCGTTCCGGGCGAGCAGGCTCACAGCGGTCAGGCGAGTCCGGCGCGGTGGTGGCGGCGGCACAGGACCGTGTAGGAGTCCATGTCGCCGACCTCCACGACGTCCCCGGAGAAGACCATGACGCCCTCGCGGGTGCGGGCGTTGTGGGTGCCGCGCTCGCCGCACCAGCAGTTGACGCGCACCGGGAGCTCCTCGACGCGGTCGGCGAGCTCGATGAGCCGCTGCGAGGCCGGGAAGAGGCGGCCGAGGAAGTCGGTCTTGAGGCCGAACGCGTAGACGTCGAGGCCGAGGCCGTCCACGGCGTCGGCGAGGTGGTTGATCTGCTTGGGCGCTTCGAGGAACTGGACCTCGTCGACGATGACGTACGGGGGCCGGAGCGCGGCCAGGTCGTCGTAGACGTCGAACCCGGGCTTCACTTCGCGCGCTTCGTGGTTGAGGCCGATGCGGCTGGAGACGACGCCTTCGCCGCCGCGGTCCATGGAGGTGTAGACGACGCCCTCGCCGCCGAGGGAGTGGTGGTACTGGAGGGCGAGGGTGGACTTCCCGGCGTCCATGACGCCGAGGTAGGCGACGAGTTCGTGCGACATGGCCCCTATGGTGCCGTCCCGGCGTCCCGGGGGTGAACGCGGTTCCCGGGCCGGTGCCCGGCGCCCTAAAGGCGACGGGCACCCGCCGGGGTCATTTGGCGTTGAAGTAGCTCGCCTGCGGGTGGTGGAGGACGATCGCGTCGGTGGACTGCTCCGGGTGGAGCTGGTCCCCTTCGGACAGTTCGACGCCGATGCGGTCGGCGCCGAGGAGCTCCACGAGCGTGGCGCGGTCGGCCAGCTCCGGGCAGGCTGGGTAGCCGAAGGAGTAGCGGCAGCCGCGGAAGTCCACGTCGAGGATGCCCTTGAGGTCGGCCGGGTCGGCGTCGGCGACGGTGCCGCCGCCGGGCAGGGTCCACTCGCGGCGCATGCGCCGGTGCCAGTACTCGGCGAGCGACTCCGTCAGCTGCACGGTGAGGCCGTGGACCTCCAGGTAGTCGCGGTAGGCGTTGGCCTGGAACAGCTCGTTCGTGTACTCGGAGACCTTGGAGCCCAGGGTGACCAGCTGCATGCCGAGGACGTCGAGCTGCTCGCCGTCCTTGGCGCGGAAGAAGTCCGCCAGGCACAGGCGCCGGCCCTGGCGCTGGCGCGGGAAGGTGAACCGGGCGCGCTCGGCGTGGCCGTTCTCGTCCAGGACGACGAGGGTGTTCCCCTCGGCGTAGGCCGGGAAGTACGCGTACGCGACCTTCGCTTCCAGGACGTTGTCGGTGGCGAGCCGGTCGAGCCAGTACCGCAGGCGCGGGCGGCCCTCGGTCTCCACCAGCTCCTCGTACGAGGGGCCGTCCGTGCCGCGGCCGGGCTTGAGGCCCCACTGGCCCAGGAAGGTCGCGCGCTCGTCCAAGAGCGCGGCGTACTCGGAGGTCTGGATGCCCTTGAGGACGCGCGAGCCGAAGAACGGCGGGACCGGGACGTCCACGTCGGTGTCCACGTCCGAGCGCACCGACGAGTCGTTCAGGTCCGGGAGGGTCTCGGCGACCAGCGTGGCCTGCTTGGCGCGGCGCTCGCGGCGCAGGGCGATCTTCGCCTCCTTCTCCGGATCGACCAGGGGCGTGCCGGTGCGGCGGGCCGTCATGACCTTGTTCATGAGGTCGAGGCCCTCGAAGGCGTCGCGGGCGTAGTGGACCTGGCCGCCCTCGAACATCTCGCGCAGGTCGTCCTCGACGTACGCGCGGGTGAGCGCGGCGCCGCCGAGCAGGACCGGCCAGCGCGTGTGCATGGAGCGGGCCATCATCTCCGCGAGGTTGTCCTTCATGATCACGGTCGACTTGACGAGGAGGCCGCTCATGCCGATGACGTCGGCGGAGTGCTCCTCGGCGGCGTCGAGGATCGCGTTGATGGGCTGCTTGATGCCGAGGTTGACGACGGTGTAGCCGTTGTTGGACAGGATGATGTCGACCAGGTTCTTGCCGATGTCGTGGACGTCGCCGCGGACGGTGGCGAGGACGATGGTGCCCTTGTCGGTGGAGTCGGCCTTGTCCATGTGGGGTTCGAGGTGGGCGACGGCGAACTTCATGGCCTCGGCGGACTGGAGGACGAACGGCAGCTGCATCTGGCCGGAGCCGAAGCGGTCGCCGACGGTCTTCATGCCGTCGAGGAGGTGGTCGTTGATGATGTCGAGGGGCCGCTTGCCGAGGCCGAGGGCCTCGTCCAGGTCGGTGTCCATGCCGTTCTTGTCGCCGTCGATGATGCGCTGGGCGAGGCGCTCGCCGAGCGGGAGGGCGGCGAGGGCCTCGGCGCGGGCCTCCTTGGACCCGGCGAGGCTGACGCCGTCGAAGATCTCGATGAGCCGCTGGAGCGGGTCGTAGTCCTCGGTGCGGCGGTCGTAGACCATGTCGAGGGCGACCTGCTTCTGCTCCTCGGGGATCGAGGCCATGGGCAGGATCTTGGAGGCGTGGACGATGGCGCTGGTGAGGCCCGCTTCGACGCATTCGTTGAGGAACACGGAGTTGAGGACCTGGCGGGCGGCGGGGTTGAGGCCGAAGGAGATGTTGGAGATGCCGAGCGTGAAGTTGACGCCGGGGTAGATCCGGGCGATCTCGCGGATGGCCTCGATGGTCTCGACGCCGTCGCGGCGGGTCTCCTCCTGGCCGGTGGAGATGGGGAAGGTGAGGGCGTCGACGAAGATGTCCTCGATCCGCATGCCCCAGGTGCCGGTGAGGTCCTCGATGAGGCGGGCGGCGACGCGGACCTTCCAGTCGCGGTCGCGGGCCTGGCCCTCTTCGTCGATGCAGAGGGCGACGACGCCCGCGCCGTGCTCGGCGACGAGGGGCATCATGCGCTGGTAGCGGGAGTTGGGGCCGTCGCCGTCCTCGTAGTTGACGGAGTTGACGACGCATTTGCCGCCGAGGGCTTCGAGTCCGGCTTCGACCACGTTCGGCTCGGTGGAGTCGAGCATGATCGGGAGGGTGGAGGCGGTGGCGAAGCGGGAGGCGAGGACCTTCATGTCCTCGGCGCCGTCGCGGCCGACGTAGTCGACGCAGAGGTCGAGGAGGTGGGAGCCGCCGCCGGCCTGGTCGCGGGCGATCTCGACGCAGCGGTCGAAGTCGGCGGCGAGCATGGCGTCGCGGAAGGCCTTGGAGCCGTTGGCGTTGGTGCGCTCGCCGACGTTGAGGATCGAGGCGTCCTGACGGAACGGGACGTGGTGGTAGGAGGAGGAGACGCCGGGTTCGAGGACGGGGGTGCGGTCCCTGGGCTTGACGAGGTCGGCGGGGGCGCCGCCGAGGCGGGCCCGGACGGCGCGGATGTGGTCGGGGGTGGTGCCGCAGCAGCCGCCGACGAGGCTGACGCCGAAGTTCGTGACGAACTCCTCGTGGGCGTCGGCGAGCTCGTCGGGGGTGAGCGGGTAGACCGCGCCGTTGGGGCCGAGGACGGGCAGGCCGGCGTTGGGCATGACGGAGATGGGGACGGGCGAGTGGCGGGAGAGGTAGCGGATGCTCTCGCTCATCTCGTCGGGCCCGGTGGCGCAGTTGAGGCCGATGAGGTCGATGCCGAGGGCGGCGAGGCTGGTGAGGGCCGCGCCGATCTCGCCGCCGACGAGCATGGTGCCGGTGGTCTCGACGGTGACCTGGGCGATGATCGGGGTGGTCTTGCCGAGTCGGGCGTTGGCGCGCTTGGCGCCGATGACGGCGGCCTTGGCCTGGAGGAGGTCCTGGGCGGTCTCGACCAGGAGCGCGTCGGCGCCGCCTTCGATGAGGCCGAGGGAGCACTCCTCGTAGTGGTCGCGCAGGAGCGCGAACGGGGCGTGGCCGAGGGTGGGCAGGCGGGTGCCGCCGCCCATGGAGCCGAGGACGAAGCGGGGCCATTCGGGGGTGGCGTACTCGTCGGCCTTCTCGCGGGCGAGCGCGGCGGCGGCGCGGGCGATCTCGCGGGCGCGGTCCTCGATGCCGTACTCGACGAGGCCGCCGTAGTTGGCGTTGAAGCTGTTGGTCTCGACGCAGTCGGCTCCGGCGGCCAGGTAGGCGTCGTGGATGCCGCGGACGATGTCGGGCCTGGTCAGGCTGAGGATGTCGGAGAGGCCCTCGTGGCCGTCGTAGTCCTCCATCGTCGGGTCGAAGGTCTGGAGCATCGTGCCCATGCCCCCGTCGGCGATGACGACGCGGCGCTTCAGGGTCTCAAGGAAAAGGCTCTGCTCAGACACGCGGTCAAGCGTACTTGCGGGTGCCGACAAGTGGGAACCCGGTTTCACGGGTTGGGCAGCGGGCACGGCGAAGATCACACCCGGACGAACGGGCCCTCGGGAGTAGCATCAGGTCGTCATGGCCCCGCCAGGAAGGAACCCCCGATGGACGCCGCCGACAGCCGCCTGTGGACCGAGGTCACGGACCCGGAGAAGCTCAGGGAGATCGTGGGGACGCCGATGTCCCGGGCCGCCGAGAAGGAGCGGTTCCGCCTGCACCCCAGGGACCGCGAGTGGCTGGCGGCCTCGCCGTACGTGGTCGTGGCGACCACCGACGCGGAGGGCAACTGCGACGCCTCCCCCAAGGGCGACCCGCCCGGGATCGTCCACGTCCTCGACGACGCGACGATCGCGATCCCCGAGCGCAAGGGGAACCGGCGCGTCGACGGGTACATGAACGTCCTCGCGAACCCGCACGTCGGCCTGCTGTCGATCCTGCCGGGGCGGCGCGAGACGCTGCGGATCAACGGGCGCGCCCGGGTGGTCTCGGACGCGCCCTTCTTCGAGGACATGGTCGTCAAGGGCCACAAGCCGATCCTCGCGCTCGTGGTCGAGATCGACACGATCTTCTACCACTGCGGGAAGGCCTCGATGCGCTCCGGGATCTGGCGGCCGGAGACCTGGGAGCCCGACGCGCTGCCGCCGCAGGCGCAGCTCGTCAAGGAGACCCAGGTCGTCGCGGAGACCGTCGAGGAGCTCACCGAGTACTACGGCGAGACGTACGAGAAGGGCCTGTACTAGGCCTTCCCGCCGTCGGCCTTGAGCCGCTCGATCATGTCGTCGTCGCAGGTCTCCCAGAACTCGCCGACGACGTCCTCCAGGCGGTCCATGGACCCCGCGTCGAACAGCTTGTCCTGGTAGTGGGTGATGTCGTAGTCGATGGTGCCCATGGTGACCAGGTCGAGCGGCAGGATCGTCATGTCGCGGAACTCGTCGATCTCCCCGTAGGAGGAGAGGATGCCCGCGCCGTACGCCTTGAGGCCGTCGGCCTCGCTGATGACCCCGAACTCCAGGGTGAACCAGAAGACGCGGGAGACGAATTCGAGCGCCTCCTCGGAGTGGACGCGGCGGGCGGCGTCCCCGGCGGCGCGGTACAGCGCGGCGAAGCGGGGCGCGGCGAGGGCGTTGGCGTGGCCGATGACCTCGTGGATGACGTCGGGCTCGGGCGTGTACAGCGGCACCGAGTGGTGCCGGATGTACTGGGTCGCATGGAACTTCCCGTCGGCGAGCACGCCGTAGAACTCGCGCAGGGGCACCAGCCCCGCGGCGGGCATGTAGCTGAACCCGGTCAGCGGCTCCAGGAGCTCGGAGACCTGGTGGAGCTGCGGGATGTGGTCGGCGGGGAGCTTGAGGCGCTCGGCGCCGTCGAGGTAGTCGCGCGCGGCCAGGTCCCGGTGCTTGACGGCCAGTTCCGCGCTGACCAGCCGCCAGATCTCGTGTTCGGCATCGGTGTAGGAGACGGTCGGCATGGGTCGGCCGGGGCTCCAGTCCAATGCGAGTCCCGCGATGGCGTTGCGCCGCTCGCGGTAGTCGGCGTCCGCGAAGCCCGGGTGGGTCTCACCCAGTTCCACGACGACCGTGCCGTCCGCGTCGGTGTTGACCGGCGCGAAGTACTGCCCTTCTTCAAACATGCCTTCAGTCCACCAGGTGGGACGCGGCCTGTCAACGAGCTACGGATATCAGGTGAAGCGCAGTTTCGCGGGGGTCTCGGCAGGGGCCGATTTGCCCAGGAAGTCGCGGCGCTTCGCGTGGAAGCCGTGCCGGTCGTCGAACATGTCGCGGGCCATCTCGGCCAGCTCGATGGTCCGGTAGTACGACAGCGGCTTGGACTCGGCGCGGCGGCGCGACTTCGCGGCGAACATGCGCCCGCGGGTCACCGGGTCGTTGTAGCCGAGCGCGACCGCCCTGAGCCAGCGCCCGAACTCGTCCCAGTCGCGGGGCCCGACGGCGCCGATGAGGCCCATGCGCTGGGCCTCGGTGGCCGAGATCGGGAGCTTGTCGCCGAGGAGGCGCGCGGCGGCGGCCTCGCCGACGCGGTCGGCCACCGACCAGGTGTGCAGCTCGGAGCCGAAGATCCCCATGTCGTAGTAGGGGTTGAGGACGACGCCGTCGCGGGCGACGGTGACGTCGGCGCACAGCCCGGTCATGACGCCGCCCGCGCCCGCGCTGGCGGTGAACGCGGCGACGGTGAGCTGGTCGGCGGCGGCGATCGCGGCGCAGAGGTCGTCGATGGCGTTGATGTTGGCCCAGGCCTCGGCGGCGGGGTCGGGGGCGGCGTCGATGACGCCGAGGTGGATGCCGTTGGAGAAGGCGTGCTCGGTCCCGGTGAGGACGAGGATGCGGGTGTCCTCGGCGAGGGCCTTCTCGACCGCCTGGGTGAGGCGGCGGCACTGCTCGGTGTGCATGGCGCCGTTGTAGGAGCGGATCTGGAGGTAGCCGATGTCGCCGTCGCGGCGGTAGGCCGTCTCGGCGATGGCGGCGGGCGCGGCCCTGAACGGGGCGTCCTTGGGGTCGATGACCATCGCGGCGGGGAGCTTGGGGCCGCGCCTGCGGTCGAGGGTGGCGGCGTAGCCGGCCCAGAGGGTGCCGCGGCCGGTGGCGAACGCGATGGCCTCGGCGTCGCGGGCGACGATCGTGCCTGGTTCGGCGCCGGTGTGGTCGTCGGTGGCGGCGGCGTCGAAGAGGCAGTAGGTCTGGCCGTTGAGTTCGACGGGCGCGCCGGGGGCGCCGTCGGCGGCGGCGATGCGGCGGGCGAGGTCGGCGGCGGGGGCGCGCCAGTCGAGGGCGAACGCGGGGCGGCGCAGGAGCGGGAGCTCGCCGGTGCCGGGGATCGCGCGCGGGTGCTCGTCGGCGGCCTTGGGCCGGTCCCCGGCGGCGACCTTGCGGACGACGGCGGCGACGCAGTCCATGGCGGCGTCGGCGACGCGGCTGTTGTAGAGCGCGGACTTGGTGATGCCCGCGGGGACGTCGAACGTGAAGGACGCCCAGACCGGGCCCGCGTCCATCTCCTCGACCGCCGAGAGGGCCGTGACGCCCCAGCGGGGGCTGCGGCCCAGGAGGGCGTGGTCGAGGGAGGAGGGGCCGCGGTCGCCCACGGGGCCGGGGTGGACGATCACCGTCGTCCACCGCCTCCACACGTCCTCGGGCACGCGGTGCTTGAGGAACGGGCAGAGGATCAGGTCCGGGTCGATCCGCTCCACCGCGGCGGTCATCGACTCGGGCGTGTGCGCCGGCGCGAGTTCCACGCCGACGTCGTGCCCCTGCTCCCGCAGGGTGCACCACACTCGCTGAGTGAGACCGTTGAAAGCGGACGCAAGCAGCAGGATCTTCAATTCGACTCCAGGAGGATGGGGAGTCGGCCACGCTCAGTTATCAAGCGTACCGATACTCGGCATTTCGCACAATCAGCGCGTGCAGTCTATGCCGAGGATTCCTCCGATCGTGTCGCGGGCGAGGTCGGCCGCGGAAGGGTCGTCCCCACCTGCGGAGAGTGTCCGCTCGGCCCACGCGTCGACCGCCGCGAGCGCCCCCGGGGTGTCGAGGTCGTCGGCGATCCGCTCGCGCACGGCGGTGAGCATCGCCCCGGCCGGGACGGCCAGCTCGCGGGAGGCGGCCTCGCGCCAGCGGCCCAGGCGCAGCTCGGCCTCGGCGAGGACGGCGGCGCTCCACTGCCGGTCGGCGCGGTAGTGCTGGGCCATGAGGGCCAGGCGCACCGCGGCCGGGTCGACGCCCTCGGCGCGGAGCTTGGAGACGAACACGAGGTTCCCGAGGGACTTCGACATCTTCTCGCCGTCGAGGCCGATCATGCCGGTGTGGACGTACGCGTTCGCGAAGGGCCGCTTGCCGGTGAGCGACTGGGCGTGCGCCGCGGACATCTCGTGGTGCGGGTAGACCAGGTCGTTCCCGCCGCCCTGCACGTCGATCTGCTCGCCGAGGTAGTCCAGGGCGATGCACGCGCACTCGATGTGCCAGCCGGGGCGGCCGGGGCCGATCTCGGTGTCCCACGACGGCTCGCCGTCCTTGGGGGCGTTCCACAGGACCGGGTCGAGCGGGTCGCGCTTGCCCTCGCGGTCGGGGTCGCCGCCGCGCTCGCGCGCGTACCGGAGCATCGTGTCGCGGTCGTAGTTCGACTCCGAGCCGAACGCCGGGTCCGCCTCGACGGCGTAGTAGACGTCGCCGGAGTCGTGGCGGTAGGCCGCGCCGGTCGCCAGGAGCTGGGCGACGGCCTTGCCGACCGAGGGGATGGACTCGACGGCGCCGATGTAGTGGCGCGGCGGGAGGACCTTGAGGGCCTCCATGTCCTCGCGGTAGAGCGCGGTCTCGCGCAGGCCGAGGACCTGCCAGTCGGTGCCGTCGCGCTCGGCGCGCTCGAACAGCGGCTCGTCGACGTCGGTGACGTTCTGCGCGTAGTGCACGTCCAGGCCCTGGTCGAGCCAGTACCGGTGCACCAGGTCGAACGTGATCATCGTGGCCGCGTGCCCCAGGTGCGTCGCGTCGTAGGGCGTGATGCCGCACACGTACATGCTGGCGCGCTCGGCGTCAGGGGCGACCGTCTCGCGCGGGCCCGCGCTCGCGGTGTCGTGCAGGCGCAGGGCGGGGCCGTGGCCGGGCAGGGCGGGTACGTGCGGTGCGGTCCAGGATTCCATGCCCGCGATCCTATTTCGGAAACCGGCCGCGCGGCCAGCGCGCGGCGGGATCGGGCCGTTCCCTCAAGCGCACCTGAGCCTTTCCCGCGAAACGCGTTCGATGTACCTTGTGAACCCATGGAACGCCGACCACTTGGACGCAGCGGCATCGAGGTCTCCTCCCTCGGCCTGGGGACCATGACGTGGACCACCGACGAAGCGGGCCTTGAGGACGCCGCCGCGCAGCTCCAGACGTTCGTGGAGGCCGGCGGCACGCTCGTGGACACCGCCGACGTGTTCGGGCAGGGCATGGCGGAGGCGGCGATCGGCCAGCTCATCGGGAAGATCGCGGCCCGCTCGCAGCTGCACATCGCGACGAAGGCGGGCGTGCGCACCGACGGGGCGCCGCGCAAGCGCGACACGTCGCGGGGGTGGCTCATGCGGTCCCTGGAGGGGTCGCTGCGGCGGCTCGGGACCGACTACGTCGACTTGTGGATCCTGCACGTGTACGACCCGGACACGCCCCTTGAGGAGACGATGTCGGTCCTGGACGCGGCCGTGTCGAGCGGGAAGGTCCGGTACGTGGGCCTGTCGAACCACACGGGGTGGCAGACCGCGCGGGCGTACGCGTGGCAGGCGGCGTGGCCGGGGCGCACGCCGGTCGTGGCGAGCCAGGTGGAGTACTCGCTGCTCCAGCGCGGGGTCGAGCGGGAGGTGCTGCCGGCGTGCCTGGCGATGGAGCTGGGGGTGCTGGCGTGGTCGCCGCTGGGCCGGGGGGTGCTCACCGGCAAGTACCGGTTCGGGCGGCCCGCGGACTCGCGGGCGGCCTCGGCGCAGTGGTCGCGGTTCGCGGGCGCGTACCTGGACGAGCGGTCGGCGGGGATCGTGGAGGCGTGCGCGACGGCGGCCGAGGGCCTGGGGGTGAGCCCCCTGGAGGTGGCGCTGGCCTGGGTGCGGGACCAGCCGGGCGTGGCCTCGGCGATCGTGGGCGCGCGGAACGCGACGCAGCTTCGGGCGTCGCTGGCGGCGGAGCAGCTGTTCCTGCCGCCGGAGATCCGCCTGGCGCTGGACGACGTGTCGGCGCCGACGGTGGGGTACCCGGAGAGTTATTGAGCCGCAGGCGGTCCGCCTGCGGCTCGCGGTGCTACTCCTGGCTTCCCATGGAGGCGATCCACTCGTCCACGCGGCGTTCGCCCTCTTCGCGGGAGACGTCCTCGACGCGGGTCATGATCGACCAGCGGCGCCCGAACGGGTCGGCGATGGAGGCGTACCGGTCGCCGGTGAGGAACACGGCGGGCTCCTCGCGGACGGTGGCCCCGGCTTCGACGGCCTTGGCGTACACGGCGTCACAGTCCTCGACGTAGAGGACGAGCGAGGTCGTGATGTTCTCGGGGTCCGGTTCGATCATGCCCCAGGCGGGGTTGACGTCGCCGAGCTGGACGATCGAGTCCCCGATCTGGATCTCGCAGTGCGCGATGGTCCCGTCGGGCATGTCGTTGCGGGTCAGGACCCGCGCGCCGAAGACCCGCTCGTAGAACTCGACGGCCTTCGCGCCGTCCTTGACGACGATGAACGGCGTGACCGAGTGGTAGCCCTCGGGGATCGGATTGACTGTCGATTCACTCATGTCCCCCAGTCTCGTCCGCGGCCGTCGCCCGCGCTTGTAAAAAAGCGACGGACCCCGGGGATAGGTTTCAGGGCATGCACGGACCGACGGCGAGCGACAAGGGCATTCTGCGGCCGCAGGAGGCCGCGAGGCACATCGACCTGCGGCGGTACCCGGTGACGGGGCCGCTCGGGCGGTATGTGGAGCGGTTCTGGGCGGTCCACTGGGACCTGCCCGAGGGGTCCTCGTACGAGTCGGTGGTGGTCCCCCACCCGTGCGTGAACCTGAGTTTCATGCCGGTGCTGGGCGCGGAGGTCCACGGGCCGGGCCTGGCGGTGTCGCGGCATCCGCTGACCGGCCGCGGGCGGGTGTTCGGGGCGAAGTTCCGGCCCGGCGGGTTCACGGCGTTCACGGGGATCGAGGCGGCCGCGTTCGCCGACTGGGTCGCGGGCGCGGGCACGGTCTTCGGGCCCGCGGTCGAGGAGCTGAACGCGGTGGTGATGGGCGGCGGGGACGAGGCGGCGGTCGAGGCCGTGACGCGGTTCCTCGCGGCCCGGATGCCTGAGCGGGAGGACGCGCGCTACGCGGAGCTGCTGCGGATCGTCACGGCGATGCTGGAGGACCGCGGCATCACCAGGGTGGACCAGGTGGCGTCGCGGTTCTTCATGACGCAGAAGGCGCTCCAGCGCCTGTTCCAGGCGTACATCGGGCTGGGCCCGAAGGCGCTCATCTGCCGGTACCGCATCCACGACGCGGCCGACCGGCTCGCCGCGGACCCGGGCGCGGACCTGGCCCGCCTCGCCTCGCGGCTCGGCTGGTCGGACCAGGCCCACTTCACGCACGACTTCAAGGACCTCATCGGGTTCCCGCCGTCCGAGTACGCCGCGCAGTGCGCCTCGTCCGCGCGGGAGCTCGTCATGGCCCACCGGTGAGGGACCCGGCGTCCATCTCCAGGCGGCGGCCCGCGAACGAGGCGCGCAGCCGCCGGTCGTGGCTGACCAGGACCACCGTGCCCGTGTAGGACGCCAGGGCCGCTTGCAGCTCCTCGGCGAGGACCGGCGAGAGGTGGTTCGTCGGCTCGTCCAGCAGCAGCACGTCGACCGGGCGCGACACGAGCCGCGCGAGTTCGAGGCGGCGGCGCTGGCCCGTGGAGAGGGCCGCGACGGGCTTGCCGAACTGCTCGGGCGCGAACAGGCCAAGGGCGAGCAGGGCCTCGGCGTGCTCTTCGAGCGTGCCGACGCGGCCCTCGGCGAAGGCCCGCAGGACCGACTGGCGGGCCGAGCCGGGCCCGGCGAGCTGGCGCAGGTGGCCGACCGCGCCGGTGCGCGCCGCGGTGCCCGCGTCGGGTTCGAGCTCCCCGGCGAGGACCCGCATGAGCGTGGTCTTGCCCGCGCCGTTGGGTCCGGTGACGAGGACGCGTTCGCCTTGGGCCACGGTCAGTTCCGGGACGTCGAGGCGGTCCGCGACCCGCACGCCCGCGACGCGCAGGGCGGGCGCGTCGGAGCCCTCGCCCGCGGTCGTGAGCGCCGGCTCGAACCGGAGCGGCTCGGGCGGGGGCTGGACCGCCGCGGCGTGCAGGCGTTCGAGCCGCCGCTTGGCGATCTTGATGCGGCTCCCGGCGCCGTGGTCGCGGTTGCGGGTGCGGAAGGCCCCGGTGGACATGTTCGCCATCGGGAGCTTGCGCGGGATCGCGGCGGCGCGGCCCGCGTTGTGCTCCACGATGCCCTCCTGGCGGGCGACCTCGGCGGACCACTGCTCGTAGGCGGCCTGCGCCTGCTGGCGCTCGGTGGCCTTCGCGGTCAGGTAGCCCGCGTAGCCGTTGCCGTAGCGGCGGGTCTTCCGGTCCTCGACCTCGATCATCGTGGTGGTCACGGCCTCCAGGAACGCCCGGTCGTGGGTGACGGCCACGACCGTGCCCGACCAGTCGCGCAGCTCGCTTTCGAGCCAGGCCACGGCCGCGTCGTCGAGATCGTTGGACGGCTCGTCCAGCAGCAGCAGCGCGGGCCGGGACGCGAGGGTCGCGGCGAGCATGAGGCGCGAGCGCTCCCCGCCCGAGAGGGTCCCGAGCGGGCGGTCGCGGTCGAGTCCGGGGAGGCCGAGCGCGGCCAGGGCCAGGTCGACGCGCAGGTCGGCGTCCCAGCCCTCGCGGGCCTCGAACCGCGCGAGGAGCTCGGCGTAGGCGTCGGCGGCGGTCTCGTCCCCGTCGGCGAGGGCCTTCTCGGTGCCGCGCATGGCGGCCTCGATCTCGCGGAGGTCGGCCAGCGCGAGGTCGATCGCGTCGGCGGCGGTGCGGTGCTCGGGCAGTTCCAGCTGCTGGGGCAGGTAGCCGACGCCTCCCGGGGAGGTGACGGTGAGTTCGCCGTTCTCGGGTTCCTCGACCTTGGCGAGGAGCCTGAGCAGGGTGGACTTGCCGGAGCCGTTGTCGCCGACGACGCCGAGGCGCTCGCCGGGCTTGACGGCGAAGCCGACGCGGTCGAGGACGAGGTTGTCGCCGTAGCGCTTGGTGACGTCCACTAGGGACAGATATACGTGGCGGAGCATGTGGGCCTCCAGGAAGCAGTGGAAGGGGAAGGGAGCGGAGGCACGCGTGGATGAAGCGGAGCGCTTCAGGATCGGTGATGCGTGCCTGTGCGGTCGTCGCGGAGCCGTGCTCGACGCGGTGACCGGGCTGCTTCTAGAGGAAGGAAATCAACATCGCCGTGAAGTCTAGGACGAACGGGGACCGGCTGTAAAGGGGCGCGCGGGAACCGGCGCGGTGAGGGTGCTCACCGCGCCGGTCGGCGGCGTCGCTAGCTCCGGGAGACGAAGCGGTCCATCGCGTCCACGCCGAACTTCAGGCCCGAGAGCGGGACGCGCTCGTCGATGCCGTGGAACAGCGCGGTGAAGTCGAGGTCGGCGGGGAGCTTCAGGGGCGCGAAGCCGAAGCAGCGGATGCCGAGGGTCGCGAACGCCTTCGCGTCGGTGCCGCCGGAGAGCATGTACGGGACGGTGCGGGCGCCGGGGTCGGCGAGGCGGATCGCCTCGGCCATGGCGTCCACGAGCGCGCCGTCGAAGGAGGTCTCGTAGCCGGGCTGGCGGATCTCGTACTCGAAGTCGATGCCTGCGCCCGCGAGCTCCTTGAGGGTGGCTTCTAGCTCGTCGTTGCGGCCGGGCAGGGACCGGCAGTCGATGACGGCCTCGGCGGTGGAGGGGATGACGTTGGTCTTGTACCCGGCGTTGAGTCGGGTCGGGTTCGCGGTGTTGCGGAGGGTCGCGCCGACGAGGCGGGCGATCGGGCCGAGCTTGGCGACGGCCTCGTCGGGGTTCGACGGGTCGAACTCGACGCCGGTGAGCTCGGAGACCGACTCCAGGAACTGGCGGACCGTGGGGGTCATCTCGACGGGGAAGTCGTGCTGGCCGATGTTGGCGACCGCGCGGGTGAGGCGGGTGACGGCGTTGTCGTCGTGGAGCATCGAGCCGTGGCCGGGGCGGCCGGTGGCGCGCAGGCGCAGCCAGTCGAGGCCCTTCTCGGCGGTCTGGACGACGTAGACGCGCAGGTCGTTCGGGAGGGTCATGGAGAAGCCGCCGACCTCGCCGACCGCTTCGGTGACGCCCTCGAAGACCTCGGGGTGGCGCTCGACCATGAAGCGGGCGCCGTAGTCGGACCCGGCCTCCTCGTCGGCGGTGAACAGCAGGACCAGGTCGCGCGGGGGGACCTTGCCGGAGCGCTTCCAGTCGCGCACGAGCGCGAGGAGCATCGCGTCGAAGTCCTTCATGTCGACCGCGCCGCGGCCGAACAGGTACCCGTCCTTGATCTCGCCGCCGAAGGGGTGGACGGTCCACTCGCTCGCCTCGGCGGGGACGACGTCGAGGTGGCCGTGGAGGAGCAGGGCCCCGCGGGAGGGGTCGGCGCCGGGGAAGCGGCACGCGACGGAGGCGCGGCCGGGGGCCGACTCGTAGATCTTCGGTTCGAGGCCGACCTCGGCGAGCTTCTCGGCCACGTACTCGGCGGCGGCGCGCTCCCCCTTCGCGGTCGCGTTGTCGCCGGTGTTCGTCGTGTCGATGCGGATCAGGTCGCGCGCGATGTCGACGACTTCGTCCTCGGGGCGGGGGTTCGCGGTTTCAGCCATCCCTGAGTTGTATCAAGCCCGCGTGACAGTCCGCGCCCTGCGGTGGCGGGAGTCGCAGTCGCCACTCCCGCCACCGGAGTGTCAGACCGCGGACTCGGCCAGGCGCCGGGCGCGCGCCTTCTTGCGGCGCTTGGCCACGATCGGGCCCGCGAGGCGCGGGGCCATCGGGCCGAGGGCCGCCATGATGAGCACGTACGCGGCGGCGACCGATCCGAGTTGCGGATCGAGCCCCGCCGCCACGCCGAGGCCGGCGATCACGATGGAGAACTCGCCTCTCGGGAGGAGGACGAGCCCGGCTCTGAGCTTGCCGGTGAAGGCCGAGCCGCTCTGGCCCGCGGCCCACCACCCCGTGGCGAACTTCGTGGCGATCGTGACGACCGCGAGGGTGATCGCGATCGGCAGGACCGGTGGCAGCGCGGTCGGGTCGGTGGACAGGCCGAAGTTCACGAAGAAGATCGCCGCGAACAGGTTCTTGAGCGGTTCGAGGGTCTCCTCCGCCTGCCTGGAGACCTCGCCGGACAGGGCCATGCCGACGATGAACGCGCCGACCGCGGCCGACACGTGCACCTGCTCGGCGAGACCGGCGATGACCAGGACGATGCCCATGACCTTGAGCAGCAGGATCTCGTCGTTCGGGGAGGCCAGGAAGCGCGACAGCAGGTGCCCGCACTTCGAGGCGACCACGAACGCGCCCGCGACCGCGACGAGCGCGATGGCGAGGCCCCACGACGCCTGCGCGAACGCCAGGCCCGCGAGGATCGTGGTGAGGATCGGCAGGTACAGGGCCATGACCAGGTCCTCGGCGACCAGCAGCGAGAGCACCGTCGGGGTCTCGCGGTTGCCGAGCCAGCCGAGGTCGGAGAGGACCTTCGCGATGATGCCCGAGGAGGACACGTACGTGACGCCGCCGAAGACGACGGCCGCGACGGGGCCCCAGCCGAGGATGAGGGCGCACGCGACGCCGGGGGCGGAGTTGAGCACGAGGTCGACCACGGCGCCGAGCCACGAGGTCTTCATGGTGCCGAGGAGTTCGCGCGGGGTGTATTCGAGGCCGAGCGTGAACAGCAGCAGCACCACGCCGACTTCGGCGCCGACTTCGAGGAAGCCGGTGATGGCGTGCAGTTCGTAGAGCCCTCCGTGGCCGAAGGCGAGCCCGGCGAGGAGGTAGAGCGGGATGGCGGAGATGCCGGCCCTGCCGGCGAAGGCCCCCAGGAGCCCGAGGGCGCCGACGAGGAGTCCGAGTTCGAGGAGGAGGGTGACGGTCTCGTGCACTACTCGATACCTCTGAGAATCCGGTCGACGGCGTCCACTGCCTCCTGCGTCCCGATCGTCACCAGGCGGTCCCCGACGTGAAGGGTCGCAGAGGGAGCGGGTCCGGTCTCGACGCCGTCCGTGCGGACGATCGCCACGATCGAGGCGCCGGTGCGGGTGCGGGCGCGGGTGTCGCCGAGCGGGCGTTCGGCGTACGGGCTCGTCGCGTCCACGAGCAGTTGGCGCGACACGAGGTTGTCGATCTCGTGGTGCAGGCGGTTGAGCTTCTCGACGATGCGGGCGCCGCCGAGGAGTTCGCCGATGGCGGCCGACTCGTCGGCCGAGAACACGATGCAGTCGAGCATCGAGTCCGGATCATCGGGGTCGTAGATGATGAAGTCGCGGCGTCCCTCGCGGTGGGCGACGATGCCGAGGCGAATCCCGCGCTTGGTCTCGAATTCGAACCGCACGCCGATTCCGGGCAACTCGGTGCGCTCCACGTCCACTGTTGATCACTCCTTTTGTGTGGGATACGCACCGAACCGTACATCACACGGCGGACGCTGGAGCTGCGAGTCTGCTGCACGTCCAGCCGGTCACGGGCCCGCGGCACGGCGGGCGGCCCCGGCGGGGACCGCCGGGGCCGCAGGACTTCGCGCGGTCTAGAGGTCGACGCTCGCGGCCTCGGGGTCCTTCACGTCGAGGGTCACGGCGTCGTCGGCGGCCAGGCCCGCCGAGTTCACGATGTCGAGCATCTTGCGGCCCATGACGGCGTGCGCCTGGACCACCGGGTGGGTGGCGCCGTAGTTGCCCCAGTTGGCGTCCGACTGGTTCATGAACGAGTAGACCATCACCGGCGCCCCGGCGGTGTTGTAGACGACGCCGGACTCGCTGCGGGTGGCGTCGTCGGCGCCGTACTTCATGGCGATCCGGGCGCGCTCGGCCGAGGACATGGTGCGGCGGAACCCGTCGTGGTAGCCCGACAGGCCCTTGAGGACGTTGAGGAAGAACCGGGTCGAGTTCACCGACAGGAGCTCGCCGAGCGCGAGCCGGTGCAGCAGCTCGTTGGTCTCGGCGGTCGTGGTGTCGCCCAGCCACATCCGGGCCGGGTTCGCGGGGTTGGGGATGACGCGGGTGTCCTCGAAGCCCTTCGCGGCGAGCACCTCGTTGATCTCGGCGGGCGGGCAGACCAGGCCGCACAGCCGCACCGAGGTGTTGTCGGAGGTCAGGAGCATCGCCACGAGGACGTTCGCGACGGTGATCTCGTCGCCGTACGCGGTCTGGTGGAAGTAGAAGCCGGACCCGGTGAGGATGATGTCCGAGGTCAGCGTGATGCGGTCGTCGAGCGCGAGCTCGCCGCGGTCGATCTTGTCGAGCACCCCGAGCGCGATCCCGAGCTTGTTGATGCTCGCGGCGGTCTGGACGCTCGCGGAGTTCTTGTCGACGGCGGTGATCGTCTGGCCGCCGTTGAGGAGCGTGACCTTGGCCTGCCAGGTGCCCCCGGCCTTCGCCGACTCGGCGTCGAAGACGGCCTTGATGAGGTCGGCCGTGGTCGCCGCCTGGGTCGCGGAGGTCTCCGCGTGGGCGGCGGCACCGGTCCCGAGGACGGCTCCGGCCGCGGTCACGGCGGCACCGAGCTTCACTACGTCACGTCGCTGCATGTTCGACCTTTCGTCGTTCTTCGGATCGGACCTTCGGGTGAATACGCCCCCACCGCGGCGAACGGTTGCACCCGCCGTCCGATTCGGTCGGTCAGATCCCCGCGAGGAGATGGACGGCGAGGTCGCGGCGGCCTTGGGCCGCAAGGAGACCCGCCGGGGCCAGCCGGTAGTCGGCGTCCACGGTGAACCGCGCGTCCTTCGGCGGGCGCACGCCCCCGGAGGTGTCGCCGCCGACGGCCTCGCGCAGCCACCCGGCCGCCTCGGGGTTGCGGCGCAGGACGCCGCCGGAGCCGACCACGAGGCCCACGGCCGCGAGGTCCTTTCCGCCGCGAAGCGGCTCGGTGGGGCCGCCGATGCGCTCGCCGCGGGCGTGGCGGCGGACCGCGACGCGCGCGGCGAGGGCGCTCAACTCCCGGTCGAAGGCCCGTTCGCGGTCGGTCTCGGCGCGGAGGCCGGGGTCGGCGCCGCGCCTGCGCGCGGCGTCGGGGAGGTCCCAGTCGGTCGCCAGGTCCTCCTCCTCGGCGGCCTCACTGACGCCGACGGCGGTGTGGCGGACCCCGAGGTCCCCTTCGACGGTCCTTGAGCGCCAAGCGGTCCCGGCGACCTCGGCGCGCGGGCCCTGGAGCTCGGCGTCGGGGGTGAGCACGGAGTAGACGTCGGTGGTCGCGCCGCCGACGTCCACGACGAGGAGGTCGCCGGTGCGCTCGGCGAGGAGCTCCACGCCGGTGAGCACCGCGTCGGGGGTGGCGGCTTTGACCATGGCGGTGAAGTCGGCGCTGGCCGAGAGGTGCTTCCCGGCGATGACGTGGCGCAGGAAGACCTCGCGGAGCGCGGTGCGGGCGGGCACGGGGTTGAGGGTCCCGATGCGCGGCAGGACGTTCCCGACCGCGGTCACGGGGATGCCCGCGGCTTCGAGGAGCGCGGTCACGTCGGGGGCGGCGTTCGCGTTGCCCGCCAGGACGACCGGGATGCGCAGGCCGGAGTCGGCGAGGTCCTCGGCGTGGGCGCGGAGCGCGGTCTCGTCGCCGCCGTCGGTGCCGCCCGCGAGGAGGACCACGTCGGGGCGGGAGGCGCCGAGGGCCGCGAAGTCCCCCGCGGTGAGGCTCCCGGCCCGCACGTCCACGACGCGCGCGCCCGCGCTGAGCCCGGCCCGGTAGGCGGCGCGGGCGGTCACCAGCGGCTCGTTGCCGATGACGGCCAGCCGCAGGCCGCCGCCCGCGGAGGAGCACACGAGCGTGTCGATCACACTGGCGCCCTTGGGGACCGCCGCGGCGACGGCGATGCGGAGGCCGTCCATGACGTCGGTGCCGAGGGTCGTCGGGTGCGAGGCGGCGCCCAGGAGCGCGCCGGAGTCCGCGTCGACGGCGGCGGCCTTGGTGTAGGTCGAGCCGACGTCGGCGCAGACGATCACAGCCGTCACGGAACGTGCTCCTTAAGGGACCACCACGGTGCCCGTGGCGGTGGTGGCGGTGATGGGCTCGTCGAGGACGACCGCGGCGGAGTCGCCGCGCTCGGGGTCGGCGCGGCAGACCACGGTGAGCGTGAACTCCACGGTGCGGCTGCGCTTTCCGGTGCGCACGACCACCGCGGTGGCCTCCACGACGTCCCCGGCCCGCACGGGTGCCTGGAACTGCACGTCGGAGTAGGACGCGAACAGGCCCTCGTCGCCGTCGGTGAGGATGCACAGCTCGGTGGCGACGTCGCCGAACATGCCGAGCCCGTACGCGCCGTCCACGAGGTTCCCGCCGTAGTGCGCGTGCGAGTAGGGGATGTAGCGGCGGTGGGTCACCTTGGTGCCGTTGTGGTCCGCGGTCATTCGGCGGCCTCTCTTGCGAAGACGAGTCGGTGGACGAGGAACGAGGCGACGTCGGAGGGCATGGTGCCCCGGGTGAAGATCCGGTCGACGCCGAGGTCGGCGGCGGAGTTCTCGTCGAAGCGGGGGCCGCCGACGACCAGGAGCGGCCGCTTGCCCGGCGGCAGGGCCTCGCGGAACGCGGCCGACATCTCTCGGGTGTTGTGCAGGTGGGCGTCCTTCTGGGTGACGACCTGGCTCACCAGGACCGCGTCGGCGCCCTCGTCCACGGCGCGGTTGACGAGGTCGGGGACGGCGACCTGCGCGCCGAGGTTGACCACGCGCAGCTCGCGGTAGTACTCCAGGCCCTTCTCCCCCGCGACGCCCTTGATGTTGAGGATCGCGTCGATGCCGACGGTGTGCGCGTCGGTGCCGATGCACGCGCCCACGACAGTGAGCTTGCGGCCGAGCTTCTCGCGGACCGCGTCGTTGACCTCCTTGGGGCTGAAGTGCGGGTAGTCGCGCTCGACCACCTTGACCTCGTCGAGGTTGACCAGGTGCGTGGTCGCGCCGTAGACGACGAAGAACGTGTAGTTCTCGCCGATGGGCTTGGCGTGCACGAGCATCGCGCCGTCGAGGCCCATCTTCGCGGCGAGCTGGAGGGCCGCGCCCTCGGCGCGCTTGTCGTGCGGGACGGGCAGGGTGAAGGACATCTGCACCATGCCGTCGCCGGTGGTGTCGCCGTAGGGGCGCACGATGCGGCTCATTCGGTGCCTCCGTCCAAGAGCTCCGCGGCGGGGTTCCAGTAGCCTTCGGCGCGCTCGGCGACGCCGTCGAGGCCGCGCCCGCCGTCGGCGGGGCGCTTCATGATGCCGAAGGTGCCGTCGGCGATGGCGTTGAGCAGGCCGTCGTCCACGATCTTCCCGAGGAGGTCCACGGCCTCGCCGAGGACGTGGTTCGCGCGGTTCGCGATGAACCCGTCGGCGGGCGGGTGGAAGTCCTCGGCGAGCCCGGCGCAGGCGCTCAGGACGTACCTGACGTTCTGGAGCGCGATGTCGCGGTCGGAGAGCCAGGGGGTGACGACCGCTTCGGTCATCATGCCCACCAAGAGGATCGACTGCCCGGTCATGACCCCGGCGAGGTTGAAGAACCCGTCGAGGAGGTTGCCGCGGAAGACGTCGCCGGTCATGTGCTTGGTCGGCGGCATCCACTTCAGCGGCGCGTCGGGGAACAGCTGGCGGGCCAGGAGCGCGTGCGCGAGTTCGAGCCGGAACGACTCGGGCACTTCGGGGTTGATCTCGAAGGCGTGCCCGAGGCCCAGCAGCTCGTCGGGGAGCCCGGCCTCGTGGGCGAAGCGCTCGTTGAGCAGCTGCGAGACGGTGACGGTGTGCGCGGCCTCGACCGCGTCGGCCGTCGTCAGGTAGTTGTCCTCGCCGGTGTTGATGATGATCCCGGCGCGGGCGTGGACCTGGCGGCTGAAGCGCTGGTCCACGAAGGTCCGGATCGGGTTGATGTCGCGGAACAGGATGCCGTACATCGAGTCGTTGAGCATCATGTCGAGCCGGTGCATGCCCGCCAGCGCGGCGATCTCGGGCATGCAGAGCCCGGACGCGTAGTTGGTGAGGCGGATGTAGCGGCCGACCTCGCGGGAAGTCTCGTCGAGGGCCGCGCGCATGAGCCGGAAGTTCTCGCCGGTGGCGTAGGTCCCGGCGAAGCCCTCGCGGGTGGCGCCTTCGGGGACGTAGTCGAGGAGGGACTGGCCGGTGGAGCGGATGACGGCGATGACGTCGGCTCCGGCTTTGGCGGCGGCCTGGGCCTGCGGGATGTCCTCGTAGATGTCGCCGGTGGCGACGATGAGGTAGATCCAGGGACGCTGAGGCGGGTCGCCGATCTCGCCGACGAGCTGGCTGCGGCGGGCGCGGGAGGCGTCGATGCGGTCGAAGCCCTGGCCGACGGCGGCGCTCGCGCGGTCGCTGGCGGCTTGCGCGGCGCGGTCCTTCGGGAGCTCGAAGCGGACGCCGTCGGCCGCGGCGGCGTGGGCGAGGCGTTCGAGGTCCGGGAAGTCCTTGAGGGCGTGGAAGACCGGGAGGGCGATGCCGTGCTCGATGCCGACCTGGTCATGGACGGCGTCGGCGAGGCGGTTGACCCAGGGGATGCCGTCGGGGTCGGCGCCGGTGAGCCCGGCGAGGCGGAGGGTGGCGCGTTCGACGGAGACGGTGGTGTGGCTGCGGGCCAGGTCGACCACGGGTTGGGCGGCCTTGGCGGCGAGGGCGCGGGCGCGGGCGACGAGGTCGGCGTCCAGCGGCAGGAGCGGTCCGGTCATGTCAGTGCCGCCCGGCGACGCGGTCGTCGAAGAGCGCTCTGAGGCCGGGATGGCGGTCGAGGAGCTGGAGGGCGTAGTCGGCGTGGCCGGGGGTGTAGCCGTTGCCGATGAGCATCTCGACGTCGGCGGCGAGTCCTTCGGCGCCGAGGGCGGCCTGGGGGAAGGAGGTGGCCATGGAGAAGAAGACGACGGTGCCGCCGGTGGCGGTGGAGAGGATCGCGCCGTGCTCGCAGCCGGGCACGTCGACGCAGACGACGGTGACGTCGGCGCCGCGGCCGCGCAGCGCGTCGTTGACGGCGGCGGCGAGGCCGAGGGGGTCGGTGGCGTCGGCGACGGCGACCCGGTCGGCGATGCCGAGCTTGTCGACGCGGTCGGCCTCGTCCTGGTCGCGGACGACGGCGAGGACGTCGGCGGCGCGGGCGTCCTTGGCGGCGGCGAGGGAGAGGGAACCGGACTTGCCCGCGGCGCCGAGGACGGCGACGGTGGGGCCGGAGTGGTAGCGGCGGGAGACGACGCGGCGGACGAGGGCGGGGGCGCCGCAGACGTCGAAGACGGCGAGCGCGAGCTCCTCGGGGAGGTCGTCGGGGATCGGGGCGGCGATGGAGCGGCCGAAGAGGATGGCGGTGCCCGCTGCGGGGACCTGCTCGGAACTGCCGTCCCAGCGCTCCAGACGATCAGTGATGCGCAGCGGGGTGAGGGTGAGGGAGACGAGGGTGGCGATCTTCTGGCCGACTTTGAGGCCGAGCGGGGAGCGGGGGCCGACGGCGTCGACGGTGCCGATGAGCATGCCGCCGGAGCCGGTGACGGGGTTCTGCATCTTGCCGCGGGCCTCGACGATGGCGAGGACCTCGTCTCGGACGGCGGCGCCGTCGCCGCCGTGCTTGGTACGGAGCTGCCGGTAGGAGGCGGCGTCGAGGTTGAGTCGCTCGACGCTGACGCGGACCTCGTCGTCGGCGATCTCGGGGTTCGGGTCGAGCCGGTCGGCCGCTTGTGGCAGTGCTCCGGCGGGGCTGACGACCCGGTGCGATCCGACCGGTGAGCCTGTCGACATCGTTGCCGCCCTTTCTCGTAACGGGAGTTGATCGAATCTCAATATGCGAGACCTAGCGAGCAACTGTAACGGAAGGTTATCCTCGTCACAAGGCGGTCTACCCCCGCCCGCGACGTTTCCCCGGGCCGAACATCCCGGGCATGGAGGTGAGAACGTGGCCGATCGACCATACGAGGCAGAGCTGCCCGTCGTGATCGAACAGCCTTACCAGTACCGGCGGCGTGAGCTGGTCGAGCCCGACTGGACGCGGTTCCCCGGCTGGACGGACGTGACCGAGGCGGACTGGGCCTCGGCGCAGTGGCAGCGCGTGCACTGCGTGAAGAACGTGAAGCAGCTGCGGGCGCTCATGGGCGACCGGCTGCACGAGTCGTTCTACGAGGACCTGGAGTCGGACATCGCGCACTCGGCGACGATGTCGATGCTCCTGCCGCCGCAGATGCTCAACACGATGGTCCCGGGGGTCGAGGAGACCGCGCCGGGCTCGTGGACGGACGCGTTCTACGCCGACCCGGTGCGCCGGTACATGCTGCCGGTGGCCTCGGACCGGCACGCGGACTGGCCCTCCCACCCCTTCGCGGCGCGCGACTCGCTGCACGAGCACGACATGTGGGCCGTCGAGGGCCTGACGCACCGCTACCCCACGAAGGTGCTCGCCGAGCTCCTGTCGACGTGCCCGCAGTACTGCGGGCACTGCACCCGCATGGACCTGGTGGGCAACTCGACGCCCACGGTGGACAAGCGGAAGCTGTCGCTGAAGCCGGTCGACCGGCAGTCGGCGATCCTCGAATACCTCCAGACCCACCCGGGGGTGCGCGACGTCGTGGTCTCCGGCGGCGACGTCGCGAACCTGCCGTGGAAGCAGCTGGAGCGGTTCCTCGACCGGCTCCTGGACGTCGAGACGATCCGCGACATCCGCCTGGCCACCAAGGCGCTCATGGGGCTGCCGCAGCACTGGCTCCAGGACGAGGTCGTCGAGGGCATGGCGCGCGTCGCCAAGCGCGCGGCCGGGCAGGGCGTGAACCTGGCGATCCACACCCACGTCAACCACGCCAACTCGGTGACCCCGACGGTGGCGCGCGCGGCGGCGGCGATGCTCGACGCGGGCGTGCGCGACGTGCGCAACCAGGGCGTGCTCATGCGCGGCGTCAACGACACCCAGGCCGACCTGCTCGACCTGTGCTTCGCGCTCCAGGGCGAGGCGAACATCCTGCCGTACTACTTCTACATGTGCGACATGATCCCCAACGCCGAGCACTGGCGGACCTCCGTCGCGCAGGCGCAGGACCTCCAGACCGCGATCATGGGGTACCTGCCGGGGTACGCGACGCCGCGGATCATCTGCGACGTGCCGATGGTCGGCAAGCGCTGGGTCCACCAGCTCTCGGAGTACGACCGGGAGCTGGGGATCTCGTACTGGACGAAGAACTACCGCACGTCCCTGGAGGCCGACGACCCCGACGCGCTGACGCGCCGGTACCCGTTCTACGACCCGATCGACACGCTCCCCAAGGCCGGGCAGCAGTGGTGGGCGAACATGCACGCCCCGCGCGAGGTGAAAGAGGCCGGGAACGCGGCCGCGGTGCGCTCGCGCCAGGCCGCGGCCCGCCAGGGCGAGGCGGCGGAGGTCGGATGAGCGGGACGCTCATCACGGTGGCGCCCACCGGGGCCGAGGTCGACAAGGCCGAGGTCCCGGTCCTGCCGGTGACGCTCGACGAGCTGGTCGACACGGCGGTGAAGTGCGAGGCGGCGGGGGCGTCGATCGTCCACGTGCATCTGCGCGACGACGACGCGAAGCCCACGCTCGACCCGGTGCGCCTGCGCGATGCCGTCGCGGCCCTGCGGGAGTCCACGGACCTCATCGTGCAGCTGTCGACGGGCGGCTCGGTCCGGGACGGCGAGGAGGCCCGCCTCGCGGTCCTCGACGCCGAACCGGACATGGCCTCGTGCACGATGGGCACCGTGAACTTCGGCGACGACGTGTTCACCAACCGCTGGGAGTTCGTGGTGCGCCTCCACGAGCGGATGCGGGAGTTGGCCGTCGTCCCCGAGTACGAGCTGTTCGACCTGGGGCACCTCGCGTCCCTGGAGCGCCTGCTCGACCGGCACGGGCTGCCGTTCGGCGACCACGTCCACGTGGACTTCGTCCTGGGCGTCCCCGGCGGCGCCGCGGGCGACGCCTCCACGGTGTCGGCGTTCGCCGAGGGCGTGCGCCGCTACCTGCCGGAGGGGACCACGTTCTCCGCCACCGGCATCGGCCGCACGACCCTCCCGGTCATGTTCGCGTCCCTCGCCCACGGCGGCCACCTCCGCGTCGGCATGGAGGACACCACCTCCTACGCCCGCCGCGAACCGGTCACCGGCAACGACCAGCTCGTCGCCCGCGCCGCAGCGGCCGCCGCCCTCGCCCAACGCCCCGCCATCACCACGGTCGAGGCCCGCAAACTCCTGCGAATGCGAGACGCCGACTGACGACGACCGCGAAGGGCCCGAGCGACAACCGCTCGGGCCCTTCGTGTTCGGTCATTTGATCGGGGTGGTCCATTTCTCCAGGGTCGCCGCGATCTCGGGGACCTCGTGGTCGCCCTGGGCGATCTCGCGGATGTACACGTCGGCCTCCTCGGGGCTCGGCACCCGGAGGCGCTGGCCGTTGAGGCCGAGGAACATCTTCGCCGCGACGTAGGCGAGGCGCTTGTTGCCGTCGAGGAGCGCGTGGTTGCGCGCGAGCGAATGGAGCAGCGCGGCGGCCTTCTGGTGCAGCGTCGGGTACGCCTCGGTGCCGAACACCGCCGCCTGCGGGCGGGCCAGCGAGGATTCGAGCAGGCCCCAGTCGCGCACCGGCGGCGGCTCGTGCCCGGTGACGGCCACGGCGATCTTGATCAGGTCGTCGAGTTCCAGGTAGTCGGTCACTTGGCGAGCCGATCGAGGAGCTCGCGGTCCTCGTCCAGCGTCTCGGCCAGCAACGCGTCGAAGCGCTGCTGGCGCTCGGTCAGGTAGACGTGGAGCGCCTCGACCACGAGGTCGTGCTTGGAGCGGTGCTCCTTCGCCGCCCGCTCGGTGAGCAGGCGGTCGTCGGCTTCGGTGAGTCGCAGCGTCATGGCCATAGGTCGATGCTACCTCGTGGTATCACCCGGTAGCAAACCTTTATCCCCTGCTCACGTGCTGGTCGCGGTAGAGGTCCCGGATGAGGGAGATCTCTGCTCCGTGGGCCATGGTCTCGCGGTTGAGGTGGAGGACGAGGGCGCCGATGGGGTCGGCGGCGTATTCGCCTGCTTTGGGGCCGAGGGGGGCGGCGAACTGGGCGGGGGTGAGGGCGGCGACGGCGTCGTGCCAGTGGGTGTAGGCGCGTTCGAGGGTGGCGACGGCGTCCGCGGCGGTGGCGGGGAGGGGTTCGGGCCAGAGGCGCTGGTCGAACATGTCGGCGTCGTCGAGGCCCTCGTGGGGGCCGAAGAGGGCGCGGGCGCGGATGCCGAAGATGTCGCGGCTGATGTGGGTCATGCGCCAGGCGATCGTGGTGAACGGCGGGGGCTCGGGGGCGGGGTACTCCTGCTCCATGCGCAGGGAGCCGTCGGGGCCGGGCCGCAGGGACCAGCAGCCGTCGACCGGCTCCCAGAAGTACTCGTCGTCGGTGAGCCCCTCAAGGCGGGGCCGCAGGTGGAAGTCCCAGTAGAACTCCAGTTGCCCCAGGATCGCCACAGGCCAGTTCTCGGTCATGTGACGACCCTAGGGCACCGCACCGACAGGCGCGGCGGATCAGTCGTGGGCCCAGCGGCGGCCGGCGCCCGCGATGGCGCCGCCGATGAGCAGGTAGACGAGGGCGGCGAGGCCGTAGTTGACGACCGCGCGGACCTTGGGGTCGTCGACGGTGAACATGTCGCGGAACAGCCACGAGAACCAGTTCGCGAGGTCGGCGAAGAACGCGACCAGCGGGTTCGCGGTGTTCGCCTCCAGGAGCACGAACGCCAAGTGCAGCAGGATGATCAGGGCGATGAGGCCGAACACGATCGTGATGACGTGTGCGATCAGGGAGTTGTGACGTGAGGCGACGTAGGGCATGACCGATCCTTCCACATAGTCCACATCGGGGGTCGATGTTGGAGCGTGGGTTCCCAGCGGGCTCCGCGCCCAAACCGGGCGGTTCCGGGGCGGTCCCGGCGAGCGGAATTGGAGGAGCCGCGACAGCCGGTCGGCAGGTAAGCTTCGGTCCCATGCCCCCAGCTCCCCCGCCGCTGACACCCCTGCGGCTCCTCCTCGGGCAGGCGCGGCCGAACCGGACGCGCCTGGTCCTCGGGTTCCTCTTCTACGCGGGAGCCTCCTGCGCGTCGATGCCGCAGCTGTGGATCGTCGGGAAGATCGTCGACGACGGCCTCATCGCCCGCTCGGCCGCGGACTTCGCCATGTGGCTGGTCGCCGCCGCGGCCCTGGTCGTGGCCCAGCCCATCCTGTGGGCCAACGGGTTCCGGCAGTTCTCCACCGTCGAGGCCCGGAACCAGCGGGCGCTCGTGCGCGACCTGACCGACCACCTGAACCGGGCCGGGACGGCCGTGCGCGACCGCGTCTCGGCCGGGGAGCTGCTCAACCTGCCGAGCGAGGACGCCAGGCGCGCGGCCCGCGCGGTCAGCGACGCCGGGTTCTTCTTCAACACCCTCGTGATGTTCCTCGTCGGGTCGGCGCTGGTGTGGTCGATCCACCCGCTGCTCGGGACGGTCCTCATCAGCGGCAGCTTCATCACCGCGCTCATCGCCGGGCCCCTGCTCGGGCGCCTCCAGTCGCGCCAGTCGGACTACCGGGCCCGCATCGGGGACCTGTCCGCGCACGCCGCCGACATCGTCGGGGGCCTGCGGGTCCTGCGCGGCATCGGCGGGGACGTGCTGTTCGCGGCCCGGTACCGGGAGCGCTCGACCGCGCTGCGCCGCAAGGGGTACGAGGTCGCCGGGCCGAGCTCGTGGATCCACGCGCTGCGCCACTCGATGCCGATCGTGTTCGTCGCGGTCATCACCTGGGTCGGGGCGACGCTCGCCGCCGACGGGCAGATCACCATCGGCGGCCTGGCCGCGGCGTTCAGCTTCGCCACGATCTTCATCGCCGTCTCGGGGAACTTCGTGGGCACCTCCCAGTACCTCGTCGCCGCCTGGGTGGCGGCCAAGCGGATCGTGCGGGTCCTCAACATCGGGCCCGACCTCGCCGACGACGGCGCCGCACGGGACGGCCGCGGCGAGCTGCGCGACCCCGACTCCGGTCTGGCCGTGCCGCTCTCGGGCCTGACGGTGGTCGTCACCGCCGAGACCGCGCACGCCGCCGAGGCGTGCGAGCGCCTCGCCCGCTACCGCGACTCCGGGGCCCTGTGGGGCGGGGAGCCCGTCGAGTCGTACCCGCTCGCCGAGGTCAGGGCCCGGATCATGCTCCTCACCGACGAGGACCACCTGTTCACCGGGACGCTCGCCTCCACCATGCGCGTCCCCGAAGCCCAAGCGCGGCAGGCGATCACGGCCGCGTGCGCCGACGACGTGGCCTCGCTCGGCATGGACCGGCCCGTCGAGGAGGGCGGCCGGAACCTCTCCGGCGGCCAGCGCCAGCGCCTGCGCCTCGCCAGGGCCCTCGCGGCCGAACCGGAGACGCTGCTCGCCGTCGAGCCGACGTCGGCCGTGGACGCCCACACCGAGTCGCTCATCGCCGCGCGCGTCGCCGCGGCCCGCGCCGGGCGGGCCACGCTCGTGGTCACCGCGTCGCCGCTGTGGCTCGCGCACGCCGACCTCGCGGTGTGGATGGTCGACGGGAAAGTCCACGCCTCCGGCGCGCACGCGGAGCTCCTCGCCGAGCCCGCGTACCGCCGCCTCGCCTCCCACAGCGTCGACTGACGCGGCCCCCAGGAGAACACATGAGCACCATGGCAACAGCCCCGGCGCAGGACCGCCTGCCGGTCGCCGGGCCCGCGGAGGTCCGCCGGGCCGTGGGGCGGCTCCTGGCCGCCGACCCGGGCCGGGCCTCGGCGGTCCTGCTGCTGTACTTCTTCGCGGCCGCGTTCAGCGTGTCCGTGCCGATCCTCCTCGGGAAGGTCGTGGACGGCATCGGCGCGGGCTGGAGCGGCGAGCGGGTGAACCTCGTGTGCGCGGTGATCCTCGCGTGCGTGTGCGTCCAGTTCGTGCTCAGCCGCCTCGGGCGCCTCTCGGGGTACCGGTTCGGCGAGCGGGCGGCCGCGCGGCTGCGCGAGTCGGTCGTGGAGCGGGTCCTGGCGCTGCCGCTGGTGCAGGTCGAGCGGGCCGGGCGCGGGGACCTGGGGACGCGGACCGCGTCGGACGTGAACGTCGTCGCCGACATGCTGCGCGACAACGGGCCGACCGTGGCGACCCTCGTCATCGAGGTGGTGGTCCTGTACGTGGCGACGTTCGTCGCGAGCCCGCTGCTGGGCCTGGTGGCGCTGGTGACGGTGCCGCCGCTGTACCTGGCCGCGCGCCGCTACCTGCGCCGGGCCGCGCCCGCGTTCCTGGAGCAGCGGGCCGCGATGAGCGAGGCCGCCGAGACCGTCAGCGCCTCCGGGGCCGGAGCGCGCACGGTCGAGTCGCTTGCGCTGCAAGAGGAGCGGCGGGCCCTCGGGTACGGCCGCGGGCAGGCGATGATGGACCGGATGCTGCGGGTCGTGAAGCTCCAGACGAGCTTCTTCACCCTGCTGCTCATGATCAACCGCGGCCAGCTGGTGCTGGTGACCCTCGCCGCCGGGATCTGGTACTTCCAGGGCGGCCTGACGCTCGGCACGGCCATCGCCGCGATCACCGTGACCGTGCGGATCGCCAACCCCACCAACGGGGTCATGACCCAGCTCGGCGAGTTCCAGCAGGGCGCGGCCGCGCTCGCGCGCATCGAGGGCGTCAACCTCGTGCCCGCCGAGCCGCGCGAGGCCCGGCCCGAGGGCGCCGACCTGCGCATGGACGGCGTGACGTTCGGGTACGGCGACGGCCCCGACGTGCTGCACGGTCTGAGCCTGCACCCCGCGCCTGGCGAGCGCCTCGTCGTGGTCGGGCCCTCCGGGGCCGGGAAGTCGACGATCGCGCGGCTCCTCGCCGGGATCGACCGGCCGCGTACGGGGACCGCGACGCTCGGCGGCGTCCCGGTGTACGACATCGGCGTGGAGGAGCTGCGGCGGCGCGTGGTCCTGGTGACCCAGGAGCACTACGTGTTCACGGCCTCCCTGCGCGACAACCTGATCCTCGCCGCGCCCGAGGCCGGGGACGACCGGTTGGAGGACGCGCTGCGGCGCGTGGACGCCCGCTGGGCCCTGGACGAGGGCCTGGACACGGTCCTCGGTCCCGAGCACCGCAAGCTCACCACCGCTGAGGCGCAGCAGATCGCGCTCGCGCGCGTGGTCATCGCCGACCCCGACATCGTCATCCTCGACGAGGCGACGGCCGGGATCGACCCCGCCAGCGCGGGCCGCGTCGAGGCGTCGCTGGCGGCGGCGCTCGCGGGCCGCACGGTCATCGCGATCGCGCACCAGCTCCAGGCCGCGCGCTCGGCGGACCGGATCGCGGTCGTGGAGGACGGGCGGATCGCGGAGGCGGGCACGCACGACGAGCTGCTGGCGGCGGGCAGGATCTACGCGGGCCTGTGGCACGCGTGGCAGGGGGACTGAGCGGCTCCTACGGGGCGAGCGCGGGGGCCGCGACCCAGCCCGCGACGAGCACCAGCCCGGTCGGGCGGTGGACGGCGAGGTAGGCGAAGGGCCGGTCGAAGACGACGTCGGCGCGCACGTGGCGGTGTTCGAGGACCGGCGGGGCGCCGGTGAACGCCCCCATGCCCATCGCGGTGACGGCGGCGGCCTCGAAGCCGGTGGCGCCGAAGCGGGCCGTGCAGGTCTGCCGGGCCTGGGAGACGTAGAGCCTGCGGGCGGCGAGGCGCTCGAACTGGGCGCGCCTGCGGTGCGCGGCGAGGGTGAGGCCGAGGGCCTCGGCGTCGCCGATGAGGTCGAGGTCGGCGGTGAGGTCGAAGGCGACGGTGGTCGCGCCGATCTCGGGCCGGGTCTGCGGGTAGGCGCCCATGTACTCGCTGACCTGCACGCCGATCGCGTGCTCCCCGACGGCGAGCGCGGTGGCGGAGCGGCCCCAGGCGGGGTCGACGGCGTCGAAGAGGGCGCCGGTGGTCTGGTGGGGCGCGCGGCCCTCGGGGCCCAGGCCCAGGAGGACGTCGATGTCGCCGCGGCCGCGGACGGTGAGGACCGTGGCGCGGTCGGTGCAGCGCAGGACGTCCTCGTTGTAGGTGGCGCGCAGGACGCGGGGCCGGTCCAGGCCGGACCAGGGGCCGGCGGCGAAGGGCCAGTGCGAGGCCTCCGCGAACGGGGTGGCCCAGTCGGTGCGCACGAGGAGCGCGCTGGCGAGGAGCAGTTCGATGGGGACGGGGCCGTCGAGTTCGACGGGCATGGCGTCGATGATGCCGTCGGTGTTCGCGGCGGCCCAGGCGTCGAGTGCGTCCTTGTCGGCGGCGGTGTCGCCGGTGAGTGAGCCGATGGCGGCGTCGGGGAGGGACGCGGTCCAGTCGGGGTCGAGGACGACCTCGGGTCCGGCCCACACGCCGAGGGCGAGGTTGAGGCCTTCGACGGCGCGGGCGCCGTCGAGGAGGCGGCGGGGCAGGGCCGCGGCGCGGGCGGCGTCGAGGCCGACGGCGCGCAGGAGTTCCTTGTGGGTCTTGCCGATCGCGCCGCCCGCGAGCATCGCGAGGAGCGGCCAGACGCCGAGTCCCGATGCGGCCGCGGGGATCTCCTTGCGGGAGGCGAGCCAGCGCCTGGTGAGGACGTTCGCGGCGGCGACGTCGGCGGGGCTGAGGGCGTCGTGCAGTGCGGTGGTCATGCGGTCTCCGGTTCGGCGACCCAGCCTGCGAAGAGGACGAGTCCGGTGGGGCGGTGGCGGACGAGGAAGGCGAAGGGCCGGTCGAAGCGCAGGCCGACGCGGACGTGGCGGTGGTCGAGGCGGGGGACGCCGGCGGCGCGGGTCATCGCGACGGCGGTGACGGCGGCGGCCTCGAAGCCGGTGGCGCTGAAGACGGCCCGGCAGGTCTGGCGGGCCTGGCTGACGAAGGTGGGTTCGGCGGCGAGGCGGTCGAAGCGGGCGCGGGCCTCGTCGGAGGCGGTGGCGAGGCCGAGGGTGCGGGCGGCTTCGAGGAGGTCGAGGTCGGAGGAGACGTCGAAGCGGACGGTCTGGACGTCGACTTCGGGGCGGGTCTGGGGCCGGGCGGCGCGGTGCTCGGTGACCTCGACGCCGATGGCGCGGTCGCCGACGGTGAGGTCGGCGGCGGGCCGGGTGCGCGCGGGGTTCGCGGCGGTGGCGAGGAGCGAGGCGACGACGAGGCCGGGGGCGCGGCCTTCGGGGCCGAGGCCGAGGATGACGTCGATGTCGCCGTCGCCGGGGACGGTGAGCATCGACAGGTGGTCGCCGACGCGCAGCAGGCCCGCGTCGAGGGTCGCGGCGAGGCCGCGGCACTGGCCGAGGCGGGCCCACGGGCCGGTCTTGAAGGAGCGGCGCGAGTCGGTGAAGGGCGTGGCCCAGGTGGTGCGCACTGAGAGGGCGCTGGCGAGGACGAGGTCGATGGGGCGGGCGAAGTCGAGCGGCATCCGGTCGATGAGGCCGCCGGTGGAGCGGGAGGCCCAGGCGTCGAGCGCGGCCTTGTCGGCGGCGGCGTCGCCGGTGAGGGAGCCGACGGCGTCGGCGGGGAGCCCGGCGGTCCAGTCGGGGTCGAGGGTGACGCGAGATCCGGCCCAGACGGCGAGGGCGAGGCGGATCGAATCGGACGAGCGCAGTGCGTCGCCCAGGGCCGCAGGAACTTCGGCGGCGCGTTCGATCGTGAGCCCGGCGGCGGTGAGGAGTTCTGAGCGGGTCATGCCGCTCGCGCCGGTGGCGAGGACCGCGAGCAGCGGCCACACCCCGAACCCGGACATGACGGGCAGCGGGACGCGGGCGTCGAGCCACGACCCGGTGAGTCGGTTGACGGCCGCGACGTCGTCTGCGGCCAGTGCGGACTGGATGGTGTCGCTCGTGCCCATGGTGCGGAGCCTAACCCGGGTGCGCCCGTCCCGAAAAGCGGTTGCGGCTTCCCCTGGGCGGGTCTAGCGTCGCCGGTGTCCAGTCCGAAACGATGCAGAGAGGGGTCCGACATGCGCCGGACTTCGGAGTTCACCCAGCGAATCCAGCCGAACTCTGCTCTGAGGACTGTCCTTGTCATTTCTGAATCTGGGGATTCTCGCCCATGTCGACGCCGGTAAGACCAGCCTGACCGAGCGGCTGCTGTTCGACGCGGGGATCATCGACCGCGTCGGGAGCGTCGACTCCGGCAGCACGCAGACCGACTCGATGGAGCTGGAGCGCCGCCGCGGGATCACGATCCAGTCGGCCGTCGTCGCGTTCCGCTTGGGCGACACCACCGTCAACCTCATCGACACGCCGGGGCACACGGACTTCATCGCCGAGGTGGAGCGCGCGCTGCGCGTGCTCGACGGCGCGGTCCTGGTGGTCTCCGCGGTCGAGGGCGTGCAGGCCCAGACCCGGGTCCTGTTCCGCACGCTGGAGCGGCTCGGCGTGCCGACGCTCCTGTTCGTCAACAAGGTCGACCGTCGCGGTGCCCGCGAGGCGGACCTGCTCGGCGACCTCGCCTCGATGCTCAGCCCGAACCTGCTCCCGATGGGGACGGTGCGGGCGATCGGCACCGGCGGGGCCGAAGCCGTCCCGTTCCGTTTCGGGGACCGCGATTTCGCGGACCGGGCCGCCGACCTCCTGTCGGCGGGCTCGGACGAGTTCCTCGCCGCGTACCTGGACGACCCCGGCTCGCTCGACTACGACCGGGAACTGGCCGCGCAGGTCCGCGCGGGCCGGGCGCACCCGGTGTACTTCGGTTCGGCGGTGACCGGCGCCGGGGTGGCCGCGCTGACCGAGGGCGTCCGCCGGTACCTGCCGGTCCCCCAAGGCGATCCGGACGCCGAGCCGCGCGGCACGGTGTTCAAGGTCGAGCACGTGAACCAGAAGGTCGCGTACGTGCGGATGCGCGCGGGCCGGATCGCGCCGCGGGACGCGCTGACGGCGTACCGGCGCGGCGAGTACGGCGCGGTCGAGTCCCACGAGGGCAAGGTGACCGGCGTGGAGGTCTTCGACCACGGCACGGTGACCGTCCCTGGCGAGGCCGGGCCGGGTTCGATCGCGAAGGTCAAGGGCCTGAGCGACATCCGCATCGGGGACGTCATCGGTTCCCCTGACGGCCTGGCGACCGGGGGCCTGTTCACGCCGCCGACGCTGGAGACCGTGGTGCGCCCGGCGGACCCGAACGACCGCGTCCCGCTCAACCGGGCGCTCCTGAGCCTCGCCGAGCGGGACCCGCTCGTGGACCCGCACCTGGACGAGCTGTCCGAGGAGATGGCGGTGCGCCTGTACGGGGAGGTGCAGAAGGAGGTCGTGGCGTCGCTCCTGGACGAGGAGTTCGGGATCGGCGTCGAGTTCGAGGAGACCCGCGCGATCCACGTCGAGCGGCCCGTCAAGGCCGCGTCGGCGCTGCACGAGATGGGCCCGTGGCAGCAGACGACGAACGTCGCGACGGTGGGGCTGCGCCTGGAGCCGGGCGAGCCCGGCTCGGGCCTGCACTACGGGCTCGAAGTGGAGCGGGGCTCGCTGACGCGGGCGCTGCGCAACGCCGTCGAGGAGGGCGTGTTCGCGTACCTGCGGCGCGGCCTGTACGGGTGGGCGGTCACCGACTGCCGGGTGTGGCTGACCGCGACCGGGTACATCGGGCGCACGAGCACGGCCGGGCACTTCCGCGACACCACGATGTACCTGCTCGACGTGATGCTCAAGGAGTCGGGGACGGTGGTGTGCGAGCCGGTCAACCGGTTCCACGTGGAGTTCCCGGCGGGCGCCGGCAACGCGGTCCTGAAGACGCTCGGGGAGGCCCGCGCGGACATCAAGGGCCAGTTCTCGACCGAGACCACCGGGTACGTGTCGGGGTTCATGCCGACCGAGGCGGTCCACGGCGTGGAGCGGCGCCTTCCGGGCCTGACGGAGGGCCTGGCGCTGTTCACGACCGAGTTCGAGGAGTACCGCCCGGTGTTCGGGCCGCCGCCGCGGCGCGGGCGGGCGGCGCAGTAGCGGGCGCGGCCCGGGGCTCCGGCCCCGGGCCGCACGCCGGTACCCCGGCTGCGTTTCGAGGGGGTTTCGGGCTTTCGCCGCGGATGTCTTGACATGGGACGACAATGTGACGTAGGTTTCATGACAACGTAGTCACAGCAGGTCAGGAGCCCCTCTCATGCCCCTCGCGCCTCCCCCCGGCGGGACCCCGGCACGGCGCCGCCCGCCCGGCATGACCGACGTGGCGCGCCTGGCCGGGGTCTCGCAGAAGACCGTCTCGCGCGTGGTCAACAACGAGCGGTACGTCTCCGACGAGGTCCGCGAGAAGGTCCGGCGCGCCGCCCGGGAACTGGGGTTCCGCCCGAACACGGCCGCGCGGGCACTCATCACCGGCCGCTTCGGGCGCATCGGCGTCGTCGCGCTCGGCACCGCCCTGTACGGCCCCGCCTCGCTCCAAGTCGCGATAGAGCGCGCTACCCGCGCCGCCGGGATCTCCGTCATGGTCGCCAACACGATCGAGGGCCAGCCCGACTCGATCGGCGACGCCGTCGACTGGCTCCTGAGCCAGGGCGTGGACGCGATCATCATCTCCGAACCGATCGACGAGGGCGTGGAGCTGCGCACCGACCCGGACGTCCCGGTCTACAGCGTCGGCCGCTCCCACCCGCAGGCCGAGAACCTCCTCACCGGCGAGTTCAACGCCGACGGCTCCCGCGAGGCGGTCGAGCACCTCCTCGACCTCGGACACGCCCGCGTCTGGCACGTCGCCGGGCCCGCGTCCTGGTTCGCCGCCCGCGAGCGCGCCGACGGCTGGCGGGCCGCCCACGAAGCGCACGGCATCGAAGCGCCCGAGCCGATCGAGGGCGACTGGACCCCCGCGTCCGGGTACGCGGCCGGGCTCCGGCTCCTCCAGGACCCGGCGGTGACGGCCGTGGCCTGCGCGAACGACGACATGGCGATCGGGCTCATGCGGGCCTACGCCGAAGCGGGCGTGGACGTCCCGGGCCGGGTCAGCGTGACCGGCTTCGACGACATCCCCGCCGCCGCCTACCTCACCCCGCCCCTGACCACGGTCAGGCAGCAGTTCGAGGCCGACGCGATCCGCGGTCTCGGCATCCTCCTGCGGCGCCTCCCGGGCGCGCCCACCGGCGCGCCCCTGCCGCCCCCGCCCCCGGACGCGCCCCTGCTCGCGGTCCGCCGATCCACCGCACCGCCCCCGAACCGGCGCAACGGAGCGCCAGGAAAGGACGCACGATGACACCCCGCTTCAGACGGAGGACGGGGCTCGCCGCCGCGGCCGCGAGCCCGCTCGCGTTCGGCGCCTGCGCCCGCCGGCCCGTCGAACCTCCCGCGCACGTCAGCCAGGCCGAGATCGACGAGGCCATGCGCACCCCCACCGAACTGGACTTCTGGACGTGGGTGCCCGGCATCGAGAAGCAGGTCGCCCTCTTCGAGGAGGCCTACCCGGACATCAAAGTGGACGTCACGAACGCGGCCCAGGGCGCGGGCCACTACGCGAAGATCCGCACCGCGCTGCGCGCCGGGCGCGGCGCCCCCGACGTCGCGCAGATCGAGTACGAGATGGTCCCCGCGTTCACCATCACCGACCACCTCCTGGACCTGCGGCCCTACGGCGCCGGGGAGCTGGAGGACCAGTTCGTCGAGTGGGTGTGGGCGCAGGTCAGCGGCGCGAACGGCGAGGTGTGGGCGATCCCGCAGGACACCGGGCCGATGGGGATGCTGTACCGGGCCGACATCTTCGAGGCGCACGGCATCGAGGTGCCGCAGACGTGGGAGGCGTTCGCCGAGGCCGCCCGCGCGCTCCACGAGGCGGACCCGGAGGTGTACCTGACGAACTTCCCGCCCAGCCAGGGCGCGTTCTTCGCCGGGGCCCTGTGGCAGGGCGGGGCCGACCCGTTCGCCGGGTCCGAGGGCCCGGTCCTCAACGTGGACGTCGTCTCCGAAGCGGCGCAGCGGGTCACGGAGTTCTGGGCCGGGCTCGCCGCCGAGGGCGTCGTCTCCACCGACCCGGACTTCTCCGACCAGTGGTACCAGGCCGCGAACCGCGGCAAGTACGCCACATGGCTCACGGCCGCATGGGGACCGGTGTTCCTCCAGTCCACGGCCGCGTCCACGAGCGGCAAGTGGCGGGCCGCCCCGCTCCCCCAGTGGGAGTCCGGCGACGAGGTCGCCGGGAACTGGGGCGGGTCCACCAACGGGGTCTTCAACATCACGCAGCACCCGATCCAGGCGGCGGTGTTCGCGCAGTTCATCAACACCGACCCCGAGTGCACCAAGGCGATGGCGACCGAGCAGTTCCTGTTCCCGCCCACCAAGGCCCTCCTGGAGGACCCCGACTTCACCGGCCTGGAACTGGAGTTCTACGGCGGCCAGAAGGTCAACGAGGTGTTCGCGCAGATCAGCGCCACCGTCTCCCCCGACTTCCAGTGGCCGCCGTTCAACGACCAGGTCCGGGCCGACTACGGCGCGACCGTCGGCACCGCGATCGCCGAGGGCGGCGACGCCGTGGCCGCGCTCGGCGACTGGCAGGACCGCATCGCCGAGTACGCCGAGTTCCAGGGCTTCACCGTCGAGGAGGGCTCATGAGCGCCACCGACAGCGCCTCCAAGGCGCCGATCGCGCCGCGCATCGGGCGGGTCGCCAAGCGCGGCAAGGGAGGCAAGGGCCCGCGGTTCGCGAAGACCGGGTACCTGTTCGTCGCGCCGTTCATGATCGCGTTCACGGCGATGTTCCTCGTCCCCCTCGCCTACGCCGCCTGGTTCAGCCTCTTCCGCGAGCAGATGATCGGCGGCAACGTCTTCGTCGGCTTCGAGAACTACACGCGGGCGTTCACCGACCCGCAGCTCATCGCCGGACTGGGCCGCGTCGCCCTGTTCTTCCTCATCCAGGTGCCGCTCATGATGGCGCTGGCGCTGTTCTTCGCGCTGGCCCTGGACTCGGCGCTGCTGCGCCTGTCCAAGACCGTGCGCCTGGCGATCTTCATGCCCTACGCGGTGCCGAGCGTGGTCGCCGCCCTCATGTGGGGCTTCCTGTACGGGCCGGACTTCGGGCCCATCGCGCAGCTCGCCGACAAGCTCGGGGCGACCGCGCCGGACTTCCTCGGCGACCTCATGCTCGGGTCGATCGCGAACATCGTGACGTGGGAGTTCACCGGCTACAACATGATCCTGCTGTACGCGGCCCTGCGGGCGATCCCCACGGAGCTGTACGAGGCGGCCGCGGTCGACGGGGCCGGTCCCTGGCGCACCGCGTGGTCGATCAAGATCCCGCTGCTGCGGCCCGCGCTCGTGCTGTGCATGGTCTTCTCGGTCATCGGCAGCTTCCAGCTGTTCAACGAGCCGAGCATCATGCGCACGCTCGCGCCGAACGTCATCGTCGCCGACTACACCCCCAACCTCTACGCGTACAACCTCGCGTTCGTCGGCCAGGAGTACAACTACGCGGCCGCCGTGTCCTTCGTGCTCGGCTTCGTCATCATGGCCGGCTCGTACCTCTTCATGCTCGCCACCAACCGCAGGAGCCGGTCATGAGCGCCACCCCCGTGAAGGCGCGCAAGGCGCGCCCGAAGCGCAGCACGATCCTCACGATCGGGATGCTCGCGGCCGCCGCCTACTTCCTGCTGCCGCTGCTGTGGCTGGTGATCGCCTCCACGAAGACCACCGGCGACCTGTTCTCCACCTTCGGGCTCTGGTTCGCCGGGGAGAACAACCTGTTCACCAACATCGGCAACACGTTCACCGCCGACGACGGCGCGTTCGGGCAGTGGCTCGGCAACTCGCTGCTGTACGCGGTGGCCTCGGCGCTCGGCGGCACGTTCCTCGCGGCCCTCGGCGGGTACGGGTTCGCGAAGTACCGGTTCAAGGGCAACCGGGCGATGTTCATGGGCGTCCTCGGCGCCATGGCCGTACCCTCCACGGCGCTCGCGATCCCCACGTACCTGCTGTTCAGCCAGGCGGGGCTGACGGACACGCCGTGGGCGATCATCCTGCCGTCCATGGCGAGCCACCCGTTCGGGCTGTACTTCATGCGGATCTACGCCGACAGCGCCGTCCCCGACGAGCTCATCGAGTCGGGCCGCATCGACGGCGCCGGGGACTTCCGGATCTTCTTCCAGGTCACCGGCCGCCTCCTGACGCCCGCGATCGCGACCATCATGCTGTTCATGCTGGTGCAGACCTGGAACAACTACTTCCTGCCGCTCATCATGCTCAACGACCCGTCGCTCTACCCCGTCACCGTGGGCCTCGCCAACTGGCAGGGCCAGGCCGCGTCCTCGGGCGGGGCCAGCGGCGACTACATACCGCTCGTGGTCACCGGGTCGCTCATCTCGATCTTCCCGCTGATCGTCGCCTTCCTGTTCCTCCAGCGCTACTGGACCACCGGCCTGGTCTCCGGCAGCGTCAAGCAGTGAGGCCGCGGGCCGGGCGCGGTGCGCCCGGCCCGCTCCCACCCACCCGAGAAGGGAACCGCATGTCCAACTGGCCCAACCCGATCCTCTTCGGCGCCGCGTACTACTACGAGTACCAGCCCGCGGCCGCCGACGGCCTCGACTCCAAGCCCGGCCTCGACCGCCTCGCCGCCGACCTCGACCTCATGGCCGAGGCCGGATTCTCAGTGATCCGCGTCGGCGAGTCCGTCTGGAGCACTTGGGAACCCGAGAACGGCGTCTTCGACCTCGACTGGCTCGCACCGGTCCTGGACGGCGCGCACGAGCGCGGCATCGCCGTCGTCCTCGGCACGCCGACGTACGCGGTGCCGCCGTGGCTGGCGCGCCTGTACCCCGAGATCGCCGGCGAGCACCGCACCGGCGAGCGGATCGCCTGGGGCGGCAGGCAGGAGGTCGACTACACGCACCCGGCGTTCCGGTTCCACGCCGAGCGGGTGATCCGCAAGATCCTGGCGCGGTACGCCGACCACCCCGCGATCATCGGGTTCCAGGTGGACAACGAGCCGGGCCTCCAGCTCTTCCACAACCACGGCGTGTTCCAGCGGTTCACCGACTCGCTGCGGCACCGGTACGGCGACGTCGAGACGCTCAATCGCGAATGGGGCCTGGTGTACTGGTCGCACCGGCTCTCCACCTGGGCCGACCTGTGGCGGCCCGACGGGAACGCGCAGCCGCAGTACGAACAGGCGTGGCGCCGGTTCCAGGCCGAGCAGACCACCGAGTTCATCGGCTGGCAGGCCGACATCGCCCGCGAGTACGCCCGCGAGGACCAGTTCACGACCACGTGCATCTCGTACCCGCGCCCCGCGATCGACGACCGCGCGCTCACCGAGCGGCTCTCGATCACCGCCGGGAACCCGTACTACCGCATGCAGGACGCGTTCGCGCTGCCGCACGACAGCAGCGGGGACGCGGCGAACTGGAACACGCAGGGCACGTGGGCGCTCTACCACTCGGCGGACCGGATGTACTCCTCGCGTCAGGAGCCGTTCCTGGTGACGGAGACGAACGCGCAGGCCATCGGCGGGCCTTGGGAGAACCTGCCCGCGTACGACGGTCAGTGGCGCCAGGCCGGGTGGGCGCTGGTGTCGCGCGGGGCCAGGATGATCGAGTACTGGCACTGGCACACGCTCCACTTCGGCACCGAGACCTACTGGGGCGGGGTGCTCCCCCACAGCCAGGAACCGGGGCGCGTGTACCGCGAGCTCGCGCGCCTCGGCGGCGAGCTGCGGAAGGCGGGCGCGGCCCTCGACGGGCTGGTGCCGCATGCCGACGTGGCGGTCCTGTACTCGAAGCCGAGCGAGTGGGCGCTGGCGGCGCAGCCGCCGCTCCAGGGCGCGGACGGCGGGCCGGACCGGAAGTCGTTCGAGTCGATCACGGGCCCGTTCTACAAGGGCGCCTTCGACGCCGGGCTCCAGGCGCGGATCGTCCACACTGAGCAGCCCGGCGATCCGGGCGAGGCGGTGGCGCAGTTCCCAGTGCTGGTCGCGGCGGGGATCTACGCGGCCGACGACGACCTGCTGGACTGGCTCGACCGGTACGCGGCGGCGGGCGGGCACCTGGTCCTCGGCCCGCGCACCGGCTACGGCGACGAGGAGGCCCGAGCGCGGCTCGAAGTGAAGCCCGCGCGGCTCCACGAGGCGGCCGGGGTCTGGTACGACGAGTTCGCGAACCTGCTGGAGCCGGTCGCGGTACGCGCGGCCGAGAGCTCGGGTCTGGCGCTGGGCGAGGATGCGGCGGCGGTGACGTGGGCCGACGGCGCGTACCTGCGCGGCGCGGAGACGCTCGCGGAGTACGTGCACCCGCACTTCGGGAGGTTCGCGGCGGCGACGACGCAGGACCACGGCCTGGGCCGGGTGACCTATGTGGGGACGGTCCCCAACGACGCCTTCGCGAAGGCGTTGTTCGAGTGGCTCGCCCCGGCCGACCACTGGCGCCCGACCCACCCGAGCGTCACGGCCACGAGCGGCACCACGGGCGACGGCGCCACGGTCCGCTTCCTCCACAACTGGTCCTGGAACGAAGCCGACGTCGAGCTCCCGGCCGCGGCGGTCGACCTCCTGGACGACACCGAACACCAGGCGGGCGCCTCGATCCACCTCGGCCCCTGGGACGTGAAAATCCTCCGCGAAGCCCGCTAAAAACCTGAAGCCCGTATAGCCATCCCTAGCCCCCACCCACCCAGAGGGGACCGAGCGTAGCCGCCAGCATCCCCCGCGGGTCCGACAAAAACCGGGCCCGCGGGGGATGTTGTCACTCGAAGGAGGTCGGGCCGCGAGTGGCGGTCGCGTCCGGGTCGGAGGTCGGGCCGCGAGTGGCGATCGTGACCAGGTCGGAGGTCGGGCCGCGAACGGCGATCGTGACCGGATCAGAAGTTGGCGAGGTCGAGGACGGCGGTCCGGGTCAGAGGTCGGCGAGGTCGAGCGCTGCGATCGTGCCCGGGTCGTTCATGATCGTGATCGCGGTGATGCGGCCGTGCTCGACCGTGCAGGCGAGGACCGACCGCGGGGTGCCGCCGGGGGCCCACATGGCGCCGACGTAGCCGTCGACGAGGACCGGGACGGCGGCGCGGGCGTTGCCGTTGAAGATCGCGGCGACCTGCTTGGCGCCGAGGACTTCGCGCCCGGCGAAGCCGGTGGCGACGGCGGCGGCGTCGGCGACGACCTTGATGTCCGGGTCGAGGACTTCAAGGAGGTCCTCGAAGCGGCCGTCGCGGGCGGCGGCGAGGAAGGCCTCCACGACCGAACGCTGGAGCGGCACGTCAGGGACGGGAGTGCCGCCGCGCACGCGGCGGCGGGCGCGGCTGGCGAGTTGGCGGGTGGCCTCCGGGGTGCGGTCGAGGACCGGGGCGATGCGGTCGAAGGGGACGCCGAAGAGGTCGTGGAGGACGAAGGCGACGCGCTCGGCCGGGTTGAGGGAGTCCAGGACCACTTGCAGCGCAAGGCCGACCGAGTCGGCCATGACCGCCTGGGCCTCCGGGTCGGGGGCGGGCACGTCGCCGGGGAAGGCGGCCGTGTCGTGGTCGCGGTCGAGCTCGTCCTCGCGGCGGGTGCGACGCGTGCGCAGGAGGTTGAGGCAGACGCGGGAGGCGACGGTGGTGAGCCAGCCGCGGAGGTTCTCGACCTCGGCGGTGTCGGTGCGCGCGAAGCGCATCCAGGTCTCCTGGACGGCGTCGTCGGCTTCGCTGGAGCTGCCGAGCATGCGGAAGGCGACCGCGCGCAGGTGGTCGCGGTGCTCCTCGAATCGCTGCACCAGGAAATCGTCGCTCATAGGTCCTCCGTGAAAGTCGGTCAACTGTACTGACCCGCGGAGCCCGCCGGATGTGACGTCAGGAGTTCGTGAACTTCTCCAGCACGACCTCCAGGCGCTCCGCCTGGTGCTCGGGACGCAGCCGCCCGTCGCGGGCCAGGACCGCGAGGCCGTGGATGGCGGCCCATCCGGCCTCGGTGACCGCCTCCGGGTCGTGGTCGCCCGCGAGGGGCGCGAAGACCGCGAAGAGCGGGGCGAACCCGGCTTTGAGCACGTCGGGGGCGTCCGGGCCGAAGGGGAGGCCCTCGGCGAGGGTGAAGGCGGCCTCGAAGACGGCCGGGTGGCCGGTCGCGAAGTCGAGGTAGGCGCGGGCGACGGCCGCGAGCTCCTCCCCCGGAGCCGCGCCCGCGCGGGCCGCTTCGAGGGCCTCGGCGAGTTCGCCGATGCCCTGGAGGGCGACGGCGTCGACGATCGCGCCGCGGCCCGCGAAGTGGGAGTAGAGGACCGGCTGGCTGTACTCGATGCGCTCGGCGAGCCTGCGGATGGTGACCGCGGGCCAGCCGTCGGCCTCGGCCATCTCGCGGGCGGCGTTGACGATGAGGGTTTCGCGTTGGGCGCGTTCGCGTTCGCGTCGCTGACTGGTGACCATGCAAGAAATTCTAGCACCGCTAGACATCCGAGCGGAGCTATGCTAGCGTCATTCATGTAACTAGCACTGCTAGATTTTCTAGCCACCTCAAATTGGAGACCCCCATGAAAGCCCTCCGCATCACCGCCGACGCCCTCACCGTCATCAGCGTTCTCTTCGTCTTCTCCTTCGGCCTCCAGTACCTCCTCACCCCCGCCGCAGTCGCCCCGAGCATGGGCTTCGCCCACTGGCCCACCGGCGAGGCCGCCGACTTCCTCAGCGTCAAGGGCGCCCGCGACCTGGGCTCGGCGATCGTGCTCCTGGTGCTGCTCGTCATCCGCGAGCGCCGCGCGCTCGGATGGGCCCTGCTCGCCACCGCGCTCATCCCCATCGGCGACGGCTCGCTCATCCTGGCCCACGGCGGCAGCGCCGCCATGGCCTTCGGCGTCCACTACGCGACGGCCGTCGGCGTCATCGTCATCGGCCTGCTCCAGCTCAAGGTCGCCAAGCACGCCAAGGCGACCGCGCAGGCCTGAAACGGGAAGTGGGCCCGCCCGGCAGCGGGCGCCGACGAGGCTCGGCGGCCGCTGCGGGCGGGCCCGGACGCGGGAGACGGTTCAGGCGGCCGCTCCCGCGGGCTCGTGCTTCGGATCGGGCAGGGTCGTCATGTTCCGCAAGGGCGAGAAGAAGACCGGCAGGAACGCGAGGGTCATCCCGGCGGCGGCGATCCAGAGGGTCGTGCGGGCGCCGAGGACCTCGCCGAGCGCGCCGCCGAGGATCGCGCCGAGGGCGTACGCGCCGTAGACGACGAAGCGGACCGTGGCGTTCATGCGCCCGAGCATGTTGTCCGGGGTGAGGCGCTGGCGGAAGCTCACCTGGGTGACGTTGTAGATCACGCCCCCGGCCCCGACGAACGCCATGAGCGCGGCGCCGAGCCAGATGCGCCAGCCCGGCTCGGCCGCGGGGACCAGGAGGATCCACGGCGCGGTGACGGCGACCGAGACCCACACGACGCGGCCTTCGCCGAGGAGCCGGGTGAAGACGCCGACGGCGAACGCGCCGAAGACGCCGCCGACGCCGAAGAGCGCGAAGAACAGGCCGATCTCGCCCGGGCTCATGCCCATGTCGCGGGGCAGGAAGACCACGATCATCGCCATGAACGCGCCGGTCCAGAAGTTGTAGGTGCCGGTGCAGGACACGATCGAGGCGAGGATGCGGTTCGAGAAGACGAACTTCAGGCCGTCCTTGATCTCGGTGGAGACACGGGAGCCGTGGGCCACTTCGGGTTTGGGCTCGCGGCGGCGGATGCGCAGCAGCAGGAGCGCGGAGGCCCCGAGGGCGACGGCGTCGAAGGCGATGGCCACGGGCGCGGTGAGCCACTGGATCAGCTGCCCGGCGAGGACGGGGCCGCCGAGCTGGGCGGTGGCGCGGACGGTCTCCAGTTTGGCGTTGCCCTCGACGAGGTGCGCCCGGCCCACGAGGTGGGGCAGGTAGCTCTGGTAGGACACGTCGAAGAAGACGGTGAAGACGCCGATGACCAGCGCGACGGCGTAGAGCTGCCAGATGGTGAGGGCGTCGGCCCACCAGGCGAGCGGGACGGTGAGGAGCACGGCGGCGCGCACCACGTCGCTGACGATGAGGACGCGGCGGCGGCGCATCCGGTCGACCCAGGCTCCCGCAGGGAGTCCGATGAGGACGAAGGCGATCATCGTCATGGAGGAGAGGACGCCGACCTCGAACTCGCTGACGTCGAGGGCGATGACGGCGGCTAGCGGGAGCGCGAGCGAGGTGATCTGGTAGCCGACCTGGGCGACGGTGGTGGAGAGGAAGAGGTCGCGGAAGTCGTGGTCGCGCAGGAGGCCGAGGCGGTCGCGCTTCGGGGGCGCGCCGACGTCGGGGTCGCCGAGGGAGATCATGCGATTGAGTATTCCCAATCGATTGGGAAATGTCAATCGGTCGTGCCGCTAGGATGGGGTCGTGGCAGAGCAGCGCAGTTCAGAGGGCTTCAAGGACGACCGGACCCTGGCGACCGAGGCCGAGGCGAAGGCGGTGGCCTCGGCGGTGCGCCTGCGCATCCTGCGGCTGTGCCTGGACCAGCCGCTCACGAACAAGGAGATCGCGCTGCGGCTGGGCTCGAACCCGGCCACCGTGCTCCATCACGTGCGCAAGCTGGTGGACACCGGGTTCCTGGCCCCGCAGGAGGAGCGGATCGGCGCGCGTGGGGCCCGCGAGATCCCGTACCTCGCCACGCGCAAGTCCTGGTCGCTGCGGCTGGGCGAGGAATTCTGGTCCGACATGTCCACGGCGATGATCGACGTGTTCCAAACCGACGTGGCGCAGCTCGGCGACCCGGCCAAGCTCAATCTCGGGCGGCTCGGGCTGCGGCTCAACGAGGAGCAGTACGAGGAGGTCAACCACCGGTTCAAGGTGCTCCTCAACGACCTGGCGGGCATGGAGCCGGGGCCGGGCGCGCGGCCGTTCTCGGTGTTCCTGGCGATCCACCCCGACTCCAGCCGCGACTAACGCGAGGATCGCTCGATCCGCAGTCGCCCCCGGTCTCAAAGATGCCGCGGAGGTACGACAAGTCCGGCGGGCCCCGTGGGCGCGGAATGCGAGGATGACTCGATCCGCGGTCGCCCCCGGTTTCAAAGGTGCCCCAGGGGTACGACAGGTGCGGCGGGCGCGGGGCGGGCGGGCGCAACGCGGGCGAAGAGGAGGAAAAGGAGCGGGGCGGGGACCCCTCAGACCCCGCCCCGCCCTCCGAGGCGGTTGTGCCTGCCTCGTGTGTGTGGAAGAAAGCTTGTTATCTCTGGTCGAGCAGCCGCTGGACCTTCGCGCGGATCTCGGGCGTGTCGAGGCCGCGGATGGTGAGGGTGGTGCGGCGGCGGAGGACGTCGTCGGGGGTTTCGGCCCACTCCATGTCGCGGGCGTAGACGACCTGCGCCCAGATCTCGGGGGCGTCCGGGTGGACGCGCTCGGCGAGCTCCGGGTGCTCCCCCGCGAGGCGGGCGATGTCGAAGGCGATGGAGCCGTAGTGGGTCGCGAGGTGCTTGGCGGTGTCCTCGCCGAGGTTCGGCAGCGGCGCGCCGCCGTCGGACAGGAGCCGGTGCGCCACGGCGTGCGGGTTGGCGATGCCGGGCAGCGGGAGGCGCCGCGGCAGGTTCCGCATGGGCTCCATCTCGGCGCCGAGCGTGTACCCGGGCATGGCGGCGAGCTTCTTCATCACGGTGCGTCCGATGTGGCGGAACGTGGTCCACTTGCCGCCCGCCACGGAGAGCATCCCGCCGCGGCCCTCGGTCACGACGGTCTCGCGCTTGGCCTTCGCGGTGCTCCCGGGGCCGCCGGGCAGGACCCGCAGGCCGGCGAAGGTGTACGTGATGAGGTCGCGGTCGAGCTGGTTCGAGCGGACCGAGTGCCCGGCCTCGTCGAGGATCTGGCGGATGTCCTTCTCGTTGACGGCCACGTCCGCGGGGTCGCCCTCGTACTCCTCGTCGGTGGTGCCGAGCAGGAGCATGTCCTCCCACGGCAGCGCGAAGGTGATGCGGTACTTGTCGATCGGCGTCGCCAGCGCGGCCTTCCAGTGGGCGGTGCGCTTGAGGACGAGGTGGGCGCCCTTGGAGAGGCGGATCGAGGGGTCGGACCCGGCGTCCTCCATGCGGCGCAGGTGGTCGACCCAGGGGCCGGTGGCGTTGAGGACGACGTGGGCGTTGACGCCGAACTCGGTGCCGTCGGTGCGGTCGCGCAGATCGGCGCCGGAAACGCGTTTGCGCTGGCCTTGGCGGCCGGTGAAGCGCAGGCCGGTGACTTCGGCGTGGTTGAGGACGACGGCTCCTGCGTCGGCGGCGGCGCGGACGGTCATGAGGGCCATGCGGGCGTCGTTCATCTGGCTGTCGCCGTAGACGGCGACGGCTTTGAGGTCGTCGGTGCGCAGTTCGGGCACGGCCATGCGGGCCTTGACGGGGTTGAGGAGGTGGCCGACGCCGTCGCCGAAGGCGGAGAGCGCGGAGTAGGCGAAGACGCCGGCGCCCATCTTGGCGGCGCCGTGGGGGCCGTTCTTGTAGATGGGCAGGTAGAAGGTGAGGGGGCGGGAGAGGTGGGGCGCCACCTGGCGGGTGACGGCGCGGCGCTCGAAGTGGTTCTCGGCGACGAGTTTGACGGCGCCGGTCTGGAGGTAGCGGAGGCCGCCGTGGAGGAGTTTGGAGGAGGCGGAGGAGGTCGCTCCGGCGAAGTCGCCGGAGTCGACCAGGGCCACCCGCAGCCCCGACTGGGCGGCGTGCCAGGCGGTGGAGATGCCCAGGATGCCGCCGCCGATGACGAGCAGGTCGAACGTGGTGTTCGACAGCGCTTCGCGCTGCTCGGCCCGGTCGGCGCGCTCGGTGAAGCGTGCGACGGTCGGGTCCTCCCAGTTCGCGGGGAGGTGCTGCAAGGTGGTCATGGCCGCGCTCCTAATTGCACTGTTGCTAGTCTTCCAGCCAGCCCATGGTCCGCTCGACGGCCTTGAGCCAGTTCTTGTACTCGCGGTCCCGCAGGTCCGGGTCCATGTTCGGGGTCCATTCGGCGGCCCGGCGCCAGTTGGCGCGGAGGTCGTCGGTGGTGTCCCAGAAGCCGACGGCGAGGCCGGCCGCGTAGGCGGCGCCGAGGCAGGTGGTCTCGGCGACCATGGGGCGCACGACGGGGGCGTCGAGGACGTCGGCGAGGAACTGCATGAGGAGGTTGTTGGAGGTCATGCCGCCGTCGACCTTGAGGGCGGAGAGCTCGACGCCGGAGTCCTTGGTCATGGCGTCGGTGATCTCGCGGGTCTGCCAGGCGGTGGCTTCGAGGACGGCGCGTGCGATGTGGGCCTTGGTGACGTACCTGGTGAGGCCCGCGATGACGCCGCGGGCGTCGGAGCGCCAGTAGGGCGCGAAGAGGCCGGAGAAGGCGGGCACGAAGTACGCGCCGCCGTTGTCCTCGACGGAGGCGGCGAGCGTCTCGATCTCGGCGGCGGTCTTGATGAGGCCCATCTGGTCGCGCATCCACTGGACGAGGGAGCCGGTGACGGCGATGGAGCCTTCGAGGGCGTAGACGGGGTCCTGGTCGCCGATACGGTAGCCGACGGTGGTGAGCAGGCCCGACTCGGAGTGGATGAGCTTCTCGCCGGTGTTCATGAGCATGAACGTGCCGGTGCCGTAGGTGGACTTGGCCTCGCCGACGGAGTAGCAGGTCTGTCCGAACAGGGCGGCCTGCTGGTCGCCGAGCGCGGAGGCGACGGGGACGCCGCCGAGGAGCTGGCCGAGGGTGCCGCCGGTGACCTCGCCGTAGGTCTCGGAGGAGGAGCGGATCTCGGGGAGGACCTGGAGGGGGACGCCCATCTCGGCGGCGATGTCCTCGTTCCAGGACAGGTCTTCGAGGTTCATGAGGAGCGTGCGGGAGGCGTTGGTGACGTCGGTGACGTGGACGCCGCCGTTGACGCCGCCGGTGAGGTTCCAGATGACCCAGGAGTCCATGGTGCCGAAGAGGAGGTCGCCGGCTTCGGCCTTCTCGCGGAGTCCTTCGACGTTGTCGAGGAGCCAGGCGATCTTGGGGCCCGCGAAGTACGCGGCGAGCGGGAGGCCGGTCTCGCGGCGCCAGCGGTCTTGGCCGGCGTCGCCGCCGAGCTGCTTGCAGAGCTGGTCGGTGCGGGTGTCCTGCCAGACGATGGCGTTGTGGACGGGCTGCCCGGTGTGCTTGTCCCACAGCATGGTCGTCTCGCGCTGGTTCGTGATGCCGATGGCGAGGATGTCGTCGCGGCGGGCGCCGGCCTTGACCATGGCGCCGGCGACGACCTCCTGGACGTTGCGCCAGATCTCGGCGGCGTCGTGCTCGACCCAGCCCGGTTTGGGGAGGATCTGCTCGTGCTCCTTCTGGTCGACGGCGACGATGCGGCCGTCGCGGTCGAAGACGATGCACCGGCTGGAGGTGGTGCCCTGGTCGATGGCCGCGATGAACGGTCCGGTGTGCGAGTCGGTCATGGTGCGCTCCAAAACATCGTTGTCGAGGCGGAATAGGTCGATTGTGTCCCCATGGCTACGCGAAGGCAACGTTGTAGAGGAGGGCGGCGAGGGAGCCGCCGACGAGCGGGCCGATCACGGGGATCCAGGCGTAGCCCCAGTCCGAGGAGCCCTTGCCCTTGAGGGGCAGGAGGGCGTGGACGATGCGGGGGCCCAGGTCGCGGGCGGGGTTGATGGCGTAGCCGGTGGGGCCACCGAGGGAGAGGCCGATGCTGACGACGACGAGCGCGGTGATGAGGACGCCGAGCGCGCCGAGGCCCTTGCCGGAGTCGTTGAGGCCCTGGGTGAGGATCGCGATGAGGAGCACGAAGGTGCCGATGATCTCGGTGAGGAGGTTGAGGACGGGCTTGCGGACCTCGGGGCCGGTGGAGAAGATGCCGAGGACCGGGCCGGCCTTGGCGTCGCCCTCGGTCTCGGCGGGTTCGGGCTGGTTCGCGAGGTCGGCCATGTGGGCCTGGAACTGGCCGTAGTAGGCGACCCAGGCGAGGGCCGCGCCGATCATGGCGCCGACGAACTGGGAGGCGATGTAGAGGGGGACCTGGCTCCATTCGGTGCCGCCGGTGATGGCGAGGCCGATGGTGACCGCGGGGTTGAGGTGGGCGCCGGAGACGCCCGCGGAGACGTATGCGCCGGTGAGGACGGCGAAGCCCCAGCCGAACGCGATGGCGAGCCATCCGGCGTTCTGGGCCTTGGACTTCTTGAGGGTGACTGCCGCGCACACGCCCGCGCCGAGCAGGATCAGCAGGGCCGTGCCGACGACCTCGCCGACGATGATGTCTGTGTTGGACACTTGGAACTCCTTTGTCCGTGCCCGAGTTCGGTGCCGGGGCGCCGTCCTCGTTGGAAGGGCTTTTTGTTCACGTCGGGTGCCAGAGTGACCACTGAAGCCGTTTAGCGTTCGACAATGCCGACCGACGTACGCAAAGTGTTCTCCTCGGTTACCCGCGCGTCAATAGGTATGTGACCACGACCACACCTCCTCCTGAGAACCATGGGAAACGCCTGCAAGACAGGCATACCAGGATCACATGGGGGCCGCAGGAAAGTGGAGGAAATGGACGGAACGCTAGAAGGGCTTGGCCCCGAGATCGCGCGAGACCGAGCGCGCGGTGTCGCGGACCGCCGCCACGAGCTCCTGGCGCAGCTCCCCGTCCCTGCACACGCGCTCGACGGCGCCGGTAATGCCGACCGCGCCCACCGGGAGGCGGTGCCGGTCGAGGATCGGCGCGGCCACCGAGGCCACGCCCTCCCAGGTCTCCTCCAGGTCGGTGGCGTACCCCTGGGCGCGGGTCGCCTCCAGGACCCGCTCGATGTCGGGCAGCTCGGTCACCGTCGCGGCCGTGAACGGCTCGCGCTTGGCGTCCACCAGCTCGGCGTGCGCCACCGGGTCGAGGGCCGTGAGCACCTTCCCCAGGGCCGTGGAGTGCATCGGCTGCATCGCGCCGACCTCCAGGACCTGGCGGCTGTCGTCGGGCCGGAACACGTGGTGGACGATGAGGACGCCCTGCTTGTGGACCACCCCGAGGTAGACCGCCTCGCCGCCCGAGCGGGCCAGGTCGTCGGTCCACACGAGCGCGCGGGCGCGCAGCTCGTGGACGTCGAGGTACGTCGTGCCCAGGCGCAGCAGCTCCGCGCCGAGCTGGTAGCGGCCCGAGTCGGGGTCCTGCTCCACGAAGCCCTCGTGCTGGAGGGTCCGCAGGATGCCGTGCGCGGTGGCCTTCGCCAGGCCCAGCGCCGAGGCGATGTCGGACAGGCCGAGGCGGCGCTCGCCGCCCGCGAGCAGGCGCAGCATCGCCGCCGCGCGCTCCAGCGACTGGATGTTCTTGGCCATCCCCCGCCTCCGTTCCGGTCCCGTCCGCCAGCGGCTCCGAAAAACGGCCGCGTTCGACAATGCTAAACACTATCGGCTCTTGCCGACCAGATCGGGACCGACACCACTCGCGGAGTGGGAAGCGGAACGCGTGCGCACAGGGGACGGCGGCGGGCCTTCCGGACCCGCCGCCGTCGTCGGAGGAATGCTCAGGGGTACTAGTAGCCGTACCTGCTCTTCAAGTGGCGCCACCAGTCGCGGAGCATCCACTGGTCGAACGCGGTGATCGTGGTCGAGGAGCCCGCCTTCATGATGAAGCAGCACTGGCCGGTCGGCGTCCAGTCGTAGAAGTCGTCCAGGCCGAACGTGTGGCCGAGCTCGTGCAGGTAGATGTGGATCTGCGCCGAGTTCAGGGCGCCCACGAAGTACTCCTGGCCCATGCGCTGGCCCCAGTCGCCGCCCGCGCCGCCGCCCATGCCCTGCGTCAGCCACAGGCTCTGGTCGTAGTGGCGCGCCGCGCCGCCCGGGCACTGCGCATAGTTGCCGTCCTGGTGGAAGAAGCGGCCGCACGCCTCCGAGCACTGCGGGGCGTCCTCGCGGATGTCCCCGATGTAGACGTCCACGGAGTTGTCGCTCCACTGGAGGAGGCTCCGGTCGCGGGCGGCCCAGCCGACCACGTTGACCTCGATCTCGTCGAAGGGCCACTCGTTCCAGCCCGCCATCTGGTCGAACCACCGGTCGTACTGGTCCTGGAGCTTCGCCGCGATCTGGTCGCGGGTCTGGGCCGTGACCGGGTTCGCCGAGTCCCAGCGGACGCAGTAGTTGATCTTGCCGCCGGTGGCCATGACCTGGTCCCACCCGAAGTTGCGGAAGTTCAGGTTGTACGTGTCCTCGACGTGGTCCCACACCTCGTTCAGCGGCTGGACCAGGTTCGAGGGCGGGTTCCACTCGTCCTGGCCGGTGCCGCCGGTCGGGCCCGCGGTCGGGGTGGCGGTCGTCGGCGGGGCCGAGGTCGGGACCGCGTCGCCGGTGCACCGGACCCCGTTGAGCGTGAACGAGGTCGGCACGGCGTTGGCGCTGCCGGAGGTGGTGCCGGAGAAGCCGAAGCTCACCGACGCGCTCGGGGCGAGGCGCTTGTTGTAGTCCACGGCCAGGGCCGTGACGTGCGCGCCGGACTGGGTCGCCGTGGCGTTCCAGGCGTTCGCGACCTGCTGGCCGTTCGCGAAGTCCCATTCGAGGCGCCACGGCTCGACCGCGGCCGCGCCGAGGTTCGCGACCTCCACGTCGGCGTTGAAGCCGCCCGGCCACTGGGCCGTGACCTGGTATTCGACGGCGCAGCCCGCGGTCTGCGCGGACGCCGGGTTCATGGCGAACGTGGCGAGGCTGGCGGCGGTCGCCACGGCGGCGACGCCCGCCAGGACCATGCCCAGTCTTCGCCTGCGGTGCTTGGGGAGTGCCGGTCCCATGATCGAGTTCCCGTCTGTGAGGGCGGCCGGGCCGTTCCCGGCGCGGTGACCTCAGGGTAGAGCGGTAACACGGGAGGACACAATGCAACGGACGCCAATAAATCGAAAATTATCAATACCGTAGGTTCGGGGTCGAGACGACTGCGACCCCAGGAGGTTCCCGTTGAGCAAGACACCAGTGAGCTTCGCGGTGCACGACGACCGGTTCAACGTCGCCGGCGACGACTACCTTGAGTGCCTCTTCTCCGGCGGGCGCTGGACCGAGGGCCCCGTCTACGTCCCGTCCGGCAGGTACCTGCTGTTCAGCGACATCCCGAACGACCGGATCATGCGCTGGGACGAGACCGACGGCTCCGTCAGCGTCTTCCGCTCCCCCGCGGGCTACACGAACGGCCACACCCTCGACCGGCAGGGCCGCCTCGTCTCCTGCGAGCACGGGCGGCGGCGCGTCTCCCGCACCGAGCTCGACGGGAGCGTCACCGTGCTCGCCGACCGGTGGGACGGGAAGCGGTTCAACAGCCCCAACGACGTCGTGGTGGATTCGCGGGGCGCCGTGTGGTTCACCGACCCGCCCTACGGGATCACCAGCGACTACGAGGGCCACCGGGCCGAGCCGGAGATCGACGGGTGCCACGTGTACCGCGTCGACCCCGCCACCGGCGCGGTGACGCGGGTGGCCGACGACTTCCAGCGGCCCAACGGGCTCGCGTTCTCCCCCGACGAGCGGACCCTCTACATCGCCGACACCATGGGCGGCCACATCCGGTCCTTCGCGGTCGAGGACGGGCGCCTCAGCGGCGGCGCGGTGTTCGCCGAGTCCCCCGGCGGGCACTTCGACGGCCTCCGCACCGACGTCGCGGGCCGCGTGTGGGCCGCCGCGGCGGCCGTCTCCTGCTTCGACCCCGACGGGACGCGCCTGGCGACCCTCCAGGTCCCCCAGCCCGCCGTGTCCAACCTGGTCTTCGGCGGGCCGAAGCGCAACCGGCTCTTCATCACCGCCACCGACTCGGTGTACTCGATCATGCTGAACACGAACGGGGCCTGGAGCCTCTAGCCGATCGCATGGGCCATCGCCACGACGATCGGGCCCAGCAGCGGCAGGACGACGTTCGAGAAGGCGTAGACGATCGTGTAGGCCATGAGCGGCGTCGCGTTGCCCGCGGCGCCCTGCACGGCGGTGACGCCGGGCGTGGAGCACTGCTGGCCGGTGACGGCGCCGAGCGTCAGCGGCGCCGGGAGCTTCATGACCTTCCAGGCCACGAACAGCGAGATGAACGCCGGGATGGCGGTCATGCAGACGCCCGCGATCGGCAGGCCGATCCCGAACTCCTTCACCAGCGCCACGGCCTGCGGGCCCGAGGACAGGCCGACCGCGCAGATGAACGTGGCGAGGCCGAGCGTCTTGATGACGTCGGCCGCGCCGGAGTCGTACTGGCCGAACGTGGGCCGCTTCGAGCGGATCCATCCGAACAGGAGGCCCGCCAGGAGGCAGCCGCCGCCCGTGCCGAGCGTCAGCGGGATCGTGCCCACGGTCCACACCAGCATGCCGATGAGGAAGCCCAGGACCACGCCGACCGCGATGAACACCATGTCGAAGGTGACCTTCGGGTCGATGCGGAAGCCGATCATGGGGACCGCGCGCTGCATGTCCCGCGCCGCGCCCGCCAGGCGCAGCGTGTCGCCGCGCTGGATGAGCGTCTTGGGCTGGACCGGCAGCTCGTGGTCGCCGCGGGTGATCCGCTGGAGGAACACGCCCTGGCGCTCGTCCTCGAAGTCGCGGCGGATGTCCCCGAGCGTGGACGCCTTGTAGCCCTTGCGGGTCACGACGACGTCGGCGAGGTCGAGGCTCATGCCCATCGACTCGTCGAGGTTCACCTCCGTGCCGACGTGGGCGGCGGCGCCCACGAGCGACTCGCGGCGGCCCACCAGGAGCACCTTGTCGCCCTGGGCGAGCCGGGTGCCCGGCTCGACCTTGACGGCCGCGCCCCCGCGGGAGACCTCCTCCACGGTGGCCTCGCCGAGGTCCGACTGGAGCTCGGCGACGGTCCGCCCCGCGGCGGCCGACACGAGGTACTCGCGGCCGACGATCGGCGGGGCCGCGGGCGCGGCCGTCGCGTCGTCGGTCGCGCCGCCGAGCTTGGCCCACAGCTTCGCGGCCTCCTCGCGCAGGTTCACGCGCATCATCAGCGGGAAGAACTGGCTCGACAGGAGCACGATCGTGATGAGCCCGCAGATGTAGGAGATCGAGTACGCGGTGCCCACGTTCGCCTGGAGCGTCGCGATCTCGCTCGCGGACAGGTCGAGGCGGCCGATGGCGTCGGTCGCGGTGCCGACCGCCGCGGACTCGGTCGCGCCGCCCGCGAGCAGGCCCGCGGCGGTGCCGACGTCGAGGTTCATGATGAGCACCGCGGCAGCCGTGATCGCGAGGACCGAGACCACCTCGATGCCCGTGAACGTGGCGTAGCGCAGGCTCTTGCGGTTGAGGCTGGCGAAGAACGTCGGCCCCGAGATGTACCCGAGCGTGAAGATGAACAGCGCGAACGCGATCGTCTTCACCTGGTCGTTCAGCTCGATGTCGGCGACCATCCCGAGGAAGATCGCCACGATGAGCGTGCCCGCGACGCCGCCGAGCGAGATCTTCCAGATCTTCACCCGGCCGAGCGCGAACCCGAGCGCCAGGCACACGAACAGCGCGATCTCGGGGGTCGACTCCAGTGTCGACTTGATCCAGTCCATCGCCCCTCCCCCTTACCTGCGGCTCTGCTGGAACGCCTCGTGGTACTCGTCGCCGATGCGGCGCAGGGCCGCGCCGATCCGCTTGTAGGCGTCCATGCGGAGGTTCGCCATGGAGACGCGGACCGACCACTCGGGGCCGTCGAAGCCGCCGCCGTTGAGCAGGACGACCGACTCCTCCTGCGCGAGGCGGAAGATCGGGTCCACCGGCTCGTAGTTCGCCTGCATCCAGTCGGCGAACTCCGGGCCCCAGTTGCGGCTCGCCCAGCTCAGCAGGTCGAGCTCCACGTAGTAGTGCGCGGCCTCGGCGTCGTCGGGGTAGGGCACGTCGAGGCCCTCCACGAGCTGCTTGAGGCGCCGGGCGATGACGGCCTGGCAGTCCTGCTTGTACCGGTTCTCGGCGTCGGTGAGGCAGTGGAGCGAGAACAGGACCATCTGGACCTGCTGCGGGGTCGACAGGCCCGCGGTGTGGTTGAGCGCCACGGCCCGGGAGTCGGCCACGATGCGGTCGATGAACTTGAGCTTCTCGGGTTCGAGCGTGATCGACGCGTACCGCTCGCGCAGCGCGGCGGTGCGGGTCTCTTCGAGCGCGGCGATGCGCTGGTCGAAGACGTTGTCCTTCGCGATGGCGATGACGCCGAGGCGCCATCCCGTGCAGCCGAAGTACTTCGAGAACGAGTAGACGCCGATGGTGTTGGCGGCCTGGCTCGACATGAGCGAGGTGAACCCGTTCGTGAAGGTGCCGTATACGTCGTCGGTGATGATCGTCAGGCCCGGGTTGTCGTTCGCGACGATGTCGCGGATGCGCTCCAAGGTGGCCTCGGCGAGCTTCACCGACGGCGGGTTCGACGGGTTGACCAGGAACAGCGCCTTGATCGAGGGGTCCTTGAGCTTGTCGATCTCGCTGTCGGGGTACTGCCAGGTGTGGATGCCCTCCTCGCTGGTGGTCGAGGCCTCCAGCGAGACGATGTCGAACGCGTACCGGTCGAGCAGCGGGATCTCCAGGTACGGCGTGAAGATCGGGACCATGAGCGCGATCCGGTCGCCGCGGTGGAGCAGGCCGTTGACCTGCGCGGAGTCGAACAGGTAGCACATGGCGGCGGTGCCGCCCTCGACCGCGTACAGGTCCCAGCCGCCCTTGGGCGCGCCGCCCATCTCCGCGTCGAGGTAGGCGTGGACGACCTTCTCGGCGTGGACGAGCATCCGGTCGGGGACCGGGTAGTGGTCGCCGATGATCGCGTCCGCCAGCTCGCCCACCCAGTCGTCGGCGTCGAAGCCGAGCGTGTCGGTGCCGTACGCGACGTAGCGGCCGAGGGCCTCGGCGCCGGGCGCGGAGGCGTTGGCCTTGAGGTAGTCGCCCAGGCGCGCGGCGATCCCGTCGGACTGCGGCATCCCGCCGAACGAGTCGAACTCGTCCCAGTCGCGGCGGGTCTCGGTGACCGCGAACTGGCCCAGGAGGAAGAACGCGTCGCGCGGCGCAGTCGCCGTCCAGTTGGGGTTGCCGCGGCCGGCGTTGACCATGGCGAGCGCGTTGGCCTTCTCGTTCTCCCCGGCCAGCTCGATGAGCCGGTTCTTCAGCTCGAAGGGGCTGAGCCCTTCGAGGCGGCGTTCTTCGTCGCGGTCGACCGTGGTCATGGCGTTCCCTTTCATTGCGGGTCAGGCGGTTCAGGCGAGGACGGCCACGATGACCGCGCCCCAGATCGTCAGCAGCACGTTGCCGATGGCGTACGGGATCGTGTAGCCGAGGACGGGGACCTGGCTCTTGGCGGTGTCGGTGATCGCGCCGATCGACGCGGTCGTGGTGTTCGCGCCCGCGGTGATGCCGAGGTTGACCGGCACGGGGATCTTGAACAGCCACTTGCCGAGGAACATGGTCAGCAGCATCGGCAGGAGCGTCACGACCAGGCCCGCGAACACCAGGCTCAGGCCCTCGGACTTGACGCCGGAGATAAAGTCGGGCCCGGCCATGATGCCGACGATGCCCACGAACATGCACAGGCCGCCGGTGGAGAGCATCCAGTTCGCGGCGGGCGGGAACTGCCCGAACGTGGGCGACTTCGCGCGCAGCCAGCCGAAGACGAGGCCCATGATGAGCGCGCCGCCGGAGGTCGTCAGGCCGATGTCCGCGCCCGCGACGGCGATGGTCGGGACGCCGATGAGCGCGCCGACGACGATGCCGAAGCCCACATAGGACATGTCGGTGGCGTCGGACGCGCGGTTGGGGTAGCCGAGGTCGCCCACGACCGCCTCGACCTCTTCTTTGCCGCCCTGGACGGAGATCTCGTCGCCGCCGTGGATGACCGTGTCGTCGCTCCAGGGGATCTCCTGGCCGCCGCGGACCACTTTGGTGACGAACAGGCGCGGGGCGTGCTCGGCGAAGGCCGGGCCGATCTTCTGGCCCGCGAGCTTCTTGCTGGTGATGACGATCGCGAGCGTCTCGACCTGGTAGTCCAGCAGCTCCTCGTCGTCCACCTCCTCGCCCCACTGGTCGACGCTGAGGGCGACGAGGTCGGGGCGGCGGGCCGCGAGCGTCACCACGTCGCCGGCCTCGATGACGGTGGAGGGCTTGACGGCCTGCACGGTGGTGCCGCGGCGCAGGTCGTGGAACATGATGCGGTGGCCCAGGTCCTCGGCGCGGCGTTCGAGGTCGCCGACGGTGCGGCCGACGACCGAGCCGCCGGTGACGCGGTAGGAGCGGCGGACCACCGAGTAGTAGGCCGGGCCGATGCCCGGCTCCTTGGCGACGCCGAGCTGCTTCTCCAGCTCGTGGGCGTCGGCGGCGAGGTCCTTGGAGCCGAGCATCCGCGGGGCGAGCGTCGACAGGAAGAACGCCGCCGCGGCCGTGCCGAACAGGTAGCAGACGGCGTACCCGACGGCGACCTGCGACTCCATCTCCTTGATGTCGTCGGCGCTGAGCCCGGGGAGCGCGCTGATCGCGGAGTCGGCGACGCCGATGACCGCGGACTGGGTGAGGCCGCCCGCGAGGAGCCCGGCGCCCCAGCCGGGGCCGTAGCCGAGGAGCTTGGCGAGGACGATGACGACGCCGAGGCCGAAGACGCAGTTGATGACCGCCAGGAGCACCTGCTTGAGGCCGTCGCCCTTGAGGCCCGCGAAGAACTGGGGGCCGACGTTGTAGCCGAGGGCGAACAGGAAGGCCACGAACGCGACGGTCTTGACGAGGTCGGGGATGTCCACGCCGGAGAAGACGATGCCGACGAGGACGCCCGCGAGGAGCGTCCCGGTGACCGGCCCGAGGGCGATGCCCTTGATCTTCAGCTTGCCGACGAAGAACCCGAGGCCCAGCGCGAGGAAGATCGCGATCTCGGGGTGGGCGACCATCGAGTCCTCAAGCCAGTTCCACACCGTGACCTCCGCAACACCGACAGTAGTCAGCCGAATCTACTGGAAGCGGACGGTGCACAGAGGGGGTTCGCAGGAGTTCGCGGAGGCCCCATGTTGCAGCAATGAAAACTTTCTTCACATCGTTGACAACTCAAGAAGAGTTCCGTCATGCTGTCCGGTACATCTGAGGCCCGCGGCGATTGCACGCGCGCGGAGCCGCCAGGCGCCCGGAACCGAATGCGAGGACCTGCACCCCATGAATCCCCATGCCCTGAAGCGGCGGCTACTGGCCGCCGCGGCCGCGCTCCTGATGTCGGCCGGAGCGCTGGCCGTGGCCGCCCCCGGTGCGGCGGCCCAAGAAGAGGACAAGGACACCCTCCTCATCGCCACGAACCAGGAGGTCGACACCTTCAACCCGTTCAAGCGGCGGTTCGTGATCACGTACGAGACCAGCATGATGACGTACGAGACGCTCGTGCGCATCGGCGCGGACTACGAGCCCGAGCCGGGCCTGGCGACCGAGTGGGAGGAGTCCGAGGACGGTCTCACCTGGACGTTCACGATCCGCGACGGCGCGACGTGGTCCGACGGCGAGCCGCTGACGGCCGAGGACGTGGCGTACACGTACGGCCTGCTCATCGAGAACCAGGCGATCCACGACTGGAACATCGACTTCGCGGGGAACCTCGTCTCCGCGGAGGCGACGGACGAGACCACGTTCGTGCTCACCCTCGCCGAGCCGTCCCCGTGGGACGTGCTCACCCGCGAGGTCTACATCGTCCCCGAGCACGTCTGGTCCACTTACGCGGACCCGTCGGCGGACGACGCGAACGAGCTCCCGCTGGTCGGCTCCGGCCCGTTCCAGGTCACCGAGTACCAGACCGACGAGTTCATCCGCCTGGAGGCCAACGAGTCCTATTGGGAGGGCGCGCCCGGGTTCGACGAGGTCGTCTACGACTACTACACCGAGACCGACGCGGCCGTGGCCGCGCTGGAGGCCGGCGAGGTCGACATCGTGGGCAACGGGATGGGCGGCCTGAACCCGGCCCAGACCGAGGCGCTCCAATCGCAGGACCACGTCACCGTCAACGACGTGGAGGGCCGCCGGTACGTCTCGCTGACCCTCAACTACAACTCGGTGACGCAGGACGGCACCGAGTTCGGCGACGGCCACCCCGCGCTCAAGGACCCGGTCGTCAGGCAGGCCCTGCACATGGCGCTCGACAAGCAGGCCCTCGTGGACACCGTCCTCGACGGCAGCGGCACCCCGGCGGTCTCGATCATCCCGGCGATCTTCGAGCAGTACCACTGGGACGGCGGCGACCAGCTCGTCGGGTTCGACATCGAGGGCGCGAACGCCCTGCTCGACGAGGCTGGCTACGCGCTCGGCGACGACGGGGTGCGGACCATGCCGGGCACCGGCGAGCGGCTGAGCTTCCGGTTCTACCAGCACGCCGACAACACCGCGTACGCCACGATCGCGCAGTTCGCGACCGAGTGGTGGGCCCAGATCGGCATCGAGGTCGTGCCCGAGGCGATCGAGCAGAGCGCCCTGAACGACCTGGCCTACCTCGGCGAGTTCGACATCGCCTTCTCCGGCTGGGGCGTGGGCCCCAACCCGACCGAGCAGCTCGGCATGCACACGTGCGCGGTCCTGCCGACCCTCACCGACGGGTCCGAGCGCTCCAGCGAGAACAACTACTGCAACCCCGAGTTCGACGCGCTCCACGAGCAGCAGAAGGTCGAGTCCGACCCCGACGCGCGCGCCGAGCTCGTCAAGGAGCAGCAGGCGATCATGTACGCGGACACGCCCGTGATCTACCTGTACTACCAGAACGTCATGGAGGCGTACAACCACGACCGGATCACCGGCATGACCACGCAGCCCTCGGACGGCGGCATGGTCACCGGCCAGCAGGGCTTCACGTGGTCGTACTACACGGCGCAGCCGGCGGGGACCACCGAGGACTCGGGCGTCCCGGTGTGGGTGTGGATCGCCGTCGGCGCGGCGGTCGTCGCGGTCGTGGCGGGCGGCGCCTGGTTCGCGATGCGGCGCAAGAGCACCGCGGACGAGCGCGAATGACCGAAGTGCCACTCCCCGCGGGCGGGGCCGCCTCGGCCCCGCCCGCGGGGCGGCGCGCGCGGCGGACCTCCTCCGGCTTCGGGCGCTACCTCCTCAAGCACGTCGGCGGGGCGGCCGTGTCGCTCCTGCTCGTCCTGTTCTCGTCGTTCTTCATCTTCCGGCTCATCGGCGGCGACCCGATCGACCAGCTCACCCGCGAGCGGCCCGTCTCGCCGGAGCAGCGGGCCGCGATGCGCGCCGAGATGGGGCTCGACCAGCCCATGTGGAAGCAGTTCTGGGACTACATCACCGGGACGCTCACGATGGACCTCGGCGACTCGTTCCAGTACCGGCGCCCGATCTTCGACCTCATCGTGGAGCGGCTCCCGGCCACGCTCCTGCTCTCGGGCACGGGCATGGTCCTCGCCGTGGTCCTCGGACTGTGGATCGGGACGCGCTCGGGCTGGCGGCAGGGCAGCCGGTACGACCGCGGCCACGTCGCCACCGGACTGCTGCTGTACTCGGCGCCGACGTTCTGGCTCGGCATGATCGTCATCCTGGTGTTCGCCAGGTACATGGGGATCTTCCCGGTCAACGGGATGCGCTCGCCGAGCACGCCGCCGCAGTTCTGGCCGCAGGCGCTCGACATCGCGCACCACCTGGTGCTGCCGGTGCTCACGTACACGGCGGTGGTCTACGCCGGGTACCTCATGATCATGCGCTCGTCCATCCTGGACGAGATCGGCTCGGACTACCTCACCACCGCGCGGGCCAAGGGCCTGCGCGACGACGAGGTGCGCGACAGGCACGCCGTGCCGAACGCCCTGCTGCCGACGGTGACCCTGGTGTTCCTCGCGATCGGCGGGGTCGTCAACGGCTCCATCGTGACCGAGGCGGTGTTCTCCTGGCCGGGCCTGGGGAGCCTGTTCGTGCAGGCGATCTTCTACCCCGACCGGCCCGTCCTCCAGGCGCTGTTCGTGCTGTTCTCGGCCTCGACCATCATCGCGGTGCTCGCCGCCGAGGTCCTCTACTGGTTCATCGACCCCCGGATTCGGAAGTCATGACGGCATCCCCCACCACCTCGCCGCGGGCCCTGGCATGGGCCCGGCGGCGGCAGTCCTTCGCGCGGTCGTGGGCCGCGTACCGGGCCCAGCGGACCGGCATGGTCGGCCTGGTCCTCCTGGGCGCCATCGTGATCCTCGCGGTCTGCGCGCCGGTCCTCATCGACGAGTCGGCGCTCTCGGTCACGCAGGCCACGGGCGGGCGCATGGAGCCCCCGAGCATGGAGTTCCCGCTCGGCACCGACGAAGTGGGCCGCTCGGTCCTCGCGCTCACGCTGTGGGGCTCGCGCCTGTCGCTCCTCATCGGACTCACCGCCACGGTGGTCGCGATCCTCATCGGCACCGCCGTCGGCGTCACCAGCGGCCACGTCGGCGGCGCCTACGGCTGGTTCGCGCTGCGGATCTCCGACTGGTTCATGGTGCTGCCCAGCCTCGTCGTCGCGATCGCGCTCCTGGCGGTCCTCGGGCGCAGCATGGGCACCACGATCCTCGTCATCGCGCTCGTCTCCTGGTCGGGGACGACCAGGCTCGTGCGGGCGCAGACGCTCACCGTCCAGGCCCGGCCGTACCTGGAGCGCGCCAGAGCGCTCGGCGCCGGGCACTGGCACCAGATGACCAAGCACATCATCCCGAACGTCCTGCCGCTCGTGCTCGCCAGCGCGACGCTGCTGGTGCCCTCGGCGATCCTCATGGAGTCCTCGCTCGCGTGGCTGGGCCTGGGCGACCCGAACGTGGTGTCGTGGGGTTCGATCCTCAACCGGGCCAGCGACAACGGGGCGGTGTCGGCGCACGCGTGGTGGTATCTGCTGCCGCCGGGCCTGGCGATCCTGCTGGTGGTGCTCGCGTTCATGATGTGCGGGCGGGCCCTGGAGGCCGTGTTCAACCCGAGGCTGCGAGGGGAGCAGGCATGACGCTCTTGGAGTTCCGGGACGTGCACGTCACGTACACGGGGTCGCGCGGGCGGGTCCCGGCCGTGCGCGGCGTGGACCTGAAGGTGGAGGCCGGGAAGGTGCTCGGCGTCGCGGGCGAGTCGGGGTGCGGGAAGTCGACGCTGGCGATGGCGGTGCTGCGGCTGCTGCCGAAGTCCGCGGAGGTGACCGGGGAGATCCTGCTCGACGGGGAGGACCTGCTCACGATGGGGTGGGGCCGGCTGCGGGCGGTGCGGTGGACGGGCGCGTCGATCGTGTTCCAGGGGGCGATGCACTCGTTGAACGCGGTGCAGCGCATCGGGAAGCAGGTCGCCGAGCCGATGCTGGTGCACGATAGGGAATTGAGCGCCGCGGCAGCGGCGAAGCGCGCGGCGGCGCTGCTGGAGCGGGTGGGGCTGCCGGCGTCGCGGCTGCGGTCGTACCCGCACGAGCTGTCGGGGGGCCAGCGCCAGCGCGTCATGATCGCGATGGCGCTCGCGTGCGATCCGGACCTGATCATCGCCGACGAGGCGACGACGGCGCTGGACGTGATGGTGCAGGCCCAAGTGCTGCAATTGATCTCGGGGCTGGTGAAGGAGCGCGGGGTGGGGCTGGTCATGATCAGCCACGACCTGTCGGTGCTCTCCGCGACGTGCGACACGGCCGCGGTGATGTACGCGGGCCGGGTGGTGGAGCAGGGTCCGGCGCACGAGGTGTTCGCGCGGGCGCGGCATCCGTACTCGGCGGCGCTGGGGGCGGCGTTCCCGGTGATCGGGGACCCGGCGTCGCGGCGCAACCCGGGGGGTCTGGCGGGCGATCCGCCGGACCCGGGGCGGCTGCCGGAGGGCTGCTCGTTCCGGCCGCGGTGCGCGGTGGCGGTGGAGCGGTGCGCGGAGGCGTCGCCGGAGTTGCTGCAAGTGGAGGGCGCGCGGCTGTCCGCGTGCTTCGTCGCCCAGGAGGGGGAGCCCGTTGTCCTTGGATAAGGTGCTGACGGCCCGGGAGCTGCGGGTCGAGTTCGGTCTGCCGGGCGGGCGGGTCGCGCGCGCGGTGGACGGGGTGGACCTGGACGTGGCGCCGGGCGAGATCGTGGCTTTGGCGGGCGAGTCGGGGTGCGGGAAGACGACGCTGGCGCGGACGCTGCTGGGTCTGGAGCGGGCGACGGGCGGCGAGGTCGCCTTCGGCGGGGTGCCGCTGGGGCGGTCGACGAAGGCGCTGAAGGCGTACCGGCGGCAGGTGCAGCTGGTGCTCCAGGACCCGTCGGGGGCGTTGAATCCGCGGCACACGGTGTACGACGCGGTTGCTGAGGGGCTGCGCATCCACGGGATCACCGACGACGAGCCGGGCCGGGTGGCGGAGGCGCTGTCGCGGGCGGGGCTGCGGCCGCCGGAGCGGTTCTTCCTGGCGTATCCGCACGAGCTGTCGGGCGGTCAGCGCCAGCGCGTGGTGATCGCGGGGGCGCTGGTGCTGGAGCCGAGCATCCTGGTGGCGGACGAGCCGGTGGCGTCGCTGGACGCGTCGGTGCGCGGGGAGATCCTCTCGCTGCTGCTGCGGCTCAAGGAGGACGCGGGTCTGGGGGCTCTGGTGATCACGCACGACCTAGGTCTGGCGTGGAGCATCGCGGACCGGATCGCGATCATGTACCTGGGGCGGATCGTGGAGCAGGGGCCGGTGGAGCAGGTGCTCACGGCGCCGCGGCACCCGTACACGCGGGCTTTGGTGTCGGTGCTGCCGGACTCTCCGGTGGCGGAGCCGATCGTGCTGGCGGGCGAGCTGCCGGACGCGTCGCGGATTCCGGGCGGGTGCCGGTTCCGGCCGCGCTGCCAGGAGGTGGCGTCGGGGGGCGCGCTGAAGGTCCTGGACCAGTGCGAGGGCGTGGACCCGGCGGTGCTGGGCTCGGAGGCGGAGCCGCATCTGGTTGCGTGCCATCTGGATCGTGCGAGGATGTCGGTGTGAAGATCCTCATCAGCGCCGACATGGAGGGCGCCACGGGCGTGACGTGCCCGGAGGACGTCCTGCCGGGCGGGCCGGGCTGGGAGCGGATGCGGCCCGTGTTCACCGGTGACGTGAACGCGGCGGTGCAGGGCCTGTTCATGCAGGGCGCCGACGAAGTGGTGGTGAACGAGGCGCACTGGTCGATGCGGAACCTGCTGCTGGAGCGGCTCGATCCGCGGGCGACGATGATCACGGGGCGGCACAAGGACCTCTCGATGATGGAGGGCGTGCAGCACCGGGACGTGGACGGCGTGGTGTTCCTGGGCTACCACGCGGGCGCGGGGTCCGAAGGGGTGCTGGCCCACACGTACCTGGCGAACTCGGTGACGGGCGTGTGGCTCGACGGGGTGCGCGCGAGCGAGGGCCGCTTGAACGCGGCGGTGGCCGCGGAGTTCGGGGTCCCGGTGATCATGGTGATCGGGGACGACAAGGCCGTGGAGGACGCGGAAGGGTATGCGCCGCAGGCGGTCGGCGTGGCGGTGAAGGAGTGCGTGTCGCGGTACGCGGCGCGGTGCCTCCCTCCGGAGGTGTCCGCGGAGCTCATCAGCGCGGGCGCGGCCGCGGCGGCGGCGCTGGCGGTGCGGCACGAGCCGGTGGCGGCCCCGCACCGGGTGGAGGTCGAGTTCGACGCGGACCATCTGGCGCGGGCGGTGACAGTGGTTCCGGGCGTCGAGGTGTGCGGGGAGCGGCGGGTCGGGTACGGGTCGGCGACGATGTACGAGGCGATCCGCGTGTTCAAGGCGGTCACGACCCTGGCGAGCGCGGCGATGGAGGACCAGTTTGGTTGACCGGCGATGGAGGAGCAGTTTGACATCCTCCTCTCCCGTGAGGGAGAGGATTCCAACCATTACGTTGAGGTTCACGGACGTTCACCCGCTGGCACGGAGTCGTCCCTCCGGCATGTCCTGCCGCGATGTTGATGGCAGCATTGATGTCGGCGTTGCACGCGAATCCGCAGGAGACACAGGAGAACTCGGCTTGGCTCTTGCGCGAGTGCTTCTCGATCCATCCGCATGCGGAGCAACGCAGACTCGTGTAGGGGGCCGGGACATCTTCGACTCGGCCAGGAGCTTTCTGCTCGGTGCGGGAACGGAGCAGACCCCAGCCCTGAGCGAGGATCGCCCGGTTGAGACCGGACTTGGCGGCGATATTTCGGCCCGGCTCTGTCGCAGTGCCTCTGGCGGAGCCGGTCATGTTCTTAATGTTGAGCTTTTCGAAACGGATCACATCGAACCCGGTCGCGAGCGTCGTCGAAGTCTTCTCAACCCAGTCGCGGCGCCGGGCAGCCTCCTTGGCCTTGATCTTCGCGGCCTTGGCATACTCGGCAGCGCGTTGGTCAGAGTTCTTCGGGGCGCGGGCAGCGCGGCGCTGGTGCTTACGGTGCCGGGCCCGTTCGGCCCCGGTGAGTTGCGGGCAGTTGAACGTCCGCCCGTCCGAAAGCGCGGCCGTGATCACCACACCGCGATCGACTCCGATGATCTTGCCGGTGCCGGGCGCCGGTTTCGGAACCGGCATGACCGCGAATGCCGCATGCCATTGACCGTTGCGAAAGGTCACTCGGAACGTCTTCGCATCAGGGAGACCCCGATTTTTGTTGAGCCGGAACCTGACCTGACCGCAGCCAGGCACGTTCACTTTCGCCCAGCGACGGTTGAGCCGCTCGACCCGGACCGACCGGGACATGACCTGTTTGCCCTTGGCGTTGAGCTTCGGGGTGCCATCGTCTTCGAATGCAGGGACTCGGTCGGTGCCGATCACCCGGAAACCCTCGTGTCGGTAGCGCTTGCGCCAGGTCGGCTCCCCGTGACCCAGCGCGAAACGGCGGGCAACAGTGTGGTCGAAGTCGCGCAGCGCTTGTTGTTGAATTTCGGCGTTGCCTTCTCTCAGCCATTCGCTCGCTGCTCGGGCCTCGGTCAATTGTCGCGCAAGCTCCACATACCGAGGTGTGGGCCCCTTGTGCCGCGCCCAGTAGGACCGCTGCTCGACTGCGAGGTTCCAGACGTACCGCGCTTGAGCGCAATGCAGCAGCATCTGATGTTCCTGCTGTTGCGTCGGGTACATCCGGAAACGAGCCATAACACGATTATATTCCGAATAACTCTCAGTTGCCACACATGTTCAACCTGTTCGAGATGTGCAGTTGCATCCTGTATGGAATGGCGGAAACAATGCAATCACCCTACAACGCCTGGGAAATGTCCATTTCTACCGGGAGCGGCCTCAATGGCTGATGAGCGGGCGTTGGAGGAGGTCGTCGCGTTCACGCGGGACCTGATCCGGTTCGACACGACGAACCTGGGCGGCGGGGACGGGAACGAGCGGGCGGCCGCGGAGTTCGCGGCGGAGCGGCTCGCGGAGGCGGGCCTGGAGCCGGTGCTGGTGGAGAAGGCCCCGAACCGGTCGAACGTGGTGGCGCGCTTGGAGGGGTCGGACCCGGAGGCGCCGGCGCTGCTGGTGCACGGGCACCTGGACGTGGTGCCCGCGGCGGCGGCGGACTGGTCGGTGGACCCGTTCGCCGGGGAGGTCGACGCGGACGGGATGCTCTGGGGCCGCGGGGCGATCGACATGAAGAGCATGGACGCGATGATGCTCGCGGCGGTGCGGTCGTGGGCGCGCGAGGGGGTGCGGCCGCGGCGGTCGATCGTGTTCGCGTTCGTCGCGGACGAGGAGGCCGAGGCCGAGTACGGCTCGCGGTACCTGGCGCAGGAGCACGGGGACCTGTTCGCGGGCTGCACCGAGGGGGTCTCGGAGTCCGGCGGGTTCACGTTCCACAGCAACGGGATGCGGATCTACCCGATCGCGGCGGGCGAGCGGGGCACGGCCTGGCTGGAGCTGGCGGCGCGCGGGAAGGCCGGGCACGGGTCGAAGCGGAACCCGGACAACGCGGTGAGCAAGCTGGCGGCGGCGGTGGCGCGGATCGGCGCGCACGAGTGGCCGCTGCGGGTCACGCCCGTGGTGGAGGCGGCGGTCGCGGAGCTGGCGGCGCTGCACGGCGTCGCGGCAGACTACGAGGACCTGAGCGGGCTCGGCGCGGCCGCGCAGCTGGTGGACTCGACGCTGCGCAACTCCGCGAACCCCACGGTCCTTGAGGCGGGCTACAAGGTCAACGTGATCCCCGAGCACGCGCGGGCCGAGGTGGACGGCCGCGTCGTCCCCGGCGGGGAGGACGAGTTCGAGGCCACGATGGACGAATTGTGCGGCCCCGACGTGGCGTGGCGGTACGCGCACCGGTCCCGGTCGCTGGCCTCGCCCGTGGACTCGCCGGTGTTCGCGGCGATGCGCGCGGCGGTCCTCAAGCACGACCCGGAGGGGCACCCGGTGCCGTTCTGCATGTCGGGCGGCACGGACGCGAAGGAGTTCTCGACCCTGGGGATCACCGGGTACGGGTTCTCGCCGCTGGGGTTGCCGCCGGAGTTCGGGTACGGCAGGCTGGCGCACGGTGTGGACGAGCGGGTCCCGGTCGAGGGGCTCCGGTTCGGCCTGCGGGTCCTGGACGACTTCCTGCTGAACGCTTAGGAGACGGATGTGAAGCGAGCCCCTTACGGCGCCTGGGAGTCCCCGATCGGCACGGGCCTGGTCGCCGCGTCCGACGGGCGGCCGGGCTTCCTCGGCGCGGTCGGCGACGAGCTGTGGTGGACCGAGCCGCGCCCCGAGGAGGGCGGGCGGCGGGCGCTCATGCGCCGCACCGCCGACGGCGCGGTCGAGTCGGTGCTGCCCGCGCCGTGGAACGTGCGCAACCGGGTCCACGAGTACGGGGGCCGCCCGTGGGCGGGCGCGATCGGCGGGGACGGCAGTCCCGTCGTCGTGTTCACGAACTACGAGGACCAGCGGCTGTACGTGTTCGAGCCGGACCGGCGGCGCGAGCCGCTGCCGATCAGCCCGGCCCCGGCGTTCCCGGGGGCGCTGCGCTGGTCGGAGCCGGTGGTGGACCTGGATCGGTCCGTGGTGTGGGCGGTCCTGGAGGAGCACACCGGGCCGGGCCCGACCGACGTCAGGCGGGTCATCGCGGCCGTGGACCTGACGCGGCACGGCGACGACGCGCGAGTGCGGGAGTTGACCGACGACTCGTACCGGTTCCTCACCGGACCGAAGCTGAGCCCCTCGGGCGGGGCGGTGGCGTGGATCGCCTGGAACCACCCGCACATGCCCTGGGACGAGACGGAGTTGCGCGTCGCCGAGGTCGCGGGCGAGCACGACCCGGTCCTCGCCGAGGCGCGGACGGTCGCCGGGGGCGACGGGGAGTCGATCGCGCAGGTCGAGTGGTCCCGGGACGAGACGCTCGTGTTCGCCGGGGACCGGACCGGCTGGTGGAACCTCCACTGGGCGGACCCGCACACCGGCGACCGCGGCCCGGTCCACGAGGCCGAGTCCGAGTTCGCCGGGCCCCTGTGGACGCTCGGCTCCACGTGGTTCCAGATCCTCGCCAGCGGCGACATCGCCGCCGTCCACGGCAAGGGCGAGAGCCGCCTCGGGGTCTTCGACGCGTGGGAGCGGAGGCTGACCCCCGTCGAGGGGCCCTGGACCGACTGGGCGCCGGGCCTGGCCGCCGCCGACGACCACGTGTACGGCCTGGCCGCCGGTCCGCACACCGGCTACGAGGTGGTGGAGGTGGACACGCGCAGCGGCGCCGCGACCGTGGTGGCCGCTGCCCACGAGCACCGGGTGGACCCTGCGTACCTGCCGGTCCCCGAGCACCGGAAGTTCGCCGGGCCCGAGGGCCGCGAGGTCCACGCCCACGTCTACCCGCCGCGCAACCCCGACTACGAAGGGCCCGAAGGGGAGGCGCCGCCGTACGCGGTGTGGGTCCACGGCGGGCCCACCAGCCACGTGCGGGCCGTGCTCGACATGGAGCTGGCGTACTTCACCTCCCGCGGCATCGGCGTCGTCGAGGTCAACTACGGCGGGTCCACCGGGTACGGGCGCGCCTACCGCGAGCGGCTGCGCGAACGCTGGGGCGAGGTGGACGTGGAGGACTGCGCGGCCGTGGCCCGCGCGCTCGCCGCCGAGGGCGCCGCCGACCCGGCCCGGATCGCGATCCGCGGCGGCTCCGCGGGGGGCTGGACCTCCGCGGCCTCGCTCACCTCCCCCGCCGCGCGAGGGGTGTACGCGTGCGCGGTCGTCAAGTACCCGATCCTGGACCTGTCCGGGTGGACCGGCGACGACACGCACGACTTCGAGTCCCAGTACGTGTACTCGATGGTGGGCCCGCCGGAGGTCCTGGAGGAGCGCTCGCAGGAGCGGTCCCCCGTGCACCACGCCGACCGCATCGCCGTCCCGTTCCTCCTCCTCCAGGGCCTGGAGGACGAGATCTGCCCGCCCGCGCAGGCCGAGAAGCTCCTGGAGCGCGTCCAGGGCAAGGGGATACCGCACGCCTACCGCGCCTACGAGGGCGAGCAGCACGGGTTCCGGCGCGCGGCGACCATCGAGGACGCCGTCCTCGCCGAGCACGCCCTGTACGCCGAGGTGTTCGGCTTCCAGGGCCCCGACTTCGACCTGGGGCTCAAGCCGTGACCCTCGCACCGCTGCGCCGCCCGCGGCGCCTCGTCCCCGGCGACCGCGTCGCCGTCGTCTCCCCCGCGAGCCCCTCCCCCGCCGAGCGCATCGACGCGGGGCTGGCGGTCCTGCGCTCGTGGGACCTCGAACCGGTCCTCATGCCGCACGCGGCGGGCCGGACCGGGCTGTTCGCCGGGACCGACGCCGACCGGGCCGCCGACTTCCAGGACGCGTGGCTCGACCCCTCGGTCGCGGCCGTGTTCGCCGCGCGCGGCGGGTACGGGTCGCAGCGGATGATCGACCTCGTCGACTGGGAGCGGCTGCGCGGCGCGGAACCGAAGGCGTTCATCGGGTTCAGCGACGTGACGGCCCTCCACGAGGCGCTCGCGCTCAACCTCGGCGCCGCCTCCGTCCACGGGCCCATGCCCACCTGGTCGGCCTTCACCGACGACGCGGGGATGCGCGAGCACCTGCGCCAGACCCTGTTCGAGCCCGAGCGGGTCCAGAAGATCGCCTCCCCCACCGCGCGGGCCATGAACGGCGGCACGGCCACCGGGGTCACGATCGGCGGGACGCTGACGCTCCTGGCCGCCGGGATCGGCACCCCCGACCACCGCTCGGACGTCGCGGGCGGCCTGCTGCTGCTGGAGGACGTCGGCGAGGAGCCGTACCGGATCGACCGGGCCCTGACGCAGCTGCGCCGCGCCGGATGGTTCGACGGCCTCGCCGGGATCGTCCTCGGCTCGTGGGCCGAGTGCGGCCCGTACGAGGAGGTGCGCGCCGTCCTCGCCGACCAGCTCGGCGGCCTGCCGATGCCCGTCGTGGAGGAGTTCGGGTTCGGGCACTGCACGCCGTCGCTGACGATCCCGTTGGGCGTCAAGGCGACGCTCGACGCCGGCGCCGGGACGCTCCACTTCGGAGTCCCGGCGCTCGCCTGACCGCGCCCGACGCACTATTTTGAAAATTCTCTCCGTAGTCTTGCCTTTACCTGAAGTTTTCTGCCAGGATGAGCGGATCGGGCCTACCCGTCGAAAAGGGACCGCCCGGACCCCGCACAGACTGGAGCCGCTCAATGGAGACCCATCCCCGCCGGACCGTGCTCGCCGCCGCCCTCGGCGCCGCCGCGGCGACCGCCGCCGCAGGAACCGCACAAGCCCACGGCGGCGGCGAGCGGAAGTTCGTCAAGCGCCGCCTCAAGGCCATGAGCCTGGAGGAGAAGGTCGGCCAGCTCTTCACCACCTACGCGTACGGGCAGACCGCCGACACCACCGCGGCCGCCGACGTCGCCGCCAACCGGACCGCGCACGGCGTCGACAACGCCGCCGCGCTCATCGAGAAGTACCACCTCGGCGGCGTCATCTACTTCGCGTGGTCGAACAACGTCGCCAACCCCGCCCAGATCACCGCGCTCTCCAACGGCCTCCAGGACGCCGCCCTCGCCGGGTGCGGGACGCCCCTGTTCATCGCCACCGACCAGGAGCACGGCCTCGTCACCCGCATCGGCCCGCCCGCGACGCAGCTGCCCGGGGCGATGGCCCTCGGCGCCACGCACGACCCCGAGGCCGCCCGCGCCGCGGCCGTCATCGCCGGGACCGAGCTGCGCGCGATGGGCCTGAACCAGAACTTCGCGCCCGACGCCGACGTCAACGTCAACCCCGAGAACCCCGTGATCGGCGTGCGCTCCTTCGGGTCCGACGGCGAGCACGTCGCCGCGTTCGTGGCCGCGCAGGTCGAGGGCTACCAGGCCCGCGGCGACCTCGCCGCCACCGTCAAGCACTTCCCCGGGCACGGCGACACCGAGGACGACAGCCACTCGGAGCTCCCGCAGATCGACCACACCTACGAGCAGTGGCGCGAGATCGACGCCCCGCCGTTCCGCGCCGCGATCGCCTCCGGCGTGGACCTCGTCATGACCGCGCACATCCAGTTCCCGGCCCTCGACGCGTCGCTGCGGCCCGCGACGCTCTCCGAGGAGATCCTCACCGGGCTCCTGCGCGACGAGCTCGGCTACGACGGCGTCGTCATCACCGACTCCCTGCGCATGGAGGGCGTGCGCAACGGCTACGGCGACGACCGCATCCCCGTCCTCGCGCTCCTGGCGGGCGCGGACATCCTGCTCATGCCCGAGCACATCGACATCGCGTTCAACGCCGTCCTCGACGCGGTCGCCAGCGGCGAGGTGTCGCGGCGGCGCATCGACGAGTCGGTCACCCGCATCCTCGGCCTGAAGTACCGGCTCGGCCTCTTCGGCGACCCGTACGCCGACCCCGACCTCGTGGACGACGTCGTGGGGATTCCCGCGAGCCTCGAAGCGGCGCAGGCGCTCTCGGACCGGACCACCACGCTCGTGACGAACGACGGGACGCTCCCGGTCCCGACCGACGGCGGCTCCGTGCTCGTCACCGGGTGGGGCGTCACCACCGTCGCCCGGCTCGCCGCCGAGTTCGCGAACCGCGGGTGGAGCCCCCACAGCCTCGTCACCGGGGCCGCGCCGACGCAGGCGCAGATCGACGCGGCCGTCGCCGCAGCCGCGGGCAAGGGCCTGATCGCGGTGTCCACCAACAACACGAAGCTCAACCCGACCCAGGTCGCGCTCGTCGAGGCCCTCGCGGCCACCGGCGTCCCGGTCGTGGCGCTCGGCGTCCAGAACCCCTACGACATCGCCCACCTCGGCGACCACCCCAACGCGTACCTCGCCACGTACTCGTACTCGCTCGACGGCCTCGAATCGGCCGTCCACGCGATCCTCGGCTCGGTCGACCCCGCCGGGCGGCTCCCCGTCGACATCCCCACCGCCGACGGCGCCGGCGTTCTGTTCCCCTTCGGCCACGGCCTGAGCTACTAGGAGCACCGCATGAAACGCAGGACCGTCATCGGCGGCACGGTCGCGGGAGCGGCCGCCGCCCTCGCCACCGCCGCACCCGCCGCCGCCGACCGCGGCGGACGCGCCGTGAGGACCGGCGTGGAAGTCCTGGCCCGCAGCGACTTCCGCGAGCTCAGGGGCCAGCGCGTCGGCGTGATCTCGAACCCGACCGGGGTCCTCCCGGACCTGAGCCACGAGGTGGACCTCATGCACGGGAGCGGGAAGGTCGACATCGCGGCGGTCTTCGGGCCCGAGCACGGCTTCCGCGGGGTCTCGCAGGCCGGGGAGGGCGAGGACTTCTTCCTCGACGCGAAGACCGGGCTGCCGGTGTACAACGCGTACAACGACATGGACCGGATGGCGGAGGTGTTCGCCGAGACCGGGATCGAGACGGTGGTCTTCGACATCCAGGACGTGGGGGCGCGGTTCTACACGTACATCTGGACCATGTACCTGGCGATGGAGGCCGCGGGGCAGCTGGGCCTGCGGTTCGTCGTCCTCGACCGGCCCAACCCGGGGTCGGCGCTGGCGGCGAGCGGGCCGGTGCTCCACCCCGAGCACGCGACGTTCGTGGGGCTCAAGCCGATCGCGCAGCGGCACGGGATGACCGTGGGCGAGCTGGCGCGGCTGTTCAACGGCGAGTTCCTCGGCGGCGCGGTCGACCTGACCGTGGTGAAGATGGAGCGGTGGCGCCGGGGCATGTACTTCGAGGAGACGGGGCTGCCGTGGGTGCCGCCGTCGCCGAACATGCCGACGGTGGCGACGGCAGTGGCGTATCCGGGGACGTGCCTGTTCGAGGCGACGGCGCTTTCGGAGGGGCGGGGCACGACGAAGCCGTTCGAGCTGCTGGGGGCGCCGGAGATCGACCACGAGTGGTCGGAGGCGCTGGAGGGGCTGGCGGGCGCTCGTTTCCGCGAAGCGTACTTCACCCCGACTTTCTCGAAATGGTCGGGAAAGGTCTGCGGGGGCGTGGAACTGCAAGTCACCCGAAGGGATGAATTCGATCCGATCAGGACGGCGCTGGCGATGATCGTCGCGCAGCGGCGGGCCTTCCCGCAGTACGGGTGGCGGTCGCAGGACGTGACGTCGTTCTGGCTGGACAAGCTCACGGGGAACCAGGCGGTGCGCCTGGCGATCGAGGCCGGAGCGGACGTGGACGAGGTCACGCCGCTGTGGGCCGAGGAATTGGATGCGTTTTCCGAGCAAAGAGAGTCGTACTTGCTCTATCGCGGCACCGCTCAGTGATGGCACGATAACCAGGAGACACGATGCAGCGTCGAACCATGCTCGGGGGCGCGGCGGGGGCGCTGTGGTCGGCGTTCGCGCTCGGCTCCCGCGCCAACGCCGAGGAGCGCCCCTCCATGCCCGATCTGACCGGTCCGCCGAGCGCTGGGCCGTACGATGTGACCTTCCCCGAACATCCGCTGGAACTGCGGTACGGGCCCTGTTCCGAAGCGCGGTTGACCGCCGCGCACGTCGACCTCATCGCGCCGCAACTTAAGTCCTATATGGAGGGTTCTGCCCCCTCGTTCCCCGGCTTCACGGTCCTCGCCGCCCGCCGCGGCGTCGTCGTCGCGCACGAGGCCGGGGGCCACCGCCTCCGCTACTCGGGGTGGGACGAGGAGACCGAGACCGCCGTGGAGCTGCCGGAGGCCGACCGGCTCCCGGCCGAGACCGGCACGGTCTACGACCTGGCGTCGATCTCGAAGCTGTTCACCGCCGCGGTGACCGGCCGCCTCATCGACGACCACGTGGTGGACCTGAAGCTGCCGGTCGTGGACTACCTCCCCGAGTTCGACTCCCTCGACCCGGCGAAGTCCCCCATCACGCTGGAGATGCTGCTGTCGCACACCTCCGGGATGATCTCCTTCATCAACCTGTACGACAAGCCCGACGACGCCGCGCGGATGGCCGCGATCTACGCGCAGCCGCTGCGCCGGGCCCCCGGCTCGGGCTACGAGTACTCCGACCTCAACCTCATCGTCCTGGGCAAGATCCTGGAGCGCGCCACCGGCCAGGGCCTCGCCGAGCTCGTCGCCGAGTTCGTGTGCGAGCCCCTGGGGCTCAAGGACACCGGGTACAACCCGGTGGACCGGATGCGCACGGCCGCGACGGAGTACCAGCCGTGGACGGGCCGCGGCACCGTCCACGGGGAGGTCCACGACGAGAACGCGTGGGCGTTCGGCGGCGTCGCCGGGCACGCGGGCGTGTTCGCCACGGCCTGGGACCTCGCGGTGTTCGGGCAGATGATCCTCAACGGCGGCCGTTACGGGGACGCCGAGATCCTCTCGGAGTCCACCGCGCGCATGGTCTTCACCGACATGAACGCCGGGATGGGCGAGGCCGCGGCGCGCGGCCTCGGCTGGCAGCTCGGCCAGCGCTGGTACATGGACGCGATGAGCTCGCCGGTCACGGTGGGGCACACGGGGTACACGGGCACGTCGATCGTGCTCGACCCGCTCGCGGGCACGCTGCTGGTGCTCATGACGAACCGGGTCCACCCGACGCGCAACCGCGGCACGGCCAGCGCCTACCGGCGGGCGGCCTCGCGGCCGCTGGGCCGGGCGGTGCCGGTGCGGCCCGAGCGGGGCCGCGACTCGTGGTACGCGGGGCAGGTGGACGCCTCGACGGCGACGCTGACGGCGGTGCTGCGGCGCCCCAGCGACTGCGCGACCGCGCGGTTCTCGCTCTGGTACGACACCGAGGCCACGGACCTGGCGGTCCTGGAGGCGAGCCCGGACGGCGCGGCGTGGACGCCGGTGCCGCTGGACCTGCGGACCGAGGACCACTGCTGGCGGACCGAGGGCGCGTTCTCGGGCTACTCGGGGCGCCAGTGGATCGACGCGAAGGCGACGCTCCCGGACGGCACGGCCCGGCTGCGCTGGCGGTACACGTCCGACCCGGTGTACCAGGGCCGGGGCGTGTACGTCGACGAGGTCGAGGTGCGCGAGGGCCGCGCCGTCCTGTGGGAGGGCGACGACTTCGAGGCGGTCGGCTGGACGCGCCAGCGGGACTTAGGGGTGCCCCTAAGGCATGGGGTGGGGCGCGTAGCGGTCGGCGAGCCAGTCCATGACCTTGTCGCGCTCCGCGTCGACCTCCTGCTGCTCGGGGTGGGCGTCGTACCAGGCGACCACCTCGCGCGCGCCGAGCCGGAACGGCGTGGGGCGCTGCCCGAACGCGGGCACGAGGCGCTTGACCTTGGTGTTGTCGAAGACCATCGAGTGGGCCTTGTCGCCGAGGAGGCCGGGGCCCCAGCCGGGGTCGGCGGCGGCGATGGCGTCCGAAGGGACGTGGACGAGGTGCGGCTCGTCGACTCCGGCCGCGGCGGCCACGTCCAGGAAGATCTGGTTCCAGGTGGGGGCCTCGTCGCCGGTGATGTGGAAGGCCTCGCCGATCGCGGCCTCCAGGCCGAGGAGCCCGGTGAAGCCCACGGCGAAGTCGCGGGCGTGCGTGATGGTCCACAGCGAGGTGCCGTCGCCGTGGACGACGACGGGCTTGCCGGCGCGCATCCGCTCGACCACGGTCCAGCCGCCGTCGAAGGGCAGCAGGGTCTCGTCGTAGGTGTGCGAGGGCCGGATGATCGTGGCGGGGAAGCCGTCCTCGCGGTAGGCGGCGGTGAGGAGGTCCTCGCAGGCGATCTTGTCGCGCGAGTACTGCCAGAACGGGTTGCGCAGCGGCGTGGACTCGGTGACCGGCAGGTGCGAGGGCGGGGTCTGGTAGGCGCTCGCTGAGGAGATGAACAGGTACTGGCCGGTGCGGCCGGCGAACAGCTCGATGTCGCGGCGGACCTGCTCGGGGGTGAACACGATCCAGTTGACGACGGCGTCGAAGGTCCGGTCGCCGATCGCCGCGCGCACGGACGCGGGGTCGGAGGCGTCGGCCGTGAGGACCTCGGCCCCTTCGGGGACGGCGCGCTCGCTGGTGCGGCCGCGGTTGAGGACGGTGACGTCGAGTCCCTGGGCGACGGCCTCGCGCACGCAGGAGGTGGAGATCCGGCCGGTCCCGCCGATGAACAGCACGCTGACGCTCACGTGAAACCCCTTTCAGTTGACGACGGTCCCACCCTACTCGGGGCCGGATGTCGGACCCGCGGGTTACGGTGACCGGCATGGACGGGATGTTGAGCCCGAAGGGCTTCCAGGAGGCCGACGCGAGCGGCCGGTGGCGGGTCCTCGGGGACGGCGCGTGCGCGTTCTTCAAGACCGGGTCGATGCGCGAGGCCGCCGAGTTCGCGGCGGCCGTGGCGGACCTGCCGGGCGCGGGACCGCACCGGCCGGACCTCGACCTCAGGTCCGAGGGGGTGACGGTCCGGCTCGTCGCGGTGGAGCCGGACTTCTGGGGCCTCACGGCCCGGGAGGTCGCACTCGCCCAGGACATCTCGGCCGTGGCCGACGGGCTGGGACTGGAGTCGGACCCCTCGCGGCTCCAGTCGGTCCAGGTCGCGGTCGACGCGATGTCGCACCCGGAGGTGATCCGGTTCTGGAAGGCCGTCCTCGGGTACGACGAGCGCGGCGACGAGGACCTGGTCGACCCGATGGGGCGCAATGCGTCGTTCTGGTTCCAGGAGATGGACGCGCCGCGCCCGCAGCGCAACCGGCTCCACGTGGACGTGTTCCTGCCGCACGACCGGGTGGAGGCGCGCCTCGCGGAGGCGCTGGCCGCCGGGGGCGTCATGGTGCGGGACCGGTCGCCGCACTGGTGGGTCGTGGCCGACCCGGAGGGCAACGAGGCGTGCGTGTCGACGCTCGGGACGCGGGACTAGGGCGTCACGGGGGCGGGTGCTTCAGGCGGGCTGGGCGTCGCGGAAGGCCCTGGGGCTCATGCCCTGGAGGCGTTTGAACGCGGTGCTGAACGCGAACGGGTCCGCGTACCCGACCTGCCTGGCGACCGCCGACACCGGGATCTCGGGGTCGGTGAGCAGGTCCTCGGCGAGGGACATGCGCCATTCGGCGAGGTAGCCGAGCGGCGGGCGGCCCATGACGGCCGTGAAGCGCTTCGCGAAGTGCGCGCGGGAGACCCGGGCCTCGGCGGCGAGCGCGTCCACGGTCCAGCGGGCCGCCGGGTCGCGGTGCATGGCCTCGATCGCGGGACCGGTGACCGGGTCGAGGACGCCGCGGTACCAGGCCGGGGCCTCGGCCCCTTGGAGGTCGAACCAGCAGGAGAGCGTGCAGACCAGGCCCCAGTCGAGGACGCGGTCCACGAGGGCGCCGCCGCCGGGGCCGCCGCTGCGGGCCATGGCGTCGTCGAGGACCTTGAGCCAGAGCACGTCCACGGGGTCGTCGTCGAGGACGAGCGCCTTCGGGAGGGTCCGCATGAGCCGTTCGTGGCGGGGCCGCAGGTCCCGGTAGGCGCCGACGACGAGGGCCGTGGGGCCGTGCGGGTCGCGCTTGGGCTCGCAGTCGGCGTCGGGGTCGAAGCAGGAGACGAGGTAGGCCGGGCCGGTCGCGCCGGGCGGTGCGTCGCGGTCGACGAGGTGGAACGGCTCGGTGTCGCGCACGAGGGCGGTGGAGCCGGGCCGGAGCGGGTGCTCGGTGCCGTCGGCGAGGACGAGGCGGGCGCCGCCGTGGACGAGGGTGATGAGCGTCAGGGGCGCGCGGTCGGGGAAGCCGATGCGCCAGCCGGGTTCGAGTGCCGCGCGGGTGGCCGAGGCGCCGTCGGCGCGGATGCCGCGGAGCATGTCGCTCAGTGGGTCCATCGCGCAAGCGTAGACGATCGCAAAGGTATCTGCCGGTCTGGTCCATGGTCCGTCTGCCCGCGAGCGGGTGTACTTGCCCCATGAGCGAAACCGAACCCACCGCACTCGTCGTCTTCGGCCATCACCGGGCCGACTCCCTGACCGCCGCCGTCGCCGAGCGGACCGCCAAGCGCCTCGCCGACCGCGGCTACCGCGTCGACGTGCTTGACCTCGAACGCGAGGGCTTCGACCCGCGCAACAGCGTCGCGGACGAGCCGGACTACGGGAACCGCGACAAGCACTACACCGACGAGGTCCACGCCCACATCGCCCGCGTCCACGCCGCCGACGTGATCGTCCCGGTGTTCCCGGTGTGGTGGTACGGGCTCCCGGCCCTGCTCAAGGGCTGGTTCGACCGGGTCTGGAACTACGGGCTCACATACGGGCGCAGCAAGTCCCCCATGGCGGGCAAGCGGATGCTGTGGATCGCGCTCGCGGGCGGGACCGCGGACGACCAGATGGCGCCGCTGGTGCAGGGGCTCCTCGACCCGCAGCTGCGCGTCGGCGTCTCGGCGTACTGCGGCATCCCGGACGCGCACACGGTCGCGCTGTACGACTCCGAGGGCCAGGGCCTGGAGGGCGAGGCGCGGGAGCGGCACTTCCGGGAGCTGTTCGCGCAGGCCGAGGCGGCCGTGGACGCGCTGCTGGCGGCGCCCGCGGCGTAAGTGGACGCGGGGCGTGCGGCGGCGGCCGGGGCGCTTGGGGCCGTCCACGAGGACGCGCACGGCGACCTCCCCGTCCGGGAACGCGGCGGTGACGGACTCGGCGACGCTCCCCGCGGCGTTGACGAGGGACTCGCCGTCGGCGCGCGGGTCGATGTGGGCCCGCAGTTCGATGAGCTGGCCGCCGCGGACCGCGAAGCGGCGGCTGGCGACCCGGTCCACGGGCGCGACCCGTTCGAGGTCGGCCCGCAGGCGCGGCGCGACCGCGCGCACGTCGAGGTCGATCCGGTCGGCCCCGGTGGAGGACAGGGCGACGCGGCCTTCGGCGGGGCGCGGGAGTCGCGCGAGCAGCCACCACAGGGCGAGCACGGCGAGGACCGCGGCCGCGCCGAGCGCGGCCCACGAGAACCACTCGGCCGCCGCCGTGTCGTTCACCTTCGCGGTGTCGAGGCGCTTCCAGATCCCGGCGAGGTCGAAGCGCCAGTCGAGGACCGCGGCCCCCGCGGCCAGGAGCAGCAGGCCGATGACGGCGGCGGCGGGCCGGTCGATCGCGGGTCGCCTCATCGCGCGCCCTCCTTGGCCTGCACGGACACCTCGATCTCGGCGAGGCTGCCGAGCCGCGTGCCGACCGATTCGAGGATGTCGGCGACGGCGGCCTCGCTGCCGGGCGCGAGGAGGGCCTTGACGCGCAGGCGGCGGCGCCGCATCTCGGTGGCGGCGTGGAGGACCCCGGGGGCGCGCTCGGCCGCGTCGGCGGCGACGGCCTCGACGGCGGCGGGCGTGACCCACAGGTCGCCGGGGCCCTCGGCGTGCAGGTGGGAGCGGCGGGCCGGGAGGAACGCGGCGACGAGGAACCACAGGCCGAGGAGCACGGCGGCGACGCCTCCGGCGAGGACCCACGTGGACGGCTCCCGGTCGTCAAGGGCCGCAAGGGCTTCGCCGAGCCAGGAGGACGCGGAGGTCCAGCCGCGCGCGGCGGCGGCGTGCTGCGCCAGGAGCGCGGCGAACGCCAGGAGCAAGAGCGCGCCGAGGACGGCGAGCCAGGAGGCGGCGGGGCTGCGGCGCGGTTCGCGGACCTTCATCGGACCCTCCGCGTCTGCTCGGGGGCGTCGACGAGATGGACGCCCACGTCGAGGGCGACCACGTCGTACCCGGTGATGCGGGTGGCCTCGGCGCGCACGCGGGCCGTCAGGTCCCGGGCCGTCGCCGAGACGGGGCCGGGCCAGGCCACGCCGACGTCGAGGCGGGCCCAGATCCGGCCGTGCTTGACGGTGGCCTTGGCCTTGGGCCGCTTGGTCGTCGCGGTGCCCTCGCACGCGAGCGCGGCGCCTTCGAGGATGCGGGCCACGGCGGCGTCGGCGAGGCGCAGGCTCCCGCGCTCCCCCGGCGGCCGGTCGGCGCCGGAGCCGGGGAGGTCGGCGAGCGCGAAGTCCTCAGTCACGGCGGCCTCGGAAGCGGTCGAAGAGGTCCACCTCGCCGCTGAGCTTGCCCGCGACGGCGAAGCCGACGGCGCCGAGGACCACGGCGAGCAGGAACCCGGTGAAGCCGCCATTGATGACGGCCAGCGCCAGCAGGAGCCCGGCCACGAGGCCGGCGAAGGAAGCCTTCATTGGTCAGTCCCCTTTGTTCGCGACGGGAGCGGTGGCGTCCGCTGCGGCGGTCGCTTCAGAAGTGGCGTCTTCCACGGTGAGGTCCTCGATGAACACGGCAACGGTCCGTCCGGCGGCGAGCGGTGCGACCGCGGCGCGGATCGCGGCGGCCGCGGCCGGGATGTCGGCGCCCCAGGCTACGGTCGCGTGGACCTCGCAGTCGGTGTCGCCGAGCCGCAGGCCAGGGACGCGGCGGCCGGGAAGGAGGACGGCGGTCCCGTGGTGGAGGCCGGTCACGCCGGGCACGGCCAGGACGGCGTCGGCGATGGCGTCGACGCCCGCGGCGAAGTCCTCGGCGGCCACGGCGGTCACTCGACCCTCGGGTCGCCTTCGGGTTCGGCGTCGGGGTCGTCCAGGTGCACGTCGTGGACGGTGATGTTGACTTCGGTGACTTCGAGCCCGGTCATGCGCTCGACGGCGTCCACGACGTTGCGGCGCACGCCCGCGGCGAGGTCGGCGATGGCGATGCCGTACTCGGCGACCACGTCGAGGTCCACGGCGGCCTGGCGTTCGCCCACTTCGACGGAGACGCCCTGGCCGTAGTTGGTGCGGGAGCCGGGGATGCGCTCGCGCAGGGCCCCGACGGTGCGGCTGCCCGCGCCGCCGAGCTGGTGGATGCCGTCGACTTCGCGGGCGGCGATGCCCGCGATCTTGGCGACCACCTGGTCGGCGATCACGGTCCGGCCCTGGTCGCTCGCCAGCGGCCCGGCGTCCTCGGTCTTCGTCTTCTCCGGCATCACTGACCTCCCGTTTCGCGGTGGCCTCCCACCGTCGCACAGAACGGAAGGGGTTGTCGCGGAAAGCGGGGAACCGGGGCCGGGCCGCTTTTTCTCATGCTTTATCGAAGGAGTTGACTTTACCGATCGGCGCTGCGATCATCGAAGAACCTCGATGTATTGGAGGGCGTCATGCGCCGTCGCACACTCTTCACCGCCGCCGGGACGGGGGCGCTCGCCGCGGGCGCGGTCCCCTCGGCCGCGCGGGCCGACTACACGACCGCCGTCAACCCCGCGTCCGCATGGGGCACTTGGGAGGGCTGGGGCACCTCGCTGTGCTGGTGGGGCCGGGCCTTCGGGAACCGGAACGACCTCGCCGACCTCATGTTCACGAGGAACAGCGTCACGTACAACGGGGCCTCGCTGCCGGGGCTGGGCATGAACATCGTCCGCTACAACGCGGGCGCGTGCTCCTGGAACTCGATCAACGGCGAGTCCATGGCGGTCTCGCCGAACATGATGCGCTCGCGGCAGATGGACGGGTACTGGCTCGACTGGAACTCCAGCGACCCGGCCTCGGCGAGCTGGAACTGGAACGTCGACAGCGCGCAGCGCAACCTCATGTGGAAGGCCCGCGACCGCGGCGTGAACCTGTTCGAGCTGTTCTCGAACTCGCCGATGTGGTGGATGTGCGTCAACCACAACCCCTCCGGCGGCGCCAGCGGCAGTGTGGACAACCTCCAGTCGTGGAACCGGCAGCAGCACGCCGTGTACATGGCGACCGTGGCGAAGTACGCGCACGACCACTGGGGCGTGGACTTCGACTACGTGGACCCGTTCAACGAGCCGATCGCGAACTGGTGGACGGCCACCGGGACGCAGGAGGGCTGCCACTTCGACGTGGCGACCCAGTCGATCGTCATCGACCACCTGCGGTCCGAGCTGGACGCGCGGGGCCTGTCGTGGATGCCGATCACCGCCTCCGACGAGTCGCTGTACGACCAGGCCGTGAGCACCTGGAACGGCCTCACCTCCTCCGCCAAGGGGAAGGTCGCGAAGGTCAACGTCCACGGATACCAGTACGAGGGCGGGCGCCGCGACTCGGTCTACAGCGCCGTCCACGGGGCCGGGAAGCGGCTGTGGAACTCCGAGTACGGCGAGAACGACGGCACGGGCCTGCGCCTGGCCCGCAACATCAACCTGGACTTCCGCTGGCTCCACCCGACCGGCTGGTGCTACTGGCAGGTCCTCGACGGCGGCGGCTGGGGCCTGGTCCAGGCCGACAACGAGGCCGGGACGCTCGGGGCGGTGAACACCAAGTACTTCGTGTTCGCCCAGTTCGCGCGGCACATCCGCCCCGGCATGACCATCATCGACGGCGGCGAGGCGAACACCGTCGCAGCGCACGACTCGGCCTCCGGCAAGCTCGTCATCGTCACCACCAACTACGGGACGGCGCAGACCGTGACGTACGACCTGTCGGCGTTCGGCACGGTCCCGAACGGCACGGCCGTGCGCTGGTCCACGCGGACCAACGGGTCCGAGAAGTACGCGCGGTACGCCGACACGACCGTGGCGTCGAAGCGGTTCTCGCGGGCGTTCCCGGCGAACACCGTCATGACGTTCGAGATCGAGGGCGTGCGCCGCTGATTCGCGCGTTCGCGCGCCGTGCGCGGCTCCGCCCCATAGGTTGTGGGGGTGACCGAAGGGAGCGGAGCCGTGGACAGCCCCGAACGCCTCTTCGTCCTCGCCTACCCCGACGCCGCGACCGCCGAGGCCGCGCGCGACCGGCTCCTCGAACTCCAGCGGCCCGAGCACATCACCATCAGGGACCTCGCCGTCGCCGAGAACCGCGACGGGAAGATCAAGCTGCGCCAGTACCGCAACAACACCGCGATCGGCTTCGCCGTGGGCGGCATGTGGGGCGGCCTCATCGGCCTCCTCGTCTTCGCACCGTTCGTCGGCCTCGCCCTCGGCGCCGCCGCGGGCGCCGTCGGCGGCGCCCAGACCGACACCGGCATCGACGACGAGTCCATGAAGACCCTCGCCCGCCATCTCGCCCCCGGCGCCGCGGCCCTGTTCGTCCTCGAAGAGGGCGCCTCGCGGGACCGCATCGTGGAGGACCTCGCGTCCTTCGGCGGCACGCTCCTGGACGATCCGCTGAAGTGACCCGCCCAAGCGACGCGCCAACGGCGCCGGGTCCTGTCGGGCCCGGCGCCGTTGGCGTTGGGGTGGTTCAGGAGAGGATCGGGTCGAGGGCCTCGAACCAGTTGGCGGCGAGCTTGACGTAGCCGTCCTCGTCGGGGTGGACGCCGTCGTAGGTGTCGACGGAGGGGACCCAGCCGGTGTGCTGGTCGACCACGACGATCGGGGACGCGGGAGTCGACAGGCCCGCGGCCCAGGCCGGGATCTGGGCGTTGAAGTCGATCGTGCGCTGCGGGCAGTCGGCGCAGTTGCTCGGGGCGAGCGGGATGAGCTGCGCCGCGAGGATCACCGCGTCGGGGTTGAGCTCGCGCAGGTCCTCCACGATCTGGGTGTACGCGGCCAGGATGGTCGCGGGCGGGATCGAGGACCAGACGTCGTTGGTGGCGAAGTGCAGCAGGAGCACGTCGGGCGTGTTCTGCTCCAGCCAGCCGCGCACGCTGCCGTTGTTCACCGACTGGGTGACCAGGAAGCCGCCGTGGCCCTCGTGGTCGGGGTCGGAGCCGGCCGGGTTGCAGGCCTGGGAGAGCGAGCCGACGAAGTCGACGTCGTACCCGGCGGTGTCGAGGAGCTGCCACAGGTTGCCGCGCCAGCAGCCGGGGCTGCCGGTGATCGAGTCGCCCAGGGGCATGATCCGCACGGCCTCACCGGGCGGGTCGGTCGGGTCGTCGGTGGTGGGCGGGTCGGTCGGGTCCACTTCGCCGTCGCACAGGTCGCCGTTGACGGAGACCCCGGTGGGGGCGGCGGTGCTGCCGGAGCCGATGAAGCCGAAGACCTCGCGGGTCTGCCCGGCGGCGACGGTGCCGTTCCAGCCCACGTCGGAGCCGGAGAACACGCGGCCGCTCTGGGACCACGAGACGTTCCAGGCGCTGGAGACCGCCGTCCCGGCCGGGAAGGTCCACTCGATGTCCCACCCGCCGCTGATCGCCTCGCCGGCGGTGATCGCGACGTTGGCCTGGAAGCCCGAGCCCCAGCTGCTGACGACGGTGTACCGGACCTCGCAGCCGTCCTCGGCGAGTGCCAGGTCCGCCGGGCCGAGCGTCAGCGCCGCCGCGCCGAGGGCCGTCGCGGCCGCGGCCGCGAGGGCGGTGATCTTGCGTCTGAAGCGCATTCGTTGCTCCTTCACCGGAATCCGGGAACTGAGGGAGCGCTCCCAGATTGGATGGGACGATCATACCGAACCAGGCTTAGTATAGTCAAGTGTGTCAATATTTACCGGTGAGGACGGCGGCGGACCCGCGGGCCCGCCGCCGTCCGGTCAGGCCTGCGGCTCGCGCCACATCGGATAGAGGAACGGCCCGCCGTCCTCCAGCCCGTACCGCTCCCCCAGCGGCTCGTACCCGAGCGTCCCGTACAGGCGCGCGGTCTCGGGCGAGACCGCCTCCAGGTACGCGGGGATGCCGTCCCGGTCGAGCACGCGGTGGTGGCGGCGCAGCATCGCCGAGGCGATCCCGTTGCCGCGCTTGGCCTCACGCACCCCGACGAGCGCCACGTAGTGGTGCGGGACGTCGGGGTGGTGGTCCTCCATCACCTGGTCGAGGCGGCGGAACCGGTCGATCGTCGGGCCGCAGGCCGCGGCCAGGCGCTCGTCGTAGCCGGGGATCGGCGGCGCCCCGGCCGTGTGGTCGAACCACACGACCGCGCCGTCGAGGTCGCCGGAGGTGACGACCCCGCCGTGTCCGAGCGCGTGCTCCACGAGCAGCTCGAACTGGCCCCGGACCGCCTTGCGGCGCTCCTCCGGGTCGTCGGAGAGCCAGCGCGCCGTCGGCAGCTCGTTGAACTCGTCGGCGAGCATCGCCGCCACGGCGCCGTACGCGCTAACGCTCACTCGCGGCCCCCACCGGCACCGCGGCCCGCTCGGCCGCCTGGACCAGCGGCGCCTTCGCGCCGTGGCCGATCCCGGCGTACACCTCGGGCCGGGCGCGCTTGAGGAACAGGCCCCAGCCCGCGCCCAGGAGCGCCAGGACCGCGAACACGATCGGCACGAGCTTCGGCAGCAGCGAGCCCTTCTCGACGCCCAGGAGCGTGTGGAAGTGGATCACCGACAGGTACATGACCCCGGCCATCGCCAGGACCGCCAGCACCGGCGCGATGCGCGCGGCCCACACCGACTCCTCGCGCCGATCCCGCGCGAAGTAGACGACGACCGCGATGCCGCACGTCAGGATCAGCGCGATGAGGCCGATCCCCGAGGCGGTGCCGAGGTAGTAGAACAGGTGCACCAGCGGGTCGAGGCCGAGGGCGGCCCACAGGACGATGACCAGGCCGCCGACGACGGTCTGCGTCACGGAGGCGGCCACGGGCGCGCACGTGCGCACCGAGGTGCGCCCCAGCCACGAGAACACGACCTGCTCGCGGCCCAGCGCGAACAGGTACCGCGCGGTGGTGTTGTGGAAGCTCAGCGACGCCGCGGTGACCGAGGTGAGCAGGAGGACCTGCCCGATCGTCACCCACGCGGAGCCGAGCTGGTCCCCGGCGAGGGTGAACATGAGGTCGGGGTCGGCGCTGGCGGCGACCACGTTGTCGTCGCCGACGGCGGTGATGATCGACCAGGACGAGGCGATGTAGATGAACGCGAGGATGCCGATCGTCGCGAGCGTCGCGCGGGCGACGGTCCGCTTGCGGTCGCGGGCCTCCTCGCCGTAGACGGTGGGCGACTCGAACCCGATGAACCCGATGACCGCGAGGGCGAGCACGGCCCCGGCGGCCTCGCCGCCGAGCGCGGTCGGCGAGAGCGCGGCGAACGACAGGCCGTCCGCGGGGTGCGCGAAGTTCGAGACGCTGAACATGAGGATGACGGCGACCTCGACGGTGAGGAGCACCGCGAGGACCTTCGCGTTGATGTCCACCGCGCGGGTGCCGAGCAGGCCCACCAGCAGCCACGCGACGAGCGAGAACGCCCACCACGGCAGGTCGAGGCCGGTCTGCGCGAACAGGCCTTGAGCGGTGATGCCGACGAGGCCGTAGAGGCTGGCTTGCAGGGCGCAGTAGGAGGTGGCGGCGACCCACGCGGCGGCGACGCCCGGGACGCGGCCGAGGCCGCGGGCGACGAACGCGTACATGGCGCCCGCGTTGGCGATGTGGCGGGCCATCGCGGTGTAGCCGATGCTGAACAGCCACAGGGAGACCGCGATGATGACGTACCCGAGCGGGATGCCGATCTGGCCGGCCACGGCGAACATGACGACGACGCCGCCGGCGATGACGGTGAGCGGGGTGGCGGCGGTGAGCGAGAAGTGGAGGAGGCTGAGCGTTCCGAGCTTGTCGCGGGCCAGTGCGGACTGGACCGCGCTCGCGGGTGAGGGAGCGGACATGGGGTGGTGACTCTCCTTATCGTTCGGGCACTTGCTTAGAGGTTGCCGGTGATGGCGGTGTCCGCCACGGCGGCGGTGAGGTGCCCGCGGATCGCCTGGAGCGGCGCGGGCAGCACCCGCAGATGGCCCTCGGCGTATTCGCGTGCGCCGGAGGGCATCTGGGAGTACAGCGACTTCGACAGGCCGACGGACTCGGTGAGCGCGAGGAGGAACGCGTCGAGCAGGGGCATTCGTCGGTCCATCGAGGACAGGTAGCGGCGCAGCCGGGCGAGCGGCGCCTGGGCGATGAGGGCGTCGGCCGCGTCGTACGTGGTCTGCACCCTGCCGAGCCAGCGGCTGCGCTGCTCGCCGCGGACCATCAGCCCGGCCACGACCATGTGCTCGGCGGTCTTGGTCTGGGTGTCGGCGATGGCGAGGTACTCCAGCCACTCGGGCACCGCGAGGTTCTCGGGCTCGCCGTGCACGAGCTCGCTCAGCCACAGCCCCAGGGAGTCCCGCGGCGGGCCGCCGCGCTTCTCGGCGAGGACGTAGTCCTTGCCCTCATGGGGCCTGACCGCCAGGTGGCCCGAGAACACCAGCTCCGCCAGCAGCGCCGCGCCGAGCGCCAGGCCGATGACGCGCGGGGCGACCGCGGGCTTGTAGAAGTCGTGGTAGGCGGTGATGAGAAACGCGTCGTACACGAGCCTGGGGGTGGGCGCGTCGGGCACCGGGAGTGATCCTTCCAGTACAGGAGCATTCGATCGGATTATGATACGGTCACGCTTTTTCAGGGTTCATATCGGTATTCCGACTATTTCACCGCTGCTAGGACCCTCGTCGGTCTTTTGCGCGCTCCAGCCCGTGGGCTGCCCGAACGCACCGAAGCTCCGCACCATTTGGACGGTGCGGAGCTTCTGGTGATTCGCGGCTATTGGGGCCCTTGGGGAACGCGGGCTACCCGATGACGTCGCAGTAGGGCTTGACGGTCTCGACGAGCGTGGGGCCCTCGGCCTCCTCGACGCCGAACAGGGACGCGGCGTCGCGCGCGAGCTGCTCCTCGTCGGCGCCGTCGGCCGCCGACTCGCACAGCTGCCTCGCGCCGTCCACGATCTCGCCGGCCGTGACGTCGGGCGCGAGCTCCTGGAGGTCCCCGGCGAGGCCGGTCGGGAAGTCCCCCGCGAGGTCCTGGATGGAGTCCTCCAGGTTCGGCACCGAGGGCGCCTCGATGGGCAGTTCCCCTTCCCCGCAGGCGGACAGCGCCAGTGCGGAACCGAGGGCGAGTGCGAGCGCGGCGATGGTCCGTCGTGCCATGTGAACTGCTCCTTTGCGTGGTTTGCGGCCACGGTACCAACGGATCGGGCGATTCCCGAGGCGTGCTGCGATGGGTTCGGTCACAGGGACGCGGCGGCGAAGCGGGTCGCCAGGTGCGCGAAGGCGCGGGCGAGCTCGGGGGGCCGGGCGGCCTCGATCCCGGCGTCGAAGCGGCCGAAGGACGCGGCGAGCGCGGGCCAGGACCAGGCGCCGAGGGTGACGCGGCACCGGTCGGGGCCGAGGGCCTCGATGCGGCCGTCTTCGAGGTAGGGGGCGACGGCGTCGGCGGACCGCAGGAGCACCGCGTCGCCGCGGCAGGGCCATTCGGGCGTGCCGTCGGCGCCGCGGAAGCGGGACTGGAGGAACGCGGCGACGTTGCCGCCGGGGAGCGGGCGCGGGGTGAAGCGGGGCCCGGCGGGGGTGCGGGGCGCGATGCGGTCGACGCGGAAGACCCGCCAGTCGCGGCGGTCGAGGTCCCAGGCGACGAGGTACCAGCGGTCGTTCCAGGTGGCGAGGTGGTGGGGCTGGGTGCGGCGGAGGCCCTTGCCGGCGTAGGTGAAGCGCAGTTCCTCGCGGTCGCGCACGGCCGCGGCGAGGGCGAGGAGGACCTCGGTGCCGATGGGGGCCGGGCGGGGGCCGCGGGGGACGGCGGCGACCTGGACGGCGTCGACGCGGCGGCGCCGGCGCGGGGGCAGGACCTGCCGGACGGCGGCGAGCGCGAGCGCGGCGGCGTCCTCCATGCCGGTGCCCGTGGCGGTGCGCAGGGCGACGGCGAGGGCCACGGCCTGCTCGTCGTCGAACAGGAGCGGCGGGAGGGCCGAGCCGGGTTCGAGCCGGTAGCCGCCGTAGGGGCCGCGCACGGCGGTGATGCGGTAGCCGAGGTCGCGGAGACGCTCGACGTCGCGGCGGACCGTGCGCTCGCTGGCGCCGAGGCGGTCCGCGAGCGCCGGGCCGGTCCAGTCGGGGCGGGTCTGGAGGAGCGCGAGCAGGCGGAGGGTCCGCGACGAGGTTCCGGTCATGGTCCGATCCTGCCACCGGGAGCGGACGGCACCTGTCCGGAATGCGGATCACGCTGGTGCGGCACCGGGCGAGAGGCGCCCGGGACGCGAACGAGGAGCAGTCACATGAGCGTGAGCACCACACCGCACCTGAACTTCCGGGGCGAGGCCCGGGAGGCGCTGGAGTTCTACCGGTCCGTGTTCGGCGGCGACCTGGTGGCGATGACGTACGGGGACATGGGGTCCCAGGACCCGGTCGAGAAGGACCAGGTCGTGTGGGGGCAGGTCGCGGCCCCGAACGGGTTCCGGGTGATGGCCTACGACGCGCCCGCGGCGGTCCCGTTCGGGCGCGGCGAGGACCCGTTCTTCGTGTCGGTCCGCGGCGACGACGTGGAGGAGCTGGCGGGCCTGTGGGCGCGGCTCGCGGAGGGCGGCGCGGTGGCGCAGCCGTTCGGGCCGTCGGCGTGGGCGAAGGCGTACGGGATGGTGCGCGACCGGTTCGGGATCACGTGGGTCCTGGACGTGGCCGCTTAAGCCGCGGCCGGGCCGAGGACCGCGAGGAGCCTGAGCTGCTCCTCGGCCTCGGTCCGGGGCGCGGCGGTGAGGACGAGGAGCGCCTGCGCCTCGTCCTCGGTGTACAGCACCTGGCAGTCGAGTTCGATCGGGCCGACCTCGGGGTGGACGAGCGTCTTGTGGTCGGCGAAGCGCTTGGCGACCTCGTGGCGGTCCCAGATCTCGGCGAACTCCGGCGACCGCTTCCGCAGGGCCGCCACGAGCTCTCCGGCGCGGGACTTGGCCCCCATGGCGCCGTAGGCGACCCGCAGGGCCGAGACGAGGGCGCGGCCCTGGCGGTCGCGGTCGTCGGCGGGGTACTTCTCGCGTTCGGCCGGGCGGGTGAACCAGCGGTACGCGTCGTAGCGGTCGAGCCCGGTGAACGCGGTGCGGTCGCCGAACAGGGCCTTCGCGAGGTCGTTCTGGACGAGGGCCTCGCCGAGGTTCGAGAGGATCAGCGCGGGTGTGTCCTGGAGCCGGTCGAGGACGCGCAGGAGCGCGGGGGCGACGTGCGCGCCGTCGCCGATGCGGGCGGGGAGGCCGTGCCCGGCCGCGCGGAACAGGTAGTCGCGCTCCTGGTCGGTCAGGCGCAGGGCGCGGGCGAGGGAGGCGAGCATCTGGACGCTCGGCTGCGGGCCGCGGCGCTGTTCGAGCCGCGTGTAGTAGTCGGTGGACATGGCCGCGAGCGAGGCGACCTCCTCGCGGCGCAGGCCGGGCGCGCGGCGGCGGACGCCGGGCGGGAGCCCCACGTCCTCGGGCCGCAGGTGCTCGCGGCGGGCGCGCAGGAACTCGGCGAGTGCGGTGCGGTCCATGCGTCCAGTATCGGCCCGGCGGCGGGCCCCAGCCAGGGACCGGCGATCCCCCGATGGACGATCTCTGCACATCCGGCCCGGATTCGCCCAGACTCGGGGCATGGACATTTCAGGGAACACGGTCTTCATCCCCGGCTCGACCTCCGGGATCGGCCTCGCGCTGGCGCTGGAGCTGCGGGCGCGGGGGAACACCGTCGTCGTCGGCGGGCGGCGCGCGGAGCTGCTGGAGCGCCTCGCGGCCGAGCACCCGGGGCTGGACACGGTGCGCATCGACACGGCGGACCCGGCGAGCATCGAGGCCGCCGCGAAGGAGGTGCTGGAGCGGCACCCGGACCTGAACGTGCTCATCGCGATGGCCGGGATCATGCGCGCCGAGGACTGGCGCCGGCCCGAAGGGTTCCTCGCGTCGGCCGAGGCGACGATCGAGACGAACGTGCTCGGGCCGATCCGGCTCATCGCGGCGTTCACCGAGCACCTCCAGACGCGCCCGGCCGCGACGATCATGACCGTCACGTCGGGGCTGGCGTTCGCGCCGCTGCGCGCGACCCCCAGCTACAACGCGTCGAAGGCCGCGATCCACATGCTCAGCGAGTCGCTGCGCCTCCAGCTCGCCGACACGTCGGTGCGGGTGGTGGAGCTGGTGCCCCCGGCGGTGCAGACCGACCTCATGCCCGGGCACGCGGCGAACGAGCGGAACCTGCCGCTGGACGAGTACGTCGCGGAGGTCATGGGGCTCATCGAGTCGCAGCCGGACGCGAGGGAGATCCAGGTCGAGCGCGTGAAGTTCCTGCGCTACGGCGAGGCCCGCGGGGACTACGACCAGGTAGTGGCGGCGCTGAACGCGAGCGAGCCCGCCAATCGGTGACCGACGAGCGCCGGGCCCTCCCGCGGGAGGGCCCGGCGCGTCGCGTCAGCCCGCGGCGACGACCTTGGCGAGGGCGGTGAGGGCCTCGGAGACCGCCACGGGGTCGCCGACGGTGAGGCCGGGCGTGGCCTGGGCCCGGGACCATCCGCCCATGTCGCGGTCGGCGATGGCGACCTGGTCGAGGGTCTGGACGTCCTGGGCGTTGACGTCGCCCGCGAAGATGCCCGGGTTGAGGTCGAGCACGAGGTAGCCGGTGCCGGGGAGCGCGCACCACATGCCGTTCTCGATCCCGGCGTCGAGCGCTCCGGCGCGGGTCCAGCCCTTCTTGACCAGGCCGAGGAGGCCGCCGACGTGGACGCTGGCCTTTTCGAAGCGGGCGACGTGCCCGGTGGCGAGCTCCTCGTCGGTGAAGGCGTCGGTTTCGCGGCCGAGCTGCGGGAACGGCTGCACGATCTCGTAGTCGGCGAAGACCTCCGACCACGCCGCGACCGAGTCGCCGAGGTGCACGGGGTGGGCGAGGCGCACCACCGCGTCCTCGGGGAGGTCCAGGGCGTCCTCGTTCGCGTCGGTGCGGGTGCGGTCCTCCGCGAGGCGGAACGCGACCGGCCCGGCGCCGTCGTCGGCGGTCCACACCAGGCGGCGGGCGAGGTGCCAGGTGAGCGGGTGGCGCACGAAGTGCTCGTCGAACTCCGCTGACGTCCAGGCGCGGCCGGAGACCATGGCGCGTTCGAGGCGCTTGACCTGGTCGGCGGCGACGGTGCGCAGTTCCTTGCGGAGGTTCGCGAACCGCTTGTAGGCGGCGTCGGCGAGGGCCGCGTCGTCCTTCGCGCCGGGCTTGGGGAGGGACTTGCGGGGCCTGCCGTCCTCGTCGGTGACGAAGGGCTTGAGCTGCTCGTCGAAGCCGACCTTGAATCGGCGCGGCCCGTAGTCGAGGACGAGCGCGTCGGCGTCGCGGAGCCCGTAGTCGGGCACGAGCCGGTCGGCGAGCTGCTCGGAGGTCAGGCCGAGCGCGGCCGCGATGGCGGTGATCTGCCTGCGGGCCTCCTCCTTGATGGCCGCGAACTTGGCCTTCTCGCCGATGCCCTGGATGGCGCGCAGGGCCGTCTCGGTGCCGAGCCCGCCGAGGACCTGGAGGCCCTTGACGGCGCGGTGGTGCTGGTTCTCCCCCGGCCAGCGCCCGATGAGCGGCGCGAGCGCGTGGACGGTGTCGTCGTCGCCGAAGTGGATGAGCTGGGTGAGGGCCCAGGAGTCCTCCCAGGGCGCTCCGGCGGTGAGCCACTGCTCGAACAGGGCGGTGGAGAAGCGGGTGAGGGACGCGCGGTCGCAGGTCTCGGCGAGGACGGCGACGCCCGGGTAGTCGTACTCGGGCGTGCCGAGGCCGAGGATGATCGCGGCGGTGCGGGCGGCGCTGTCGGGGAGGGCGCGGTCGGGAACGGCGCCGTCGCCGCCGGGGAGCAGGAGCTGCGGGAGCGCGGCCGGGGAGACCCACGGGCCGGGGTCCGGGACGGGGACCCCGGCGGGCATGAGCGGGTCGGCGTCGGCGAGGGGTTCGATCGCCGCGGCGGCTTCGGGCCCGTAGTGGGCGGCGGCCTCGCGCACGGCCTGGGCCCGGCCGGAGGCGGCGAGGTAGCGGAGGGCGGCTTCGGCGGCGGCGCGGGGCTTCTTGGGTTTGGCGAGCGCGTCGGGGACCAGGAGGAGGACGGCGTCGGGGCCGTGCCGGTCGAGCCAGGCGAACGCGAAGGGCCGCAGGGTCTTCAGGCGGGCGAGGGCGTCGGCGGCGAGGCGGGCGGCGGTGAGGTTGACGACGGGCAGGAGGATGCCGCGCAGGGACGCGTCCGATCCGGCGAGGAGGGCGACCTGGTTGGCGACGGCCTCGCCGTGGTTGGCGAGGATGCGGCGCAGGACGTTCGGGTCGGTGTAGCCGGTGCCGGGGTCCCATGCGGCGGCGTCGGGGACGCGGTCGGCGGGGGCGAGCGCGAGGATGCGGGTCTTGTGGTGGGCGCTGGCCTCGGCGAACCGGGCGGCCTCTTCGGCCCAGTCGCGGTCGCGGTCGCCGTAGCGCACGCCGACGTCGAGGTTCTGGGCCTCCTCGCGTTCCCCTGGGGCCCATTCGACCCGGTTGACCGGGGGCGGAACGAGTCCTTTGACGACGACGGGCGGGCCGGTGTCGGCGTCCTTGGACCAGGGCGGGGCGGTGAGGAGGGCCGGGAGTTCGTCGGCGGGCGCGGCGGGAAGGCGCGCGGCGTCGGCGGTGGCGGTGGCGGCCTCGATCGCGGCGCGAACGTCCTCGTCCTGGGCGGCGAGCGCGGGGCCGAGGAGCATGGGGTCGCTGTGGAGGAGTGCGGTGAGGCGCTTGAGGATCGCGGGTTCGGCGTCGGGGAGACGGACGGCGACGGCGCGGAGGGCGCGCTGGGGGAAGCGGGCGGCGGCCTCCATGGCGAAGGTGATGGCCTGGGGGTCGTCCACGCGGTCGAGGAGCATGCCGAGCGCCTCGTCGGAGGGCATGATCGCGAGCGCGCGGTGGAGGATCTTCCGCTCGTTGGAGTCGCACCAGGAGGTGAACTGGGCTTCGATGACGGGGAACGCGTCGGCGCCGAGGCGGTGGAGGAGGTCGGCGGTGGCCTCCGCGCCGACCCAGGCGGGGCGCAGGCGGGTCGGGTCGAAGGCGTCGAGCTGGTGGCGGGTCGCGATGACGTCGAGGAGGAGGTCCGAGGCGGCGGGGTGCGGCTGCTGCGCGCGGTGCTCCTCGCAGACCTGGTCGAGCCAGTGCTCCTCGTCGGGGACGAGGAGGCTCACGGCGAGCCGGTGCGCGGGGTCGGTGCGGTGGGCGGCGAGGGCGGTGACGACGGCGTCGTAGTCGGCGTCGGGGAGGGCGGCGAGGTGCGCGCGCCGGACCCCGAGGTCGGTGGAGCCGCTGACCCAGGCCCAGTGGTGGTCGCGCAGTTCCTTGGGGCGGAAGGCGGTGCGGCCGTCGCCGGGGAACTCGGCGACGAGGCACAGGGACTCCACGACGGCGGCCGCGGCGAAGGGGAGGCCGTGGTCGGCTTCGACCGCGTCGGCGGCGGGGCCGTTGTACGGGGTCGAGCCGGGCATTTCGAGCTCGACGGCCGCGATGACCGTCGCCGCGCCGAGGACGTCCGCTTTGCCGTCGAGGAACGCCAGGCCCGCGGGGCCGTGCTCGCCGTCGGCGGCGGACAGGGTGGCGCGGACGAAGCCGTCGTACTTGGCGAGGAGTTCGCGGCCCTTGTCCGGGACGGCCTTGCGCCTGCGGGGCTTGGCGCCGCCGCGGCGGGGCTTGACGAAGCGGCTCCAGGCGGCGGGGAGGTCGAGGCGGTCCTCGTCGGGGAGCGCGGGGTTCTCGGATTCGGTCACGGGCGCCAGTCTAGGAACCGGGTACGACAGCGTTCGGGCTGGTGCACACCGTGATCGGACGGAAGCGGGCGGCGACGCGGGGCCGCCGCCCGCACCGGACTAGTCGACGGGGGCGACCCGGATCAGGTTGCCGTCGGGGTCGGCGGCCACGAAGGTGCGGCCGAAGACCTCGTCCTGCGGCGCGCTGACGATGGCGACGCCCTTGGCCTTCCACGCGTCGTGGAGCGCGTCGATCCCCTCGGGCCCGCCCGGTTCGGCGACGCACAGTTCGCTGGTGCGCACCGGGTTCGCGGCGAAGTCGACGTTGGAGCGGCCCCACAGCGAGAGGCTGATGCCTCCCCCGAGGTCGAAGGCGATGTAGCCCGGGGTCTCGAAGACCGGTTTCAGGTCGAAGAGGTCCCCGTAGAAGCGGGCGGCGGCCGGGGCGTCGGCGACGTAGACGATGAAGATGTTCGGTGCGGGCATGATGCCCTCCTTTCCGTCGGGACCGCCACCGTAGGCGCGGAACCTGACGGGATCTGTCAGGTTCTCTGGGAGAATCGGCCGTATGACTCCCGACAGGTTCTTCTCCCTGCTCCTGGCCCTGCGGACGCGGCCGGAGACGACGGTGGCGGCGCTCGCGGCCGAGACGGGCGTGTCGGACCGGACGGTGATGCGGGACCTGCACTGGCTGCGGGACGCGGGCTTCCCGGTCCTCATGCGCCGCGGGAAGTACGGCGGCGTGTCGATGCTCCCCGGGGGCGGGCTCGACTCCGGGCGCCTGACGCCGGGCGAGCGGGAGCACTTGGCGCTCACGGGACTCGACGTGGACCAGCGGCGGCGCCTGGGCGTCGAGCAGGTGAGCGGGCGGGCCCTGCGGAAGGTGACCGGGGCGCGTGGGCCCGACGACCTGATCGCGGTCGGCGACCTCGTCGTCAGCGACAACCGGCCCTGGTTCGGGCCCGAGCCCGCCGGGACCTCCCCCGCCGCGCTCATCGGGGACCTGCGCCGCGGGGTGCGGCTGCGGGTCCGGTACGAGCGCGAGCGCGAGGCGGCCCGGTGGCGCACGGTGGACCCGTACGGGCTCTTGGCGAAAGGCGGCCGCTGGTACCTCGTCGCGGACGAGGAGGGGCGCCCGCGGCTGCTCAACCTCCAGCGAGTCGCCGAGTGGGAGCCGCTGCGTACGGCCAGGCGCCTGCGCGAGGGGGCCGGGCTCGCCGCGGTCGCCGCCGAGCTGACGTCGGGGTGGGAGTCCTCCGGGGATCTCGAAGTGCGCCTTCGGGTCCAGGAGTACCAGGTGGAGCGCGCCCGGCGCATCCTCGGCTCGCGCCTGTCGGTCGGGGAGGCCGAGCCGGACGGCTGGCGGTCGGCGGTGCTGCGCTGCCGGGTCCTGGAGGACGTGCGCCAGCTCCTCGCCTTCGGGGCGACGGCGACCGTCACCGGCCCGCCGGAGGCGGTGGCCCGCGTGAAGGAGCTGGCCCGGGAGATCCTCGACCACTACGAATAAGACCAGCGGCGGACGGGTTCGGCGGTCGCCTCCCCCAAAGGTCGTAAGCGGATTTCCGACTCGCGCGAGAAGTCGGGAAGGTCCCTTCCCGGACAGTATTGCGAGGTCAGACCGAGACCACGCACCCGATGGAGACGACATGACCGCCCGACACCTCGCCGCCGCCGCGGCCCTAGCCGCGGTCGCAGTGCTCGCGACCGCCTGCGGGAGCGCCGCGCCCGCGGCGCCCGACCCGCACGTCCCCGACGCGCCCGAGGCGCTCACCGCCGCGAACGTCGACGCCTGGCTCGACGAGACCCTGCCCGGAATGCTTGAGGCCGAAGGGATCGCGGGCGCCAGCGTCGCCGTCGTCGGCGGCGGGGAGGTGCTCACCACGCGCGGGTTCGGGACCGCCGCGCCCGGGACGCCCGTGGACCCGGCCGACACGCTGTTCCGGCCCGGCTCGATCTCGAAGGTGTTCACCGCGACCGCCGTCATGCAGCTCGTCGAGGCAGGGGAGCTCGACCTCGACGCCGACGTCGCCGCTTACCTCGATTTCGAGATAGAACGGAACTACCCCGACGACCTGACGCTGCGGCACCTGCTCAGCCACACCGCCGGGTTCGAGGAGCGCGTCGCCGGGCTCATCGGCCTCGACGGCGAGGAGGTCGACCTGCGCGCGGCGCTCGCGACCGACCCGCCCGAGCAGGTGTTCCGGCCCGGCACGACCCCGTCGTACTCCAACTACGGCAACGCCCTCGCCGGGTACATCGTGGAGCGCGTGAGCGGCGTGCCGTTCGAGGAGTACATCGAAGCGAACCTCCTCCAGCCGCTCGGCATGGACTCCTCCTCGTTCCGCCAGCCGCTCCCCGCCGACCTCGCGGGCCGCGTCTCGGAGGGGTACGACGACGCCGGCGGCCCGGCCCAGCCGTTCGAGTACGTCGGCACCCCGCCCGCCGGGGCGCTCTCGGCGACCGCCGACGACATGGCGAAGTTCATGCTCTCGCAGCTCGGCGTCGGCACGCAGCTGCTCGAAGCGGCGACGCGGGAGCAGATGTTCTCCCCCGCCCTCGAAGCGGACAGCCTCGGCGCCTTCGCTGAAGCGCCGCGCATGACCCTCGGCTGGTTCCAGGAGGACCAGAACGGGCACCGCGTCGTCGGCCACGGCGGCGACACGAACTTCTTCCACTCGCACCTGAACCTCTACCCCGAGGACGGCGCCGGGATCTACGTGTCCTTCAACAGCACCGGCACCTCCGGGACCGCCACGATCGGCCTGCGCAGCGGCCTCATGCGCGACTTCGCCGACCGGTACTTCCCCGGCGAGACCGCATCGACCGCGGTGGAGGGCTCGAACGCCGAGCTCCTCGCCGGGACCTACCACTCCTCGCGCGGCTTCCACAGCACGTTCCTGTCCGCGCTCGACCTGTTCTCCACCACCGAGATCACCGCCTTGGACGACGGCCGCATCGCGTTCGAGGCCGACCCGGGCACGCTCGAACCCGCCGTCTACGAGCAGGTCGGCCCGGACCTGTGGCGCGAGGTCGGCGGCGAGCGCCTGCTGGCGGTGCGCGTCGAGGGCGGCGAGGTCACCGGCATCGTCCACGACGCCGCGTTCACGCTGCTGCCCATGGACGTCGAGCGGCGGCTCCAGCTGCCGCTCACGATCGGCGCCCTCGCGGTGCTCCTCTTCGGACTCCTCGCCTGGCCCGCCGGGGCCCTCTACCGGAAGCTGCGGCGCCGTCCCGGCCCCGGGCCCGAAGGGCGGCGCTGGCGGGTGCTCGTGCGGATCGCCGCCGCGTGCTCGGTGCTCGCCATCGCCGGATGGGCCGCGGTCGTCATGCTCGCCATGGGGCTCCAGGACCCGTCCGCGGCGCTCATCCGCGCCGTGCAGGTCCTCCAGCTCGCCGGGGCGCTCGGCCTGGTCCCCGCCGTGGTGCGGCTCGTCGGCGAGATCCGGCGCAGGGCCGGGTGGCGGGCGGTGACCGGTACGGTGGTCACGCTGCTGGCCCTCGGCGCGGTCGCCGACTTCGCGATCGAGTTCCAGCTCCTGTCGCCGAACATCTCCTACTGACCGGAGGAAGCATGTCCGCGCCCGCTCCGGCGGCCGCCCTCACCCCGGGAGAGCGCCTCGACAAGGCGCTCTCCCGGGCCCGGGCCGCCCGGCCGTTCACCAAGGACGCCGCCCTCGCGGTCGCCGTCGCCGCGACCACGCTGGGGCTGTACGCGGTCCTGGCGCGGCTCGCCCCGGCCGACGCGTCGCTCCAGGTCACCGCCGCCGAGGTGTGGACCATGGGCGCGCTCGCCGCGGCCCAAGGGCTGCTGCTGTGCCTGCGGCGGATGCGGCCGGGCCTGTGCCTGGCGCTCGTCGTGGCCGTGCAGCTCGGCGTCATCGCCGTCGCGCCGCAGATCATGGCCCAGGGCTTCGGCCCGGCCATCGCGGCCTACACGCTGGGGACGCTCGCGTCGGCGCGGTTCGCGTTCACCGCCGCGGCCGTCGCCGTCGTGCTGGAGACCGGCGCCTCAGTGGCCGCCACGTGGGGCGAGCCGGGCGCGGCGGTCACCGTCCTCAACCAGCTCGGATCGAGCGCGCTGCTGTACGCGGCGGCGTCCATCGTGGGCGCCTACGTGGCGACCCGCCGCCGCAACTGGGCCCTGGCGCAGGAACGGGCCGAGCAGGTGCTCAGGGCCGCAAGGGAACGCACCGAGCGATCGGTCCGGGCCGAGCGGACCCGCATCGCCCGGGAGCTCCACGACGTGGCCGCGCACCACCTGTCGGGCATGGTCGTCCAGGCCGCCGCAATCGAGCGGCTCATCGACCGCGACCCGGCCGCCGCGAAGGACGGGGCCGCGTGGATCCGTACGCAGGGCAAGGAGACCCTCGCGAACCTGCGGCAGGTCGTGGGGCTCCTGCGCGAACGGGGTGACGCCGGAGACGGCGACGCGCCCGTGCCGGGCCTCTCGGCACTCGACGCGCTGGTGGCGGAGTCGCGGCGGCTCGGCGATGACGTGGATTTCGCGCGCGAGGGCGAGCCGCTGGTGCTGCCGCCGATCGCGGACATCTCGTTCTACCGGATCGCGCAGCAGGCGTTGACGAACGCCCGCCAGCACGCGCCGGGCGCACCGGTGCGGCTGCGCCTCGCGTACACCGATCATGCGGTGGAGCTGCTGGCCGCCAACGGGAGTGCGCGGCGCGCGGTCGCCGAGGCCGGGCACGGCGGGACCGGCCTGGTCGGGATGCGCGAGCGCGCCGACCTCGTCGGGGCCGAGTTCGCGGCGGGCCGGGTCGCGGACGGCGGCTGGAGTGTGCGGCTACGGCTGGCGGTCCGCGAGGCCGACCGGGAGCGGCAAGGCGAGGCGTTCACGAAGGAGGGGAAGCGATGATCAAGGTGCTGCTCGTGGACGACCAGGCGGTGGTCCGCGCCGGGTACCGGGTGATCCTGGAGGACGCCGGGGACATCGAGGTGGTCGGCGAGGCGTCGAACGGGCCGTCGGCGGTGGTCGCCGCGGCGCAGCTCGCGCCCGACGTCGTCTGCATGGACGTGCGCATGCCCGGCGGCGACGGCCTCTCGGCCACGCGCGAGATCGTCGCGGCCCGAGACGGGGACCGCCCGGCGGTGCTGGTGGTGACCACGTTCAACCCCGACGAGTACGTGTTCGGGGCGCTCGAAGCAGGCGCCAGCGGGTTCATCCTGAAGGACTGCGAGCCGGAGGACCTGATCGACGCGGTCCGCAAGCTCGCCGAGGGCAAGGGCCTCGTGGACCACGCGGTCACGCACCGGGTCATCACCGAGTTCGCGCAGCGGCGGCGACGCCCCGGGGCCTCGGCCGCGGCCGGGGTGCTCACGGCCCGCGAGCTGGAGATCGTGCTGCTGCTGGCCCGCGGGATGTCGAACGCGGAGATCGCGCAGGAGCTGTTCGTGGAGACCAGCACGGTCAAGTCGCACCTGGGCCGGGCCATGACGAAGATCGGCGCGCGGGACCGGGTGCAGACCGTGGTGTGGGCCTACGAGAACGGCCTGGTGGAGAACGGCGCGACCGAGGGCCGCTGAAGCGAGAGCACCGCGAGCTTCGCGGCCCCGAGCTCGGCCGGCCCCGCCTCGGTGACCGGCGCACCGGGCCAGGCCGCGGCGAGCCGTGCCCGGACGCCGTCGCGGACCGGGGCGCTGCCGCGGAGCACGCTCCCGGACAGGACGATCGGCGTCGCCTCACCCGCGTCCCGCACGCTGGCGACGGCCGCGGCGAGATGCGCGGCGGCCTCGTCCAGGATCGCCGCGGCGTGCTCGTCCCCGGCCAGCGCGGCCTCGGTGACAAGCGGCGCGAGCCGGTCGAGGCTGCGCGGCGGGCGCTGATGGACGGCGATGACGAACGCGTCGGAGGCGGCACGGGAGTCGCGCCGCGCGTCGGCGGTCAAGCCGCCTGGTCGCGTACCGGCGGCCCTCACCTCGGCGGCGCCCGCCGTGCCCTCGGACCACCGCCGATCGGCGCCGCCGCCGGGCGTGCCCGCGGCACTGGCCGGGTCGGTGGATATGGAATCCGTTGCGGCCGTCGCGGTTACGTCGGGGCCACCGTCGAGTTCACCGGTGTGACCGCCCGCGGCACCGGCCGGGTCGGTCGACGTGGAGTCCGCTGCGGCCGTGTCGGTCGCGTCCGCGGCAACTGCCGGGTAGGTCGGCACGGAATGCGTTGCAGCCGTTTCAGTTTCGCCAAGGCCCCCGTCGAGGACGGCCTGCATGACCAGGTGCGTCAGAAGTGTCGGGGGGCGTCCGGATTGGAGGCTGGCGGCTGTGTCGGCGGCGGCGCGGCGGCCTATCCAGAAGCCTGAGCCCTTGTCGCCGAGGAGCCAGCCGAGGCCGTCGCCGACGCGGGTGATGCGGTCGGCGTCGATGCGGGCGGCCGCGGCTCCGGTGCCCGCGATGAGGACCGTGCCGAGCGGGGCGTCGGTGCCCGAGGCGAAGGCGACCTGGGCGTCGCCGACGGCCGCGACCGGGCATTGGAGCCCGGCGGCGTCCCAGACGCGCTGGAACGCCGCCGAGGTCTCGGGCCGGTCGAAGCCGCTGACCCCGGCGAGGCCGAGGACGGCGGCCGCGATGCGGCGGGGGTCGGTACCGGCCAGGGCGGCGGCGAGGGCGCGGGCGACCTCCGCGGCGGCGAGGTCGGGCGGGACGGCCAGCGGGTTGCCCCCGCCGGCGGCGCCCCGGCCGACGACCGCGCCGTCGAGGGTGGTCGTGACCGCGCGGGAGGAGGTCCCGCCGACGTCGAGGCCGAGTACCAGCGTGCTCATGGGATCAGCATGGCCCCAGGTCGGTCCATTGCGGCGTCCAGCCCGGCTCGGAGCCCTGGGTCCACCAGTTCGCGCGCCACAGGTGCTCGCCGTCGCCGGACTTCGGGCCGCTCGGGTCGCCGTTCGCGCTGCGCTCGTGGACGACCGTGTTCCCCGCGGTATAGACGGAGGCGAAGGTCCAGTCGGGCGCGGTGCCGCAGTCGGCGCCGGTCGGCGGGTCGGTCGGGTCGGTGGGCTCCTCGGTGGTGGGCGGGGTGGTGGGGCATTCGCCGCCGCCGGTGCCCACGGTGTCGGTGTGGTCGACGCCGTCGGCGCGGTACCCGGCGACGCGGGCGTTCACCTGGGCGGGGCTGAGGACCTCGCCCGCGGTGTGCATGACGTAGTCGACCTGCTGGTTGTAGACGCTGGTGCCGCCCGCGTGGGCGGCGGTGTCGATGAACCAGAGGTTGAAGTTGATGGACATGGGGGTCTCCGGGTAGTACTTCCCGGAGTGGTCGGCGACGAGCGCGCCGTCCACGTAGTACTTGACGTGGCCGCCGGCGACGGTGAAGACGAGGTCGTGCCAGCCCGCGTAGCTCTGGCGCTGGTTGTTGTTGATGTTGTCGGCGATCCAGGGCTCGGCCTGGTAGGTCTCCCAGGTGGTCTCGTAGAGGATGCTGCCGGTCTCGCCCCAGCCGCCGTTGGGGAGGTACTCGAAGTCGATCTCGCCGTAGTCGGGGTCCATGGGCGCGTCGAGCGGTGTGATGGTGAAGAACGTCTCGACGAGGTGGTCGCCGTCCGTGCCGCTGACGGGGGCGTCGGCGAACTTGACGCGGGCGGCGTAGGTGCCCTCGAAGAACTTCTGCTGGTGGAGGAGTTCGGCGTGGCTGGTGCCGCCGCCGGTGCCGTCGGTGGCGGCGCGCAGTTGCAGGGACTTCGCGCCGTCCACTGTGGGGAAGGTGATGTTGCTCGCGGGCCAGGCGGCGCCGGGGACGCCGGGGCCTCCGGCGTTGGTGCGGACGGTCCAGCCGCGGGCGGCGATGTTGGGGTCGGAGGCGGAGTCGTAGGCGAAGTCGTCGAAGAGGACGCCGTCGCAGGCGGCGGGCTCGGCGGCGTCGGCGGTGCGGTCAGCGTAGGTCGCGGTGGCGGTGCCCGCCGCGGCTACGGCGAGGACGGCCGCCGCGACGCCGAGGAGGCGCCTGCGCGGGGTGCGGATGGTGGTCATGAGAGCTCCCTTTCCTGTTGAACTCGTGTCGCACGGATCTGGGGACGGGTCAGCGGACCGCGCCTGCGGTGAGGCCGGCGCGGATCTGCCGTTGGAAGAGGACGTAGGCGGCCAGGACCGGGAGGATCGCGATGACGAGTCCGGCGAAGAGGCCGGAGAAGTCGCTGCGGTAGCCCTGGCTGACGGCGAGGGCGGCGAGGCCCTGGGCGAGGACGTAGCGGTCGGGGTCGGGGTTGAGGACGAGGGGCAGCAGGTACTGGTTCCACAGGCCGAGGAAGTTGAAGATGCCGACGCTGACGATGCCGGGGCGGGCCATGGGGAGCATGACCCTGAAGAACACCCCGGTGTGGGAGCAGCCGTCGATGAACGCGGCTTCGGCGGTGGCCGCGGGGAGTCCGCGGAAGAAGGCGTGGAGGAAGAACACGGTGAAGGGCAGCGCATAGGCGGCGTACACGAGGATGAGCCCGTGGTAGGTGCCGAGGAGGCCGAGCTGGTCCACGACGAAGAACAGCGGGACGAGGGCGAGGAACACGGGGAAGAGCATCCCGGCGACGAGTCCGAAGTAGATGATCCGGTTGCCGGGGAAGTCGTAGCGGGCGAGGCAGTAGGCGGTCAGGGCCCCGAGGAGCATGACGAGGAGGAGGGCGCCGCCGACGACGACGAGCGTGTTGAGGAGGTAGCGCCCGATGTGGGCCTCCTGCCAGGCGCGGACCCAGTTGCCCCACTGGGGGGACGCGGGGAGGGACCACGGGCTGGCGAAGATCTCGGCGTCGGTCTTGAGGGAGGAGAGCACGGCCCATGCGAGCGGGAGGGTCACGAGGAGGGCCCAGGCGGCGAGGACGAGGTGGAGCACGGTGTCGGTGAGGCGCGGACGTCTCGGTCTCATGCGAGTTCCACCTTCTCTCTCCTGGTGGCGCGCAGGGCGAGCGCGGTGAGCGTGAGGGTGATGAAGAAGAGCGTGACGCCCATGGCGGAGGCGTATCCGAACTCGCCGTAGGTGAACGCGGCGCGGTAGAGGGTGAGGCCGATGACCTCGGTGGCGTTGTCGGGGCCGCCGGGGCCCACGGTCATGATCTGGACCAGCGCGAACCCGTCGAGGGCGAGGATGCCGAGGTAGACGTAGGCGACCTGGACGCTGTCCCACACGAGCGGGAGGGTGATGCGGCGGAACACGGTGAACCGGCCCGCGCCGTCGAGGGTGGCGGCCTCGACCACGTCGGTGGGCACGGACTCCATTGCGGCGGTGAAGAGCACGACGTAGAAGCCGACCGCGGACCAGACCATGACGGCGGTGACGGCGGGCAGCGCGGTGGCGGGGTCGGCGAGCCAGGCGCGCTGGAGGCCGTCGAGCCCGACGGCGCCGAGGAGGCCGTTGAGGAGCCCGTCGCCGGGCGTGTAGACGAACTGGAAGAGGACGCCGAGGATGGCCACGGACAGCAGCTGCGGGAAGAAGTAGACGATCCGGTAGAGCCCGGAGCCGCGCACGCCGCGCCGCCCCGTGCCGCCGCCGAGGGTGAGGCACGCGGCGAAGAACAGGGCGAGCGCGATGGTGGCGGTCGGGACGACCACGAGCATGATCCCGTTGTTGCGCAGGGCCGCGAGGAACAGGGGGTCGGACCAGAGGTCGGCGAAGTTCGCCAGGCCCACCATGCCCGCTTCGGCGGACAGGCCGTCCCAGTCGGTGAGGGCGAGGTAGAACGCCTGGGCGTAGGGGGAGACGACGAAGACGCCGTAGAGGAGCAGGGGCGGCGCGAGCGCCCCGATCAGGAACCGGTGCCTGCCGTGTCGCATGGCCGCCCCCGCTCAGCGCTCGTACTTGGGGATCGAGTCGTCGGCGGCGACGGCGTCGGCGGCGGCCTGGATGCGGTCGGCCCAGGCTTCGGGGTCGGCGCGCCCGGCGAGGAGCTCGCCGGTGGCGGTGTCCACTTCGACCGCGAGCTCGGGGTACCAGGTGCGGTACTTGTAGCCGAAGACGTCGTCCCCCGCGGCGTCGAGGGCCGCGGCGACGGAGGCGAGGCCGGGCGAGAGGTCGAGGCCGTCGGTGGCGCCCTTGACGACCGGCATGGCCTTGGCGGACTCGGCGAAGCCGCGGGCGACCTCGCCGGAGAACAGGCAGCGGAGGTATTCAAGGCCGCCGCGCGGGTTGCGGGCCTGCGCGGGGACGAGGAACGACTCGCTGCTGGAGCCCTGGAGGGCGCCTGCGGGGAGGGCGTCGGCGGCGGTGAGGGCCGGGACGGCGGCCATCGCCATGTCGAAGCCCTCGGGGGTGACGTCCTGCTGCTCCCCTTCGAGCCAGGAGCCGCACGGGATGAACGCGGCCTGCCCGGTGCACCAGGCGTTCTGGGCCTCGGTGTGGGAGAGGCCCTCGGAGCCTTCGAGGAGGTGGCCGCCGGTGACGAGCTTGTGGATCGCGTCGGCGGCGGCGAGGACGCCGTCCTGCTTCCACGCGCCGGGCGCGAGGTTGTCGACGGCGTAGACGAGGTCGAGGCCGCCCGCCTTGGCGGCGAGGGACTGGAGCGGGTCCATCATGTACTCGGGGTACTTGCCCTGCCAGGTCCACGGCGCGATCCCGGCGCCCTTGATCTCCTCGCAGAGGGCGAGCATGTCGTCCCACGTGGCCGGGACGGTCCAGCCGCGGGCGTCGAAGAGGCTGCGCGAGTACCAGATCCCCCAGGCCACATAGGAGTAGTTGAGGAAGGCGGCGGTCCCGTCGAGGGTGCCGTCCTCGACCACGCCGGGCAGCAGGAGGTCGCGCACCTTGACGGCCGGGTCGTCGAGGCTCGGGGCGTCGAGGAGGTCGGCGAGGTCGGTGAGCTGGCCCGCGGCGGCCAGCGCGGCGATGTCGAGGCGCCCGGCGCCGGTGTTGTCCACGACGTCCGGCGGCTCGCCGGACACGAAGCGCGGCTGGAGGACCTCGCCGACCTTCTGGAGCCCCTCGTGGGTGACGGCGGCGCCGGGGTGGCGCTCCTCGTAGAGGGTGACGGCGTGCTGCGTGTACTCCGAGCCGAAGCCGCCCTCGAAGACGACCACTTCGAGGTCGGCGTCCTCGGGGACGCCCAAGGGGTTGTCGTCGGTGACGGCGCCGGTGGCCTGCTCGGCCGGGCCGTCGCCGCCCGCGGTGACGCAGCCGGAGAGCACGGCCGAGGCACCGGCCATTGTGGAGAGTTGCAGGAGGGTGCGGCGGGAGGAGCGGACGTTCATGAGGGGCCTTTCGGGGGGGGTTGAAAGGGACAGCGGAAGGGTCGGGTCAGGCGGTGCGGCGGATGCGCCCGGCGTAGCGGGCTTCGAGCGCCAGGTTGTGGTCGTCGCCGCCGGGGATGTTGGCGGACAGGTAGACCGGGGGCTCGTGCCCGGCGTCGAGGAGGCGCTGCACGGCCTCGCCGACGACCATCTGGGCGAGCACGGCCGAGGTCACGGAGGAGACCGCGCCGACCGCGCCGCCGCCGGGCAGCGGCATGGCGGCGTCGCCGTAGGGGGCGCCGTTGTCGAGCACCACGTCCGCGATCTCGCTGAGCCGCTTGCCCGACGGGTGCCTTGAGGGGGTCTGGGCGGAGTGCTCGGCGGAGGTGAAGGCGATCAGGGGGTGGCCCTTCTCCTTCACCAGGAGGGCGAGCTCCACGACGACGCCGTTGATCCCGGAGTTGGAGGCGACGGCGAAGACGTCGGCGGGCTCAGTCGGGACGGTTTCGAGGAGCTGGCGCGCGATGTCGGGGTTGCGCTCCAGGAACGGGTCGGCGAGGGTCTCCAGCGGGCGCCCGCCCGCGAGGACGAGGTCCCGCAGCGCGATCTTGTTGGAGGGCACCAGGCCCCCGGCCCGCCCGGCCAGCTCCATCGCGAGGGCCTCGGAGTGCCCGGACCCGAACGCCTGGAGCACGCCGCCCGCCGCGATCGAGTCGGCGACGAGCCGCGCGGCCGCGGCGACCGCGGCGGCCTGCCGCTCCCCCACGCGCCGGATCGTCTCGGTCACGAGGTCGAGGTAAGCGGCGCCGGTGATGCGCGGCGCGGGCGTGGGTTCGGTGGTCACTGGTCCTCCTGGGTGCGGTTGCGGCGGCCGCGGTTCGGCTCGTCGGCGAAGCGGTGGGCCTGCACGGCGCGGGCGGTCACCTCGAACGCCTCGGTGGTGCGCTCGTAGGTGCGCTGCGCGACGGCCACGTAGATGAGGTCGAGGACGAGGAGCTGGGAGTGCAGCGCCGAGAGCGCGGCGAGGCGGAACGTCGTCTCGTGGACGGCGGTCGTGAGCACCACGTCGGCGGCCTGCGCCATCGGCGAGCGGTCGAAGGAGGTCACCGCGACGGTGAGCGCGCCCTGCTCGCGGGCCTCGGCGAGGACCTCGACGACCTCGCGGGTGCGGCCGGAGTGCGACAGGCCGATCGCGACGTCCCCGGGGCGCAGGAGCGCTGCGTTGGTGAGCGCGGTGTGCGCGTCGGGCCGGAACCAGCAGGGGACGCGGATGCGCTCCAGGCGGAACGCCAGTTCCCTTGCGGCCGTGCCGCTGCTGCCCAGGCCCACGAGTTCGACGCGGCCCGCTTCGGCGACGGCCCCTGCGACTCTGTCGATCCGGTCGAGGTCGAGGCGGGAGGCGGTCTCCTGGATCGCGCGGGAGTCGGCGCTGGCGACGATCCCCAGGACGCGGTCGAGCGGGTCGCCCGGCTCGATCTCGCGGTCGATGTCGGTCTCCCAGCGGGCCTGCTCGGCGCGGCCGCCCTCGGCGGCGAGGGCCACGCGCAGCTCGGCGTACCCGGAGAAGCCGAGGACGCGGCAGAAGCGGGTGACCGTGGCCGTGGAGGTCCCGGCCCGGTCGGCGAGGTCCGCGATGGACGCCCGCGCCGCGCCGTCCGGGTCCTCCAGGATCTGCGTCGCGACCCGTTGCAGCGCATCGGGAAGCGTCGCGAGCTCCGTTCGGAGGCGCCCGACCACGCTCTGGTTGCGCACTGTCGCCGTCACTGGAAATTCCTTTCATTGAAGGTTCCTTATGAAGAAAATTACGATGAACTGGCGGCCAAGTCAACGCTTCAGGAGAATTAATTTCATCGCGGGGCGCGCGAAGGGCGCCCGGGCCTCGGCCCGGGCGCCCGTGGGAGGTGGTCAGGCGTCCGCGGCCGGTTCCGCCCGGGCCCGTTCGCCGACGGGCCAGAGCTGGAAGAAGTCGGCGTGGAAGGCCAGGAGCGGGAAGGTGACCGCCAGGAGCGCGGACGCGATCCACACCTCCAGGTCGAAACTCGGCGCGCCGGACGGGAGGTCCCCGGTGAGGACCGGCGCGAGGAGGCGGTAGACGAGGGCGAGGACGGTGCCGATCGCGGCGGCGGCGACCGCGGCGACCACGCCCTTCAAGGGCTGCTTGAACTTCGCGAACAGCGAGCCCTCGAAGGTGTTGAGCATGAGGATGGAGCCGAAGATGAACGGGATCGGGACGGTCACCAGGTACACGGGCGCGTCCTGGCCGAAGGCCCCGGTGCCGAGCAGGTAGGCGGCCGCGGCGATCGCGAACGCGGCCGCGGTCCACACCGCGCCTAGGACCGGCTGGCGCATGAGCTTCGGGAAGCGCGACAGCGGCCACAGGTCGAAGTGGACCATGAGGAACATGGCCGCGACGGTGGAGACGAGGAAGGCCACGGCGCTCCAGCCGTCGAACAGGCCGCCGGGGTCCTGCTCGGGGATGTAGAGCGGGCTGCCTTCGAGGAAGGCGAAGTCGAAGCACACCAGGAAGACCGCGACGGCGATGGCGTAGCAGGCGACGAGGAGGGCGACCCCGGCGATGAGCTTGTTGCGGATGCGGGCGAAGGGCCACCCCTGCCAGATGACGGTGAGCCAGAAGCAGACGACGACCGAGACGATGATCGCCTGCACCAGGGGCGGGGCCGGCGGGGTCTCGCCCGCGCCGACGGTGACGACGTAGAGGAGGGCGACGACGAGTCCCACGAGGAGGGCGAGCACCAAGTGGATCAGGCCGCGCAGGGGCTGGCGGCGGGCGGCGGCGAAGGCGGGCTGCTCGGCGTGCCAGAACACGCCGATGACGAGGCTCGCGGGGATGGCGCACATGAGGTAGTACGAGACCCAGCCGGCGAAGGTCGGCCAGTCGAAGAGGGAGATGAAGACCAGGGCCACGACCATGATGAAGAGCGCGGCGGCGACGCCGCGCACGGGCTGCTTGAGGGCGGGCATGCGCTGACTCCTTGCTTCAGGCGGAGGGCGGTCCGGGCCCCGCGAGACGGGCGCGGGGACGCACCGAGCGCATTTACGCAGCTCGATGTGTTGGTGATCACATTGCTCCGGTGCGGCGGTGATTGTCAAGGCCCCCAGGAGGTGCGGACGTCCCGGATCGCGGACCCGGCCCCGGCGCCGGTCCGTCTATGCTGGACGCTCCGGCGCGAGACAGGAGTCCGCCATGCGAGCCGTCCTCCAGCAGCGGTACGGGAGCCCCGACGAGGTCGAGCTCGGGGAGCTCCCCCGGCCCGAGCCCGCGGAGGGCGAGGTGCTCGTCAAGGTCAGGGCCGCGTCCCTGAACGGCTCGGACCGCGAGAACCTCGCCGGGAGCCCGTTCTACGCCAGGATCGGCGGGCTGCGCAGCCCGCGGCACCCGGTGCCGGGCTCCGATGTGGCCGGCGTGGTGGAGGCCGTGGGGAGCGCCGTCACCGAGTACGCGCCCGGCGACGAGGTTTTCGGGGAGCTGCTCGGGTACCGCGGCGGGCTCGCCGAGTACGTCGCGACCCCGCCGAGGCTGCTGGCCCGCAAGCCCTCCGAGCTGTCGTTCGTGGACGCCGCGGCCCTGCCGCAGGCCGGGTGCATCGCCCTGCGGGCCACCGCGGGCGTGCGGGAGGGCGAGAAGGTCCTCGTCAACGGCGCGGGCGGCGCCGGGGGCGCCATGGTCATCGGGCTCGCCAAGCACTTCGGCGCGGAGGTGACGGCCGTGGACCGGGCCGACAAGGCCGAGTACCTGCGGCGCGTCGGCGCCGACGAGACGATCGGGTACGAGGACGAGGACTGGGCCCGCCGCCGCGGGGCCTGGGACCGGGTCGTGGACCTCGTCGGGCACCGCTCGCCGTACCGGGTGGGGCGGGCGCTGCGCCCCGGCGGCCGGTACCTCATGGTCGGCGGGCAGACGCGCATCCTCTTCGCGGTGCTCCTCGCCGGGCCGACCGCGGGCCTGGGGTCGGGCAGGCGGGTCCGGGTGCTGGTCGTGCCGCAGTCGCGCGCCGACCTCGAAGCGGTCACGGCCCTGGTGCTCGACGGCGCGGTGGCCCCGGTGATCGACCGGGTGTACCCGCTCGCGGCGGCGACCACGGCGTTCCGGCGGATCGCCGCCGGGGACAATCGGGGGAAGGTCGTCGTCGAGGTCTCGTGAGGCCGCTAGGCTGGGCACCTCTGCGCGGCGAGCTGAGCGTCCGTGCGCGACAAGGAGACGACGATGGCAGGCGACCGGATCGCGATCGTGTGGAACCCGTCCAAGACCGCCAAGGAGGACCTGCGCAAGGCGCTCCCGGCGACCGACGCGGCCCTCACCTGGCACGAGACGAGCCCTGACGACCCGGGCCGCGGCGCCGCGGACGAGGCGCTCGAAGCCGGGGCCGAGGTGGTCGTGGCCGCGGGCGGCGACGGGACCGTGCGAGCCGTCGCCGAGCGGCTCGCCGCGAGCGGCGCGAAGGCCGAGCTCGGGATCGTCCCGATGGGCACCGGGAATCTCCTCGCGCGGAACCTCGGGGTGCCTTTGAACAGCCTGCCGAAGGCCATGGAGCGGGCGTTCGAGGGCCGCGCGAAGGACATCGACCTCGGCTGGGTCGAGGCCGAAGTGGACGGCGAGTCCGTGCGCAGCGCGTTCGCCGTCATGCTGGGCTTCGGGATCGACGCGCACATGATCGCCGAGACCGACGACGACCTGAAGAGCCGCGTCGGCTGGCTGGCCTACGTGGAGTCGCTGGGGCGGGCCGTGAACGCCACCGAGGTCGTCGACATCGACCTGGCGGTGGACGGGCGCGAGCCCGAGCGCACCGCCGGGCACACGCTGCTCATCGGCAACTGCGGGACCCTCCAGGGCGGCATCCGCCTGCTCCCCGACGCCGACCCCTCCGACGGGGAGCTGGACCTGCTGCTGCTCAGCGCCGAGGGCGTGGGCGGGTGGATCGACACGCTCCGGTCCTTCGTGTGGGACAACGGGGTCCGGCGGCTCATCACCGGCGAGGACAAGGCCGCCAGCGCGGACACCGCCGAGCACGGGCGGGCCTCGGAGCTGAGCGTGAAGCTGTCCCGGCCGCTGGTGCTGGAGATCGACGGGGACGACCTCGGGGAGACCGACGCGTTCGCGGTCTCGTTGCAGAAGAAGGCGGTCAGGGTCCGCTAGGGGCGGGGCGCGGCGACGGAGTCGCGGGCGACGAACTCGGTGGGGAGGTTGAGCTCGGCGCCGCTGGCGTCGCCTTCGATGGCGCCCAGGAGCTTCGCGACGGCTCGGGAGCCCATGTCGCCCCAGGAGCAGCGGACGGTGGAGAGCGCGGGCGCGGACAGGTCGGCGCCGAAGATGTCGTCGAAGCCGATGAGGCTGAGGTCGCGGGGGACGTCGACGCCGTGCCGGCGGCAGGCGCCGAGGAGGCCGAGGGCGACGAGGTCGTTGTAGGCGAGGACGGCGGTGGCGTCGGCGGCCATGACGGCGGCGAACGCGTCGGTGCCGCCCTCGCGGGTGGGCGCGGCGGTCTGTATCTCCACGATGGACATGCTGCGGTCGACGGCGAGGTCGTGGGCGGTCACCCACTTCATGCCGTTCATCCAGGAGGCCTCGGGCCCGGCGAGGTAGGCGAGGCGGCGGTGGCCGAGGCCGTGGAGGAGGTCGAGGGCCTCGACCATGCCGGGCCGCACGTCGGGGGCGACGGAGGGGACGCCGGGGACGGGGCGGTTGACGGCCACGATCGGCTTGGCGGCGGCGAGGTCCTGGATCTGGGCGTCTTCGAGGCGGGAGGCGACGAGGAGGAGGCCGTCGACGGCGATCTGGAGGCGCTCGGCGGTGGAGCGTTCGAGTTCGGCGGACTCCTGGGAGTCGGCGAAGATGAGCATCGCGTCGTGCTCGCGGGCGATGCGCTCGGCGCCGCGGACCAGGTCGAAGTAGACGGGGTTGGTGAGGTCGGAGACCAGGAGGCCGAGGGTGCCGGTCTTGCCGGTGGGGAGGGCGCGGGCCATCGGGTTGGTGCGGTAGCCGAGGTCGGCGGCGGCCTCGCGGATGCGCTGCTCGGTGCTGGCGCTGACGCGGCCGGGCTGGTTGAGGGCGCGGGAGACGGTGGAGGGGTTGACGCCGGTGATGCGCGCGATGTCGTAGATGGTCGCGGGGGTCTTGCCCTTCGCCGCCGGACGGCGCTTGTCGCCCACGGCTCCCCCTTCGGATCGTCGTTCGCCGCACGCGGGTGCGGAGCACCGGCAGGACTGACTGAATCATAGGAGTCTATTTCAAGTTCTGTGTACCGGGGAGCGCGGGAGTTGCGGGAGTGCCGGTCGGGGCGGGCTCGGCGGCCGGGGTTTCGGGTCGCTGTTGCGGGGCAGACCGGGGGCTCGGGCTTGCGTTCCCGTCTGAAGCGGTGTTACGGTGGAAACGTTTCCGCCATGGAAACGATTCCATGACATCGGAGTCCAGTGCACAGAGAGGTGCCACCGTTGGCCACGATCAAAGACGTCGCCGCCCGGGCCGGGGTCGCCGTCGGCACCGCCTCCCGCGTCCTCAGCGGCAGCCCCCAGACCTCCCCCGACTCGCGCGCCCGCGTCCTCGCCGCCGCCGCCGAACTCGGGTACATCGCCAACGGTCCGGCCCGCTCGCTGCGCCGCGCCCGCACCGACGTGCTCGGACTCCTGGTCTCCGACATCCGCAACCCGTTCTTCTCCGAGCTGGCCCACGCCGCCGAGCAGGAGGCGCGCGCCCACGGCTACACGGTGATCCTCGCGAACGCCAACGAGGACGCGGCGCAGGCGGACGCGGTGCTCGACGTCTTCGCCGCGCAGCGCATCGACGGCCTGCTGCTGTCCCCGCAGGGCCCCAAGACGCCCCGCCTGGAGGCGCTGCTCGCCTCGGACCTGCCGATCGTGCTGCTCAACCGGTCGATCGAGGGCGTGGACGCGCCGCTCTACGGGACCGACAACGCGGGCGGCGTGGCCCAGGCGCTCAAGTGGCTCCAGCGCCGGGGCCACCGGGACGTGGCCTTCATCGGCGGCCCGGAGACGTTCTCCACGGGCGCCGAGCGCCACGACGCGTACCTGGCCGGGCGTGCGGCGCACGGCATCAGCGCCGACGACGCGCTCGTGGACGCGGGCGACTTCCTCGCCGACGGCGCGGCGGAGGCGATGCTGCGCATCCTCGACCGCGGCGCGCTCCCGACGGCGGTCTTCGGCGCGAACGGGCAGACCACCCTCGGCGCGATGCGCGCCGTCCGCGAGCGCCTCGGCGCCGAGGCGGCCTCGCTCATCGAGTTCGTGTCCTTCGACGACGTCGAGTGGTTCGCCTTCATGTCACCGCCGGTGAGCGCCGTCAGGAACGACGCCCCGGAGATCGGCCGCGCCGGGGTGCGGGGCCTGCTCGCCCTCATCGAGGGCGGGACCGCGGCCCCGCAGCGCGTCGCGACCGTGTTCGTCGACCGCTCCGCGGGCGGCGCCTGATGACCTACCACGGAACACCCACCGCCGCAACCGAGAGGAGCACCGACCGATGAGGATCGCGCTCGGAGCCGACCACGCCGGCTTCCCCATGAAGGACACCGTCCGCCAGGTGATCGAGGGCCTGGGGCACGAGGTCCTCGACTGCGGGACCTGGAGCGCCGAGCCCGTGGACTTCCCCGACATCGTGCGGGCCACGTGCGGGCCCGTGCTGGAGGGCCGCGCCGACCGGGCGGTCCTGGTGTGCGGCACCGGGCAGGGCGCGGTCATGGCCGCCAACAAGCTCCCCGGCATCCGCTGCGGGCTCGCCCACGAGCCGTACTCGGCGCACCAGGCCGTGGAGCACGACGACGCCAACGCGATCGCCATGGGCGCCTGGCTCGTGCCGCACGCGCTCGTCCCCGACATCGTGCGCGAGTTCCTCGCGGCGGTCTTCGACGACGACGAGGACACGCGCCGCCGGGTCGCGAAGCTCAACGCCCTCGACTGAACCCCTACCCCCGCAACAGGTCCCGGCACCGATCAAAGGAGATCCCCCGCATGACCCAGGCAGCGACCGCCCCCGCACGCAGCCCCCTCGGCTCGAAGGACCACGTCAAGACCGCCATCGCGGCGGCCGCGGGCACCAGCGTCGAGAACTACGACTTCATCGCCTACGGCACGGCCGCGGCGCTGTACTTCGGCACCGTGTTCTTCCCGTCCGAGGACCCCTTGACGAGCACGCTCCTGGCGTTCGCGACCCTCGCGGTCGGCTTCGTCATGCGGCCCCTCGGCGGCGCGATCGGCGGGTACCTCGGCGACCGCTACGGCCGCAAGCCCGTCCTCGTCGGCGCCATGATCGTCATGGGCGCCGCGACCTTCGCGATCGGCCTCATGCCGACGTACGCGCAGATCGGCGCCGCCGCGCCGGTCATCCTCACCGTCGTCCGCATGATCCAGGGCCTCGCGTTCGGCGCCGAGTGGGGCGGGGCGATCACCATGGCCTACGAGCACGCGCCGTGGCACCGCCGCGGCATGTTCGCCGCGATCCCCCAGTCCGGCAACCCGCTCGGCATCGCCCTCGCCAGCGGCATGTTCGCGTGGAGCGCGACCCTCGAAGGCGACTGGCAGTGGCGCACCCCGTTCCTGTTCAGCGCCGTCCTGGTCATCGTCGCGCTCATCGTCAGGTCCCGGCTCTCGGAGTCCCCGGAGTTCGAGGAGGCGCAGGCCGCCGGGAAGACCGAGAAGAACCCGTTCCTCGCCACCTGGCGCGACGACTGGCGGGGCATCCTCCGGGTCATCGCGCTGCGGATCGTGGAGTCCTTCGCGTACTACTCGACCGCGACGTACCTGCTCAACTACATCTCCGAGCGCGAGCCGGAGCTGCGGCCCGTCGCGCTCGGCGCGATCACCGCCGCGAGCATCACCGCGATCGCCGTGACGTTCCTGGCCGGGACGCTCACCGACCGGATCGGCAGGCGCCCCGTGTACATCGGCGGCTGCATAGCGGCGGCGCTGTTCGCGTTCCCCATGTACCTCCTGACCAACGACGGGGAGCCCGCGCTCGTCGTCGCGGTGTTCGTCATCGGCATCGGGTTCATCCACGCGGCCCTGACGGGCACGCAGGGCTCGCTGCTGACCGAGCAGTTCCGCACGGCCACCAGGACGTCGGGGGCCTCGCTCGGGTACCAGATCGCCGCCGCGCTCGGCGGGTTCGCGCCGCTGCTGGCGGCCGCGCTCGTCGGGAAGTTCGGGTGGCCCGGCGCGTCGATGCTGTACCTGTTCGCCGCGCTCGTCGGCCTGGCCGGCATCCTCCTGACGAAGGAGACCTGGGGCCGCGAGGAGCGCGCCCGCGTGGGCGCGCTCGTCGCCGAGGCCCGCAAGGGGTGAGGCGGGAGGGGCGGGGCCGGTCGGTCCCGCCCTTGTGTTATGTCGAATTGACACGTGATGTGCATCACAAACAGGTTTATTCAAAAGAGTTACCCGCCGGTAGGTGACATCTCCGGGAACCGCTCATATGATGAAGGACAAGGCGTTCCCAGGGCACCCCGGCCCTTCGGAGCACTGCCGAGAATAGACGGACAACCCGCACGACGTCTGCGCCCCGGCCGATCACCAATCGGGAGGAAGACGATGAACGACGTACGACACGACCGCCGCAAGACCCGATCCGAGGAGTACGGCCACCTGGAGCCGCTGTTCGCCGAGCTCGAAGGACTCGACCCGGAGGACCCGAAGCGGTCCGAGGTCAGGGACCGGCTCGTGACCGGCTACCTGCCGCTGGCAGAGCACATCGCGAGGCGCTTCTCCGGCAAGGGGATCGCCAAGGACGACCTGGTGCAGGTCGCCTCGGTCGGCCTCATCCACGCCGTGGACCGCTTCGACACGAGCAAGGGGTCCGACTTCCTCTCGTTCGCGGTCCCGACCGTCATGGGCGAGGTCAGAAGGCACTTCCGCGACACGACCTGGCCGATGCGCGTCCCCCGCCGCCTCCAGGAACTGCGCCTGAACATCAACAACGCCACCCCCGAGCTGTCGCAGCGCCTCGGCCGCCCCCCGACGGAGGCCGAACTCGCCGCGCACCTGGGGATCACCGAGCGCGAGGTCCTCGAAGGCCTCGAAGCGCGCCAGGCGTACCGGCCCGTCTCCCTCGACGAGTCCCCGTTCGAGGACGACGGCCGGCTCCCCCTGGCCGAGACCATGGGCGACGAGGACGCCGCGCTCGCGTTCGTGGACGACCACGAGACGCTGGCGCCGCTCCTCCAGGAGCTGCCCGAGCGCGAGCGCACCATCCTGGCGCTGCGCTACTTCGGCGACATGACGCAGACGCAGATCGCCGAAGAGGTGGGCATCTCGCAGATGCACGTCTCGCGCCTGCTCAGCCGCACCCTCGGCGGCCTCAGGGAGGAACTCACCGAGTCCATGGCCGAGCCCGTGGAGGCTTGAGGAAGGATATCGCCGGCCGCTCCGCGACGCTTGCCCCGAAGTGTCCGAAGCCATAGCATGAGGTCGGCGATATCCCTTCTGCCATAAGGAGATCCATGACCCTCCACAGAGTATCTGGATCGAAGCGCAGCGTAGACGGATCGAGACGGCGGGGCCGCCGTGCGATGCTCGGCCTGGCCGGGGCGAGCATCCTGGCGGTCGCCGCCGTCACGGTCCCCGCGTACGCCGACGGAGCGGACGCGGACGCCGCGTTCCAGGTCGGCGTCACGCACGAGCGCTACAGCGCCGACTGGTGGGGCGAGGAGCAGGCCGTCGCGGACGCCAGGGAGATCCTGAGCAGCGTGGGTCCCTTGCAGAACCAGCACCTCATGGGCTTCGGCGCCGAGAACCCCTGGCCCGCAGCGAATTCGAGCGCCCGCGACTGGGGCAGCCTCGACGAGCGCATCGAGTTGATCGAGGCGACCGGCGGGACGCCCGTGGTCACGCTGTGCTGCGCGCCCGGCTGGATGACCCCCTCGGGCGAGGACTGGCCCGACGCGTACGAGGCGCCGCAGCCGCAGTTCTACGACGAGTACGCCCAGCTGTCGGCCGAGGCCGCCGCGCGGTACCCGCAGGTCGAGTACTTCCAGGTCTGGAACGAGTTCAAGGGCTTCTGGAACGAGGACCTCAACCGCTGGGACCACGAGGGCTACACGGAGCTGTACAACCTCGTGTACGCCGCCGTCAAGGAGGTCCGGCCCGACGCGAAGATCGGCGGGCCCTACGTGTCGCTCAACAGCTTCCAGGACTGCGCGCACGACTGCTCCGACCTCGAAGGGTCCTGGGGCACCGCGGACCGGCGCGACCTCGACGCCATGGAGTACTGGCTCGCGAACGCCGACGGGGCCGAGTTCTTCACCGTGGACGCGTGGTCGTCCACGAACGACGGGTACCACCCCGCGGCGGCGGGCGTGTACGAGAAGTTCCGCGACGTCACCGAGTGGATCACCGCCCGCACCGACCTGCCCGTGTGGTGGTCGGAGTTCTACGCGCCCGCCTCAAGCGCCGACGAGTCGAGCTCGGTGGCGCTCATGCGCGCCGCGATCGAGGGGATGAGGGACGGCGGCGCGGCGGTGGCGCTGCTGTGGAGCCCCGAGTGCCAGTCGGAGCTGCCGTGCCTGTGGACGGCGACCGGCGCGGCGGGCGGCGGGCAGGCCACCGAGTACGTGCCGCTGATCCGGGAGTTCTCGGCCCGCTGAACGAAACCGGTCCGGCCCCGCGCTTTTTCGGCGCGGGGCCGTTCCGCTGCCTACTGCTCCTCGGCGGCCGCGACAGCGACGGCCACGCCGTCGAGGAGGAGGTCCAGGCCGAAGAAGAAGTCGTTCTCGCCGGTGTCCTCCCCCGTGTCCTCCAGGAGCCCGCCGCCGAAGAGCGCGGCGGCGTCGGGGAAGCGCTCCGGGTCGACCAGGCGGGCCATCGCGCGCCCGTACTCGCGCTCGGCGGCGGCCTGGTCCAGGCCGGTGCCCTCGCGGCCGCGCGCGAGCGACTGCGCGAGCTGCGCGGCGCTGAGGACGTAGCCGCTGACGATCATGATCGCGCCGACCTTCGCGCCCCAGTCGAGGCGGGTCGGGCGCATGGTGCGCAGCCCCGCGTCGAACCAGTCGATCCCGTTGGGGCCGCTGGGCGGGCCCGAGGGCGGGACCTGCGCGAGCCACGGGTGGGCGGTGAGGACGGCCATCTGCTCGACCGCCCAGCGCCGCAGGCGCTCCCGCCACGGGCCGGTGCCCGCGAGGGCCTCGGGGACGGGGCCCTGGGCGGCGTCGCGCATGAGGTCGAGCAGCTCGTCCTTGGAGCCGACGTGACGGTAGAGCGACATCTTGGTCACGTCGAGGGCCTCGGCGACCCGCGGGAGGGTCACGGCCGCGATCCCCTCGCGGTCGGCCAGGGCCACCGCAGCGTCCACGACCGTCCCGACGTCGAGGCGGGCCGGGCGGCCGCGCTTCGCATCGGGTGCGATGCGCCACAGCCGCGCCAGCTCCGGCGGCACGCGCTCCTGGTCCATGGCCTGGCCGCCCTCCGTTCTGCTCGTGGGGATGCGGGGGCCATCATCGCACACCCCATTAGTGTCCCTCGTATAGTATCCTTCAGACACTATCTCGGTCCACGGAACGAAGGAATCGACATGACCACCCCGACCACCACCGCCCCGCCCGCGGGGCCCGGCACCGCCCGCGGCCCCGTCCGCCAAGCCGAGCGGGCCCTCGCCCCCGACCTCGCCCGCGGCGCCATGCTCCTGCTCATCGCCCTCGCCAACAGCGCCGGGTACTTCCTCGCCAGCGCCCCCGGCGTCGAGCTCCACCCGCAGGGCTTCGAGCGCGTCTACAACTTCCTCATGGTCGAACTCGTGCACGCCCGCGCGTTCCCGCTGTTCGCCCTCCTCTTCGGCTACGGCCTCGTGCAGCTCTCGCGCCGCCAGGAGCGGTCCGGGGCCTCGCCGCGGCAGGTCCGGAACGTGCTGCTGCGCCGCGGCGCGGCCCTGTTCCTCTTCGGCGCCGTCCACGGCGTGCTGCTCTACTCCGGGGACTTCCTCGGCGCGTACGGCCTCATCTGCGTGCTGTTCACGCTCCTGCTGCTCCAGCGCTCCGAGCGCGTCCACCGCTTCGCGCCCTGGTACCTCGCGGTCGGCGGCGCGTACACGCTGGTTCTGGCGGTGCTGGCCGTCATGGGCCTGGCCGGCGGCGGCAGCGGCGCGGCGATCCCGGTGTCGCCCTTCCCGTCCGCGCTCGCGCCGACGTACCTGGAGTCGCTCGCGGAGCGGGCGGCCGAGTGGCCGGTGCACACGCTCACGATCGTGCCGATGATCCTCATGGTGTGGGTCGGCGCGTGGGCGGCGCGGCACCGCGTCCTCGAAGCGCCGCAGGAGCACCTGGCGCTGCTGCGCGCCACGGCCGTCGGCGGTCTCGCGGTGGCGCTGGCGGGCGGGCTGCCGATGGCGCTGCTGACGGCGGGCGCGATCGACATGGACGAGGCCACGGCGGGCTCGGCGAAGATGCTGTACGAGACCTCCGGGTTCTTCGGGGGCCTGGGGTACGCGGCGGTGTTCGGGCTGATCGCGTACGCGTTGCGCGGCAAGATGAAGCAGGGGCCGGTCGTCACGGCGGTCTCGGCGCTCGGGCAGCGGTCGCTGACGGGGTACCTGTTCCAGTCGGTGGCGTGGCTGGCGCTGGCGGCGCCGTTCGGGCTGGCGCTGGCGGAGCGGTCGTCCAGTCCGCTGCTGGTGTCGGGGCTGTGCGCGGTCCTGGTGTGGGCCCTGACCGTGGTCGCGGCCGACATGATGCGGCGCGCGCGGTACCGGGGACCGGCGGAGATGCTGCTGCGGCGCATGGTCTATGCGCGCAAGGCGGGCGAGAAGTAGTCCTTTCAGGAACGGGGCCCGCCGACCGGCGGGCCCTTTCCCGTTGCCCGGCTTGTCCCCCGCGCGAGCTACGCGGAAGTGTCGACTTCGGGGGGATTCGGGCGGGCGCGGCGGTCCGTAGCGTTCAGCGCATGCCGCGGCGCCCCCGCCGCGGATCTGCGAAGGAGTGCTCATGAGACTGGTATGGCAGCTCGCGGCGGTCGCGCTGATCGCCTTCCTCGGCGGTCAGGGCCTGTACGCCGTCAACGGGAGCCCGTGGCTGCAACTGGCGCTCGGCCTGGGGACGGCGGTGGTCGCGGTCCTCGTGTACCGCTGGGTGGTCGCGAAGACCGAGCGGCGGGCGGTGGCCGAGCTCGGGCGGCCGGGCGCGGTCGGCGGGACGGCGCTGGGGACGGTGCTGGGCGTGGCGATGTTCGGGTTCGTCATCGCGAACATCGCGTTCCTCGGCCACTACACGGTGGACGGTCTCGGGTCGCCGGAGGGCGCGGTCGGGCTGGTCGGGTTCATGGCCGCGGCGGCGGTGACGGAGGAGCTGCTGTTCCGCGGGGTGCTGCTGCGGATCGTCGAGGGCTGGTTCGGGACGTGGATCGCGCTGGGGTCCACGAGCCTCCTGTTCGGCCTGTCGCACCTGACCAACCCGAACGCGACCCTGTGGGGCGCCATCGCGATCGCGATCGAGGCGGGCGGGATGCTCGGCGCGGCGTACATCGCGACGCGGCGGCTGTGGCTGCCGATCGGGCTCCACTTCGGATGGAACGTCGCGGCGTCGGCGATCTTCTCGACCGAGGTGTCGGGGAACGGGACCCCGCAGGGGCTCCTGGACGCGGCGACCTCCGGGCCGGTGGCGGTCAGCGGCGGGGCGTTCGGGCCCGAAGGCAGCGGGTACGCGGTGTTCGCGGGGGCCGCGCTCACGGTCGTGTTCCTGTGGATCGCGAAGCGGCGCGGGCACCTCGTGCCGCTCCGTCGCCGCGGCGACCGCGCCGACGCCGCCGCTACACTGCCCCGGTGATGCAACGCCTCCTGGACCGCTGGCGCCGACTCGACGTCGCGGTCCGGGACCTCCCCCTCGGGCTGCTGCTGGCGGCCCTGTCGTTCCTGCCGGTGCTCCGCGGCCACGAGACCCAGGTGGGCGACCTGCCGGGGCGGCCGCTGGACGCGCTCGGGTTCGCGGTCCTCGCGCTCGAATGCCTCCCGGTCGCCTTGCGCCGCAAGCGACCCGGGGTGAGCCTCGGACTGATCGCGCTCGGGTTCACGCTCGCCTCGCTGGGGAGCTACCACACGGTCGCGGGCACGGCCCTGGGGATCGCGCTGCTCAGCGCGGGCGCGCACCTGGACCGGTTCCGGCGCACCGCGATCGCGGTCCTCACGGCAGTGTACGTCGGCCTGGCGTTCGCGCTCACCGGACTCGGGTCCGCCGAGGGCGTCGCCGGGTTCGCCGTGTTCTACGTGCTGCTGGCGGTGACGTGGGGCCTCGGCGCGTGGCTGCGGTCCACGCGGGCGGCGGAGGCCGAGCGGCGGCTCCGCGTCGCCGAGGCGACCCGCGCCGCGGAGCGGACCCGGATCGCGCGGGAGCTGCACGACGTCGTCACGCACCACGTCACGGCCATGGTCGTCCAGGCCGAGGCGGCCCGGTACCTCACGGCCGCACCGGAACGGCTCGACCGGTCGCTTCAGGCGGTGGGCGAGACCGGCCGCCGCGCCGTCACGGACCTGCGGCACCTGCTCGACCTCCTCGAACCGGGCCGCGGGGCCGAGCCGCGGACGCCGCCGGTCGGGCGGCTCCTGACGCTGGTGGAGCAGACCCGGCAGGCCGGGCAGCCCGTCGAGTTCACCGAGCAGGGCACGCCCGCGGCGTCCACCGGCAGCGCCGACCTCGTCGCGTACCGCGTGGTGCAGGAGGGGCTCACGAACGCGCTCAAGCACGCCCGCAGCAGCCCCACGCGGGTCGTGGTGCGCCACAGGGACAGCGACATCACCGTGGAGGTGGCGAGCGAGCGATCGGCGGCGGGCCCGGCCGTGTCCGGGGGCGGGCGGGGCCTGGCGGGGCTGCGGGAGCGGGTGGACCTGCTCGGCGGGGAGTTCGAGGCGGGCGCGACCGAGGGCGGGTTCGCGATCCGGGCGCGCATCCCGGCCGGGGGCGCCTCGTGAGCGCGCCGATCCGGGTCCTCGTGTGCGACGACCAGATGCTCGTCCGCACGGGCCTGGTCACGATCATCGACGCCCAGCCGGACCTGGAGGTCGCGGGCGAGTGCGGCGACGGCGGGTCCGCTGTGGACCTCGCGCGGCGGCTGCGACCCGACGTGGTCCTCATGGACGTGCGCATGCCGGTGCTCGACGGCATCGAGGCGACCCGGCGCCTGGCGGGCGACGCGGTCGCCGACCCGGTGAAGGTCCTCGTGGTGACCACGTTCAACCTGGACGAGTACGTCTACGAGGCCCTGCGCGCGGGCGCGAGCGGCTTCCTCCTCAAGGACGCCCCGCCCTCCCAACTGCTGCAAGGCATCCGGACCGTGGCGACCGGGGCGGCCCTCCTCGACCCGGAGGTGACCCGGGCCCTGGTCGGGAGGTACGCGGCGCGCATCCGCCCGGCGGGCGGGCCGGTCGAGGTCCCGCTGACCCCGCGCGAGCTGGAGGTGCTGCGGCTCATCGCCGACGGCCGCTCCAACGGCGAGATCGCCGCGGCCCTGGTCATCAGCCCCGAGACCGTCAAGACCTTCGTGTCGCGCATCCTCGGCAAGCTTGGGCTGCGCGACCGCGTCCAGGCCGTGGTCTACGCCTACCGGCACGGCCTGGTCACCTGATCCCTACCAGCGGATGTGGATCGGCGTCTGCGGCGGCCCCTCGGTGAGGAGGCGGCGCACGAGGTCGGGGAGGCCGCGCGGGAGGACGCGCACTGGCGCGGCGTCCATGGCGTCGGCGTCGAGCCACGCGTGCGGGGTGGCCGCGGGGGTGCGGGCGGCGTCGGTGCGCAGGAGGAAGAACTCGTCGGCGGCGGCGACGAACGCGCCGGAGTCGATGCGCTGCTGGAGGCTGTAGCAGGTGGCGACCGGCGCGCCGAGTTCCGCCGGGGCGGCGGCGAACCCGAGTTCCTCGTCGAGTTCCCGGGCGGCGGCCTCGGCGGGGGTCTCGCCGGGCTCGATCGCGCCGCCGGGGGTGTGGAAGTAGCGGTCGCCCACGTCGCGGATCTTCGCGGGCCGGTCCAGGAGCAGGACGCGGCCGTGGTGGTCGAGGAGGACGGCGCGGGCGGTCCGGCGGCGGATCGTGGTGCGGGCCGGGTCGCCTGGGAGGTCGGGCGCGTGATCGTCCAGGGCGCGGTCCGGTGCGGGTTCGGCCGCGGTCGGTCGCGGCGCTTCTGCGATGGTCATGGGACTCAGCGTAAACGCGGTGTCCGACATGCGCTTGTTCGAAGCGTGTGTCCGATTGCGCGGCGGGGCGCGACACGCGGCGCACGGCGGGCGCCGATGGACCCTCCGGCGTAGCCTGTGCTGTCGAGCGCTGTCCCGTCCGGAAAGGCCGTTCCCCATGACCGAGTTCCTGCTGTCGGTGTTCGGCATCGCGTTCAACACCGCGGCCGTCGCGTACGTCGCGACCAGGCTCCTCGACGTGCGGTACACGCTGTGGCGGCTCGTCGTGGTCTCGGTGTGCGGCTACGGGGTCATGCAGTACGGACTGCTCCCCTCCCTCATGGAGCCGTTCCGCGACCGCGAGCCCACTTCGGACGAGCTGCCGGGGACGTTCGCGCTGTGGGGCCTCGCGCTCGTGACCGCGCCGGTGATCGCGATGATCATGCTGGTGGTGTGGGAGGCGGTGATCCCGACCGGCGCGGTGCCGCCCGCGCGCACCTGGTTCAAGGGCCTGCGCACGCGGCTGCGGCGCACCCGCCGGTACCTCCAGATCCTCGCCATCGCGGGCCGCCACGGCCTCATCGGCCTGCTGCGCGGGCGGCGGCTGGCCTCCCAGGACGCGGAGATGGCGCGGGCCCTGCGGCGGGCGCTCGACGACGCGGGCGTGACGTTCGTGAAGCTCGGGCAGATCCTCTCGACGCGGCGCGACCTCCTTCCGGCCGTGTACATCGCGGAGCTGTCGAAGCTCCAAGACCAGGCCGCGCCGGTCCCCGGGACGAGCGCGGTGCGGCTCGTGGAGGCCGCCGCGGGCGCGCCGGTCGGCGAGGTGTTCGCGGCCTTCGACGCCGAACCCGTCGCGGCCGCGTCGATCGCGCAGGTCCACACCGCCGTGCTCCACGGCGGGGAGGCGGTCGTGGTGAAGGTGCGGCGGCCCGGCGCCGACGTCACGGTGGAGCGGGACCTCGACATCATCCGGCGCCTCGCGCGCAGCCTCGACCGGCACACCTCATGGGGCCGTTCGATGGACGTCCTGGGGCTGGCCGACGGGTTCGCCGAGGCGCTCCGCGAGGAGGTGGACTTCACCGTGGAGGCCCGCAACCTCGCGCAGGTCGCGGCGGCCCACGACCGGCGGCGGGCCGAGGTGCGGGTGCCGCGGCCCTATGCGGACCTCTCGGACGAGCAGGTCCTCGTCATGGAGCGGCTGCCGGGCGTCCCGCTCGCGTCGGCGGACCTCGCCGAACGGGGCCTGGACGGGCGGACCTTGGCGGCGGCGCTGCTGCGGGAACTCCTCGACGAGATCATGGTCGACGGGATCTTCCACGCCGACCCGCACCCGGGGAACCTCATGCTCCTGGACGACGACCGGATCGGGCTCATCGACTACGGGTCGGTCGGGCGGCTCGACCGGGAGCTGCGCGCCTCCTTCGAGGCGATCCTCCAGGCCGTGGACCGCCAGGACGGGCCCGCGCTCGCCGACGCGCTCGTGAGCGTCTCCAGCCGCCCCGACGAACTCGACCAGACCGGGTTCGAGCGGGCCCTCGGCTCGTTCATGGCCCGCCACCTCGTGCCGGGCGCGGCCCCGGGCATCCGCATGTTCTCCGAGCTGTTCCGCATCATCGCCAAGTACCGCATCGTGATCCCGCCCGAGCTCGCGGCCGTGTTCCGCACGCTCGCCACCCTGGAGGGCTGCCTGACCGCGATCGACCCGGGCTTCGACCTCATCGCCGAGGCCCGGGACGTGGGCCAGCGCTACGCCGAGCGGCGCCTGCGGCCCGCGGCGGTGCAGGACCTCGTCATAGAGGAGGTCCACGACCTGCTGCCGGTGCTGCGCAAGCTCCCGCGGCGGCTCGACCGGCTGCTGGCGTCCGTGGAGTCGGGGCAGCTGTCGGTGAACTTCCGGCTGTTCGCGAAGTCGGAGGACCGCCGCACGGTGACCGCGTGGCTGCACCAGGCGCTCTTGACGGTGCTCGCGGCGGCGTCGGGGCTGATGGCGGTGATGCTGCTGGGCAACGAGTCCGGGCCGATGCTGACCTCGGAGTTCACGCTGTTCCAGTTCTTCGGCCTGTCGCTGCTGCTCATCGCGTCGGTGATGGCGCTGCGGGTGCTGGCGGACATCTTCACCCGGCGCGGTCGCGAGGAGTGATCAGTCGTCGAACTCGAACCCGTCGGCGTCGGCCGCGGCGATGAGGGCCCGCATCCGGTCCTTGTCGGAGGCGAGGGGCTCCATGAGGGCCGCGAGCGCTTCGAGGGCGTCGCGGTCGTCGCCGTAGGCGCAGAACATGCCGCCTTCGGGGTCGTAGCCGAACCGCTCGTCGAGGCCGGGGGCCTCGGCGGCGACGAGGCGCTGGGCGACGCCTTCCCAGAAGTAGCCGTTCGGCTCGCGTCCCAGGTCTTCGACGACGTCGTCCACATCGGTGGACCCGGCGTTGAGCAGGAGGGAGTACTTCCCGGTGCTGGTCTCGACGATCTTGAGGTGGCTCATGCCCGAAAGCTAGCACCGGGCACCGACAGCCCCTCCCGCGAGCGGGAGGGGCCGCGGCCCTGCGAAGGTCGTCACCAGTTGTCGTTCTTGACGTCCCGCGGGGCGGGGTCGCCCGCGCCCTGCTCCAGGAGCGCCTTGAGGCTCAGGAGGAACACGGCCCACTTGGTGGAGCAGTGGTGCATGAACTCGACGGGTTCGGCCCAGCCCTCGTGCTTGAACAGGAGGACGGCCCAGCCGTCGTCGTCGTGCAGGTCCCAGTGGACGCGGGTGCCGATCCACTCGGGGGTGCCGCCGACGACCTCCCAGAGGACGCGCTTGCCCGGCTCGGATTCGAGGACGCGCATGTCGAACCCTCCGTCGGGGAAGCGGAAGGCGATCTCGCCTCCGGGTCCGGTGTCGCCGGTGGCGTCCTCGGTCCACCAGCCGCGCAGGCCCTCGATCGTGGTGAGCGCGCGGTAGACCTCGTCGGTGCCGTGGTTTTCGACCGCGACGCGGTGCAGGATGTCGACCATGGCTTACTCCTTCTCGTTCCGGTGTTCGGTGTCGGGTTCGGCGGTGCTCCCGCCGCCGGTGCGCTGGATGGTCTCGGCGATCCGCTTGATGCGGTCGAGCCGCGAGTCCCACGCGGAGCCGACGGCGTTCAGTTGGGCGACGGCGCGCGCGAGCTGCGCTTCGTCGACGCGGTAGCGGCGTTCGCGGCCCGCGGTGGCGCCGTGCACGAGGCCGGCCCTGTCGAGGACGGCGAGGTGCTTGGCGATGGCCTGGCGGGTCACCGGGATCTGCTCGCTGAGGCTGGTGGCGGTGCCGGTGCCGTCGGCGAGCAGGCGGTCGATCATGCGGCGGCGGGTCGGGTCGCCGACCGCCGACCACAGGTCGTCGTCCACCGCGGTGCTCATCGGGCGGCCTTCGCGACCGCCGCGGGCAGGCGCGGGATGAAGTAGTCCCAGCCCTGGACGTGGGCCGCGTACTCCTCGGCGGCGACGGCCTCGCTCCAGCCGCGCTCGCGGAACCCGGTCTCGGTCATGCGCAGCAGCGTCCCGGCCCCGTCGGGTTCGAGCTCGAACGTGACGAGGAACGAGTTCCCCTGCGCCGCCTCCTCTTCCTCGGCGTGCGTCCACCGGAAGGCGAACATCCGCGGCGGCTCGGCGTCCACCACGGTGAACTGCTCCCACTGCACGCTCCCGTCCCCCTGCCGGAACCCGATCCGCCCGGCCTTCCCCGGGACCGCCTCGTACTCGGCCTCGTCGGGCCACCAGACCTTCACGTGCTCAGGGTTGCTGACCACGTCGAACACCACTTCCGGCGCCGCGTCGATCCGGATCTCCCGCTCGATCGTCCCGTACTCGTCCATGTCCCTCTCCTAACTAGCAACCTTTGGTTGCATATAAACCTAGCAGGCTCCGGGGCCACGCGCAACCTTTTGTTGCATATTCTTGGACGGCGGCTACTTCCGCGGATGGTCGGCGGTGCACCAGACCTCGGCGTCGGCGATGAACGCGCTGGACATCGGCCCGGCCTCGTCGACCCGCGGGCCGCCGGGAAGGCGCTCGCCGCCGACGGCGATCACCGCCTCGCGGCACGGGATCCACACCGTCGAGAGGATGTGGGGGACCCCGCCCAGGTCGTAGTCGTCCTTGCGGGTCAGGTACCGCTCGATCGGGCCGGTGATCGCGACCGACACGTCGTCGGCCGCGGCCGTGAGGCCCGTGGCGAGGTCGAGGTCGAACGAGACCTCGGCCGTGGTGAGCTCCGGCTCCGACCAGGCGATGCCGCCGGCGAGCTTGATGTGCCGGTTGAACTCCGCGCCGAGCCACCGCCCCAGCTCCGGATCGGGTCCGATGATCCGCACCCGGCCGGGGACCGCGAGCACCAGCGCCCGCCCGGGCCCGCGCACGGACCAGTCCACGCGCCAGACCGAGGCGTACGCGACCGCCCGATCGCCGTCGAACACCGTCGCACACGGGTTGGCACCCATGAGAAGGAGCGTCATGCGGCCACGATAGCCCGGGCGGCCGGTCGGGGCGCGTCCGCTTCAGTAGGGTGGCCGTTGTGGCGAATGAATCGATGCGGCAGAACTGGACCGACGGGGCCGCGTGGTGGGTGGCGAACGAGGCGGTGTTCGACGCGGTGTTCGCGCCGGTGACGGCCGCGATCCTCGGGACGGCGCGGCCGGGGGCCGGGCGGCGGGTGCTCGACGTCGGGTGCGGGAGCGGGACGCTCCTGGAGGCGAGCGCCGAGGCAGGGGCTTCCGTTGCGGGCGTGGACATCTCCGAGGGGATGGCCGAGGCCGCGCGGCGGCGCGTGCCGGAGGCGAGCGTGGTCGTGGCCGACGCGCAGACCGCGGACCTGCTCGCCGAGCTCCCCGGCGACCCGTTCGACCTGGTCGTCTCCCGGTTCGGGGTCATGTTCTTCGAGGACCCGAAGGCCGCGTTCGCGAACCTCCGCAGCGCCGCCGCGCCCGGGGCCCGGCTCGTGTTCGCGTGCTGGCGGGCCGCCGCTGAGAACCCCATGTTCGGCATGGGGTCGAGCGTCCTGCTCGAACGGCTCGACCCGCCGCCCGGACCCGAGGAGCCCGGCGCGCCCGGGCCGACCGCGTTCGCCGACCGCGACCGGCTCGCGTCGATCCTCGAAGGCGCCGGCTGGGCGCCGCGGATCGAGGCGTTCGACTTCACCGTCGACTACGGCTACAACGGGACCGACGGCGTCGAGGAGCGGCTCACCAGCGTGGAGAGCGGCGGCGTCGGGCGCACGGCCCGCGCGCAGCTCCTCCCCCGCATCGGCCCCGACGGCTGGGACGCGCTCCTCGACGAGGTCCGCGCCGAACTGCGGCGCCACCTCGTGGACGGCGTGCTCCGCTTCCCCGGCGCGGTCTGGCTGGTCGACGCGACGAACCCCCGCTAGCCTTCCCTCACGAAAGCCGCCCCCTCTTGCGCACCGACAGATCCACACTGCTCGCCGTCGCCGCCCTCGTCGGCGCGACCCTGTTCTGGGCCGGGAACTACATCGTCGGCCAGCGCGCCGTCGAGACCATTGACCCGCTGAGCCTGGTCCTGCTGCGGTGGGCGCTCGCGCTCGTGCCGCTGCTCGTGATCGCGCAGCTCGCGGAGCGGCCGCGCTGGCGGGAGGTCGCGAAGGCGTGGCCGTGGCTGCTCGCGTTGAGCGCCTTCGGCATCCTGAGCTACAACCTGTTCCTGTACGCGGCGCTGGAGTACACGGACGCGTTCAGCGCCTCGCTCGTGAACGCGTTCAATCCGGCGCTCATCACGCTCGCGGCGGCGGTGTTCCTGCGCGAGCGCCTGACGCCGCTGTCGGTGTGCGGGGTGCTCGTGGCGCTCGTCGGGGTGCTGGTGGTCCTCGGCGACGGGGACTTCGGGTCGCTCGTGAGCGGCGGGTTCGGGACCGGCGAGCTGCTCATGCTGGGGGCGATCGCGGCGTGGACGGCGTACACGGTGGCGGGGCGGCGGGGGCCGCGGCTGCCGCCGGTGACCTCGACGGCGGTGCAGGCGGGGATCGCGGTGGTCGTGCTGGCGCCGTTCAGTCTCGCCGGGGGCGGGCCCGCGCTGCCGGGGACGGGGGCGGCGCTGTGGTCGCTGCTGTTCATCGCGGTGTTCCCGTCGGTGCTGTCCTACCTGCTGTGGAACCACGCGCTGACGGCGATCCCGCCGGGCCGGGCGGGCGTGTTCCTCAACCTCATCACCGTGTTCACGGCGGTGTTCACGATCCTCGCGGGCGAGCCGTGGACGGCCGCGCAGGTCGCGGGCGGGGCGGTCGTCATCGCCGGGGTGGTGCTCACGAACTGGAGGGCGTTCCGCGGGACCGGGGCGCGCCCCGATCCCGCTGCGGGGCGCTACTCGGGCTCGCCGGGCATCGCGGACGGGTCGTAGGACAGGAGCTCCCACGAGTGCCCGTCGGGGTCGTCCACGGCGCGGTTGTAGAGCCAGCCCATGTCCTGGGCCGGGCGGGGCTCGGTGCCGCCCGCGGCGACGGCGGCCTCCACGAGCCGGTCGACGTCCTCCTTCGACTCGGCGGCGAGGGCGTTGATGACCTCGATCGGGCCGGTCGCGATGTCGCGCTTGGTGAACCCGGAGAACTGCTCGTGGGTCATGAGCTGCACGGCGACGGCGTCGCCGAGGACGACCTGCGCGGAGGTCTCGTCGGTGAACTGCGGGTTGAGAACGCCGCCGAGGGCGAGGTAGAACGCCTTGGACGCGTCGAGGTCGGCGGCGGGAAGGTTGAGGTAGATCTGGGTGAACGCCATGACGGCCTCCTGGTTCGCTCCGGCCGGTCGTTCCGGCCTGCTCCGAATCTAAGGCCGGACCTGGGCGTCCGTCTTGTACAGAAGCGACAGCACCTCGTCGGGCGCGGGTTTCTGGAGCTCGGTGGCCTTGCGGCCGACGAACCGGGCCATGGACCGGGCGAGGTGGGGCTGGTCGTGGTAGCCGACGAGGTGCACGACGTCGGCGGTGGCGGTTCCGGACCGGAGGAGCATCGCGGCCTGGCGGGCGCGCTCGATCTGGCGGATCGTCCCCTGCGTGAGGCCGGTGGCGGCGGCGACGCGGCGCTGCACGGACCGGGGCGTGACCAGCAGGGGCGTGTCCCCGGCGAGGACGTCGGCGACGAGCGGGTCGCGCACGAGGAGCCCGGCGCGGACGAGGCGCTCCACGAAGGTCTCGGCGTTGCCGTAGGCGGGGATCTCCCATTCGGCGCCTTCGAGGACGAACGTGCGGTCCGTCGCGTGCGGGCTGTCGACGCTGGAGTCGACGAGGGCGGGGACGGGGAGGTTCCGCAGGTGGGCGCCGTGGCTGAAGACCACGCCGAACGCGCCGTCCATGCTGTCGCCCATGGGGACGACGGTGGGGTGGGTCTCGGGGCCGCGGACGGACACGGTGGTGACGCCCTCGGCGGTCCAGGCGATGAGCTCCCAGTTGGAGTTCGCGACGGACACCATGCGGGCGGGCGCGGGCGCGGCCCCGGGTTCCACCCGGTAGACGCGCTCGACGTACGGCGAGTCCGAGGGCCGGTGTTCGAGCCCGGGGATCTGCGGGTCCTGAGCCACGTCCCCGATGGTACCGGCGCTCGTCAGGCGCTGGGGATGCGCGAGGCGGCCGTGAGGTCGAGGAGCCACTGCGGGACGCTCGCGGCGGGGAACCCGCCCGCGAGCGCCTCCAGCTCGTCGTGCTCCACGGAGCCGCCGCCGCGCTTGAGGAAGCGGGTGCGCACGTACGCCTGGGCGTGGACGGTCTCGCCGGAGCGGAACGTCTGCTCGATGTAGCCCCACCGGTCGTCGAAGCCGAGGACCCGGGTGTGGACCTCGAACCGCTGCCACGGCTGGAGCGACTTGCGGTAGGTGATCGTCTGCCCGGCGACCACGGGGTACCAGCCCGCCTCCCGCATCTTCTTGAGGAACCCGGCGCGGTGCATGAGGTCGAGCCGCCCGACGTCCATGATCGTCAGGTACTTGCCGTTGGTCATGTGCCCCAGCGGGTCGAGGTCGGTCGGAACGACCCGGAACGGCGTCACCGCGGTCTCCCACAGCCCGATCGGGCCCCGCCGCCGGGCGCGCAGCCACAGGTTCAGCAGCCGGAAGTACAGGTTCACGAGCGCACCGCCATCGAGGAGGAGACCAGTAAGTTACCCGAGAGTAGCAAATCTAGTGCGCACGGTCGCCCCAGGTGGTGCTTTCTCCTGCCGGGGCGACGGCCTGGGGGATGTTCCAGGGGTTGTCGTCGCGGAGGGCTGGGGGGAGGGCTTCGGTGGGGGCGTTCTGGTAGGCGACGGCGCGCACGAAGCGGGTGATGGCGGCGGTGCCGACGCTGGTGCCGCCGGAGGTGGTGGCGGGCCAGGGGCCGCCGTGCTGCATCGCGGGGGTGACGGCGACGCCGGTGGGCCAGCCGTCGAAGAGGACGCGGCCCGCGCGGCGGGCGGCGGCGCGGACGAGGGCGGTAACGTCGTCGCCGTCGGCGCGGTGGACGGCCACCGTGAGCTCGCCTTCGAAGAGGGTGTCGAGGAGCTCGGCGTAGTCGGTGCCCTCCGGGGACTCCACGAGGATCGTGAGGGGGCCGAAGCACTCGGCGAGGAGCGCGTCAGGGTGGGGCCGGAAGTCCGCGAGCGGGACGGCGGCGATCGTGGGGGTCACCCAGCCCTGGCCGTCCTCGTCGGTGCGGACCGAGCCGGGGGCGACGAGGCGGACGCCCGCGGCGGACAGGACCGCCTCGCGCCCGTGGGCGTAGTTCGCGGCGATGCGAGGGTCGAGCATCCGCTGCTCCGCCCCCGCGGCGGCGGCCGCGAGGGCCTCGTCCAGGCCGTGGTCGGCGGGGAGGAACACCAGGCCGGGCTTGGTGCACAGCTGGCCGGCGGAGCCGCCGACGCTCGCGGCGAGGCCCGCCGCGAACTCGGGGCCGCGTTCGGCGATCGCGGCGGGGGTCGCGAAGACCGGGTTGACGGAGCCGAGCTCGCCGTAGAACGGGATCGGCGCGGGGCGGGCGGCGGCGATGTCGGCGAGGAGGCGGCCCGCGCGCAGCGACCCGGTGAAGGACGCGGCCTTCACCAAGGGGTGCTTGAGGAGCGCGGTGCCCTCGTCCTGGGTCTCGACGAGCTGCAAGGTCCCGGCGGGCAGCCCGGCGGCTTCGAGGGCCGCGGCGCCGAGCGCGGCGGTGCGGCGGGACAGGCGCGGGTGGCCCGGGTGGGCCTTGACGACGACCGGGTTGCCCGCAGCGAGCGCCGAGGCCGTGTCGCCCCCGGCGACGGAGAACGCGAACGGGAAGTTCCCGGCCGCGAAATTGAGGACCGGGCCGATCGGCTCGTTGCCGCTGCGCACGTCGGGGCGCGGCCCGAGCGCGAACTCCGGGTCGGCGCGGTCGATCCGCACGTCGAGGTACGCGCCGTCCACCACGGTGTCGGCGAACAGCCGCAGCTGCACGGCGGTCCGCTTGACCTCCCCGCGCAGGCGCGCCTCGGCGAGCCCGGTCTCCTCCATCGCCAGCGCGACGAGTTCGTCGGCGTTCGCGGTGAGCGCGTCACTGATGGCCACGAGGGCCTTGGCGCGCACGGCGGGCGGGACGTCGGCGAGCGCGCGGGCGGCCGCGTCGGCGGTCTTCGCGACGGTCTCGGTGCTGGTCGTCATCTGCTCTCCTAGAACTGGAAGCCGGTCGGGAACGGGTCGGTCGGGTCGAGCGTGTACTGGGCGGTGCCGGTGATCCAGGCGCGGCCGGTCACGGTGGGGACGACGGCGGGCCGGTCCCCCACGGTGGTCTCGCGGACGAGCCGCCCGATGAAGCGCGAGCCGATGAACGACTCGTTGACGAAGTCGGTGTCGAGGGCGAGTTCGCCGCGGGCCCATAGCTCGGCCATGCGCGCGGAGGTGCCGGTGCCGCAAGGGGACCGGTCGAACCAGCCGGGATGGATGGCCATGGCGTGGCGGGAGTGCCTCGCGTCGGAGCCGGGGGCGATGAACTCGACGTGGTGGCAGTGGTCGAGCCCCGCGATGTCGGGGTGGACGGGCGGCGCGGTCGAGTTGATGGCGTCCATGATCGCGAGCCCGGCCTTGAGGATGTCCTGCTGGCGGGCGCGGTCGAAGGGGAGGCCGACGGCGTCGAGGTCGACCATGGCGTAGAAGTTGCCGCCGAAGGCCATCGAGTAGGGGACGGCGCCGTACCCGGGGACGTCGACCGAGGTGTCGAGGGCCTCGACGTAGCTGGGGACGTTCTCGATGGTCACGGAGGCGGCGCGGCCGTCCTCGACGGCGACGCGCGCGGTGACGGGCCCGGCGGGCGTGTCGAGGCGGATCTCGGTGACCGGTTCGGTCACGGCGACCATGCCGGTCTCCACGAGGACGGTGGCGACGCCGATGGTGCCGTGCCCGCACATGGGCAGGCACCCGGAGACCTCGATGTAGACGACGCCCCAGTCGCAGTCGGGGCGGGTGGAGGGCTGGAGGATCGCGCCGCTCATCGCGGCGTGGCCGCGGGGCTCGTTCATGAGGTACAGCCGCAGGTCGTCGAGGTGCTCGATGAAGTGGAGGCGCTTGTCGTTCATGGTGGCGCCGGGAATGACGCCGACGCCGCCGGTGACGACGCGCGTGGGCATGCCCTCGGTGTGGGAGTCGACGGCGCTGATGACGCGGTTCGTTCGCATGTTCGTCCTTCCGCTGGGCGCCCTGTACGGCCGTGTGCACCGTACAGGGCGCGGGGCGCTACCGCGAGGCGGCGAAGTCCAGGGCGCGGCGGGTGTCGCGCACGACCTGGTCGCGCTGGGCCTCGGAGAGGGGGCCGCGCGGCGGGCGGGTCGCGCCGCCGTAGGAGTGCCCGGCGATGTCCATGGAGAGCTTGATGGCCTGCACGAACTCGGTCTTGGAGTCCCAGCGGAACACCGGGACCAGCCCGGAGTAGAGGTGGCGGGCCTCTTCGATGCGGCCTTCCTGCACGAGGGTGTAGATCTCGACGGCCTCGGCGGGGAACGCGTTGGGGTACCCGGCGAACCAGCCGGTGGCCCCGACGACGAGGGACTCGAAGAGGAGGTCGTCGGCCCCGGCGATGACGTCGATGCCGCACCGCTCCTTGATCTCCAGGACGCGGCGGACGTCGGTGGAGAACTCCTTGATGGCGACGACGTTCTCCAGCTCGTAGAGCTCGGCGACGAGGTCGGGCACGAGGTCGACCTTGGTGTCGATCGGGTTGTTGTACATCATGATCGGGAGGCCGACCTCGTTGACGCGGGCGTAGTGCTCCAGGACCTCGCCGCGGTTGGCGCGGTAGATCGTGGGCGGCAGGAGGAGCACGCCGTCGGCGCCGTCGTCCTTGGCGTGCTCGGCCCACTGGACGGCCTGGTGCCAGCCGACGCCGTGGACGCCGGCGACGACGAGGCCGCGGTCCCCGACGGTCTCGACGGCGACCTGGACGACCTTGCGGCGCTCCTCGTCGGTGAGGGAGGAGTACTCGCCGAGGGAGCCGTTCGGGCCGACCCCGCGGCAGCCGCTGCGCATGAGGAAGTCGCAGTGCTCGGCGAACTTGTCGTAGTCGACGGCGAGGCCGCCCGGCGCCTTCGGGTCCTCCTTGAAGGCGAGGGTGGTGGCGACGATGACGCCCCCGAGGTCGAAGTTCTTGCTAGACATGGGTGTCCTTCCCACAGGTGGTGGCTGGCGCGGCGAGGTCGCCGAGCCTGACGGGTGCGGCCAGGGGCCGCCGGTCGGTGGTGTCCTCGGCGCGGGTGAGGGCCGCGCCGGTGAGCTCCTCCACGGTGCGTCCGCACATGCGGGCCTGGCAGATGCCCAGTCCCGCACGGGAGGTGAGCTTCAGCGAGCGCAGCGAGGCCTGGTCCGTCGCGGCCGCGGCGTCACGGAGGGGCCCGTAGGCGACCTCCTCGCAGCGGCAGACGACGGTGTCGTCGCGCAGCCACGACGTCCACCCGCGGCGGATGCCGTGGGCGGCGTCGATGCGGCGCGCGAAATCGGTGGTGGCGCTCCGGCGCTTCAGGTCCGCGTCGGTCGCGGGGGCTCCGGCGGCGCGGGCCCCGGCGATGCGGCCTTCGACGAGCGCCGCGTCGACGCCGCCGATGCCGGTGATCTCCCCCGCGGCGTAGACGTGGGCGACGCTGGTGCGCTGGTCGCCGTCCACGGCGACGAACCGGTCGGGGCCGATGCGGCACCCGGCGGCGATGGGGAGTTCGAGGCGGGGCGTGAACCCGTGGGAGACGCACACGGCGTCGGCCGCGAGGGTCCGCTCGGAACCCGGGACCGGGGACCAGTCGGGGTTCAGGCGGGCGATGACGACCTCTTCGACGCGGCCGTCCCCGCGGGCCTCCACGACGGCGCGGCCGAGCCGGTACGGGACGCGGCGGCCGAGGTGGTGGGCGGCGTACCCGGCGAGCTCGCCGCCTTTGTGGGCGGCGCCGAGGAGGCGCCAGGGCCGCGGGAGCCAGCCTCGCGCGAGCGCGGCGGGCCGGGCGGCCTCGTAGACGCCGAGGACGCGTGCGCCTGCGGCCGTGAGGGACTGGGCGACGGGGAGTAGGAACGGCCCGGCCCCGGCGACGACGGCGCGGCGGCCGACGGCGACGCGTTCGCCCTTCGCGAGGGCCTGGGCGGCCCCGGCGGAGAACACGCCGGGGAGGTTCCAGCCGGGGAACGGGAGCGTGCGGTCGTGGGCGCCGGTCGCGAGGACCAGCGCGTCGGGGGTGAGGGTGCGGGCCGCGCGGCCGCCCGCGTCGGCGGGGCCGACCAGGACGTGGACGGCGATGCCGTCGTGCGTCTCGATGGCCCACACCTGGGCCTCGGTGACGACTTCGATCCCGGCGAGGCTGCCGCGGAGGCGGTCGAAGGCGTTCCAGCCGTGGTGGAGGCGGGCCTCGCGTTGCGCGGGCCGCTGCGGGGGCAGGTGGCGCCAGTATTGGCCGCCGAGGCCGTCTCCGGAGTCCAGGAGGGTGACGCGGGCGCCGGCGTCGCCCGCGGCGACGGCGGCGGAGAGCCCGGCGGGGCCCGCGCCGATGACGAGGACGTGCTTCACGGGGCCTCCTTCGTGTCGTCCTGGGTGGTCACGATGTCGCCGTCGTTCGCGCGGCGCAGGCACAGGCGCACGTCGGACTCGCCGTTGACGGTGGCGATGCAGTCGAAGCACACGCCGATGCCGCAGAACACGCCGCGGGCGCGGCCCGCGGTCGTGGTGCGCCATGCGACGCGGTCCTGGGCGAGCAGGACCCCGGCGAGCGACTGGCCTTGCAGCCCTTCGACGCGCGTGCCGTCCACGGTGATGTGGAGCGGCTGCGGCCGATCGGGTCGGATCGGGTCGGCTTCCCAGGGGACGATGCCGCTCACTCGGTGCCTCCGTTCGGCGCGGCGGCGGGGCCCGCGGGCCGCCCCGCCTCGGACGGTCCGTCCTCGCTCGCCAGGTGGGCGGCCAGGGACGGCCGGGACGGCAGGAACGGGGCCGGGTCGATCGCGGGATCAGCGCCGGTGAGCTGGGCGCACAGGAGGTCGCCGGTGACGCCCGCGAGGCCGATCCCGGCGCCTTCGTGGCCGGTGGCGTACCACAGGCCGGGGTGGCGGGGGTCCGCGCCGACGACCGGGAGGTGGTCGGGCACGTAGGGGCGGAAGCCCCCGTAGGCGCGGATCACGGGCGTGCCGGCGAGGAACGGGAACAGGCGCAGGGCGCGGCCCGCGATCTCGGCGAGCACGTTGACGCGGAGCCTGTCGTCGAAGCCGATCTGCTGGCGGCTCGATCCGATGAGGACGGTCCCGCCGGGGGTGGACTCGACCACGCTGGAGGTCTGGAGGTCGGCGTCCGCGGACTGGGTGGCGCCGAAGTAGTCGCCGTCGTAGACCTTGTGGAACACGCGCTGCGCCATGCGGGCGGTCACCAGGACCATGCCGCGGCGGGGGCGCACCGGCAGGTCGGCGCCGAGCACTCCGGCCACCGCGCCGGACCAGGGCCCGGCCGCGACCACCACGGACGGCGCGCTGATCGTCTCGGTCGCGGTGCGCACGCCGGTGATCCGGTCGCCGTCGCGCACGGCGCCGACGACCTCCCGGTGGGGCAGGACCGCGACGCCCGCGCGGCGCGCGGAGGCCAGCAGCGCCTCGGTGGCGACGACGGGCTGGAGCTGCGCGTCCTGCGGGTAGTGGACGGCGGCGGTGACCGCCGGGTTCAGGTGCGGCTCAAGGGAGAGCGCCTCGTGCGGCGTCAGGTGCGCGACCTCGACGCCCACGGCCGCCTGGCCGTCGGCGAAGGCCCGCAGCGGTCCGGCCCCTTCCTCGGTCGTGGCGACCACGACGCCGCCCTTGCGGTCGTACTCGATGTCGGGGAAGCCGGGGCCGAGTTCGTCGGCGAGGGACGCGGCGAGGCCGGGCCAGTGCCCGGCGGCGAGCATCGCGAGGTCGAGTTCGGGGCCGGGGGCCTTGTCGGACACGAGGAGGTTGCCTTCGCCGCGGGCGCTGGTGGCGCTCGCGGGCGCGCCGCGGTCCACGACGACGACGCGCAGGCCGGCCCGCGCGAGCGCCCGCGCGCACGCGGCGCCGACGATCCCCGCGCCGATGACCACGACGTCTGCGTTCAACTTCCCCTCCTTGTAATATGTCACATATTTCAACAAAGCCGGATCGTCCTCTGTACACGACCCTGCACCGGAGTGCCGCCGCCGACAGGCGAACGGCCTAATCCGCCGCCGGTTCCTCCGCTTTGCCCGCCCACCAGCCGACCGCGTGGCCGATGTGCTGACGCATGAGCTCCGCGCACGCCTCCGCGTCGCCCGCCACGAGGTGGTCGAGGAGCCGGTGGTGCTCGGCGGCGGAGACGTCGAGCATGCTGGTCTCCACCAGCGAGACCAGGCCGACGAGGCGGGTGCGGGCCCGCAGCTCGGCGATGGTCTCCACGAGCACCGGGTTGCCGAGGATCGCAGTCAGCTCCAGGTGGAACTTCTGGTCGGCGAGCAGGTACGCGGTGAGGTCGCCCGAGCGGGCGCCCGCCACGATGTCGTCGGCCTGCGTGCGCAGCTCGGCGAGCCGCCCGGTCGGGAACGCGGCGGCGAGGCGCGCCATGGCGGGCGGCTCCAGCAGCAGCCGGATCTCCACGATGTCGTGCAGCAGGTCGTCGCTCACGGCCGTCACACGGAAGCCCTTGTTGCGCACCGGCTCCACGAACCCGCGCTTCTCCAGGTCGAGGATCGCCTCCCGGACCGGCGTCGCGGACACGGCGAACTGCTCGGCGAGGCGGGGCACCGTCAGGAGCGCCCCGGGCGCGAGCTCGCCGGAGATGATCGCGGTCGAGAGGGTCCGCTCGACGCGCGCGCGCAAGCTTTCGCCCGGTTCGAGGCGATTGTCAGAGGTCAACATGATGCTCCCGCTCCCCACAAGGCGCATGGCCGCGCCGCCGTGCAGTGTACGCGATGGCGGCGACGATTCCGCTGGTCATGGAGTTCCCCGCCTTCCGGGGATGACGAGGCGCCGCCGGGGCTCCTCGTTGCCCGCGCGATCGGTCGCGGCGTACTCGATGACCTGCGGCTCGTCGCCGATCGCGCGCACGAACGCCTCCTGGAACGTGCCCCAGAACGTGCCCGGGCCCTCCCACTGGATGCGCTCCACACCGGACACGGCGTCCTCGGCGCGGAGTGTGATCTCCACGCTCGCGCCGAGATCCTTGACGACGGCCTCCGAGACGGGCGGCGCGGTGTCCACGCTGAGCTCGCGGCCCACCGAGCCGGTGCGGCCCTCGGGGTCGCTCGCGCGGGCCTCGACGCGGTGCACGCCTTCCCCGGTGAGGGCGACGGGCCCCGTGTAGGGGGTCCAGTCGCCGCCGTCGAGGCGCAGTTCGAGCGTGAGGCGGTCGCCGGTGCCCGAGTCGATGTCGAAGCCGCGCAGACGGATTCGCGGCGCGGTGGTGTACCAGCCGGAGGGCGCGGGGTCGTCCAGGACCTCGATCGCGACCGCGGGCGGGACCGTGCCGGGATCGATGAGGACCGGGACGTCGAGGCGCTCGTCGGGGCGGGGCGTGCCGGTGGCCCCGTCGAAGGCCGCCGCGGCGGCCAGGACCGCGGCGACCTCCTCGCGGCCGAGGAGCCCTTCGGCGCGGACGCGGCGGGCGGTGTCGGCGACGCGGGCGAGGAACGCGGTGCGGTCGGCGAAGGAACCCGGGGCCCACAGCTCGTCGAGGAAGGTGGAGCCGTCGGCGCGCTGCCGGTTCGGCACGCCGGTCCCGTTGCCGCCGAACGCGATCTCGGCGTCCGCGGAGCGGAGGTACATGTGGTAGCGGCCGTCCCCGCCCGACCAGCACGGCTCGAACGCGATGCCGTCCAGCTCGATCGCACCGTCGCGGCCGAGTTCGGCGAGCAGCTCGGCGCCGGTGCGGCCGGTGATGAGGCTGCCGTCGAAGGCGCGGCGGCCGTTGAGGCCGAACGCGAGGCCCGTGGTGGCCTCCGACCGCGCCAGCAGGAGCGTCGCGCCGAGGAACAGCGCGCACTGCCGCGGATCGTCCACGGTCGCTTCGGCTCGCAGCGACACGGGCGTGGTCAGGGCGAGTTCGTCGCCGTCCTGCCAGGCGCGGGTGACCGCGGCGTACTCCCCCGCGGCGGGCGCGGGGAGCCGCTCGCCGTTGAGGCGCAGCTCCGGCTCGCCTGCGGCCCAGGCGGGGACGCGGAGGCGCACGGTGCGCTCGGCGCCGTCGCCGGAACCGGTGAAGCGCAGCGTCACCGACTCGCCGAGCGGGAAGCCCGAGCGCTGCGAGACGCGCAGACCGGCCTCGGACCAGTCGAGGTCGGCGTCAACGGGGAGGTTCGCGTAGAGCCCGTCGGGGGCGGCGAGGAAGACCGTGTCCTGGTACTTGACGTGGTTTTCCAGGCCGGTGCCGCCGCAGCAGGTGCCGACGTTGTCGTACTCGCGCAGCGCGCCCGGGTGGACCGGGAACATGTACGTGACCTCGGGGCTCGTGTCGGAGCGGACCGCGCGGCGCGAGCCGAGGACGTGGTTGAGGACCGTGCGCTCGTAGTAGGCCGTGTAGCGGGGGTCGCGGGTGTGCGCGAAGAGGCGGCGCGCGAGTTTCAGCAGGTTGTAGCTGGCGCAGGTCTCGGCGTTGCGGTGGCCCACGTCGCCCGCGACGGTCCCGGGCGGGCCCCACAGCTCGGACTCGCCGGTGCCGCCGTGGGCGTAGGTGCGGCCGGGCACGATCTGGTCCCAGAGCCCTGAGGCCGCATCGAGGTAGCGGCGCTCGCCGGTCAGCTCGAACTCGTCCACGTAGCCGATGAGCTGCGGGAGGTGCTGGTTGGCGTGCATGTCGGTGAGCACGTCGGTGCGCGAGGCCCCCGCGTCGAGCAGCAGGTCCTGGTCGAAGAAGCGGGCGGTCTCCAGGAAGCGCGGCTCGTCGGCCGCGGCGCTGAGCCGGGCCATCACCTCGTTCATGCCGCCGAACTCCCCCGCGATGTACAGCGACCACATGCGCTGGCGCCGTTCGGGTTCGAGGCGCGAGAGGCGGCCGTGGAGCCAGCGGCCCATCGACACGGCGAGGCCGAGGGCCTGGCGGTTGCCCGCAAGCTCGTAGGCGTCGAGGAGCCCGGCCATGAGCTTGTGGCACGTGTAGTACGGGGCCCAGATCTCGCCGTACGGCGCGAAGTCCTCCAGGCGCGAGAACTGCCACTCGCCGTACGCCGCAAGGAAGCCGTAGTGCGAGTACCGGCCCGTGGCGGCCAGCGCGGCCTGGACCTCCGCGAGGCCCGCGACCATCTCGTCCACTTTGGCGCGCAGGGCCGGGTCGTCCTCGCCCGCGGCGGCCATGGCGAGCATGGAGAGGAAGTGGCCCGCGTAGTGGCCGCGCAGGAGGTTCGCGGTCTGGGCGTGCTCGCGGCCGGGGTAGTCGTGCTCGCCCCAGGCGTCTTCGTTGGGGTGGCCGAAGTCCTCCCAGTTGCCGGGCGGGAGGGCCCCGCGGGTGTCGAGTCCGGCGTTGCGGCGGAAGACCGCGAGGAGGCGGTCCACGGGGTAGGCGCGGGCGAGGTGGAGCAGTTCGGTGCGGGCGCGGGCGAAGACCGATGCGTCGCCGATGCGGACGGCGCCGAGCGGGAAGGGCTGCAACGGCTCGGTCACTGCTGGGCCTTCGTCCAGGTCTCGATGCCGTCGGCGTCGATGGGGAGGGCGGCGGAGAGGACTTCGGAGCCGGTGGCGGTCACGAGCACGTCGTCTTCGAGGCGCACGCCGATGCCGCGCAGCTCCGGGGGGACGGTGAGGTCGTTGGCGTGGAAGTACAGGCCGGGTTCGACGGTCATGACGACGCCCGGTTGGAGGTCGGCCCCCATGTAGTCCTCGTACTCGGCCTTGGAGCAGTCGTGGACGTCGAGGCCGAGGTGGTGGCCGATGCCGCAGGCGAGGTAGCGGCGGTGCTGCTGGCCGTCCGGGGAGAGCGCCTCGTCCACGGAGACGGGGAGGAGGCCCCAGTCGTGGAGGCCGGTGGCGATGACTTCCATTGCGGCGTAGTGGAAGTCGAGGTACTCGATGCCGGGCTTGATCTGGGCGAGCCCGGCGCGGTGGGCCTTCTCCACGAGGTCGTGGACCTCGCGCTGGCGGGGGCTGAAGGTCCCGGAGGCGGGGAGGGTGCGGGTGACGTCGGCGGTGTAGAGGCTGCGGGCCTCCACGCCCATGTCGAGGAGGAGCACCTCGTCGGAGAGGACCGGGCCGTCGCAGCGGACCCAGTGGAGGGTGGGCGCGTGGGAGCCGGAGCCGACGATGGTGGTGTAGCCGGTGCCGTTGCCGTGGGTGCGGGCGTGGCGGTCGAAGGTCCCTTGGAGCCAGCGCTCGCCGAGGCCCTCGGTGACGGCGCGCGGGATCTCGGCGGCGACGGCGGCGAAGCCGGTGACGGTGGCGTCGACGGCCTCGCGCAGTTGCGCGATCTCCCAGTCGTCCTTGACCATCCGCAGTTGCGAGAGGGTGCGGTCCAGGAGCGGGGAGGGTTCGAGGCCGTGGGCGGTAGCGCCGGTCGCGGTGGCGAGGGCGCCGGCGAGGTCGAGGCCGTCGAGGTCGGCGAGCGGCCGCACGGTCAGGCCGAGGGCGTCGGCCCATTCGCTCAGGCCCGGGGAGGCGCCGACCCAGAGTTCGCCGTGGGCGGCGTTCGCGAAGAACCCGGTGTCGCCGGGGCGGAACGGCGGCGGCATGAACAGGCGGGCGTCGTGGCCGCCGGGCCGCGGGGTCATGACGAGGACGGCGCCTTCGATCTGGGCGCCGGTGAGCCACGTGAAGGAGCTGTCGGCGCGGAAGGCGTAGTCGTTGTCGTCGTTGCGGACCGGGGCGGTCCCGGCGGGGACGAAGATCGTCTCGCCGGGGAGGCGCGCGCTGAGGCGGTCGCGGTGGGCCGCGGCGGCTTCGGGTGCGCCGTGGACCGTGGGCGCGGGGACCGGTCCGGTCCCCCAGCCGGTGGCGATGTAGTCGGTGAACGCGGGGGTCTCGGTCAGCCGCGGGTAGCGTTCGCCCGCGTAGGGGGGTCGTGTCATCGGCGTTCTCCTCCTCGGTCGCGGACCAGGTCGCGCAGGCGGGTGAGGACCCGGCCCGACCCGATGCCGTCGTGCTCGAACTCGTTGGTGACCCACGCCTGGGCGTTGCCGACGCCGTCGAGGGTGTCCAGTTGCAGGCCGGAGTCGACGAACATGTCGTCGAAGTAGACGACCGCGGCCACGGGGACCTCGTTGGCGGCCAGGCGTTCGGCGTCGAAGACGCGGCTCCACTCGCGGCGCGCGGCGAGGGCGTGGACGGCGGGCGCGAAGCCGCGCAGGAGCCTGACCTCCTCGAACATCCACGGGAACGCCATCTCGCCGGTGAAGGGGAGCGGGCGCACGTCCTCGCCGAACTCGGGCCGCCGGTCGCGTTCGCGCTGCGCGGCCCACGCGGTGGGGCCGTTCGCGCCGTCGCCGTAGATGGACTCCTGGAGGGTCCAGAACAGCGGGTTCGACGCGGAGGAGGTGCGGGCGAGGACGTCGGCGAGGAAGCCTTCGGAGAGGCGGCCGTCGCGGATGAACGCCTGCTCCACGAGCCAGTGCATGCGCTCGAAGCCGGGTTTCATGCCGAAGTCGATGCCCAGGGACTGGAAGCGGCGCACGGTGAGCACGTCGCCGTCGGGCAGGAGCACGGGTTCGGCGGCGAGCCGGTCGGCGATGGCCGCCACGGCGTCGGCGTCGTGGGGGTAGCGCCGGTAGTACTCGGCGGTCTTGGCGGCGACGCGGTCGAAGGTGCGGCGGTAGACCTCGTCGGCGCTCATGGGGTTGCCGGGGATGCCGCCGCACACGTACGCGGCGGCGAGGGCCTCGGGCGCGTGGGAGAGGTAGGCGAGGGTGAGCCAGCCGCCGTAGGACTGCGCGAGGGTCGTCCACTTGCGGCCGTCGTAGACGCTGGCGCGCACGTGTTCGAGGTCGCGGACGATCGAGTCGGCGCGGAAGCACGCGAGGTGGTCCGCTCCGGCCTCGGCGTCCCCGATCTCGGCGACGACCTGGGCGTCGAGCGGGGTGCTGCGGCCGGTGCCGCGCTGGTCCACGAGGACGACCCGGTAGTCCTTGAGGGCCTCCTCGATCCAGCCGTCGGCCTTGAGGGGGCGCGGGTTCGCGCCGCCGGGGCCGCCCTGAAGGTAGGTGAGCAGCGGCAGGTCGGCGCCGCGCCTGTCGGGGTCGACCAGTTCGCGCACGAACACCTCGATCGTGCCGCGCGCGGGGTCGGCCCAGTCGAGCGGCACGTCCACGTACCGCTCGCTCACCCGCATGCCGGGCATCGAGTACTCCACTGCGCTCATGCTTCCGCCTCCTGTCGGTGCCGCCGCGCCGCCTCGTTGCGGCGCCGTGCGGCGTCCCATTCCGGCCTGATCCTAGGGACGGCCGCGAGGAGCTTGCGGGTGTACGGGTCCTGCGGGTCGCCGAACACCTCGTCGCGCCCGCCGGACTCGACGATCCGGCCCTCGTTCATGACCGCGACGCGCGTCGCGATCTGCCGCACCACGGCGAGGTCGTGCGCGATGAACAGGTAGCTGAAGCCCTCCTCGTCCTGGAGGCGCTTGAGCAGGTTGATCACCTGCGCCTGCACCGAGACGTCGAGGGCCGAGACGGCCTCGTCGGCGATGATGAGCCGCGGCGAGACCGCCAGCGCGCGGGCGATGCCGATGCGCTGGGCCTGCCCGCCGGAGAACTGGGCGGGGAAGCGCGCGGAGTGGTCGGGGTTGAGGCCGACGCGCTCCATGAGCGCCTTGGTGAACGCGCGCGCGCCGCCGGGGATGGGCCGCTTCTGGTAGACGAGCGGGGCGGTGACGATCCGCTCGACGGTGTGCTTGGGGTTGAGGGACGAGTAGGGGTCCTGGAAGACCACCTGGACTTCGCAGCGGTAGGCGTGGAGGTCCTTGCCGGTGAGGGCGTGGACCTCGCGGCCGGCGAACTCGATGGTGCCCTCGGTGGTGTCGATGAGGCGGGCGATGAGGCGCGCGGTGGTGGACTTGCCGGAGCCGGACTCGCCGACGAGCGCGAGGGTCTCGCCGGCGCCGACTTCGAGGGAGACGTCGTCCACGGCGCGGAGTCTCGCGGTGCGGCCCAGGAGGCCGCCGCCGTGGATCGCGAACTCCTTGACGAGGTTGCTCGCGCGGAGCAGGGGTTCGCTCATCGGTCCTCCTCGGTCGTGGTGCGCAGCAGTCCGATCTCGTCGTCGATGCGGGGGACGGCGTCGAGGAGCATGCGGGTGTAGTCGGCCTGCGGGTCGCAGAAGACGCGCTCGGCGGTGCCCTGCTCGACCAGGTCGCCCTCGCGCATGACGACGATCTGGTCGGCGACCTCGCTGACGACGGCGAGGTCGTGGGTGATGAGGATGAGCCCGGCGCCGGTGTCGCGGCGGATCTCGGCCAGGAGGTCGAGGATCTGGGCCTGGACGGTGACGTCGAGGGCGGTGGTGGGCTCGTCGGCGATGATGAGGTCCGGTTCCATGCTCAGGGTCATCGCGATCATGACCCGCTGGCGCATGCCGCCGGAGAACTGGTGCGGGTAGTGGTCGACGCGGCGGGCGGCGTCGCGGATGTGGACGCGTTCCATGGCTTCGATGGCGACTTTGCGGGCCTCGCGGCGGGTGACGCCGGTGCGGTGCGAGCGGTAGGCCTCGGCGATCTGGGTGCCCACGGTGTAATACGGGTTGAGGGAGGAGAGCGGGTCCTGGAAGACCATGGCGATGCGGTCGCCGCGGACGGACCGCATCTCGCGCTCGCGGAGGGTCGTGAGTTCGGTCCCGTCGAGTTCGATGGAGCCGGTGCGCTTGGCGCCCTTGGGGAGCAGGCCCATGATGGCGAGGCTGGTCATGGATTTCCCGGACCCGGATTCGCCGACGATGCCGAGGGCGCCTCCGCGCGGCAGGTCGAAGCCGAGGCGCTTGACGACCTCGACGTCCCCTGCGGCGGTGGGGAAGCCGACGGTGAGGTCGCGGACGCGCAGGAGCGGTGTCTCGGTCATGTCGCGCTCCCGACGCGCACCCGCGGGTCGATCGCGGTGTACAGCAGGTCGACGACCATGTTCCCGACGACGACGAGGAACGCCGCGAGGAGCGTGACGCCCATGATGACGGGCTGGTCGTTCTTGGTGATGGAGTCGGCGGCGAGCTTGCCGACCCCGTTGAGGCCGAACACGGTCTCGGTGATGAGGGCGCCGCCGAGGAGCCCGGCGAAGTCCATGCCGAAGATCGTGACGATCGGGGTGAGGGCCGGGCGCAGGGCGTGGCGCCGCCACACGAGGCCGGGGCTGAGGCCCTTCGCGCGGGCGGTGCGCACGTAGTTCTCCTGGAGGGTCTCGATGACGTTGGCGCGCGTGAGCCTGGTGTAGACGGCGGCGGCGCCGATGGAGAGCACGATCCAGGGCATGAGGAAGTTCATGAACCACTGGAGGGGGTCCTCGCTGAACGGCACGGCCTGCGGGAACGGGAGCCAGCCGAGCGTGACGACCAGGAGGAACTGGAGCGACAGCGCGAGGACGTAGTTCGGGACGGACATGCCGGTGAGGGTGAGGCCGGTGATGAACCGGTCGGTGAACTTCCCTTCGCGCACGGCGGAGACGAGTCCGGCGGAGACGCCCGCGAGGAGCCACAGCACGGCGGCGCCGACGGCGACGGTGGCGGAGACGGGGAGGCGCTGGAGGATCATGTCGGTCACCGGCTGGCTCGACTGGAACGAGTAGCCGAGGCACGGTGCGACGCAGTCGATCGCGTTGGCGCCGGTGCCGTAGGTGCGGCCGACGAAGAGGCCGGAGAGGAACGTCCAGAACTGCTTGGGGAACGGCTCGTCGAGGCCGAGGTTGGCGCGGATCTGGTCGATGGCCTCGGGCGTGCAGTTCTTGCCGCAGATCTGCACGGCCGGGTCGGGCGAGAGCAGGAAGAAGATGACGTAGGTGAACAGGCACACCAGGAACAGCACGACGGCCATGCCCAGCAGGCGGTTCGCGAGGAAGCGGATCATGCGCGGCCCTCCCCGGACTCGGCGATCTTCTTGATGCGGTCGCCGAGGACGGTGAACGACAGCACGAGCAGGAACAGGAACGCGCCCGGGAACAGGAAGTACGCGGGGTCCACGGCGTACCAGGACACGGAGGAGGCGATCATCTGGCCCCACGAGGGGGTCGGGGGGACGACGCCCACGCCGAGGAAGGACAGGCCGGCCTCGGTGCCGACGTACCCGGGGACCGCGAGCGTGGTCATGACGATGATCGTGGAGGAGAGGTTCGGGAGGATCTCCTTGAAGATGATCTGGGCGCTGGAGGCGCCCGAGGCCTTCGCGGACTCGACGAACTCGCGCTGCTTCAGGGACATGGTCTGGCCGCGCACGATCCGGGCCAGGTAGGGCCAGCCGAAGAAGGAGATGACGACGACGAGGAGGGCCTGCCGGTTCTCGGCCGGGAGGGCCGAGAGCACCGCGATCATGAAGATGAGGGCCGGGAAGGCCATCAGGAACTCCATGATCCGGGAGATCACCATGTCGGTGCGCCCGCCGAAGTACCCGGCGATGAGCCCGAAGACGACGCCGAGGGTCGAGGTGAGCGCGGTCGCGAGCAGCGCGATCGTCATGGACACCCTGGCGCCGTAGACGATCCGCGCGAAGATGTCGCGCCCGTTGCCGGGCTCGACGCCGAACCAGTGGTCGGTCCCGATGCCGCCGCCCCACCCGAGCGGGAGCCCGCCGAGGTTCGGGTCCACGGCGGCCTGGTCGAACTCCAGGGGGCCGTAGCCGGAGAGCTTGACCAGGAGCGGGGCCGTCAGGGCCATGAGGATGACGACGAGGATGTACGCGGCGCAGGCGACGGCGGCGCGGTCGCGCAGGAAGGCGCGGGCGAGGCGTCGCCCCGTGGCGGGCGGCGAGGACGACGCGGGGTCGCCGGTCGCCTCACCGCCCGCCGCGCCTTCGGCTTCGAGTTCAGTCGGAGTGAAGGTCATCGGTGATCAGCCTGCGGACGGGTCCTTGAGCCCGATGATCGTCAGGTCCGTCATGCTGGTGTTCGGGATGTAGTTCGCGATGTTCTCGCCGGGCAGGAACACGCTCGGCTCCTGGAGCAGCGGGACCATCGGGGCCAGGCCCATGACCTGCTCGTCGAAGTCGCCCCAGGCGACGTTCGCGGCGTCGAGGTCGGTCATCGCGCGGATCTCGTCGATGCGGGCGTTGACCGCCGCGTCGTCGAACAGCCCGATGTTGGTGTTGCCCTTCTCGGTGATGACGCGGCCGTCGACCAGCGGCGGGACCATGGTGGAGGAGCTGGAGGGCCAGTCGGGGCACCAGCCGGTGATCGCGGCGTCGCTCATCTGCGAGGGCGTGCCGATGGTCTCGTAGTACGTGGAGGTGTCGATGACGTTGAGCTGCACGTCCACGTTGATCTTCGCGAGGGCCTGCTGGATCGACTCGGCCTGCGCCTGCATGATCGGCTGCGAGCGGATGTCGAGGGTGAACGAGAAGCCGTCTTCGAGCCCGACCGAGGCGAGGAGCTCCTGCGCCTTCTCGGGGTCGCCGTTGTTCCCCTCGCTGGGGTACAGGTCGAAGTCCTTGTGGCCGTTGACCGCGTCGGGGATGATCGTGGTCGCCGGGAGCGCGAGCTGGTTGCCGCCGGAGGCGGTCTGGAGCGAGGTGCGGTCGACGGCGTAGTTCATCGCCTGGCGCACTTCGAGCTTGTCGAACGGCGCCTCGGTGGTGTCCATGCCCATGTAGGTGACGCAGTACGCCTCGGCGGTCTCGGTGCGGTCGGCGAGATCCGGGGACTGGAGGCGCGCGAGGGTGGCGGGCTGGACCTTCCCGGAGATCGCGTTCTGGTCGGCGCCCTGCCCGGCGATGAGCCGCTCGTCGATCGTGGCCCCGTCGAGGCCGATCTCGAACTCCCACGCGTCGGGGTAGGCCTTGCGGACGTCGTCGGTGCCGGCGTCCCAGTTCTCGTTGCGCACCAGCTTGATGAGGCTGCCGGGCGTGTAGGCGTCCACGGTGTAGGGGCCGGAGGCGATGACGTCGTTGATGAACTCGTCGCCCGCGCCGGTGCCGACCGGGAAGGGCACCGCGTTCGGCTGCGCCAGCACGGAGTCGAACTCGGGGAACGGCTCGATGAGGTGGAAGACGATCGTCTTCTCGTCGGGCGTCTCGATCCCGGGGTGCTCGCCGGACTGGTACGGGCCGAGGTAGTCCTCGGGGGCCGCGATCGTGTTCTTCAGCCACGGGGAGCCGATGCCGATCTCGGGGTCCCACGCGCGGGAGATGCCGAAGGCGAGCTCGGTGGAGGTGATGGGGTCGCCGTTGTCGAACTTCAGGCCGTCTTTGAGGGTGTAGGTCCAGGTGAGGCCGTCTTCGGAGGCGGTGCCGAGGCTCTCGGCCATGTCCGGGACGATCGCGTTCGGGTCGTCGGCGTCGCCCGCGGCCTGCATGGTGAGGCCGCGGTAGATGAGCCGGTAGAACGCGTTGACGCCGCCGTCCCAGCCGCGGGCCGGGTCGAGGTAGGAGAAGTCGGCGTTCTGGAGCATGTGGATGGTCCCGCCGGAGACCGGGTCGTCGCCCGCGGTGCCCGCGGACCCGGTCTGCCCGCCGGAGCAGCCGGTGAGGAGGAGGGCGGCGGCGAGGAGTGCCGCGGGCGCCCTGGTCAGTTTCTTCAGCATGGGGGAGGTCCTTCGTCTGTGCGCCGAACGACGGGCCGCATTCCCGGGGGGCGGGTGTTCACGGGGCCGTCTCGCCGACGCCTCGGAGGCGCCGGCTCGCAGTAACATATCACATATCACATATCACTGACTTGGGCTCGGGTGTCGCCTCCGAGCAGGCCGGATGGGAACCTCCTGGCCGCCGCAGGCGCGGGCGGCTACGGTAGGGCGCCGACGGCAAGCGCTCTTCCCCCAGTCCACCGTTCCGAAGGAGCACCGTGAGCACACCGACCCTCCTGCGCCGCGACGGCGTGGCCCTCGTCCTGGACACCGCCGACGCGGGCCTGCCGCCCGTGCTGCACTGGGGCCGCGACCTCGGGCCGCTCGACGCGGCCGGGCTCGACGCCCTCGCGGCCGCGACGGGCCGCCAGACCGCGCCCGGCACCCTCGACGCCGCGTGGCGGGTCCCGCTGGTCCCGCAGGACTCCGACGGCTGGGCCGGGCGCCCGGCCCTCCTCGCCACCCGCGACGGCCGGCCGCTCTTCCCCCGTTGGGCCGCAACGGTGGAGCGCACCGGCGACGCGGCGGTCGCGATCACCGCGACCGACGCGGACGCGGGCCTGACGCTGCGGACGCGCCTGGAGATCGGCGCGGGCGGGCTCGTGCTCCTCGACCACGAGATCGTCAACGACGGCGGGGGCGCGGTGGAGGTCGCGTGGCTCGAAGCCGTGCTGCCCGTGGCGAAATCGGCCGACCACCTGACCGCGTTCTCCGGCCGGTGGGCCCGCGAGAAGGCCCCGCTCACCGCGCCGATGCCGCGCGGGGCCACCGTGCGCGAGTCCCGGCGCGGGCGCGGCGGCCACGACGCCCCCTGGGTCACCTTCGCGTCGGCGGGCCTGCCGCGCAACCGGACCGGCGAGGTCTGGGCCGTCCACCTCGGCTGGAGCGCCGACGTGCGCCACCGCACCGACCGGCTCACCGAGCACGGCACCGCCCTCGGGGCCGGGGAACTGGTGCGCCCCGGGGAGATCCGCCTCGCGCACGGCGAGTCGTACCGGACGCCGACCGCGTACTTCTCTTACGCGCACAACGGGCTCGACGGCGTCGCCGACCGCTTCCACACGTGGATGCGCGCCCGCCCGCAGCACCCCAGGAGCGCGCGCCCGCTCGTGCTGAACACGTGGGAGGCCGTGTACTTCGACCACGACCAGGAGCGGCTCTCCGCGCTGGCGCGGCGGGCGGCCGAGGTCGGCGTGGAGCGGTTCGTCCTGGACGACGGCTGGTTCCACCTGCGCCGCGACGACAAGGCCGGGCTCGGCGACTGGGTCGTGGACCCGGCGGTGTGGCCCGAGGGCCTCGAACCGCTCGCCGAACTCGTGCGCTCGCTCGGCATGCAGTTCGGGCTGTGGTTCGAGCCGGAGATGGTGAACCTCGACTCCGACGTCGCACGTGCACACCCGGACTGGGTCCTCGCCAACCCGGCGTCGGTGCCTTCGCCGGAGGGCCTGTCGTTCCGGACCCAGTACGTGCTCGACCTGGCGAACCCGGGCGCGTTCGAGCACCTGCGCGGCCAGATGTCCGCGCTGGTCGAGCGCCTCGGCATCGCGTTCATCAAGTGGGACCACAACCGGGACCTCGTGGAGGCCGTCCACGACGGCGCGCCGGGGACGCACGCGCAGACCCTCGCGGCGTACCGGCTCGTCGACCGCCTCAAGGCCGACCACCCCGGCCTGGAGATCGAGTCGTGCTCCTCGGGCGGGGCCCGCACCGACCTGGGCATCCTCCAGCGCACCGACCGCATCTGGGCCTCGGACTCGAACGACCCGGTGGAGCGCCAGGACATCCAGCGCTGGACCGAGCTCGTGCTCCCGCCGGAGATGATCGGCGCGCACGTGGGCCCCTCCCCCGCCCACTCCTCGGGCCGCGCCACCTCGCTGCCCTACCGGATCGCGACCTCGCTCCAGGGCTCGGCCGGGTTCGAGTGGGACATCATGTCCTGCACCGAGGAGGAGACCGCCCGCATCACCGGGTTCGCGTCCCTCTACAAGGAACTGCGCGGCCTCCTCCACACCGGCTCGGTGGTCCACCCCGACACGGTCGACCCGGCCCTGCGCGTCCGCGGCGTGGTGGCCGCCGACAGGTCGGAGGCGGTCTTCACGATCGCCACCGTCGCGTCCCTCGAAGAGGCCCTGCCGGAGCGCCTGCTTCTCGACGGCCTCGACCCCGACCGCAGCTACAAGGTCAAGGTGCGCACCGAGATCGGCGAGGCCAAGTGGGGCTGGACCACCCCGCCGTGGCTCGCGGGCGAGCCCGTGACGGTCCCCGGCAGCATCCTGACGGGCGTCGGCCTCCAGCTCCCGGGCCTGTGGCCGGTGCAGGCGGTCCTGATCCACCTGACCGCTGCCTGAGGGCGGCGGTCTAGAGCACGTAGGCACCCGAGCGGGCGGCGGCCGCGGCAGCGGCGGCCGCCCGCTTCGCCGTGTCCGCGTCGAGGGGGTCGCCGGAGACGAGGAAGCGGTAGTAGAGGGGGGCGGAGAGGGCGCGGACGACCTCGGCGGGGTCGGTGCCCGCGGGGACCTCGTCGCGGGCCAGCGCGTCGGTGACGCACGGGGACCACTCCTCGATGCGGAGGCGGTAGAAGCGGTGGAGGGCGGCGGCGGCCTCGGCGTCGGACGCCGCGGCGGCGATGAGGGCGCGGAAGAGCGGGCCCTGTCGCTCGTCGGTGAGGGTCTTGAGGATGAGGGCGGCGAGGGCGGCCAGGTCGCCGTCGAGGGTGCCGGTGGCGGCGCGGGGCTGGGAGGACTCGGCCATCTCGGCGAGCATGTCGGCGACGAGGCCGTGGACGGTGCCCCAGCGGCGGTAGACGGTGGTCTTGCCGACCCCGGCGCGGCGCGCCACCTCGGCGAGGTCGATGCCGCCGATGCCCTTGTCGGCCAAGGCGTCTCCGGCGGCGTGGAGCACGGACTCGCGGACGCGGGCGGTGCGCCCGCCGGGCCGGGCGGTGCCGGGGGCGCCAGTGGCCTGATTCATAACGGGACTCCAGTTGCGTTAAGGATGGTCGCTGCGCTAGCTTAGACCATGTTAACGGAACTGAAGTTCCTTTAGAAGGGAAACCGTCATGGAACACCGCCGTCTCGGCCGCTCCGGCCTCCACGTCCCCGCCCTGTCCTTCGGCGCCGGGACCTTCGGCGGCTCCGGCCCGCTGTTCGGCGCCTGGGGCGACACCGGCGCCGACCAGGCCCGCCGCATGGTCGACATCGCGCTCGACGCGGGGATGTCCATGTTCGACACCGCCGACGTCTACTCCGACGGGGCCTCGGAGGAGGTCCTCGGCGCGGCGCTCAAGGGCCGCAGGGACCAGGCGCTCATCTCCACGAAGGCCGGACTGCCCGTGGGCGAGGGCGCCAACGAGGCCGGGGCGTCCCGGGTCCACCTCACGCGGGCCGTCGAGACCGCGCTGCGGCGCCTCGGCACCGACTACATCGACCTGTTCCAGCTCCACGCCTTCGACGCCCGCACCCCCGTGGAGGAGACCCTCGCGGTCCTCGACGACCTCGTGCGGGCCGGGAAGATCCGGTACGCCGGCGCCTCGAACTACGCCGGGTGGCAGCTCATGAAGTCCCTCGACGCCGCCGACCGCGACCGGCGCCCGCGCTTCGTCGCGCACCAGGTGTACTACTCGCTCGTGGGCCGCGACTACGAGTGGGAGCTCATGCCGCTGGGCCTGGACCAGGGCGTCGGGGCGCTCGTGTGGAGCCCGCTCGGGTGGGGGCGGCTGACGGGGAGGATCCGGCGCGGGCAGCCGGTGCCCGAGGGCAGCCGCCTGCACCAGACCGCGCAGTTCGGGCCGCCCGTGGAGGACGAGGCCCTGTACCGGGTCGTGGACGTGCTCGACGAGATCAGCGCCGAGACCGGGAAGTCGGTGCCGCAGATCGCGATCAACTGGCTCCTGCGCCGCCCCACCGTGGCGTCGGTGATCGTCGGCGCCCGCGACGAGGCGCAGCTGCGGCAGAACCTCGGCGCGATCGGGTGGGAGCTCGACGCCGAGCAGGTCGCCCGGCTCGACAAGGCGAGCGCGAGGACCGCGCCGTACCCGTACTACCCGTACGAGCGGCAGGAGGGCTTCGCACGGCTGAACCCTCCGGCGGTGTGAGCGGCGGGGCCCGGTCCGATGGGGACCGGGCCCTCGCTCGCTACGGGAGGTTCGCGATCACGAAGGGCGCGTGGCCGTGCAGGTAGTTGTCCCACCCGCCGGTGACGGGCGCTCCGGCGGACAGCAGGTTGGTGGAGTCGTTGCCGACGTCCAGTTTCCATGCGGTCCAGGAGATCTTGTTCGCGGCCATCCAGTCGATCCAGCGCTGGGCCTCGTCGAGGCAGACGCGGCCGTCGAGCCCGCCGTCGGCGGCGCTGGCGCCCCACTCGGTGACGAAGAGGGCGAGCCCCGCGTCCACGGCGGCGTCGGCCTTGTCGCGGTTCCACTGGGCGTGGGTGCACGAGTAGAAGTGCAGCGTGTACATGAGGTTCGTGCCCGCGACGGGGCTCTGGGCGGCGGTGTCGACGTCCTGGGACCAGGTCGGGGTGCCGAGCACGATGATGTTGTCGGGGTCCTGCGCGCGGATCGCCGCGGTCACGGCCTCGTGGTAGGGCTTGAGGACGCCGGTCCAGGAGACCTGCTCGGGCTCGTTGTAGGGCTCCCAGATGACGTTGGGGAGGTGCCCGTAGCGGTCGGCGAGGTCGGAGAAGAACGCGACGGCCTCGGCCTGGTGCTGGTGGGCCTGGTGGGCGTGGAAGTCGACGATCACGTAGACGCCGGCCTCGGCCGCGTTCTGGATCACGGTCTCCACTTCGGACTTCCAGCCCTGGGGGTCGTCGAGGTAGGCGCCCTCGGGCTCGACGCCCATGGCGACGCGGAAGACCTCGATGTTCCAGTTGTCGCGCATCCACTCCAGGCCTTGGAGGTTCTGCGCGTACGGCTGGGTCTGCCAGTGCAGCCACATGCTGGAGACGCCGCGGAGCTGGACCTGCGCGCCGCTCTCGTCGCACATGCCCGCGCCGCAGACGTGGAGCTGTCCGTGCTCCTCGACGGGGGTGCCCGCGGGGGGCGGGTCGGTGGGCTCGGGGTCGGTCGGCTCGGGGTCCGTGGGCTCGGGGCCGGTGGTCTGCTCGCCGCCGCCTTCGGCGCAGGCGACGCCGTCGACCTCGACGTTGGTGATCTCGCCGGAGTTGCCGCTCGCGGTGAAGCCGAAGACCTCCCGGGTCTGCCCCGCGGCGATCGCGCCGTTCCATCCCGCGTCGGAGGCCGTGAAGTGCGACCCGCTGAGGGACTGGGAGGTGACGTTCCAGGCGCTGATGCCGGAGACAGCGCCGGTGAAGTCCCATTCCACGGTCCAGCCGTCGAGCGTCTCGCCCGCGGTGATGCTCACGTTGGCCTGGAAGCCCGAGCCCCAGTCGTTGACCACGTCGTACTCGACGTCGCAGGCGCCTGCGGCGCTGGCGTTCTGGGCCGCCGCGACGGTGAGCGCGCTCGCGCCGAGCGCCGCGGTGACCGCGGCGAGGATCGCCGCCGTCCTTCGTCTTCGCGTCTTCATATGCCGTCCTCGGGTAGGGGAAGCGGGAGTGCGGAAGCGCTCCCAAACAACATATTGAAGTTTGCCAATCTATTGCCGCGGCGTCAAGCCCTGTCGCGGGCCTCCACGACCCCGGCGAGCGCGGCGGCGGTGCGCGCGACCGTGGGGTCGGGGTCGGCGGCGAGGGGCCGGAGCAGGTCGAGCGCGAGCCCGTCCGGGAGTTCGGCGAGGGCCTGGACGAGGCGCAGCCGGGCGGGCGGCTCGGCGGCGGCCAGGGCCGCGGTGAGGTCGTACGCGATGGCGGCGGCGGGCCCGGGGTCGGCGGCGAGCGCGCCGAGGACTTCGGCGGCGTCGACGTCGTTGGCGCCGTTGACGACCATGTCCACGAGGACGGGGATCGCGGCGGCGCTCCCCCGGGCGCCGAGCGCGAGTGCGGCGCGGCCGCGGACGGCGGTGACCGCGTCGTCCAGGACCGTGTCGAGCGCGGTCGAGGAGTCGTCGCCGGGGATCTCGGCGAGGGCCTGGACGGCGCGCAGCCGCACGTCGGGGTCGTCTGAGGCCAGGCCCGGGACGAGGCTCGCGACGCCGTAGTCCGCGCGGGCCAGGGCCCACTGGAGGGCCCCGGCCACGAGCGGGTCGCGTTCGGCCAGCACAGCTTCGGCGAGGAGCGGCGCGGGCAGCTCCGCCTCCAGGGCGGCCTGCTGGCGGCGGGCGGCGCTCGGGGAGGCGAGGCCGCGCAGCAGCTCCACGATGCGGAGCACGTCCTCCCAGCCTTCCGGGTCGGAGGCGTCGACGGCCTTGAGCCGCTTGAGGAGTTCGCGCTCGCGGGCGAGGCGGGCCTCCGCGGCGGCGGTGAGGTCGGCGATGAGCGCGGCCGGCGCGAACGACGGGTCGTCGAGGACCGCGCCGATCTGGCGCAGCGACAGGCCCAGGGTCCGCAGGCTCTCCACGTGGAAGATCCGCCGGATGTCGGCGTCGGCGTACTCGCGGTAGCCCCCGGTGGTGCGGCCCGTGGGCCGCACCAGGCCGAGGTTGTCGTAGTGCCGGAGCATCCTGGTGGAGACGCCGGAGCGCCGCGCGACCTCGCCGATGAGCATTACGCCTCCGGTTCCCGGCCGCCGAGCGCGGCGATCCGCTTCGCGGCGTCCACGGCGGGCTCGAAAGCGGCCTCCGGGTCGCGCAGAAGCCGCTCCGTCGCGGCCGCGTGCGCCGCGACGACGGGGTCGTCGCTCGCCAAGGCGGCCTTGAGGACCGGCTCGGCGTGCTCGCCGAGCGCCGCGAGCGCGCGGCTCAGGCTGCGCTGCACCTCCCGCTCGCCGCGCCCGAACTGGGCGGCGAGTTCTTCGGCGAGCGCGCGTTCCCGACCCTCGGGGACGAGGACGACGGCCGCGCGCCAGGCGGCGCGGGCGACCTCGTCGTCGCCGTCGCGCAGCAGGTCCCGCGTGATCGCGGGCCAGGCGCGGGCGTCGCCGATCTTCGAGAGCGTGTGCAGGGCCTGGGCGCGGGCCTGCGCGTTCGCCGAGGCGAGTTCGGCGAGCAGGGCCGGGACCGTGACGTCGGCGGGGAGCCGCGTCAGCGCCCACGTGAGCATGTCGCGGACGTAGAAGTCCGGTTCGACCGCGCACCGCGCGATCAGGGCCGCCGCGGCGGCCGGGTCGGCCTCGGTGCCCGCGGCGAGCGCGGCCTTGAGCCGCACCGAGGCGTCGCGGGCGGCGAGCGCGCCGGTCGGCGTGCGTGTCGTGTCCATGGGGACCACCTCCGCGGTCAAGTGAAGACCTTGCCATCGTGTCAATGTCAAGCGCTTCGCGGGGGAATTCGCGGCGGACCGATGAGTCCGGGGCGCGCGGGCGGTCATAGGGGGAGACACTGAGATGCGAGAGGACGACATCATGAGCCTGGCGCCGACGCCCCCCGGTGGGTTCCGGACCTTCCTGCACGTGCTGGTCAACACGGCCGTCGCGAACGTGACGACGAGCTTCCTGTGGTTCGCGCTGACGTTCTGGATCTACGTGGAGACGCGGAACGTGATCGCCAGCGCCGTGGTCGCCGCGTCGTACATGATCTTCGTTTCGCTGTTCGGCATGTTCTTCGGGACGCTCGTGGACCGCTACGCGAAGAAGGCGGTCATGGTGTGGGCGACCCTCGCGGCGCTCGCGGTGTTCGTGCTCGACGCGGCGTTCTTCTTCGCGGTCGGCGAGGAGGGGATGCGGGACCTGTCGAAGCCGTGGTTCTGGATCTTCGCGGTGGTGATGCTCGCGGGCGCGGTCGTGGAGCAGCTGCGCGGGATCGCGCTGTCGACGACGGTGACGCTGCTGGTCCCGGCGGAGCGGCACGCGAACGCGAACGGCCTCGTGGGGACCGTCCAGGGCGTGGCGATGCTCGTGACGAGCGTGTTCAGCGGGCTCGCGGTCGGGTTCCTGGGCATGGGGTGGACGCTGCTCATCGGCATCGCGGCGCTCGCGCTGACGCTGCTGCACCTGGTGCCGCTGGCGATCCCCGAGGAGCGGCGGGCCCCGGACGGGGAGCCGGGGTCGCTGGTGGACCTGCGCGGCGGGTGGCTGGCGGTGCGGGCGGTGCCGGGGCTGCTGGCGCTGGTGCTGTTCACGACGTTGAACAACCTGTTCGGCGGGGTCGCGATGGCGGTGATGGACCCGTACGGGATCGACATGTTCGGCGTCGAGGGCTGGGGCATCTGGTTCGCGGTGGCGTCCACGGGGTTCATCGCGGGCGGCGCGGTCGTGGCCAAGCGGGGCATCGGGAGGAACCCGATCCGGACGATCCTGCTCGTGGTGGTCGCGCTCGGGCTCGCGGGCGGGCTGTCGGCGGTGCGGGAGCTGGGGTGGCTGTTCATCCTCGGCGTGTGGGTGTTCATGGCGCTGATCCCGGCCGCGGAGGCTGCGGAGCAGACGGTGATCCAGCGGGTCGTGCCGTTCGAGCGGCAGGGGCGGGTGTTCGGGTTCGCGATGACGTTCGAGGCCGCCGCCGCGCCGGTGACGGCCCTGGTCATCGCGCCGCTCGCGGAGCTGCTGGTGATCCCGTACATGCGGACCGAGGCCGGGCAGCGGCAGTGGGAGTGGCTGCTGGGGACCGGGGACTCGCGCGGGATCGCGCTGATCCTCCTCGGCGGCGGCCTGGTCTGCGCGGCCCTGGCGGTCGCGGCGATGCTCGCGCCGCAGTACCGGCAGCTCAGCGCGAAGTACCGTGCGGCCGTGGAGGAGTCCGAGACCGAGGAGCAGGAGGCGGTCGCCGCCTGAGCTCGCGATGTAACGGCTGATACATTCGCCGTTGTGACGAGTGAGGGACAGGGCCGGTGGCTGGTGCTGCTGGTGAAGGTTCCCGCGGCGCCGTCGAAGCACCGGGTGGGCATCTGGCGGGAGCTGCGGCGGATCGGCGCGCTCTCGCTGGGCCAAGGGGCCTGGGCGACGCCGGACCTGCCGGTGTTCGGCGAGGGCGTGGAGCGCGCGGTGGCGCTCGCCGACCGCGCCGGGGGCGAGGTCGTGGTCCTGGAGGCGAGCGGCCGGGCCGAGCAGGACGCCGAGCGGCTCGCGGCCCGGTTCACCGCGGCCCGCTCCGAGGACTGGACCGAGTTCCTCGCCGAGTGCGACAAGTTCGAGGCCGAGATCGCCAAGGAGATCCGCATCGGGAAGCTCACGCTCGCCGAGCTCGAAGAGGAGGAGCAGAGCCTCCAGCGGCTGCGGCGCTGGCACCGCGACCTGACGGCCCGCGACGTCTTCGGCGCCCCCGAAGCGCCCGCCGCGGCCGAGCGGCTCGCCGCGTGCGGCGAGGTCTGCGACGGCTACGCCGAGCAGGTGTTCACCGCGCTCCACGGGGGCCGGAGCTGATGGCGCGCACCATGGGCCCGCTGTACCTGGCCGGGTTCACGACCGCATTCGGCGCCCACGGCGTCGCCTCGGTGCTCGGCGCGGAGTCCGACGACATCGGCCTGACGCTCCTGGGCCTCGGCGCGGTCCTGGCGCTGTACGACGTCGCCGAGGTGGTCCTGAAGCCCGTCTTCGGGGTGCTGTCGGACCGGGTGGGGGCCAAACCGGTGATCGTGGGCGGCCTGGCGGCGTTCGTGCTCGCCTCGCTCACGGCCCTGATCGACCCGACGCCGCTCGTGTTCGCGATCGCGCGCCTCGGGCAGGGCGCTGCGGCGGCCGCGTTCTCCCCCGCGTCGTCGGCGGCGGTCGCGCGCCTGGCGGGCCGCGAGCGGCTCGGGCGGTACTTCGGCCGGTACGGGGCCTGGAAGAGCCTGGGGTATGTGCTCGGCCCGCTCATCGGGGTGGGCCTGACGCACCTGTTCGGCATCGAGGCGGTCTACGCGGCGCTGGCCGCGCTCGCGGCCGTCGCCATGGTGTGGACGCTCGCCGCGCTCCCGGCGCTGCCGGTGGTACCCCGGCCGCGGTACACCCTCGCCGACCTGGTCCGGCAGACCACCGAACGCGGGTTCCTCGTGCCGACCGCGCTCCTAGCGACGACTACCGCGGTCCTCGGTGTGGCCGTGGGGTTCCTGCCGCTCCTCGCGACCCGCCTCGACCTGCCCGCGCTCGCGGGCGCCGCGGCGGTCGCAGCCCTGGCGCTCGCCTCCACCTTGGTGCAGCCGCTCGTGGGACGGCTGCGGGACACCGGCCGGATCGCCGACCGGACCGGGACTGCTGCGGGACTCGCGCTCGCGGCGGTCGCATTGGGGCTCATCGCGGTCGCGCCGCACTGGTCGACGCTGCTCGGTGCGGCCGTCCTGCTGGGCGTCACGGTCGGCACGGTCACCCCACTGGCCTTCGCCCACCTCGCCGCCGCCACGCCGGAGGAGCGCATGGGCCGCACCATGGGCAACGCCGAACTCGGCCGCGAACTCGGCGACGCCGGAGGCCCCCTCCTGGTCGGCGCCATTGCAACGGCCGCAACCCTTCCGGTGGCACTAGGCGCACTCGCAGCCCTCAGCCTCGCCTCAGCGGCCCTGGCACGGGTCGGGCTGGCCCGGCGGCAACCGGTCGCGTAACGGCCTGCGGCAGCACAGGCGGCCGGCGCTGAGCGCCGATCCGCACGCCGCGTCGCGGGCGGGGCCTCAAAGTCGGTCGAGGGCTTCGATCGCCTCCGCCACCTCGTCGAGGCGGGCCGCTCTCGACGCCTTGACGAGGACGACGTCCCCTGGCGCAAGGCGGCTGCGGAGCCAGTCTGCGGCGGCGGCGTTGGTGGGCAGGGCCGTCGCGCGGTCCCCCGCGCCTGTGGCGATGAGGCGGGCGTCGGGGCCGACCGCGATCACTGCATCGGCGCGGGTGGCGGCGTAGGCGCCGATGGCGCGGTGTTCGGTGTCGGCGGCGTCGCCGAGTTCGGCCATCTCGCCGAGGACCGCGATGCGGCGGCCGCCTTCGATGGCCGCCAGCGCGTCGAGGGCGGCGCGGGTCGAGTCCGGGTTGGCGTTGTAGGCGTCGTTGAGCAGGACCACGCAGTTGGCGAGTTCGCGCAGTTCCATGCGCCACTTAGAGAGCGAGGCGGTCTCCAGGGCCTTCGCGGCCGCGTCGAGGGGCACGCCCGCCGCGAGTCCCGCCGCGGCCGCAGCGGCGGCGTTGCCTGCCTGGTGGGCGCCCGTGACCGGGAGCGCGACGCGGGCCGAACCGTCAGCCGTGCGGAGCGTGAAGGCCGGGCGGCCGAGGCGGTCGAGGGTCAAGTCGGCCACGCGCACGTCGGCGTCGGCCGCGGTGCCGAAGGTGAGGACCGGCCCGGCGGCGAGGGCGCGCATCGCGCGGGTGCGGGGGTCGTCGGCGTTGAGGACGGCCGTGCCGCCGGGCGCGAGGCCCTGCACGAGTTCGCCCTTGGCCGTCGCGATGGCCTCGCGGGTCCTCATGTAGCTCAGGTGCGCCTGGCCGACGTTGAGCACGACGCCGATGTCCGGCGGGGCCAGCGCGGCGAGGGCCGCGATGTCGCCGACGCGCCGCGCGCCCATCTCCAGGACCAGGAAGCGGGTGGCGGGGTCGGCGCGGAGCATCGTGATCGGGGTGCCGAGCTCGTTGTTGAGCGAACCGGTCGTGGCGACGGTGGGCGCGGCGGCGCCGAGCACGGCCGCGATGAGGTCCTTGGTGCCGGTCTTCCCTTGGGAGCCGGTCACTCCGGTGATCGTGAGGCCGCCGCGGAGGACGGCCGCGACGTGGGCGGCGAGCGCCTGGAGGGCCGCCTGCGCGTCGGCGACGACCACGGTGGGCAGTGCCGTGGGGCGGGTGCCGAGGACGGCGGCGGCGCCCGCGGCTCCGGCCTGGGCGGCGAAGTCGTGGCCGTCGGCGTGCTCGCCCGCGAAGGCGACGAGGAGGCCGCCGGGCTCGGCTTCGCGGCCGTCGAGGACGGCGGGGGCGGTGACCGTGACGGCGGGGTCGCCCGCGACGGTTCCGCCGGTGACCGCGGCGATCGCGCGGAGGTCGAGCGGGATCATGCGGCGGCTCCGGTGCGGTTCGGGATCATGCGGGCCAGTCAAGGGCGCGGGCCGTATCGCGGGCGTATGGAAATCCGCATACGCCCCGACAACACGGGCGGGGCTTGACTCCTGGGCATGACAGAGAGCGAACCCGCCCGCATCGCCGTCTATGGGTGCGGGCCCGACGAGGCCGACGCGTTCCGCGCCCTGGGCGACCGGATCGACCCGGTGCTCACCGACGCGCCCGTGTCGGAGGCCAACGCCGCGTTGGCGTCCGGGGCCAGGTGCATCAGCATCGGGCACAAGACCCGCGTGTCGAGCGCGACGCTGCTCGCGCTCAAGCGGGTCGGCGTCGAGTACGTGTCGACCCGGAGCGTGGGCTGCAACCACGTGAACGTGAAGTACGCCGAGAGCATCGGGATCACCGTCGAGAACGTCTCGTACTCCCCCGACGGCGTCGCGGACTACACGCTGATGCTCATCCTCATGGTGCTGCGCAACGCCAGGTCGGTGGTGCTGCGCGCCGACGTGCACGACTACCGGCTGTACGAGGAGCGCGGCCGGGAGCTGCGGGACCTCACCGTGGGCGTGGTGGGGACCGGGCGGATCGGTGCGGCCGTGATCGACCGGCTGCGCGGGTTCGGGTGCCGGGTGCTCGCGTTCGACAAGCAGCCCAAGGCGGACGCGGAGTACTTGCCGCTGGACCGGCTGCTGCGCGAGAGCGACGTGGTCACGCTGCACACGCCCCTGAACGCGCACACGCACCACCTCCTCGACCGCGGCCGCATCGACCGGCTCAAGCCCGGCGCGGTCGTCGTCAACACCGGGCGGGGGCCGCTCATCGACACCGAGGCGCTGGTCCCGGCCCTGGAGGGGGGCCGGCTCGGCGGGGCCGCGCTCGACGTCATCGAGGGCGAGGAGGGGGTCTTCTACGCCGACCGCCGGGACCGGCTGGTCGGGAACAACGCGCTGGAGCGGCTCCAGAAGCTGCCCAACGTGGTCGTCAGCCCGCACACCGCGTATTACACCGACCGGGCGCTGCGCGACACCGTCGCGCACTCGGTCGCGAACTGCCTGCGTTTCGAGGAGAGGAGTCAGCATGGCTAGGTTGAGGATCGGGGTCCTGTTCGGAGGGGCCTCGGAGGAGCACCCCGTGTCGGTGAAGTCGGCGCGGGAGGTCGCGAAGCACCTCGACGCCGCGAAGTACGAGCCGTTCTACATCGGGATCACGAAGGGCGGAGAGTGGCGGCTGTGCGAAGGGCCCGAGGGGGACTGGGAGCGCGGGGAGTTGCGTCCGGCGGTGCTGGCGCCCGACCGGGGCGTCCACGGGCTGCTCGTGCTCGACCACGGGAAGTACGAGGAGGTGCGGCTCGACGCGGTGGTGCCGGTCCTGCACGGCCGGCACGGCGAGGACGGCGCGGTCCAGGGGCTCCTGGAGCTGGCGGGCATCCCGTACGCGGGCTGCGACATCGCCGGTTCGGCGCTGTGCATCGACAAGTCGCTGACGTACCTGGTGGCGCGGAGCGCGGGGGTCGCGGTGCCGGAGTTCCGGGTCGTCGCCGAGGGCGAGGAGGTCGATCCGGCGTCGCTGAGGTACCCGGTGTTCGTGAAGCCCGCCAGGTCGGGGTCCTCGTTCGGGGTAGGCAAGGTGTCCGGGCCCGGGGAGCTGGCGGCGGCGCTGGCCGAGGCGCGCGAGTACGACGTGAAGGTCCTCATCGAAGAGGCCGTGGAGGGCGCGGAGATCGGGTGTGCGATCCTGGGCAGCGGCCCGGACCTGGTCGCGGGCGAGGTGGACCGGATCGCCCTGTCGCACGGGTTCTTCCGCATCCACCAGGAGGAAAGGCCCGAGACCGGCTCGGACAACTCGGTGGCGATCGTCCCGGCCGACATCCCGGCCGCGTCGCGGACGCTCGTCCAGGAGACCGCGAAGGCCGTGTACCGGGCCCTGGGCTGCAAAGGACTGTCGCGAGTGGACATGTTCCTCACGGAGGACGGCGGGGTCGTCCTCAACGAGGTGAACACCATGCCGGGCATGACCTCCTACAGCCGCTATCCGCGGATGATGGCGGCGTCGGGGCTCGACATGGGGGCGGTGCTCGACTGGATGATCGAGCTGGCGCTGGCGGGGACGGGGCGTTGAGAGAGACGGCGCTGAGGGACGGCTTCGCCTACATCGACGAGGCGCTCCCGGGCGTCCGCTGGGACGCGAAGTACGCCGGGCCGGACAACTTCACCGGGCGGCCGGTGGAGGGGTACCTGTCGCCGCGCGTCGTCGGCACGGTGGAGCTGTGCGCGGCGCTGGAGCGGGTCCAGGGCAAGGCCGAGTCGCGCGGGTTCGGGCTGCTGGTGTGGGACGCGTACCGGCCGCAGCGGGCCGTGGACGCGTTCCTGCGCTGGGCCGGGGAGCCTGAGGACGGCGCGGCGAAGGCCCGCCACTACCCGAACATCGCGCGGACCGAGATGGTGGGGCGGGGCTACGTCGCGCCCCGGTCGGGCCACAGCCGCGGGTCCACGGTGGACCTGACGTTCGTCGATCTGGAGACGGGCGTCCCGGTGCCGATGGGCGGGGACCACGACCTCATGGACCCGGTCTCGCACCACGGGGCCGAGGGCGTGCCGGAGGCCGCGGCGGCGAACCGCCGCGCGCTCCGGTCGGTCATGGAGTCGTGCGGGTTCGGCGCGTACCCGTGGGAGTGGTGGCACTACACGCTGCGGGACGAGCCCTACCCCGACACGTACTTCGACTTCCCGGTCGAGGGCTAGGACGCGGCGGGCAGGCGGACCGTGGCGGCGAGTCCGCCGCCCTCGCGCGGGGCGAGGGTCAGGGAGCCGTCGTGGGCGCGGGCGATGCTGTCGGCGATCGCCAGGCCCAGGCCGATGCCGACGTGGTCGGCGCGGGTGCGCCCGGAGCCGCGCTGGAACCGCTCGGTGAGCGTCGCGACCAGGGTCGGCGCGAGGACCCTGCCGGTGTTCTCCACGATGAGGTACGCGTCCCCGGCGTCCACTCCCGTGGCGACGCGGACCACGCCGTCCTCGGGCAGGTTGTGGACGATCGCGTTGTGCAGCAGGTTCACCGCGAGCTGGAGCAGCAGCGCGTAGGAGCCGCTCGCGGGCGCGGCGTCCCCCGAGACCTCGACGGCGACGCCGCGGCGCTCCGCGAGCTCCAGGAGGGACTCCGCGGCCTCCTCGGCGGCGAGCGAGAGGTCCACCGGCTCGGACGTGAAGGCCCGCTGGTCGGAGCGGCTGAGCAGGAGCAGCGCCTCGGTGAGGTCGATCGCGCGGGCGTTCATCAGGTGCAGCCGCTCGATGAGCTCCCCGGGGTCGCGCGAGGGGTCGCTGCGGGCCACTTCGAGCATCGTCTGCGTGATCGCGAGAGGTGTGCGCAGCTCGTGGGAGGCGTTGGCGGCGAAGCGCTGCTGCTCGGCCACGTGGGCTTCGAGGCGCGCCAGCATCGAGTCGAAGGAGTCGGCGAGCTCGCGGAACTCGTCCTGGCGGCCGGGCAGGCGGATGCGGTGGGCCAGCGCGCCGCCCGCGGCCTCGCGGGTGGCCTCGGTGATGCGGGTGAGCGGCGCGAGCATCCGCCCGGCCAGGAACCAGCCGCCGCCGAGGCCGAGGAGCAGCAGGAACACCAGGGACGCAAGGGCTTTGGGCGCGAACGCCCGCCACAGGTCGAGCCGGCCGGGGATGAACAGGCCGGGGCCGATGGTCCCGTCGGGGGCCACGCGGCCGCGGATCGTGACCGCCTCCGCCGGGACGTACCGCAGCAGGAACAGCCACACGATCGCCAGCAGCAGGCCGCCCGCGACCACCAGGAACAGCGCGTAGGACACGGTCAGGCGCAGGCGCACCGACAGGCCGGGCTTCCTATCCACGCTCGGGCTCCTCGATCCGGTAGCCGACCCCGGCCACCGTGGCGATGACCCACGGCTCACCGAGGCGCTTGCGCAGGGCCGAGACGGTGATGCGCACGGCGTTGGTGAACGGGTCGGCGTGCTCGTCCCACGCCTTCTCCAGCAGCTCCTCGGCGCTGACCACGCCGCCCTCGGCCGCCACGAGCACCTCCAGGACCGCGAACTGCTTGCGGGTGAGCGCCACGTACCTGCCGTCCCGGTAGACCTCGCGGCGGAACGGGTCCACGCGCAGGCCCGCCAGCTCGCGCACCGGCGGGCGGTGGTGCGCGCGCCTGCGGTCCAGGGCCCGCAGCCGCAGCACCAGCTCCCGGAACTCGAACGGCTTCGTCAGGTAGTCGTCGCTGCCGAGTTCGAACCCGGACGCCTTGTCGTCCAAGCGGTCCGCGGCCGTGAGCATGAGGATGCCCATGCCGGTGCCCGACGCCACGATCTCGCGGGCGACCTCGTCGCCCGAGGGCCCGGGGATGTCGCGGTCGAGGACCGCGATGTCGTAGGCGTTGACGCTCAGCAGCTCCAGGGCCGCATCGCCGTCCCCGGCGATGTCGGCGGCTATGGCCTCCAGGCGGAGGCCGTCGCGGATCGCCTCCGCGAGCAGGGGTTCGTCCTCGACGATCAGTACGCGCATAAGGAACACGATGCTACGGGCCCGCACCTATCGCCCGCATATCGAAAACCGCATACGGCCCCATAACCGCGCAGTCCGTTCACTGGAGCGCATGAGCCACTCCACGATCTCGCCCGCCCGCCGGGCCCTCGGCCCCGCGCACGGCGCCGTCCCCGCCGGGACCACCGTCTTCGACGACGCGCCCGCCGTCGCGAACCTCGACCCGGACCTCCTCGCGGCCCTGCGCCGGGCCGCGGCCGCCGCAGCGGGCGAGGGCGTCGTCTTCCTCGTCAACGGCGGCTGGCGGTCCCCCGCCTACCAGGAGGAGCTGCTCAGCGAGGCCGTCGCCGAGCACGGCTCCCCCGAGGCCGCCGCGCGCTGGGTGTCCACGCCCGAGACCTCCGCGCACGTCGCGGGCCGCGCGATCGACCTCGGCAGGGACGCCCGCGCCTGGCTCGCGGTCCACGGCGGCGCGTACGGCCTGCACCGGGTCTACCGCAACGAGCCGTGGCACTTCGAGCTGTGGCCCTGGCCCGGCCCGCCGCCGCTGTACGCGGACCCGTCCCACGACCCGCGCACGCGCCGGTAGCGGGCCTCACGCCCGGCGCGAGAGGACCGCGAACCCGGCCGCGGCGGCCGCGGCGAGGGCCGCGCAGGTCCACAGCGCCCCGTCCGTGCCGGTCGCGTCCACCAGGGTCGCGACGATCGGGATGCCCGCGGCGGTCCCGATGTAGCGCATCGTGTTGTTGACGCCCGAGCCCATGCCGCCGCGGTCGGCCGGGACGCTGTCGATGCTCAGGCGCGTCAGCGCCGGGTTCGCGGCCCCGTAGCCAGCCCCCGCCAGGACGAGGGCGGGCGCGGCGTGCCACCACGACCAGCCGTCGGCCAGGCCCGTGAGCAGGGCCGAACCGGCGCCCGCCACGACCAGGGCGAGGACCAGGAGCATCGCGGGCGTCAGGTTGAACCGCTTGACCTGCAACGAGACCAGGAACGCGGCGGTGGACCAGAGCGCGACCACCGCGGCCGTCTCGACCGGTCCGAGGACCGCGTCCGACTGGTACACCGTGGGCAGGTAGCTCATCATGCTGATGACCGCGACGCCCGTGACGAGCGCGCCGAGCGAGGCGATGAGGAACGCGGGGCGGGCGAACAGGCCCGGGTCGAGCATCGGTTCGCGGCCGCGGAGCTGGACGAGGACGAACGCGGCCGTGAAGACCGCGGCCGCGGCGAGGAGGCCGATGACGACCGGGTCGGACCAGTCCTGGCGGCCGAGGGTGAGGCCGGACATGAGGGCGGCCACGCCGAGCCCGAGCGTCACGGTCCCGGCGACGTCGGCCCGCCGCGGGTGCTCGGCGCGGGACTCGGGGAGCACGAGGCGGCCGGCCAGCGCGAGAGCCGCGGCGGCGGCCGCGTACAGCCAGTAGGGGCCGTTCCAGCCGAGCGCGGCGTCCAGCCCGGCGGCGAGGACCGCTCCGGCGCCGACGCCGAGGCCCATCATGGCCCCGTAGAGGGCGGTGGCGCGGCGGCGCTCGTCGGGGCCGGTGAAGACGGCGCCCATGATGCCGAGACTGGAGGTGAGGAGGGCGGCGCTGGCGGCGCCCTGGATGACGCGCGCGGCGGCGAAGACGGCGGTGTTGGGGGCGAGGGCGGCGAGGAGGACCGCGGCGGCGAAGAGCCAGGCGCCCGCGGTGAGGACCTTGCGGCGGCCGTGGTTGTCGGCGAGGTTGCCGGAGGTGAGGAGGGGGACGGCGAGGCCGAGGGAGATGGCGTTGATGATCCAGGTCTGGCCGGTCTCGCCCGCGTGGAGGTGGGCGGCGGTCTGCGGGGCGAGGATGAGGGGCGTGGAGTAGTTGAGGATGACCAGCAGCGGGGCCGCGCACAGGAGGGCGAGGACCGGCCCGGTCCTGGTGGTGGGGCGGGTCGGGGCGAGGGTCGCCGTCATGGGTGCTCCTTGGTTCGGTCAATGAACTCACCGGAGCCTAGCACTGTTGGTTCAATGAATGAACCGGGGTAGGATGCGGTCATGGCACTCGGCAAGGACTACCCCGGGCAGGACTGCTCGCTCTCGCGCGCGCTGGAGATGCTCGGCGAGCGCTGGACCCTGCTCGTGGTGCAGAACGCGATCTACGGCGTGCGCCGCTTCAGCGACTTCCAAGTGCGACTTGACATCCCGAAGGCGGTCCTGTCGGACCGGCTGGCCCGCCTGACCGAGGGCGGAGTGCTGGAGAAGCGCGCGTACCAGGCGTCACCGGTGCGGTACGAGTACGTGCCGACCGACGCGGGCGTCGAGCTGTGGCCGGTGGTCTACGCGCTCGGCGTGTGGGGGTACCGGCACATCGGCGGCGAGCCGCCGCGCCTGTTCCGGCACGCCGAGTGCGGGTCGGGGCTGCTGCCGTCCACCGACTGCCCGGCGTGCGGGCCGGTGCACCCGCGGGACGTGGAGATGTACCCGGGGCCGGGCCCCAAGCGCACCGACCGCGTGAGCCAGGCGATGAACCGGCCGCGGCGGCTCCTCGAACCGGTCGAGGCCGCGGTTCAGGCGTAGCGGGCGGCCAGCGCGGCGGCGCGGTCGCGGAGCGCGGCCCGCAGGGGCGGCGGGGCGAGGGCCTCGGCGTCGGTCCCGAGCCGCCACAGGGCCCATTCGGCGTGGCGCAGGTCTTGGAAGGCCACTTCGAGGCGGAGGCGCCCGTCGGGGTCGGGGATCTCGGTGAGGACGGCGACGGCGGCGTCCAGGAGCTCTTCGCGGCGGGCCGGGTCGATGCGGACGAGGACGCGGAGCCGGTCGTCGGCGAGGAAGCGGGCGGCGCGCTCGCGCCAGATCCGGTCGAGGTCGACGCGGTCGGGCCGCTCGGCGGGCTCGTCGAGGGCCTCGGCGGCCTTGACGCGGGAGAGGCGGTAGGTGCGGTCGGCGCCGGAGCGGGTGGCGAGGAGGTAGGCCTTGTCGCGAACGGTGACCAGGCCGATGGGGTCCACGGTGCGCCACCGCGGGTCCTGGCCGGAGGCGGCGTAGTGGAGGCGCAGGCGGCGTCCGGCGAGGACGGCGCGGCGGACGGTGCCGAGGACCGCGGCGGGGACATCCTCGGTGGCGGGGCGGCGTGAGAGCAGGTCGGTGCCGGGTTCGAGGAGGAACCGCCGGGCGGCGTCGTCCACGTCGGCGCGGTGGGACTCCGGGAGGGCGTCCACGACTTTGCGCAGGCCCGAGGCGAGGGCCGGGCCGAGCCCGAAGGGGCCCGCGGTGAGCAGGGCGAGGGCTTCGTCGCGGTTGAGGCCGGTCAGCTCGGTGCGGAAGCCGGGCAGGAGCGCGAAGCCGCCGTGGCGGCCGCGCTCGGCGTAGACGGGGACGCCCGCGGCGGACAGGGCCTCGATGTCGCGCAGGACGGTCCGGGTGGAGACCTCCAGTTCGGCGGCGAGGGCGTCGGCGGTGAGGCGGCCGCGCTGGCGCAGCAGCAGGACCAGGGAGACGAGGCGGTCGGCGCGCATCGGAGGAATGCTACCGGAATACCTGACATGAGGTGTCGTGATTTCCTGGGAGGCTCCTTGTCGCGGCGCCGAGAGCGGCGCCGATCCGACGAATGGAGCGATGGGGCAATGGAACGAACCGCGGTGAACCCGGTGGAGTGGTCGCTGGAGCTGGGCTTCAACCAGGGCGAGCTGGTGTCGGGGCAGACCCGGACGCTGTACTGCTCGGGGCAGACGGCGATGGGGAGGGACGGGCGGCCCGAGCACGAGGGCGACATGGCCGCGCAGCTGGCGCTGAGCCTGGACAACCTGGAGGCGGTGCTCGCGGCGGCGGGGATGGGGCTGTCGGACCTGGTGCGGCTCAACGTGTACACGACCGATGTGGACGGCCTGTTCCCGCATTACGGGGTGCTCGCGGGGCGGCTCGGCGCGGCCGGGGCCGCGCCCGCGACGACGATGCTCGGGGTGGTGCGCCTGGCGGTGCCGGGGCAGATGGTGGAGCTGGAGGGGACGGCCGTGGCGTCGGCGGTGTGACCGGGTGAGGGTCCGGCCCCGCCGTTCGCGGCGGGGCCGGTCCGTTCGGATCCAAGGCGGGTCGCGCGAAGCGCCCTATGTATCAACAAATTTCAATGGTTGACACATTAGTTCGGTCTCATTACGATTCGATACGTCAGATGTATGACCTGCCCGCTGGAGGTCCCGTGCACGATCTGCTGCTGCGACTCGAAGGGATCTCGAAGGGCTTTCCGGGCGTGCAGGCCCTCTCGGACGTCCACTTGGAACTGCGGGCCGGCGAGGTCCACGCGGTCGTCGGGGAGAACGGCGCGGGCAAGTCGACGCTCATGAAGCTCCTCGCGGGCATCCACCAGCGCGACGCCGGGTCGATCGAGGTCGGCGGCCGGGAGGTGGAGATCGAGAACCCCAGGGCCGCGCAGGAACTGGGCATCAGCATCATCCACCAGGAGTTCTCGCTGATGCCGGACCTGACGATCGCCGAGAACATCTACATCGGACGCGAGCCGCGCCGGGGCCCGTTCACCGACGACCGCAGGCTCAACCGGATGGCCGCGGACCTGTTCGCGCGCTTGGGGATCGACCTGGACCCGCGGGCGCGGGTGGGCGACCTGCTCGTGGCGCAGCAGCAGGTCGTGGAGATCGCGAAGGCCCTGTCGTTCGACGCGCGGGTCCTCATCATGGACGAGCCGACCGCCGCGCTCACCGAGTCCGAGACCGCGAACCTGTTCCGGCTCATCAGGGACTTGCGCGACCAGGGCACCGGCGTCATCTACATCTCGCACCGGCTCGGGGAGCTCAAGGAGATCGCCGACCGGATCACCGTGCTGCGCGACGGCGAGTACGTGGCGACGCTCGACGCCGCCGGGGCCGACCTGCGGCACGTCGTGGCGCTCATGGTCGGGCGCGAGCTGGCCGCGAACGGCGGCCCGCCGCGCACCGGCGACCCGTCGCGGCCGGTGGTCCTGGAGGTCAGGGGACTCGGGTCGAAAGGGCTCCTGGAGGACGTCAGCTTCGAGCTGCGCGAAGGGGAGATCCTCGGGTTCGCCGGGCTCGTGGGCGCGGGCCGCACCGAGGTCGCGCGGATCGTCTGCGGGGCCGACAGGGCCGACCGCGGCACGATCCTGCTGCGCGGCAGGCCCGTCAAGATCCGGACCCCGGCCGACGCGGCGCGGCTGCGCATCGGGTACCTCTCGGAGGACCGCAAGCGGTTCGGGCTCCTCCTCGACCAGGACGTGGGCTTCAACATCCTCGCGTCGTCCCTCGCCGAGCACGCGAACCCGCTGGGGCTCATGAAGGACGCCCAGGCGCGGCGGACCGCCGAGCGGTACGTGGAGTCGCTGCGCATCCGCACCCCTTCGCTGCGCACGCCGGTGCGGTCGCTCTCGGGCGGGAACCAGCAGAAGGTCATCCTCGCCCGCTGGCTCGCGAAGGACTGCGACGTCCTCATCTTCGACGAGCCCACCCGCGGCATCGACGTCGGCGCGAAGGAGGAGATCTACGAGCTTCTCGACAGCCTTGCGGCGGAAGGGAAGTCGATCATCATGATCTCCTCGGAGCTGCCGGAGGTCCTGCGCATGGCGCACCGGATCGCCGTCATGTGCGAAGGGAGGGTCACCGGCGTCCTCGACGGCGCCGAGGCCGACCAGAGGACCGTCATGGACTACGCCACCAGGGCCGGAGCACACGGAGGAATCGCATGAAGCAGACGGACACCGCCGCGTCGCCGCGCGTCCTGGGGCCCTCGTGGAACTTCGCGCGCCGCCAGCTCCAGCAGGTGCTCGCGTTCGCCAGCCTCATCGTCCTCGCCGCGTTCTTCGCGATCGCCAACCCGAACTTCCTGACCTGGTCGAACCTGAGCGGCATCCTCCTGTCGACGGCCGTCATCGGCATCCTCGCGCTCGGCACCACGTTCGTCATCATCACCTCCGGCATCGAGCTGTCGCTGGGCACCGGCATGACGCTCGCGGCCGTCATGACCGGCGTCATGCTCACCTCCTGGGGCCTGCCGCTGCCGCTGGGCGTCCTCGGCGGCGTCCTCACCGGGGCGCTCATCGGCCTGGTCAACGGCGTGAGCATCGCGGTGCTCAAGATCCCGCCGTTCATCGCCACGCTCGCCATGATGCTCATCGCCCAGGGGCTCGCACTGGTGATCTCGGGGACCGCGCCGATCTACTTCACCGACGTCCCCGGGTTCACCGACATCTCCCTGGCCTCGCTCGTGCCCGGCGTGCGCCTGCCCAACGCGGTGCTGATCCTGTTCGCGCTCACCGCGGTCGCCGCGCTCATCCTCGGCAAGACGCTCCTGGGCCGGTACTCGTTCGCCATCGGCTCCAACGAGGACGCCGCGAGCCTCTCGGGGATCGCCGTGCGCAGGTGGAAGATCGCCGTCTACACGCTCTCGGGGTGCTTCATGGGCATCGCGGGAGTGGTCCTCGCGGCCCGCCTCAACTCCGCGCAGCCGTCCCTCGGCATCGGGTACGAGCTCCAGGCCATCGCCGCCGTCGTCATCGGCGGCACCTCGCTCCAGGGCGGCAAGGGCTCCATCGTCGGGACGCTCATCGGCGCGCTCATCGTCGGCACCGTCACCAACGGGCTGCGCATCATGTCCATCCCGCAGGAGTGGCAGTCCGTCGTCATCGGCCTGGTCATCCTCGCCGCCGTCTACATCGACATCCTCCGGAGGAAGCAATGATGAAACGCAGGGCCGTACTCGCCGGAGCCCCCGGGGCGCTGCTCCTGATCGCCGGGTGCGGCGACGACGCCACCGAGGGCCTGGACCCCGACAAGCCCTACATCGCCCTGGTGTCCAAGGGGTTCCAGCACCAGTTCTGGCAGGCCGTCCAGGAGGGCGCGGAGCAGGCCGCCGAGGAGTTCGGCGTCGAGATCACCTTCGAGGGCCCCGACTCCGAGTCCGAGGTGGCGCAGCAGATCGACATGCTCCAGACCGCCCTGGACCGCGACCCCGACGCGATCGGGTTCGCCGCGCTCGACAGCCAGGCCGCCGCGCCGCTCATGACCGAGGCCGAGAGCCGCGGCGTCCCCGTGATCGCCTTCGACTCCGGTGTGGACTCGGACGTGCCCGTGACCACCGCCTCCACCGACAACCTCGCCGCCGCGGCCCTCGCCGCCGAGCACCTCGTGGAGCTCATCGGCGGCGCCGGGAAGATCGCCCTCGTCGTCCACGACCAGACCAGCGTCACCGGCGTGCAGCGCCGCGACGGGTTCACCGAGTGGGTCGAGGCCAACGCACCGGACGTCGAGATCGTGTCGGTGCAGTACGGCGGCGGCGACCAGCTCGAATCGACCAACATCGCCACCGCGATCATCGAGGGCAACCCCGACCTCAAGGGCCTCTACGGCGCCAACGAGGGCTCCGCGATCGGCGTCATCAACGCCGTCCAAGAGCTCGACCGCGTCGGCGAGATCCAGGTCGTCGGCTTCGACTCCGGGCAGGCCCAGATCGACGCGATCCGGGACGGCGTCATGGCCGGGGCCATCACCCAGAACCCCGTCGGCATCGGCTACGAGACCGTGAAGGCCGCCGTCGCCGCCATCAACGGCGAGGACCTCCCCGAGACCATCGACACCGGCTTCTACTGGTACGACGCGACCAACATCGACGACGCCGAGATCCAGGCCGTGCTGTACGAGTGAAGCGATCCGGGACGGGAGGATGACGCCCTCCCGTCCCGGGCCTGCGGGGGCCTTGGCCGCGTCGCGGGGTACAGCAGCCTGTACCCGTGTTTCACCAGGTGAGGGCATTGGGCGCGAGCGCGTTCCGCCATATCGTCGTAGTCATGGACACGACATCTGGAGGAGCCATGGACGACTTCCGCACCGCCCCGCCCCGCACCGCCCTCAGCCACGACAAGATCGTCAACCGGTCCCTGTGGGCCGGGTTCGCCGGCGGCGCGATCCTGAACGCCTTCCTGCATGTGGTCGGCCTGGGGCTCCTCGCCATCCCCTTCGGAATCCTCGCCCTCGCCAGCGGCATCGGCCTGGTGCTGCGCGCCGTCGTGCGGCCACGGCACCGGTAGGGCGAGTCCTTTCGGGACCCCCGTGAAGTTCAGGTACAGAGTACGTGATTCAATGGCATCGTTCACGTACGAGGTACGCACTCTGGTGAGCAACCGGTCACCCGGGCCGCGCGAAAGCCGCGGCCCGCGCGACCGTGCCCGTTCGTCTCCGGCATCGGCGGCGCGCGCACCGGAAGCCGCCGATGCCGGGCCCGCAGCCGCGGGCCCGGCCCACTGGCCTGGGCCGGGACCGCGGCCCTTAGGGCTCCAGGCCCTTGAGGATGATGCGCAGCCCGTCGCGGAACCGCGACAGCGGGTCCGATGCGCCTGCGGCGTCGGCGATCTCGACGAGCCGCGGAAAGCGCTCCCCGTCGAGTGCGGGCCCCTGGTCCGCGGCGGGAGCCGGTCCGGGCTGCGGGGCGACCACCTCGACCTGCGCGAACCCCGAGATGAACCCCGAGACGACGCGGAACGCCACCAGCAGCCGCGGGCCGCGGTAGCCGCCGCGGTGCAGCGCGTCGAGCATGGCCTCGGCGGGCGCGAGGGCCGACTCGTGGAGGGCCCCGCGAGCGAGCATGAGCGGGACGGCGTTCGGGTGCTCCCACACGGTCAGGAGCACGCCCTCGGCGACGGCGGCCAGGGCCTCGCGCCAGTCGCCGCCCTCGGGCTCCTCCCAGGTCGACATCGCCATGACCGCCTCGGTCACGAGCGCTTCGAGCCCGGTCCGGCCGTCGACGTAGTTGTAGATGGTCATCGCGCCCGTGCCGAGCTCGGCGGCGAGGCTGCGCATGGTCAGCCCCGCCAGCCCCCGCTCGTCGACGATGGACAGAGCGGTGGCCTGCAACTGCTCTCTCGTGAACCTTCTGGGCGCGGGCATGCTGCTCCTCGTTCGGGTACGGCGAGCGCCGGGGCACAGACGGGAGGCGCTCCCGTGCAAGGTACCGAACGGATGTGACAGGAGCGCACCCTCGTCCCGATCGAGGGCGCGCGGAAGCCGCCCGCCGGGGATCGGCGGGCGGCTCCGGGCGCGGGGGCTACGGCGTGTTGGAGGTCCAGATGCCGCCGTCGACCACGAAGCTGCCGGGCGGGCAGCTCACGATCGAGGGGACGTTGGAGGTGGTCTGCCAGACGGACGGGTTGCGGGTGAACCGGGGGCCGCCGCCCTCGGTCTGGCACACCGCGAAGACCAGCCAGGAACCGCCGTTGGCCTTGGTGCAGCGGGCGAGCCAGCCGTTGTAGTACTGGTAGTCGGCGCAGCCCGAGGGCCAGCCCATGATGGTCACGTCGTCGGAGGCGGTGGCGACGGCGGCGGTGGCGGCCGGCTCCGGCTCCGCCGCGGAGGCGCCTTGGACGCCGGTGAGGAGGCTGAGCGCCATCGCCGTCGAGGCGAGCAGCGCGTAGATCGTCTTCTTCATGGGAGTCGGTCCTTTCTCGGAGGGGTGGCGGTTCAGGGCGTCGGGGAGGTCCAGATGTTGGCGCTCACGGCGTGGGAGCTGCCGGGGCAGAAGGCCCTGGACCAGCCGGTCTGGCGCCAGGCGCCGTTGGCGATGAAGGTGTTCCCGTTGCTGTCCTTGCAGGTCGCCACGGCCTGGTAGGAGCCGCCGTTGTGGCTGGAGCACGAGGCGACCCCGCCCCAGTCCTGGACCTGGGCGGTGCAGCCGGTGGGCCAGCCCATGATGGTCATGTCGTCCTCGGCGGCGGCCGGGACCGCGGTGCCGAGGGAGAACATCCCGGCCAGCATCAACCCGGCCGCGGCGGCCGCGGCAGTCCGCTTGAGGCGCGTCCTGAACATGCCGATCACCTGCTTTCTGTTGTGGCGCAGCGAGATCGTTCGCCGCGCTGCGATCTATCCTGGAGGGCGGCGGTGGTGATAATGTGGCGGTTCCGTGGTCCCGCGGGCCCTCGCCCCGCCCGCGCGCCGCGCTGCGATCGGACGGACGGCCAGGTCCGCCGCGACGTGCCCGATGAGGAGGCGCCATGGCCGCCGACACGGTGAAGTTCCGGGCGCTGGGACCGCTGGAGCTCGCGGTCGACGGCCGGGCCGTGACTCCGCGGGGCGCGAAGCCCCGCGCGCTCCTGGCGCTGCTGCTCCTCGACGTCAACCGGGTGTGCGAGCGCGACCTGCTCATCGACCGGCTGTGGGCCGGACGACCGCCCGAGGGCGCCAGGGCGACGCTCCGCGCGTACGTGTACCAGCTTCGGAAGGAGCTGGGGCGCTTCGCGAACGGCGTGGCCCTCGCCGCCCGCGGCGGCGGGTACGCACTGGAGGTCGCGGCCGAGGAGGTGGACGCGCACCGCTTCGAGGCGCTCGCGGCCGAGGGCCGCCGCAGGCTGCGCGGGGGCGGGTCCGAGACGGCGGCGGCCGCGTTCCGCGAGGGCCTGGACCTGTGGCGGGGGGCCGCGGCGTACACCGGCATCGACGTGACCGCGGTGCGAGACAAGGCGAGGCTGCTCGACGAGCTGCGCATGGAGGCCACCGAGGAGTGCCTCGGCGCGGAGCTCGAATCGGGGTCCGCGCCCGTCGCGGTGTCCGAACTGGAGCACCTGACGGCGGCGCACCCGCTGCGCGAAGGCATGTGGCGCCTGCTCATGCTGGGCCTGTACCGGTCCGGGCGGCAGGGCGAGGCGCTGGAGGCGTACCGGCGCCTGCACCGGCTGCTGGACGAGGAGCTCGGGGTCAGACCCTCGCCGCAGGTCGAGCGGTTGCACCGCCAGATCCTCGACGCCGACCCCGACCTCCAGCGGCCCGGCGGGAGCGCGCGCGTGCGGACCGTGCCGCGCCAGCTGCCCGCCCCGCCCGCGCACTTCACCGGCCGCGAGGCGCAGCTGTCCGAGATGGACGAGCTGCTGGCGTCCCCCGACGCGCCGGTCGCGGTCGTCTGCGGCACCGCGGGAGTCGGCAAGACCGCGCTCGCGGTCCACTGGGCGCACCGCGCCTCCGACCGCTTCCCGGACGGGCAGTTGTACGTGAACCTGCGCGGCTTCGACCCGGTCGGGCAGCCGATGGCCCCCGGGGAGGCGGTCCGGGGGCTCCTGAGCGCGCTCGGCACGGCGCCCGAGGCGGTGCCCGGGGAGCTGGACGCGCAGATCGGCCTGTACCGGAGCGCCCTGGCGGACAAGCGGGTCCTGCTCGTCCTCGACAACGCCCGGGACGCCGCGCAGGTGCGCCCGCTGCTGCCGGGCGGGCGCGGCACGGCCGCGGTCGTCACCAGCCGCGACCGGCTCTCCGGGCTCGTCGCCCACGGGGCGCAGCCGATCGGGCTGCGCCAGCTCGGCCCCGCGGAGGCCGGGCTGTTCCTGGAGCGGCGGCTGCGCAAGCGCCGCATCGCGGCCGAGCCGGAGGCGGCCGCGCAGATCGCCGCCGACTGCGCCGGGCTCCCGCTGGCGCTCGCGGTGGTCACCGCCCGCGCCGCCGGGAACCCGCACTTCGCCCTGGCGGCGCTCGCCCGCGAGCTGCGCGAGGCCGCGCGCCGCCTCGACGCGCTCGCCGACCCCGACCCGGCCGCCGACGTGCGGGCCGTGTTCTCGTGGTCCTACCGGGCCCTGTCCCCCGGGGCCGCGAAGATGTTCCGGCTGCTGGGGACGCACCCGGGCCCGGACTTCACCGCCGCCGCGGCGGCCTCGCTCGCCGGGGCCGGGGCGCCGCCCGCGCGCCGCCTGCTCGCCGAGCTGGAGCGGGCGAGCCTCCTGTACGAGACGTCGCCGGGCCGGTTCGCGTTCCACGACCTCGTCCACGCCTACGCGGCGGACCTCGCCGCGACCGACGCGGACCGCGAGGACGCCGTGCTGCGGACCCTCGACCACTACCTGCGCACCGCCTACGCGGGGATGCGGCTGATCCAGCCGATCCAGGACGCGATCACCCTCGCCCCGGCCCCGCCGGGGGCCGTGCCCGAGCCGCTCGCGGACGGCCGGGCCGCGATGGCCTGGTTCGGCGCCGAGCGGGCCGTGCTCCTCGCCGCGGTCGAGCACGCGGCGGCGCTCGGGCTGGACGAGCACTGCTGGCAGCTCGCCTGGGCCGCAAGCGAGTTCCTCCACCGGGCCGGGCACTGGCACGACCTCGCGCGCAGCTGGGAGACCGTCAGCGCCCGCAGCGGGCCGCACACCGAGAGCGGGGTCCTGGTCCGCGTGGAGCGCCGCCTCGCGTTCGCGTACTCGCTGCTCGACCGCTTCGACGAGGCCCACGGGCTCCTCGACCGGGCCTTGGAGCGGTGCCGGGACCTGGGCCTGTCCGAGGGCGAGGGCCACGTGCACCAGTTGCGCGGGTACGTGTGGCGGCGGCAGGGCGAGTTCGACGCGGCCATCGCCTGCAACCGCCGAGCCCTGGAGCTGTACCGCACGGCGGGGCACCAGGGGTGCCAGGCCATCGCGCTCAACTCGATCGGGTGGCACCGGGCCACGGTCGACGGCGAGTACCGGGAGGCGCTCGCCGACTGCAAAGCGGCCCTCGGCTTCGCGGAGGCCGCCGACGACCGCGCGGGCCAGGCCGCGATCCAGGACAGCCTCGGGTACATCCGCCACCACCTCGGCCAGTACGACCGGGCGGTGGACCACTACCTCCGGTCGGTGGCCCTCTCCCGCGACGCGGGCGCACGCTCGGGCGAAGCCGCCGCCCTCGCCAACCTCGCCGAAACCCACCTCGCCCTCAACGCCCCCGACCACGCCCTTGACGCCTGGACCCGCGCCCTCGAAATCCTCGAAGACATCGCCCACCCCGACGCGGACCGGATCAGGGCGAGACTCGCAGAGCTGCGCGAGTGAACGACCGCGGGCCAGCCCGCCGGGTCCGGCGGGCTGGCCGCCCGGTCTCCGCTCCCACGCCGCTGGCGCCTCTCCCTCCTCAGAAACGAGCCGTCGTCACATCGGGGCACCGCACGGGCGGGGGGAGGTTAGCCTCTCCTAATATCGGCTGGTGCCCGTCGCCCTCCGACCGCCCCGTCCGGCCGCCTTGCGGCTGCCCCGGCCCGCCGCCACCGCCCGCGGCCGGGCCGCTGTGTGCGTTGCGGCCGCGGTTCTGTTGGGGCTCATCCTGATCGCGTCGCTCGCGTTCGGCGCGCGCGACCTCTCCCCCGCCGAGGTGTGGGACGGCCTCACCCGGGCCGACCCGATCGCGGCCTCCGTCGTGTGGGACCAGCGCGTCCCGCGGACCCTCGTCGGCCTGCTCGCAGGGGCCGGGCTCGCGGTCGCCGGGGTCCTCATGCAGACGCTCACCCGCAACCCGCTCGCCGACCCGCGGATCTTCGGCGTCGCCGCCGGGGCGAGCCTCGGCGTCGTGCTCGGCATGAGCGTCCTCGGGCTCACCGGCATGAGCCAGTACGTGTGGCTCGGCATCGCCGGGGCCCTGGTCGCCGGGGTCGTCGGGTACGCGGTCGCGACGCTCGCGACCCGCGCCACCGGCGGCGGCACCGCCACCTACGCGCTCACCGGGGCGGCGATCGACGCGAGCCTGTCCGCGGTCGTGTACGCGGTCCTGGCCACGAACGTGCAGTCCTTCGACCGGTACCGGTTCTGGGCCGTGGGGTCGCTCGACGGGCGCGGCGCGGACGTCGCGATCGGCATGGCGCCGTTCCTCGTCGCGGGCCTGCTCCTCGCGTTCCTCGCGGCGAGGGGGCTCGACGGCCTGCAACTGGGCGCCGAGACCGCGGCCGGGCTCGGCCACCGCGTCGGGCTCACGCGAGGGACCGCCGCGGTGACCGTCGCGCTCCTCACCGGGGCGGCCGTCGCCGCCGCCGGGCCGGTCGGGTTCATCGGCCTCGCCATCCCGCACCTCGCGCGCTGGGCCGTGGGCGCGGCCCACCGGCCGCAGATCGCCCTGAGCCTGCTGCTGGGGCCCTCGATGCTCCTCGCCGCCGACGTCATCGGCCGCGTCGTCGTCCCCGGCGAGGCCCCCGCCGGGATCATCTGCGCGGTGATCGGGGCGCCGCTGCTCATCGTGCTCGTCAGGCGCGCGCGGACGGTGAACGCGTGAACGCCGTGAAGCTCCCCGGACGGTCCGTGGTCCGCGTCGGCGCCCGCTCGATCACGTGGCACCGGCGCAGCGCGCTCGCGGCCGTGCTGCTGCTGGCCGTGCTCCTCGGGGCCGTGGTCGTGTCGCTGTGCCTGGGCCACACGTACATCACGTTCGCCGACGTCGTCGCGACCCTCACCGGGACCACCGGGTACGACCGGACCGTCGAGGTCCTGCGCCTGCCGCGCACCGTGCTCGCCGTCGCCGCCGGGGCCGCGCTCGCCCTGGGCGGGGCGCTCATCCAGTCGGTGGCCCGCAACCCGCTCGCCAGCCCCGACATCGTCGGGGTCACCGCCGGGGCCGGGCTCGCCGCGACCGCGACGCTCACGTTCGGGCTCGGGTACGCGCTCCTCGCGCCGTCGGCGCTGGCGGGCGGGCTCGCCGCCGCCGCGCTCGTGCTGCTCGTGGCCGCCCGCGGCTCGCTGGCCGCGCCGCGGTTCGTGCTCGCGGGCGTCGCCGTGGCCGTGCTCCTCAAGTCCGGCATCCAGATCCTGCTCATCTCCGCCGACGCCATCGACGCCCAGCGCGCCCAGATCTGGCTCATCGGCACGCTCGGGGGCCGCGGCTGGTCCGAGGCCGCGTTCCTCGGCGTGTTCCTCGCGGCCGCGCTGCCAGCGCTCGTGTGGGCGCAGCGTGCGCTGGACACCACTGACCTCGACGACCCCACGGCCACCGGCATCGGCGTGCGCGTCACCGGTCGGCGCATCGGCCTGGCCGTCCTCGGCGTCGCGCTCGCCTCGGCGGCGGTCTCGCAGGTCGGCGCGGTCGAGTTCGTGGCGCTCGCGGCCCCGCAGATCGCGCGGCGCCTCGCCCGCACCTCCCGCCCGCCGCTGCTCGGCTCGGCCCTGACCGGCGCGGTCCTGCTCGTCCTCGCGGACTGGCTGGGCCGCACCGCGTTCGGCGACTACCAGATGCCCGCGGGCGTGCTCACCGCCGCGCTCGGCGGCCTCTACCTGCTGTACCTGCTCCTGACGAAGGGAACCCGAAATGAGAAGACGACTGGTCGCCTCCGGATTGGCGGCCGCCTGCGCGCTCGCGCTGACCGCCTGCGGCACCTCCGACCCGGCCGCTGACCGGGGCGGCGAGGAGGGCGAGACCCGCACCGTCGAGCACGCCATGGGCACCACCGAGGTCCCGGTGGACCCGCAGCGGGTCGTCGTCCTCGACACCGACAAGATCGACACGGCGCTGTCGCTGGGCATCACCCCGATCGGCGCGGCCCGCACGAGCGAGGCCGAGCTGCCGACCTACCTCGGGGACCTGTCGGGCGTCACGGTCGTGGGCACCAGCGCCGAACCGGACCTGGAGGCGATCGAGCAGCTCAAGCCGGACCTGATCCTCGGCTCGAAGTTCCGGCAGGAGGAGTTCTACGACGAGCTGGACGCCATCGCGCCCACCGTGTTCACCGAGCTCGTCGGCCTGACGTGGAAGGAGAACTTCCTCCTCGACGGCGAGGCGCTCGGCCGCGGCGACACCGCGAGGGAGCTGCTGGACGGGTACGAGGCGCGGGCCGCGGAACTGGGCGAGTCGCTCGGCGAGGCCGTGTCCACCGAGGTGAGCCTGGTGCGGTTCATGCCCGACCAGATCCGCGTCTACGGCCCGGACTCGTTCTCCGGCATCGTCCTCGGCGACACCGGCCTGGCCCGCCCGGAGCTCCAGCAGTTGAACGGGGCCGAGGACCGCCGCTTCGCCGAGGTGTCGGCCGAGGAGGTCGACACGCTCGGCGGCGACGTGGTGTTCTACTGCGCGTACGGCGACGACGGCGACGCGAAGCTCGCCGAGTACACCGGCGGCGCGCTGTGGCAGTCGATCCCGGCCGTGCAGGAGGGGAACGCCCACCAGGTGGACGACGAGGTCTGGATGACCGGCATCGGCGTCACCGCCGCGGGGATGATCCTCGACGACCTGGAGTCGTACCTCAGCGCATAGCGTCGGGGACGGTGCCGCCCGCGGTGCCGCGCACGGCCGCGTCGAGGAGCTCCTTGACGCGGCCGGCGGGGACCGGGGCGCCCGGGGTGGACGCGAGCCATTGGAACGTCTGCTCGCGGTCGAGTCCCTCGGGGATCGGGCCGGGCATGTACGGCTGCACGTAGACCGGGGTGCCGGGCTCGGCTCGCCAGCTCTCGGCGAGCGTCCCGGCGTCCACGGCGTCGAAGCCGAGGGCGTCGAGCAGCCCGGCCGCGCGGGCCTTCGCCTCAGGGTCGTCCCCGGCGATGGGGAGCGCGGAGCGCTCGGGCCCGGCGGGGCGGGCCATAGTGACGAGGCCGAAGAACGCGATGTTGTTGAACGCCTTGACGACCGCCGATCCGGCCAGGTGGCGTTGGACGAGTTCGCTGGTGGTGGCCTCGTTGGCGTCGAGGGCGGGGAAGCGGCCGTCGCGCTCGGGGTAGTAGTTGCCGGTGTCGAGGACGGTCTTGCCCGCGAGCGCTTCGGCGGGGAGCCGCAGGTAGGCGCTGAGCGGGACGGCCGCGACGACGAGGTCGCCCGCCGCGGCGGCCTCGGCCGGGACGGCGGCGCGGGCGGCGGGGCCGAGTTCGCCGACGAGGTCGGCGAGGGTCTCGGGGCCGCGGGAGTTCGCGAGGACCACTTCGATGCCCGCCGCGACGGCGAGCCGGGCGAGGGTGGATCCGATCATGCCGGCGCCGATGATGCCGAGTGTCTTCGTCATGGCCGCAGCCTCTCTCGTAAACGATAGTCGGGTATCACTTCTGTGCGGGACCGACCGTAACACGAACCGATAGTCGACTACCAGTTGCTAGGATGGGCGCATGACCACTGCTGCCGGGCGGCCGCCGCGCGCCGACGCGGCGCGCAACGTCGAACGGCTCCTCGACGCCGCGCGCGACGTCTTCGCCGAGCACGGCCCCGACGCGACCCTGAAGGCCGTCGCCGAGCGCGCGGGCCTGGGGGCCATGACCCTGTACCGGCACTTCCCGAACAAGGAGGCGCTGGTGCGGGCCTCCTTGCGCCGCACCATCACCGAGCGCCTCGCCCCGGTCGTCGCCGCGACCGCCGCCGACCCCGACGCGCGCCGCGGCCTCGCCTCGCTCATGGACGCGACCCTCGACCTGGTCGACAGCGAGCGGAACCTCCTCGCCGCGGGGGCCGGGCCGCTCACCGCCGACGTCACCGGCCCCGTCCTCGAACCGATCGCGGCACTGGTCGCCCGCGCCCAGGCCGCCGGGCAGGTCCGCGCCGACGTCACCGCCGCCGATGTGCCGCGGATCATGGGCATGGTCATGAGCGTCCTCTGGGGGACCGAGCCGGGCCGCGGCGGCTGGCGCCGCTACCTGGCGCTCGTCCTCGACGCCCTCGATCCCCGCAGCGCCGATCCCCTGCCCGCCGCCGACCCGGAGGACCGCTGCGGCCCTTGCTGAAGCGGGCCCGCGGCCGCGCATGACTCCCGGGATCGTGCCGCCTGCGGCACGCGGCGGCGGACGGCTGGCGAGCGGGGCTTATGGTTCACACCGCAAGCAACCGACGCTTACGAGATTGGCAGCATCATGAGCGACTTCTCCATCGACAACGCGGGCGACGACTCCTACTCGGCCGACGAGTACGGCGCCGAGTCCACGGACACCTACAGCTCCGACGACTCCACGTCGTACTCCGAGGACACCTACTCGGACGACGTCTACACCGCCACCGCCGACACCGACATGGACGGCGACGGCGTCCTCGAATCCGTGTCCTACGACAACGACGGCGACGGCTACAACGAGACCGTCGAGTCCGACACGGACAACGACGGCTGGGTCGACACGGTCTACACCGACGCCGACGGCGACGGCTACTCCGAGACCCTCCTGGTCGACACCGACGGGGACACGTTCCTGGACACCTACGCCACGGACACCGACCTCGACGGCTTCGTGGACACCCTCGAAGCCGACACCGACGGCGACATGGTCATCGACACCACCGCCACGGACACCGACGGCGACGGCACCTTCGAGACCGTCGAGTCGGTATAAGCCAACCACTCACCACACGGCGGCGCGGTACCCCTTCAGTACCGCGCCGTCGTCATGTCCACAGGGGATCACGTCTCCGCCTCGGCGAGGACGGCGGCGATCATCCTGTGGCCCTGGGCCTCGAAGTCGGCGTCGCCGACCTGGCGGGCCCAGCAGGCCGTGCCGATCGCCGAGCGCACGCGCTGGCGGAACCAGGCGGCGGGCTCGCGCGGGTCCCCGCCGTAGCCCGAGACGAACGCCTCCTCCGCGCCCGGGTGGCGCGGGAACTCCTTGACGGCCAGGCGCTCGAAGTCCTCCGCGGCCGGGCGCAGGTCGGCGCGGCCGAAGTCGATGACGCGGAGCACGCCGCCGTCGAGGAGCCAGTTGCGGGTCTGCCAGTCGCCGTGCGTCGGCACGCAGGCGGCGCCGCCGGAGGGCCAGGACCGGACCAGCGCCGCGAGGCGCGCGGCGGCGGCGGGCGCGATGCGGTGGGGGCGGTCGAGCCAGGCGAGGGCCTTGGCGTTCAAGCGGGTCTCGTACTCGGGATCATCGGCGGCGGCCTGGTCGTGGTACTCGCGCAGCAGCGCCCCGGCCTGCTCGTAGAGGCCCGGGTCGGCGGCCGCGGCGGTGTCCTGGACGAGCGTCCCCGGGAGGTACTCGGTCACCAGGACCTTCGCACCGGTGTCCGCGTGGAGCAGCCGGGCGGCCCTGCCGCGCCGCACCCACGGGCCGGTCCACTCGCGGTGCGCGCGGATCTCCCGCGCGATGTGGAGGTCCGAGGCGCCGCCCGCCTTGACGACCACGAGCCGGTCGCCGGAGCGGACCCGCAGGACGGCGGTCTCGACCAGGCCCCAGCCCATGTCGGCCTCGACGGCCGCGCCGGGCAGCCAGGCCCCGATCAGCTCGCGCTGCCGGCCGGTGAGGGCGCTCAGTGGTTCGGTCACCGGGCCCAGCTTAGCGGCGGGTCGAACAGTTCTGCACTGCAACAGGGTTCACTTTGAGCGCGTTGTCCCCTAGGGTCGGGGGATGCGAAATCGAACACCCGTTGCAGCTTTGGCTGCGCTCGCGATCGTCCTGTCCCCCACCGCCGCTGCGAACGCGCACGGCTCGTCGCTCGATGAGGAGCTGCTCGAAGAGAAACTGGAAGCGTATGCGGCCGTAGGCGACTACGCCGCGCTGGCGGCGGTCGCCGACGGGGACGACTCGTGGACCGGGGCCGCCGGGAACCGGACGGTCGGCGGCGGCGAGGAGGCCGAGGACGACGACCTGTTCCGGATCGCGAGCCTCACCAAGTCGATGGTGGCGGTCGTGGTCTTCCAGCTCGAAGCCGAGGGCGAACTCGACCTGGACGACCCGGTCGAGGAGTACCTCCCCGGGGTCCTCCCGTACGAGGAGGAGATCACGATCCGCCAGCTCCTGGGCCACACCTCGGGCCTGGGCGAGTACTTCTGGAAGCTGTACCCGTCGCTGAACCAGGGCAGCATCGCCGACCTCGAAGCGCACCAGGCGGAGCACCACACGCGGCAGGAGCTCATCGCGCTCGCCACCGAGGGGCCGCTGCTCTTCCCGCCGGGCGAGGGGTGGTCCTACTCGACCACCGGGTACCTCGTGCTCGGCCTGCTCGTCGAGGACCTCACCGGGGACTCGCTGCGCCACCAGCTCAAGGAGCGCGTCTTCGAGCCCGCGGGCATGGACGACGCGTACTTCCCGCGCGACAACACCGCCGGGTTCCGCGGCGAGCACACCACGCCGTACATCACCACCGGCGACCCGTCGCGGCCGTACCTGGACACCACCAGCTTCTCGCACACGGTCTTCTGGGCCGGCGGCGCGGTCGTGGCCGATGTGGACGACGTGAACGCGTTCTACCGCGCCGCCGCCGACGGCACGCTCCTGACGGCCGCGCAGTACGCCGAGGCCGTGGACTTCCGCGAGACGAACTGGGGCTTCGACTACGGGCTGGGCTTCGTCGGCCTCAAGCCCGGCTGCGCGGACGACCCCGACGAGATGTTCATGGGCCACACCGGAGGCGGCGTCGGCCACACGACCTACTCGTTCCACTCCCTCGACGGGCAGCGCCAGGTCACGCTGACGTGGAACCTCGACAACTCCCACGGCACCGTCGACCCCGACGCGCTCCAGGAAGCCCAGGACGAGTTCATCGCGGCCGCGCTGTGCGACGGCGACGCCGCGGCGTCCGCGACGACCGAGGGGCTCCTCTCGATCGGCTGAGGCGCCGGGCCGCCGGGGCCGAGGGTCCCGGCGGTCCGCTCAGCTCGGCGGCGTCGCGGGGAAGCGGCTCGGGGCGTCGTCGGGCTTGTCGGTGAAGCGCTCCATGTGCGGGGCGAGCTCGTCGGTGAGGAGCAGGTCGGCGCGGGTCTGGCCGTCGCGGTAGGCGGCGCGGCCGACCATGTGGGCGGCGACGGGCGCGGTGGCGAGCTGGAAGACCGCGATGAGGACCATCGTGGTGATGTCCACGACGGTGGCGATGCGGATCGCGCAGCCCGTGAGCATCAGGAGCAGGCCGAGGACCTGGGGTTTCGCGGCGGCGTGCATGCGGCTCAGGAGGTCGGGGAAGCGCAGCAGGGCCACGCCCGCGGCGAGGCTGAGGAGCGCGCCGGTGACCATGAGGACCGCGGCGACCGCGTCGAGGACGCCTTCGAGGGTCATGACTGCTTCTCCCGGGTGACGAAGCGGGCCACGGCGACCGAGCCGGTGATGCCCAGCAGGGACACGACGACGAGCACCGGGAGGGCCGTGGGGTCGCGGCTGAACGCGGCCTCGGCGATGATCGCGGTGGCGGTGATCGCCAGGAGCACGTCGGTGGCGACGATCCGGTCCAGTGTGGTGGGTCCGCGGACGATGCGGACCAGGGTCATCGCGCAGGCGGCGGTGAGCAGCACGGCGATGGCGACGGCGGCGAAGGTCATGCCGGGCGCTCCTTGAGGTCGGTGGGCGGGCGGGCCTCGACCTGGCGCAGCTCCGCGTCTGATCCGATGGCGCGCACGAGCCGCGCCTCCAGGCGCAGCACCTCGGCGCGCAGGTGCTCCAGGTGCTCGGCGTCGCGGACGCCGAGCATGTGGATGTACAGCGTCCCGGTCTGGTGGTCGGCCTCGGCGATGAGGCTGCCGGGCACGAGCGAGACGGCCTCGGCGACGAGCGTCATGTTCAGGTCGGACTTGACGCGCAGCTCGACGGCCACGATCGCGCTCTTCGGCTCGCCGGGCCGGAACGCCAGCAGCGCCACCTGGAAGCTGGCGACGGTGAGGTCGAAGAAGAAGCGCGCGAAGAACGTGACGACGGCGACCGGCCGCAGCCGCCCGCCGAACTTCACCGGCGGCAGCGGGAACACGATGAGGATCGCGACGGCGATGACCGCCCCGGTGATCGTGTTCAGCCACGTGAACGCGCCCCACAGGAGGTTCCACACCAGGACGAGGCCGATGACGGCGGTGATGCGGCTGCGCAGGCGCTCGCGCTTGGTCAGCGCGGTCAGTGGGCTCATGGGGCACCGTCCGGGAAGACCGCCTCGATGTACGGCGTGCGGGTGATGAGGTCGGCCGCGGCCTCGGAGGTCACGGCGAAGAGCGGCCCGGCCACGACGGTGAGCGCGACGCTGAACGTCACGAGCGCGATCGTGGGCGCGACCATGAGCTTGGGCAGCATGGCCCCGCCGTCGAAGTCGGCGTCGTCGCGCGGCATCTCCGGGTGCGGCTTGCGCCAGAACGCGAGGTTCCACACGCGCCCGATCGCGTACAGCGTCAGCAGGCTGGTGAGGACCCCGCCCGCGACGACGGCCCACACGAGCGGGCTCGCGGCCTCGACGCCCGCCTGGAGCAGCCCGAGCTTCCCGAGGTAGCCCGAGAACGGCGGGATGCCCGCGAGGTTGAGCGCGGGGATGAAGAACAGGACGGCCAGGACCGGCGCGATCTTCCCGAGCCCGCCGAGCCGCTCCAGCGCGGTGGAGCCGCCGCGGCGCTCCACGAGGCCCGCGGCCAGGAAGAGCGTCGTCTGGATCGTGATGTGGTGCGCGATGTAGAAGATCGCGGCCGACAGGCCCGCCTCGGTCGCCAGCGCCACGCCGAACAGCATGTACCCGATGTGGCTGATGAGCGTGAACGACAGGAGCCGTTTGATGTCGGACTGGGCGACCGCGCCGAGGATGCCGACGACCATGGTGAGCAGGGATATCACCAGGAGCACGTCGCCGATGCGCCCGTCGGGGAACAGGAGCGTCTCGGTGCGGATGATCGCGTACACGCCCACTTTGGTGAGGAGTCCGGCGAAGACGGCGGTGACGGGCGCGGGCGCGGTCGGGTAGGAGTCGGGGAGCCAGGACCCGAGCGGGAACACCGCGGCCTTGATGCCGAACGCGAGCAGCAGCATCCCTTGGAGGAGGAGCCGCAGGTTGTCGGGGAGGTCGTCGAAGCGCCCGGCGAGCTGGGCCATGTTGAGGGTCCCGGTGGCGCCGTAGACGAGGCCGAGGGCGCTCAGGAAGATCACCGAGGACAGGAGGCTGACGACGACGTACGTGGTGCCCGCGCGGATGCGGTTCTCGGTGCTGCCCAGGGTGAGGAGCACGTAGGAGGCGACGAGGAGGATCTCGAAGCCGACGTACAGGTTGAACAGGTCGCCCGAGAGGAACGCGTTCGTGACACCGGCGGTCAGGGCCAGGTAGGTCGGGTGGTAGACGGACATGGGGGTCTCCTCGTCGCCGTCCGCCGAGCCCTGCCCGATGGAGTAGACGAGGACGCAGAGGGTGACGGCGGTGGAGACGACGAGCATGAGCGCGGCGAGCTTGTCGGCGATGAGGACGATCCCGAGCGGGGGCGGCCAGCCGCCGACGGCGACGACCTGCGGGCCGTCGGTGACGGTGAGCGCCAGGAGCATCGAGGAGACCGCGAGGGTCGCGGTGAGCGCGGTGAGGCTGACGGTGCGCTGGATGGCGGGCCGCCGGGCGAGCATGAGCGTCAGGGCGGCCCCGAGCAGGGGGATGACGACCGGGAGCGGGACGAGGAAGGTCATCGGCCCTCCTTGCCGGGGGCGCAGTGGTACACGGGGTCGGGGAGGTCGTCGTCGCCGCTCTCCTTGGCGTGCGGCCCCTCGTCGCGTTCGGCGAGGTCGATGATGCGGCGGTCCTCGGCGTCGTCCTGGACCTCGTCGTGGCCGAGGAGCTGCTGGCTGCGGTAGGCGAGGGCGAGGAGGAACGCGGTGATGCCGAGGGTGATGACGATGGCGGTGAGGATCATCGCCTGCGGGAGCGGGTCGCTCATGCCCTCGGTGGGGGTCTCGCCGACGATGGGCGGGGTCCCGAACTCCGAGCCCATGAGGATGAGGACGTTGACGCCGTTGCCGACGAGCACCACGCCGATGAGCACGCGGGTGAGCGTGCGCTCCAGCAGGAGCGAGACGCCCGCGCCGATCAGGACGCCGACGACGACCACGTAGACCAGGTTCGGGATCATGCGGGCTCCTTCTCGGGCACGAGGGCCGGCGCGGGGTCGGACTCGCCGTGGCGGTCGATCTCGGCGCCGAGGCTGCGGAGGATGTCGAGCACCAGGCCGACGACGACGAGGTAGACGCCGATGTCGAAGAACGTGGAGGTGACGAAGTGGACGTGGCCCACGACCGGGAGCTCGAAGTCGAGGATCGCGCTCTGGAGGACGGTGCCGCCGAAGGCGAACGCGGCGGCGCCGGTGCCGACGGAGACGAGGAGGCCGGTGCCGAGGAGGCGTCCGGCGTCGACGGGGGCGGCGGCGTTGAGTTCGGCGCGTCCGCCCGCGAGGTACCGGAAGGTGAGCGCGAGCCCGGCGACGAGGCCCCCGGCGAAGCCGCCGCCGGGGTGGTTGTGGCCGGTGAAGAGCAGGTAGATCGAGAACAGGACGATGGTGTGGAACAGCAGCCGGGTGACGACCTGGAGGATGATCGCCTGGTGGCTGCCGCTGGTCTCGGGCCGGGCGAGCCATTTGACGTGCTCGCCGGTCTTCGGCGGGGCGGGCCGTGAGCCGCCGCGGCGGATCAGGAGCCGTTCGCGCCCGAAGATGAGGCTCGCGACGCCGGTGGCGGCGACGAGGAGGACCGCGATCTCGCCCATGGTGTCCCAGGCGCGGATGTCCACGAGGATGACGTTCACGATGTTGTGCCCGCCGCCGTAGGTGACGGCGGGTTCGGCGAACTGCTCGGAGATCGGGGCGGCGGTGCGGCCGCCGACGGCCACGTACGCCATCGCGGCGGCCACGACGCCGACGGCGATGCCGACGCCGACCCTGAAGCGCCGCACCATTTTCAGGGGGCGTTCGGAGAAGCGGGCGGGCAGGCGGCGCAGGACCAGCACGAACATGACGATCGTGACGGTCTCGACGAGGAACTGGGTCAGGGCCAGGTCGGGGGCGCCGTGGAAGATGAACAGCATGGCGACGCCGTAGCCGGAGACGCCGGTGAGGATCATCGCGGTGAAGCGGCGGCGGGCGAGCGCGGCGGTGATGGCGGCGGTGACGACGACGGCGCCCGCGACCAGTTGCAGGGGCGTGTCGAACAGGCGGATGCGGTGGGGCCAGGGGCCGTCGAAGACGAGGAGCCCGCCCGCGAAGACCACGAGGGACACGAGGATGACGCCGAGGTAGAACGGCAGCGAGCCGCGCTGGGTGCCGCCGGTGAGCTCGACGGCGGCGCGGTCGACGCCGCCGAGGGCCTGCTTGTAGACCGTTCCGGAGGCGAGCGGGAGTTTCACGGAGCGCCAGGCGCTGGTGCGGTGGGTCGCGGCGTAGATCCCGATGCCGGTGAGGATCGCCAGGAGCGAGAGGCCGAGCGCGGGGGTGAAGCCGTGCCAGAGCGCCAGGTGGTAGACGTGCCCGGTGTGCGGGTACCGGTCGGCGTACGGGGACAGGAGTCCGTCGACGGCGGGGGCGGCGAAGCCCGCGGCCAGGCCCGCGGTCGCCAGGAGCACGGGGGCGGCGAGGAACCCGGGCCCGGCGGGGGCGGCCTCGGTCGGCGCGGTGTCGCTCTTGCGGGCGAACGCGCCCCACAGGAACCGCAGGCCGTAGGCGACGGTGAGCGCCGCGCCCGCGACGAGGACCACGAGCATCGCGCGGTCGAGCGGGCCGCCGTCCCAGAACGCGGCGAGCATCGCCTCTTTGGCGACGAACCCGAGGGTCGGGGGCAGGCCGATCATCGAGGCGACCGCGACGACGGCGGTGGCGGCGAGGACGGGCCTGCGGTCGCCCAGGCCCGAGAGCGAGTAGATCTCGCGCGTGCCGGTGGTCTTGTCGATGATGCCGACGACCAGGAACAGCGCGGCCTTGAACATGGCGTGCCCGGCCAGGAGCGCGGCCCCGGCCAGCGCCGTGTCGTAGGTGCCGGAGCCGAGGACGACGGCGATCATGCCGAGCTGGCTGACCGTGCCGTAGGCGAGCATGAGCTTGAGGTCGGTCTGGCGCAGGGCCGTCCATCCCCCGAAGAGGAACGTGAGGCCGCCGCAGACCCAGATCACCTGCTGCCACGGCGTGTCGGCGGCGAACGCGGGGGTGAGCATGCCGATGAGGAACACGCCGGCCTTGACCATGGCGGCGGCGTGGAGGTAGGCGCTGACGGGGGTGGGGGCGGCCATGGCGCTGGGGAGCCAGAAGCTGAAGGGGAAGACCGCGGACTTGGAGAGGGCGCCGAGGAGGACGAGGACGAGGGCGGTGACGAGGTACGCGCCGCCGGGGAGGTCGTCGACCACTTCGGACAGGAGGTAGGTCCCGGCGTGCTCGCCGAGCATGATGAAGCCGACGAGCATGGCGAGCCCGCCGAAGGTGGTGACGAGGAGGGCCTGCATGGCGGCCCAGCGGCTGGCGCTGCGGGCGGGGTCGTGTCCGATGAGGAGGTAGGAGAAGACCGAGGTCAGCTCCCAGAAGACGTAGAGCAGGAGCAGGTCGTCGGATACGACGAGGCCGAACATGGCTCCGGCGAAGGCGGTGAAGACGGCGGCGAAGCGGCCCAGGCCCTGCTCGGTGGCGGGGAAGTAGTGGGCGGAGTAGGCGAGGACGAGGGCGCCGACGCCGCTGACCAGGAGGACCATGACCCACGGGAACGTGGTCATGCGGAACGCGAGCTCCTGGTCGAGCTGGGGCACCCACCGGTAGGTCTCGGTGACGGCCCCGCCGAGGCGGACGGTCTCGGCCTGGGTCAGGGCCCAGGCGAAGGTCGCCGCGGGCACGGCGGCGACGGCGTAGAGGGCGCGCGGGCCCCACCATCGGACGAGGGCGGGCGCGACGATCGCGGCGACGGCATAGCAGGCGAGTAGGACTAGCAAACGACCCCCGGGAAGATTCAGTTGGCCCCGACCCTATCCGTTCGGGTGCGGCCGTCGCCAAATGTCGGCGCATCTGAAATCGGATTGTCTACAGGGTCCGGCGCGGGGAGCTGCGTTTCCGTCCGCAAGGCGTGCAATAACATGCGCAGTTGTCGCGTTCTGCGCGCCGTGTCGCGCACGGACGTGACGCTCGCCTCCCCGCGCCGGCCGGTCACTCCGCGGCGCGGATCACGACGACCGGGCAGTCGGCGTTGGTGACGCAGTGGAGGCTCACGGACCCCAGCAGCGTCCCCTTGATGCCGCCCTGGCCGCGGCTGCCGACCACGAGGAGGTCGGCGGTCTTCGACTGCTCGATGAGGACCTTCGCCGGGTGCCCGAGGGCCGCGGTGCGCTCGACCACGAGGTCCTCGCGCCCTTGGACCGCCGCGTCCACCGACTCGTTCAGCGCCCGCTCGGCGGTCTCGGTGAAGCTCTCCCCCGGGACGGCCTCTACGGCGGTCCCGTAGACGACCGGGGGCTGCCAGCCGTACACGGCCGCGACGGCGGCCCCGGTCTTCTCGGCGTACCGCAGCGCCCAGCCCAGCGCCTCGATCGACACCGGCGATCCGTCGACGCCGACCACCACTCGCTCGGTCTGTTCCATCCGGCCTCCTTCGGTCGCTCCGGGTCCTCCGGGCAAGGACCCTCGGGCCCACAGGGTATGCGAGTGGCTAGTGGGGCGTCGCAGGGTGCCAGCCGAGGCGCGGGGCGAGGTCGGCGGCGGTGTCGGTCAGGAGCCGCACGTGCTCGTCGAGGTCGGGGACGCCGGGGACGAAGGAGACGAGGAGGTCGGTGGCGTGCTCCAGGGCCGGGTCGGCGGCGAGTTCGGCCGCGAGGCCCTCGGCCGGGCCCAGGAGGGTCCGGTCGCCGTCGAGGTACTCGGCGACGCTGAGGCCGCCCACGTCGCGTTTGGCGGCGAACCACTCCTGCCAGCGCCGCACCCCGGGGGTCACGAGGCGCACGGCCTCGTCGCGGTCGGGGTGCGGGTAGACGGCGCGGGAGACCTGGACGCGCGGCGGCGCGGCCGAGGACCACGCGTCGCGGTAGGCCCGGATCGTGTCCGCTTGGTGCGCTTGGGCTTCGAGGAGGGTGCCGCCGCGCCAGGCGGTGGCGCGGGAGAGCTGGAGGCCGTCTCCGGCCCACGCGGCGGCGGCCGCGGCGGTGAACGCCACGGCCGGGTCGGAGCTGGTGGCCTGCCACAGGCGGGCCCGCACGCCGGCGCCGGGCGGGTGGAGGACCTCGCCGAGTCCGTTGAGGGCCTTGCCGTCGAGCACGTCGTGGAGGTGGCGCACGGCGGTGTCGAACAGCCGGTGGCGTTCGGCGAGGTCGCGGCCGAACGCCTCCCAGGCGCCGGGGAAGGGCCCGGAGCCGACGCCGAGTTCGAGCCGCCCGCCGCTGAGCGCGTCCACTGTGGCCGCGTCCTCGGCGACCCGCAGGGGGTCTTCGAGCGGGAGGACGAGGACGCCGGTGCCGAGGCGGATGCGGCTCGTGTGCTGGGCGATCGCGGCGAGGACGACCAGGGGCGCGGCGACGTGCTCGTTGCCTTGGCGGAAGTGCCGCTGGATCACCCAGCCGGAGTCGTAGCCGAGGCCCTCGGCCGCCTGGAACAGCGCGATCGCGTCCCGGTAGGCGGCCGCGGGGTCCTGGTCGGCGTCGAGGTGGAGGAGGAAGCCGAGGCGCTCGACCATGCTCAGTCCCGGGCCCGGCGCAGGGCCGCGGGCTGGAGGGACGGGGTGTCGCGGCCGGTGTCGCGTTCGAGGAAGTGCGTGCCAGGGGCCACGATGGCGTCGATCCGGTCGAGGATGTCGTCGCTGAGGACGGTGTCGGCGGCCTTGAGGTAGGCGTCCAGGTGCTCCTGGGTGCGGGGCCCGATGATGACGCTGGAGACCGCGGGGTGGTTGAGGGCGAACGCGATCGCGAGGTCCACGAGGGTGAGGCCGTGCTCCTCGGCGAGGGACGCGAGCGCGTCGGCGGCGGCGAGCTTGCGTTCGTTCTGCGGGGCCTCGATGTCGAAGCGGCCGGGGATGAGCCCGGCGCGCGCGGACTCGGGCTGGGGGCCGCCGACGCGGTACCCGCCGGAGAGCCAGCCCGCGGCGAGGGGCCCGTACGAGATGACGCCGACGCCGTACTTCTCGACCACGGGGAAGACCTCGCGCTCGACCGAGCGGATGAGCAGCGAGTACGGGAGCTGCTCGCTGTGCGGGGCGATGAGGCCGTGCTTCTCGGCGAGCCAGTGGGCCTCCACGAGCTGGTGCGCGGGGAACACGGAGGTGCCGAAGTAGCGGATCTTCCCGGCCCTGATGAGGTCGTTGAGGGCCTGGAGGGTCTCCAGGAGGTCGGTGTGCGGGTCGGGGCGGTGGGCCTGGTAGAGGTCGATGTGGTCGGTGCCGAGGCGGCGGAGGCTGTCCTCGACGGCGCGGGTGATCCAGCGGCGGGAGTTCCCCTTGTGGAGCGGGTTGTCGCCGATCTGGCCGTGGAACTTGGTGGCGAGGAACAGGTCGTCGCGGCGGTCCTTGATCGCCTTGCCGACGACCTCCTCGGAGCGGCCCTGGGTGTAGACGTCGGCGGTGTCGACCGCGTTGATCCCGGCGTCGAGCGCGGCGTGGATGATGCGGATGCTCTCCGCCTCCTCCTGGTTGCCGCCGAAGTTCATGGCGCCCAAAGTGAGCGGGGTCAGCGGGACGCCGGTGCGGCCGAGGACGCGGGTGGCTTCGAGGGTCATGTGCAGTGGTCCTTTCAGAAGAGCCCGGTGGTGGGCGGTTCCTCGCCGGTGATGCGGTAGGCGCCGGCGACGGCGGCCTTCCACTGGCGCGGGTTGTGGTTGGCGACGGTGCGGGCGTTGCGCCAGTGCCGGTCGAAACCGAGGGAGCGGTTGGTGATCGAGCCGCCCGCGACGTCGAAGACGAGCTCGGCGGCCTTGAGCGCGGACTCGATGGCGATGACGCCGGTCTGCGCGACGGTCACGGAGGCCTCGGCCCCGGCCGCGCGGGCCTCGGCCCCGGTGAGGTCCCGGGTGGCCTCGATCGCCTCGGCCGCGAGGAGGACCACGGACCGGGCGGCGTGGGCGCGGGCGGCGATCTGGCCCACGGTCTCGCGCACGTACGGGTCCTCGCTGGAGACCGACGCGCTGGAGTGCTTGATGGGCCGGGCCTTCTCGCGGGCGTACCTGGCCGCGTCGTCCAGCGCGGCGGCCGCGATCCCGGCCTCGACCGCGGCGAGGTAGAGCTGCGCGAACGCCCCGAGCCATGGGACCTCCAGCCGCGAGTTGTCGCGGGCGACCACCTCGTCGGCGGCCAGGCGCACGCCGTGGAGGCGGGTAGTGCCGCTGGCGGTGAGGCGCTGGCCGACGGCGTCGAAGTCGTCCAGACGCTCGACGCCCGCGCGGTCGACGGGGACGGTGAAGCCGTACACGGTGCCGTCCTCGGTCTTCGCGGACCCGGTGAACCAGTCCGCGTAGAGCCCGCCGGTCGAGTAGTACTTCTCGCCGTCCACGATCCAGCCGCCGGGGTTGCCGGGGGCGGCGTCGGGGTGGAGCACGGTGTTGACGGACCCGCTCGCGCCGCCGGACCGCTCGTTCGCGGTGCCCGCGAACAGGTGCCCGTCGCGCAGCCGCGCGAGGATCACCGCCCGGTGCGGCAGGTCGCGGCGGGAGGCGACCTGGTTGGCGGTCAGGAAGCTCGACCGCAGTGCTTGCGCCACATTGGAGTCGGCGCGGGCGATGGCGATGACGAGGTCGGCGACGTCCCGCACGGTCCCGCCAGCGCCCCCGTCTGCGACGGCGATCCCGGTGAGCGTGATCCGCTCGGCCGCAAGGGCCTTCACCTCCTCGAACGCGTACTGGCGCTCCCGCTCCCGCTCGGCCGCGCCTTCACGGAGGCGGTCGAGCACGGGCGCGGTGGCGGCGCGGATGCCCGCCACGGTGTATTCGGAGGTCATGCGATCGCCGTCCTTTCGAGGAGCGGGGCGGGTTCGGGTGTGCGGCTCGCCGAGGGTTCGCTCATGACGCCACCGCCTCGCGCAGGCCGAACGCGGCGCGGAGCGTCGGGGGGCCGGACGGGTTCACCAGGAGGGGGACGAGGTCGCGCAGGACCGCCGCGACCGATTCGAGGCCACCGGCAGGGACCAGCTCGAAGCCGTCGAGGCGGTCGGCCGCGGCCCAGGAGCGCAGGTCGGCGGCGAGGGCCGGGGCGTCCAGTGCGGGGGCGTCGAGGGCCTCGATCGGGACGCGGCCGACGAGCGCCGCCTCCGAGCGCGGCAGGCCCGCCGCTCGCAGCGCATCGGCAAGGGCCGCATCGGCTCCCGGGGATTCGCCGCGGTCGATGACGACCGCGTCGGCGCGTTCGGCGGCGGTGATGAAGCCGAGACCGGCGAGGTCGGCGACGAGGACCGGGCGGCCCTGGACCGAGGCGGGGCCGTCGAGGGGGCCCGCGACCCGGTACAGCGGGCCGTCGTGGCCGATCGGGTGGATCAGCCCGTCGTCGGCGAAGACCGCCGCCTCCTGGTCCCCCACGAGCGCCTCGCGCGGGAACGACTCCCACAGCCGCGCCAGCACCGCCGCGTACTCGCGCCAGCGCTCCGCCGGGTGGGCCGTCGCCGGGCCGGAGACCTCGTCGCCCGCGCCGGGGACGAGCGCGACGCCGAACCGCCCGCCCGCGGCGCGGTCGATCGACAGGAGCCGCCGGGCCGCGTTGTACGGGGCGTTCCCGGTGGTCGAGAGCTCGGGCACGAACGGGATGCGGTGCGCCCCGGCGAGGTAGGAGGCGGCGATCGTCGGTTCGAGCGCGCCCGGCTCGTCGCGCAGGCGGACCGCGGCGACCCCGACCTGCTCGGCGAGCGCGGCGACCGCGCCCGCGTCGGCGAGGCCCAGGCCGGACTCGCCGACCGCGATGGACAGTTGGACGAACGTGCTCATGCTGCCTCCAGGGCGGGGACGGGGCCGGGCGCGGCGGGCGCCGCGGGCAGGCCGAGGCCAAGGTGCGAGCGCAGGGTGGTCCCCTCGTACTCGCGCCGGAACAGGCCGCGGCGTTGCAGTTCGGGGACCACGTGGTCGGCGAAGGCGTCGAAGCCGGACGGGAGCACGTCGGGCATGACGTTGAACCCGTCCGCCGCGCCGGCCCGGAACCACCGCTCGATGTCGTCGGCGACCTGCTCCGGTGTGCCCGTGACGATCCGGTGCCCGAACCCGCCGCCGAGCTTGCGCAGGAGCTGACGCAAGGTGGGGCGCTCGCGCTCCACGATGCCCCTGACCATGCGGTAGAACGTCTGGGAGCCGCCCGCCTCGTCGGGGTCCAGGAGCCGGTCGAGCGGGAACGGCTCGTCGTCGTCCAGCTCGCCGACGTCGAAGCCGACCTGGCCCGACAGGCGCCCGCGCGCGTACACGTCGGGCAGCAGGTCGTCCAGGAGCTCCCTGCGGGCCTTGGCCTCCACCTCGGTCGAGCCGATCACGGTGGACAGTCCGGGGAGGACCACGAGGTCGTCGGGGCGGCGGCCGTTCGCGGCGGCCCCCGCGCGGAGTCCGGCGCGGAACGCCTTGGCGTGGTCGAGGTCCTGGTCGGCGGAGAACACGACCTCCGCGACGCGGGCCGCGAGCCTGCGGCCGTCGCTGGAGCCGCCCGCCTGGACCACCACCGGGCGGCCCTGCGGGGACACGTGCGAGGTCCTTGCGGCCCAAGAGGACACGGCGTGCTCGGTGAACGCGGCGGCGCGCTCGTACCGGGAGGCGTGGGCCTGCTCGGCGTTGCGGCCGAAGTTGCGGGCCGCGACCGGCCCGGCCGTGGTGACCACGTTCCACCCGAACCGGCCGCCCGAGGCGTAGTCGAGGTCGCCGAGGCGCCGCGCCAGCTCGTCGGGGTCGTTGTAGGACGAGGAGAGCGTGCCGATGAGGCCGATCCGCTCGGTCTGGGCGGCGATCCGCGCGAGCACGGTGGTCGGTTCGAGGCTGTTGCCCGCGCGGTGGCGGATCGTCGGGTCCAGCAGCGGCCCGTCGGCGAGGAACACCGCGTCGAGCTTCGCGGCCTCGGCCTTCTTCGCGATGGAGGTGTAATGGTCGATGCCGTAGCTCGCGAGCGCGTCGGAGCCCGGGAGCCGCCACGAGCCGCCGAAGACGCCCGCGTTGAGGATGTTCACGTTGAGGTGCAGCCGGTCGGCCATGTCAGCTCCTTGCGGTGGCGAGTCGGGTGCCGGGGACGGCGGCGAGCAGCTCCCGGGTGTAGTCGTGCTCGGGCGCGGCGAGCACGGAGGCGGCCGGGCCGGTCTCGACCACGGCGCCCTCGCGCATCACCGTCACGTCGTCGGCGATGAGGCGGACCACGCCGAGGTCGTGGGTGACGAACACGTACGCGAGCCCGAACTCCCCCTGGAGGTCCACGAGCAGCCGCAGGATCTGCGCCTGCACCGACACGTCGAGGGCGCTCACCGCCTCGTCCAGGACGAGCACCTGCGGGTTCGGGGCGAGCGCCCGCGCGATGGCGACGCGCTGGCGCTGGCCGCCGGAGAGTTCGGCGGGCAGGCGGCCGAGGTGGGACTCGTCCAGGGCGACCGCTTCGAGCAGTCGCACGACGCGGGCGCGGCGGTCGCCGGGGATCTGCAAGGCGCGCAGGGGTTCGGCGATGATGCGTTCGACGGTGAAGCGCGGGTCGAGGGAGGTGAACGGGTTCTGGAACACGAACTGGAGGTCGCGGCGGACCTCGCGGAGCGCCTTGTGGCCCAGGCCGGTGAGTTCGCGGTCGCCCAGGCGCACGGTCCCTGAATCGGGGGCGTCGAAGCCGACGAGGATGCGCGCGAGCGTGGACTTGCCCGCGCCGGACTCGCCGACGATCGCGTGGGTGGTGCCTGCGCGGACGGCGAGGTCGACGCCGTCGAGGGCCCGCAGGTCGCGGCGCCCGCGCCCGCGGAGGCGGTAGGTCTTGGCGATGCCTTCGGCGTGCAGCACGATCGGGGCGTCCTCGGCGCGGGCGCCGACGGCGGGTTCGAGGCGGCCGGGGTGGCGCGAGGGGGCGGCGTCGAGGAGGCGGCGCGTGTACGGGTCGGCGGCGTCCGCGGCGACCTCGGCGGTCGGGCCCTCCTCCACGATGCGGCCGCCCTGCATGACGGCGATCCGGTCGGAGCGGTCGAGCGCGACGCCGAGGTCGTGCGTGACCAGGAGGATGCCGATGCCGAGCTCCTCGCGGAGCGCGGCGAGGTGGTCGAGGATGCGGCGCTGCACGGTGACGTCGAGGGCGCTGGTGGGCTCGTCGGCGAGGATGAGCTTCGGCTTGCCCGCCAGGGCGATCGCGATGAGCGCGCGCTGCTTCATGCCGCCGGACAGCTCGTGCGGGTACTGGGCGAAGACGCGTTCGGCGTCGGCGAGCCCGGCGGTGCGCAGGCTCTCCAGGGCCGCGCCGCGCCACGCGGCGGCGTCGCGGCGGGTCCGCTCGTTGAACCTGACGGCCTCGACGACCTGCTGGCCGATCTTCTTGACCGGGTTGAGGGAGGTGTTCGGGTCCTGCGGGATGAAGCCGACGTAGTTGCCGCGCACGAGGGCCATGCGGCGGTCGCTCCAGCCCGTGACGTCCACATCGGAGTATTGGACGGTCCCGGCGCTCCGCCGGGCCGCGGGGGGCAGGAGGCCCAGGGCCGCTTGGACGAGGGTGGTCTTGCCGGAGCCGGACTCGCCGACGAGGGACACGAACTCCCCCGGTCCGACGTGCAGGGACGCGTCGCGGACGGCGGGGGTCCAGCGCCGTCCGGCGCGGTACTCGACCGTGAGGTTCCGGAGGTGGAGCAGCGGGTCGGTCATCGTCGCGGGTCCTTCCTGAGCGAGGTGGAGATGCGGTGCGCGGCGATCACGACGAGTGCGAGCGCGATGCCGGGCAGGATCGAGATCCACGGGTGGACGGCCACGTAGTCGCGGCCCTCGGCGACCAGGAGGCCCCATTCGGGCTCGGGCGGCGGGGAGCCGTAGCCGAGGAACCCGAGGGAGGCCACGGCGAGGACGGCGGTGCCGACCTCCAGGGCCGCCAAGGCGATCACGGAGCTGAGGGAGTTGGGCACGACGTGGCGGGCCATGACGGCGAAGCGGCCCGCCCCCGAGCCGTACGCGGCTTTGACGTAGTCCTGGTTGACGACGGCGAGCACCTCGGCGCGCATGACGCGCGCGAACGAGGCGACCGAGGAGATGCCGACCGCGAGCGCGATGTTGTTGGCGGAGTAGCCGAGGACGGAGACGACGACCATGGCGAGCAGCAGGCTCGGGATGGACAGGAACACGTCCACGACCCGCATGACGACGTTGTCCCAGACCTTCCCGAAGTACCCGGCGACGAGCCCGACGAGCGTGCCGACGCCGAAGGCGATGAGCACGGCCAGGAGCGTCGCGGTGAGCGTGGTGCGGGCGCCGTAGACGCAGCGGGCGTACAGGTCGCGGCCGAGCCGGTCGGTGCCGAACCAGTGCTCGGCGCTCGGCGGCGCGAAGCTCGCCGAGGGGTCGCCGGTGTAGGGGCTGTAGGAGGTGAACAGCTGCGGGAGCAGGGCCCAGCCGACGGCGAGGGCCACCACGACCCAGGCGGCGACGAGCACGGGGTGGCGCAGGAGTTCGCGGGTGGCGCGGGGCGCGGTGAGCGTGGTCATCGGTGCCTCCTAGGCCGTCGCCGCCGCGAGCGTGGCCCGCAGGCGCGGGTCCAGCAGCGGGTAGACGAGGTCGACGGCGAGGTTGATGGACGCGAAGCTCGCGGCCACCAGGACCACGATCCCCTGCACCAGCGGCACGTCGAGGGTGTTGATGGCGGTCTGCGTCAGGCGTCCGACGCCTTCGCGGGCGAACACGGTCTCGGTGATCACGGACCCGGCGATGAGGTTCCCGAAGGTGATGCCCGCGATGGTGAGCGCGGGCAGGCTCGCGTTGCGGAAGACGTCGCCGGCGACGATCTGCTCCCGGGTGGCGCCCTTGGCGCGGCTGGTGGTGACGTACCCGGATTCGAGTTCGGCGGTGAAGCGGCGCACCAGGAGCTGCGCGATGGGCCCGGAGACGGGGATCGCGAGCGTCACGAGCGGCAGGACCAGGCTCGCGGGGCCGTCGGAGCCGAACGCGGGGAACCAGCCGAGCTTGAACGCGAACACCTGGAGCAGCAGGATGCCGGAGAGGAACACCGGGACCGAGACGGCCGCCGACGGCAGGGACTCCAGGAGGTTGCGCAGCCAGGGGCGGCGCGTGGAGGTCGCGGTCAGGGCGATGCCGTAGGCGATGAGCGCGGCGAGCGCGAGGGCCCCGACCGACAGGAGCAGGGTGCTCGGGAGGACTCCGAGGACGGCGGCGGTGACGGGCTTGCCGGACTGGACGGAGTTCCCGAAGTCCCCGGTGAGGGCGTGGCCGAGGCGCTCGAAGTACTGGACGAGCACGGGCCGGTCGAAGCCGTAGTTGGCGGCGACCTGCTCGCGGACCTCGGGCGGGATCGTGTTCAGCTCGGTGGGGTCGAACAGGAGGTCCTCGGGGTTCGCGGGGAGCACGAACAGCAGGACGAACGTGAGGGTGAACGCGGCCCAGACGACGAAGAGGGCGCGGCCGGTCTTCAATGCGGCGTACCGGAGCACGGCGGGTTCCTTTCCGGACGGTCGCGGCGGCCGGTCCCCCGGCCGCCGCGGCGCGTCACTCGGCCTTCCAGGCGTCCACGAAGTGGTTGCGGGACTGGGCGTCGAAGAGGATGCCGTGGACGTACGGGGCCTGCGCGATCACCTGGGAGGGGTTGTAGACCGGGCTGACCAGGGCGTACTGCTCCAGCAGGAGGTCCTGCGCGGCCTTCGCGTATTCGTTCCGCAGGTCCGGGTCGAGGGTGGTCTCCAGCTTCCCGAGGACGTCGGCGACCTCGGCGGCGTCGACGCCCGTGGAGTCCTCGGTGATGTACGAGGCGTTGCCGAGCGCCGGGTTGTACAGGAGGTTGAGGACGGCGGGGTCGTTGCGGGAGCGGTTGGCGGCGGTGATGTTGAAGTCGGCGTCGGCGGTCGCGAACGCGGCCGTGTAGTCGGGGATCGGGACGACGGTGAGCTGGAGGTCGATGCCGATCGCCTTGAGGTCCTGCTGGATCGACTCGTACGCGGGCTTGTTCACGACGAGGTTGTTGATCCCCAGGAGCTTCAGTTCGAGGCGCTCGCCGTCCTTGGTGCGGATGCCGTCGCCGCCGGGGGTCCATCCGGCCTCGTCGAGGAGCCGGTTCGCCTCGTCGGGGTCGTAGCGCAGGACCGAGTCGCTGTAGTCGGCGTGGCCCTGGACGGACGGGGCCAGGACGGAGTCGGCGATCGAGTAGGAGTCGGTGAGGACGGTCTGCTCGATGGCCTCGCGGTTCCAGCCGAGCTGGATGGCCTTGCGCACGTTGATGTCGTTGGTGGGGAACAGCGAGGAGTTGAGGTTGAGGAAGATCGAGGAGCCGGAGACGCCGCGGCTGATGATGTCGAAGCCCTGGTCGAGCAGCGGCTGCTCGTCGGTGGTGCCGACGTCGAGGGTCGCGTCCAGTTCCCCGGAGACGAGCGAGCCGGTGCGGACGCTGGCCTCGGGGACGGTGTTGAAGACGATCCGGTCGAGGTAGGCCTCCCCGTCGTGGCCGAGCGCGGGCGGGGACCAGTCGTAGCCCTCGCGCTTGACGAGCACGGTCTTGACCTGCTCCTCCCAGGACTCGTAGACGAACGGGCCGGTCCCGATCACCTTGAGCGGGTCGGTGCGCTCCTCGGCGCTGAGCGCGAGCGTGGAGAGGGAGAGGAACCCGGGCTGGGCGTTCGCGGTGAAGGAGCTGGCCTGGAGGAAGCTCGCGAGCGGGTGCTCGAAGCGGACCACGGCGGTGTACGGGTCGGGCGTGAGCGTCTCGATGTACCCCGAGAGCAGCTGCGCGCCGTTCGGGTTGATGCCGAGGTCCTGGTCGCCGTGGACGTACTGGTCGAAGTTGGCCTTCACGACCTCGGAGTCGAACGGCGTGCCGTCGCTGAAGGTGACGTCGTCGCGGAGGTGGAACGTGAACTCGGTGAGGTCCTCGTTGTACTCCCAGGACTCGGCGAGCCACGGCGTGATCTCGCCGGTGTCGGGGTCCTGCCAGGTGAGCTTGTCGGTGACGTTGTTGCCGATGGTGGACTCGGCGTAGTTGGTGCCCCACTGCGGGTCGGGGCTGCGCTGGTAGTCGATGAGCGCGAATTCGAGGGTGCCGCCGCTGACGGGACTGCTGCTGTCAGCGGCGGCGGTGTCGTCGCCGGAGGCGCGGGTGGCTCCGAGCCACGCGATCCCGGCGACGAGGACGAGGGCCGCGGCCCCGGCGATCCAGGGCCATTTGGGTTTGGGTTTCTCGGCGGCGGCGATGGTCTGGCTGAGTTCGGACATGGCGGTGCTCCAGTGGGCTTCGTGCCGGTGACGGGTGGGTCGGGGCGGTCAGCGCCGACAGAGCGCACCGGCGACGCGCACGAGGTCGACCTCGCGGCGGGAGTACAGGAGCATCGTTCGCATATTCCTACCTTACCGATAGGATTAATCAAGAATCAAGGGTGACTTGCGCCATAGGCCGCCGAGCGGGCCGCGAGGAGCGCCGCCAGCTCGTCGACGGCGGCCGGGAGCCGCGCGGCCTTCCTGCGCAGCAGCCACATCGCGACCGGGGTGCGGTCGTCCTTGATGGGGCGCGCGGTGATGAGGCCGCCGCGCGCGAGCGGGTCGCCGTGGACGGAGTAGTCGGGCAGGATCGTCGCGCCCAGGCCCTCGGCCACGAGCATCTTCCCCATCTCGGCGCCGTCCACGCTGTGCCACACCGCGGGCAGGCGGGACCCGAACAGCCGCATGGCGAACCGGTGCATCACGTAGCCCGCGCGCATCCCCACGAAGGTCTCCCCGCGCAGGTCCTCGGCGCTCACCTCGGCCTGCGCGGCGAGCGGGTGGGCGCCGGGCAGGACCGCCACGGGGCGGCCGCGCTTGAGTTCGGCCCCTTGGAGGTTCGCGGGCACGGCGGGGTCGCCGAGGACGTTGACGAGGCCGAGGTCCAGGGAGCCGTCGGCGAGCCCGGCCTCGATCTCGTCCTGCTGGAGGGCCCGGACCTCGACGCGGGCGCCGGGGCGGCCGGCGCGGAAGTCGCGGATCGCCGGGAGCAGGAGGCTCGCGGTGCCCGCGTTGACGGTGCCGACGCGGATCGCGCGGGCGGCGGCGGTCGAGGCGGCCGACTGGAGCCGGTCCACGGCGTCGAGCACGCCGACCATGTGCTCCAGGAGCTCCTTGCCGCGCATGGTGATCCGGGCGCCGTCGCGGCGGCGCTCCAGGAGCGTGACGCCGAGTTCGCGTTCGAGCTTGCTGACGGCCTCGCTGAGCGCGGGCTGCGACACGTGCAGGTGCTCGCTCGCGCGCCGCAGCGACCCGTGCCGCGCGACCGCCGCGACGTACTCCAGTTGTTCGATGCGCATCCGCCGCCCGCCTCCGGTCTTCGGTGCGGCCGATGGGGTTATCGGCCGATCCGATGGTCGAGAGCTGTTCCCCGATTGCATTTCCTAGTAACTTGATAGGAAAAGACTACTCCGAGGAAGGGGTTCAGCACAATGACGAACGGACAGGACGCGCCCGACTGGTCGAAGCGGCCGACGACGCCGGACGGATGGGTCGCCCGCGCCCGCGAGGTGGCCGCGCGGCTCGCGGTCGACGCCGTGGCGCGCGACCGGGAGGGCGCGACCCCGTACGCGGAGGTCGAGCTGCTCAAGGACGCCGGGCTCGTCCCGCTCCTCGCCCCCGCCGAGCACGGCGGCGGCGGGCAGGACTGGACCACCGCGTACCGCGTGATCCGGGCCGTCGCCGCGGGCGACGGCTCCATCGGGCAGCTCCTCGGCTACCACTACCTGTGGGCCTGGGCCGCAAGGCTGGTCGGCACCCCCGCGCAGATCGAGGCCGTCGAGCGCCAGGCCGCCGAGGAGGGCTGGTTCTTCGGCGGGGCCGTCAACCCCCGCGACGACGACCTGGTGATCCGCGAGGAGGACGGCGAGCTGGTCTTCAACGGCCGCAAGACGTTCTCCACCGGCGGCAAGGTCTCCGACGTCACCGTGCTCGAAGGGGTCCTGGAGGGCACCGACAAGCACATTTTCGCGATCGTCCCCACCGACCAGGACGGCATCGTCTTCGCCGGCGACTGGGACAACCTCGGCCAGCGCCTCACCGAGTCCGGTTCGGCGGTCATCGAGAACGTGCGCGTCCCGTGGGCCGCCGCGGCCGGGTACGTCCCGCGCGCGGACGGGTACGAGTTCGTGCCGCGCACCTACAACACGCTGAACGTGCCGCTGATCCAGCTCGTGTTCACCAACTTCTACCTCGGGATCGCCCAGGGCGCGCTGGAGACGGCCGCCGCGTACACGCGCGAGAAGACCCGGGCGTGGCCGTACGCCGCGGACCGCAAGGAGCGCGGGATCGACGAGTTCTACGTGCAGGAGGCGTACGGGGACCTCCAGTCGAAGCTGTGGGCCGCCGAGGCGCTCGCGGAGCGGGCCGCGGGGCTCATCGAGGCGATCAACGCCCACGCCGACGACGTGACGCCCGAGGAGCGGGGCGAGGCCGCGGTGGTCATCGCGGCGGCGAAGCAGACCGCGATCGACGCGGGGCTGGAGATCGGCACGCGGGTGTTCGAGGTGACGGGCGCGCGGGCCAGCGCGAACGCGGTGGGCCTGGACCTGTTCTGGCGCAACATCAGGACGCATTCGCTGCACGACCCGGTGGCGCACAAGCGGGCCGAGGTGGGCCGGTACGCGCTGACGGGCGAGCTGCCCGAGCCGACCTGGTACACGTGACCGTTCTTCTTCGATCCGTTCCGATCCCCTTCTCTGGAGCCGCACATGAGCACGCCGTCCACTGAGCCGCTGAAATTCGCGTACTGGGTCCCGAACGTCTCGGGGGGCCTGGTGGTCTCGAAGATCGAGCAGCGCACCGACTGGAGCTACGAGTACAACGTGAAACTCGCCCGCCTCGCCGAGGAGTCGGGGTTCGAGTACGCGCTCTCGCAGGTCCGCTACATCGCCTCGTACGGGGCCGCGTACCAGCACGAGTCCACCTCGTTCAGCCTCGCGCTGCTGCTGGCGACGCAGCGGCTCAAGGTGATCGCCGCCGTCCATCCGGGGCTGTGGCACCCGGGGGTCCTCGCGAAGTGGATCGCCACCGCCGACCAGCTCTCGGGCGGGAGGGCCGCGGTCAACGTGGTCTCGGGCTGGTTCAAGGACGAGTTCACGAAGCTCGGCGAGCCGTGGCTGGAGCACGGCGAGCGGTACCGGCGCTCGGAGGAGTTCATCCGGTACCTCAAGGAGATCTGGACGAGCGAGCACGCCGAGCTGAGCGGGGACTTCTACCGGCTGCACGACTTCGACCTGAAGCCGAAGCCCGTGAGCGGGGAGGGGCGGGCGCATCCGGAGGTGTTCCAGGGCGGCAACTCGCTCGACGCGCGGGGCATGGCCGGGCGGGTCTCGGACTGGTACTTCGCGAACGGGAACTCCCCCGAGGGCGTGGAGGCGCAGATCCGGGACGTGCGGGAGGTGGCCGCGGTCCACGGGCGCGCGGTCCGCTTCGGCGTCAACGGGTTCCTCATCGCGCGGGAGACCGAGGCCGAGGCGCGGGCGGTGCTGCGGGAGATCGTGGACAAGGCCGACCGGGAGGCCGTGGCGGGCTTCGGGGCGGCCGTGAAGCAGGCCGGGCAGTCCACCGGGGACGGGCAGGGCATGTGGCAGGACTCGGGCTTCGAGGACCTGGTGCAGTACAACGACGGGTTCCGCACGGGCCTGGTCGGGACGCCCGAGCAGATCGCGCACCGCATCCTGGAGTACAAGCGGCGCGGCGCCGACCTGCTGCTCCTGGGGTTCCTGCACTACCTGGAGGACGTCGAGCACTTCGGGCGGCACGTGCTGCCGATCGTGCGCGAGCTCGAAGCGGCCGAACTGGAGCGGGTGCCGTGAGCGACCCCGTCTGTAGCGTCCTCGACGCCGCGGCCGCACTGGGCGCGGCGTCGGGGCTGGCCGGGGAGTTCGCGGCGGGCGCCGCCGAGCGCGACGCCCGCCGGACGCTCCCGTACGCCGAGGTCGACCGGCTCGCGGCCTCGGGGCTCCTGGCGATCACCGTGCCGCAGGCGCACGGCGGCGCGGACCTGCCGACCTCGGTGGTCGCGGAGGTGTTCCGCCTGCTCGCGCAGGGGGACCCGAACATCGCGCAGATCCCCCACAGCCACTTCGTGTACGTGAACCAGCTGCGGTTGCGGGGCGACGGGGAGCAGCAGCGGCGGCTGTTCGCGGAGGTGCTGCGCGGCAAGCGGTTCGGGAACGCGCAGACCGAGTTCGGGACGAAGCACGTGCGGGACCACCGCACGGCGCTGACCCCGGACGGGCCGGGCCGGTGGCGGCTGAACGGCACCAAGTACTACTGCACGGGCGCGCTGTTCGCCGACTGGATCCCGGTGCTGACGCACCTGGGGGTCGAGGGCCCGATGCACGTGGCGTGGGTGCGCCGCGACGCGCAGGGCGTGGAGGTCGTGGACGACTGGGACGGGATCGGCCAGCGCACCACCGCGAGCGGGACGGTGCGGCTCCAGAATGTCGCGGTCGCGGACGAGTGGATCACCCCGTACGCGTCCACGTTCGACGCTCCGCAGACGTACGGCGCGTTCGCACAGGTCCTGCACGCGGCGATCGACGCGGGGATCGGCCGGGCGGCGCTGGAGGAGGCCGCGGAGTTCGTGCGCACGAAGTCGCGGCCGTACCCGGACGCGGGCGTGGAGCGGGCCGCGGACGACCCGCTCACGGTGCGCGCGTTCGGGGAGATGGAGCTGGCGCTGCGCGGCGCGGAGGCGCTGCTGAAGGAGGCGGCGTCCGCTGTGGACGAGGCGAACGCGGACCTGACGGAGGAGTCGGCGGCGCGGGCGTCGCTGGCGGTCGCGGCGGCGCGGGCGGCGACCGCGAAGGCCGCGGTGGACACCGCGAGCCGGGTGTTCGAGGTCGCGGGCACGCGCAGCGCGCTGGCGGGCCTGAACCTGGACCGGCACTGGCGCAACGCCCGCGTCCACACCCTGCACGACCCGGCGGCGTGGAAGGTCCAGCATCTGGGCCGGTGGGCCCTCGACGGGGCGCCGCCGCCGCGCCACGGACAACTGTGAGGAGAGAAGCGTTGAGCGCGTTGCAGTTCCACTGGTTCCTGCCGACGAACGGCGGCGACGGCCGCCAGGTCGTGGACGGCGGCCACGGGGTCGGCGCGGGGGCGTCGTCCCGGCCCGCGTCGGTGTCGTACCTGGGCCAGGTCGCGCGGGCGGCCGAGGACAACGGGTTCGCGGCGGCGCTGACGCCGACGGGCGCGTGGTGCGAGGACGCCTGGGTGTCCACGGCGATGCTCTCGCAGGTGTCGGCGCGGCTGAAGTTCCTGGTGGCGTTCCGCCCCGGGGTCGTCTCGCCGTTCCTGGCCGCGCAGATGGCGGGCACGTTCCAGCACTTGACGGGCGGGCGGCTGCTGCTCAACGTCGTCACCGGCGGCGAATCGCACGAGCAGCGCATGTACGGGGACTTCGAGGACAAGGAGGCCCGGTACGAGCGGTGCGGGGAGTTCCTGCACATCGTGCGGCGCCTGTGGGCCGGGGAGACGGTGGACTTCGAGGGGAAGCACCTGCGCGTGGAGGGCGCGCGGCTCGCGCAGGTCCCCGATCCGGTGCCGGACGTGTATTTCGGCGGGTCGTCACCGGCGGCCGGGCGGGTCGCGGCCGAGCACGCGGACGTGTACCTGACCTGGGGCGAACCGCCTGCGGCCGTGGCGGAGAAGGTGGCGTGGATCAAGGAGCTCGCGGGCGGGCGGGCGATCCGGTTCGGGCTGCGCGTCCACGTGATCAACCGCGACACGAGCGCCGAGGCGTGGGCCGAGGCGGACCGGCTGCTGGCCGGGATCGGCGAGGACGACATCGCGCGCGTCCAGGCGGGGCTGCGGCGCTCGGAGTCCGAGGGCCAGCGCCGGATGCTGGACCTGAACGGCGGCAGCAAGTCCGGCCTGGAGATCCATCCTGGACTGTGGGCGGGGATCGGGCTGGTGCGCGGCGGCGCGGGGACGGCGCTGGTCGGCTCGCACACCGAGGTCGCGGACCTCATCGAGGAGTACCGGCGGGTCGGGATCGAGGAGTTCGTGCTCTCGGCCTACCCGCATCTGGAGGGCGCGTACTGGTTCGGCGAAGGCGTGCTGCCGGAGCTGGAGCGGCGCGGCCTGTGGTCGCACCCGGCGCCGCCGCGCGCCCGGGCGGCGGCCGTCCCGTTCGCCAACTGAATCGGCCCCTAGGAGGCACCCCATGTCCCTGACCACCAACCAGGACCTCGACCCGCGACGGCTGCGGGAGGCGTTCGGCGCGTTCCCGACCGGGGTGGTGGCCGTGGCCGCCGCCGTGGACGGGCGGGTCACCGGCCTGGCGGCGAGCTCGTTCACGTCGGTGAGCCTGGACCCGCCGCTCGTGTCGTTCTCGATCGCCGTGTCCTCGAAGACCTGGCCGGACCTGCGCCGGGCCCGGCACCTGGGCCTGACGGTGCTCGCCGACCACCACGGGTCGGTGTGCCGCCAGCTCGCCGGGGACCCGGCGACGCGGTTCGCCGGACTGGCGCTGAGCGCCACGGACGAGGGCGCGGTGACCCTGGACGACGGGCTCGCGCGCTTCGACTGCTCGGTGTACCGGGAGGTCGAGGCGGGCGACCACGTGATCGTGCTGCTGCGGCTGCACGCGGTGGAGCACTCGGACGGGGCCGGGCCGCTGGTGTTCCACCGCAGCGGGTTCCGGAGTCTGGCCGCCTGAGGTGTGGACGACCGTACACCCGTAGTGTACGGTCGTCCACATGACCGACCACTTCGCCGGGGACGACCGGACGATGCGCGAGCGGATGCTCGCCGGGGACTACTACCTCGCCGACGACCCCGAGCTGGAGGCGCTCATGGCGCGCGCCGCCGTGCTCGCCGAGCGGTACCGGGCCGAGTTCACCGAGGACTACGCGGCCGCGCGGAAGCACCTGGAGGAGCTGCTCGGGGAGGTCGGCGAGGGCGTGTTCATCCGCCCGCCCCTGTACGTCGACTACGGGTCCAACATCCGGATCGGCGCGCGGTCGTTCGCGAACTACGGGCTCGTCGCGCTCGACGTGGCGCCCATCGTCATCGGCGAGGACGTCCAGATCGGCCCGAACGTGCAGCTCCTGACCCCGACGCACCCGGTCGAGCCGGGCCCGCGCCGCGACAAGCTGGAGGCGGCCAAGTCGATCGCCATCGGCGACAACGTGTGGATCGGCGGCGGCGCGATCGTCTGCCCCGGCGTCACCATCGGGGAGAACACCGTGGTCGGCGCGGGCGCGGTGGTCGTCAAGGACCTGCCCGCGAACGTCGTCGCCGTCGGCAACCCCGCCAAGGTGATCCGGACCGTTGACTGAGCCCCGGGCCCGGCGCCGCGACCCCGACCGGCGGGAGCGGATCATCGCCGCGTGCCTCGACGTCATCGCCGAAGCGGGCGTCGCGGGCACCTCGCACCGGAGGGTCGCCGCCGCCGCGGACGTCCCGCTCGGCTCGATGACCTACCACTTCGCCGGGATGGACGAGCTGCTCCGGGAGGCGTTCACGCGCTTCGGGACCGCCGTCAGCGACGGGTTCGAGGCGGCCATGGCCGCGGCCGACGGGCCCGAGGCGGCCGCGGAGGCCGTCGTCGCGATCATCACCGACAGCGTGTTCGGGACCCAGCGGGACCTCGTCCTCACCCACGAGCTGTACACGCTCGCCGCCCGCGAGCCCGCGTTCCGGGCGCTCACGAACGCGTGGATGGCCCGGTCCCGCGCCGCCCTCGAACGCCACTTCGACCCCGCCACCGCGCGGATGGTCGACGCGCTCATCGAGGGCCTCACCATCCACCGCGCGCTCGACACCGAGCCCTGCGACCCGAGTATCGTCGCCGAGGCCGTCCGGCGGATCACCCTGCGAGAGGACCACCCCTGATGGAGAGCATCACCAAGAACCGCCAGAGCCCGGAGATCTTGCGCGCCATGGCCGCCCGCGCCTACGGCGAGGACCGGGCTCCCGTCGGCGGGGACTTCTTCGAGGAGCTGGGGCACGGCTGGTTCAACGTCGCGTACCTGCTGCGCCTGCGCGACGGTTCGCGGGTCGTCCTCAAGATCGCGCCCCCGCCGGGCGTCGAGGTCATGACGTACGAGCGCGGCGCCATGGGCATCGAGCTCGCGTCCCTCGCGCTCATCCGCGAGCACGCCGACGTGCCGGTCCCCGACGTGCACTTCGCCGACGCGAGCCTGGAGCTGTGCGACGCCCCGTACTTCTTCATGCCGTACATCGACGCCGAGAACATCGGGATCGTGCAGGACTCGCTGTCCCCGGAGGCGCTCGCGGACTACTGGGAGCAGTTGGGAGCGCTCAACTCGCGGCTCAACGGCATCAAAGGCGCCGGGTTCGGGCCCCTCCTGGACCCCCGCTTCGGCACGTGGCGGGAGGCGTTCGGGAGCATGGCCGAGGACGTCCTCGCCGACGGCGAGCGCCGCGGCGTGGACCTCGGCTTCGGGTACGACGCGATCCGGGAGATCCTTGCGGCCCACGCCGACAGCCTCGACGAGGTGACCGAGCCGCGCTTCGTCGAATGGGACCTGTGGCCCAGCAACGCCATGGTCCGCGACGGCCGCATCGTGTGCGTCATCGACCACGAGCGGGCCTTCTGGGGCGACCCGCTCATGGAGGCCGGGTTCTGCGGCGCCGAGCTGCCCGCGATCTCCGACGCCGAGGCGTTCGGGCGCGGCTGGGGCCGCGGGCCGCTCACCGCGACCGAGCGGAGGCGGCGCCGCCTCTACGGGCTGTATCTCCTGCTCGTCATGGTCATCGAGACCGACTACCGCGGGCACACCGACACGAAGCAGTACGACTGGGCGCGTGGGCAGCTCGAAGGACTCATGGCCCGGTTCGACTCGTGACCGCCCGCACCGCCGAGGGCGTCAGGGCGCTCGCCGACGCCCCCGTCGGGCGGCTCCTGTGGCACGGCACCGCGCAGGCGACGATGTCCGTGGGGATCTACGGGATCTACGCGCTCACCAACGCCGCGTTCGTGGCCCACGGCGTCGGCCCGACCGCGATGGGCGCGGTCAACCTCGTCGCGCCCGTGCTCCTCGTCCTCAGCGCCCTGTCGACCACCGTCGGGGTCGGCGGGGCGTCGCTGGTGTCGCGGCGGCTCGGCGCGGGGGACGCGGCCGGCGCGGCGCGGGCGGCCGGGAACGCGTTCCTGCTGTTCTGGACCGGCGCGCTCGCGATGGCCGTCGCGGGCCTGGCGTGCCTCGGACCGCTGCTGACGGCGCTCGGCGCGGAAGGTGAGATGCGCGGGTACGCCCGCGACTACGCCGTCGTCATCCTCGCCTCGACCCTCGTCGGGACCGGGTTCTCCAGCCTCATGAGAGCCGAAGGGCGCCTTCGGTTCGCGACGATGCAGTGGGTCGTGCCGGTCCTGGTGCAGATCGTCCTCGACCCGGTCCTCATCTACGGGTTCGGCATGGGCGTGCGCGGCGCGGCCCTGGGCACCGCGGGCGGGCAGGCGGTCTCGGCCGCGATGGCCCTGTGGTTCTTCTTCTGGCAGCGCGACCGGCCCTACCGCGTGCGCGCCGCCCACCTGCTCCCCCACTGGCCCACGCTCCGGTCGCTCCTGGCGGTCGGCGCCCCGTCGATGCTCGCCGGGCTCGGCGCGACCGCGCTGACGCTCCTGGTCAACAACCTCCTCGGAGCCGCTGCGGCCGTCACCGCGTACGCGGTCGCCGCGCGCGTCCAGGTCTTCGCGGTCATGCCCCAGCAGGGCATCAGCATGGGCATGCAGCCGATCGTCGGCTTCAACACCGGCCGCGCCCGCGCCGACCGGGTCGTGCGGACCAGGACGCTGGCCCTGCGCACCACGCTCGCCTACAGCGCCGCCGCGGCGGCGCTCACCGCGCTCCTGGCCGGGCCGATCACCACCGCGCTCCTCGGGACGGCCTCCCCCGAGGCCGCGACCGCGCTGCGGCTCATCGCGATCGGCATCGCCGCCTCCGGGGTGCCGCTGCTGGTCTCCGCGTACTTCCAGGCCGTCGGCGCCCCGGGGCCCTCGTACCTCATCTCCATCGGCACACTTCTGGTCCTCAAGATCCCCGCCGTGCTGGCGCTGAGTCCTCTGGGCCCCAACGGGATCTGGGCGGGCCTGGCGGCCGGGGACCTCGCCGCGGCCGCGGCGGCACTGGTGCTGCTGCGCCTGCGCCGGGAGGTACGCCCCGAGCGGGCCGTACCTCCCGCGATGTAGGCCGATTGACAACTCCCGGGCGATCCCGGGACGGCGGGCGCGGCGGCACACTGGCCCGCGTGAAACTGGTCTTCCTCGGATGGACGCGCTTCGTCGTCGTCCTCCTCGTCCTCCAAATCGGACTCGCCGGGTGGGGCGCCGTCTCCACCGGCGGCGAGCGCATCGAGCGGTTCATCGTCCACGCGGGCAACGGCGGCATGCTCATGTTCTGGCTCCTGCTCTCGACGGTCCTCGCGCTCATCGCCCGCCCCGGCCGCAAGGCGGTGCTGCTCACGGCCCTGTCCACGTTCATGATCTGGATGCAGGGCGCGCTCGCGTACGGCTTCGGCACCGACGGCGTCCCCGGCGGCGTCGGCATCGCCCTCCACGCCACGAACGGCCTCGGCGTGCTCCTCATCCAGCTCGCCGTCGCCCGCCTCGCCAAGCGCGCGGTCGACGCCAAGCGCGCCGAGAAGGCCCTCGCGAAGGCGGTGCCCGCATGAACCGGCCCTTCGCGATGATCCTGCGCGCGTGGATGGTCCTGCTGCTCGTCCTGCTCGTCGTCCAGTTCGCGCTCGCCGGGTTCGGCGTCGGCTACGGCGGCGGCATCGGCCCCGGCTTCGAGCTGCACTTCCGCAACGGCGACGCGCTCCTGTACCTGTACGCGGCGGCGATCCTCCTCGCCCTCGCCGCCCGCCTCGGCCCGAAACCGGTGTGGCTCACCGCCCTCGGCACCCTCCTCGTGCTCCTCCAGCACGGCCTGGCCCTCGTCAACGTCCCCGGCACCCTATGGGGGCAGTCGCTGTTCCTGGTCCACGCCCTCAACGGGCTCGTGCTCATCCTGCTGACGTTCCGGATCGGACGCCTGGTCAAGGCCCTGATGCGGGAGGAGGTCACCGCCGGGCGGTGAGGGCGCTCCCTGCGGGCGAACCACAGAGAGCGCTCTCTCTTGCTAGCAGCGGCAGATGACGATGCCGGGATCGAAGGCCGCGTTCAGCGCCCGCGGCTCCTCGCCGTGGCCCCAGCCGTCGGTGTGCGCCTTCTCGTGCGCGCCGACGCGGTCCCAGTCGGACTGGCCCGCCCCGTAGCGCTCCATCTCGCACTTGTCGTAGACGATGTACCAGTCGCCCACGGACCACCAGGTGGCGTAGGCGAGGACGTTGTCGTAGCAGTCGCCGCCGTAGTACGTCGGCACGTTCCCGTCGATGTCCGGCGGGTAGGTGGTCCCCGTGGCGCGCTGCGCGGACACGCCGGGGTCGTCGTTCGCGGCGGCCTCCAGCTGCTCGGGCGTGGGGTCGGTGATGACGGTCAGCGTCAGGATGTCGTCGGGGTGGTCGTGCTCCTCGGCCGCGGGCGCCGGCGTGTCCAGCGACAGCGTCAGCGCCAGGGCCAGCGCCCCGGCGGCGGCGAACAGGGTTTTCAGGGGCATACGCGCTCCTTTGCGAAAGGTCGGGCGAATTTCATTAAGGTTTGCATACAGATACAAACCTGTCAATCAACTTCGTCCGCCTTCGCCCCGGTTCGCACCCCACCCCTACCGGTCGTCGGCCCCCGCGCCGGGCCGCGGCGCCTCCTGCGCCCACTCGGCCCAGTCCGCAAGGGCCTCATACAGCCTGATCCCGGCCTCGATCGTCATGCGCATGGACTTCACGGACGGCGCGTCGCCGTATTCGCCGCGGTCCTTGGCCGCCGCGTACTCGCGGAACCCGGCCGCGGCGGCGCGGTAGAACGCGGCCTCCGAGGCGAGGTGCTCCCCCAATTCCTCCGGGTCCATGAGCCAGTAGAAGAGCGAGCGCAGCAGGGATTCGAGCCGGGCGGTGTGGTCGACGGGCACCTCGGTGAGCCAGCGCCGCACCTCGGCGAGGCCCTCGGGGGTGATCCGGTAGACCTTGCGCCCCCGCGGGCCCTCGCTGTCCACGGTGATGAGCCCGGCGTCGGCGAGCTTGCCGAGTTCGCCGTAGATCTGCGGATGCTTTGCGGGCCAGATCAGCTGGAGCTGCTTCTCGAAGCGCTGCGTCAGGTCGTACCCGCTCGCGGGGGCATCGGCGAGCAGCCCGAGCAGGGCGTACCGCAACGACATCGCTGTCCTCCTGACCTCGGCCCCGCCGGTCGGAGCTCGGACGAGTCTAGCCGCCGCCCCGATGGCCGGGCTTGACAGCGGTCGCATCAACATGTAGCTTTATACACGTCATAGCTTACATGTTCATTCATACCTCTGGAGCGATCATGAACGACACCCCCGCAGTTCTCCTCACCGGCGCGAACGGCGGCATCGGCACCCCGACCGCCCTCGAACTCGCCCGCCGCGGCTTCCTCGTCTACGCGGGCGTGCGCCGCACCGGCCACGGCCCGTTCGACGGCGCCGACGGCATCCGCGAACTCCGCCTCGACGTCACCGACCCCGACTCGGTCGCCGCCGCGATCGACCGCGTCACCGCCGAGCACGGCTCCCTCCACGCGGTCGTCAACAACGCGGGCGTCATCGTCCAGGGCCCGCTCGAACTCGTCCCCGACGACGAGCTCCTGCGCCAGTTCGCCGTCAACGTCCTCGGCCCGATCCGCCTCCTCAAGGCCGCCCTCCCCCTCCTCCGCACGGGCCGCGGCCGAATCGTCAACGTCGGCGCCCCGACCGCCTACCTCCCCATGCCCATGAACGGCCCCATCTCCGCGAGCAAGGCCGCCCTCCACTCCCTCACGACGGCACTCCGCGGCGAACTCGCCGCCTGGAGCATCCCGACCTCCGTCGTCGTCCCCGGCCTGGTCGACACCGAGGTCTTCACCAAAGCCGCCGCAGCCCAACGCGCAGCACAGGTCCCGCCCGAACGCCTCGCGCTCTACCGAAACCACCTGGCGGCGGCCGCGCAGGCGGGCGCCAAGCAGAAGCCCGAGCCGACGACCGGAACGGTCCGCGCCATCACAGCCGCGGTCACCGACCACCACCCGAAAGCCGAGTACTTCAGCAGCCCCAACGCCCGAATCCTGTCCAAACTCCTCCCCCGCCTCCCCCGCCCGATGCGCGAATCGGCGATCCGCAAAGCCATAGGGCTCCAAGGAATCACACCGCCCGCGACCGCTCCGGTCCACTGAGCAGGGCGACGGCTTTCGCTGTACCCCATACCGGGCGAACATCGCATATATTCCGGGGTTGTGACCCGCCACCACACGGCGGGCCGATCAGACTGCCCGTATGCCATTCAGGTGCATCTGGAGTGGCTCAGGAAATTTCGAATGCCTCTGGTGTGAGCGTCTATGCATTGTAGGAGTGCAATGAATCTGGTTGGATTCTTCGCGGAACTCGACCCGAACAGCAGTTTTTCTCAGGGGAGCATTCATGATGTCGTCTCCGAGACTGCGCAGCCCGATGAAGGTCTGATCGCCGAGTATCTCGAACACGGGCATCCGCTCGTGGATTTCACTGAGACCACTCAGGACGTGATCGACGGAAGGGGAGAGATCATCGGGGGCTCGTCGCTGGCGAGCGACAACACCTGGATCTGGAGGATCGACCTTCCGCACTACGTGCGCAAGTACCACTTGCGGCTCCCGGCGGCGTTCGTCGATCACGTGCGAGCCCAGGGGTTCTCGGTGCCGCCGCGTGATCGTGAGCAGTTGATCGCGCGGGCGCAGGAGTACTTCCGCCGGTAGAGGGGTGGGGCGAGCGCAGCGGTGGGGTGCTCCTCTGCGCACGCTGATCCGAATCGCCGAGTTCGACGCGGTCGTGGTGCGGCCGCGCCGAACTCGGGGTGGGGGTCAGCAGCAGCGGGTCCGTGGGTGCTCGTCCCCGCGGTCGGTGCGCCGGCGTTCGAATTCGCGGCGGGGCATCGCGGGGACGCCGGGGTGGGCGAGGCGGTGGCGTTCCAGGTAGTGGTCGTAGGCGGACTCGCCGGTGAGTTCCCGGAGGTACCACCGGACGAGTCCGAGCAGGCGGCGGGCCGTCACGGGCGGTCCTCGGTCGGGTCGGCGTCCTTCGCGGAGGAGAAGCGCCCGGCCGAGACGAGGAGTCTCGACTCGACGTAGGGGGCCTCGGTGGACGGGAGCGGTTCGGTCGCCCGGACCGCGCGCCAGCAGACCCAGGCGGCGTTGAGGATGACGATCACCACCAGGATCGCGAAGAACGCCGCGAGGACGCCGTCCACGGTGGAGTTGGTGACGACGGTCCGCATCTGGTCGAGGTCCTTCGCCGGGGCGAGGACCTCGCCCTGGCCCAGGGCGTCGGCGTAGCGCTCGCGCTGGGCGAAGAAGCCGATGCGCGGGTCGGTGGAGAAGACCTTCTGCCAGCTGGCCGTGAGGGTCACGACGGCGACCCAGGCGAGCGGCACAGCCGTCACCCACGCCCATTTCAGGCGTCCGCTCTTGACGAGGACGGTGGTGGCGACGGTGAGGGCGATGGCGGCGAGGAGCTGGTTGGCGATGCCGAACAGCGGGAAGAGCTGGTTGATGCCGCCGAGCGGGTCGTTGACGCCCGCGTAGAGGAAGTAGCCCCAGGCGAGCACGACGACCGCGCTGGTGGCCCAGATGCCCGGCTTCCAGGAGACGCGGCCGAGGGGCTTCCAGACGTTGCCGAGGGTGTCCTGGAGCATGAAGCGCCCGACGCGGGTGCCGGCGTCCACAGTGGTGAGGATGAAGAGCGCCTCGAACATGATGGCGAAGTGGTACCAGAAGGCCTTGAGCCCGTCGCCTCCGAAGACCGAGGAGAGGATCTCCGACATGCCGACGGCGAGCGTCGGCGCGCCGCCGGTGCGGGCGACGAGGGACTCCTCCCCCACCGCGTCGGCGGCCGCCTGGAGATCCTGCGGAGTGATGGTGAAGCCCAGGTTGGCGACCGCGGTCGAGGCGGACTCCACTGTGGTGCCGAGGAGGCCCGCGGGGGCGTTCATGGCGTAGTACAGGCCCGGGTCGAGGATGCACGCGGCGATGAGGGCCATGACGGCGACGAACGACTCCATCAGCATGGCGCCGTAGCCGATCATGCGGACCTGCGACTCCTTCTGGATCATCTTCGGCGTGGTGCCGGAGGCGATGAGGGAGTGGAAGCCCGAGAGCGCGCCGCACGCGATCGTGATGAACACGAACGGGAACAGCTTGCCCGAGAACACCGGTCCGGTGCCGTCCAGGGCGAAGTCGGTGATGGCCTCGGTCTGGAGGACCGGGGCGACGATGAGCACGCCGACCGCGAGGAGCCCGATCGTGCCGATCTTCATGAACGTGGACAGGTAGTCGCGCGGCGCCAGCAGCATCCACACCGGGAGCACCGCGGCCACGAACCCGTAGATCACCAGGCAGAACACGAGGGTCTGCGGGCTGAGGGTGAACGCGTCGGCCCACGAGGAGGCCTGGACCCAGCCGCCCGCGACGATCGCGAGGACGAGCAGGGCGACGCCGATGAGGCTCGTCTCCAGCACTCTGCCGGGTCTGAGCGTGCGCATGTAGAAGCCCATGAGCAGCGCGATCGGGATGGTCATCGCGATCGAGAACGTGCCCCACGGCGACGCGGCCAGCGCGTTGACGACGACGAGCGCGAGCACCGCGAGCAGGATGATCATGATGGAGAAGACGCCGACGAGCGCGGCGGCGCCGCCGATCGGGCCGATCTCGTCGCGGGCGAGCTGGCCGAGGCTCCTGCCGTTGCGGCGCATGGAGATGAAGAGGACGACCATGTCCTGGACGCACCCGGCGAAGATGGCGCCGATGATGATCCACATGGTGCTGGGCAGGTAGCCCATCTGCGCGGCGAGGACGGGGCCGACGAGCGGTCCGGCGCCCGCGACGGCGGCGAAGTGGTGGCCGAGGAGGACGCGGCGGTCGGTGGGCTGGAAGTCCACGCCGTCGTCGAGCCGTTCGGCGGGCGTGGCGCGGGTGTCGTCGACGCGCAGGACCTTGACGGCGATGAAGCGGGCGTAGAAGCGGTAGCCGATGGCGTAGGAGCCGAGGGCCGCGAGGACGAGCCAGAACGCGGAGACCTCTTCGCCGCGGGCCAGGGCGATGACGCCCCATGCGGCGGCCGCGGCGACGGATATCGCCGTCCATATGAGGACGGTCCGCCAGCTCGGCCGGGATCTGGTGCTGTCGGGGGTGGTCATGTGGTCCTCCGGTTGTTCGGCCGCGGGGGGCCGGGGGTGGGGCAGGGGGTCCGGCTCCGCGCGGCGGGCCGCCGCACAGGGCTCGATGTAGGTAGATGCCTCTATTTCTGCAAGCGAATGTGTTCTGCGTCTCGCGGGTGCCGCCGCTCCGGTACTGGTTTACCAGTATTTCGTCCGGATTTCCAGTGATCCGGGCGCGGACGCGCCGGGGCCGCTCGACGTTCGCTCGCGGAGCCCGAGGACCCGCGACGGCCCGGGGAGCGCGGACCGGCCGGTCTGTACGTCTCGTGTACGGCGCGTGTACCGCCCGCTCCCTACGCTGACGGAGGCCGCGTCGCCCCTGGACCGGCCGGAAGGGAATGTCCTATGTCGATACTTTCGGCGAAGCGGTCGGGCGTCAGGGCCGTGTGCCTGGCCGCCGCCGTCTTCACGACCGTGGCGGTCACGGCCGGAGTCGCCTGGGCGGCGTACACCGACAACATGTACCCCACCCAGTACGAGCAGTCCGGGTGCTTCAGCGAGAGCGGCCCCGACGGCCAGGTCTCCTGCCAGACCGACAACGCCGCCCTCACGTACTACATGGACAGCGGCGGCACCAACATGCTGGAGACCGAGGACCGCAACGTCGTCATCAGCGTCATGAACAGCGTCTACGGCCCCACCGACTTCACCGTCTCCCTCGACACGACGCCCGAGTTCTCCGGCAGCGCCGAGACCGACATCGTCTACGAGGAGAGCGCCGTGGGCATGTCCGCGAGCGCCGACGGCGTGACCTTCTGCAACAACGCCGCGTCCACCCTCAAGTGCGACCAGCAGTACATCCGCATCCGCGGCGGGGGCCACTACGTCAAGGGCCTGACCTGCCACGAGACCGGGCACGCCGTGGGCCTGCTCCACGGCAACAAGTCCTCCCCCATGCGGTCCAACACCGACGAGCTCCTCGGGTGCATGGAGACCCCGACCAGCGACGAAGAAGGCTTGCAGGCCAACAACATCGAGAACATCAACGCCACCTACTGAGGAGGACCCGTGCGCATCAGAACCCGCATCGCAGCGGCGGCAGGCGTCATCGCGGCCGCCTCCGCCACCGGCGTCGCCGTCGCCGCCCTGGGCGCGCCGGCCGAGGACCGGGCCGCACCCGAGACCGAGGAGGTCCTGCTCGCGCAGGGCAGCGACCACCTCCCGAGCATCACCGCCGCCGACTGGGTCACCTACGCCGACCACGTGATCGTCGTGGAGGCCGTGGCCGAGGAGGCGATCGAACCGGAGGCCGAGGAGCTCGACCGCGGCGAGGGCATCATCGGCCGCACCGTCTCGCTCGTGGTCGAGGACGTCCTGTGGTCGCGCGAGGGCGCCCCGCAGGCGGCCCCCGAGACCTGGGAGTACTCGGCCCTCGGCTGGCACTTCAACGCCGAGGCCGAGGACCCGATCGAGATGGCCCTCGACGGCTTCCCGCGCGTCGAGGTCGGCCACCAGTACGTCATGGCGATCCGCTGGGAGGAGGCCGTGTGCACCGAGGGCGGCGACTCCCGCCCGGCCCAGTGGCGCGGCCTCGGCGAGGGCTCCGAGATCCCCTTCGACGGCGGCACGCTCGGCAACGGCGAGTCCGAGGGGACCGTCAAGTCCGCGGCGGCCTTCGCGGCCGACGAGGACGTCCACGTCGACGAGGGCGTGGAGGAGATCCTCGCGGGCGAGGACGCCGACGCGCTCGTCGCGGCCCTGGCGGACGCGAAGCCCGACGCGGCCGCGCTGTCCGAGGTCCAGGCCCTCGCCGCCGCCGACTCCTGCGCATAGCGGAAGCGGTTGCGGCTGAGGCGCGACCGCCCTGGAACGGCTGCTCGGCCGCCGTCGCCCGGCTCCCCACGCCGCGGGAGCCGGGCGACGCCGCGTCGACGCGCCCGCCCGGCGCGGATATAGTGGCCGCTGCCCCTTTCGGACTCGACGCCGACACCGGAGCCGAGTGCGGGGAGCCGCCGCGGCCGCCGGGCGCGCGGCGAGGACACGCCCCCGCGCGGACCGGACGGGGGCTCGATTCCTTTGAGGCTGTGCCGTATGCGCTTCTCGGTACTCGGTCCGCTCCGGGTCGAGACCGGCGGGCGGACGGTCCCCCTCGGCGGCCCGCGCCAGCGCGCCGTCCTCGCGGCGCTCCTGACCGCCCCGGACGAGCCCGTCAGCCGCGCCCGGATCATGGACCTCGTCTGGGACGACCCGACCCCGTCCGCGGGGGTGAACCTCCGCGGCTACGTCTCCAAACTCCGTGCGGCCCTGCACGATCCGGCCGACCCCGAGCCGCGGATCGTGTGGGACCAGGGCCTGCGGCTGCGGGTCGCGCCCGGCGAGCTCGACGTCTGGGAGTTCGACCTGCACGCCGCGGCGGCGCAGCGGGCGCGGGACGAGGGGCGGCTGGCCGACGCGGCCGAGGCGTACCGGGCCGCGCTCGCGCTCGTGCGCGCCGAACCCTTCCAGGACGTCGAGGGCAGCAGCAGGTTCGAGGAAGTGCGCACCCCGCTGCGCGAGCGGCGCGACCTCGCGTTCGAGCGGTACGTCGCCGCCGGACTCGACCTCGGACGCCACGCCGATCTCGTCGGCGAGCTGCGGACATGGCATGCGCGCCAGCCGCTCTGGGAGCACCTCGCCGCGCAGCTCATGCTCGCGCTGTTCCGCTCCGGCAGGCGCAGCGAGGCCCTCGCGGTCTTCCAGGAGACCAGCGAGACCCTTATGGACGAACTCGGCACGGGACCCGACAGGGAGCTGCGGCTCATGCACCGGCGCATCCTCGCCGACGACCCCGGGCTCCAGCCCGCCGCCCGCGCGCGGCTCGCTCCGGTCCCCCGGCAGCTCCCCGCCGCGTCCGCGCACTTCACCGGGCGCGCAACGGAACTGGACGCACTCGACGGACTGCTCGCCGACGGCGGCGAGGCCGTCGCCGTCCTGTCCGGGCCCGGCGGGATCGGCAAGACCGCCCTCGCGCTCCACTGGGCCCACCGCGTCGCCGCGAAGTTCCCCGACGGCCAGATCCACCTCGACCTGCGCGGCTTCGACCCCGCCGCGGCGCCCATGGACCCCGGCGAGGCCCTGCACGCCGTCCTCGACGCGCTCGGCGTCCCCGCCGGGCACCTCCCCGAGGGCGCCGACGCTCGGTCCGCGCTCCTGCGCAGCACCCTCGCCGACAAGCGCGTCCTCATGGTGCTCGACAACGCCCGCGACGCCGCCCAGGTGCGCCCGCTCCTGCCCGGCACCGCCGGGGGTCTCGTCCTCGTCACCAGCCGCGACCGCCTCTCCGCGCTCACCGCCGCCGGCGCCAGGCCGCTGCGCCTGGCCGTCCTCGGCACCGCCGACGCCGAGCGGTTCATGCGCCGGCGACTGCGCGACCGGCGGGCCGCCGCTGAGCCCGAGGCCCTCGGCCAGATCATCGCCTCGTGCGCCGGACTGCCGCTCGCGCTCGCCGTCGCCGCCGCGCGGGCCGTCAACGACCCGGCGTTTCCCCTTGCGGCCCTTGCGGAGGAGCTGCGGCCCGCGGAGCGGCGACTCGACGCGCTCGCCGACCCGGACGGGAGCACCGACCTGCGCACGGTGTTCGCCTGCTCCTACCGCGACCTCACTCCGGCCGCGGCGCGGCTGTTCCGGCTCCTCAGCGTCCACCCCGGACCGACATTCGCGCTCGCCGGGGCCGCGGCCGTCGCCGCCGCCCCGGCCCGCGAGACCCGGCTCCTGCTCACCGAGCTGACCCGCGCGAACCTCCTCAACGAGTCCGGCCCCGGCCGCTTCGGCTTCCACGACCTCACCCGGGCCTACGCCGCCGAACTCGCCTCGGCCGAGCGCCGTGGCGCGGTGCGCAGGCTCCTCGACGAGTGCCTGCACACCGCGCACGCCGCGAACCTCCTCCTCGACCCCCACCGCGACCCGCTCGACCTCGTCCCGGCCCTCGACGGGACCGCCCCCGCCGCGTTCGCGGACGCCGCCGAGGCCATGGCCTGGTTCCACACCGAGAGCGCGGTCCTCACGGCCGCGGTCGGCCTCGCCGCCGAGCACGGCTACGACCGGCACTGCTGGCAGCTCGCGTGGACCCTCCGCGACTACCTCGACCGCGGTCGCCGCCACGAGCAGGCCGCCGTCTTCGGCGTCGCGATCGAGGCCGCCCGCAGGCTCGGCGACGTCCGCGCCCAGGTCAAGACCGGCCGCCTGCTCGCCGAGGCCCTGAGCTGCCTCGACCGCGGCGACGAGGCCGCCGCGATCCTCGACCGGACGCAGGCGCTGTGCCGCGAGCGCGGCGACCTCCTGGAGCAGGGGCACACCTGGTACGTGCACGCCCGGCTGCTGCACCGGCAGGGCCGGTTCGCCGAGGCCGTCGGCAGCGACCTGCGGGCGCTGGACCTGTACCACCGTGTCGGACACCAGGTCGGCAAGGCCAACGCGCTCAACGCGATCGGCTGGAACCACACGCTCGCGGGCGACCACGCCCAGGCGATCGGGTACTGCGAGGAGGCGCTGGCCCTCATGCGCACCACCGGCGACCGCCACGGCCAGGCCGCGACCCTCGACAGCCTCGGCCACGCGCTCCGCGGGCTCGGGCGGCACGACGAGGCCGTCGCGCACTTCCATGCGTCCCTTGACCTCTACCGCGACCTCGGCAACCGCCACGAGGAGGCCTCCACGGTCCTCAAGCTCGCCGACGCCCACGCCGAGCACGGCGACCGCGCCGCGGCCCGCCGCACCTGGGAGCGGGGCCTGGCGATCCTCGACGAGCTGCACCACCCCGACGCGCAGGCCGTGCGGGCGAAGCTCGCGGCCTTCGACGGCTAGGACGCTTCCGGGGGCCGAGGCGACGCTCCGGCGGCTACGCTCCTGGAGGACGGCGCCCCGGCCGGGGGCCGCGGAGCACCGGGGAGCGTTCATGGCCGATCTGATCACCGCGCTGGAGCAGCAGGAGCGGGACCTCGTCTTCGACCGGTTCGACCACGACGACGCGTGGGCGCTCGGCTCGCGCATCACCGCGATCGCGCGGGACGCCGGGCACGGCGTGGGCGTCGACGTCAGGCGCCCCGGCCTGATCCTGTTCCGCGCGGCCCTGCCCGGCAGCGGGCCGGACCAGGAGTCGTGGATCGCGCGCAAGTCGGCGGTCGTGCTCCGCATGGAGGCGAGCAGCGCGCTGGTCAACGAGCGGCTCAAGGCGAAGGGCGTGGACCCGGGCGCGACGGGGTGGCTCGACCCGGCCGTGTACGCGGTCACCGGCGGTTCCTTCCCGGTCCGGGTGCGCGGCGTCGGCGTCGTCGCGGCCGTCACCGCCTCGGGCCTGTCCTCGATGGACGACCACGAGCTGGTGGTCTCCGGCATCAGGGCGTTCCTGGACACGGCGTGAGACCCGCCGCGCCGGGCCCGCGGGCCTCGGGAAACCAGGTCGCTGCGGGTGCGGACCGGGTGGCATGATCGGCAGGTGCTGCTGACGATCACCACCACCGCGAGGCCCGCGACCGACCTGGGTCGCCTGCTGCGCAAGCACCCCGACCGGGTCCAGTCGTTCGAGCAGACCTTCGGGACCGCGTGGGTGTGCTATCCGGAGGCGGGCGAGGACCGGTGCACGGCGGCGCTCCTGCTGGAGGTCGACGCCGCGCGCCTGGCGCGCTCGCACGCGCGCTCCTCCGGCGGGGACTCCCTGAGCCGGTATGTGAACGACCGGCCCTACGCGGCCTCCTCGCTCCTGGCCGTGGCCCTCGGGAAGGTCTTCTCCACCGCCCGGACCGGCGTCAGCGAGGACCGGCCGGAGCTGGCCGCCGCGGCGCTGCCCCTGGAGATCGGGCTGCCCGCCGTCCCGTGCACGGGCGGGCCGCAGCTGGTGCGGGACCTGTTCGCGCCCTTGGGGTGGGAGGTCCGGGCCGAGGCGGTGCCGCTGCCGGGCTTCGACGCCGACTCGCGGTACGTGGACGTGCGCCTGCGCGGCGAGGTGCGGCTCTCCGATGCGCTGAGCCAGCTGTACGTGCTGCTGCCGGTGCTCGACGACGCGAAGCACTACTGGGTCGACATCGGCGAGGTCGACAAACTCGTGCGCTCCGGCGGCGAGTGGCTCGCCGCCCACCCGCTGCGCGGCCTCATCGCCGCCCGCTATCTGGCGCACCGGAAGTCGTACGAGCGGGCCGCGTTCGACCGGCTCGCCGAACTCGCCGAGACCGCCGGGCCCGAAGCGGACCTCGCGGAGGACGCCGAGACGGCCGAGCAGTCGCTCCCGCTGCACCGCATCAGGATCGGCGCCGTCGTAGACGCGCTCGCCGCGTCCGGCGCGGCCTCGGTGCTCGACCTCGGGTGCGGTTCGGGCAAACTCATCGCCGCGCTCCTGGACGACCCGCGGTTCACGCGGATCACCGGCGCCGACGTCTCGTCCCGCGCGATCGGCATGGCCGAGCGGGCGCTGCGGACCGACCGGATGAGCGAGCGGCGCCGCTCGCGCCTCACGCTCGTCCAGGGCTCGGTCGTCTACCGCGACAAGCGGTTCGCCGACTACGACGCGGCGGTCCTCATGGAGGTCGTCGAGCACCTCGACCCCGGGCGGCTGCCCGCGATGGAGCGGGTCGTGTTCGGCGAGGCCCGGCCGCGCACCGTCGTCGTGACGACCCCGAACGCCGAGTTCAACGCCCGCTACGGCATGGGCGGGCACGAGATGCGCCACGCCGACCACCGCTTCGAGTGGGACCGGGCCGAGTTCGCCGCGTGGGCGGGCGCGGTCGCCGACCGCTACGGCTACCGGGTCCGGATCGAGGGGGTCGGCACCGTCGACCCCGAGGCCGGGACCCCGACCCAGATGGGGGTGTTCGACCGTGCCTGATCCGACCGTGACTGATGCGACCATGCCTGCCGCGCAGGCGATCAGCGTCCCCGAACTGTCCCTCGTGGTCCTCATCGGCGTCTCCGGCTCCGGGAAGTCGACGTTCGCGGCGACGCACTTCAAGCCCACGCAGGTGATCTCCTCGGACTACTGCCGGGGGCTCGTCGCCGACGACGAGACCGCGCAGGCGGCGACGGGCGAGGCGTTCAAGCTGCTCCACCACATCGTGGGGACGCGGCTGCGGCTCGGGCTGCTCACCGTCGTGGACGCCACGAACGTGCAGGAGCGCGCCCGCGCCGAGCTGGTCGATCTCGCGCGGTCGCACCACGTCCTCGTGGACGCGGTCGTCCTCGACGTCGAGCCGTCGGTGGCCGCGGCGCGCAACCGGTCCCGGCCGGACCGGGACTTCGGCGAGTCCGTCGTGCGCCGCCACCACCGCGACCTCAAGCGCAGCCTCAAGCACCTGAAGAAGGAGGGCTTCCGGCGCGTCCACCACCTCGACGGGGCCGAGGCCGTCGCCGCCGCGCGGGTCGTGACCGAGAAGTCCTGGAACGACCGCAAGGAGGAGACCGGCCCGTTCGACCTCATCGGCGACGTGCACGGCTGCCGCGCCGAACTCGAAGCGCTGCTCGCGGAACTGGGCTGGGCGATCGAGCGCGACGACCGGGGCCGCGCCGTGAACGCCGCGCACCCGCAGGGCCGCAAGGCGGTGTTCGTGGGCGACCTGGTCGACCGCGGGCCCGACACGCCGGGCGTGCTGCGCCTGGTCATGGGCATGGCCGCGGCCGGGACGGCGCTGTGCGTGCAGGGCAACCACGAGCACAAGCTCGTGCGGGCCCTCAACGGCCGCAAGGTCACCGTCGCGCACGGCCTGGCCGAATCGCTGGAGCAGCTCGGCGCCGAGGACGCGGCGTTCCGCGAGGAGGCCCGGTCCTTCATGGACGGGCTGCGGGCGCACCTCCTGCTCGACGGCGGGAACCTCGTCGTCGCGCACGCGGGCCTCAAGGAGGAGTTCCACGGCCGCGCCTCGGGCGCGGTGCGCTCGTTCGCGCTGTACGGCGACACCACCGGCGAGACCGACGAGTTCGGGCTGCCGGTGCGCCTGCCGTGGGCCGAGGAGTACCGCGGCGCGGCCGCGGTCGTCTACGGCCACACCCCGACCGTCGATCCCCAGTGGATCAACAACACGATCTGCCTCGACACCGGCGCCTGCTTCGGCGGGAGGCTCACCGCGCTGCGCTACCCGGAGCGGGAGCTCGTCGCGGTCGAGGCCGAGCGCGAGTGGTACGAGCCGGCCCGCCCGCTCGTCCCCGCCGCGGCCGAGCGGGACGCGGCGACCCTCGACATCACCGACGTCACCGGGGACCGGCACCTGGAGACCGGGCTCGTCGGCACGGTGAAGGTGCGGGCCGAGAACGCGGCGGCGGCGCTGGAGGTCATGAGCCGCTTCGCGGACGACCCGCGGCGCCTGGTCTACCTGCCGCCGACCATAGCCCCCGTCGACGCCTCCGATATGGACGGCTACCTGGAGCACCCGGCGCAGGCGTTCGCGCAGTACCGCGGGCGCGCCGAGCGGGTGGTGTGCGAGGAGAAGCACATGGGCTCGCGGGCCGTCGCGCTCGTGTGCCGCGACGAGGCGACCGCGGGGCGCCGCTTCGGACTCGACGCGGCGCCGTGGGGCGCGCTCCTGACGCGGACCGGCCGCGCGTTCTTCCAGGACGAGGCGCTCACCGGCGACCTGCTCGGCCGCGTCGCCGACGCCGCCGCGGCCGCGGGCCTGTGGGACCGCCTCGACACCGACTGGATGCTCCTCGACTGCGAGCTGCTCCCCTGGTCGGCGAAGGCCCGCGACCTCATCGAGGACCAGTTCGCGGGCGTCGCCGCCGCGGGCCTCGCCGCGCTCCCGGCCGCCTCGGCGATCCTGGACGCCGCCGCGGCGCGGGGCCTCGACGTGGCCGCGATCGCCGCGCGGACCGCCTCGCGCCGCGCCAACATGGAGGCGTTCGCGGCGGCGTACCAGCGGTACTGCTGGCCGACCGAGGGACTCGACGGCGTGCGGCTCGCGCCGTTCCAGGTCCTCGCGACCGAGGGCCGCAACCTCGCCGACCACCGGCACGACTGGCACCTGGAGGTCCTCGACGCGCTCAACGCCGCCGACGCCTCGGGGCTGCTGCTGGAGACGCGGCGGCGCTTCGTCGCGCTCGGCACGCCCGACGAGGACGAGGCGACCCGCTGGTGGCTCGACCTGTGCGCCTCCGGCGGCGAGGGCATGGTGGTCAAGCCGGTCCTGGAGGACCGCCCGAAACTGCAACCGGGCCTGAAGGTCCGCGGCCGGGAGTACCTGCGGATCATCTACGGCGCCGACTACACCGACCCCGAGCGCCTCGCCGACCTGCGCCGACGCCGCTTGCAGCACAAGCGGTCCCAGGCGCTGCGGGAGTACGCCCTCGGCGTCGAGGCCCTCGACCTCGTGGCGAAGAACGCTCCACTGTGGCAGATCCACCAGTACGTGTTCGCGATCCTGGCCCTCGAATCCGAGCCGGTGGACCCGCGGCTGTGAACGGAGACGACGTGAACGAGCACGGCACGGACGAAGACGGCGCGACCGCCCGCGCCAACGAGATCCTGCGGACCGAGGCGGGCTCGGGCGTCCACGGGCTCGCCATCGCGGGCGTGAGCGACCACGACGAGGCGGGCGTCTTCATCGAGCCCGCCGAACACGTCCTCGGCCTGGCCGGGCCCCTCGACCACCACACGTGGCGCGACCGCCCCGAGGGCCACCGGTCCCAGGCCGGGGACCGCGAATGCACCCTGTACTCGCTGCGCAAGTTCCTGCGCCTCGCCATCGCGGGCAACCCGAACCTGCTGCTGCTCCTCCACGCGCCCGAGGCGTCCGTGTACCACTCGACGCCCCTGGGCGACGAGCTGCGAGCCCTCGGCCCGGCGTTCCTCTCCCGGCACGCCGCCCGCCGCTGCATCGGCTACCTCGACGGCCAGGTCGCCATGCTCCTGGGCCGCGGCCGCCAGAAGGACATGCCCAAGCGCCCCGAACTCGTCGCCGCCCACGGCTACGACACCAAGTTCGCCTCCCACGCCCTCCGCCTCGGCCTCCAGGGCCTGGAGATGACCGAGCACGCCCGCCTCACCCTCCCCATGCCCGCCGGGCAGCGCGAACGCGTCCTCGCCGTCAAGTCCGGCAAGGTCCCCGGCCTCGACACCGTCCTCGCCGAGATCACCGCCGTCCGCGACCGCATCGAGACCCTCCTCGACACCGGCCGGACCCCCCTCCCCGCCGAGCCCGACACGGACCGCGTCTCGGCCTGGTCGGTGCGGGCCCATCTCCGGCACTGGGACGCCGCCGCGCCCGCGGCCTAGACTTCGATGCCGTGAGCGACGAGTTGTTCCCCAGGACCCGCACCGAGGTCGCGCCCGGCGCGGTGCTGGTGCCGGACTGGCTCGACGCCGGCCGCCAGCGGGACCTCGTCGCCGCTTGCCGCGAGTGGGCCCGCGGCCCGGCGGGCATGCGCGAGGTCCGCACGCCCGGCGGCGGCACGATGAGCGCCAAGCAGGTGTGCCTGGGCTGGCACTGGCGCCCGTACGCGTACTCGCGGACCACCGACGACGGCGCCCCAGTCAAGGCGTTCCCGCCCGAGCTCGGCGACCTCGCCCACCGCGCGCTCGACGCCGCGTACGGGGCCGCGCCGCACCCGGACTACGACATGGCGCTGGTCAACTTCTACGACGCGAACGCGCACATGGGCATGCATCAGGACCGCGAGGAGCGCTCGGACGCGCCGGTGGTCTCGCTGAGCCTCGGCGACACGTGCGTCTTCCGGTTCGGGAACACCGAGACGCGCACGCGGCCGTACACGGACCTGGAGCTGCGCAGCGGCGACCTGTTCGTGTTCGGCGGGCCCTCGCGCCTCGCGTTCCACGGCGTGCCGCGCGTCCTCGCGGGCACCGCCCCGGCCGGGCTCGGCCTGACCGGGCGGCTCAACCTGACACTCCGCGCGAGCGGCCTCGGCGGTGCCGCCGGGGGCCGGTGAAGGTCACGTCCTATTGCGTTTGCCGCGGGGGGCGGGCGCGGTCATGATGGACCGATGCCCGTCCGCCATGTACTGCTCGCCATGGCCGTCGCCGTGATGTGGGGCCTCAACTTCATCGCGATCGACGCCTCGCTCCAGCACTTCCCGCCGATGTTCCTCGTCGCGCTCCGCTTCGCGCTCATCGCGATCCCCACGATCCTGCTGGTCAAACGCCCCGACGTGCCGCTGCGCTGGCTGATCGGGTACGGCCTGGGCTTCGGCACGCTCCAGTTCCTGTTCCTGTACTGGGGCATGGCCGCCGGGATGCCCACCGGCCTGGCGTCGCTGGTCCTCCAGGCGTCGGGGCCGTTCACGATGCTCCTGGGCGCGACGTTCCTGCGCGAGCGCGTCTCCGGGCCCCAGCTCGTCGGCATCCTCGTCGCGGTCGGCGGCCTCGCCGTCGTCGGCTGGCAGCGCGCCGAGCACGCCAGCGTGATCCCGTTCCTGCTGACCCTGGCCGGGGCCCTGGGCTGGGCGATCGGCAACATCTCCAACCGGCAGGCGCGGGCCGCGAACCCGCTGCACCTGACGCTCTGGATGTCGGTGGTCCCGCCCCTGCCGATGCTCGCGCTCGCGCTGGTCTGGGAGGGGCCGTCGCGGATCGCGTCGTCCCTCACCGACTTCGGCGACCCGGGCGCGCTGGGGGCCGTGCTCGGCCTGCTGTACACGGTGCTCGTCGGCACGATCCTCGGCTCGGGCCTGTGGACCTGGCTCATGTCCCGCCACCCGGCGGGCGTGGTCGCGCCGTTCTCGATGCTCGTGCCGGTCACGGGCATGACCGCGGCCTGGCTCATCCTCGGCGAGACCGTCACGCTCCCCGAGGCGCTCGGCGGCGTCCTGGTCGTGGGCGGCGTCCTCCTGGGCAGCATCAGGACTCGAAAGCCCGCGCTTCCCCTCCCCGAGCCCGCTCCCGCTTAGACCGCGGCCCCCGGCTCAGGACTTCGGGGGCGCGCGGTCGGGGACGGCGAGGCCGACGATCCAGGAGACGACGGCGACGAGGATGGCGCCCCAGAAGGCGGGCCAGAAGCCGTCGATGGCGAAGGGGAGGCCGAGCCGTCCCGCGATCCACTCGGTGAGGAGGAAGAGGAGGGCGTTGACGACGAGGGCGGCGAGGCCGAGGGTCACCCAGTAGACGCAGCCTCCGGCGCGGCGGAAGAGCGGTTTGAGGGTGGCGTTGACGAGGCCGAAGACGAGGGCGACGCCGATGAGGGTGAGCGTGTTGCGCAGCGGGCCCGAGGCGTCCACATGGATGCCGCCGATGACGAGCGCGGCCAGCGCGAGGGCGGCCGCGGTGATGAGCGTGCGGATGAGGAAGCGCATGGCGGCCTCCGGTTCAGGCCAGGAGCTTGGCTTTGGCGGCGGCGAACTCGGCGTCGTCGAGGACGCCGCTGGCGTGGAGCTGGCCGAGGCGGTCGAGCTGCGCGAGCATGTCGTCCCCGCCTCCGGACGGGGCCGGAGCGGGCGCGGTCTGCTGCCGGTACGCCTGGGCGTCGGCCTGGGTCTGGGCGCGGCCCGCGGCGGCGCGCTCCATGGAGCGGTTGACGGCGCCGGCGGTCCCGGCGATGACGGCGGTGCGCGCCATCGTGCCGAGCAGGCCGGGGCGTCCGATACGTCGTGGCATGGCGTGGCTCCTCAGGTCGCGGCGAGTGCGGTCAGGGCGGCGGCGGGGACGCGTTCCCAGTCGACCAGGCGCCCTCCTCTGCTCTGGACGGACGCGGCGAGCGCGCCGGCCCAGGTGTGCTCGAAGACGAGCATGCCGATCGCGGTGCCGGGCTGAAGCTCCTCGGCGACGGCTTCGGCGTCCTCGGCCGCCAGCAGCCCGGCGGGTTCGCCGACGAGGGCAGCGAGGCGCTCGTCGGCGCCGGCGGCCTCGGCCCATTCGACCGAGCCGTCGCCGCCGCGGCTGACCAGCAGCGCGTCGAGGACGGTGATCGTCCCGGCCTCGACGAGCGTTTCGAGTTCGGCGAGGATGCCGCCGTCGAACCGTCCTCCGGAGAACTCGACGAGGACGAGGTCCACCGGTCCCTTGCCTTCCATGTGCGCCTCCCCGGACCGGCCGCGGTCGGGTCGGGTCCTGGCTGGACGCTACCCCGCCGCCCGCCCCCGGACGCCGGTTTCGGGCGAACGCCCGGAGGGGGCGCGGGGTCGGCGGGGCGGAGGCGGTCTCGATCAGGCGGTCGCGCGCCGCTGCTGGCGCGAGAACGCGAGGCCGAGGGCGAGCATGCCGACGGCCAGGCCGAGGTGGAGCCAGTTGTCGGCGTCGTTGACGGGGACGAAGTTCGCGGTGGAGTCGAGGTCGATGAGCAGGCCGTACAGCCACAGGACGAAGTAGATCGCCCCGCCGGTGACGAGGTAGGTGACCGCGGCTCCGGCGGTGCGGACCATGAGGAACCCGACGACGCCGAACAGCACGTGCACCAGGTTGTGCAGGACCGACACCTCGAAGATCCCGAGGAGCGCCGCGCCCGAGTGGTGTCCGGCGAACGTGAGGTCGTCGAGGCCGGTGGTGATGCCGGGGACGAACCCGAGCACCCCGACGAGCGCGAAGACGGAGGCGATCAGCATCGTCACGGTCTGGACCGGTGCGCGACCGGTGCGGGCCTGGGCATATGAGGAGGACATGAGAGGCTCCCTTGTCGTAGTGCGAGTCGATACACGGGGTATTCGTCGCCGCCCGCGCCCCGGATGGGTCGGGTCCGGGGGTTTCCCGGTGCCGGATGGCGGCCCTGTTGCGGCGGAACGCATCCGGTCGTCCGTTTGCTGGGGTTCCCGTGCGCTATGGTGAGTTTGCTTCGTATTCGAGGCGGCGGACTCCAGGAAGAGGACGAGCGCGGTGCTGCATGGGTAGTTCGAGTTCCAAGCCGAGCGGGAACGCCGGCGGCAAGGCGGCGGGCACGATCGTCAACCGGGTCCTCAAGTGGCCCGGCGCATTCCGCAAAGCGGTGAGCCGCAAGAAGAAGCCGGGCGACACGGGGACGGCCCCCGGGCCCGCGCCGAAGACGGACGTCCCGACGCCGGACGCGCCCAAGGGCTGGACGCACCCCAAGCACCCCGACGTGAAGCTGAGCCCCGAGGACAACGCGGCCGTGGACCGGTTCCTGGAGCGCTCGCGCGACGCCGAGTCCCGGATCACTCCGAAGATGGACGAGATCGCCGAACGCAACGGCTCCGAGCTCATCGGCCGCGACCACCGGCTCAAGACCGAGGACTCCCTCAAAGAGAAGATCGCGAGGATCCAGCGGCGCAACCCGGACGCGACGGCAGACGAGGCCATCAAGGAGATCAACGACTCCGTCAGGTACACGATGGGGCACTCCGAGGGCAGGTACACCGAGGGCGTCAAGGACGCGCAGCAGAGCCTCAAGGACGCCGGCTTCGAGCCCGACCCGAAGCAGTACAAGTACAAGTGGAACCAGGACGGCAAGTACCAGGGCATCAACACGACCTGGAGGGACCCCGAGACCGGCACCCAGTTCGAGGTCCAGCACCACACCGGGAAGAGCTTCTGGGCCAAGGACGAGGGCACCCACGATCTGTACGATCAGATGAAGGTCCTGGACGACGGGGACCCGCGGAAGGCGGCCCTCGACGCGGAGCAGAAGAAGATCTTCAACGAGGTGCCGCATCCGAACAACGTGCAGGACCTCAAGACGTTCGATGGGAGTTTCGGTGGAGGATCTTAGGTACTACGTGATGGTCAATCACCGCTGGCCCAGGTCCAACCCCGCCGGATTCCTGCGCCGCTACCGCGACGGCGCCGCGTCCCGGAGCGAGGAGTACGACTTCTTCAAGTCCGCCTGGGAGCGCACCACGTTCTTCCTCGACTACGACCGCGGCCACATCGACTACGACTACGAGGAGGTGCCCGCCGCCGAGGCCGAGGCCCTCATCGAGGAGAAGCGCCGTCGGAAGGCCGAGCGGGACCGCCGGCAGGGCGCGTAGCGGACCGCCCGGCCCACCTGCGGCGTCACTTGACCGCGCCCGCGGTGAGGCCCGCGATGACGTGGCGCTGGAGGGCGAGGAACAGGACGACCGGGACGAGCATGACGAGGGTTGCTCCGGTGACCGCGCCGGTGACGTTGAAGCCGAACTGGGACTTGAACCCGGCGAGGGCGAGCTGCACGTTCTGGTTCTCCTGCGACACGAGCAGGAGGTTGGCGAAGAAGAACTCGTTCCAGATGTTCACGAACGCCACCACCGAGACCGTGGCGAGGGCGGGCCTCGTCAGCGGCAGGACCACGCGGAACATCGTCGTGAAGTAGCCCGCGCCGTCCATCATGGCCGCCTCTTCGAGTTCGGGCGGCGTCGAGACGAGGAAGGCGCGCAGGACCACGAACGTGAACGGGAACTGAAGGGCCGCATAGAAGACGACCATGCCGATCCGCGAGTCGAACAGGCCCAGCTCGCGCACCACGAAGAACACCGGGGTGGCGAGGCCGACCAGCGGGAGCGCCAGCGCCAGCGAGAACAGCGCGACGACGGCGTTGCGGCCCGCGAAGGCGTAGCGGGCCAGCGGGTAGGCGGCGAGGTAGGCGGCGGTGAGCGCGCCGAGGGTGCCGAAGACGGCGTAGATCAGCGTGTTGAGGACGTAGCGGTGCAGGTGGATCTGGGTGAAGACGTCGGTGAAGCCCTGGAGGGTGAACGGGTCGGGCCACAGGCCCTCACCGGTGAAGATCTGGTTGCCGGTCTTGAAGCTCGACAGCATGACCCAGGCGGTGGGCGCGAGCGCCAGGAGGGCGACGGCGGCGAGGAAGGCGTAGACCAGGGTCCAGGTCCACAGTGGTCGGCGGGTGGCGGTGGCGGCGGTCATGTGCGCTCTCCGATGCGGAAGACGCGGCGGACCGAGACGATCAGGACCAGGCCGATCGCGATGATGACGGTGCCGACGGCGTTGGCGTAGCCCCATTCGCCGGTGAGGTAGGCGCGGTAGGCGTAGAGGGCGAGGGTGGCGGTGGCGTCGTCGGGGCCGCCCGCGGTGAGGATGAAGACGAGGTCGAACATGCCGATGTCGACCAGGAGCCGCAGGAGGATCGCGGTGCCGATGACGTTGCGCAGCAGCGGGAGCGTGATGCGGGTGAGCTGCTGCCAGGTGGTGGCGCCGTCGACGGTGGCGGCCTCGTAGACCTCGGCCGGGATGGCGGTGATCTCGGCCATGACGAGGACGACGGTGAAGCCGATGACGAGCACGAAGGTGCCCGCGACGGCCCACCGGGCGGTGGCGCTGTCGAAGAGCCAGTCGCGGTCCGAGCGCGCGCCGAGCGCGGCGAGCGCGTTGTTCAGCAGCCCGGAGCGGGGGTTGTAGAACATGGAGAAGATGACGGCGTAGGCGGCGCCGGAGATCACGAACGGGATGAAGACGACGGTGCGGATCGCCTTCCAGCCGGGGGGCCGGAGCGCGAGGAGCATGCCGACGGCGACCCCGAGCGGGACCTGGACGAGGACGGACGCGGCGGCGTAGAACACGGTGTTGCCGAGGGCTTTGAAGAAGACGGGGTCGCCGAGGAGCCGCCGGTAGTTGTCGAGGCCGGTCCAGTCGAGGTGGAGGCCGCTCCAGTCGGCGAAGGCCGTGGCGGTCATGACCGCGAACGGCGCCAGGAAGAACGTGCCGAACAGGGCGAGGCCGGGCAGGAGCGAGAGGGCGACGGCGCGGCGCATGCCGCGCGGGATGCCGCCCGCGCGGCGGGGTCTCCGCCGCGGCGCGGCCCCGCGCTCGGGCGGGGCCGGGCCGCCGGGTTCGGCGCCGAGGAGGAGGGGCCGGGGGATCGTGGGCGTGCTCATCGTCAGCCGCCGAGCCCGGTCGCGGCGGCGTCGTCGGCGAGGCGCTGGAGGAACTCGCCGGTGTCCATGTCGCCTTCGACGTAGGCGGGCCACAGGTTCTTCCAGGCGGCGCTGAACCCGGCCGGGCCGTGGACGCGGGCGTGCGGGTAGGTGAAGGCGAGGCCGTCGGCCTGCGCGACGAGGCCGGTGGCGAGGGGTTCGAGGCCCGCGGCGTCGGCGGCGGCGGGGTCGACCTCGACGGGCGGGTTGGCGCCGGTGGCGGCGGCCTGCGCGAGGACCTCGTCCTGTGAGGACACGAAGCGGGCGAAGGCGTGGACGGCTTCGAGCTCGCGGTCCTCAACCGCGCCGGAGACCCAGCCCGCGCCGGAGACGACGATCGCGCCGCGTTCGCCCGCGGCCCAGCCGGGTGCGGGCGCGTAGCCCGTGGCGTCGTAGAGGCCGGGCGGGGCCGCGTCGGTCTTGAGGTTGGTGGCGACGAACCAGGGGCCGTTGGCGACCATCGCGGCGTCCTCGGTGAGGTAGGCGGCGGCCGCGTTCTGGAAGTCCCCGGAGAAGGCGTCGGCGTTGACGTAGCCCGCCTCGTGCCAGGAGCGCAGGCGCTCGGTGGCGGCGACGACGGCGTCGTCGCTCCCCCAGTCGCCGTCCTCGATCCCCTCGTCGAGGAACGCGGCGCCGCCGGGGTGGGTGCCGATGAGGTGGACCCACATGAGCATCGTGGACCAGTCGCCGTCCATGGCGATCGCGGTCTTGCCCTCGCTCTTGAGTTCGGCTGCCAGGGACTCGAACTCGTCCCAGGTGGCGGGGAACTCGTCGTACCCGGCGGCGGCGAGGAGGTCGGCGTTGTAGTAGATCCCGATGGCGTCGCGCTGCTGCGGGATCGCCCAGACCTCGCCGTCGTCCCCGGTGAGGGCGTCGAAGGCGTGGTCCTGGAACGTGCCGGCCCAGTCGGGGTCGGCGTCGAGGGCGGGCGCGAAGTCGTGGAGCCTGCCGGTCTCCTGGAGGGCCTTGATCTCGCCGGAGTTGAGCTGGAACAGGTCGGGGAGGTCGTCGGCGAGGGCGAGCCGCTGGTAGTACTGGAGGCGGTCCTCGCTCGACCCGGCGTTGGCGTTCTCGATCGTCTCGATGCGGTACCGGCCGGCGAACTCCTCGTTGAACCGCTGCGCCGCTTCGTAGTTGTACTGGAGGAACGGGTCGGTGGGACTCTCCTGGCAGGTGCCGCAGGTGATGACCACCTCCCCGGTGTCGCTCTCGCCGCCGCAGGCCGCGGCGGACGCCAGCAGGAGTGCCGCGGCGGCCGCGGCGGCGGTCGTGCTCGTCTTGGACATGGTGCCGTCTCCTTCGATGGGCAGGTGGGGGTCGGGGGTGGCGCGGTCAGTAGCCCGCGACGCGCGGCCAGTGGCGCTCGACGCCCGCGTCGTCGAGTTCGCGCTGGAAGTCGGCCAGGAGCGCCTCGTCGGCGCGGACCTGGCGGGGGGTGGCGCCGCGGTCGGCGCAGAAGGCGACGAGGTGCCCGACGACCTCGCCGATGTTCCACTCCACCAGCGGCATCCGGTAGGCGCCGTTGGTGATGTGGGTGGTGCCGATGTTCTTCGCGGCGGGCAGGAGGTTCTCGACGCGCTCGGGCAGCAGGGCGCCGAGCGGCAGCTCGAACGGGCAGCAGCCGATGTCGATGTACGGGTCGCCGCCGGTGGAGGGGTGGAGGTCGATGCGGTACATGCCGATGCCGACGCTGTCGGGGTGGGCGAGCGCGCCCGCGTCCCCGCGCACGTCGAGGGAGAGCTCCTGCTCGACGACGGTGTGCTCGGCGCGGATGCGGCGCGACTCGCGGATGTACGCGGCCTTGGCGAGGCCGTCCTCGGTGTCGCCCAGCAGGTCGCCGCGCAGGCGCAGGCCGGGCCAGCCGGTGCCGCCGTCGGGCCGCGGGGCCTCGGTCTGGAGCCAGTACAGGAAGGAGCGGCTGAGTTCGCGGGCGGCGGCCAGGTGCGCGTCGGCCTCGGGGTGGTCGAACACGGGGCCGCCCCAGTAGTCCATCTGCGGCCAGTTCACGAGCGTGACGTCGCTGGGGTAGGCGCCGGGGAGGAAGTTCCCGCGGGCGGCGATGCGCCGGAACGTCCACAGGTTCCGGTCCATCGAGCCGACGCGCTGGTCGGCGTAGTCGGGGCGCAGGTCGGCGGGGTCGCCGTCGGGGTTGGGCAGGAACATGTGCTGCACGGGGCGGCGGGTCTTGGGGTGCGGGGCGGTGAGGGAGAGCTGGCCTTCGGGCCAGTCCACGGCCCCGGCGGACTTGAACTTCTCGTAGGCGTCGGGCCGGTCGACGACGTGGTCCTCGCCGGGCCGGTGGTCGAGCGCGAAGCACACGGAGACCGGCTGCATGTTGAGCGGGTCGGCGGCCGCGGGGGCGTGCGGCTCGCCGGTGTCGGCCTGGGACTCGGCGCCGGTGACGTACTCGACGCCCGCGAGCGGGAGGAGGTCGCCGGTCTCGGTCGCGTCGACCACCCACGGGGCGGCGATGACGCGGCGGGTCCCGGTGCGCTTGTCCTGCAAGGTGACCGAGGTGATGCGGTCGCCGTCGGCCTCCGCGTCGACGGGCGCGTGCTCCATGAGGACGCGCAGGCGGCCGGAGGCCCGCAGCGGGGCGATCATCGCTTCGAGGACGGCGAGGGTCACGCGCGGCTCGTGGCACAGGTCGGAGACCTTCGCGCCGCCGGGGTTGAAGGCGCGGCGGGCCCGCGCGGCGTCGGTCAGCGGGTAGTGGCGCCGGTAGTACTCGCGCACGGCCTCGCGGTAGGCCCGGTAGGTCGCGGTGCAGCCGAACCGCTCGATCCAGACGTGCTCGTCCGGGGGGACCGCCTGCGTGGTGAGGACCCCGCCGATCCAGTCGGTGGGCTCGGTGAGGGTGACGCGGAGGCCGCGGCGGGCGGCGGCCACGGCCGCCGTGAGCCCGCCGACGCCGCCGCCGACGACGAGCAGGTGTGTCTCAGGTTCGCTCATGTGATCCATGACATCAGGATTCATCCTGTATTTACATGGCTGTAATATGCTGGTCTGTGTCTGAGATTGATGACGGCTTCCGGTCCGGGTTCGATGCGCAGTCGCGGCGGCTGCGCATGACCGACGCGACCGCCCGCCAGCTCGTGCAGCCCGCCGGGTCGCGGATCGGCCCCCGACTCCAGCAGGAGGTGCAGCTCATGCTGGTCCACGCCGGGTCGATGACCGTGCGCATCGACGGCGGCGCGCCCCGCACCGTCCCCGCCGGGCAGATCTGCCTGCTCCTGCCCGGCCACACCGAGCAGATCCGCTTCGACCCCGGCGAGGACACCCGCGAGACCCTCGTCCGCGGCCGCATGGAGGGCGCCACCGACCGGATGCGCGCCTGGCTGACCTCCCTGCGGCCCACCAGGACCCTCTCGTCGGCGCTGACGTACCTGGCGCGCGAGGCCGTCGTCACCGAGCAGACCCGGCTCACCGCCGACGGGGCCCTGGTCGACGCGCTCGCCACGGCCCTGCTGTGGCGGTTCATCGCCGAGTTCCGGAACCTCCCGGCGGCCCTGCCGCGGCCCATCGAGGACGCCCGCATGTTCATCCACCGCCACCTCGGCGAGCCGATCGCGCTCGCCGACATCGCGGCCGCCGCCGCGGTCACCCCCGGCCACCTCGTGCGGATGTTCAACGCCCACATGGACACCACCCCCGTCAGGTACCTGTGGGACCGCCGCATCTCACTCGGCGTCGAACTGCTCACCTCCACCGGGCTCCCGGTCGGCTCGATCGCCGTGCGCTGCGGCTTCAAGACGAGCTTCCACTTCGCCCGCAAGATCAAGGACGCCACCGGGCTGTCCCCCACCGAGCTGCGCACCTCCACCGCGCGCACCGCGCCGGAGGCGCTCACCGCCGCAGACCGGACAGGCTGAGGACCGCCACGCCCGCGACGACCGCGCCCGCCCCGCCCATCGCCACGTGCGGCCCGGCCGCCGTGGCCGCCCAGCCGCCGAGCACGCCGCCCAGCGGGTAGCCGACCCCGTAGGCGGCCATCCGCGCGGCCGTGTTCACCCGCGACCGCAGCCGGTCCGGGGTGCTGAGCTGGCGCCACACGACCGCCGCGAGCACCACCGCGAGGTAGCCCAGGCCCCACACCGCGCTCGCGGCCACCGCCGCCGGGACGCCGACCGCGAACGCGCAGCCGACCGCGCCCGCCGCGGCGATCCACATGGCGCCGAACGCGACCGGCCGCCGCCCCGTGCGGCGCGCCAGCGCGAGCACCGCGACGGTGGCCGCGAGCCCGCCGACGGCCCACGCGGTGAACAGCAGCCCGGCGACCGCGCCGTCCCCGCCCGCGCCGAGCCGCTCGGCGGCCCACGGCACGGCCTGGGACACGAACACCCCCTGGCTGACCGCGACCGCGACGCCGAGGGCGATGGTGGAGCGGACCGGCCGGTGCGCGAGCAGCCAGCGCGCGCCGTCGGCGATGTCGCGGTACAGGCCCGAGGACCGCTCGGGCCGGGCCGCGCCGGGCAGGCCCGCCGCGGCGTAGCAGGCGAGGGCCAGGGCCGAGGCGCCCGCGCCTGCGGCGATCGCGTACGGGGCGGGGAGCAGGGCGAGCGCGGCGCCGACCAGGCCGGGCCCGATCATCTCGACGACGGTGCTCGTCGCGAACAGCAGGGCCGTGGTCTCGGCGAGGCGGCCGGGGGGCGCGAGGGCGGGGACGAGGCCGAAGTTCGCGGCGTCGGCGAACACGAACGCGGTGCGCGCCACGGCGACCGCGGCGACGACCAGGAGCGGGGGGACGGGGCCGAGGAGGGCCGCGGCGGGGATCGCGGCGAGCGCGAGCGCGGTGGCGAGCTCGGCGGCGCGCAGGAGCGCGGCCCGGTCGCAGCGGTCGGCGACGGCGCCCGCGACCGGGCCGAGGACCAGGTACGGCAGGCCCTGGACGGCGACGAGCGCGGACACCCACAGCGGGGAGCCGGTCTGCCGGTAGAGGAGGACGGGGGTGGCGACCAGGGCCGCGGAGGCGGCGGCGAGGGAGAGGACCCTGCCGTACCAGTACCTCCGCAGCGCCCGGTCGCGCAGGAGCCGGAACCGGTCCGACACCGGGCTCAGACGCCCGGGGCAGGGTTGACAGGGGCAGGGTCGAGCGGCACGCCGAGGCCCGGGTTGACCGCATCCTTGGGGTGGACGAGGCCGAGGCTGCGTCCGATCTGGAGGACCCGCTCGGAGAACTCCAGGTTCGCCTCGCGGGCCTGGTCGAGCGCTTCGGGGGCCGGGCGGGCGTGCTCGACGGCGATGAGCCAGTCGGCCTGGCTCGCGTACGAGATCGGCCACCGGAAGCCGTGGAAGCGGGTCGAGTTCGGCTCCACGGCGACGGCGCCGCGGCCGAGCAGGAGCGCCCAGTACAGGGCGTGGTAGGAGTTGGAGACGACGACCCGGGCGGAGGCGAGGCGCGCGAGCGTCCCGCGCAGGTCCTCGGTGTTGTTGGTGAGGTGCTCGAAGTCGTGCCCGGCGGCGCGGGCCTGCGCGGTGTCGATGCCGCGCTCGTAGTGGTTGAGGACGACGAAGTCGTGCTCGGGTTCGATGCCGCGCAGCTCGTCGAAGACCGGGAGCATGGCGCTGGCGCAGGGGACCCACGGCAGGCCCGCGTCCCAGTCGCGGACGCCGACGGCGTCGGCGCGGGCGAGCCACTCGGGCCACAGCCGGGTGACGCCGTCCTTGAGGACGCGCCTGCGCCAGCCGGAGGTCGGGTCGCGGTGGACGCCGGCCTGGAAGTTGTGGCCGATGCCCCACAGCGCCACGGCCGCGGGGCGCTGCTCGAAGACGGACTCCACGCAGGACTCGAAGCGGCCGGGGCCGACGAGTCCGCTCCCGCCGACGACGACGAGCTTGCCCTGGAGCGGGGAGTGGCGGCCCAGGCGCTGGAGGGACGCGGCCTCGTAGAGGCTGATCGTCCCGCCGAGGCGCTGGACCCATTGGACGGTGCGCCCGGCGGCGGACCAGTGGTCGCCGACGTTGCGCATGGAGTTGCTCTCGCAGACCGCGACGATGTTCACGCGGTCGAGCAGTTCGGCGAGTTCGCGGTGGCTCCGTTCGGGAGCGGGTGCGGTGGCGGGGGGCGCCGCGCGTCCTGCGGTGCCCCGGTGGGTGTCGGTCGCGTCGGTTCCGTTCGCGCTGAGCGTGGTCTGCACGGTGCGCTTCCCTTCTCGTGGCTGGCGCGGCCCGGGTCCCCTGCGGGACGCCGTTGTCGGAACCTTCACGGTCTCGGGGACCTCGGGCCTGGGTTCGAGCGTATGGGCCCGGCGGGTGCGCCCGCTGTCCACTGAGAGCCGATGTGGGGGCCGTATCCTGCATCAACACAATGGAATCGGTGCGTTGAACGAGCGGTAACAACGAGGCTGCCAGCAGGGGAATCATCGATACACATAGTCCACTATGTCTATTCAATCTCGGGAATGAGGATCGGCACGAGCTCGGCCGCGGCCAGGCGCAGGCGCCGGTCCACGCCGCGCCGCCGGGCCTCGGGCAGGCCGATCGGCACCGCGGCGGCCAGCGCGAGGCCGTCGGAGGCGCGGGCGCCGGTCCGCACGATCACGCCGGAGCAGGCGACGTCCTCGCGGCACTCGCCCGACTCGGTGAAGACGCCGGTCAGGGCCCCGCGGCGCAGCTCGGCCTCCAGGGCGTCGGCGTCGCGGACGGTGCGGGCGGTGAACGGGCGCAGCCCGTGGTCTTTGAGCAGGCGGCGGCGCTGGTGCGCGGGCAGCCCCGCGAGGAGGGCCCGGCCCATCGCGGTGGCGTGCAGGGCTTCGGGGAGGTCGGCGGCGAGGTCGTCGAGCCGCGGGGCGCCGGGGGCCGCGGCGTGCGCGGCGACGGCGAGGCGGTCGTCGCGCAGCGACGCGAGGGACACGGCGGCGCCGGTCGCGGCGGCGAGGCGTTCGAGGACCGGCCGGACCCGGTCGAGCCGCGGGACCGCGGCGGGAGCGGGGTCCACGGCCTCGGGCCGGAAGTAGTGGCGGCCGTCCTCGCCGCGCCAGGCCCACTGGCGGTCGATGACGGTGCGCAGGTGGTGGTAGACGGTCTTGAGGGGGATGCCGGTCCGGCGCGCGAGCTGCTTCGCCGTGAGCCCCTGCGGGTTGCGGCTGAGCTGCTCGACGATGCGCAGCACCCGGTCGGGGCTGCGGAGTGCGGGGGGACCGCCGGTCGGGGCGGGGAGTGGCGCCACGGCTGCTCCAAAGAGGATCGCTGGTCGCGTCGGCGCTGGCGCGTTCGCTGACGGCGGTTCCTCCCCCGTGCCGTGGAACCGTTCTCACTATCTTGGATTCGCGGACCGCGCGGCGATTGCCCTCGGCCGCGGGGTCACCGATAGTTAAGCGATGGGCACTGATTCTACGCAGCCCCTGCCGCTCGCGGGCCACCGCGTGTTCCGCACCGGCGACCTTGAGGCCGCCCGCGCCGGGGCGTCCCGGGCGCTGTTCCCGCACCGCTTGCGCCGCAAGCAGGGCGGCTTCGACGCGGTGCTGCACTCGGCGCGGGTCGGGGCGGTGCGCGTCAGCGTCCTCGCGTACGGGGCCGGCGTCGAGCTGACGGCGGAGGCGAACGACGGGTACCTGGTGGCGCACCCGATCACCGGGCGCGCGGTGTTCCACTTCGGACCGGAGGCCGTCGCCGCGCGGCCCGGGACGGCCGCCGTCGCCTCCCCCGGGGAGGACCTGCGGATCGACTGGGAGCCGGGCTGCGCCATGGCGGTCGTCGGCGTGGACCGGGCGGCCCTGGACGCCGAGTTCGAGTCGTGGACGTCGGCGGCGCCCGACCCGCCGCTGCGCTTCGCCCACCGGGTCGAGGCCTGGGAGCGCCCGGCCGCGGGCTGGTGGGCCGCGATCGACAACCTGGTCGAGGACCTCGACTCCCCCGCGCCCCTGCTCCGGCACCCCGCCGCGGTGGCGGCGGCCGAGCGCGGCGTGCTCACCGGGATGCTTCTGGCCTTGCGCCACAACCACTCCGAGCGCCTGTGGGACGGCGGCGGCGCGCCGGGCCCGGACTGGATGCGCCACGCCGCCGACCTCCTCGAACGCCTCCCCCACCGCGACTGGACCGTCGCCGAGCTGGCCCGGAGGGCGAACACCAGCACCCGGGCGCTCCACGAGGGCTTCCGCAAGCGCCTCGGCACCACCCCGATGGCGTACCTGCGCCGCGTCCGCCTCCAGAGGGCCAACGACCGCCTCCACGCCGCCGACCCCGGCCGGGGCGCGACCGTCACCGCCATCGCGGTCCAGTTGGGCTTCACCAACCTCGGCCGCTTCGCCGCCGACTACCGCCGCCGCTTCGGCGAGCCGCCGTCCACCACGCTCCAGCGCCCCGCCGACCGGCGGTGAAAACCGACCACCGCCCGGTGAACGCGGCCCTTCCCTCCGCCGCGGCCGGGCCATAGCCTCGACATGCGCCTTCGCATCCGCTGAAGAAAGGACCGCATGCTCACCTACGGCCTCATCCATCCGCCGCTCCTCGCCGCGCTCGCCTCCGCCGGGCACGGTTCGCGGATTCTCCTCGCCGACGGGCACTTCCCGTGCTCGACGCACACCAACCCGGCGGCGGCCACGATCCACCTGAACCTGCGCCCCGGCCTCCTCGACGTCGACCAGGTCCTCGAAACCCTGCTCGACGCCGTCCCCGTGGAGCACGCGGCCGTCATGGCCTCGGACGGGCCGCACGTGCCCGCCCACGACGGCTACCGCGCCGCGCTCGGCGCGAACGTGCCGTTCGAGGCGGTGGAGCGCTTCGCGTTCTACGACCTCGCCCGGACCGCCGACACCGCGGTCGTCGTCGCGACCGGCGACCAGCGCCAGTACGCGAACCTCCTGCTCACGATCGGGGTCGCGGGCGTCACCCCGCGAAAGGAGCCCTGAGATCGCGGCGGCCCGCCCCGAGGCGGGCCGCCGCCGCTCAGACGCTGGCTGCGAGGAACGACGCGGTCAGCTCCACCAGGCGCTCGCGGGCCGGAACGGTCTCGAAGCCGTGGCCGACCGCGTCGAAGACGTGCAGGTCGAGCCGGTCGCCGTACAGGCCCCGGTACTGCGCCAGGAGGTCGCCCTGGAGCACGAAGTCCTCGGTGCCCACGGCCAAGAGCACGGGTCCGGGGTAGGCGGCGGCGTCGGCGAACGGGTCGATGCCCTTCGCGTCCTCCACGAACGCCTGGCGGACGGGCAGGCCGCCGAAGTCGTCGTACCCGTGCTCGGCGATGGCGTCGGCCCTGAGCTTCGCGGCGGCCCCGTCCATCGACACCGCGCCCGCCGCCGGGGCCCACAGCGCGAGCGAGCGGACCGGGAACCGGGCCGCCGCGAGCTGCGCGGTCAGCCCGCCGAGGCTCATGCCCATGAGCGACAGGCGCTCCGGGTCGACGCCGGGGTGGGCGGCCAGCGCGCCGAGCACGGCCTCGGCCTGGGCGACCTGATCGGAGACGGTGAGGTCGTCGAAGTCGCCGTCCGAGTCGCCGCACCCGGCGAAGTCGAACCGGTAGGCGGCGACGCCGCGCGCGGCCAGGCGCTCGGCGAGCCGCACGAACGTGTAGCCGAACTCGGCGCGGTTGCCGCCGAAGCCGTGGCAGAGCGCGACCGCGGGGGCCGCGGTGTCGGTGGCGGGGAGGTGGAGCGCGCCGCGGAGGGTGCGGCCGTCGTGGTCGATGTCGAGGTGTTCCATCTGGTGCGGACCTAACTTGGTTCGGGAGGGGACTTCATGGACGGCCGCCGGTGCTGGCGGCGGTAGACGGCGGGCGGGACGCCGCATTCGTTCTTGAACGCGGAGTAGAAGCGGCTGACCGAGGCGAAGCCCGAGTCCGACGCGACCGCGGCGATGGGCAGGTCGGTGGTGACGAGCAGGCGGCGTCCCTCGGCGAGGCGGCAGCGGGTGAGGTAGTCGATGACGGTGGTGCGCACGATCTTGCGGAAGTGGGTCATCGCGTAGTTGGGGTGCAGGCGCGCGGCGGCGGCGACGTCGGCGACGGTGAGCGGTTCGCGGAAGTGCTCGGCGAGGTGGCGCACCATCGCCACGACGTGGCGCAGGGCCGGATCGCCGCCCGCGTACTCCGGCGCGGGCTCCTGCGGCGCGTCGAGCGCGAGGCGGCGGACGCGGGCCTCGACTTCGAGCAGGAGGATGCGGCGGCGCTCGGGGTCCTCGCTCGCGAGGTCGGCGGCCCACTGCGTGAAGCTGGCGGGGTCGGACTCCCTCGCGGCCGAGGGCGGGGCGATGAGCGGCGTCCCGGAGAGGAGCCGCCCGACGAGCGCGGTCGGCAGCCCCCAGCCGAGGAACGTCGCGAACGGCACGTGCACCCAGTGGGCCCGGGTCGCGTCGTTCGCGACGAGCTGGTGCGGGACGGCGGCCCAGAACGCCGCGACCGACCCGGGGCCGACCTCGACGGTCTCGCCGCCGAAGAGGTAGAGCATGGCGCCGCCTTCGGCGACGAAGTTGATCTCCAGGTCGTCGTGCTGGTGGGCGGTGTCCATGAGGATCGGCCGCCCGGCCCAGCCCACCAGCGCGGGGGGCGCGATCTCGATCTGAGGATGCAAGAAACAGTCGCTCTTTTCAGTGAAGAATTCTCCGATCAGAACCTATACCGTGGTGCCGCAGCGGTCGGCACCGGCCGCGATCCGTCGCATGGCACAAGGAGCCGTCTTGTTCTCTCTCGGAATCGTCGGCGCGGGGCAGTTCTCCGGCGCGTTCGCGAAACTGTTCCACGCCCACCCCGGGGTCTCCCGCGTCACCGTCACCGACCTGGTCCCCGACCGCTCCGCGACCCTCGTCCGCGAGCTCGGCCTGGCGGGGGTGGAGCCGGACTTCGACGCGATGCTCGCCTCCGACGTGGACGCCGTCGCGATCTTCACGCAGCGGTGGACGCACGGGCCGCTGGTGGTGCGGGCCCTGCGCGCGGGCAAGCACGTGTACTCGTCGGTGCCGATGGCCTTCACGCCCGAGGAGATCGCCGCGATCATCGAGGCGGTCGAGGAGACCGGCCTGACCTACATGATGGGCGAGACCAGCCACTACCACCCGGTGACCGTGCTCGCGCGGCAGAAGGCCGCCGAGGGCGCGTTCGGGCGGCTGTTCTACGCCGAGGGCGACTACGTGCACGACATGGACCACGGGTTCTACGCCGCGTACCAGTACAGCGGCGGCGAGGACTGGAAGAAGACCGCCAGCTTCCCGCCCATGAAGTACCCGACCCACGCGATCGGCGGCGTGCTGGGCGCATGGAACACGCACGCGGTCAGCGTCAGCGCCATCGGAGTGCCGGACCAGCGCGGCGACGGCGTGTTCGACAAGTCCGTGAGCATGTTCGGCAACGACTTCTCCAACGCGTCCGCGCTGTTCGAGACCGCCGACGGCGGCAGCATGCGCACCAACGAGTTCCGACGCGTCGGCCTCGGCCACTGGATCCCCGAGTCCCGCTTCACCTTCTACGGCACGGAGGGCATCCTGGAGCAGGGCTCGCGCACCACCTTGTGGCACAAGCGGTCGAGCGAGCTGGACGACTGCACCGAGCTGGTGCGGCCGGGCTGGGCGACCGGCGCGGACGACCCGGTCCTCGCCAACGTCGACCCGGCCCTGCACGACTCGTTCATCTCGGGCCACGCCCCCGTCCACGACACCGCCGCGCTCCCCGCCGAGTTCAAGGGCCTCGGCAACGGCCACATGGGCAGCCACCAGCTCCTCGCGCACGACTTCGTGACCGCGGTGAACCAGGGGACCCTGCCGCCGGTCAACGCCTGGGTCGCCGCCCGGTACACCCTGCCGGGCCTGGTGGCCCACGAGTCCGCCCTCCGCGGCGGCGAGCGCCTCACGATCGACGACTTCGGCGACGCCCCCGGCGCGGCTTAGCCCGCTGCTCCAGGGCGCGGCGCTTCGAGGAGCGCTGCGCCCCGGGGCCCGGCCGCACGGACCGCACTCACCGGGCCGCGGCGCGCAGCCGGGCCGCGAACGCCCGGTACCCCTCCAGGAACGACGGCGGCGCCTCGATCGTGAAGGCCGCGTTCAGGGACGCCACCGCCGCGAGCGGCCACTCCCACGACTCCTGGTGCAGCACCACGCGGGTGCGGCCGTCCTCCAGCGCCGTCAGCTCCGCCGTGTCGTGCCGGAACGCCTCGGCGACCGGCCCGGCCGGGGCGTCGATCGTGAACGCGACGACTTCGCGGTTCCGCCTGATCCCCGCCACCAGGAAGTCCAGCGCCGGGGGCGCCTCCCGCTCCCCGAACGCCGTCGTGGACAGGCGCAGCGCGTCGATCCGGTCGGTGCGGAAGACCCGCCAGTCGCCCTTGTCGAGGTCCCACGCGAGCAGGTACCAGCGCTGGAGGTGGTGGAGCTGCCGGTGCGGCTCGACCCGCCGCGAGGACGCCGACCCGTTCGCCCGCCGGTACTCGAACGACACGAGCTGCCGGTGCGCGATCGCGTCCGCCAGCTCCCCCAGGTACCCCGCGCTCGTGCTCGGGGCCGAGACGTCACCGGTGTCCAGGCTCGCGCGCAGCCGCGCGATCCGGTGCCGCAGCCGCTTCGGCATGTACTGCTCGACCTTCCCGAACGCGCGCGTCGCCGCCTCGTCCACCGACCCCGCCGCCGCGCTCCCGGTCGAGGCCAGCGCCGCGAGCCCGAGGAGCACCGCCACGGCCTCGTCGTCCTCCAGCATCAGCGGCGGCATCGCGGCCCCGGCGACGAGCCGGTAGTGGCCGCCCGGTCCCGGGCGCGTCTCGACCGGGTAGCCGTACTCGCGGAGCCGGTCCACGTCGCGCCGCACCGTGCGCGGGCTGACCCCGGTCCGCGCCGAGAGCTGGCCGCCGGAGAACGAGCGGCCGGTCTGGAGGGTCGACAGGAGCGAGAGCATGCGGCGCGTGACATCGGGCATGCCCCCAGTCTGCAACGAATCGCGGCCATAATATGGCCGCATCTGCGCATAGCGTCGGGGGCATGAACGAGCGAATGATCCGCATCCGCGGCGCCAGGTCCAACAACCTCGACTCGGTCGACCTCGACCTGCCGCGCGGGACCCTCACCGTGTTCGCGGGCGTCTCCGGCTCGGGGAAGTCCTCCCTCGTGTTCGACACGATCGCGGCCGAGGCCGGGCACCAGGTCAACGAGACGTACCCGCCGTTCCTGCGCAACCGGCTCCCGAAGTGGACCCGGCCGGAGGCCGACGAGCTCGCGGGCCTGTCGCCGGTCGTCGTCATCGACCAGCGCCGCCTCGGGGGCAACGCCCGCTCCACGGTCGGCACGGTCACCGACGCCTGGACGTACCTGCGGCTCCTGTACTCCCGCATCGGCACGCCGCACCTGGGCGAGTCGAACCGGTTCTCCTTCAACGACCCCGCGGGGATGTGCCCGGCCTGCTCGGGCCTGGGCGAGGCCGTCGAGCTCGACACCGGCCGGTTCCTCGACGCGGGCCGCACGCTCGCCGACGGCGCGATCCTCCTGCCCGGCTTCGTGGACGGCGGGTACTGGCACTCCAAGTACACGGCGGTGGAGGCGTTCCCCGCCGACGTGCCGCTGCGCGAGTGGAGCGAGGACGAGCGGCTCGCGCTGCTGCGCACCGAGGAGTACGCGGCCCGCATCGGGCGGCCCCCGGCCGGGTACGAGGGGCTCGCCGACTGGTTCGAGCGCATCTACCTGCGCACCGCCGACGACATCTCCGCCCACAAGCAGAAGGCCATCGACACGTTCACGCGCTCGGGCACGTGCCCCGAGTGCGGCGGCGAGCGCCTGAACGCCGAGGCCCGTGCCGTGCGCGTCGGCGGGCGCACCATCGGCGAACTCGCGCTCATGGAGGTCGCCGAGCTCGCCGACCTCATTGCGGCCGTGGAGGACCGGACCGTCGCGCCGGTGGTCGCCGCGCTCGAAGAGCGCCTGCGCGCGATGGACGCGATCGGCCTCGGCTACCTCCACCTCGGCCGCGCGACCACCAGCCTCTCGGGTGGGGAGTCGCAGCGCATCAAGACCGTCAAGCACCTGGGCTCCAGTCTCATCGAGCTGCTGTACATCTTCGACGAGCCCACCGTCGGGCTCCACCCGCACGACGTCGAGGCCATGACCGGGCTCCTGCGACGCCTGCGCGACAAGGGCAACACGGTCCTCGTCGTCGAGCACGACCCCGCCGTCATGGCCGTCGCCGACCAGATCGTGGAGATCGGCCCCGACGCGGGCGCGGGCGGCGGCCGCGTGGTCTTCCAGGGCCCTTACGCCGACCTCCTGCGCGCCGACACGCCCACCGCGAAGGCCCTCGCCTCCCGCGCGCCGGTCCCCCGCGAGCCGCGCCGGGCGACCGGCGCGGTGACCGTGGCGCACGCCCGGCGCAACAACCTGCGGGACCTCACCGTGGACGTCCCCACCGGGGTGCTCACCGTCCTCACCGGCGTCGCCGGGTCCGGGAAGTCGAGCCTCGCCGCCGAGCTCGTGGACCGGCACGGCGCGATCACGGTCGACCAGCGGCCCGTCGGCGCCAACCGCCGCTCCACGCCGATCACCTACACCGGGATCGCCGCCCCGATCCGCAAGCTGTTCGCCAAGGCCAGCGGCCTGCCCGCCAAGTACTTCAGCGCCAACTCCGAGGGCGCCTGCCCCGACTGCAAGGGGCTCGGCGTCGTCCACACCGACCTCGCGTTCATGGACGGCCAGGAGACCGTGTGCGAGACCTGCGGGGGACGGCGCTTCACCGGGGAGGCGCTGCGCCACCGGGTGGACGGGCTCACGATCGCCGACGTCGACGACCTCACCATCACCGACGCCCTCGACCGCCTCGCCGACCCGGCGATCCGCAAGGGCCTGCGCGACCTCGACCGCGTCGGCCTCGGCTACCTGCGCCTGGGCCAGCCGCTCACCACGCTCTCGGGGGGCGAGTGCCAGCGCGTCAAGATCGCGCGGGAGCTGCGCGAGGCCGCCGACCCGTCCCTCTATGTGCTGGACGAGCCGACCACCGGCCTCCACCTCCGCGACATCGAGAACCTCCTGGAGGTGCTCGACCGGTTGGTCGACCGCGGCCACACGGTCGTCGTCATCGAGCACCACCTCGACGTGATCCGCCAGGCCGACCACCTCATCGACCTCGGCCCCGGCGCGGGCCGCCACGGCGGGCGCCTCCTCTACGAAGGCCCGGTCGCGGGCCTCCGGGGCACCCCGACCGCGACGGCCCTCGGCCACGACTGACCGGCTCCGCCGCTCCGCGGCCGGTCAGTCGCCGGTCGCGGTGCGGGCGGGCAGGACCCAGCCCGGGCGCGGGAAGTGGCAGGTGTACCCGTTCGGGTAGTTGAGCAGGTAGTCCTGGTGCTCGGGCTCGGCCTCCCAGAACGGCCCGGCCGCCTCGATCGTCGTGACGGCCTTCCCCGGCCACAGGCCCGACGCGTCCACGTCCGCGATCGTGTCCCGCGCGACCCGCTCCTGCTCGGGGCTGAGCGGGAAGATCGCCGACCGGTAGCTGGTGCCCCGGTCGTTGCCCTGGCGGTTCAGCGTCGTCGGGTCGTGGATCTGGAAGAAGAACGCCAGCACGTCCCGGTACGTGGTCTTCGCCGGGTCGAAGACGATCTCGACGGCCTCGGCGTGCCCGGGGTGGTTCCGGTACGTCGCGTGCTCGTTCGTCCCGCCCGTGTACCCGACCCTCGTCCCGAGCACCCCCGGCTGCCGCCGGATCAGGTCCTCCATCCCCCAGAAACAACCCCCGGCCAGCACGGCCGTCTCCGTCCCCGCCTCACGGGTGACGCTTCCAGTGTCGGTGATACCGCTGGTCATGACCGCTCCTCCACGCTCCTGCTCCATCGCCCCAATAGGCGCTCCCCAACCACAACAACCCCCACCCCGTTTTTGGTCCCGCCCCGGCCTCAGAGGTCGTAGCCGAAGCCGGCGCACACCTGCTGCACCTCGTAGACGACCGATTCGGTGTCGCCTTCGGCCGGGCTGATGCCCTTGTCCTCGAACTCGATGCAGGCGGGCACCCAGTAGCGGTAGAGCTCCATGAGGTCGCTGGCCTCGTAGACGCCTTCGGCGTCCTGGAACTCCGCCGCGAACTCCGCGGATCTGTCGCCGTCGGTGAGTCTGATGCGGAAGGCGGACGGGAGCACGTCGGGGTCCACGGAGTCCACGAGGTCGGGCTGGTCCTCGAAGGTGTCCTGGAAGCGTTCCAGGGCTTCCGCCTGGGACTCGAACTGGACCTCCTCGACCAGCGGGTGCGCTTGGAGCGTCGATTCGAGCTCGTCCAGGACGTCGTCTTCCGGGTGCCCCGCCGAGGCCGGACCCTTGACCGATTCCGGTGTGCGGGCCGTGGGCCGGTGCGACGATGATCGGCATGACCGAGCCTAAGCCCGCCTCCGAGTCCATCGCCGCGCAGCAGCGCGAGGCCCTCGCGGCCGGGCCCTTCGAGGACACCGCCGACTTCGACGACGCCGCCCGCGGCCTGATCGCGCGGCGCGAACCGAACGCGGTGACGGCCGAGGACGGGCGGGTGGTGTGGGACAACGACACCTACGCGTTCCTCGAAGGCGACGCGCCCGACACGGTCAACCCGAGCCTGTGGCGACAGTCCCGGCTCAACGCCACGGCCGGCCTGTTCGAAGTGGTCGAAGGGGTCTACCAGGTCCGCGGCATGGACCTGTCGAACGTCTCGTTCATCGAGGGCGACGAGGGCGTCGTCGTCATCGACCCGCTCCTGACCGCCGAGACCGCCGCGGCCGCGCACGCGCTCTACCGCGAGCACCGCGGCGACCGGCCCGTCAAGGCCGTGGTCTACACCCACTCCCACGCCGACCACTTCGGCGGCGTCAAGGGCGTCGTCACCCAGGAGGACGTCGACTCCGGGGCCGTGAAGGTCTTCGCCCCCGAGGGGTTCGTGGAGCACGCGGTCGCCGAGAACGTCTACGCGGGCACCGCGATGAGCCGCCGCGCCGGGTACATGTACGGGGCCGCGCTCGCCCGCGGCCCGCGGGGCGCCGTCGGCGCGGGGCTGGGCCAGACGACCTCGACCGGGACGGTCACGCTCATCGCGCCGACCGACGAGATCACCGCCACCGGCCAGGAGGCCGTCGTGGACGGCGTCCGCATGGTCTTCCAGATGGCGCCCGACACCGAGGCGCCCTCCGAGATGCTGATCTACCTCCCCGACTTCAAGGCGCTGTGCGCGGCCGAGGACGCGACCCACACCTTCCACAACCTCCTGACGCTGCGCGGCGCGGTCGTGCGCGACCCGCACGGCTGGTCGAAGTACCTGACCGAGACCATCGACCTGTTCGGCGCCGACCTGGAGGTCGTCTTCGCCTCCCACCACTGGCCGACCTGGGGCAACGAGCGCGCCGTCGCGTTCCTCGCCTCCCAGAGGGACCTGTACGCCTACGTCCACGACCAGACCCTGCGCCTGCTCAACCAGGGCCTGACCGGGCCCGAGATCGCCGAGGAGCTGGTGCTGCCGCCCGCGCTGGAGCGCACCTGGTCCTCGCACGGCTACTACGGCTCCTTGAGCCACAACGTGAAGGCGATCTACCAGCGCTACCTCGGCTGGTTCGACGGCAACCCCGCGAACCTGTGGCAGCACACGCCCGTGGAGCGGGCCACGCGCTACGTCGATCTCGCGGGCGGGGCCGAGAGCGCCGTGGACGCCGCGCAGGTCGCGTTCGCGGCGGGCGACTACCGGTGGGCCGCCGAGGTCCTCAACCACGTGGTGTTCGCCGAGCCGGGCCACGCCGACGCCCGCGCCCTGCTCGCCGACACGTACGAGCAGCTCGGGTACGGGGCGGAGAACGGCACCTGGCGCAACTTCTTCCTCTCGGGGGCGACCGAGCTGCGCGAGGGGAACTTCGGCACCCCGACGGCCACGGCCTCGCACGACATGCTCGGCCAGCTCACGCCCGACCTGCTCTTCGACGCGCTCGCCATCCAGGTGAACGGCCCGAAGGCGTGGGACGAGCACTTGACGATCGACGTGGCGCTGACCGACACCGGCGACCGGTACCGGCTGCGCCTGTCCAACGGCGTCCTCACCTACACCGCGGCCGCGCAGCCCGGCGACGCCGACGCCACCGTCAGCGCCCCGGCGAAGGCCCTCCCGTCGGTCGTCCTCGGCGGCCTCGGCGCGGACAACCTCGCGGCCCAGGGCGTCGAGATCACCGGCGACGCCGGAGTCCTGCAACGCCTCGCCGCCGTCCTCGACCCCGGCGACCCCGACTTCGACATCGTCACGCCCTGACCGGCGAACCCGTCAGAGCCCGATGCCGTAACGGAGGCGGAAGGCGCGAACGCGCTGCCGGTGAACGCCGTCATGGCGGCTCTCGCCGCGTGCGCGGCCCGAACCCCGGTGCGGCGGAGGGCCGTCGGCCCTCCGCCGTACTCAGGCGGTGGTCCCGGGGAGGTTGACACCGCAGTTCTCTTCGATGAACTCGCCGACGAGGCGGACCTGGTCCTCGTCGATCATGCTGCGGTCACCGTGCTCGTTGGCGTGCAGGATGCCCTCGAACTCGTCGGCCAGCTCGTCGGGCGCGGTCGCGGCGAGGGTGGCGAGCGCTTCGGCCTTCGCGCCAGGCTCCTCCATGCCGATCGCGCCGACCTCCATGGCGGCGGCCTGCTCGCAGAACGCCTCCCGCTCGGGCCAGTCGTCCGGCGGCCGGTTCGCGAGCACGAGGCCGAACACCGCGGCCGCGCCCGCCAGCACCGCCGCCGCCCCCGCCAGCGCCAGGCGGGCCCTCGCCTTAGAAGAGCGCATTGATCGCGTCGAGGTCGTGCGAGTCGAATCGCGGCCGGCTCGCGAGGACCGTGCTCCTCATGCACGAGTTGTTGTCCGTGTCGTTCGCCGCGCTCCGATGGGCGAGCCCGGTGGTGTGGCCGAGCTCGTGGCAGCCCAGGCTCTGCCATCTCGCCCAGCTGAAGGACGCCGCGTACGACAGGTTGTAGCGGACCCGGTAGACGTTGCAGTCGCCGTCCCACCACCACTCGTCCTCCTGGCAGTTGGCGTACCCCGCCATGCCCGCCCACGCGCCGGTCCTGCCGTAGTAGGCGTCGTACACGTGGACGTCGATCTCGGGGCCGTCGGCATAGGTCGCGTTCATCACGGACCGGTCGATCTGGGTGATCCCGTGCGTGGTCGCCTGGCTCGCGTACCCGGTGAGGCTGATGTTCTTGACGTAGTGCGTGGCGTTGTCGGGCGGCCCGCCGGCGAAGTCGCCGCTGTGCGAGGCCTGCACCGGAGCGGCGGAGGCGGCCACGAGGGCGAACACGGCGGCGGCGACCGCCGCCAGCACACGGATGGAACGGGATCGCAAGGGCGGCTTCACTTTCGGGGTGGCGGTCATGGTCGTCATTCCTCCCAGCACAGCGGCGCCGAGTTCTCGTCGGCGGGATCGGTCGGCACGCACACCGAGACGAGTTCGGCGATCGCCTCGCCGGACTCCGCGGCCTCGGCGGCGGACTGGATCGCGGTCGTGAAGGAGGCCGACGTGCCGTCGGCGAGATCGGCGGCCGCCCAGGGGCCCTCCTCCTGCCAGTGGCCGGGGATGGAGACCTCCAGGCTGGGGGCGATCAGCACCCGGCCGGTCTCGTGGATGTAGGTGTACAGCTCGTCCTCGCGAAGCGCCGGAGGCGGTCCGGCGAGGTAGAAGTAGCCGCTCTGGCCGACCTCAGTCCACGGCATGCCCTCGCGGGTGTAGCCGATGCCGTTCTCCCAGAAGCCCTCCGCGACGACGACGGTCTCCGGCGCCTCGATGCCGAACCGGTCGAAGACGACCTGGTCGACCTCGACGACCACCTCCCGGCCGGTCACCGTCGTCTCGGACCCGTCGTCGAGCGCCACCGTGTCCCCGGGGCGGGCCTCGACGGCGGTCCCGTGGACCACGAGGGCGGAGCTGGCGGTCATGGTGCCGAGGTCGTCGAAGGTCCGCACGTCGGCGGCGTGGTAGACCGATTCGGGCTGGTCGGGGAAGGGATCGGGGTCCGCTTCCGCTTGCGGCCGCAGCGCCCAGCCGGCGGCGCCCGCCACGATGAGCGCGGCGGCGCCTCCCGCGATGAAGGCGAGCAGGCGGGGGCGTCTGCTTCGGGGCAGAGGGGTGCGGGGCGGTTTCACGTCCGCCGGGGGGTCGTTGTCCGACATGGGGCCAGGCCTTCCGATGGTGCCGAGGGGGATCGGGAACGAGTCCGATGAGGACCACTCAAGCAGGGTTCGGGCCCGGACGCGAGGCGGTGACGGGGCGGGATGGCGGCAGGATCTCGACCGCGGCGGGGCGGGACGGTCACCCGCGGGGCGCGTACATGATGACCGCGACGCCGACGAGGCAGATGGCGGCGCCGATGACGTCCCACCGGTCGGGGCGGAACCCGTCGACGGCCATGCCCCAGGCGAGGGACCCGGCCACGAAGATCCCGCCGTAGGCGGCGAGGATGCGCCCGAAGTTCGGGTCGGGCTGGAAGGCGGCGACGAACCCGTACGCGCCCAGTGCGATCACCCCGGCGGCGATCCACAGGACGCCCTTGTGCTCGCGCAGGCCCTGCCAGATGAGCCACGCGCCGCCGATCTCGGCGAGCGCGGCGAGCAGGAACAGGCTGATCGAACGGGCGGTGTCCATGCGCGCGAACCTATCAGGAACGCGGGCACTGACCCGGGATCGCCGCCGCGGCCGTCAGAGGCGTCCCTCGTAGTACACGTGCCAGGCGGTGCCCATCGCGTTGCCCTGCAGGCACCAGGTGTCGGTGATGCCGTCGAACGTCCAGAGCCAGTCGGCCACCTCCAGGCACTTCGTGGAGGTCCTGTAGGTGGAGAAGTAGGTGCCCCGGGCCGCCGCGTAGTCGCCGGAGGCGGTCGCGACCGTCTCGGCCCGGGCGGGGGCCGGGGCCGCCGCGGCGGTCCCGGCGACGGCGGAGCCCGCCATGGTCGCGGCCACCGCGAGCCCGGCGAGCACCGCCGAGGTCCTTCGCGCGTTCATCTTGAGGGAGCTGGTCATGGACATCGCGTTCCTTCCGCTGCAATGGCTTGCGCCGATCCAAGGGGCGGCGCCCGGCCGGCCGACGGGGAGGCTCGGCCGGCACGGGCCGCCACTGTGATCAGTCTCGCCGCGGAAGTCGCGCCGTACCAGGCGGAACGGCGGCGGCTCAGCGGCAGGGACCGGTCCGGTCCCGCGGCTACTTGACGGCTCCGGCGAGCAGCGCGGTGACGAACCTGCGCTGGAGGAGCAGGAAGAGGACCACGGTCGGGAGCATGATCGTGACCGCCCCCGCGCACAGCAGGACGACGTCGGTGCGGTGCTCGCCCTGGAACGCGCCCAGCGCCCCGGCCATCGTGCGCAGGCCGGGGTCGTCGACGAGCACCGAAGCGACCAGGAACTGGTTCCAGGTGCTGATGAACTGGAGCAGCGCGAGGGTGCTGATCGCCGGGAGCGCCAGCGGCAGGTGCACGTGCAGGAACAGCCGGGTCGTCCCCGCCCCGTCCATGCGCGCCGCCTCGCTGATCGCCGAGGGCACCCCGCGGAAGTGCGCGGACATCCAGAACACCCCGAACGGCGCGAGCAGCCCGATCATCGGCAGGATGATCGCCCACCTGGTGTTGAGCGTGCCCATCGCCTCCGCCTGGTAGTACAGCGGGACGATCGCCGACTCGAACGGGACCGCCAGACCGGCGAGGAACAGCGACGAGATCAGGACCCGGCCGGGGGTGCGCAGGTGCCCCAGCGCGAACCCCGCCATGGTGCACACGAGCACCCCGACCGGGACGACGGCGAGCACGATGAGCGTGCTCGACCACAGCAGCGGCCCGATGTTCCCGACCCTCCAGGCGTCGAGGTAGTTGCCCCACTGCGGCGACTCGGGCCAGGAGATCCCCGCGGGCATGGTCCCCTGCGGGTGCAGCGAGGTGAAGAGGACGCCGACGAAGGGCACGATCGAGATCGCCATCATCGCGGCGAGGATCAGGCGCTCGCGGAGGCGGGGGCCGGGGTTCACGGGTGCGCCCTTCGGTTGAGGATCTGCATGGGGACGACGACGGCGAGGACCAGTGCCAGCAGCACGATCGCGAGCGCGGAGCTGAGGCCGACCTCTCCGGTCGTGAACGCGAGGCGGATGATCTGCACCCCGGGCACCATGGTCGAGAAGCCCGGTCCCCCGCCGGTGGACACGTAGACGATGTCGAAGGAGGACAGGGCCGCGATCGTGGTGATGGTCGCCGCCACGCCGATCTCGTTGCGCAGGCCCGGGAGGGTGATGTGCCGGAACTCCTGCGCCGCGTTCGCGCCGTCGAGCCGCGCGGCCTCGTACAGGGCCGGGTCGATCTTCCCCGCGCCGACCATCAGCAGCACGAAGCAGAACCCGGTCGAGACCCAGCTGCCGATGAGCCCGACCGCCGCCAGCGCCGTGCCGAAGTCGGCGAGCCAGGGCCGCGCGAGCCCGGAGAGGCCGACGCCGCGCAGAACCTGGTTGACCGCGCCCTGGTCGGAGTACATCCACGTCCAGATGATCGCCGCGCCGACCAGCGGGATGATCTGCGGCAGGAACAGGACGGTGCGGGCCGCGCCGACGAACGCGCCGGTGCGCAGCCGTCCCATCGCCGCGACCGCCAGCAGCGAGATCGACACGGGGATGACGGTGAAGAACAGGATGAGGATCAGCGCGTGCACGACGGAGTCGCGCAGCGTCGGGTCGGTGAGGACGGTGAGGTAGTTCCGCAGCCCGACCCAGGTGGCCTCGCCGATGCCGTTCCAGTCGTACAGCGAGTACCTGGCGGTCTGGGTCAGCGGGTAGAGCACGAAGATCGCGTAGAAGGCCAGCGCGGGCAGGACCCAGAGCAGGCCCGCGCGGTCCCGGTTGTCGTCACGCACGTTCACGCTCGACGTCCTCCTGGAGCCGCGACAGGAAGGTCGCCGGATCGCTCTGGCCGTCGATGAGCAGGTCGATCTGGGGTTGCAGGGTGCCCGTGAGCATCCCGGCGCTGGCGTTGGCGAGGAAGTCCACGAACCGGTCGGCCTCCGAGACCGCGGTGAACGCCGCGGCGGCGTCCGCCAGCGTCCCGTCCTCGTCGAGCGCGGGTGCGGGCTCGACCGGCCCGCCGGGGAGCAGCCCGGCGGTCGCGACCAGCAGGTCGCGGGCCTCCGGATCGGTCGAGGCCCAGTGCAGGAAGGCCGCCGCGACGTCGGGGTGCTGGGCGTTCGCGGGGATCACGAAGCCGTTGGGCGCCGACGTCGCGGTCGGGGCGCTGTCGGGCGCCGTCCCGGGGACGACCGTGAAGCGCACCTCGATGCCGGTGGCCGCCTGGTCGACCGCGGCGGCCATCCACGACCCCTGGATGTAGAACAGGCCCTGACCGGCGGTGAAGGCCGACAGCGCGGCCGTGTCGTCGACGGCCAGGACGTCGGGCGCCAGGAACCCGCGGTCGCGCCAGTCCAGGAGGGCGGCGGCGGCCGCCTCGGTCTCGGGGCCTTCGATGCTCGCTCCGGACCTGCCGAGGACCCAGTCCGACACCTGCTCGGCCGCGGTCGCCTGCATGAGGTTCTGGAGTATGTACGACAGGCCCGCCTGGCTGGAGACGAGCGGCGTCAGGCCCGCGTCCTTGGCCGCTGCCATGGCCTCGGCCATCGCTTCGAGGGACTCGGGCAGGGCGAGCCCGAGTCCGTCGAGGGCGGTCGTGTTCGTGTAGAGGCCGACGAGCGCGAAGCCGATCCCCAGGCCGTACAGGTCGCCGTCGCCGCGGGTGTGCCCGTCGGGGGCGATCCGCCACTGGTTCAGCTGGGTCTCGGGGAAGTCGTTCCACCCGTAGGCGTCGGCGTACGGCTGCAACGGGAGGAGCAGGCCGTCGGCGACCGCGTCGCCGGGAGAGGGGAAGCGGAGCAGGTCGGGGGCGTCCTGGGAGGAGAGGTAGCGCGGGCCGTTCTGCTGGAGCGCGGCGAAGTCCTCGGTGACGACCTCGACGGTGATCTGCGGGTGGGCGTGTTCGAAGGCGCCGCCCAGCGCCTCCCAGAGCGGGGCCTGGTCGGCGTTGGCGCGCATCGTCAGCGTGGTCGGTTCGGCGGGCAGCTCGGTGCCGATGGAGCGGGGCGCGGTGGTGGCCGGGCCGGAGCCCGGTGCGCCGCAGGCGGACAGCGCGCTCGCTGCGGGGAGTGCGAGGAGCGCTCCGAGCGCGGTTCGGCGGGGGATGGTCGGCGACGTTGCCATGGGATCGAATCCTTCCATCCTGACTCCTCAGTCAGGATACTCGGCTCGATCCTACTGACTATTCAGTTAGTATTCAAGGATGAGCATCTCCGTTCCGCCTCGCAGGCGCCCCGCACCGACGCCGACCAGCGCGAAGACCGCACGGAGCCCGCGGTGACGGGCGGGCGTCCCGGGCAGGGGGCGGCGGCGCGGGGCCACGCGCGGCGCGAGCGCATCCTCAAGGCGGCCACGTACTTCATCGCGCGGCACGGCGCGCGCGGCACGTCGCTCGCGCAGATCGCGAAGCAGGCCGGGGTGTCGCAGCCGGGCCTCATCTACCACTACAACACCAAGGAGCTGCTGCTCCACGCCGTCCTGGACCGGCGCGACGAGAGCGAGCAGTACTTCACCTGGGGCGGGGAGGACCGCCCCGGGCTCGCGGTCTTCACGGCGGTGGTCGAGGCCGTGGGGCGGTGGCCGGAGGACTCCGACACGGTCGGGATGCACACGGTCCTCGTGGCCGAGAACGCGAGCGAGGACAACGCGATCAGCGAACGCCTCCGCGCCGCTTACGAAGCGGGGGTGGAGAAGGTCGCGCTGGCGCTCGCGCGCGCCCAGGAGGACGGGGTGCTGCGCGGGGACGTCGACCCCCGGCTCAAGGCGATGGAGATCCTGGCCTTCGTCAACGGCCTGGAGACCGCCTGGCTCGCGAACCGCTCGATGCCGGCGCAGGAGATCGCCGCCCAGTGGGCGCGGGACCAGGTGCGCACCTTGGGGATCGGTCCCGGGGGCGACTGAGGGTCACGCCCCGGCGGGCCCTCGCTGGGCGGCGGGGAGCCACGCGAGGAACGACTGGAGCTGGGCGTCCCAGTAGTCCCACGTGTGCGCGCCGGGGCCGAGGTCCACCGCCGGGTCGAGCCCCAGTTCCCTTGCGGACGCGATGAACCGCTCGTTCTCGGCCAGCAGCGGATCGTCGGTGCCGCAGGTGACGCGCAGCGGCGGCAGTGTGTCCTTGGACGAGGACTCCAGCAGCCAGAGCAGGTCGTGCTCGGTGCCGGTGACGTCCCGGCCGTCGAAGACGGTGTCCCAGAGCCGGGCGTCGAGGGCGCCCGCGGCGCGCGGATCGACGGTCCGCTGGGCCAGGCCCAGCGCCCCCGAGAAGCTCGCCGCCGCCCCGAACCGCTCGGGCTCGCGCAGCGCCCACTTCATCGCCCCGTACCCGCCCATCGACAGCCCCGCCGCGAACGTGTCCCCTCGCTCGGCGCTGACCCGGAAGGTGCGCGAGACGATCGCGGGGACCTCGGCGGTCACGTGCGTCCAGTGGTCGATGCCGTGGGCCTCGTCGGTGTAGTACGAGCGGTGGGCCTGCGGCATGACCACCAGCAGCGGCAGCGCGCACGCCTGGAGGTGCCGCTCCAGCGCCGTCTTCCGCGTCCACATCGTCGCGTCGTCGCTCAGCCCGTGCAGCAGGTACAGCACCGGGTAGCCCCCGGGCGGGGGCGGCGCGTCGGGCACGCAGGCGGTCAGGGACGTGCTCAGTTCGAGCACCTCCGAACGGTAGTCGTAACGGATCATCGCCATGTCGCACACCGCTCCCTAAACTGACTGAATAGTCAGTAGGTTACTGGAGGCGCCCGCCGGGGGTCCGATGAGCCCGGGGTATTGACGGCCATCGGTAAATGCACTATTCCTATAGGAGAGATCTGCTTTGAGAAAGGAAGTGCCCCATGAGCAGTGAGTCCCCCTCCGGCGATGCCCCCGCCACCGCAGCGCCCGACCCCGACGAACCCCGCCCGCGCGCGTTCAACGAGGACTGGGCCGCGGTCGTCGTCGGCCTCGCCCTCCTCGCCCTCGTCCTGATCGGCGCCATCCCCGAAGGAGTGATCCCGTAATGGCCACCGAGAACGCCGACGCCCAGGCCGCCCCGGAACCCGCCGCGCCCGCGACCTCCGAGACGGCCGCCCTCACCGACACCTCCCCCGCCGCCCGCGCCCCCTGGGGCTTCATCGCCCTCGGCGTGCTCATCGTGCTCGTCCTGGGCGCGGCCACCCGCTTCCTCGAACAGAACGTGCCCGAATGGGCCGCCGACACCGCCTTCGCCGAGGTCGCCGCCGCCGTCGAATACCCCGTCTACGCGATCGTCCTCGGCCTCCTCGGCGGCCTCGCCATCACCCTGACCGGCCTGCGCGACAAGGTCGCCGATGGCTTCCGCACCGAGTTCTTCATCAAGACCGGCCTCGTGCTCCTCGGCGCCTCCATCAACCTGTCCGTCATCGCCCGCGCCGCGGGGCCCGCGATCGCCCAGGCGCTCATCGTGGTCCCCACCGTCTTCCTGTTCACGTGGTGGCTGGCCGGACGCCTCGGCCTCGACGAGAAGCTGCGGGCGCTCCTGTCCTCGGCCGTCTCGATCTGCGGCGTCTCCGCCGCCATCACCGCCGCGGGCGCCGTGCGCGCCCGCCGCGAGCAGCTCGCCTACACCGCGAGCCTCGTCATCCTCTTCGCCCTGCCCTCGATCTTCCTGCTGCCGTGGCTCGCCGACGTCCTCAACCTGTCCACTCCGGTGGCGGGCGCCTGGATCGGCGGCAACATCGACACCACCGCCGCGGTCGCCGCCGCGGGCGCGCTCGTCGGCGAGGAGGCCCTCCAGATCGCCGCCGTCGTCAAGAGCACCCAGAACGTGCTCATGGGACTCGTGGCCGTCGCCCTCACCGCGTACTTCACGTACAGAGTCGAGCGCACCCCCGGCTCGGCCCGCCCCGGCCTCGGCGCACTGTGGACGCGCTTCCCGAAGTTCGTCCTCGGTTTCATCCTCGCGTCCGTCGTCGCCACGATCTACCTCAACCAGGTCGGCGACGCCGGAGCCGACACCATCGGCGTGGTCAACGACCTGCGCACCTGGTTCCTCATCCTCGCCTTCGTCTCCATCGGCCTCGAATTCCGACTCACGCGCCTGCGCGAGGCCGGATGGAAGCCGATCGCCGTCTTCGGCGGCGCCGCCGTGTTCAACCTGGCGCTGGCGCTGCTCCTCGCGTCGCTTCTGTTCCGCGGCTTCGCAGTCTGATCCCTCGGCGGGCCGGTCGCTCTCAGATCCGGCCCGCCGCGGTCCGCGCAGGGCGTCGGGCTCAGCCGGTGAAGACCGCGACGAGCGTGTCGGCGAGCTCGGCGGCGAGGCGGCCGTCCGGGTCCAGGTCGGGGTCGAAGACCGTGATCTCGAAGCCGACGCAGCGTTCGGAGGCCACGAGCGGGGTCAGCAGCTCCCGGAGTTCCCCGTGGCTCAGGCCGCCGGGGTTCGGGGAGTCGACGGCGGGCATGACCGCCTCGTCGAGGACGTCGGCGTCGACGTGCACCCAGAAGCCGTCCACGCCGGCCCGGTCGAACCGTTCGAGGGCCGCGGCGGCCGTGGCGGCCGGGCCGTCCTCCCGCAGGCGGGCCAGCGGGCGCACCAGTGCGCCGAGGGCGTCGAGCTCCTCGGTGTACTCGTCGTCGTCGCGGATGCCGAGCACCGCCGCGTCCTCGACCCCGATGTAGGGCCGCAGGCCGTCGATGTCGGTGGCGAGCGCCTGGCCGCGTCCGGTGACGAGCGCAAGGTCCTCCCCCGCGGCCGCGCCGACGCCCGGGGAGTTCTCGGGGTGGCGGAAGTCGGAGTGCCCGTCGAGGAACGCGACGCCGTACCGGCCGCGGCGGCGCAGCGCCAGGGCCGCGCCCAGAAGGATCGAGCAGTCGCCGCCGAGGACGACCGGGAAGCGCCCGCCTTCAAAAAGAGCGCCGAGCCGATCGGCGAGGACCCGGGTGTAGGCGGCGATCCCGTCGGCGTTGAACAGCCCGTCCCCGAGCACCCACTCGCCCCGGTCGTACCGCGGCGGCGTGGCGTACCCGGCGTCCTCGCCCCCGATCCGGTCGAGAATGCCCTGGTCCCGCAGCGCCCCGGCGAGCTTGTAACAACCGGGAACGACCCCGGGCGCGGGCGGGCGCAGCCCTAGGTTCGACGGGGCATCGAGCACGGCGATCTGGCGCAACATCCCCGGACCATACCCCGCCCACCACGGTCACCGACTCCAGCCGTGCTCGCCTCGTTCATGCCGTTCGGCGAGGAGGGCGACCCGCTCGGCGGCGATGTCGGAGGTCCACTCCCAGCCGGGCTTGGCACTCGGGCCGACACGCGGGTCGGTCGGCACCCGGCCCTGGCTCAACGCGAGCATGTAGGCCCGGTCCATCTCGATCCGCGCCCGCATCGCGCCAGCGTCGCCGACCGACCCGTGCCCCGGGACGACCGTGTCGACGCGGTCGGCCACCGCCTCCAGCAGGCCCAGACCGACGAGGTACTCCCCGATCGGGTCGTTCGTGTCGTTCAGCTCGTCGAGGCCCGGCACCAGGACATCGGAGAGCATGTCGCCCGCCACGAGGACCCCGCGGTCGGCGATGAGCAGCGCCGCATGGCCCGGGGCATGCGCCGGGTGCTCGATGATCTGCACCTCCGGCCCCTCCCAAGGGAACCAAAACTCATCGCCGTGCCGCGGGCATGGGTCCGCTACTCATTGAAGACCTGGTACGCACGGCCCCTTGACATTGCTTTATCGATATACAAGCCTGGTATCGACGTTCGATCGCCCGCCCCTCCCGGCCGGTCGAGAAGCCGTGCGACAGAGGAGGAAGTCGATGAACGACAACGGCGATCCATGGGTGTCCGAGGTCCCCGACAGCCCGGTCGAGGGCGTGTACCGCTTCACCGTGCCCGCCGGGGCCGCGGCCGAGGCGACCGGGGTCGAGGACGGCCAGGTCATCGTCCAGGGGCGCTTCGGCCCCGGCGGGGCCTGGACCGAGCTCAACGCCGACGGCGACGGCGAGCGCGTCGCCACGATCGGCCCGCTCCGCCCCGGCCGGTACCGCTACCGGTACGCGGTGCGCCCGGCCCCCGACGCGGAGGCCGTCGCCTTCCGCGATCCCGAGGCCAAGGGCCTCAGCGCACTGTCCGTGCCCGGCCCGGACCCGGTCGACTACGGGGACGAGGAGCGCCTCCCCGTCGCGACCGCAATCGCCGCACCGGGCGCGCCCACCCCGTGGGTCGGCCCGGACGGCACCGTCACCTTCGAGGCGGGCTCCGAGTTCGCCGCCTCCTCGCGCGTCGCCCTCTGGGGCAACTTCGGCCCCGCCGGAAGCTGGCCGCGGACTCCGATGGCGCGGCAGGACGACGGCTCCTGGCGCCTGTCGCTGCCGCTCGAAGGCGGCTCGTACTACTACAAGTTCGAGGTCGACGGCGTCGACTACAAGGACGAGCGAAACCCGGCCGCAGTGCGCTCGGAGCCGACGTGGAGCACGTTCACCGTCCCTGGCGACACCCTCCTGGGCCGCTTCACCGCCCCGGCCCCCGCGGCCGGGCGCGGCGAGGTCGGCGTCATGGAGTACGCCAGCACCGCAGGCGAAGCGGAGCGCTCGGCGTACGTGTGGACGCCCCCGGGCTACGACGCCGACCGCGCCGAGCCCTACCCGGTGCTCTACCTCCAGCACGGCGGCGGCCAGACGTGGGCCGACTGGATCGAGGTCGGCCGCGCCGACCGCATCCTCGACCGCCACCTGCGGGAAGGCGCAATCGCGCCCATGGTCGTGGTCATGGCGGACGGCAACGACGTGGACTTCCCGGCCGAGATCACCGCGCGCATCGTCCCGACCGCCGAGAAGCGGTACAACGTGAGCGCCGATCCGCGGCGGCGGGCGCTGGCGGGGCTGTCGATGGGCTCGGGCCAGACGCTCGCCACCCTGTGGGCGCATCCGGGCGAGTTCGCTTACATCGGCGCGATGTCGGCGTTCGGCGACCCTCCTGAAGGGACGGACGTCGCAGCTGTCAACGCCGGGACCGCGCTGCTGCGGGTGTACTCCGGCGACCGCCAGGACTTCACCTACGAGCCGACGCTCGACCTCATCGCGGCCATGGAGCGCAGCGGCGTCGAGCACGAGTTCGCGCCGATCATCCCCGGCCCGCACTGCTGGGACGTCTGGCAGCGGTCCCTGATCGACCTCCTGCCGCGCCTGTTCAGGGCCTAGCGGCGCGGCCGTCCGGGGCGGCGGGAGCCGCCCCGGACGGCCGGGCTCACTCGTAGTAGCGGTAGACGGCCTGCGCCGCGCAGGCCGGCTTCGCGCCGTGCTCGATCTCCACGGTGAAGTCGAGGACGAGCTGTGCGCCGCCCGGGACCTCCTCGGCCGCGGCGACGGCGGCGTGGAGGCGCACCCGTTCGCCCACCTTGACCGGGGCGGGGAAGCGGACGCGGTTGAGGCCGTAGTTGACGCTCGCGGTGACGCCGCCGATGTCCAAGAGCTCGTTGAACATCGGGATGACCAGCGACAGGGTGAGGTACCCGTGGGCGATGGCCGCGCCGAACGGGCCGTCGGCGGCCCTCACCGGATCGGTGTGGATCCACTGGTGGTCGTCGGTGGCGTCGGCGAAGCCGTTCACGCGCTCCTGGGTGATCTCGCGCCAGGCCGTGCGGCCCAGGTCGGCGCCGCCCAGGGCGGCGATCTCCGCGACGCCGGCGACTCGTCGGCTCATCGGTGCTCCTCTCGCAGTGCTCTCCGGATGATCTTGCCCGTCGGGGACCTCGGCAGCTCGGCGGTGAAGACCACCGACTTCGGGATCTTGTACCCGGCGAGCCTGCCCCGCAGGAACGCGAGGAGCTCGGGGGCCTCGACCGGCCCGGCCGCGACGACGACCGCGCGGCCCACCTCGCCCCAGGTCGGGTCGGGGACGCCGATCACCGCGCAGTCGGCGACGGCGGGGTGGGCGCCCAGCGCGGCCTCGACCTCGGCGGGAGAGACGTTCTCGCCGCCCGAGATGAACACGTCCTTGGCGCGGTCCAGGATGGACACGAAGCCGTCGGCGTCGGCCGAGGCGATGTCGCCGGTGCGGAACCAGCCGTCGGCGAACGCGGCGGCGGTGTCCTCGGGGCGCCGCCAGTACTCGCGCATCACGTTGGGGCCGTGGATGACCACCTCGCCGCGCGCACCGGGCGCGACGGGGCGCGCGTCGGCGTCGACGATGCCGACGTCGGTGAAGAAGTGCGGGACGCCCGCGGTCCCGGCCTTGCGGGCGCTGTCCTCGCCGGTCAGGAACAGCACGCCGGGCGAGGCCTCGGTCATGCCGTAGCCCTGGCTGAAGACCACGCCGCGCTCCAGGTAGGCCGCGATCGTCGCGGGAGGCACGGGCGCGCCGCCGCAGCTGACGCGGCGCAGGCTCGACAGGTCGGCGCCGGCCCAGGCCGCCGAGCGCGCGATGGCCGCGAACATGACGGGCACGCCGAACATGTAGGTGACGCGCAGGGACCGGACGAGCTTGAGGGTGCGCTCGGGGTCGAAGGACGGCTCCAGGACCACGGTGCCGCCCTTGAGGAGCGTGGGCAGGCAGGTCATGTTCAGGCCCGCGGTGTGGAACAGCGGGGCCGTGCACAGCGTGGTCTCGTCGGAGGCGAGGTCGATGTCCACGAGGACGTTGAACGCGTTCCAGGTGAGGTTGCCGTGGGTGAGCAGCGCGCCCTTGGGGCGGCCGGTGGTGCCGGAGGTGTACATGATGATGCAGGGGTCGTCGAGTCCCACGGCCTCGTCGATCGGATCGCTTGGGGCGCTGGCGATCAGGTCCTCGTACTCGGGCCCGACGGCGACCGCGCGCGGCACCGGCGGGGCGGGCAGCCCGGGGTCGCGGACCAGGACCGCGGCGCCGGAGTCGTCGAGGCAGTGCCGCAGCTCGGGCTCGGCCAGGCGGGTGTTGAGCGGGACGAAGACCGCGCCGAGCACGCCGCTGGCGAACAGCGTCTCCAGGAACGCGTGGTGGTTCGGCCCCAGGTAGGCGACGCGGTCGCCGCGGCGCACGCCGAGGCCGCGCAGCGCGTGCGCGAGGCGGTGGACGCGCTCGTGCAGCTCGGCGTAGGTGAAGCGCCCGCCGGGGTCCAGGACGGCGGTCTTGTGCGGGGTCTTGCGGGCGCGGCGCGCCGTCCAGGACCCGATGCCGAAGTCGCGCAAGGGATCACCCCTCCGCGGGTTTGAGGCCGAGGAGCCGGGCGGCGTTCTCCTTGAGGATGAGCGGCCGCACCTCGTCCTTGAGGTCGAGCCCGGCGAAGTCGGCGAGCCACCGGTCCGGGGTGAGCAGCGGGTAGTCGGACCCGAAGAGCACCTTGTGCTTCAGGAGCGAGTCGGCGTAGCGGACGAGGACGGGCGGGAAGTACTTCGGCGACCAGCCCGACAGGTCGATGTAGACGGACGGCTTGTGGACGGCCACGGCGAGGGCCTCCTCCTGCCACGGGAACGACGGGTGGGCGAGCACGATCGTCAGGTCCGGGAAGTCGGCGGCGACGCCGTCGACGAGCATCGGGTTCGAGTGCCGCAGCCGGATGCCCCCGCCGCCGGGGACGCCCGCGCCGATCCCGGTCTGCCCGGTGTGGAAGACCACCGGCAGGCCGAGTTCCTGGATCGCCTCGTACAGCGGGTAGGCCATGCGGTCGTCGGGGTCGAACGCCTGGAGGCTGGGGTGGAACTTGAAGCCGCGGACGCCGTGCTCGGCGGCGAGGCGCCGGGCCGCCTTGACCGCGGCGGCGCCGCGCCACGGGTCCACGCTGCCGAAGGGGATCAGGGTGTCGGCGTTGCGGTTGCAGGCCTCGGCGACCTCCTCGCTCGGGACGGGCCTGCGCCCGGTGGCGTGCTCGGCGTCCACGGTGAAGACCACCGCGGCCATGCGCCGCTCGCGGTAGTGGGCGGCGATCTCGTCCACAGTGGGATGGCGGCGGCCCTGCGTGCCGAAGTGGGCCGAGGACGCGTGCAGCAGCTCGTCCGGGAGGGACGTGTGGCCGTCGGCGGCGATCTCGGCGTGGACGTGCATGTCGATGGCGACGAGGTCGTCGGGGTTCACGGCCGCTCCTCGGGAGCAGGGACGCCGACGGACTCGCCGCGCGGGGCGAAGACGGCGGGCCACACGTCGGCGATGCCCTCGGCGGTCCAGCCGCCGCCGTCGACGGCCGCGACGGTCTCCTGCGGGTGCGACCACAGCGAGAGCCGGTCGCCGCCGAGCCCGATCGCCTGGCCGGTGATCTCGGCGGCGAGCTCGGACATGAGGAACACCGGGAGCGGCGCGACGTCCTCGGGGACGCCGAACCCGGCCCCGGCCCGCAGCCAGGAGGGCAGCGGACGGCCCTCCCGCTCCCATGCGTCCACATAGGGTGCAAACACGGGGATCGTGCGGGTCATCGCGGTGGCGGCCACGGGGATCACGGCGTTGACGGCGATGCGGTCGCGCGCGCACTCCATGGCCCAGGTGCGGACCATGCCGACGATCGCGGCCTTCGCGGCCGAGTAGTTGGTCTGGCCGACGTTGCCGCGCTGCCCGGCCGGGGAGCCGACGACGACGATCCGGCCGCCCTCCCCCTGCGCACGCATCCGCTGCACGGCCGCGCGGACGCAGGTGAACGTGCCGCGCAGGTGGACGCCGATCACGGTGTCGAAGTCCTCGTCGGACATCTTCCACAGGATCCGGTCGCGCAGGACGCCCGCATTCGCGACGAGCCCGTCGAGGCGCCCGAACGCCTCGACCGCGCGGTCCGCGAGCATCTCCGCGGTCGCGGTGGGGCCCACCGCGCCGGGGGCCGCGACCGCCTCGCCGCCCGCCGCGACGGCTTCGGCCGCAACGGCTTCGGCGGCCTCCGCGTCGGCGTCGTTGACGACGACCGAGGCGCCCGCCGCGGCGAGGGCCAGCGCGTACGCCCGGCCCAGTCCCCTGCCGGCGCCGGTGACGACGACGCTCCTGCCGTTCAGGTCCATCAGCGGTCTCCTTCGTCGTCGGTCTCGGGGACGGTGTCGAGGACTTCGAACGCGATCGCGCGCGCCCTCGGTTCGAGTTCGGCGTGCAGGGTGCGGAAGCGCCGCTGGGCGGCCTGCGCGGGCCAGTCGGGGGGCAGGTGGCGGGCGGGCAGGCGCGGGTCGGCGCGGAGGACCTGGAGCCATTCGGCGGTGAGGAGGAGCTGGAGGGCGAGGGCGTCGGTGGTCCCGGCGCCGGGCGGCTCGGGGGTCCAGCGGTCGAGGAAGCGGTGGTAGACCTTCGCGAGCCCTTCGAGGTCCCAGGCGCCGTCGACCAGGTCGTCGACGTCGGTGGGGGCGACGGCGCGGGCCTCGAAGACCTTGACGTGGCGCGCGGCCTCGATGCCGTCGAGGACGGCGTCGATGTCCACTGGGGACGGCGCGATCCAGAGGCCGCCCTGGAGGGAGCCGAACCCGGCCCACAGGAGGCGCGAGCGCAGCAGGTGTCGCTGGCGGCGCTGGGATTCGGGGACGGTGAAGCCGAGGAGGGTCCAGGAGCCGTCCCAGCGGTCGTTGACGACGCCGTCGCGCCAGATGCGGATCTCGCCGTCGTCGAGGATCTGGCGGGCGCGGGCGGTGAGGCCGAGGTAGACCTTGCGGCCGCGCCGGTGCCGTCGCAGGAGGCCGTGGTCGCCCATGCGGGCGAGGGCCGACCGGGCCGCGGGCTCGGCGACGCCGGCGCGGGCGAGGACGTCGATGACGCTGCCGGTCGCGACGCGGACGCCGCGGCCGAGGACGTGGCCTCCGAAGAACGGGAGCAGGAGCGCCTGGGGGCGGGTCTCGCCGTTGTCACTCAACATGAATTCATTCTAGTCAATATATTGACTATCGTCACGTATCTGCATACGTTTATTTGGGAGCGGACCGGACTCCCTGCCGGACCGCCACCGTCAGCCCACCGGAGGCGCCCCATGTCCCGGACCGAACCGGCGTCGAGCACCCCGCTCCGCCGCGCCGTCTTCTCCAGCTACCTCGGCAGCCTGATCGAGTTCTACGACTTCCTGCTCTACGCCACCGCGGCCGCCCTCGTGTTCAACAAGGTCTTCTTCTCCGACATGGACCCGCTCGTCGGCACCGTCGCCAGCTTCGGCACCCTCTTCGCCGGGTACCTCGCCCGCCCGCTCGGCGGCGTCCTGTTCGGCCACTACGGCGACCGGCTCGGCCGAAAGCGGACGCTCGTCACCACGATGACGATCATGGGCGCCGCGAGCACCCTCATCGGCGTCCTGCCGACCTACGACCAGATCGGGGCCGCCGCGCCGATCCTCCTGGTGGCCTTGCGCATCGTCCAGGGCATCGCCCTCGGCGGCGAGTGGGGCGGCGCGGTCCTGCTCTCGGCCGAGCACGCCACTACGCGGCGCGGCCTCTGGGCCTCGTTCACCAACGCGGGCGCCCCGAGCGGCATGGTCGTCTCCACCGGCGTGCTCGCGCTCGTGGCCGCGGGCACCACCGAGGCCCAGTTCGCGTCCTGGGGCTGGCGCCTCCCGTTCCTGTTCAGCGTCGCCCTGCTCGCGCTCGGACTGTTCGTGCGCCTCAAGGTGACCGAGAGCCCCGTGTTCGACGACGCCGGGGACGCGCCGCCGAAGTGGCCGCTCGTGGAGGTCGTCCGGCGCCACCCGCGGAACCTGCTGCTGTCCATCGGGATCGGCTTCGGCGCGTTCGTCGCCCAGTCGACGCTCACCGTCTTCGTCGTCTCCTACGCGGTCCAGGCCGGGTTCGAGCGCGGCGCGGTCCTGAACGCGCTCGTCATCTCCTCGGTGCTGGCCGTCGCCGGCATCCTCGGCTACTCCGCGCTCTCCGACCGCGTCGGCAGGCGCCCGGTCGTCGCCGCGGGCGCACTCGGCATGGTCGCGGTCGCGTTCGCACTGTTCCCCTTGATCGACACCGGGACCTGGGGGCTGCTGCTCCTCGCGGTCGTCCTCGGCCAGGCCGTCGTCCACCCGCTCATGTACGGGCCGCTCGCCGCGCTCTACAGCGAGCTGTTCGCCACCCGCACCCGCTACACCGGCGCGTCCCTCGGCTACCAGGTCTCCTCGACCGGCGCCGGGGCCGCGCCCCTGGCGTTCGCCGCGCTCCTCGCCGCGGGCGCCGACCCGTGGGTGCTCTCCGCGATCATCGCCGCGTGCTGCCTGTTCACCGTCGCGTGCATCTACGCGGTCGGCGAGACCCACCGCCGCGACCTGACGGGCGCGGGCGGCTGACAAGAAAGGTGTCCACCGTGAAACGAACGAGATCCATCCTCGCCGCGGTCCTCAGCGGACTGCTGCTCATCACCGCCTGGGCGGCGTTCGCGCCCCCGGCCGCCGCCGCATCGCTCCAGGAGGTGACGAACTTCGGCGACAACCCCGGCGGCCTCCGCATGCACGTGTACGTGCCCGACACCCGGCCCGCCAGCCCCGCGATCCTCGTCGCGATGCACGGCTGCGGCAGGTCGGGCACCGGGTTCTACTCGGGGTCCGAGTTCGCCGCGCTGGCCGACCAGTACGGCTTCATCGTCGTCTACCCGACCGCCACGAAGCAGACCGCCATGGGCAACTGCTTCGACGTGTGGTCGGCGGCGTCCAAGACCCGAGGCGGCGGCAGTGACCCGGCATCCGTCGTCTCCATGGTCGAGTACGTCGAGGACCAGTACAACGGCGACCCGAACCGGGTCTTCGTCACCGGCAGCTCCTCCGGCGGCATGGAGACCAACGCGCTCCTCGCGCTCTACCCCGACGTGTTCGCCGCGGGCTCGGTCTACATGGGCGTGCCCTTCACCTGCTTCGCGAACGAGGCGGACTTCCCGCCCCAGACCAGCAAGTGCGTCAACGGCAGCATGGACCGCACCCCGCAGTCGTGGGGCGACTCGGTCCGCCAGGCCTACCCCGGCTACAGCGGGCCGCGCCCGCGCGTGCAGCTGTGGCATGGCAGCCAGGACACCCTCGTCCCCTACCAGCTCCTCCAGGAGGAGGTCGAGCAGTGGACCAACGTGTTCGGGCTGAGCCAGAACCCCACGACCACCGACCGGCCGCAGCCCAGCTGGGAGCGCAAGCGCTTCGCCGACACCGGCGGGACCGTCCGCGTCGAGGCGATCACCGCCGTCGGCGCCGGGCACGCCCTGCCCCAGACCGGCATGGCGCGGCTCGCCATCGAGTTCTTCGGCCTGCACCAGAACGACCCCGGCGGCACGACCCCGCCTGCGACGACTCCCCCTGAGACCACGCCGCCGCCCACGCGCGCCTGCACCGCGACGGTGCGCATCGTCAGCAGCTGGGGCTCGGGCTGGCAGGGCGACGTCGACGTCACCGCCGGCACCGGCGCGCTCAACGGGTGGACCCTGACCTGGACCTGGCCCGCCGGCCAGTCCATCTCCAGCAGCTGGAACGCCCAGGTCACCTCCTCCGGCTCCACCGTCACCGCCCGCGACGTCGGCTGGAACGGCTCCATCGCAGCGGGCCAGACCCGCTCCGCCGCCTGGGGCTTCATCGGATCAGGCACCGCCACCGCACCCGCAGTCACCTGCACGGCAACCTGACCCACACGGCCGCTGGCCCTCCCGAAGCGGCGACCGCGCCGCTCCGGGAGGGCCAACGACTCCCCCGACACCATCGACGCACCCGCCTCACAGCGACCCGGCGTTCGACCACTGCCACTGGGCGCGAACGCAACTCGCCTAGGATGCCCCTGTGGACCCGATCGACTCTCAGATTCATCGCGCGATATCCCGGTCAAGCGCCACCGAGCTCCTCCTCACCATCGCCGCAGGCACGGTGCTCCTCACCGGACTCGCATCTGGCGCCGTCATCGGGGGGCATGCACTGGCCTGGATGTTCGGTGCTTCAGTCGCCGTCGCGGGGGTCCTCCTCGGCATCGCCGCCCACCTGGGCATCAACCGCGCACGGCTGCTGCTCGCCTGGCAGCAGCGTGCAGGGGCCACCGGCCGCTGACCGCCGCAGCCGATCCACGATCGTGCCCACGCGCCGCGGCATCGACGCGCCCCGGCCCGACCGCTCGCCGCGGTCGGACCGGGGATGAGGGGACCGGGCCTCCAGGGTCCGACCTGCGCGCTACGCGCCGCCGAACGTGACGTCGGAGCAGGAGTAGAAGGTCTGGTCGAAGTGGCTGGCCTGCCAGACGACGTACACGATGTGGTGCCCGGTCCTGCCGGGCGCGCTTACCTGGATGTCGACCGGCGCGCCCGGTTCGTAGACCCCGGTCTCGACGACGCGTTCGAGGTCGCCCCAGTCGAGCGCGTCGGTCGTGGCGTCATACCCCTGCTTGGTGACGTACACCCAGTAGTAGTCGGCGCCGTGCCGCGCCTGGTCCTCGTAGTGGAGGGTGAAGTCGTTGCCGAGCGCGGTGGTGTGCCAGTCGCCCGGCTGGTCGAGCGACGCGTACTCGGGGTTGGCGCCGGAGCAGAGCTGGTTGTCGGGGATGCGCTGCTCGTGCTGTCCCTGCATGCCCTCGCGGAGCAGGCTCATCCAGCTCCACATGGTGTTGGGGTTGGCCTGGAACGCCTGGTAGCACATGGGGTCCTCAGTGGCCATGTCCGGATTCATGTGGTCGCTGCCCCAGCGCTCCCAGCAGGAGTACTGGCGCGCGGCCGGCGAGGTCGCGGTGCCGTGGGCGCCGGCGCCCTGGGCGGTGAAGCACAGCACCGCGGCGCTGGCCATGACCACCGCTGCGAGCCTGAGGAGGAGCCGGCGGAGGCGAGGTGTTCTCGATCTGAGCATGGTATCGCTCCCAGTCGTCGAAGACATTGACAAATGCAAATATTATCGACATATGCTCACAATGTAAATACGCGCAGAGCCAAAAGTGGGAGCGATGACCCCGACAGCTCATCGGTGGCGCCGGACATGGCGGCCGCACGGCCCCGGCGATCCAGCGCCGGGGCCGCCGCCTTCCCAGGGCCGCACCTGGCGCCGTCAGCGAGCCAGGTCCTTGACAAGGGTCGTGACGCCGTCGCCGTGGGCGGTCGGGAGGTAGCCCCGGTTCTTGTAGAAGTCGATGTTCCGCAGACTCTTCGCGCCGGTGTGGAGCAGGAGGCGGTCGCAGCCGGGGGCGGCGGCGGACTCGGCGAGGTCGAGGAGCCATCCGCCCAGCCCATGCCCGCGCAGGTCAGGAGCGACGGCGAGGCGGCCGATCTCCCAGGCGGTGCCCGAGCGGCGGGTGCGGACCATGCCGAGGAGCCGGCCGTCGAGCAGCAGTCCGGTGGCGTCCCACTCGCCGAGCCAGGACCGGACGTCCGCAAGGGACTCATGGAGCGCGGGGATGTCCAAGGTGGCGTTGACGATCGCCTCCTCGGTCCAGCAGCACCGCTGGAGCACCGTGACCTCGGCGGCGTCCTCGGGCGTCAGGGTCCTGGCGTAGGACCCGAGAACGGGGCCCGGAACCGCTTCGGGGCGGGCGCGTTCCCGCATGGGCCGCAACGCGTTCGCGAGCCGGACCAGCTCGTCGAGCATGGAGGCCGCCGCGCCGTCGCGGCGAATCTCGGGGCGGAGCACACCGTGTTCGACGGCGTCGCCGATGCGGATCGCCACGGTGGCGCCGAGCGGGACCAGGCGGAGGGTCGTGACCACCTGCTTGGCGTGCTGCACCGAGCGCGTGCCCGCCGAGGTGTTCCCGTAGCTGACGAAGCCGATGGGCTTCCAGGCCCATTCGGCGCTCAGGTAGTCGAGGGCGTTCTTCAGCGACCCCGGCATGCCGTAGTTGTACTCGGGCGTCACCGCGATGAAGCCGTCGGCCGCGTCGACCAGGGCGCTCCAGCGGCGCGTGTGCTCGTGCCGGTAGACGCCCGATGAGGGGTGCTCCTCCTCGTCCAGGAACGGCAGGCCGAGGTCGGCGAGCGAGACCGGGACGAGCTCCACGCCGAGGTCATCGGCGGGCCCGGCGAGGGCGTCCTCCAGCCACCGGGCGACCGCGGGCCCGAGGGCCCCGGGCCGGGTGCTGGAGGTGATGACGAGGACGCGGAGTTTTCTCGTTGACATGGAAACGAACTGTACCTGCTATGTTGATTACATGTCAACGAGTTATCCGGCGAAGGCCGTACGCTGGCTCGACGCCGACGAGGAGCGCGCCTGGCGAGCCTTCCGGCAGGTCATGACCGCCGTCCAGTCGGGTACCGCGCGCGACCTGGCCGCGATCGGGCTCTCCGAGGCCGACTACGAAGTCCTGAGCACCCTCTCCGAACGCCCCGAGCACACCAGCACGCTGGGCGAGCAGGCCCGGAAAATGGGCTGGTCACGCAGCCGCCTGTCCCGCCACGCCAGCCGCATGGAATCGCGCGGCCTCCTGCGCCGCGACCCCGACCCCGCGGACGGCCGGGGCTGCCTCCTCACACTCACCGACCAGGGCATGACCACCCTCACCGACGCCGCCCCCGCCCACCTCGCATCGGTACGCCACCACTTCATCGACCGCCTCGACCCTGCCGACCTCACCGCCCTCGAACGCATCGCCGAACACGTCGCAAGGCAACCACCGACCGACGACCCCCACTGAACCGCAACGCACCCAGTTGGCAGACGATGCCGTTGCACCAAAGCCAGGATCGCCGACCTCACACTCTGTCCATAAAGGGCTTCTATTGGCGGCCCCGGCGGGAAATCCGGCCGTGGGAGGGGTCGGGCGGCCTTCCACCAAAGGTCGCCCGACCCCGTTTCGGGTGCGGTGGTGTCGCGAGAAGCGAAGACGGCCACCGCATCCCGATCGGTTCCGCGCCGGTCTGTCGTTCAGGCGCCCGGCTGCGGAACTTCAAGGGTGAAGGTCAGGTGGTGTCGGGTGCGGCGATCAGGATCATGCACTTGTCCATGAGCCAGGGGCACCACGGGTCACCGGACCAGGCCGGGGCCCACTCGGGCACGTCCTCGGAGTCGTCGGTGAAACGGCAGCATTCGCGCGGACCGGCCCCGTCCTCGACGTCGAGAAGATAATCGACGATCTTCTGAGCGCGGCCGGGGTCCGAGCCCAAGCGGTAGAGCGTGAAGACCGCCGGGCCGCGGTGAAAGTCACCCAGGTAGCCATCGATGCCGGGCTTGCCGTCTGAACGAAGGTTGTATTTACCGCCCCCTGATGCGTTCGGTTCAGTCATCGCCGGGCACCGCCCGGGCCGCAGCGAGGTCGCCACGGTAGAAGACGCGGAACGCCTGCTCTTCGAGCCAGATCTTCGATTGTGGTTTGAGGCCCCGCCAGAAAGCGCCCCAAGTCGCTTTCAGGTCCCCGGAGCCCAGGCCGGAGACCACCAGGACGACGTCGTCGCCACGCGGGCCGGTCAGGACTTGGAACGAGTCCGGTGCGACCGGCCCGGAGGCGCGGACGGTGTAGTCGCGGTACTGGTCGCTGAAGGTCCCCCGATTGAGCGCGTCGGGATCGGGACACCCGACGGCGGTATGTCTGCTGCTCATGCCAATGAGCTTATGAGCTGCGCAAACACAGGCACCAGCATTGATTCTGGCGGGCGTGCCAGGCCCACCCGCGGCGACCGCGTCTCAGCGACGGACATGCGGACCGGACAAGAAAGACGCGCCGTGGTGTCCCATCGGCGCGTCCTCAAGCGTCAGTTAGAGCAGCTCGGAGCTATTCGAGGCTGCCTCGCTCCACGTCAGCGGCGAGCACGGCGAGGTCGAGTTCGCCGTCGCGAACCCCGCCGACGAACGCCTCCCATTCGCCTGGGGTGTAGATCAGGATCGTCCCGCTCGGGTCATCCACGCGGCGCATGGCGACCAGGCCGTTGTCGGCGAACCCGAGCTCCAGTTCACCCGGTTCCCCGTCGGCGGCGTCGGGGCGGACCCACCTAGCAGCGGCAGCGTCGAACTGGCCCTTGAGCGGGTGTTCCCTGACCGAACCGGACATCAGCCGTGGTCTTTCACCCAGGCCAGCAGGCCCGTGTAAGTGGCGGGGGTGATGGAAAGGATCGGGCGGTCCTCGGGGAGCTTCGAGTCCGAGACCTGCGGGGCACCGTCGCTCAGCCGCACTTCGACGCAGCTGTTGTCCTGGTTGGCGCCGCTGCGGCTGGACTTGCGCCAGGGACCAGTGGTGCTCATGTGAAGAACTCCTCCGCGGTGATCGACTCGGCCGACGCGAGCTTGAACGCGTCTGTGAAGAACTTACCCTGCGAAGTGCTCGCGTCCACGAATCCCCCACCGCGCGGGGACTCGACGTTGATAACTGGCGGCTGGTCGCCGTCGTACTCGAAGAGGTTCAACTGCCACGGCAGCAAGTCATAGCGCCCCAAGGAAAGCGGCATGATCCGAACATCAGCAAACGGAAGCGCGGCGATCTGTTTGATGTCCGCGAGAATCACGTCTCGGTCGGGTCCGAGACCCATGGTCAGAGCGGCCTCGCCGATGAGGAGTAGCGCATCGCGCCCAGACTCAATCCAACGCTCACGGCGCTCCATCCGGAACTCCAAGCCCTCATCCCAGTCGACTTCCCAACGAATCGGCACCTTCGTGGTTGCGCGAATCATCCGGTAGTACGCCTCGCTGTGGATGAGCGAGGGGATCGCGAGCGGCGAGTGGTAGCAAAGGAAAGTGGCGGCGTCTTCGCACTGCTGGAGGAACCAGCCGCGGTCGTTGGCGGCGTTGCTGTAGACCGAGCACCAGTCGCCAGCACGGGCGGCTTCGGCCAGTCGGGCGATGTGGTCAACCTTCTGGTGCGGGGTCTCGTAGAACCGCAGCAGCTCCAGGACCGTGCCGACTCTGACGCCGCGATAGGACCCAGACTCCAAGCGGCCCAGCGTCTTCGCCGAGCAGATGTTGGTCGGGACCTCGTTCTTCCGGTAGCCCGTCGGCCTCCCGTGTCGGCGCCGGACACGTTCGGCTTCGAGCTGGCGCCCCAGTTCCTGCACCGGCGGCGGGACCTTGGCCGGGTCTTCGATGTCGGTCATGACAAAGGATTCTAGAGACCGTCACCGACCGATTACAAGCCTTACATGCAGGAACTCCCCTGCACGCCAATCGAAACGGCCATGGCGACCAGACAATGCCATGGGACAAATATTGCAGTCCTTGGTGTCCCATCCTGATGTCCAGACAACGTCGGGTTTCCGCTGACAGCGTGCAACCTGGTTCGTCGCTAACGAAACCGCTTCAGAGGTCGGCGAGTCTGCGGCGGAGGTCGTCGGCGCCGGTGTGGCCGATGTCGGTGAGGATTTCCAGCGCCTGCTGCAGCGCCTCGCGGGCGGCGTCGGGGTCTCCGGCCGAGAGGTGGAGTTCGCCGAGGGACGAGAGCACCTCGCCCTCTCCTCGGCGCGAGCCGGCTTCGCGAACGCGTGCCAGGGCCAGGTGGTAATAGGAGCGTGCGCGTTCGTACCGGCCGAGGCGATGATGGATGAAGCCGAGACTGTCCGATACGGCGGCTTCGAGGTGGGGTCGGAGGTCGGAATCGACCGCTTGGCAGGCGTCGAGTGCCCGTTCGCAGTATTCGATCGCCTCCTTGTACTCGCCGAGCTGCGCGTGGTACCAGCCGACCGCGTTCAGCGCACGGGCCACGCCGATGCGGCTGCCCTGCGCAGTGGAGAGCTCCAGAAACCGCCGGGAGTGTTCAAGCGCTGCGTCGTGATGTCCTTGCAGCGCGGCCAGATTGGCAAGGCCATGGTGAGCGGCCGCCTGTGCGATACGGTCCTCGGTCGCGATGGCGAGCCGCAGCGCCTGGGTCAAGTGCGCGTGGCTGTCCTCGAAACGCCCGAGCCCGGTATAGCTCCAGGCCAGGACCCGATGAGAGTGGACCTGCGCGGCCGAATCGCCGATCCGCTCCGCGGCGCCCAGGGCGGCGAGCTGGAGGACGACCTGGTCGCGCATGTGGCCGCGGACGTAGTAGAAGCCTGAGAGCGCCCAGCCGGACTGCCAGACTTGGACGTCGAGTTCGCCTTCCGGTTGGCGGAGCACGGCGGCGGCCATGCCCGCATGCTCCGCTTGGAACCAGGCTCGCGCTGCCTCCCGCTCGGTGAGGGATTCGGGGACGGTGCCGGGGCTCGGTTCTCCCAGCGGGATGGCGAGCTCGTCGATGCTCGGCCGGATCATCGCGGCCGCGGGGCAGGCGGTGTGCGTGTAATGGTCCAGCAGCCGCTGTATGGCGTTGCGGCGCTCAGCGTCTGAGTCGGTGCGCTCGGCCAGCGCGGTGGCGTGTTCCCGGAGGAGGTCGTGGAGGGAGTAGCGGCCTTCGGCGCTTCGAGTGAGCAGGCTGGCCCGGGTCAGTTCCATCAGGGCGGTGGCGGTGTCGTCGGTGCTCATGCCGGTGAGGCTGGTCGCCAGTGCCGGGGACAGGTCGAGACCTGGGTGGAGGCCGAGGAGGCGGTAGGTGCGCTGTGCCGGGATGGAGAGGTGGCGGTAGGACCGGTCGAAGACTGCGGCGACTGAAGTGGACGGGTCGGTGGGGCCGACGTTCAAGCGGCTGAGGCGGTTTTCGGTGAGCATGCGGGCGTAGTCGCCGATAGAGGTGGTCCGTGAGTGGTGGGTTCGGTGGTTCGCGGCCGCGATGTGGAGGGCGAGGGGCAGGCGGCCGCAAGCGTCGGCGAAGGCCGCTATCTCGTCTGCTTCGGCGTCTTTGGCGGTCGGCCGTCCCAGGAGGCCGCGCAGGAGTGAGGCGGCTTCGGCGCCGGGGAGGGTGTCCAGGGGCAGGTGGACGGTGCCGTGGTGGGTGGCGCGCAGTCCTTCGAGTCGGCTGCGGCTGGTGATGAGGACCAGGCAGTTCGGCTCGGTGGGTATGAGCGGGCGGATCTGCGGGTCGGCGTGGGCGTTGTCCAGCACGATCAGCATTCGCGTGCCTCGCAGTGCCTCCTGGTAGCGCGCGGCCAGTGCGTCGGGGTCGTCCGGCACGGTCTTCGGGTCGACGCCCAGTTGCTCAAGCAGGCCGGCGAGCGCTTGGTGCGGGTCGGTCGGGGGCAGGTCGGCGTAGCCGTTGAGGTTGACGTACAGGCAGCCGTCAACGAAGCGCGCTTTGGCCGCCCGGCTGCGCGCCCAGTGCACCGCGAGCGCAGTCTTGCCGACGCCGCCGATACCGGTGAGCGCGGCAACGACCACCGACCGGCCGCGGCGGTGCTCGCGCAGCAGGCGGTCGAGGCGCCGCAGCTCTTGATTGCGGCCGGTGAATGCCTGGTCGTCGGCCGGGAGTGCGCGAGAGGCCCAGTCGGCGACGGGCTTCTCGGCGCTGAGTGAGGTGCCGGTGAGGCGGCGGCGGACTTCGTCGAGCTCGACGCGCTCACGCAGGCTCAGGCCCAGGCGCGGGTTGCTGAGGAGCTGGTCGAAGCGGTCGGGTGCATCGCCGGTCGGAGGCTTGGGGAGGTACTCGCCGCGGATCCAGTAGTAGATCGTCACCCGGCTGACGTTCTCGGTGGTCTCGGCGATCTGCCTTACGCTGCACCCGGAGTCGGCGATGCGGGCGCGCAGCCAGGCTCCGAACTTGGCCGGGGTGTCGAGGTGGGCGAACCCGCCGCCCTCGTCGCCGGGCCGGTGGCCGGAGAGCCAGGACCGGACGGTCCCCTCGCTCACACCGAGCTCGTCGGCCACTTCGGCGACGGTCTGGCCGCTGTCGGAGAGGTGCACGGCCAGCCAGGAGGAGAGCTTCGCGATGGCGTTGCCGGATCGGCGGGGTTCGGGATTCACGGGCCTCCGCTGGCGGGGTCGGCGGACGGGCGAGTTCAAGATAGTGCAGCAGAAGCTTGCCGTCAACGTCCGCATCGGATGCAATGGCGTCGTCCGTCACCGTTCCTCGCCGACGGTCCACCCGTCCCGGCTTCGGGTCGACACCTAGGAGACGCATGTCAGAGCAGGCAGCCCGATTCCGCGACGTGTTCGCCATCGGCGAGTTCCGGGTGCTCTGGATCGCTCAGGCGCAGTCGCGCATCGGCGACCAGCTCGCTCGGGTCGCCCTGTCGCTGCTGGTGTTCGAACAGACCTCGTCGGCGGCGCTCACCACGCTGGTATACGCCTCGACCTACCTGCCGCCACTGCTCACCGCACCCCTGCTCGCGGGCCTGGCGGACCGGTACTCACGCCGCACCGTCATGTGGACTGTGGACGTGCTGCGGGCGGTGCTCATCGGGCTCATGGCGATCCCGGCCATGCCGCTGCCGGTGCTCGGCCTCCTCGTGGTGGCCGTCGCCTGCCCCGAGCCGCTGTTCTCCTCCGCCCGCATCGCGACCCTCCCCAAGGTCCTGCCCGGCGGTCGCTACCAGGTCGGCATGGGCATCACCGGCGCCACGGACGGCATCGCGCAGATCGCCGGGTTCGCCCTGGGCGGGGTCGTCGTGGCCGCCACCGGCAGCCCGCACCTGGTCCTGGCCGCCAACGCGTTCACGTTCCTGGTCTCGGCCGCGCTCGTACGATGGGGTCTGCGCCCGCACCTGCCCGAGTCCAGCGGGAGCAATGGAACCAGCGCCTCCAAGGGCCGGTTCGCCCTCGCCGGAGTCCGGCTCGTGGCCAGGAACCGGAGCCTGCTGGGCCTGGCCGCGCTCGCCTGGACGTTCGGGTTCTACGTCGTCCCCGAGTCGCTCGCAGCCCCCTACGTCGCCGAGATCGGCGCGGGTGCGTCCGCAGTCGGCCTGCTCATGGCGGCCGACGTCGCCGGGATGGCGATCGGCGGACTCCTGGTGGCCCGCCTGGGCACCGACGCGCGGCGGCGGCTGACGGTGCCGCTCGCCTTCGCTGCCGGGCTCCCGCTCGTCGTGACGTTCGCCGAGCCGGGCGTCTGGGTCGCGGTCGTGCTGTGGGCGATCTCCGGCTTGTGTTCGAGCTTCGTCGTCATCGCCGAGGTCAGGTTCGTGCTCCAGGTGCCCGATGAGATCCGCGCCCGTGCCATCGGCTTCGCCGCTGCCGGCCTCCAGACCGCCCAGGGGTTGGGGATGGCGCTCGCCGGCGTTCTCGCCGAAGCGTTCTCCCCGGCCGCCTCGATCGCGTTGTGCGGTGCGGCCGGCTCGGTCGTCGCACTCACTATCGGCCTCGTTTTCAGGCTCGCCGCAGCGGACGAGCCGCAAGTCTCCGAGCGGTCGGCGCTTCCCGCCGTGGACCGCTCGGAACCGGTCAGGACATGAGCGACACACGAGAGGAGGGAACACGATGAACCACATGCAGAAGGACACGAGCTGGGGCAAGGACACCAGCTGGGGTAAGGACACCACCTGGCCCACCCCCTAAGGGCGACTGCCGTCGGGCCCGTGCCGAGAATCCGGCACGGGCCCGACACTGTCTCAAGCCGACCGACAATCCGTGACACCCGGTAGACCGAGGACGGCGGATCCGCCGTCCTCGAACCCGACTTCGATTCGGAGCGGACCGGCGGTGCCGGCGAAGCTCCTCAGCCGTTCGGCTCACCGCCGCGCCAACCCCCAGGCCCTCGCGCGGCTGATCGCCGCCGCGAGCACCGAAGTGGCGGTAGTGGACGCATCGTATCCTCTACCGCCTGAGCCGATTCCGCCGAGCGGACAGGGTTGACCAGCGAGTCGCCGCCCAGACGCCGGTCGGATCCTCAACCGCGGCGGGGCGGTTCCGCGATCTCGATCTCGGGGCCCGCGACACCGGCGAAGACCGGGGTCCGCAGGACCGGCCCGGTCGTCTCGTCCTCCGCGGTCGCGGGGATCGCGTCGGGCGAGGCGTCATGGACGACGGGCAGTCGCCTCCAGCGCAGCACCGTGCGGAGCTGGCCCGCCGTGTGCCGGACCGCAGGGTCGGCGGCGGGCCGCATGGCGGCTTCGAGCGCCCGGGTCTCCTGCGGCGGGCGCATGTGCCGAGAGCGCAGCTCGGCGAGTTCGATGACGGTCTCGCGCCGACCGGACGCCGAGAACAGCACCAGCACCGGCCGGTAGCTGCCGACCTTCTCGCGCGCCTCGGCGCTGCCCGGCCTCGATCCGGGCACCTTGTCCAACCGCACTTCCGAGCGGGCCCGGGCCAGGTCGTAGACCTTGGCGGAGCGGCGCCCCGGCGTGACCACTGTCAGCTCGGAGCCGTTGAGGTAGAGCAGCTCCCCCGCACCCGCTCGCAGCGCGTACCCGAACCCGAGCGGGCCGACCAGGAACACCAGTCCGAACAGGACGCCCGTCGCCTCGTACGTCAGGCCGGTCCCGCCGGAGCGGCGGGCGGTGGAGCTGTGGTAGCTCGTCCAGTCGAATCCGCCGTTCGCGGTCGCCAGGACCACCGATGCCGCGATCAGCACGATCCCGAGGCAGGCGCCGATGATCCGCATCCGGGTCACGAGCACCGCCGTGCGCTCGGGGTCGAGGACGGCGCCGAGACGCGACACCATGCGCTGACCGCTGAACTGCTTCTCGGACATCGTCAAACCGCCAGGCCGCGGACGCGGCGCTTGGGTTTGCCGTTGCCGTCGCGCGGCACGTGAGGCAGGAGGGGCCAGCGCTCCATGAGCGCGTTGCGGAGTGCGCGCCCGCGCGCTCCGGCGATGCCGGTGCCGACCGTGGCCGCGACGAGCAGGCCCGCCGAGACGAGCACCGCGGCGGCGGACTCGGTGCGGTAGAGGGCGAAGAACTCCTGCGAGCCCAGGCCGAAGCCGCGGCCGAGCAGGTAGGCGGCGGTGCCGAACACCAGGCCGACCCCGGACGCCACGCCGGCGACGCGCGCCAGGGGGTGGGTGCGCCGCCCCGCGTGGTACTCCAGCAGGCCCTTGTCGGGACTAGCAGACCGGGGATCGTCCAGGGCCGCATACAGGTCGGCGCGTTCGGCGCCCCGCTGCCTCCAGTCGATGAGGACCCCGGCCACCGCCAGCAGCGCGGCCACGGGGAGCAGGGCCGCGAAGATCCAGAAACCGCCCGAGATGACGAACTCGACGGGCGGCGCGTAGTGGACCTGCTCGCATTCGGCTCCAGCCCTCGGAGCCGACCCGCAGCGCAACCCCAGCGACACCGTCAGCGCAGCGAAGCCGACGACGCACAGCAGCGCCCCGCCGTGCATGAAGCCCTCGGCCTTCGAGAACGTCAGCCTGGCGCCGCGGCGCCTGCCTCCGGACTTGGCCCGCTTCCACGCCTCGGTCTCGTCACCTGACTTCCAGTGCGCGGCGATCAATGCGCGGCGGCGCCGGTGGACCCGCGGAAGCCATGTCCGGCAGGCGTATCCGACCAGGCCCATGAGCGCCGCGTAGCCCAGGCACGCCCAGGTGACGTTCCAGCCATCGGGATCGCTGTCGGCCAGCACCACGAGCAGTGCGATCAGCCCGAGCCCGCCGACGCACCCGGCGTTCCACCACGCGAAGTACCTGAGCGTGCGCGCCGGCTCGTTGACGACCGACGCGACCTGGTCGGGCGAGGGCACGGCCTGGCGCGACGCACCCCGCTCCGCGGCCCTGACGAGCGCCCTGGACGTGGTCGCCTCCTGCAAGAACGTCGCGACCGCCCACGCCAGGGAGGCGACCATCGCCAGCCCGAGGAGGAGCCCGGCGCTCATGCGACTGAGGTCGTCCACGGCCGATTCGAGGCCGGGATCGCCGAGCAGATGCTCCTCGGCGAGGATCCCCGCACCCATGAGCAGCACGAAGGCGGCCGCCAGGCCGATCAGGAACGACAACAGCGACCGGACGCACGCCCGCACGGCCTCGCCCGCCACCCCGACCGGGTACTCATGCCAGTGCCAGCCGGTCGACCGGCCGTCCTCATCGTTCACGCAGATCCCTTCAGCGTTCCGGCGCTCACCGCATCCTAGAAAGCCGCCGCAACCGTCACAAGACGGGCGGCTACCGGCTCGCCATCTCGCGGCGGACCTGCTCGACCTGGTCCCGCACGTACTCCTGGAGCGGCGCGTCGTCCCGCTTGTGGGCGTTGCGGCTCAGGATCTCCAGCTGCTCCAGGGCGCCCGCGAAGTCGCGGAGCCGCCGGTGGCAGTCGACGAGCAATGCGCGATTCGCGTCGGCCGCCGACGGGTCCTCAAGCCTGTCGTGGTCCCGGAGTTCGTCGAGGAGGTCGGCACGGGCCTCCGCGGCGTCGACCGCGTCGTCCAGGCGACCGGCGGCGAGGTACCCCTGCGCGAGCCAGTGCCAGTGCATGGCGGGCACCCCGCTGGAGCGCTCCGCGGCGATCCACTCCTCCAACGCCAGCACGGCCTCCGCCGCCCGGCCCTCGCCGATCAGGCCCCGGGCCTGCGCGTAGCCGAAGCCGACCCGCACCGCTGCTGTTGTGCCCGAATCGAATCCGGCGGTGCGCTCGTCGACCTCCCGGCGGTAGGCGGCTCCGGTGCCCGCCTCGGCGTGGGCCGCCTCAAGGCAGGAGAACGCGCGGACCGCCTGGGCGGGCCAGTCCGCGTCCAGTGCGGCGTCGCGCATCGCCTCCGCCAGGGCGACGACTTCATCAAGGGGCGCCTGCCGCTTCTGCGCCCGGTGCACCCGGTGCCCCGCGACGAGGGCGACGACGTAGGGGTCGCTGGATTCGGCGGCGTCCTCGGCGGCGCGGGCCAGCGCGCGGTCGACCTCGTCGGAGTCCAGTCCGGTCATCACGTTGGCGTACGCGAACTCCGCGCGGGCGACCGCCGCCGGTTCGGGCAGCTTGCGCAGCATGTCGCGCATGCCGGTGACCACGGGCACCGCGTCGTCGAGCCTGCCGTTGTCGGCCATCCACACCGCGGCGTCGCACAGGCACAGCGCCATGCGGACCCAGTCCTCGTCGTCCTGGTACTGACCGGCCGCCTCATAGAGCGCGGAGCCCTCATCGGGCCCGCCGTCCAGTCGCGCCAGCAGGTGCGCGCGGCGGGCGGCCAGGTGCGCGGGCGGCTGTCCGAGCGCCCGGAGGTGGTCGCGGGCCGCGGTGCGCCGCCCGCGGTCGAGGTGCCGCTCGGCCCGGGACAGCACCTCCTCGGGCGGCAGGTCCGCGGGGATGCCGTAGGTGAACGGGAGGCTCGCGGCGCTCACGCGGACCGGTGCGACCGGGCCGGCGGCGAGGCGGGCGCGGACCCGGTCGGTGTGGGCCGTGGTGGCGTCACGCTCGTCGAACCGCGCCGCGAGGTCGAGTGCGGTGCCGCGCATGCGCCCAAGCATCTGCACGGCGTCGACGTACTCGTCCTCGCCCTGCTTCGCCCAGCCGACGGGCTCGTCGCCGCGCCCGGCCTCGACCATCTGCCGCATCAGGACCGCGACGGCGGCGGCGAAGTCCATCTTCCCGGTGGGCCGGTTCAGGGTCGGGAAGCCCCACATCATCATGCTGACCCGCTCCAGGCCCGCGTCGAGGTTCCCGGTGAGCGCGCAGAACTCGATGAGCTTGCCGCTGTACTCGTAGCGGTACACGTCGCGGTCGATGCCGCGGCGGGCGAGCCGGAACGACCGCCGGGCCTCGGCGTGCAGGCCCATGCGCGCCAACGGCAGGAGCATGTCGATGTGCACCGGCACCGGGGGCTCGTCGAAGGTCCGGTCCCCGGCCAGTACCGGCGCGGCCAGCGCGTACGCCGCCGCGTCGTCTCCGCGGGCGGTGAGCCGACTGACTTGCAGGGCGAAGTCCCACATGTCCGTCGGGTCCGGTCCGCCCGCGGCCGTCCAGCGCTCGAAGTACTCCTGCTCCTGGTCCCAGTCCGCGGCGCGGTGCGCCACGGAGCGGCGGGTCGCGTACACCTCGCGGAGGTCCCGGCCCGCGGTCCGGAAGCGCCGTTCGACGTCGTCGAGCGCCGCGTAGATCCGGGGCAGGCCGATGGCCGGGAACTCGGCCATCGACGTGATGATCCAGCAGTACCAGGAATGCAGCGCGGCCTCGTCGTCCGGACCGAGCTCGTGGCCGCGCGCGTCGTGCTCGGCGAGGCAGCGGGCGAACAGGGGGAAGGCCCGGTCCCATTGCCGGCCTACGCTGTACGCGTTCGCCAGCGCGTGCCGTGCGGCGAAGGCGAGCCGGGGGAACCCCCCGGCGTCGGCGGCGTCGACCAAGTCCTCCAGCCGCGCCTGCTGGATGTCGTTGTCCGCCAGCTTCTCCGCCGCTTCCAGTGCGGCCCACAGGTGCGGTTCGTGGTGGCTCATGGGTCTCCTGCCGATCGACTCCCGCGGCATCGTACGGCAGGGCCGCCACCACCCCCGCCCCTCAGCGGCGCGGCCCCGCCGGGACGTTCACAGGCGTCGTCTCGTCTCGGCGAACAGCAGCCAGCCGAGGTAGCCGCCGCCGATGATGACGGTGATCAGCCGGAGACCTGACGATCGCGCTCATGGCCGGTGCTCATCCCAGTGCGGGAAGCCACCGACACGCCTTCACAAGGCCCGGCTGCACTGCCGGCCGCAAACAACCACCATTGTCAAGGGCGGGATACCCAATACTGCCGGTTCCCCGCCCAATCTTCTGAAGCGATGGCGCCCGGCAGCCCGAATGGCTGTCTTTTTGGCTGCAGACCTGGCCCTGAAGCAGCGGATCAAGCGGCCGCCCCAGTACGTCAAAGACAGCAAAAAGGCCCTGTCACCAGGGCCTTTGTAGTGTGCGCGAGGGGGGACTTGAACCCCCACGTCCATAATAGGACACTAGCACCTCAAGCTAGCGCGTCTGCCATTCCGCCACCCGCGCGTGCACACTGAAGAGTGTATATGGAGTTTGTTTTGGCTGCCAGGTGGGCCTTTTGGCTTGCCCCGGCACGAGACGAAACTTTACACGACGGTTTTGGGGGTTGCGCAAGGGGGGTTCGCGGTCGGGGTGGGGGGCGGGCGGCGGCTACGCTTGGGGGTATGACCGTGACCGCGCCAAGACTCCCCGACGCGGCGCTGGCGCATTGGGATCTGGGGCAGATCTACCAGATGCAGCGGGTGCAGACCGGGTTGATGAACCGGTCTTGGCGCGTGGACGCGTCGAGCGGGTCGTACCTGCTCAAGCTGTTCAGGGACGTCACGGGGCCTGAGCTTCAGTTCCAGTTCCATGTGTTGCAGACGCTGGGGGGCAACGGCGTCCCGGTGGTGCTGCCGGTGCTGAGCCGGGACGGGCGGACCACCATTTTCCTGGAGGGCGAGGAGTTCGGCGTCTTCCCGTGGGTCGGGGGGCGGCACCGGAGCGGGTTGTCGATGTCACGGGACGCCTGCCGGGACCTGGGCTCGGTGATTGGAAGACTGCACCGGACGCTGCATGCTTCGATCCCGGCGGATCGGGCTCCCAAGGTCGAGAACCCGCCGACGACGGAGGCCGCCTTGCAGAAGGTCGACCGGCTGTTGGAGCTGGTCGCGGCCGGGCGCGGGGATAAGACCGGGTTCGAGGCGACCGCGGAGCAGACGCTGCGGTTGAAGCGGGGGCTGCTGGTGCGGCTCGGGGACCGGCGGCCGCCGGACCTGGCGCCGCAGTACACGGGGTACACCCACGGGGACCTGCATCCGCACAACGTGCTGCACGGACCTGACGACCGGATCTCGGCAATTCTCGACTGGGACCGTCTGACCGTGTCGTCCTATGCGCGGGAGATGGCCCGCGCCGCGGTGTTCTACTTCACGTACGGCGATGAGCGGGGTCTCGACTGCGATCGGATCCGGGCGTTCGCCGGGGGATATCGAAGCGTGTTCGACGTCGGCGAGCCCGAGATCGGACTGGCCACGCACCAGCTCTGGTGGGACCGGCTGACCGACAACTGGGTCATCGAGTGGCATTACGTGCGCCACAACTCCGCCTGCGACCACCTGCTGCCCGGCCAGACGGGGCTGGTGAAGTGGTGGACCATCCACTACTCGCAGGTCGAGCAGTCGCTCATGGGCCGCTGAGGTCCGCGGCCGAAATTCGCGGTGGCGGGGCGATATCGCTTCTGTCACAATGGCTCGCATGACTGAACTGCCCCTCATCCACCTCCAGGGAAGTCCCTACCGCCAGGGCGTGCAGCAAGGCGAGCAGCTCAGGGAGCAGATCGCGGCGAACGTGGCCGTCTACCGGTCGCGGATGCTCACCTCCGGGCTCCCGGAGGACTCGCTCGCCGAGCGGTCGCAGCACTACCTCGGGATCTTCACCAAGGAGGACTCGCAGTACCGCGCGATCATGGACGGGATCGCCGACGGGTCCGGGCAGAACATCCTGGACATCGCGCTGCTGAACGCCCGGTATGAGCTTCTTTACAGCGCCTGGAGCGAGTTCGGGCGGCCCACGGTCGACAGCATTCGGTCGGAGTGCACGTCGTTCGGTGGGTCGGACGGGGTCTTCGCCGCGGGCGGAACGCACATCGGGCAGAACTGGGACTGGTTCACCGGCGTCGAGGGCGCGCTGCTCCAGTGGAAGCACGGCGAGACGACCGTGGTCGGATTCACCGAAGCGGGCGTCGCCGGGACCAAGATCGGGATCAACTCGGCCGGGATCGGCCTGTGCGTGAACGGGCTCGGGGCGAGCGTCGATGACTGGAAGATCGACTCCGTCCCGTTCCACCTCCGGACGTGGCGGATCTTGCAGTCGAGCACGCTCGCTGAGGCCGTCGGGCATGCGGTCGCCCCTCGTCCCGCCTGTTCGGCCAACTTCTTCGTCGGGAGCGCTTCGTCCGGGGTCGCGACGGTGGAGACGTCGCCGCTCGGGTCGCGCGTGATCTACCAGGACGGGACCACTCCCCTGGTGCACGCCAACCACTTCCGCGATCCCGAGGCGCTCGGGGTGTACCAGAGCTGGCTGGAGACCGGCCGGGTCTCCACGTACCACCGGTGCGACCGCATGGAGCACCTGCTGGCCAAGGAGACCCCCGTCAGCACCGAGCACCTCCACGCGGCCATGCGGGACCACGACGGCGGGCCGCTGGGCCTGTGCCGCCACCCCGTCGAGAGCGACCCGGAGGAGCTGCGGACGCACACCGCGCTCGCCGCGCACCTGGAGCTGGACGAGCTGAAGTTCTCCTACACGTGGGGCCCGCCCTGCGAGTCGGAGTTCACCACGGTCAGCCTCTAGCGGGGCGTCGGCTGCGACAGCTCCCAGCAGGCCACGGCGGTCGCCGCGGCCACGTTCAGGGAGTCGACGCCCGCGTGCATGGGGATCACCACGGTCCGGTCGCAGGCGTCGAGCGCGGCCCCGGTGAGGCCGGGGCCCTCGGCGCCGAAGAGGAGCGCCGGGCGTTCGCGCTCGGCGGCGGTGACCTGGCCGATGTCGATCGCGCCGCGCGAGGGGCTGAGGCCGTGGAGCGTGAACCCGGCCTCGCGGACCTGGGCGAGGCCAGCGGGCCATTCGTCGAGGTAGGCATACGGGACCGCGAACACCTCCCCCATCGAGACGCGCACGCTGCGCCGGTACAGCGGGTCGGCGCAGTCGGGGGCGAGGAGGACGCCGTCGAAGCCGAGGCCCGCGGCCACGCGGAAGATCGCGCCGATGTTCGTGTGGTTGTTGATGCCTTCGAGGACGACGAGTCGCCTGACGGACGTCAGCAGTTGCGCCGGTGCAGGCAGTTCCTTGCGGTGGAACGAGGCGAGGGCGCCGCGGTGGACGTGGAAGCCGGTCACGGATTCGAGGACGTCGGGTCCGGCGGCGTAGCAGGGGGCGTCCTCGGCGAGGTGCGCGAGCTGTTCGACGCGCTTGGCGTCGATGAGCATGGAGCGCATGCGGTACCCGGCGCGCAGGGCGCGGCCGATGACCTGGTGGCCTTCGGCGATGAACAGGCCGTGGGGCTGCTCGAAGCGGGTGCGCAGGGCCAGGTCGGTGAGGGCCCGGTAGTCGGCGAGGCGCTCGTCTTCGGGGTCGGAGATGTCGATGGCGGGCACGTGGCCATTGTGCCCCATGGCGTGCGAAACGGCCGGGACCGCCCGTCAGGGGTCCCGGCCGTCACGTGTGCTTACGCCGGCGCGGGCGGGAGTTCGCCGCGGTCCTTGCCTTCGCCGAGGTCCTGGACCTCGCGGGCGGCCTGCTGGGCCGCTTCGAGGGCCTGGAGCGCGGAGTCGTCGAGTTCGAGCGCGCTGGTGTCCACCTCGACCTCTTCCTCCTCGGCCGGGCCGGACTTGTCGCCGCCGCCGAACGCGGTGCCAATGCCGCCGAGGGCCTTGGTGAGCTCGGCGGGGACGACCCAGACCTTGTTGGCGGTGCCCTGGGCGATCGTGGGCAGCGTCTGGAGGTACTGGTAGGTCAGGAGGCGGTCGGTGGGCTTGGCCTTGTGGATGGCCGCGAAGACCGTCTGGATGGCCTTGGCCTCGCCGTCGGCGCGGAGCACGGCGGCGTCGCGCTCGCCCTTGGCGCGGAGGACGGCGGACTGCTGCTCGCCCTCGGCCATGAGGATCGAGGAGCGCTTGGTGCCCTCGGCGTTGAGGATCGCGGCGCGGCGGTCGCGCTCGGCGCGCATCTGCTTCTCCATGGCGTCGCGGATGCTCAACGGCGGCTCGATGGAGCGCAGCTCGACGCGGGTGACCTTGAGGCCCCACTTGTCGGTGGCCTTGTCGAGCTCGGCGGCGAGGCGGGCGTTGATCTCCTCGCGGCTGGTGAGCGTCTTCTCCAGGTCGAGGGAGCCGACGACGTTGCGGAGCGTGGTGGTGGTGAGCTGCTCGACGCCCGCGAGGTAGTCGTCGATGTTGTACACGGCCGCGGTGGGCTGCGTGATGATGTAGTACAGGACGGTGTCGATCTGCACGCCGAGGTTGTCGGCGGTGATCACCGGCTGCGGCGGGAAGTTGACGACGCGCTCGCGGAGGTCCACTTTGGCGCGGACGGAGTCCACGAAGGGGACCAGGAGGCGCGGCCCGGGTTCGAGCGTGCGGCGGTAGCGGCCGAGGCGCTCGATGATGTAGTTCCACTGCTGGGGCACGATCTTGATCGAGCGGAACAGCACGATGATCAGGAAGAACGCGACGATCAGGAGCAGTATGCCTACGGGTTCCATGGTTTCTCAGCCTCCAGTGGTCTGGCGGATCGGGCGGGCTATGGGCACGAGGGTACTGAACGGCCGCCTGTCGGTAACGACTGCTTCCAGACGATGACCGTCGCGCCCTTGATCTCGACGACGGTGACGGTGTCGCCGGGTTCGAGGAGCTGGTCGGGTTCGAGGGGGTAGGCGGTCCAGTTGTCGCCGGCGATCTCGACGAGGCCGCCGGAGAGGTCCACGGTCTCGATCACGCGGGCCTCGGCGCCCTCGATGGCGCGGGTGCCGAACGGGCGGTGCGCCTGGGCGCCGGTGTCCGATTCGAGGGCCTGCCGGAGGAAGGGTCGAAGGCCGAAGATCGAGGCGATGGAGCCGACCCCGAAGAGCACGGCCTGGAGCCAGAGGGGGGCGCCGACGGCGGCCCCGATGCCCGCGAGCACGGCTCCGACGGCGACCATGGCGAGGACCAGGGTGCCGGTGAAGAGTTCGACCGCGCCGAGGATAACGGCGACGATGATCCAGATGAATACGTCGTCCACACGTCAAGCATGTCACGTGGCGGACACCTGCGGGGACTACGGTCCGGGCCCGCGCCCGGCGCGGCTCGCAAAGCGGTGCAAGCGGCTCCGTGCGCGGGCCCGTGTGATCAGCGGCCGCGCTTCTCCGGGGCCGGGGGCCGGCGCGCGGGGCAGCAGCCCTCGACGGTGGGGTCCCAGACGGGGAGCTTGCCCAGGCGGCGGATGGGCGCGCCCTGGACGCGTTCGGCGACGAGGTCGCGGAACATGCCGACGAGGTCGGCGTCCACGGTCGGCGTCCCGGCGCGCAGGTAGCGCAGGCCCAGGTCGGCGGCGGTGTCCTTGGCCTCGTTGTCGAGGTCCCAGAGGACCTCGATGTGGTCCGAGAGGAACCCGACGGGGCTGACGACGACGGTGTCGACCCCTTCGGAGGCGAGGACCTTCAGGTGGTCGTTGACGTCGGGCGCGAGCCACGGCATCGACGGCGGGCCCGAGCGGGACTGCCAGACGACGTCGAAGGGCCCGGTCCATCCGGCGCGCTCGGCGACGAGCGCGGCGGCCTCGGCGACCTGGTCGGAGTAGCGGGCGCCCTCGGGGCCGGAGCACTCCTCCATGACGTCGGGGATGGAGTGCGCGGTGAAGACGACGCGGGTCTTCGACTGGTCCTCGATCTGGTCGAGGGAGCCCTTGAGCTGCCGGGCAAAGCCGCCGACGAACCCGGGGTGGTCGAAGAAGTGGCGGATCTTGTCGATCTGCGGCGCGGTCTCGCCGACGGCGGCGCGGGCGGCGTTGATGTCCTCGACGTACTGGCGGCACGAGGAGTAGGAGCCGTACGCGCTGGTGCACAGGGCGAGGGCCTTCTTGACGCCGTCGCCGGTCATCTGGGTGACGGCGTCGACGAGCATGGGCGGCCAGTTGCGGTTGCCCCAGTAGATCGGCAGGTCGATCCCGCTCTTGCGGAACTCCTGGCGGAGGGCCTCGATGACCTCGCGGCACCACTGGTTGATCGGCGAGATCCCGCCGAAGTGGTAGTAGTGCTCGGCGACCTCGGTGAGGCGCTCGTCGGGGATGCCGCGCCCGCGCGTGACGTTGCGCAGGAAGGGCAGCACGTCGCCGGGGCCCTCGGGGCCGCCGAAGGAGACGAGCAGGACGGCGTCGTAGCCGTCCGTGTTGTCGATGGCTGTCATGGCGACTCCGCTACTGCCCTGTGCTCACGTTTTCGGTGCGCTCGACTCCGACGGCGTGGAACCCGCCGTCGACGTGGACGATCTCGCCGCTGGTGGCCGGGAACAGGTCGGACAGGAGGGCCGCGCAGGCCTTCGCGACGGGCTCGGAGTCGGTGAGGGACCAGCCGAGGGGGGCGCGCTTGGTCCACGCCTCCTCGAAGGCCACGAAGCCGGGGATGGACTTGGCGGCCATGGTGCGCTGCGGGCCGGCGGAGACCAGGTTGACGCGGATGCCCTTGGGGCCCAGGTCGCGCGCGAGGTAGCGGTTGACGGACTCCAGGCCGGCCTTGGCGACGCCCATCCAGTCGTAGACGGGCCACGCCTGCTGCGCGTCGAAGTCGAGGCCGACGATCGCGCCGCCGTGCTCCATGAGCGGCAGGCAGGCGACGGCCAGGGACTTGTACGAGAACGTCGAGACCTCGACGGCCTTGGCGACGTCGGCCCACTCGGTGTTCAGGAAGTTCCCGCCGAGGGCGCCGGGCGGGGCGAAGGCGATGGCGTGGAGGACGCCGTCGAGCCCGTCGACGTGCTCGCGGACCTTGTCGGCGAGCCCGGCGAGCTGCTCGGGGTCGGTCGCGTCGAGCTCGACCACCGGGGCGGGCGTCGGGAGCTTCTTGGCGATGCGCTCGACCAGGGACAGCCGCCCGAAACCGGTGAGGACCACTTCGGCGCCCTGCTCCTGCGCGTACTTGGCCACGCCGAAGCCGAGGGACTGCTCGGTGATGACACCGGTGATCAGCAGCCTCTTGCCGTCCAAGATTCCAGACATGTGTGTTCCTCCGTGCGTTATCGGTGCTTGAAAACTATCCGGGCCTAGTGGCCCATGCCCAGGCCGCCGTCGACGGGGATGACCGCGCCGTTGACGTACGCGGCGCCGTCGCCGGCGAGCCAGGTGACGGCTCCGGCGATCTCCTCGACGGCCCCGAAGCGCTTGGCCGGGATCGAGTCGAGGTAGGCCTTGCGCTGGGCTTCGGGGAGCGCATCGGTCATGTCGGTCTGCACGAAGCCGGGGGCGACGACGTTCGCGGTGATGTTGCGCGAGCCGAGTTCGCGGGTGATGGAGCGGGCGAGGCCGACGAGCCCGGCCTTGGACGCGGCGTAGTTGGTCTGCCCGGCGTTGCCGTAGAGGCCGACGACCGAGGAGATGAAGATCATGCGGCCGAACTTGCCGCGGAGCATCTTCGAGGAGGCGCGCTTGGCGACGCGCCAGGCGCCCTTGAGGTTGGTGTCCACGACGCGCTCGAACTGCTCGTCGCTCATGCGCAGCAGCAGCGTGTCGTCGGTGATCCCGGCGTTGGCGATGAGGACCTCGACGGGGCCGAACTTGTCCTCGACCTCGGTGAACGCGGCGTCGACAGAGGCGGTGTCGGTGATGTCGCACTGGACGCCGAAGAGGCCGTCGGGGGCGCCGGAGCCGCGGTGGGTGACGGCGACGTTGTCGCCCTGGGCGGCGAACGCCTTGGCGATCGCCAGGCCGATTCCGCGGTTGCCTCCGGTGACCAGGACCGTGCGCGCCATTGTCCGAACTCCCTCATGTTCTTTGTACGAAGCCACCGACGATCGTAGCGACGGGCCTCTTCAGCGGCGAAGGGGCCTTCACGGACCGTGTGGTGCCGGACTCAGGTGAGGCGGGAGGTCCACGCCAGGCTCAGCCCGGCCGCGGCGAACAGGAGGATCATCGCGGTGCCGATGAACCACTGCGAAACGTCCTCGGCGATGGTCTGGTAGCCCAGGGACGAGCCCATGTCCTCGTAGACGGCGCGGAGTTGCTCGGCGGTGACGGCCTCGTAGTACTCGCCGCCGGTGGCCTCGGCGAGCCCGGCGAGGGCCTCGCGGTCGACGGGCACCGAGACGATCTCCTGGTCGAGTTCGATGACGCCCTCGTCGGTGCCGAACGCGACGGTGGAGACGGGGATCTCGGCCGCGGCGGCGGCCTCCCCCGCCTCGTCGACGGTGCGCCCGGCGGTGCGGTAGCCGTCGGAGAGCAGGAGGATGCGGGCGGGCGCGAGCTGCCCGGACTCGTCGGTCATGACCTGCTGGACGGCCTGGAGCGACGCGAACACGGCGTCGCCGGTGGCGGTGGCCTCGGCGAGGGTGAGGCCGTTGATCGCGGAGGTGACCTCGGCGCGGTTCTTGGTGGGGGGCACGACGACCGAGGCGTACCCGGCGAAGGACACCAGGCCGACGTTGTACTGCTCGGGCAGTTCGGCGACGAAGTCGGAGGCCGCTGACTTGGCGGCGTCGATGCGGGTCGGGTCGACGTCGGTGGACATCATCGACAGGGACACGTCGATGGCGAGGATGACGGTGGCCCGCTCCTGCGGCTCCTCGACGTCGACCGCGGGGCGGGTCATGCCGCCGACGAGGACGGCCAGCGCGATGACCAGCAGGCCCGCGGGGAGGTGGCGGCGCCAGCCGGGGAGCTTGGGGACGAGTTTCGCCAGGAGCGAGGCGTTGGCGAACCTGACGGCGATCCGCTTGCGGGCGAACTGGGCCCAGACGTACACCGCCGCGAGGACCGCGACGGGGACGAGGGCCAGCAGCCATGCGGGTTCGAGCAGGCGGATCAACGGTTCTCCTTGGCGTAGTTGGCGTTCAGCGGTAGGCGGCGAGGTGGCGGCGTTCGGCGACGAACGCGGCGATGTCGCGCAGCCAGTCGGAGCCGGTGGACAGGCGCAGGTGGGCGGCGCCGCCGGAGCGGATGCCGGCGGCGATGCGGGCGCGCTGCTCGGCGGCGGCCTCGGCGTAGCGGGCGCGGAAGCGGGCGTTGCCGGTCTGGACTTCGACGGTGGCGCCGGTCTCGGGGTCCATGAGGTCGAGGACGCCGACGTCGGGGAGCGCGAGCTCGGCGGGGTCGAGGACTTCGACGCAGAGGACCTGCTGGCGCACGGCGAGGCGGCGCAGCTCGCGGGGCCAGTCGCTCGGGTGCTCTTCGTCTTCGAGGAAGTCGGAGACGACGATGGCGAGGCCGCGGCGGCGGGCGTGGCGCCGGGTCTTGTCGATGAGCTCGGCGAGACCGTGCTCATGCGCGTTCCGGCCTTCGGCCTTCAAGCGGTCGGCTCCCTCGCCGCGCGGGAGGCTTGTGACGGCGCGCAGGAGGGAGCGGGCGCCGCCGCGGCCGGGCCGGGGCGGGATGGCCTTGGCGGGGCCGCCTTCGGTGACGACGGCGCCGATGCGGTTGCCGCCGCGTCCGGCGAGGTAGGAGAAGGCGGCGACGGCGCCTTCGGCGAGTTCGCGCTTGAGCATGCCGACGGTGCCGAAGTCGAGGCTCGGGGAGAGGTCGATCGCGAGCCAGGTCTCCAGTTCGCGGTCGGCGATGGTGGTGCGCACGTGCGGGGTGGTGGTGCGGGCGGTGACGGGCCAGTCCATGCGGCGCACGTCGTCCCCGGCGCGGTACTCGCGGGCCTCGCCGGGCTCGGAGCCGGGTCCGGGGAGCAGGCCCAGGTAGTCGCCGTGCAGGAGCCCGTCGAGGCGGCGGGTGACCATGAGCTGGAGGCGGTCGAGGGCGCGCAGGTCGGCGGCGTTCACGCGGTTACCAGGCCCCCGGCTGCTGCGGCTGCTGGTAGGTGGGCGAGGGTTCGGCCGGGCGCGGCGCGGCGTCCTGGCGGGGCGTCACCGTGGGGGCGGGGACGGCCTGGAGGAGCTGGGCGACGAGGCGGTCGGCGGTGATGCCGTCGGCCATGGCGTCGTAGGAGAGGACGAGGCGGTGGCGCAGCACGTCGGGGGCGATGTCGTCGAGGTCCTGCGGGAGCGCGTAGTCGCGGCCGCGCAGGAGCGCGATGGCGCGGGTGGCGCGGATGAGGCCGAGGGACGCGCGGGGGCTGGCGCCGTACTGGATGTGGCGGCTGATGGCGCCCAGGCCCGCGGCGGCGGGGTTGCGGGTGGCCATGACGATGCGCACGGCGTAGTCGACGAGCGCGTTGTGGATGAAGACGCCGTCGGCGGCCTGCTGGAGGCGCAGGAGGTCGTCGGTGTCGAGGACGCGTTCGGGGATGGGCGAGTCGACGCCCATGCGGAAGACGATCTCGCGTTCTTCGGCGTCGGTGGGGTAGCCGACGTTGACCTTGAACAGGAAGCGGTCCCGCTGGGCCTCGGGCAGGGGGTAGACGCCCTCCTGCTCAATGGGGTTCTGGGTGGCCATGACCAGGAACGGCTTAGGGAGGACGTGGGTCTGGCCGCCGATGGAGATGCGCTGCTCGGCCATGACTTCGAGCATCGCGGACTGGACCTTCGCGGGGGCGCGGTTGATCTCGTCGGCGAGCACGAAGTTGGTGTAGACGGGGCCGAGCTCGACGTCGAAGGACTCCGAGGACTGGCGGTAGATGCGGGTGCCGACGATATCGGCGGGCACCAGGTCGGGGGTGAACTGGATGCGGTTGAACTCGGCGCCGACGACCTTCGCCATGGTCTCGACCGCTAGGGTCTTCGCGACGCCGGGCACGCCTTCGATGAGGCAGTGGCCGCGGGCGAGGAGGGCCGCGAACATGCGCTCCACCAGGGCGTCCTGGCCGACGATGACCTTCTTGATCTCGAAGAGGGCCTTCTCCAGCAGCGCGGCGTTCTCCGCCGGGGTCGGAAGGCCGTTCGCGCCCGATCCCTCGGGTGATCCCATATCGGTTCCAGCTCTCATGTTCGACGGCGTGTCGTTCTTCGCGGTGTCGTCCGGTGCTGTCGATGGTAATGCGCGCTCCTCAGAGGCGCAGGGGCCCGGAGGGACCCGTTTCGGGGTGTCGCACCGGGTTTTGTCAGGAACCCGACAGTTCTTGCCGAACCCCTTGGGGCACAGCAGGTCTAGACTGCGCGCGGCCCGCGGCGGCAAACCCCCAGGGGGTTTTTGCCCCGTCGAGTGACACGCCGCGCGGATTCAATCCGTTGCTGCGAAATGTCGGAGCGCTATGCTTTCCCCAACCCGCACGACTTCCCCCGTGGTCGTGCGGGTCTTTCCGTCCCCGGGCCCGGTCCGTCTCACGTACCGGACGACGCGACCGACGCAACTAGAATCACTCTCATGCCCCGCCGTCGCCAGGCCCTGCTCCTGCCCGGACGCAACTACAGCGTCCAGGGGCCCTTGCTGATGTACACGCACGTCGCCCTGCAATCGCGCGGGGCGCGGACTTACCCGATCCAGTGGACGGACGTCGACCGGCTCGCCGCCGACGAGCAGACCATGATCGAAGGGGTCTGCGAGCAGACCGAGGCGGTCCTCGACCGCGTCCACAACGACGACCCGCCGCTGCTGGTCGGCAAGTCCCTCGGCACGGCCGCGTCCGTGCTCGCCGCCCACCACGGGCTCCCGGCGATCTGGTTCACGCCGCTGCTCAAGGACTACCCGATCGTCCGGGCCCTGCGCCGCGCCACCGCCCCGTTCCTGCTCATCGGCGGCACCGCCGACCCGGCGTGGAACGGCGCGCTCGCGCGCGAGCTGCCCGGCGACGTGTTCGAGGTCCGCGGCGCCGACCACGGCATGTTCCTGCGCGGGCGCCCGCTCGTGGACTCCGCGCACGCGCTCGCCGACGTCATCGAGGCGGTCGAGGCGTTCATCGACACAGCCGTGTGGCCTCGCCACGGCTGACCCGCATGACGCACAATCGCACTGTGTCCGATCCGAACCCGGCGTCCGGTCAGAGCCCGCCGCCCGTGTGCTCCTCCCGCGGCTGCCGCCGCGACGCGGCGTGGATGCTGCTGTGGCGCAACCCGAAGATCCACGGCCCCGAGCGGGTCAAGCGCTGGGCGGCCTGCGAGGAGCACCTGCCGGTCCTGCGCGACTTCCTCACCGCGCGCGGATTCCCGTGCGAGACCAAGAGAGTGGAATGATCAAGGGATGAGCGCGAAAACGGTCCCGGTGTGGGACCTGTGGCCCGACGAGGTCACCTGGCAGCCCATGTCGCCGAAGCTGCGCACCGTGTGGGTGCTGCGGAGCCTGCTGAACCTCTTCATCCTCGCCGTGATCGCGGCCGTGCCCCTGACGATCTGGCTCGGCTGGCGCGGCGTCCTGTGGGCCCTCGGCGGGTACGCGGTCCTGGCGGGCCTGCGCTCCTGGGCCGTCGCGCGCACCGTCGCCACCTGGGGCTACGCCGAGCGCGAGGAGGACCTGCTGGTGCGCCACGGGCTCCTGACGCGGCGTCTGAACATCGTCCCCTACGGCCGCATCCAGCTCATCGACCTCTCCGCCGGGCCCATCGAGCGCATGTTCGGCCTGACCACCGTCCAGGTCCGCACCGCGGCCCTCGGCTCCACGTCCGAGGTGCCGGGCCTCGAACCGATGGTCGCGTCCGCGCTGCGCGACCGGCTCGCCCTCCGGGCCGCCGAGGTCCGGGAGGGCCTGTGAGCGACGAGCCCGCTCCCCCGCTGGCCGAGGCGGCCTACGGGCCCGAGGCGGCCCCCGCGGCGCCGAGCGCTCCGCCCGAGGGCGTCCAGCGCCAGCGCCTGCATCCGCTCACGCCGCTGCTGGAGTCGTTCCGGTTCCTGACCGCGGCCGCGGCCGCGGCGGGCCTCCAGGCGTTCACCTCCCGGAACTTCCTGTTCGCGCTCTACATCGCGCTCGCGGCGGCCGTCATCGGCGGGATCGCGAGCCTCATCGCGCTCCAGTACCGCGGCTTCGTGATCTGGGGCCGCGAACTGCACATCTACGGCGGCGTGTTCACCCGCAGCCACCGCACGGTCCCGCTGGACCGGCTCCAGTCCGTGGACCTGGTGCGGCCCATCCGGGCACGGCTGTTCGGCTTGGCGCAGTTGAACATCGAGGTCGCCGGGGGCGACGGCACGGACGCGCGGCTGGCGTACCTGAAGGCCGACCGGGCCCTGGCGCTGCGCGCGGAGCTGCTGGCGATCGCGGGGCGGCCGGCCGCGTCGGCCACATCGGTCACGGAGGAGCCCGGGGCCGAGGCCGAGGCGGTGCCTGACCGGGACGCGGGCCTGCTGGTCCCCCAGTTGACCGTGCGGCGCCTGGCGCTGGCCTCGTTCCTGGAGGCCCTGCCCGCGCAGGTCACGTTCCTGGCGGTGTTCGGGACGGCGTTCGCGGTGACCGGGTCGATCTTCGGGTTCACGACGGTGGCGACGACGCTGTGGGTGGGGTTCCTGGCCCCGGCGCTGATCGGCTACGTGCAGAGCACGATCGCGGCGGTGAACCGGTTCCTGCGCAACGGCCGGTTCCGGATCGCCCGGGACGGCACGAACCTGCTCATCCAGCGGGGCCTGACGGACACCAGCCACGAGACCGTCCCGGTGGACCGGGTGACGGGCGTGAGCTTCGTGGAGCCGGTGCTGTGGCGCTCGCGGCGGTGGAAGCGCGTCGAGGTGTGGACGGCGGCGGTGGCGCAGCAGAGCGCGACCGCGACGCGGTCGACGACGGCGCTGCCGGTGGGCGAGCCCGACCAGGTGGCGCTCGTGGCCGCGGAGGCGGTGCCGGACCTGCCGAGCGTCTTCGAGACGGTGCGCCCGCCGCGGCGGGCGCGATGGCGGATGCCCTTGCGGTGGAAGAAGACCGGGGCGGCGCTCACCGAGCGGGCGTTCGTGGTGCGCCACGGCCTGTGGGTGAACGTCCATGTGGCCGTGCCGTACGCGCGCATCCAGTCGGTGCGGGTGACGCAGGGCCGCATCCAGCGGATGCAGGGCCTGGCGACGGTGCGGGCGATGGCCGCGGGCGGGGTCGGGCACGACGCCGTGGCGGTGCACCGCGACGCGCGCGAGGCGGTGGCGATGGCGTCGGCGCTGCGGGACCGGGCCGACGCCGCGGCCGCGCTGGAGCGGCCGCGGCTGTCGTAGCGCGGACTACAGGCGGCAGGCGTCGATGTTCGAGGCGAGGATGCCGCGGGCGCCCAGCTCGTAGAGGGCGTCCATGACGCGGTGCAGGTCGGCGCGCTCGGTCATCGACTGGACGGCGACCCACCCCTCCCGATGCAGCGGCGAGACCGTCGGGGACTCGATGCCGGGGGTGAGCTCGACGGCCGCTTCGAGGAGCTCGGCGCGCACGTCGTAGGCGAGCATCACGTACGAGCGGGCCACAAGCACGCCGCGCAGGCGCCGCAGGAGCTGGTCGATCGCCGCGCCGGTGCCGTTGCCCGCCTTGCGAACGAGCACGGCCTCGGAGTGCATGATCGGCTCGCCGAAGACGGCGAGCCCGGCCTGCTTCAGGGTCGTGCCGGTCTCCACGACGTCGGCGATGGCGTCGGCGACGCCGAGGGCGATCGCGTTCTCCACGGCGCCCGCGAGCTCGACGATGGCGGTCTTGACGCCGTGCGCGTCGAGGTCGCGCTGGACGACGCCCGGGTAGGAGGTCGCGATGCGCTTCCCGTCGAGGCCCGCGACGGAGTCGGTCTCGCCGGGGCGGCCCGCGTAGCGGAACGTGGAGCGGCCGAAGCCGAGCGCGAGGACCTCTTCGACCTCCGCACCGGAGTTGACGGCGAGGTCGCGGCCGGTGATGCCGAGGTCGAGGTCGCCGGAGGCGACGTAGGTGGCGATGTCGCCGGGGCGCAGGTAGAAGAACTCGACGCCGTTGGCGGCGTCCACGGACTGGAGGTCGCGGCTGCCGCGGCGCTGGCGGTATCCGGCCTCGGTGAGCATGTCGGTGGCGCCCTGTGAGAGCGCGCCCTTGTTGGGCACGGCGATGCGGAGCATTCGGATGGGCCTTTCTAGAGGTACCGGTAGACGTCGTCGACGCTGATGCCGCGGGCGACCATCATCACCTGGAGGTGGTAGAGGAGCTGGGAGATCTCCTCGGCCGCGGCCTCGTCCGACTCGTACTCGGCGGCCATCCAGACCTCGGCCGCCTCTTCGACGATCTTCTTGCCGATGGCATGGACGCCGGCGTCGAGGGCGGCGACGGTGCCGGAGCCCTCGGGTCGGGTGACTGCTTTCTCGGAAAGTTCGGCGTAGAGCTGCTCGAAGGTCTTCACGCTGCCGAATTCTACGCGCCGGACCGGGCCGGACCGCCGCCGACGCGGCGCCGCTACCGCAGTGCGGGACGGCCGAGACGGGGATCACGCGGGGGCGGTGACGGACGGTCACGGGTCTGGACATTCGTTTGGTCGTCTGTTTTAATTAATGTATCGACATTCGTCAAATTTCGGATGCCGGTGCTGAAACCGCGACTCTTGAGAAAGGCGCACCGCCTATGCGACGCAGATCGCTCCTCACCGCCGCGCTGGCCGCCCCCCTGGCCACCGCGGGCGCCGTCGGCGCCCTCCAGTCCCCGGCGCAGGCCGCCACCTGGTCCTCCTCGGACCAGTGGGGCCAGTGGACCACCGGCGCGTACACGCTCTACAACAACATCTGGGGTTCGGGCGCGGGCGCGCAGACCATCTGGGCGAACTCCGCGTCCAACTGGGGCGTGTGGGCGAACCACCCGAACACCGGGGGCATCAAGTCCTACCCGAACGTCTCGTACACGCTGGGGCGCAACGTCTCCAGCATGGGGAACGTGTCCAGCTCCCACAACGTGACGGTGCCGTCGGGCTCCGGGCTCGCGTACAACACCGCGTACGACGTGTGGGGCAACGGCCACGCCCACGAGATCATGATCTGGACGAAGTGGACCTCGAACGTGGGCCCGCTCGGTTCGTTCGTGCAGAACGTCAGCCTCGGCGGGCGCAACTGGGGCTACTACCAGGGGCACAACGGGTCCAACCCGGTGTACAACTTCCTCGCCCACACCCAGACCACGTCTTCGACGGTGAACATCACCGCGCACTGCCAGTGGCTGGTGAACCAGGGCCGCATGCCGAACGTGCGGATCGACCAGATCCAGTTCGGCTGGGAGATCACGTCCTCGGCCGGGGGCTACAACTTCAACTGCAACAGCTACTCGCTCACGACGTGAGGCCGCGGGCCTCCCGCGAGGCGCGGGAGGCCCTTCGCGCCGCTAGGCGCCGTGGCGGCGGAACCGCTCGCGCACGGCCTTGAACGACTGCTTCGGGCGGCGGTACTCGTCCACGATGCCCTTGTCGTTGACGCCGCGGGGGCGCTTGAGGAGCATCTCGCGGTGCTCGGTGGTCCGGAAGTCGCCGAGGACCCAGATGCCGAGGCCCGAGATGCGCTCGTGCCCGACGACGTGGTCGACCACGGTGGTGAGCAGGGCGGTCTGGTAGTCCTCGGTCCACAGCGAGCCGTTGGCGTCGTTCCAGCCGGGGACCGCGCCCGCCCCGATCTCCGAGACGATGAGCGGCTTGTCGGCGTGGCCGAGCGCGTCGACGTGGGCGGCGATGCGGTCGAGCTGGGCGGGGATGCCGGGGACGTCGCCGAAGTACCAGCCGGGGTAGTTGTTCGCGGAGACGACGTCCACGAGGTCGAAGCACAGGTCGTCGAAGGCGTTCAGGCTGGCGTACGTGACCGGGCGGGTCGCGTCGAGTTCGCGCAGGCGCCCCAGGAGCCGCTCGTAGACCGGGCGGCCGGCCTCGGACCAGCTCGGGCACTCGTTGAGGATGCCCCACAGGACGACCGAGGGGTGGTTGCGCCCGGCGGCGACCATCTCGTCGATGTGCTCGATCTGCGCCTCGGCGAAGCCCGGGGCGGTCAGGTGCTCGACGGGGTACTGCCAGCCGATCGACTCCTCCCACACGAGCAGGCCCGCCTCGTCGCACAGGTCGAGGAAGAGCGGGTCGAGCGGGTAGTGGCTGCCGCGCACGAAGTTCGCGCCGAGGTCCTTGAGCTGCTGCACGTCGGCGACGAGGAGCGCGGCGGGCTGGGCGTGGCCGAACTGCGGGTGGAGCTCGTGGCGGTTGACGCCCAGGAGGGTCACCGGCTCGCCGTTGAGGGTGATCCGGGCGTCCTCGACGCCGATGCGGCGCAGGCCGAAGCGCTCGCGCAGGTCGTCGCCGCCGAGTTCGGCGGCGAGCAGCGAGAGGCGCGGGTCGGCGGTGGTCCACGGTGCGGCCCACGGGATCTCGACGGTGCGCACGAGCGTGCCGGAGGTGTCGAGCGCGACGTCCTCGGCGAGGAGCGGGAGGCCGTCGCAGGCGAGCGCGAACGGCACGGTGGCGGGCGCGTCGGCGGTGTAGTCGACGCGGACTTCGATGCGGCGGTCGGCGACGGAGAGGGTGTCGATCGCGAGCGCGTCGATGCGGACCGGGCCGAGTCGGTGGAGCGCGACGGAGCGGCTGACGCCGCCGAAGTGGTACCAGTCGAAGTGCTCCAGGTGGAGCGGCGAGCGCTCGCCGAAGCGGTTGTCCACCAGGACGATCAGCTCGACCTCGCCGCCTTCGGACCGGGTCTCGGCGGTGAAGCGCGTGAAGCCGCCCGCATGGTCGCGGAGCGGCTCGCCGTTCCACAGCACGCGGCACCAGTGCTGGACGCCCTCGAAGACGAGGCGCTGGAGCCCGGCGCCGGCGCGCACGCGGGTGCGGTAGGCGGCGAGGCCGCGGCGGCCCGCGTAGGCGGGGGTGGCGTCGAAGCAGCCGGGGACGGCCATGACGTCGTCGAAGGCGATCGCGGCGGGGTCGACGTCGTCGGGTTCGACCTCGCCGAGGTAGGCGAAGTCCCAGACGCCGTCGAGGTCGGTCACGGGGCGCAGGACGTGCGGGAGGAATCGGCGGGCCATGGTCGGCCTCCTTCGCGGTCGGCTCCGGTCGATCCTAGGCGAGGAGCTGCAACCGGTTGCCGAGGGCCTTGCTCAGGCGCCTTTCCGCTTGTCGCGGAAGGCCTTCTGGCGGCAGGCCGGGGAGCAGTACTTGGCGGGGCGGCCGGTTCCGGCGTGGGCGATCGGAGTGCCGCAGACCGGGCAGGGGTCTTCCGTTACGGCGATTTCGTTACGGATCACAGGAGCGGCACTGGTTTCGTTACGGATCTCGTGGTTTCGTTCGGCCCGCATGCCGTCCCAGAACAGCGTGGCGAGGTGCGCGGCGCGCTCCGCGGAGCCGAGCGACTGGGCCATGGCGGTGCACCCGGCCAGCAGCGCCCGCACGTCGCGGGTGTCGAGGTCGGCCCGCAGGACGCCCGCGCCCTGGGCCTTGGCGACCAGGGCCGCGAGCGGGGAGTCGATGACGCAGCGGCCGTCGCCCTTGGAGGGCTCCTGCCAGTCGCCGCGGGCCGCGAGGGCCTCGCAGATGGCGCGGTTGGCGAGGGCCTGCTCGTTGAGGAACCGCAGGTACTCGAAGAAGGCGTACTCGACGTCGGGGTGGCGCAGCATCGCGGCGCCGTAGTCGCCGAGCGCGGCGAGCCGCTCGTCCAGGACGCTCGCGAGCAGGGCGTCCTTGGTCGGGAAGTGCCGGTAGACCGTGCCCGCGCCGACCCCGGCGGCGGTGGCGATCTCCCCCAGGGAGACGCCGGTGCCGCGCTCGCCGAAGAGCCGGTCGGCCGTGTCCAGGACCTTGCGCCGGTTGCGCTGGGCGTCAGCGCGCTCCGCTCGTTTCACCGCCGTCTGCAACGGTGCCCCCTCTCGCGCCCGTCAATAAACGGGTGTACTGTTCCGCTTTAGCAAGCGGGTCGCCGACTCCGATACTAACCGGCGGCCCCGGGAACGGAAAGGACCGCAGTATGCCCTCCACCGACAAGACCATTCTCGTGTCCGGCGCGACCGGCCGCCAGGGCGGGGCCGTCGCGGCCCGGCTCCTCGCCGACGGCTGGGGCGTGCGGGCGCTCACCCGCGACCCCGCGAGCGCGAAGGCGCTGGCGCTCAAGGAGGCCGGGGCCGAGGTCGTGCGCGGCGACCTGGACGACCCGGCGTCGCTCGCGGCGGCGGCCGAGGGCGTCTGGGGCGCGTTCAGCGTCCACGCGGGCGCCTACGAGGGCGGGCCGTACGGCCACGACCTCGGGCACGAGGAGCGCTCGGCGGCGAACCTCGCCGCGGCGGCGAAGGCCGCGGGCGCGGCGTTCCTCGTCCACTCCTCCTCGGTCGGCGTCGGCGGGCCGCTGGAGCCGCACATGGACATGCTCCAGCGCAAGGCCGAGGCCGAGCGGGCGGTCGGCGCGAGCGGGCTGCCGCACACGATCCTGCGGCCGACCTCGTTCATGGAGAACACCTTCGACTCGTTCCGCGAGCTCCAGGACGGCGCGCTCGTCTCACTGCTCCACGCCGACACCTACGAGCCGCACATCGCCGCCGCCGACATCGCGGCCTTCGCGGCGATCGCGTTCGCCGACCCGGCGGCCCACGCCGGGAAGGCGTACGAGCTCGCCGGGGACGACATCACGCAGCTGGAGAAGGTCGCGATCATCTCGCGGGTCACCGGCCGCGACGTGCCGTATGTGGCGATCGACGCCGCCGCGGTCGCCGCGCAGAGCCCCTCGACCGCGAAGACCCTGGGGCTCATCAACGAGCACCGCATCGAGGTCGACATCCCCGCGCTCAAGAAGGTCCACCCGGGCCTGCTGACGTTCGAGGAGTGGATGACCGGGATCGGCAAGCCGCTCGTGGACGCGTACTTCGCACGGGTCGACGCGGCGCGCTGACTCCAGGCGGGGGCGGCGGCGGGCGCGACCCGCCGCCTCCCCCGAGGACGTCGCGGTCCTCACCGACCGCTCCGGGCGGGCGGCCCCCGCGTTCCACGAGGCGATCGAGGCGATGCGCAAGGCCGAGTGAGCAGCACGGTACGCTGGCGCACGGGACCCCCTCACCCCGAAAGGCCGCCGTGCGACCGCTCCACCGACTCCACCCGACCCTGGCGAGCCTCGCGCTCGCCGCCGCGCTCGCGCTCACCGCGAGCCGGTACGACTACCACCGCGACGAGCTGTACTTCCTGATGCTGAAGCCCGCCTGGGGCTACGCGGACCAGGGCCCGCTCACGCCGCTGCTGGGCCACCTGTCGATCGCGGCCCTCGGCAACACCGTCTGGGCGTTCCGGTTCCCCTCGATCCTGTGCATGGCCGGCGCCCTCTGGCTCGCCGTGCTCATCACCCGCGAACTCGGCGGCGGCAGGGCCGCGCAGGCGCTGTGCGCCTGGGGCCTCGCCTTCGCCGGGGTCGCGCTCGGGTTCGGGCACCTGCTGTCGACCGCGACCGTGGACCTGGTCGTGTGGGTCGCCGTGCTGCTGTTCGTGGTCCGCGCCCTCATGCGCGACCCGCGCTGGTGGCTCGCGGTCGGCGCGACCGCCGGGATCGGGCTGTACAACAAGCACCTGATCGTGCTGCTGTTCATCGGCCTGGCCGCCGGGCTCCTCGAAGTGCGCTCCCCCAACGGGCTGCGTTCGAAGTGGCTGTGGGCCGGCGCGGCGCTCGCGCTCGTCATCGGCTCGCCGAACCTCGTCTACCAGGCGCTCAACGGCTGGCCGCAGTTGGAGATGGCCGCGGCGATCCGCGAGACGGACGGCGCGGAGAACCGCGTCCTGCTCTTCCCGTTCCAGCTCCTGCTGCTCGGGGTGTTCCTCGTGCCGGTCTGGTTCGCGGGGCTGTGGGCGCTGGTGCGGCGGCCCCAGTGGCGGCCGATCCGGGCGCTGGCGGTGGCCTACCCCGTGATGCTGGTGATCGTGCTGGTGACCGGCGGGCAGTACTACTACCCGATCGGGCTGGTCGTCGCGTTCTACGCGGTCGGGTGCATCCCGGTCGCGGCGTGGGCGAAGGCCCGCGGGCGCCGGACGCTCCTGGTCGCCGGGGTCGCGCTCAACGGCGCCGTCTCGGCGGTGGTCGCCCTCCCGCTCCTCCCCGTCGAGGCCGTGGGCGACTCGCCCGTCCCGGCCATGAACGGCTCCGTGGCCGACCAGGTCGGCTGGCAGTCCTACGCCCGGCAGGTGGAGGCGGTCGTCATGTCGCTGCCGCCGGAGGAAGCGGCCCGGACCGTGGTGGTCACGGCGAACTACGGCGAGGCGGGCGCGCTGGACCGGTATGCGGCGCAGGCCGGTCCGGTCTACAGCGGCCACAACGCCCTCTTCGAGTACGGCCCGCCGCCGGAGTCGGCGACGACGGTGGTCACCGTGGGGCTGCCGCTGGAGCGCGTCGGCGAGTTCTTCGATGAGTGCACCGCGGTCGCCGTGCTGGACAACCACGTCGGAGTCGACAACGAGGAGCAGGGCGAGACCGTCGGCGTCTGCCGCGGCCCGGTCATGGCGTGGTCCGAGCTCTGGCCCGAGTTCCAGCACTACAGCTAGCACGCGTGAAGCCGCGCCCGCATCAGCGGGCGCGGCTTCGCGGCGGTGCTAGTCGAGCGAGCGGATCGCCAGGGCCGCACCGAGGGCGGCCACGACCGCCTCGTAGCCCTTGTCCTCGGTGGAGTCGGCGAACCCGGCGCGGGCGACGGCCTGCTCCTGGTTGTCGACGGTGAGGACGCCGTGGGCGACGGGGGTCGACTCGTCGAGCGCGACCCGGGTCAGGCCCTCGGTGACCGACTTGCAGACGAAGTCGAAGTGGGCGGTGCCGCCGCGGATGACGGTGCCGAGGGCGACCACGGCGTCGTACTTCCGGGCGAGGGCCTGCGCGGCGATCGGGAGCTCGACGGCGCCCGCGACGTGCAGGACCTTGACCTCCGCGACCTTCGCGTCCTCGGCGGCGTCGAGCGCGCGCTTGAGCATCTGCTCGACGACCGAGGCGTTCCAGTCCGTGGCGACCACGCCGAGCGTCAGCCCGGCGGCGTCGGGGACCTTGACTGCGGGTGCTCCGTGTCCGGCCATGTTATGCGGCTTCCATTGCGGTGACGGGCGCGAGCTGGGGCAGGTCCGCGAGGAGGTGCCCCATGCGGTCGCGCTTGGTGGTCAGGTAGGCGATGTTGTCGGGCGTGGCGTACGTCGGCAGCGCCACCCGGTCGACGACCTTGAGGCCGTGGCCCTCGATCCCGGCGCGCTTGTCCGGGTTGTTGGTCAGCAGCCGCATCGACTTGATGCCGAGGTCTTCGAGGATCTGCGCGCCGATGCCCCAGTCGCGGGCGTCGGCGGGCAGGCCGAGTTCGAGGTTCGCGTCCACGGTGTCGCGGCCCTGGTCCTGGAGCTGGTACGCCTGGAGCTTGTGCACCAGGCCGATGCCCCGGCCCTCGTGGCCCCGCATGTAGAGCACGACGCCGCGGCCCTCGGCCTCGACCGCGCGCAGCGCGGCCTGGAGCTGCGGGCCGCAGTCGCAGCGCAGCGAGCCGAACGCGTCGCCGGTGAGGCACTCGGAGTGGACGCGGACGAGCACGTCCTCGCCGTCCCCGATGTCGCCCTTGACGAGCGCCACGTGCTCGTTGCCGTCGAACACGGCCCGGTAGCCCACGGCCGTGAACTCCCCGGATTCGAGCGGGAGGCGGGCCTCGGCGAGGCGCTTGACGTGGACCTCGTTGCGCTGGCGCCACTCCACGAGCTGGGCGACGGTGATGAGCGCGAGGCCGTGCTCGTCGGAGAACTCGCGGAGCTCGGGCAGGCGCATCATGGTGCCGTCGTCGTTCATCATCTCCGACAGCACGCCCACGGGCTGCTTGCCCGCGAGGCGGGCCAGGTCCACGGCGGCCTCGGTGTGGCCGGTGCGCACGAGCACGCCGCCTTCCTTGGCGCGCAGGGGGACGACGTGTCCGGGACGGCTGAGGTCGCCCGCGACGGTGCCGGGGTTCGCGAGCACGCCGATGGTGTGGGCGCGGTCGGCCGCGGAGATGCCGGTGGCGATGCCGCGGCGGGCGTCCACGGTGACGGTGTACGCGGTGCCGCGCGGGTCCTGGTTCTCGGCGGCCTGGGGCGGGAGCTGGAGCAGGTCGGCCCGGTCGGCGAGCATGGGCACGCACAGGTAGCCGCCGGTGTGGCGGATCGTGAACGCGACGAGCTCGGGGGTGGCGTCCTCGGCGGCGAAGATGATGTCGCCCTCGTTCTCGCGGCCCTCGTCGTCGGCCACGATGACGGGCCGGCCGGCCTTGATCGCGGCGATCGCCTCGTCGACGGTGTTCAGGCGGATGTCGTTCATCGGGTGCCTCCAGCGGCTTCCAGCAGCTTCTCGACGTGCTTGGCGACGACGTCGGTCTCGATGTGGACCGGGTCGCCGACCTGCTTGCGGCCCAAGGTGGTCGCTTCAAGGGTGGTGGGGATGAGGCCGACGCTGAATTCGTCGCCCTCGATCCACGCGACGGTGAGGGAGGTGCCGTCCACGGTGATGGACCCCTTCTCGACCACGTACTTCGCGAGCCCGGCGGGGAGGCGGAAGGTCACTTCCTCCCACTCGGCGGCGGGGGTGCGCTTGACGATGTGGGCGACGCCGTCCACGTGGCCCTGCACGAGGTGCCCGCCGAGGCGGGTGGTGAGGGTGGCGGCGCGTTCGAGGTTGACGCGGTCGCCTTCGCGGAGGTCGCCGATCGCGGTGCGGCGGTAGGTCTCGGCCATGACGTCGGCGGTGAAGACGTCGCCGTCGACCTGGACGACGGTGAGACAGACGCCGTTGACGCTGATCGAGTCGCCGAGGGCGGCATCGGAGGTGACGAGCGGGCCGCGGACCGCGAGGAACGCCTCGCTGGACTTGACGACCTCGCCGAGTTCTTCGACGATTCCGGTGAACACGGTGTGAACTCCCTACCTGCTGCGTATTCTGCGGCGCGCAGGCGGGGGCAAGAGAAATACTCGCAGGGGCCACCAGTGGCCTCCCGCGTTGCGTCTGCTCCCATCCGGACTTTGACCGTCGGTCCTGGATTCTCACCAGGTCAACCGTCCGCTGGTTGCGGACGGGTCGCGGACTCGCGGCTTTCGCCGCTCACCGCCGGCTCGGAATTGCACCGACCCCGCTGACGCGCGTTTGCTACAAGGAATTGTGCCACGCCGGTATTCCGCCGCGGTCCGTACTGTGACGCACCCTACTTGCCGGCAGGCCGGTCAGTGCTCGTTCGTCCAGAACACGGGACGGCGCCCGCCCCGGCCCGGGGCGCGGCCCTCGGGGTAGGCGACGTACGTCCCGGAGTGGGACTTGGCGACGCTCTTGAGGGCCGTGGCCTCGGCGACGGCCTCGTAGGCGTCGGCGAAGCGCCGCTGCGTGGAGAGGGCGACGCCGATCGAGAGGGTGGGCAGGCGCGAGCGGGTCATGCGGCGCGAGACGCGGTCGGCGTGCTCGATGTAGCCGCGCTCGGCGTCCTCGGGGTCGCACAGCTGGCGGACGCGGCGCGCGAAGTGGTCGTTGAGGAAGCCGGTGACGGCCTCGACGTGTTCGGGGACGCACAGGATCGTGAAGTCGTCGCCGCCGACGTGCCCGAGGAACACCGGGGCGGCGCCCGCGTCGCCCGCCGCGGCGTAGACGCACTCGGCGAGGCCCTTGATGAACTCGTCGCCGCGCACGAACCCGTACACGTCGTTGACCGCTTTGAACTGGTCGATGTCGATGTAGCACAAGGCGAACGGGTCGCCGCGCTTGATCCAGGACTGGAGCTCGCGGAGGATGCGGTCGTTGCCGGGCATGCCGGTGAGCGGGGAGGACTCGCGGACCTCGCGGTGGCGGCGGATCGCGGAGTCGATGCGCGCGGAGACCTCGGCGGGGTCGAAGGGCTTGGCGATGTAGTCGTCGGCCCCGGCCTTGAGCCCGGCGATCTTGTCGGCCGAGGACGGCTGGGCGCCGAGCAGGATGATCGGCAGGCTCGCGGTGGCCGGGTCGGCGCGGAGCTGGCGGGTGAGCGCGAGGCCGTCGATGAACGGCAGGTCGGCTTCGAGCAGGACGATGCCGGGGCGGCGCAGCGCGATCCCGGCGAGCGCCTGGTAGCCGTCCCGGGCGAGCGCGGTGTCGAAGCCGTCGGCTCTCAGGCGGGCGGCGAGGAACTCCGCGATCTCGGGGTCGGCGTCGGCGATGAGGACCAGGTCAGGGGTGGTTGCGGCCATGCGCGGCTCATTGGGGTGATCGCGCCGCGTCGGCGCGGGCGCGCAGGCGCCTGGCCGCATCGGCTGGATCGTCCGCGCCGTAGACGGCGGTCCCGGCGACGAACGCGTCGGCGCCGGCCTCGGCGGCGGCCGCGATCGTGTCGTCGGCGATGCCGCCGTCGACTTCGATGCGCAGCTCCAGGTGGCCGGAGGCGGCGCGCTCGCGGGCGGTGCGGACTTTGTCGAGCATGGCGGGGATGAACTGCTGGCCGCCGAATCCGGCCTTGATCGTCATGATCAGGAGGGTGTCGAACTCGGGCAGGAGGTCCAGGTAGTCCTCGACCGGGGTGTCGCGGTCGATGGCGAGGCCCGCTTTGGAGCCCGCGGCGCGCAGGTCCTTCGCGAGGGCGACGGGGTCGTCGCTGGCCTCGGCGTGGAAGGTGACGTTGTGGGCGCCGAGTTCGGCGTAGCCGACGGCCCACCGCGCGGGGTCCTCGATCATGAGGTGGCAGTCGAGCGGGATGTCCGTGGCGGCCTTGAGGGACTTGACGATCGGCGGGCCGAGCGTGAGGTTGGGGACGAAGTGGTTGTCCATGACATCGACGTGGAGCCAGTCCACGGCGCCCTCGACCGCCTCGGCCGCCTCCGCGAGGCGGGCGAAGTCGGCCGCCAGGAGGCTGGGTGCGATGACGGTGTCGGCCTGCGCCGCTTGGAACTGTGCCACACGGACAGTGTAGGTCGCGAAACCGCGACGCAGGCCGGACACCTGGTGCCTTCTGTGGCTCAGGTCAGCTTTCTGCTCAGCAGGGGACGTCGAAGTCCGCTGCCGGGCCGGAGGCGACGAAGCCGAACAGTTCCTTCGTCTGGCCCGCGGCGACGGCGCCGTTCCAGCCGACGTCGCTGGCGGTGACCGTGGAGCCGGAGGTCGTGAGCTGCACGTTCCAGCTCGACTGGACGGACTGGGAGCCCGGCCAGGTCCAGTGGACGGTCCAGCCGTTGACGGCCGCGTCGGCGGTCATCGAGACCTTGCCCTGCCAGCCGCCGTTCCAGGAGGAGACGGTGTCGATGTGGACGGTGCAGTCCCCTTCGGCGGGTCCGCCGGTGGTCGGGCCGTCGCTGGTCGGGTCGTCGGAGGTGACCGGGTCGGTCGGCTCGACGTCGCCGGGCCAGCCCGAGCCCGCGTTGTTGGCGAGCTGGTAGGCGAGGTCGGGGATGAACTGGCCCGCGGCGCCGGCGCAGCCGTCGGCCTCGCCGGGGAGCTTGACCCACAGGTACGCGTCGATGCCCGCGACGCCGGTCGCGGTGGTCGGGAACTTGCCGATCGCGCGCCCGGGCGGGTCGCACCAGTCGTTGGGGTTCGGCGGGTTGAGCGGGCCGTTGCCGTTGCGGCTGGTGTCGATCACCGCGGTCTTGCCGGAGCCGACGATGCCGCGGACCTGGTTGGCCCAGGCGGTGGCCTCCTCGGTGGTGCGGTAGTTGGAGACGTTGAGCGAGAAGCCGTCGGCGTTCTGGATGCCCGCCGCCTGGAGGCGGGAGCCGGCCACGCTCGGGGTGAGCCAGGCGGAGTTCCCGGCGTCGATGTAGACCTTCACGGCGGGGTCGGCGGCGTTGAGCTTCTGGGCCGCGTAGGAGAGCGAGGCGTTGATCTGGGCCCGCTCGGTGGAGTTGTAGCAGTCGTGCGCGATGACGTCGGGTTCGAGGATGATGTACGCGGGCCCGTCGATCTGCGCGGCGATCTGGTCGATCCAGCCGCGGTAGACCTCGTGGCTGGAGGCGCCGCCGCCGGAGGCGCCGCCGCAGTCGCGGTTGGGGATGTTGTAGACGACCATGATCGGGGCCGCGCCCGCGGCGGCCGCGCCGTCCACGACGGCCGAGACCTGGGACGCGATGCCGCCGGTCGGGTTGGTCTGGGTGAACCAGGTGCCCGCGGGGGTCTCGGCGATCCGGTCGCGGATCATGTTGGCGCGCGAGTCGCCCGGGTTCTGGGCGACCCAGCGGGCCGCCGCCGTGTTCGGGTTCGTCCACAGCGCCTGCGCCTGCGCGGAGACGTCCTGCGCGCCCGCGTTGGGACTGAGGAGGAAGCCCGCGCTGAGCGCGGCGACCACTGCGGTGGCCGCTCCCGCGACGATCGCCGCGAGGCGATTTCGTCGGTTCATCTGGTGCTCCTTGGGGTCTAGATGCCGGTAGCCCGGAGTACATTCACTTATGTCAATGTATGGTAGCGCTTCCAAAGAGCATGGTTAAGCGACCTCACCCGTCAAAAGGCAGCGCGGAACGACGACCGCGGCGCGCACCGCGCTCGAACTGGGTTGTTACCGGTTGCCGGTCTTGCGCAGCAGCGCCATGAACATCGCGTCGGTGCCGTGCCGGTGCGGCCACAGCTGCACGAAGTCCCCGCGCGCCGAGTCCGGGACGCGGTCGAGCAGCCAGTCCGGGCGCACGAGCTCCGCTCCCCCGGCCTTGAGCACCGACTCCACGGCCTCCGAGGTCTCGTCGAGCACCGGCGAGCACGTCACGTACGCGACCAGGCCCCCCTTGCGCGCCAAGCGGAGTCCCGCCGCCAGCAGCTCCCGCTGGAGCGGCACCAGGGCGTCGAGGTCGGACCGCTGCTTGCGCCAGCGCGCCTCCGGGCGGCGGCGCAGCGCGCCGAGCCCCGAGCACGGCGCGTCCACGAGCACCCGGTCCGCCGAGCCCGGCTCGCCGAACAGGCGGCCGTCGCCGGTGTGGACGGTGACCGGGAGTCCCTTGGCGGCCTTGGCGACCAGTTCGGCCCGGTGGGGCTGGACCTCGACGGCGTCGAGGCGGGCGCCGCGCTCCGCGGCGAGCGCGCCGAGGAGCCCGGTCTTGCCGCCGGGGCCGGCGCACAGGTCGACCCAGGCCGCGTCGGGGCCCTCCAGGGGCGCTTCGGCGAGCGCGACGGCGACGAGCTGCGAGCCCTCGTCTTGGACGTGCGCGAGGCCGGTGGCGACGGCCCTGATCCGGCCGGGGTCGCCGCCGGGCAGGTACACCGCGTACGGCGAGTACTGGCCGTGGAGGCCGCCGCGGGTCTCGCGGGACAGGTCGCCCTTGGTGATGCGGCCGGGCTTGGCGCACAGGTGGACCGGGGGCGCGACGTTGTCGGCGGCGAGCGCGGGCGCGAGCTCCTCGGGGCCGAGGACGGCCTCGAACTCGCGGGCGATCCACTCGGGGTGGGCGTGGCGCAGCGACAGGTCGTGGAGGCGGTCGCCGGTGGCGAGGTCCTCGCACCACTGGTCGAGGTCCTTCGCGGCGACCTTGCGCAGGACGGCGTTGGCGAGCCCGGAGACGCGGGGGCTGACGGCGGCCTTGACGAGGCTGACGGTGGTGGCGACGGCCGCGTGCGCGGGGATGCGCATGTACAGGAGCTGGTAGGCGCCCAGGCAGAGGGCGTCGAGGAGGTCCTGCTGGAGTTCGCGCACGTCGCGTCCGGAGGCGGCGGCGAGGATCCGTTCCAGGGTGCCGAGGCTGCGGAGGGTGCCGTAGGTGAGCTCGGTGATGAGCCCGGCGTCGCGGCCGGTGTGGCCGGTCTCGTTGATCATGCGGGGCAGCACGATGTTGGCGTAGGCGTTGTCGGCGGTGACGGCGCGGATCGCGTCGAAGGCGATGCGGCGCGGGTTGACCGTGGGACGCGGGGCGTCGTCGTCGCGGCGGGGCGCGCGCTTGCGGGACCTGTTGTCGCTCATGCGAACCTCGGTGCGGTCTGGAGGCCGCGGCCCCACGATGCGGCGTCCATGGGCTTCTTTCCGGCGGGTTGGACCTGCCCGAGGAGGACGGGCTCGGTGGCGGTGCCGACGTGCACGGTCTTCTTCGCGACGGCGACTTGGCCGGGTTCCAGTTGCGGCCCTTCGGGGTCGGGGACGACGGGGCCGAGGCGCAGGCGCTGGCCGTCGAGGTCGGTCCAGGCGCCGGGGGCGGGGGTGACGGCGCGGACGCGGCGGTCGACGGCGAACGCGGGGTCGCTCCAGCGGACGCGGGCGTCCTCGACGGTGATCTTGGGGGCGTGGGAGACGCCGTCCTCGGGCTGGGGTTCGCCGACGAGGGCTCCGGTGCCGAGGCCGTTCACGACGTCGAGGGTGAGGCGGGCGCCCGCGGCGGCGAGGCGGTCGAGGAGGTCGCCGGAGGTGTCGCGGGGGCCGATGGGCTCGGTGAGGCGGCCGTAGACGGGGCCGGTGTCGAGGCCCTGTTCGAGCTGGAAGACGCAGGCGCCGGTCATGGCGTCGCCGTTGAGGACCGCGTGCTGCACGGGGGCGGCGCCGCGCCATGCGGGCAGGAGCGAGAAGTGCAGGTTGATCCAGCCGAGGCGCGGGATCTCCAGGGCGGCGGGGGGCACGAGCGCGCCGTAGGCGACGACGGGGACGACGTCGGCGGCGAGTTCGGCGAGGCGCTCCAGGAACTCGGGCTCACGGGGCTTGGCGGGGGCCAGGACCTCGACGCCGTGCTCGTCGGCCCAGGCGGCGACGGGCGAGCGGTGGACCTTGCGGCCGCGGCCGGTGGGGGCGTCGGGCCTGGTCAGGACGGCCACGACGTCGTGGTCGGACGCGTGGAGGGCCTCCAGGGTCGGCAGGGCGACCTCCGGGGTCCCGGCGAAGACGATCCTCATCGCTTGAAGAACACACCCTTGGTGTCGTGGGGGGTGACTTTGACTTTGACGTCTTCGTTGTACCAGTCCTGGGCCTGGATCTCGGTCATCGCGGCCTTGCGGCGCTCCGAGTCGAGGCGGTCGATGAAGATGATGCCGTCGAGGTGGTCGGTCTCGTGCTGGAGGCAGCGGGCCATGAGGCCGGTGCCGACGATCTGGAGCGGGTCGCCGTACTCGTTGAAGCCCTTGGCGACGACGTTCTGGCGGCGGATCGTGTCGAAGTAGAGGCCGGGCAGGGACAGGCAGCCTTCGGGGCCGTCCTGCTCCTCCTCGTCGGGGAATTCGAGGACGGGGTTGACGATGTGGCCGATGACGTCGTCGACGTCGAAGGAGAACACGCGCTTGCCGACGCCGAGCTGCGGGGCGGCGAGCCCGGCGCCGCCTTCGTCGCGCATGGTGTCGAGCAGGTCCTTCACGAGGTTCCGCAGTTCCTTGTCAAAGGTGTCGACTTCCTCCGCCGCGGTGCGCAGGACCGGGTCGCCGAAGATGCGGATGGGCTGGATCGACAATGTGCTGACCTTCCGGAGCTTGTACTGGCCGGTCACCAGTGTCCCACCCTCCCGGGGCCGCACGTGAGGGGTCGGGCGGCCGTGTGGCGCGTCTCGGCGAGCCGCGGGGCGGGGCGGGCGGCGTCCCGGCCGTGAGGAGCAGCCCCGCCACGACGCCCGCCGCGATGCACGCGGCGACCACGAGCACCGGGAACGGGACGTCGGCGACGAGGAGGCCCATGGTTCAGCCGCCCCGCTTGGGCACCGGCACGGACCGCAGGACCAGGACGAGCGCGGTGACCATGGCGGCGATGAACGCCAGGCCTGAGCCGATCCAGGCGGCGGCCCGCCAGCTAAACGCGTCCACGGTGTACCCGAAGAACTCCAGCGACAGGGTGCCCGCGATGAGCATGGACGGGAACAGCAGGAACAGGACGACGACGAACGCGCCCTCCTTGCCGATCCGGGCGGCCGCGGCGGTGACGAGGGCGCCGGCGAAGAAGTACGCGGGCCCGATGAGGAGGTACCTGGCGCCCTTGGCGAGGACCTGGCCCCAGGTGTCGTCGGGTGCGGCGACGAGGCCGAGCATGAAGTGCTCGACGGCGAAGCCGGTGACGGCGAGGGCGGCCAGCGCGGCGGAGGCGAGGGCGCCGAAGACGAGGAACGCGACGGTGATCTCGCGGCGGGTGACGCCGCGGGAGATGAGGCCGGTCAGGGAGCTGTGGAGGAAGACGCCGCCGGTGATCGCGGTGAACCACTGGAGGACCGAGATCGTGCCGGTCCAGGCGCCCGCGTCGGCGCCCCAGATGAGATGGATGAGGGGCCCGCCGAGGACGGCGAGCACGAGGGCCGCGAGGAGCCACCAGCGGAGCCAGCGGACGGCGGCGGTGAACATGCGCGCGCCGAGCCGGTAGCGGCGCCGGGCGAGTGCGGCGGCGGGGTCGGCGGCGGTCGCGGTCGGGTTCATGGTCGGGCTCATTTCGTTCGGACGGGGACGGTGCGGAGGGTCGCGGCCAGGCCCGCGACGAGGACCGCGGTGACGGCGAGGCAGATGCCGGCCCACCCGGCGAGGTCGGTGCCGCCGCGGGCGTAGCCGAACTCCAGGGCGAGGACGCCGGAGTACTGCCCGGCGGCCGCGACGAGGACGACCAGGGTGAACCAGGCGCGGCCCGCGAAGCGGAGCGCGGCGGCGCCGATAAGCGCGCCGGTGAAGCAGTAGATCGGGGTGATGAGCAGGTACCGGGTGCCGTTGCCGAGTGCGTCGCCCCAGGTGCCGAGGGGTTCGCCCGCGGCCGACAGGAGGGCGTGCTCGGCGGCGAACCCGGCGGTGACGACGGCGGTCGTGGCGATCGAGGCGAGCGTCCCGAACACGAGGAGGGCGGTGGTGAGTTCGCGGCGGGTGACGCCGCGGCTGATCGCGGCGGGCAGGTTGGCGTACAGCCAGCGGCCCGCGGCGGAGGCGACGAACCACTGGAAGACGGTGGCGGTGATCGCCCACAGGCCGGTCTCGATCGCGTTGACGAGCAGCACGGACAGGAGCGGGGTGAGGACGATCCAGGCGAGCCCGATCCAGCGGAGCCAGCGGGCGGCGCCGAGGGCGATGCCCAGGCCCAGGCGGTAGCGGCGCCCGGGGAGCACGTGGTGGACGGCGGTCATGGTCAGGCCCGCTTCGAGCGCAGGGGGATGTCGATGAGGAGGCGGCGGGCGGCGACGGCGAGCGCCGCGACGGCGAGCGCGATCAGCGCGGCGAGGGGGACGCGGCCCCACTCGTCGATGTACAGGCCGAGGAACCCGATCCAGCCGGGGCCGACGGGCTCGGTGTTGAACAGGGCCGCGTCGAGGCCGAAGACGACGGGGAGGATCGGCACGACCAGGAGCCACCCGGTGTGCTCCCAGCGGTAGGAGGCGACGCCGATGACGACGCCCGCGGCGAAGTACGACAGGAGCAGCAGCGGCAGGTACGCGGCGAAGGAGGCGGTGTCGGCGAGGGACCCGATGGGCGCGATGCCGTCGTTGGCGTCGATGCCCTGGGACCAGCCGAACGCGCCGTAGTAGGCGTGCTCGGCGAGCAGGCCCGCGAAGGCGACGGCGCCGAGGCCGAGGGACCACAGGAGGCCGAAGACCCCCATGGACGCGGCGAGTTCGCGGCGGGTGAGCCCGGTGGCGATGAGCTGGGGCAGCAGCGTGTACACGAAGCCGCCGCCGACGAACGCGGTGAACCACTTGGCGCCGTTGGCGGCGTAGTACCAGGCGGAGAGCTGAACGTCGGTGTACTGGGCGACGATGAGCGGGACGGCGAGGCTGAGGACGGCCGCGGCGAGGATCCAGTACTTGAAGTAGTTGAGCGCGGCGCCGGCGAGTCCGGCGCCGAGGCTGTAGCGGCGCGAGGCGAGGGCGGGGGCGGTCATCGTCAGGCTCCGTTCCGGTCTTTGCGGAGTTGCGAGGGCGCAGCCCTCTCCGGTTCGGGGTGCGGGTGGGGCGACGGGTGCGGGGCGGTGAGGTGGATGAAGAGGTCCTGGAGGCCGACGGGGCCGATCTCGATCCCGGCCGCGGCGGCGCGGGAGCGGGTCTCGGCGTCGAGGGCGTCGGCGACGGTGATGCTCTTCGTGCCGCCGAGGCGCTGCTCGGCGAGGGCGTCGAGGCCGAGGGCGTCGACGGCCGCGGCGGGGCCGGTGAGCGTGGCGCCCATGCCCTGGAAGGACTCGACGTCGGCGTGGCGCAGGATGCGGCCGCGGTCGACGATGACGACCTCTTCGAGGTAGTTGGCGACCTCGTCGATGAGGTGGGTGGACAGGACCACGGTGTGGGGCCGGTCCATGTACTCGGCGAGGAGCTCCTTGTAGAACGCGTCGCGGGTGGGCGCGTCCATGCCGAGGTGGACCTCGTCGAACATGGTGAGGTCGGCGCGGGCGGCGAGCCCGCAGACGGCGGCGAGGACGGAGCGCTTGCCGCGGGAGAGGGCCGAGACGCGCTTCTTCAGCGGCACCTCGAAGCGGTCGGCGAGCTTGTAGGCGTACTCGGCGTCGAACGAGGGCCGGATGCTCCCGGATTCGATGGTGGCCTTGACGGTCTCGGTGTCGTCGAAGTCCCCGCCCTCGCGGATGAGGGCGACGCGGGAGACGACCGGCGCGTTCTCCCACACCGATTCGCCGCCGACGAGGACCTGCCCCGAGGTGGGCTTGCGGAACGCGGCAACGAGGCTGAGGAGGCTCGTCTTGCCGGCGCCGTTGCGGCCGAGGAGGCCGTAGATCTTCCCGGCTTCGAGGTCGAGGTCGATGCCGGTGAGGGCGGCTTCGGAACCGTACTTGAGGGCGACGTCGCGGAGGGTGACGGACAGGCTCATTTCAGGGCGCCTTCCTGGGTGCGGAGGTAGTCGATGATGTCGGTCAGGGGGATGCCGGCCTGGCGGGCCTCGCGGACCAGGGGGGCCAGGACGCGCTCGAAGAAGCGCTCGCGGAAGTCGGCGGACAGCTTGTCGCGGGCGTCCTCGGCGACGAACATGCCGACGCCGCGCTGCTTGTAGAGGACGCCCTCGTCGACCAGCTCCCGGAACGCCTTCTGCGCCGTGGCCGGGTTGATCTGGTAGAACGCGGCGTACTGGTTGGTCGACATGACCTTGCCTCCGGGTTCGAGCGATCCGTTCATGATCTCGGCCTTGATCTGGTCGGCGATCTGCCGGTAGATCGGTGAGCCGTCATCGAACATCTCGCCTCCTTAGGGTTCGTTGGTTCTTAGGTTCATTACTTGACTAATGAACCATAGCACGAATGAACCCGGGGCGCGCGGCCCCGGGTTCGCGGGAGTCCTCTAGACGAGGCCGCCTTCGTAGGCGGCGATGACGGCCTGGGTGCGGTCGCGCACCCCGAGCTTGGTGTAGACGCTGCTCAGGTGGGTCTTGACGGTCTCGCGGCCGAGGAACAGCTCGGCGGCGATCTCGGCGTTGGACAGGCCGCGGGCGGCGAGGGTGAGCACTTCGCGCTCGCGTTCGCTGAGGTCGCCGATGCCCTTGGGGGCCTTGCGGTCGGGGACGGCGGCGGCGAGGCGGCGGACCGCCTCGGGGAACAGGAGCGCGTCGGTGCGGGCGACCAGGCGCACGGCCGCGAGGAGGTCTTCGAGGCGGGTGCGCTTGAGCAGGAACCCGTCGGCGCCCGCGCGCAGGGCCTGCCACACGTAGTCGTCGTTGTCGAAGGTGGTGACGACGAGGATCTTCGGCGGGTCCGCGAGCTCGGCGGTGATCCGGGCGGTGGCCTCGATGCCGTCCACTTTCGGCATCCGCACGTCCATGAGCATGACGTCGGCCCTGCCGGAGCGGGCGATGGCGAGCGCGTCGATCCCGTCGGCGCCTTGGGCGACGACGTCGAGGTCGGGTTCGGCGCCGATGACGGCGGCGAACCCGGAGCGGATGAGGGCCTCGTCGTCGACGAGCGCGATGCGCAGCGGCGCGGTCATGCGGTCCCCTCCGGGGCGGTGTCGTCGTTCGGAGCCGTGTCGTTCAGGGCGGTGTCGTTCAAGGTCGTGTCGTTCGGGGTGCGGTCGGGCAGTGCGGCGCGGACGGTCCAGGTCCCGGCGTCCCATCCGGCCTCGGCGGTGCCGCCGAGGACGGCGGCGCGCTCGGCCATGCCGATGAGGCCGCGCCCGCCGGGGCGGGGCCGGGGCCGCCGCGCGGCGGGGCTCGCGACGGCGACGGCCACGCCCGAGGCGGCGACGTCGAGGTCCACGGCGGCGCGGGGCTCGTCGGCGTGGCGCAGGACGTTCGTGAGGGCCTCCTGGACGATCCGGTACGTCTCGCGGGAGGTCAAGCGGCCCACCGCATCCGGGTCGCCCGTGATCCGCAGCTCGGTGCGCACGCCGCACTCGGCGGCGAGCGCGTCGAGGTCGGCGAGGTCCTTCTGGGGGCCGCGGGTCTCCTCGCGGTCCTCGCGGAGCGCCCCGATGACGGCGTCGAGCTCGGCGAGGGCTTCGCGCGCGGTCTCGCCGACCGCGGCCATGGCGGTCGCGGCGAACGCGGGGTCGGCGGTGATGAGCCGGGAGGCGGCCTCGGACTGGACCACGACCACCGACAGGGCGTGCCCGACCGAGTCGTGGAGTTCGCGGGCGATCCGGTTGCGGGCGGCGAGGCGCGCGGTCTCGGCGCGGGAGGCGGCGAGCCGGTCGGCCGCGCCCTGTCCGAGCAGGTGCGGCGCGAGGGCCCGCACGCCCGCGGCGACCGCGGCCACGAGGAGGATCAGGGCGATGAGGAACAGCGGGCCGGTGAGCAGGCCCCAGTCGGTCAGCAGGCCCCCGTACGGGCCGGAGGTGCCGAGGCCGAAAAGGCGGCGGACGCCGTTGATCACGAGGTAGGCGGCGAACGGGACGAGCGCGAGCGTCATGCCCGACAGGAGGCCCCCGACGACCGCGTGGAGGGTGAACCAGCAGCCGGTGCGCCAGCGCGTGTTCCAGGAGTCGTCGTCGGCGGGCGAGGCGAACTCGGCGCCGAGGAGGCGTCGGGCGGCGGTGCGCTCCACTTCGCGGTCGGGCAGGAGAAGCGAGACGGCGGCGACGAGGGGCACGACCGCGGCGAACACGTACGGGTCGAGGACGCCCCCGAACCCGGCGTCGGGGTGGAGCCAGTTGTAGCCGAGGGCGCCGACCACCATGAACGGCATCATGAGGGCGCCGCCGAGGATGAGCCAGACCCACCCGCGGTAGGTGGCCCCGGACCGGAGCGGGGCGAGGAGGCGCATGGGGCCATTGTGCCAGCGGACGTTCACGGTTCCAGCGTGCATCGCTTCCCCGCCCGCCGCCTCCCTCGCGGGTGCGGGCCCGGTCCCCCGCGCGGGGGACCGGGTCGCCCGCCGTTCCGGCTACTTGCCCTCGTAGGCGTCCTTGAGGCCCTGGAGGTCGATCTTCTTCATGCCGTACATGGCCTTGACGGCGCGCTCGGCGCCGGCCTTGTCGGGCCCGCCGACGTACTTCTCGGCCTCGGTGGACCACACCTGCCAGTTGACGCCCCACTTGTCGGCGACCCAGCCGCACTCGATCTCCTTGCCGCCGTTGGACAGGAACGCGTCCCAGAGGCGGTCGATCTCGGCCTGGTCGTCGCAGTTGACCAGCAGGGACATGGCGTGGTCGTGCTTGGCGGAGGCGTCGCCGTTGATGCCGGTGAACTGCTGCCCGGCGAGCTCCCAGTTGACGACCATGGCGGTCCCGGCCTTGCCGTGGGCGTCCTCGACGAACGGGATGCTCCCAGTGATCTTGGCGTCCTCGAACAGGGAGGTGTAGAACTCGGCGGCCTCCTGGGCGGCGCCGTCGGTGTACCAGATGTTGGTGACGATCTTCTGCATTGCTCGCGTCCTCCGAACGGGTCCTGGGCTGTACGCCTACAGCCGATTGCATCAGTTGAGACGAGCCGGCGGGGCCGGATTCATCGTTCCGGCGGCTACATTGGGCCCATGGTGAGCAGCAGCGCCGCGACCGTGGACGAGTACCTCGCGGCCCTCCCCGACGACCGCCGCCCCGTCATGACCGCGATCCGGGACGTCTGCCGCGCCGAGCTCCCCGGTTTCACCGAGGCCATGGCCCACGGCATGCCCTGCTACCTGCGCGAGGGCGAAGCGGAGATCGCCATCGCCTCCCAGAAGCGCCACATCGCCTTCTACCTCATGCGCACCGACGTCAAGGACGCCTTCGCCTCCCGCCTCGCCGCCCACGACATGGGCAAAGGCTGCCTGCGCTTCCCCACCCCCGCGAAGGTCGACCTCGACCTCGTCCGCGACTTGGCGAGAGCCACGGCCAAGGCCCCGGGCCCGGTCTGCTGAGGGTTCAGCCGCCGAGGGCGGTCGCGTAGTCGTCCGCGCCGGGGTCGTTGTGGCCGGGCCGCTTCTGGCCCTCCATCACGGAGCTGCCCTCGTACGGGTCCCAGCCCGAGCGGTCGGTGGCCTCGGCCCAGGCCTTCGCCTTCTCCGGCGCCTCGCCCTCCTCCCACTCGATGCTCGCGAAGACCGCGGCCTGCTCCTCGTCGGTCTTCGCGTACAGCCTGGCCGCCTCCTTGATCTGGGTCCCGGTCTCGTAGAGGCGGCCGCACGCGGTGCTCAGGAACCCCCGGAACTCTTCGCGCAGCCCCTTGAGCTTCGCGTCGCCCCCGGCCTCGGCGCCGTCCTTGTCGGAGAGGGAGGGCTCGGCGCCGTCGAGTCCGTCCAGGAGCCGGACCAGCCCCTCGTACGTCTTCGCGGCCTCGAAGCAGGTGCCGGCGATCTTCATGATCTCGTCGACGTCCGCATGGGCGCCCTTCCCGGCGTTGCCCTTCGCGTTGTTCTGCGTGATGTCGTAGAACTCCAGGTTGAAACTGTGGATGCCGTAGACGACGTCGCGGACCGCGGCCGCGCCGGAGCTGAAGTCGGACTCGGCGCTCGCGACCTCGGTGTTGTGGTCGTCGATGTCGTCCCACACCGCTTTCATGGCCTCTTCCACGGTCGTCGCGTACGAGACGCTCTTGACCTTCGGGAGGAAGATCTCCCCCGCGATGCCCGCCAGGCTGACGACCGTGCCGACCGCCGTGGCGGGCGGGAACGCCGCCACGCCGGTCCCGATGGCCCCGAACACCTTCCACACCACGTCGAGGTCCGTCTCGGTCGTCTTCGTCTCGCCGAGCGCCTTGGTCGCCTCGGTGAGGATCTTCAGGTCCCCGCTGCGCCCCTGGTACACGACGGTGCCTCGGGCGGCGTACAGGTTCGACAGGCTCCCCGCGATCCCGGCCTGGTTCTTGAACGTGGGCTCCACGGAGTCGAAGAACCCGTCCTTGAGGGCCTTCGCCGCCGCGCCGGTCCAGGCGGCGTACCAGCCCGCGTCGTCATTGTTGTTCTCGGCGAGTTTCCCGAGGTCGGAGAGCAGGTCGGCATTGCTGGCCGGCTTGAACGGGAGCGTCTGGTCCGAGCCCTTCGCGGCCTCCAGGCCGAGCTGCCCGCCCAGGTTGAGCAGCGCCGCCTGGGCTTGCTCGATCTCGCCGAGGTCGTGGACGCCGAACTCCGGCAGGGCGGCGCGCACGACGGCGGCCTCCTGGTGGGACCAGGCCTCGATCTGCGCCATGATCTGCGGCATCCCGCACTCGATGCGGTCGGGGATCGCCCGCTGGACGCCCTTGGCGTCGATGTAGCTCGGCCGCTCCATCGAGACCGGGCCGAGGTCCATGCTGCCCTCGCACTTCGGCACCGGCCCGTTCTGGCCGCTCTCCGCCCAGTGCACGACCCTGCACCGGTAATGGCGGTAGTCGACGTGGAGCCGGGCCAGCGCCTCCCAGTACGGCCACATCGGCTCGGCCCCGCCGCTGCGGCGCCACCCCTGGGGGAACCGGCCCTTGCCCTCGGCGACCACCTCCGCGGCGCGCTCGCGCCAGCGTTTGAGGAGGGCCTTGCGGAAGTCCGCGACGGCCCGGTCGAGCACGGTGCCGAAATCGGGTTCTCTGATGGGGTCCGCGGCCACGGCGCACCGCCTTTCACTGCACAAGGCATCTGCGTCGAGTGCACCACCGGACCCGGTGCGCCGCAAGGGTCCCGGGTGTCCCGGTCCGTCCGGGACGGGGGCGGACAGGGGGGCGGGGCGCCGGTAGGATCGTGACGTGCGTCAATCCCTCGACGGCCTCGACCCCTCCTCGGCCGGTTCGGCGCCGCAGCTCGTGGCGCTGCTGCGCGAGCTGCGGGCGGCTTCCGGGCTGAGCATCCGGGAGGTGAGCCGGCGCGCCCGCGACCGCGGCGACTGGCTCCCCACGAGCACGCTCGCGGCGGTCCTCAACCGCGACGCCGTCCCCCGCGCCGAGGTCGTGGCCGCGCTCGTGCGCGCCTGCGGCGGCGACGAGGCGGCCGTGGAGACCTGGCTGGCGCAGTGCGCGCGCATCAGCGCCGCCGACGTCGCCGACACCGGGCAGGTCCCCCGCCAGCTCCCGGGCCCGCCGCACGCGTTCACCGGCCGCGAGCGGGAGCTGCACCTCGTCGACGAGCACCTCCAGTCCCCGCGAGCGGTCGTCCTCGCGGGCCCGGCCGGGATCGGGAAGACCGCCCTGGCGCTGCACTGGGCGCACCGGTCGCTCGACGCGTTCCCCGACGGGCAGCTGTACGTGGACCTGCGCGGGTTCTCCGGGACCGACCCGCTCGCGCCCGGCCCGGTCCTGCACCGGTTCCTGACCGCGCTCGGCACCGGCCCCGAGGAGATCCCCGCCGACGGGGACGAGCGGGCCGCGATGTTCCGCTCGCTGCTGGGGCACCGGCGGGTCCTCGTCGTCCTCGACAACGCCCGCAGCCCCGAGCAGCTGCGCGACCTCCTCCCCGGCGCGGGCGGGTCCGCGGCGCTCATCACCGCCCGCACGGACCTGTTCGGGCTCACCGCGACGCACGGCGTCCCGCACCTGCGCCTGGCGCCGCTGACCCGCGAGGAGTCCATGGACCTCCTCGACGCGATGATCGGCCGCGACCGCGTCGCCACCGACCCCGAGGCCGCGCGGGGCCTCGCCGCCGCCTGCGGGGACCTGCCGCTGGCGCTGCGCCTGGCCGCGTGCCAGACCCTCGCCCACCCCGAGCAGACCATCGGCGAACTGCGCGACCGGATCGCCGCCGCGCCCCTGGCGAACCTCGACCTCCCCGGCGACGAGGCCGCGGGCCTGCGCGCCTGCCTCGACCTCACCCGGGCCCGCCTCGACGCCGCCGACCGGGACGTCCTGGACGCGATCGGCCTGCACCCCGCGACCGAGTTCGAGGCCGCCGGGATCGCGGCCCTCACCGGGACCCCCGTCGGCGACGCCGACGCAGCCCTGCACCGCCTCGCCGGGGTCCACCTGGCCGCGGCCGCCGGGGACGGCCGCTGGGGCGTCCACGACCTCGTCCGCGCCTACGCCCGCGAGCACGCCGAGCGCCGCCCCCGCGACGAGCGCGAGGCCGCCCTGGACCGCCTCTACGACTGGCACCTCGCCGCGGTCGCCGGGACCTGGGAGGCGGTCTTCGGCCTCGAACCCGAGGTCGTCCCCGCGACCGACGTGCCCGTGCCCGCCTTCGACGGCCCCGAAGCCGCCCTCGCCTGGCTCGACCCGCGCCACAGCGCCCTCAGCGAGATGATCCGCCACGCCGCCGCCGCGCGCCGCGACTGGCACGCCGCCCGCCTCGCCCACGCCCTCTGGCGCTACCAGTACATCCGCGGCGTCCGCGGCGAGGCCGAGGCGTGCCTGCGCGTCGCCCTCGACGCCGACCGCCGCACCGGCGACCGCGCCCACCAGGTCAAGCTCCTGCGCCAGCTCGGCAACACCCTCAAAGCCCTCGGCCGCCTCGACGAGGCCGAGGACGCGCACGGCCGGTCGCTGCGCCTCGCCACCGACCTCGACGACACCGAGGCCGCCGCGATCACCCTCGTCGCCATGGCGCAGCTGCACATCCAGCAGTGGCGCCTCGACGAGGCCCGCACCTGCGCCACCGCGGCCGCCCGGGTCTTCCGCGACCTCGGGGACGCCGACCGGGAGGTCAACGCCCTCGACGACGTCGCCCACGTCGACATGCTCGTGGGCAACGACGACGAGGCCCGCGCCGGGTTCGACCGCGCCGTCAAGACCTTCACCGACCGCGGCTGGACCCAGAACCTCGCCTCCGCGCTCGCGGGCCTCGCGCGCCTGCGCCTGCGCGAGGGCGACGCCGACGGCGCGGCGGCCCTCCTCGCCGACGCCCTCGACGCGTACCGCCAGAGCGGCGACCCCCTCGGGGAGGTCTACGTGCAGTCCCTCCAGGCCCTCGCGCACGCCCGGCTCGGCGACCGCGAGGCCGCGGCCCGCCTCGCGGGCGCCGCCGCCGAGGCGGCCGTCGCCACCTCCAGTCCCGAACTGGCCCTGGAGGTCCTCAACAACGCCGGGTTCGCGTACGGGGCCGTCGGCGACGTCACCGCCGCCGAACGGGCGCACCGCGACGCCCTCGACCTCGCCGAGGCCGTCCCCGACCTGTACGAGCAGGCCCGCGCCCGCCACGGCATCGGCGACGCGCTCGCCGCCCGCGGCGAGGACGACGCCGCCCGGGCCGAGTGGACCCGGGCGCTGCGCCTCCACGAGAAGCTCGGCACCTACGGCAGGGCCGAGCTCGCCGAACGCCTCGCCTAAGACGCGTCCGGCACCTCGCGGCGGGCCGGGAACGCGTGCCTGCGCGCGAACACCGCCACCAGCAGCACCGGCACGCCGAGCACCACCACGGCCCACGCCAGCGACAGCGGCCCGAACCGCACCAGCAGCAGCCCGCCGAGCGCCCCGCCCGCGGCCGTCGCCGCGTTCCACAACGTCACCACCAGCGCCTGCACCGCGTCGGCGGCCTTCGCGCCCGCCTGCCCGGCCGCGGTCTGGAGCAGCGTCGGCACCCCGCCGTGCCCCAGCCCCCACAGCGCGACCGCGACGTAGACGAGCGCCGGGACCTCCGCGAACACCGCCAGCGCGGCCGCCGCCCCGCCGGTGAGGACCGCCGCCGCGATCGTCAGGTGCCGCAGCCGCCGGTCGATGTGCGCGCCGGTGATCCAGATGCTCGCGATCGACGCGACGCCGAACACGAGCAGCACCCGGTCGACCGAGCCGCCCATCCCGAACCGCTCCAGGAACGCCGCGATGTACGTGTACAGCACGTTGTAGGCGATCACGTAGACCGCGATGACGGCCATGACCGCCGGGACCCCGGGGATCACCGCCGCCCGCAGCACCGGCGTCCGCGCCCCGGCGCGCTGCCCCGGGAAGTCCGGGACCACCAGGGTGATCCACGCGATCGACAGCACCGCCAGGCCCGACATGACCCCGAACGACTCCCGCCACCCCAGCGCCCCGCCGATGAACGTCCCGGCCGGGACCCCGAGCGCCAGCGCCAGCGGGATGCCCGCCATGACGATCGCGATCGCCTTGCCCTCCATGCCCTTCGGCGCGAGCCGCCGCGCGTACCCGACCATGAGCGCCCACGACAGGCCCGCGGCCATGCCCGCCACGAACCGGGCGCCCATCGTCAGCGCGTAGTCCTGCGACACGGCCGTGACGGTGTTGGCGGCGACGAACCCGCCCATCGCCAGCAGCAGCACCGGCTTGCGCCCCCACCCGGCCGTCAGCGACGACAGCGGGATCACGGTCAGGGCCGTCCCGATCGCGTACACCGTGACGGCCTGCCCCATCGCGGCCTCGCCGACGCCCAGGCTCGCGCGCATGCCCGGCAGCAGGCCCGCGGGCAGCGACTCGGTGATGACGGTGATGAACACGGCCGTCGACAGGGCCAGGAGCCCCGACAGGGGCAGCCGCTCCCGACGCGGTGCCGCGGACCGGGACAGGATGGTTTCACTCATGTGAAAGAGCGTCTAACCTTGACACTAATGTCAGAGTCCAGCATGAGTGAGGCGGCCCACATGAGGATCGGCGAACTGGCGGAGCGCACCGGCGCCCCCGCCCGGATGCTCCGCTACTACGAGCAGCACGGCCTCATCGCCGCCGACCGCTCCCCCAACGGCTACCGCGACTTCCCCGAGCCCACCGTCGAACGCGTCGGCCAGATCCGCGGCCTCCTCGACGCCGGCGTCCCCGTCAAGATCATCAAGCAGATCCTCCCCTGCCTCGACGGCCCCGGCCAGATCTACTTCCCGGTCCCCGACCCCGAGATGCTCGCCCAACTCGCCGAGCAGCGCGACCGCATGACCCGCAAGGCCGAATGCGTCCTCAAGAACCGCGACGCCATCGCCGCCTACCTCGACCGCGTCAGCGGCGCCCCCGCCCCGTGAACCGCCTCCGCACCGCCCTCGTCACCCTCGTCGTCAAAATTCAGACCGTCACGGTCTTCGGGTACATGGGCGTCATCTCCTTCATCGGCGTCGAAGCCCTCGTCGTCGTCCTCGGCTTCACCACGGTCCTCCCGATCGCGATCCCCTTCGTCCTCATCGCCATCGCCGCCGCCTACTTCTTCCGCGAACGCCTCAAGACCCTCTGGACCCTCCTCAAGGCCAAGCTCAAGCGCGCCTAGAGGTCAGGCGATCTCCCGCGGATCGATCTGAATCCGGACCTGCTCCGCCTTCGCACTCGACCGCTCCGCCGTCGCCTTCGCGAGCGTCGCGGCCAGCGCCGCCCCGTCCCTGCGGCGCACGCGAAGCAGCAGCCGCTCAGTGTGCTCGTCCACCGGAATCGGCCCGATCGCCTCCGCGCCCAGGTCCCCGGGCAGGTCGGCGGCGAGCTTCTCGGCCTCGCCGATCGGGCCCGTCAGCGCCGCGAACCTCATCACGGGCGGGAAGCCGAGCTCGCGGCGGTCCTCCAGCTCCTGGCCCGCGAACCACGCCGCGTCCCACCGGATCAGCGCCTGCACCACCGGCAGCCCGCCGTCGGCGGTGACCACCGCCGTGCCGGTCGGGGCGCACAGGGCCACCGCGTTCATCCAGATGCGCAGGGCCTCCTCGGAGGCGGTGAGCTCGGCCCGGGTCAACTGCGCCCACGTGTCCACCAGCAGCACCGCGCCGTAGCCCTGCGGCGCAACGGGTTCCACACCAGGCGTGGAGACGACGACCCGCGCCCCCGCCGGGATCGCGTCGAGGCGCTCGGACGCGTTCGACTCCACGACCTCGACCCCGGGGAACGCGCTGGCGATCTCCTCCGCGGTGCGCGCCGCCCCGATGACCACGGCCCGGATGCGGTTCGAGCCGCACTCGGCGCAGCGGTGCGGGTCGTCGACCCGCCCGCACCAGGTGCACACGGGCGGTCGGCGCGGGCCGGTCAGGCGCAGCGGGCCCGTGCACTCGGGGCACATCGCGCGGGAGCGGCAGCGCTGGCACGAGACGGCGGGGACGTAGCCGCGGCGCGGGACCTGGAGCAGCACCGGCAGGTCGGCGGCGAGGGCCTTGCGGGCGGCCTCCCAGGCGACCGAGGGCAGCCGCGCGGTGGAGCTGGACGGGTCGGCGGCGAGGTCGGCGTCGTCGCCGATCGGGACGACGCGCGGGGAGGCGGCGCGCAGCGCCTCGCGGCGGCCCGGGGCCGAGACGGCCCAGCCGGTCTCGACGAGGAGCTGCGCCTGCGCGGTCCGCGCGAAGCCGCCGACGATGCACGCGGCCCCGGCGAGTTCGGCGCGGGTGAGGAGGACCTCGCGGGCGTGCGGGTAGGGGGCGTGGAGGCTGACGAGGTTCTTGTCGCCGTCGTCCCAGACGGCGACGAGCCCGAGGTCGGCCACGGGCGCGAACATCGCGACCTGCGTCCCGGCGACGATGCGGACCTCGCCGCGCAGCGCCTTGAGGAACGACCGGTACCGGGGGGTCGGGCCCGTCGAGTTCGCGATCGTCACGTGCCGGTCGGGTCCGAGCACCGCGGTGAGCGCCCTGTCGAGCCGCTCCAGGTCGTACTGGTCGGGGACCACCAGCAGTGCACCGCGGCCCGCCGCGGCGGCGGCAGCGGCGGCCTCGGCGAGCCGCGCGGCCCAGTCCTCGCCGGGCACGGCGCTCCAGGCGATCCGCGGGGCCTTCCCGGCGCGCAGCGCACGGAGGAACGCCTCGCCCGCGTTATATCTATCCCAGTGATCGAGCGGCGGCGCGGCCACCGGCAGCCGCTCGCCGGGCGGCTCCTTCTCGACGCGCACCTTCCGCTCGGGCAGCGCCAGGCGCAGGACGTCGGCGAGGTTGCCCGCATACCGGTCGGCGATCCGCTGCGCGAGCGCGGCGACCTCGGGCGTGAGCACCGGGCCGGGCGGGACGACGTCGAGGATCGGGAGGATCTTCCCGGCGAACTCCGCGCGGTCGCGGACGGCGAGGACGGTGCCCTTGAGCTTCCGGTTGCTGAACCGGACCGTGACCCGGCACCCGGGCACCACGTCGTCGAGCAGTTCCACCGGAATGCGGTAGTCGAACAGCTGGTTGAGCTGCGGCAGCGGGTGGTCCACGCACACTGCCGCATAACTCACCGAGTACTGCTCCATCCGATAAAAGTACCGGGCGCCCCCGACGTCGGAAGGCGCCCGGCGCGAAACCGTTGGGCCGCTAGCTGACGGCTTCCTTCAGGGCTGCGGCGCGGTCGGTGGCCTCCCAGGTGAACTCGGGGAGTTCGCGGCCGAAGTGGCCGTAGGCGGCGGTCTTGGAGTAGATGGGGCGGATGAGGTTGAGGTCGCGGATGATCGCGGCGGGGCGGAGGTCGAAGACGTCGAGGACGGCCTTCTCGATGAGGGCCGGGTCGACGGTCTCGGTGCCCTGGGCGTCGACGGCGACGCTGACGGGCTTGGCCTTGCCGATCGCGTAGGCGACCTGGACCTCGCAGCGCTCGGCGAGGCCGGCGGCCACGACGTTCTTGGCGACCCAGCGGGCCGCGTACGCGGCGGAGCGGTCGACCTTCGACGGGTCCTTGCCGGAGAACGCGCCGCCGCCGTGGCGGGCGTAGCCGCCGTACGTGTCGACGATGATCTTGCGGCCGGTGAGCCCGGCGTCGCCCATGGGGCCGCCGATCTCGAAGCGGCCGGTCGGGTTCACCAGGAGCTTGTAGTCGTCGATGTCGAGGTCGAGCCCGGAGACGACCGGGGCGATCACGTGCTCGGCGACGTCGGGCGAGAGCAGCGAGTCCAGCGAGATGTCGGGCGCGTGCTGGCTGGAGACGACCACCGTGTCGAGGCGGACGGGCCGGTTGCCCTGGTACTCGATGGTGACCTGGGTCTTGCCGTCGGGGCGCAGGTACGGGACGGTGCCGTCCTTGCGGACCTCGGTGAGGCGCTGGGACAGCCGGTGCGCCAGGGCGATCGGCAGCGGCATCAGCTCGGGGGTCTCGCGGCACGCGAAGCCGAACATGAGGCCCTGGTCGCCCGCGCCCTGGAGGTCGAGCTCGTCGTGGCCGTCGGCGTCCACACGGGACTCCCACGCCTTGTCGACGCCCTGCGCGATGTCGGGGCTCTGGCCGCCGATCGAGACGTTCACGCCGCACGAGGCGCCGTCGAAGCCCTTCTTGGACGAGTCGTAGCCGATCCGCAGGATCGTGTCGCGCACGATCCGCGGGATGTCGGCCCACGCGTTGGTGGTCACCTCGCCCGCGACGTGCACCTGCCCGGTGGTGATGAGCGTTTCGACCGCGACGCGGCTCCCGGGGTCCTGGGACAGCAGGGCGTCCAGGATCCCGTCGGAGATCTGGTCCGCGATCTTGTCCGGGTGGCCTTCGGTGACCGACTCGGAGGTGAACAGGCGACGTGCCACGGCACTCCTAAAAACCATCCACGCCGCCCAGCGGCGCTCCTCGACTGACTTCGCAGCTCACAAGTCTATGCGCTCAAGATCATGCCACCAAGCCGCCTCGCTGCGCGGCGGAGGTGTCAGTCGCGTCCAACCAGCGGGAGCCGGGCGGCCACCGCGTCCCAGACCGCGTCCGCCACCAGTTCTTTCGATGCCTCGGCGAGCGCGGCGACGGGCCCGGAGGCGTCGAACACCGTGACGGAGTTCTCCAGTTTCCCGAACACGGCCCCGCCCGAGACGTCGTTGAGCACCACCAGGTCGGCGCCCTTCGCCTCGCGCTTGGCCTTCGCGTGCTCGGGGCCGTCGTGGGTCTCCGCGGCGAACACGACCAGGACCTGGCCGGGGCGCTTGGCGCGGCCCACGGCCGCGGCGATGTCCGCGGTGGACGTCAGCGCGAGGTCCAGGTCGCCCTTGCGCTTGAGCTTGCGGTCCGAGGTCTCCTTGGGCGTGAAGTCCGCGGGCGCGGCGGCGAGGACCATCGCGTCGGCCTCGGCCGCGGCCTTGACGGTGGCCTCGTGGAGCTCGCCGGTGGTGCCGACGCGCTCGACGCGGACGCCCGCGGGCAGCGGCGCGTCGATGTGCGCGGCGATGAGGGTGACGTCGGCGCCGCGCGCGGCGGCCGCGGCGGCGATGGCGATGCCCTGGCGGCCCGAGGAGTGGTTGCCGATGAAGCGGACCGGGTCGATCGGCTCGCGGGTGCCCCCGGCGGTGACGAGGACCTTGCGGCCCTCCAGGTCGCGGGCGGGGGAAGTCAGGAAGCCCTTGAGGAGGGCGAACAGCGACTCGGGCTCGGGCAGGCGCCCGGGGCCGGTGTCGGCGCCGGTGAGGCGGCCCGAGTCGGGCTCGACGACGTGGACGCCGCGCTCGCGCAGCGTCGCGACGTTGGCGCGGGTCGCCGGGTGCAGCCACATCTCGGTGTGCATCGCCGGGGCGAACACCACCGGGCAGGTCGCGGTGAGCAGCGTGGAGGTGAGCAGGTCGTCGGCGCGGCCGTGCGCGGCCCGCGCGAGCAGGTCGGCGGTGGCCGGGACGACGACGACGAGGTCGGCCTCGCGGCCGAGCCTGACGTGCTTGACCTCGGAGACCTCGGAGAACACGCCGGAAGCCACCGGGCGGCCCGACAGGGCCTCCCAGGTGGCTTCACCGACGAACTTGAGCGCCGCCTCGGTGGGGATCACGGTCACGTCGTGGCCGGACTCCTTGAGGAGGCGGAGCAGGATGCACGCCTTGAAGGCGGCGATGCCGCCAGACACGCCCAGGACGATCGAGCTACCCCCGCGCGGGCGGGGACCACTGCTCAACGTCGCCGCCTAATTCTCGGTGTCGTCGAACGCCTTCGTCTCAAGGAGGCCCTTGTCGAGCTCGCGCATGGCGATCGACAGCGGCTTCTCCTCGGGCGTGGTCTCGACGAGCGGACCGACGTACTCCAGCAGGCCCTCGCCGAGCTGCGAGTAGTAGGCGTTGATCTGACGGGCCCGCTTGGCGGAGTAGATGACCAGCTGGTACTTCGACTGGCTCTTCTTCAGCAGGTCGTCGATCGGCGGGTTGGTGATGCCGACGGGGTCGGCGACAGTCCCTGACACGTGTTGTCCTTCGTGTACGACTTGGATGCTCAGAAGCTTCCGGACTTTACGATGGCCGGAGAACTGAGCAACTCTACCAGCTCGGAGGCCGCCTGCTCGATCGACACGTTCGTGACTGTGTGATCGAACTCGGATTCGGCGTCGAGCTCTTCGCGCGCGGCCTCCAGGCGGCGCGCGATGGTCGCGGCGTCCTCGGTCCCGCGCCCGGTGAGGCGGCGGACGAGTTCGTCCCACGACGGCGGGGCCAGGAACACCAGCTGCGCGTCGGGCATGGCCCGGCGGACCTGGCGGGCCCCTTGCAGTTCGATCTCCAGCAGCGCCGGGAGTCCGGCGCGCAGGCGCTCCTCGACCGGGCCGCGGGGGGTTCCGTAGAGGTTCCCCGCGTAGGAGGCCCATTCAAGGAACTCCCCCGCGGCGATCATCGACTCGAACTGCTCGGTCGACACGAAGTGGTAGTCGGCGCCGTCGACCTCACCAGGACGCGGCTTGCGGGTCGTGCAGCTCACGGAGAGCCAGACCCACGGGTAGTACTCCTGGATGAGTGCCTTGACGCTGCCCTTGCCAACGCCGGACGGGCCGGAGAGGACCGTCAGTCGCTGGGCGAGGGCGGCGTGGTGGTGATCGATGCTCACGCGACTACTACTACCCGAACTTAGGCCTGGTCGCCCTTGAATTCATCCAGAAGCGCGGCGCGCTGGTGCTCGCCCAGGCCGCGCAGCCGACGCGAGTCGGCGATCTTGAGCTTCTCCATGATCTGGGTGGCGCGCTTGTCGCCGATGCCCGGGAGGGCCTTGAGCACGGCCGAGACCTTCATCTTCCCGGAGATGTCGTCGGTGGCAGCGGACTTGAGGACCGCTTCCAGGGTGGTCTCGCCCGACTTCAGCTTCTCCTTGAGCTCGGCGCGGGCCTTGCGGGCCGCCGCCGCCTTCTCAAGGGCGGCTGCGCGCTGTTCCGGAGTCAGTTTAGGGAGCGGCACGGGGTCTCCTTGCAGTCGATGGTTTCGTCCCTGTGGACCTTGACGTGCGGGTATCGCCAAAGCATACCCAGCTCGGAGACGGTAACCCCACCTACCGACACGCCTGCGACCGGGGGTCGGGCAAATTCCGGGGCCGGAAACCGGCGGTTTTATTCCCCCATGGCGGCGCGGCATTCCTCCTGCAACGCCTCGACGGCGGTGCGAATGCTCGCCGCGGCAGGGCCCGGCTGCGCGATTTGTCGGGAATAGGATGGTATTGCGAACTTCGTTGCGGCCCCGAGGACGCGCGGAAGATCACTGGGACGCCCGCCCTGGGCGCCCATCCCGGGCACGAGGATGGGCCCGTTGAACTGGGAGAGGTCGTGAGCGGAGTCACGTTGGCTCACCGTGGTGTGGGTGATTCCGTAAGTCGACTCACGCAGGCGGGCCTCGCCCTCGGCCGCGCACGCGCCGATCGTCGCGCCCATGACGATCCCGAAGGAGCCCATGGGGTCGGCCTCGCCGTTGTGCCCGTTCACCTCGTCGATGACGCTCTGCGCGACCGAGCGGCCGTCGCGGCGCTTCGCCATCTGGAGGTACTTGCCCTCGGGGTTGGAGGTGCGGGCGAGGACGAACACGCCCTTGCCGTGCGCGGCGGCCGTGTCGAACGCGGGCTGGAGCGAGCCGACGCCCAGGTACGGGCTGACGGTGATCGCGTCGGCCGCGAGCGGCGAGGCCGGGTCGAGGTACGCCTGCGCGTACGCGGCCATCGTGGAGCCGATGTCGCCGCGCTTGACGTCGAGGATGACGAGGGCCCCGGCGCGGCGGGACGCGGCGATGACCCGTTCGAGGAGGGCCACGCCGCCCGAGCCGAACCGCTCGAAGAACGCCGACTGCGGCTTGACGAACGCGCACCGCTCGGCGACGGCCTCGGTGAGCGTCATCGCGAACCGCTCGGCCCCGGCCAGGTCGTCGTCGAGGCCCCACTGGAGGAGCTGCGACCCGTGCGGGTCGATCCCGGCGCACAGCGGGCCCCGCTCCTGGGCGAGACGGAAGGCGCGGGCGCCGAATTCCTTGCTAGACATGGTTCCTCGCATCAGGCGTAGGTTGCGGGCCGGTGGTGGCTGCGGGCGGTCTTCAGGTAGCGGCGCGCGCTGCCGCGCACCACGCCGGGGCCGTTGTAGATGAGCCCCGAGTAGATCTGGACGAGGCTCGCGCCCGCGTCGAACATGGCCTGGGCGTCGTCGGGGGTCATGATCCCGCCGGAGCCGATGATGGGCAGGCGCCCGTTCGTCTCGCGGTGCACGAACCTGACGATCTCGCGCGAGACCTGGGTGAGCGGCTTCCCCGACATGCCGCCGGGCTCGGCGGCGACGGCGTCCTCCGCGGGGATGATCCCGTCGCGCCCGAGCGTGGTGTTCGTGGCGATGACCCCGGCGACCCCGGAGTCGAGGCAGACCTCCAGGAGCTGCGCGAGCGCGGGCTCGGTGAGGTCGGGGGCGATCTTCACCAGGATCGGCCGGGTGGGGCGTCCGGCCGCCAGGCGCGTCCCCTCGGCGCGCAGGGCCCCGAGGAGGGCGCGGAGCGCGCCCGCGTCCTGGAGCTGGCGCAGGCCCGGCGTGTTCGGGGAGGACACGTTGATCGCGATGTAGTCGGCGAACGGGTAGAGGAACCGCAGCGACGTCAGGTAGTCGTCGATCGCGCCTTCGAGGGGCACGGCCTTGGACTTGCCGATGCTGATCCCCAGTGGGCAGTCGACGGCGGGCACGGCGGCGAGGCGGGCCGCGAGGGCCTGCGCGCCGTCGTTGTTGAAGCCCATGCGGTTGACGATGGCCTGGGACTGCTTCGCCCGGAACATCCGCGGCTGCGGGTTCCCGGGCTGGGCCTGCGCGGTCACGGTGCCGATCTCGGCGAACCCGAACCCGAGGGCGGGCCAGGCGCCGACGGCGATCCCGTTCTTGTCGAGGCCCGCGGCCAGGCCGACGGGGTTGGGGAAGGGGATGCCGCAGACGGTGACGGGCGCGCTCGCCCGGTTGAGCTTGATGAGGGCGTTGCGCACCTGCCGCTGCTCGGACAGGCGGGTGAGCCAGCGCAGCGTGACGTCGTGCGCGCGTTCGGCGTCCCCGCGGCCGATCCGGAACAGGACGGGGCGGGCGAGATTCTGGTACAGCATGTCTTTTCCTGTATACGTCAATTCACCGGGTGAGCGGAACGGCTACAGGCCGTTCACGCTCACCCGGTGACCGAAATCAGACGGCGGCGGCCTGCTCGGCGCCGCGCAGGCGCTTGTGGAGCTCCTGGAGGGAGGCGACGCGGATCTCGCCGCGCGAGGCCGACTCGATGGCCTGGGTGGCGGCGGCGGCGCCCTGGATGGTGGTCACGCAGCTCACGTCGGCGACGACGGCGGCGGAGCGGATCTCCCAGCCGTCGGTGCGCGGGCCCGGGGAGGCCGAGGGCGTGGTGATGACCAGGTCCACCTCGCCGGAGGCGATGAGGCTGACGGCGTCGACGGCCTCGCCGGAGGAGTGGCGGGCGACGGGCGTGAAGTCGATGCCGTGGCGCTTGAGGACCAGGCCGGTGCCTTCGGTGGCGTAGACGGTGAAGCCGAGGTCCACGAGGCGGCGCACCGGGAAGACGATGGCGCGCTTGTCGCGGTCGGCGACGGACACGAAGACGTTCCCGGAGGTGGGGAGCTTCCCGTAGACGGCGAGCGTGGCCTTGGCGAACGCGAGCCCGAAGGACGAGTCGATGCCCATGACCTCGCCGGTGGACTTCATCTCCGGGCCGAGGACGGCGTCGATGCCGGAGCCCTCGACGGTGCGGAAGCGCTTGAAGGGCAGGAGCACCTCCTTGACGGAGATGGGGACCTCGGGTCCGGCGTCGGAGCCGTCGCCCTCGGGCAGGAGCATCCCTTCGGCGCGCAGTTCGCCGATCTTGGCGCCGAGCGCGATGCGGGCGGCGGCCTTGGCGAGCGGGACGGCGGTGGCCTTGGAGACGAACGGGACCGTGCGGGAGGCGCGGGGGTTCGCTTCGAGGACGTAGAGCTGCTCGTCCTTGAGGGCGTACTGGACGTTCATGAGGCCGCGCACGCCGATGCCGAAGGCGAGCTTCGCGGTGTAGTCGCGGATCTGCTCGATGACGCGGGCGCCGAGGGTGATCGGCGGGAGCGCGCAGGAGGAGTCGCCGGAGTGGACGCCGGCCTCCTCGATGTGCTCCATGATGCCGCCGAGGTAGAAGTCCTCGCCGTCGCAGAGGCAGTCCACATCGATCTCGATGGCGTCGTCGAGGAACCGGTCGATCAGGACCGGGTGCTCGGGGCTGGCCTCGGTGGCGCGGGAGATGTACCCGGCGAGGGTGTCCTCGTCGTAGACGATCTCCATGCCGCGGCCGCCGAGGACGTACGAGGGGCGCACGAGCACGGGGTAGCCGATGCGCTCGGCGACCTCGCGGGCCTCCTCGTAGGAGGTGGCGGTGCCGCCGTCGGGGGCGACGAGGCCGAGGTCGCCGAGGAGCCGCCCGAAGACGCCGCGGTCCTCGGCGTTGTCGATGGCCTTGGGCGAGGTGCCGACGATGGGCAGTCCGGCGTCCTGGAGGCGCTCGGCGAGGCCGAGGGGGGTCTGGCCGCCGAGCTGGACGACGACGCCGATGACGCCGGGGCCTCCGGCGGCGCGGCCGGACTCGTGCTCGGCGTGGAAGACCTCGGTGACGTCCTCGAAGGTGAGCGGCTCGAAGTAGAGCCGGTCGGCGGTGTCGTAGTCGGTGGAGACGGTCTCGGGGTTGCAGTTGACCATGATGGTCTCGTAGCCGACGGCGCGCAGGGCCTGGACGGCGTGGACGCACGAGTAGTCGAACTCGATGCCCTGGCCGATGCGGTTGGGCCCGGAGCCGAGGATCATGACCTTCGGGCGGTTCGAGGGCGCGACCTCGGTCTCCTCCTCGTAGGTCGAGTAGTGGTAGGGCGTGTGGGCCTCGAACTCGGCGGCGCAGGTGTCGACGGTCTTGTAGACCGGGCGCATGCCGAGCCGGTGGCGCAGGCGGCGGACGCCGTCCTCTCCGGCGAGCTCGGGGCGCAGGGCCGCGATCTGGGCGTCGGAGAACCCGGCGCGCTTGGCGCGGCGCAGGAGCGCGGCGTCGGCGACGGCGGCGGCCTCGATCTCGTCGCGCAGCTCGATGAGCTGGGCGACCTGGTCGAGGAACCACGGGTCGATCTTGCAGGCGTCGTGGACCTCGGCGACCGTGGCGCCGAGGCGGAGGGCGCGCTCGGCGGTGTAGAGGGTGCCGTCGTGGGCGGTGCGCAGCGCTTCGAGCGTGTTCTCCAGGGTGGCGCCCGCGGGGTCGGGGCGGGTCCAGAACCCGGCGGCCTTGGTCTCGGTGGAGCGCAGGGCCTTCTGGAGGGCCTGCTGGAAGGTGCGGCCGAGGCTCATGGCCTCGCCGACGGACTTCATGGTGGTGGTGAGCGTGGGGTCGGCGCCGGGGAACTTCTCGAACGTGAAGCGCGGGACCTTGACGACGACGTAGTCGAGGGTCGGCTCGAACGCGGCCGGGGTGGCCTTGGTGATGTCGTTCGGGATCTCGTCGAGCGTGTAGCCGATGGCGAGCTTCGCGGCGATCTTCGCGATCGGGAAGCCGGTGGCCTTGGACGCCAGCGCGGAGGAGCGGGAGACGCGCGGGTTCATCTCGATGACGATCATGCGCCCGGTGGCGGGGTCGATGGCGAACTGGATGTTGCAGCCGCCGGTGTCGACGCCGACTTCGCGGAGGATGGCGATGCCGACGTCGCGCATGTGCTGGTACTCGCGGTCGGTGAGGGTCATCGAGGGGGCGACGGTGACGGAGTCGCCGGTGTGGACGCCCATGGGGTCGACGTTCTCGATGGAGCAGACCACGACGACGTTGTCGTTGCGGTCGCGCATGAGTTCGAGCTCGTACTCCTTCCAGCCGAGCACGGACTCCTCGATGAGGACCTCGGTGGTGGGGGACTCGGCGAGGCCGTTCCCGGCGATGCGGTCGACGTCCTCCCAGGTGTGGGCCATGCCGGAGCCGAGGCCGCCCATGGTGAAGGAGGGGCGGATGACGACGGGGAGGCCGAGGTCCTTGACGGTGTCGCGGACCTCGTCCATGGTGTGGCAGACGGCGGAGCGGGGGACTTCGCCGCCGACGTCGAGGACGACCTGCTTGAACTGCTGGCGGTCCTCGCCGCGCTGGATGGCGTCCATGTCGGCGCCGATGAGCTCGACGCCGTGCTTGTCGAGGATGCCGGCCTCGTGGAGGCCGACGGCGGCGTTGAGGGCGGTCTGGCCGCCGAGGGTCGCCAGGATCGCGTCGGGCTTCTCCTTGGCGATGATCTGCTCGATGACCTCGGTGGTGATCGGCTCGACGTAGGTGGCGTCGGCGAACTCGGGGTCGGTCATGATCGTGGCGGGGTTGGAGTTGACGAGGGTGACGCGCAGGCCCTCTTCGCGCAGGACGCGGCAGGCCTGGGTGCCGGAGTAGTCGAACTCGCAGGCCTGGCCGATCTGGATGGGACCCGATCCGATGACCAGGATGTGCTTGAGGTCGTCGCGCTTAGGCATCTGCCTTGGCCCCCTTCGTGCTTTCGATCAGTTCGACGAGCCGGTCGAACAGGTAGTCGGCGTCGTGCGGCCCGCCGGCGGCCTCGGGGTGGTACTGGACGGAGTAGGCGGGGGCGTCGAGGCAGGTGAGCCCTTCGACGACGTCGTCGTTGAGGCAGACGTGGCTGACCTGGACGCGCCCGAACTCGGTCTCGAAGAACTCGCCGGTCTCGGGGGCCTTGAGGGCGAACCCGTGGTTGTGGGCGGTGATCTCGATCTTGTTCGTGTGCCGGTCGAGGACGGGCTGGTTGATGCCGCGGTGGCCGAACTTCAGCTTGTAGGTCTCCAGGCCGAGGGCGCGGCCGAGGATCTGGTTGCCGAAGCAGATGCCGAAGACGGGGACGCGGCGGCGCAGGAGTTCGCGCGTGAGGGCGACCTGGTGGTCGGCGGTGGCGGGGTCGCCGGGGCCGTTGGAGAGGAACACGGCGTCGGGGGCGTCGGCGAGGACGGCGTCGGCGTCGGCGTAGGCGGGGAACACGGTGGTGGTGATGCCGCGCTCGGCGAGGCGGCGGGGGGTGTTCCGCTTGATGCCGAGGTCGATCGCGGCGACGGTGTACTTCTGCGCGCCCTTGGCCTGGTAGGTGTAGGGCTCGGAGGCGGTGACGGCGCCGACGTGGTTGGCGCCGGCCATCTGCGGCGTGTTGCGGACCTTCGCGAGGAGCTCCTCGGCGTCGGTGGTGCGCGAGGAGATGCCGACGCGCATGGCGCCCTTGTCGCGCAGGTGGCGGGTGAGGGCGCGGGTGTCGACCTCGCAGATGCCGACGACGCCCTGGGAGGCGAGCTCGTCTTCGAGGCCGCGCTTGGCGCGCCAGTTGGAGGAGACGCGGGAGGCGTCGCGGACGACGTACCCGGCGACCCAGATGCGGCGGGACTCGTCGTCCTCGTCGTTCCAGCCGGTGTTGCCGATCTGCGGCGCGGTCTGGGCGACGACCTGGCCGTAGTAGGACGGGTCGGTGAGGGTCTCCTGGTAGCCGGTCATGCCGGTGCTGAACACGGCCTCGCCGAAGGTCTCGCCGACGGAGCCGAAGGCCTCGCCACGGAAGACGCGGCCGTCCTCAAGCACGAGGATCGCTGGTGCCCTGCTGCTCATTCGGTCGTCTCCTCTTCGATCTTGCCGTTGAGTACGGTGGCGCGTCCTCTGAGGAACGTCGCCTGGACGGTGACCGGGAGTTCCATCCCGGCGTAGGGGGTGTTGCGCGAGAGGGACGCGAGGTCGGCGGGGACCACGGTCCAGGTCGCGGCGGGGTCGACGAGCGTGAAGTTCGCTTCGGTGCCCGGCTGCGGGTCGCGGCCGTGGGCTTCGAGCCCGGCGATGCGCGCGGGGGTGCGGGAGGTGCGCTCGGCGACGGTGTCCCAGTCGGCGCCGGTGGGCCCGCCGAGGGCGAGGACGGTGATCGACAGGGCGGTCTCCAGGCCGAGCATCCCGGGGCGGGCGGCCGCCCACTCGCAGTCCTTGTCCTGCGGGGGGTGCGGGGCGTGGTCGGTGGCGACGGCGTCGATGACGCCCTCGGCGAGCGCGCCGCGCAGGACCGCGACGTCGGACTCGCGGCGCAGCGGCGGGTTGACCTTGTAGACCGGGTCGTAGGTGCGCGCGGCCTCGTCGGTGAGGAGGAGGTGGTGCGGGCAGACCTCGGCGGTCACTTTGGCGCCGCGGGCCTTGGCCTCGCGGATGATGTCGACCGAGCGGGCGGTGGAGACGTGGCAGAAGTGGACGCGCGCGCCGGTGTACTCGGCGAGGAGCACGTCGCGGGCGATGATCGCCTCCTCGGCGACCGCGGGCCAGCCGGGCAGGCCGAGCTCGGCGGAGACGGCGCCCTCGTTCATCTGGGCGCCTTCGGTGAGGCGCGGCTCCTCGGCGTGCTGGGCGATGAGCCCGCCGAAGGTCTTCACGTATTCGAGGGCGCGGCGCATGAGGATCGGGTCCGAGACGCAGTGGCCGTCGTCGGAGAACATGCGCACCGCGGCCGCGGAGTGGGCCATCGCGCCGATCTCGGCGAGCTGCTTGCCTTCGAGGCCGATGGACACGGCGCCGATGGGCTGCACGTCGGCGTACCCGGCGGCCTTGCCGAGCGCGGCGACCTGCTCCACGACCCCGGCGGTGTCGGCGACGGGGTAGGAGTTCGCCATGGCGCACACCGCGGTGTAGCCGCCCTTGGCGGCGGCGCGGGTGCCCGAGTAGACGGTCTCGGCGTCCTCGCGGCCGGGTTCGCGCAGGTGGGTGTGGAGGTCCACGAGGCCGGGCAGGAGCACGAGGCCGTCGGCGTCGACGGTCTGCGCGTCCTTGGCGGTGAGGGAGCCGATCTCGGCGACGCGGCCGTCGCGGACGAGGACGTCCTGCCGTCCCTTCCCGACGATGTCGGCGGACTTGATCAGGAGGTCGGTCACCGGGTTTCTCCGTTCGTCAGCAGCAGGTAGAGGACGGCCATGCGGACCCACACGCCGTTGGTCACCTGCTCGGTGATGGTGGCGCGGGGCGAGTCGGCGACGGTGGCGGCGATCTCCATGCCGCGGTTCATCGGGCCGGGGTGCATGACGATCGCGTGGTCGGGCAGGAGCCGCATGCGGCGCTCGTCGAGGCCGTAGAGGCGCGAGTACTCGTTGGCGGTCGGGAAGAACGCGGCGTGCATGCGCTCGCGCTGGACGCGCAGCATCATGACCGCGTCGACGCCTTTGAGGGACGCGTCGAGGTCGTACCCGATCTCGACCGGCCACTCGTCGATGTCCTTGGGCAGCAGGGTGGGCGGGCCGACGAGGCGCACGTTCGCGCCGAGCTTCGACAGCAGCCACACGTTCGAGCGGGCGACGCGCGAGTGGAGGATGTCCCCCACGATCGCGACGGTGCGGCCTTCGACGGCGCCGAGGCGGCGCTTCATGGTGTACGCGTCGAGCAGGGCCTGCGTCGGGTGCGCGTGGGTGCCGTCCCCGGCGTTGAGGACCGCGCCGTCGAGCCATTCGGTGAGCCGCTGCGGGGCGCCCGCGGCGGGGTGGCGGATGACGACCGCGTCGGCGCCCATGGCCTGCAACGTGAGCGCGGTGTCGCGCAGGCTCTCGCCCTTGTTGACGCTGGAGGTCTTCGCCGCGAAGTTCACGACGTCGGCGGAGAGGCGCTTGGCGGCGGTCTCGAAGGAGGTGCGGGTGCGCGTGGAGTCCTCGTAGAAGAGGTTCACGACGGTGCGCCCGCGCAGCGCCGGGAGCTTGGGGACCTCGCGGCCGGTGACGGCCTCGGCCATCTGCTCGGTGACGTCGAGGATCAGTTCGGCCTCGTCGCGGGTGAGTTCCTTGGTGGTGAGCAGGTGCTTCATCGCTCCCGGCCTCCGGTCAGGACCACCGCGTCGAAACCGTCGTACTCGGTCAGGCGCACGGCCACGTTCTCGTCGCGGGCGGTCGGGATGTTCTTGCCGACGTAGTCGGCGCGGATGGGCAGCTCGCGGTGGCCGCGGTCGACGAGGATCGCGAGCTGGACGCTGGCGGGGCGGCCGAGGTCGTAGAGCGCGTTGAGCGCGGCGCGGACCGTCCGTCCGGAGTAGAGCACGTCGTCGACGAGGATGACCCGCTGGTCGTCCACGCCGCCGGGCGGCAGCTCGGTGGGGCCGAGGGCCCGGAGTGCGTTGCGGCGCAGGTCGTCGCGGTAGAGCGTGATGTCGAGGGTCCCGGCGGGGACGTCGAGGTCGGCGAAGCGGCGGATGCGGTCGGCGAGCCGTCCGGCGAGCGCGACGCCGCGGGTGGGGATGCCCAGGAGCATGGTGTCGGGGGCGCCCTTGGTCTTCTCCAGGATCTGGTGGGCGATGCGGTCGAGGATGCGGCCGATGTCGTCGCCGGAGATGATCTGCTTCTCCGAGCGGCCGTGCTTGCCCGACGGGTCTTCCTCGTTCTGCCTGAGGGCAGGGGAAACCACGCGAACCTCCTTCTCCGCCTCACTGGACGGTCTGTTAAAGAACGGTTTCGTCGCGGGCCATGCTACGCCGCCGGTGACGGAGCGTAAACCCGAGTCCCAAAACTACGGCGCCATTAGCTGCATATTTGACTTGTATGCCATGATTTGCCCGTCAGTCTTTCGGGCCCCACGCGACGAAGAACACTGTTTGGGGGCACCCCAACGGCCGATGGTCACCGACCGTAGTCAACAATAGGATTCCTCTCGTACCGAAAATTGGAGTTGATCCCAGCATGGCGACATCTGACTACGCCAAGGCGCTCGGCAACCGGCTGCGCGACATCCGGATGCAGCAGGGTCTGTCCCTGCAAGGCGTCGAGGACAAGTCCGGCGGCAAGTGGAAGGCCGTCGTCATCGGTTCCTACGAGCGGGGCGACCGGTCCATCACGGTCAGCCGCCTCGCCGAGTTGGCCGACTTCTACCGGATCCCCGTCTCGGAGCTGCTTCCGGAGGGCGTCCCGCTCCCGGTCGAGCAGGCCGAGAAGATCGTCCTCAACCTTGAGGCGCTCTACGACCACCCGGACCCCGAGCTGGAGCACGTCGCGAAGCTCGCGCGCTCCATCCAGCAGCGCCGCGGCGACTACAACGGACGGATCCTCTCGATCCGCGCCGACGACCTGTACACCCTCGCGGTGGTGTACTCGACCACGCCGTCGGGCCTGATCGAGAAGCTGGAGGACTTCGGCGTCCTCGTCCACGACCTCCAGGCGTTCTTCGCCTCGGACGGCGAGTAAGCAAGCAGGACAACGGAAAACGGCCGGGCCCAGGATCGGAGGGCTCGGCCGTTTCTCGTTGTCCTGAAGCTACTCCTCGGCCTTCGCGGCCGAGTCGAGGACGGCGTTCACGAACTTGGTGTCGTCCGTGGAGCCGATCTGCTCCCACACGCGCATGGCCTCCTTGATGGCCACGGGCGTGTCGACGTCCTCGACGTAGATGATCTCGTACAGGGCCACGCGCAGCACGTTCCGGTCGACCGCGGGCATGCGCTCGACCGACCAGCCGTCGGCGGCGCGGCCGATGGCCTCGTCCAGCTCGTACCGGTACTCGTCGACGCCGCGCGCCAGCTCCTCGGAGTACTTCGGGAGCCGGGGCGCCTCGGGGTCGGTGAACGCGCGGTCGGCCCGCTCGGCCAGGACGCGCTTGACGCCCTCGCCGCGGGACTCGGCCTCGTACAGGATCTCCACGGCCCGCATCCGCCACTTGGTGCGGGCGGTGAGCCGCTCAGGTCCGCTCTGCTGGTTCGCCACTCCTATGCCCGGCTGAGGTACTTGCCGTCGCGGGTGTCGACCTTGATCTTCTCGCCGTTGTCGATGAACAGCGGCACGAGGACCTGGGCGCCCGTCTCGACGGTGGCGGGCTTGGTGCCGCCGGAGGAGCGGTCGCCCTGGAGGCCCGGCTCGGTGTAGGTGACGACGAGCTCGACCGCGGCGGGCAGCTCGATGTAGAGGACCTTGCCCTCGTGCATGGCGACGGTGGCCTCGGAGTTCTCCAGGAGGAACTTCGCCGCGTCGCCGACCACGCCGGGGGTGAGCGGGATCTGGTCGTACGTGTCCGAGTCCATGAACACGAAGTCCTCGCCCTCCTTGTAGAGGTAGGTCATCGTGCGGCGGTCGACGTTCGCGGTGTCGACCTTGGTGCCGGCGTTGAACGTCTTGTCGACGATCTTGCCCGAAGGGATCTGCTTGAGGGTGGTGCGCACGAACGCCGGGCCCTTACCGGGCTTGACGTGCTGGAATTCCTGCACCTGCCAGAGCTGGCCCTCCAGGTTGAGCACCAAGCCGTTCTTGAGGTCGTTCGTGGATGCCACGGGCGTTCGTCTCTTTCGGTTGAGGTCTGACTGGGCCGACCGTCAATGGTAGCGGGCGGTCGGACCGCTCACTGGGCAGGCCGCGTCGGCTGTGACCAGCGGCGCGGCTAGGCGGCGAGCGCGGCCACGTGGCGCAGGGCCGCCGTGTAGCCGTCGAAGCCGAGTCCGGCGATGACGCCCTTGGCGTGCGCGGACACGAACGAGTGGTGCCGGAACTCCTCGCGCTGGTGCACGTTGGAGAGGTGGACCTCGATGAGCGGGGCCGTGAGCTGGGCGCACGCGTCGCCGACGGCGATCGAGTAATGGGTCCAAGCGGCGGCGTTGAGGACCACCGGGAAGGCGTGGTCGGCGGCCTCGTGCAGCCACTCCAGCATCTCGCCCTCGTGGTTGGTCTGCCGGAACGACACGTCCAGGCCCAGCTCCTCCCCCGTCTTCACGCAGAGCGCTTCGAGGTCGGCGAGGGTCTGGGAGCCGTAGATCGCCGGTTCGCGCTTGCCGAGCCGGTTGAGGTTGGGGCCGTTGAGCACCAGTGTCGTCATCCCACGAGCCTCTCATAGGCTTCGCGCTGCTGCTCGGCGGTCACGTCGTCCACCACCACGGGGGCGGCGAGGGCATCGAGGAGCACGAAGCGCTGGGTGGCGCCGGTGTTCTTCTTGTCGATCAGCATGGCCTGGAGGAGGTCGTCCCAGCGCCCGGCCTCGTAGGCCACGGGCAGGCCCAGGGATTCGAGGACGGCCTTGGTGCGGTCCACGAGGTCGACGCGGCCGGTGAGCGCGTTCAGGTGCGCGGCGTAGACCATGCCGACGGCGACGGCGTCGCCGTGGCGCCAGCGGTATTTCTCCAGCTTCTCGATGGCGTGCGCGAAGGTGTGGCCGTAGTTGAGGATCGCGCGCAGGCCGCCTTCCTTCAGGTCGGAGGCGACGACCTCGGCCTTGACGGCGATGGCGCGCTCGACGAGTTCGGCGACCACGGGGTCCGCGGCGTCGAGCGCGGCCTCGGGGTCGCGCTCGACGAGGTCGAGGATGACCGGGTCGGCGATGAACCCGGCCTTGACGACCTCGGCGAGGCCCGCGGCGAGGTCGCGGCGCGGGAGGGTCGCGAAGTTGTCGAGGTCCACGAGGACGGCGCGCGGCGGGTGGAAGGCGCCGACGAGGTTCTTCCCGGCGGCGGTGTTCACGCCGGTCTTGCCGCCCACGGCCGCGTCGACCGCGCCGAGCAGCGAGGTCGGGACGTGGACGACGGCGACGCCGCGGAGCCAGCAGGCGGCGACGAACCCGGCGAGGTCGGTGACCGCGCCCCCGCCGACGCCGACGACGAGGTCGGTGCGGGTGAAGCCCTCGGCGCCGAGCGCGTCCCAGCACTGCTCGGCGACGGCGACGGTCTTGCCGTCCTCGGCGTCGGGCAGCTCCATGAGCGTGGCCTCGACGCCTTCGGGCAGCAGCGAGCCCACCCGCTCCGCGAGGAGAGCGGTGCTCTCGGTGTGGAGCACGGCGACGCGCGCGGCCTTGCCGAGGAACTCGGGGAGCCGCTCGACGGTGCCGCGGCCGATGAGGACCGGGTAGGGGGCCTCGGCGTCGCCCACGACGACGGTGCGGACGCCGAGCTTCGCGGCGATCTCGGCGGTCAGGTCGGCCACGTCCCTTCCGGTGGTGTCCACCTCGATGTCGGCGACCTCGCGGTAGAGCGGCAGCCGCTCTTCGAGCAGGCGCCGCAGCGTGGCGCGGGGGTTGACCTGGAGGAGCGGCCGGCCCTTGTCGATCTCGTTGCGGCGCACGGCTTCGGCGAGGTCCACGCGGAGGTGCACGACCGGCACGTCGGCGAGGAGCTTGCGGGTGTCCGCGGCGAGGACGGCGCCGCCGCCGAGGGCGAGGACCCCGTCGTGCTCGGCCACGGCCCGGCGGACCGCTTCGCGTTCGAGCGCGCGGAAGTGCTCCTCGCCGTCGTCCACGAAGATGTCGGCGATCGGCTTCCCGGCGGTGGCGACGATGTCGGCGTCGGCGTCGCGGAATGCCGCGCCGAGCGCCTCGGCCAGCGCGCGGCCGACGGTGGTCTTGCCGGAGCCGGGCGGCCCGACGATCACGACGAGGCCCATGCTCACTTCACCCGCAGGTTGTCGAGGTAGTTCTCGTAGTTGCGGCGGGATTCGCCGACGGAGTCGCCGCCGAACTTCTCCAGGGCGGCCTCGGCGAGGACGTAGGCGACCATGTGCTCGGCGACGACGGCCCCGGCGGGGACCGCGCAGACGTCGGAGCGCTGGTTGATGGCCTCGGCGGCCTCGCCGGTGGTGGTGTCGATGGTGCGCAGGGGGCGCGTCAGGGACGAGATGGGCTTGAGCATCGCGGAGACGCGGAGCGGCTGGCCGGTGGTGATGCCGCCTTCGAGGCCCCCGGCGCGGTCGGTGAGGCGCTCGACGCCGTCGGGGCCGGGGACGATCTCGTCGTGGGCGGAGGAGCCGCGGACGGCGGCCTGCATGAGGCCGTCGCCGATCTCGACGGCCTTGACCGACTGGATCGACATGAGGGCGGTGGCCAGGCGCGCGTCGAGCTTGCGGTCCCACTGGACGTGGGAGCCGAGCCCGGGCGGGAGGCCGTAGGCGAGGACCTCGACGACGCCGCCGAGGGTGTCGGCGTCCTTCTTGGCGGCGTCGACCTCGGCGACCATGCGGGCGGACGCGTCGGGGTCCATGCAGCGCAGCGGGTCGGCGTCGACGGCGGCGGCGTCGGCGGGGGTCGGCACGAGGCCGTCCTTGGCGCGGACGGGGCCGAGGGCCTTGACGTGGGAGACGATGTCGATGCCGAAGGCCTGCTTGAGGAAGGCCTTGGCGGCGGTGCCGCCGGCGACGCGGGCGGCGGTCTCGCGGGCGGAGGCGCGCTCCAGGATCGGGCGGGCGTCGCCGTGGTCGTACTTCTGCATGCCGGCGAGGTCGGCGTGGCCGGGCCGGGGCCGGGTGAGGGGGGCGTTGCGGGCGACGCCGTCGAGCGCGGCGGGGTCGACCGGGTCGGGGGACATGACGGTCTCCCACTTGGGCCACTCGGAGTTGCCGACGCGGATGGCGAGGGGCGAGCCGAGGGTGCGGCCGTGGCGGAGGCCGCCGATGAAGTTGACGACGTCGGCCTCGAACTTCATGCGGGCGCCGCGGCCGTAGCCGAGGCGGCGCCGGGCCAGTTCGGCGGCGACCGCCTCACTGGTCAGTTCGACACCGGCGGGCAGGCCGTCGATCGTGACCACGAGTTCGGGGCCGTGGGACTCTCCAGCTGTCATCCATCGCAACACGCGTCAAGTCTGCCACCCGGGCCGGTGTGACCCCGCCCCTGGTGGGACGCGCCTCCCAGGAATTGGAACGGGAGGGGTCCTGACCGGACGGCTGAGGCCGTTCTGGCCGGTCGGCGCGGTTTCGGGGGCTGCGGCAACGCAAGTTACCGCCTAGTATCCCTGGGTACGGGCCCCGCTCCCCCATCGTGCGGCGCCCGCGACGACCACGAAGAGGTGATCGACATGCGGACCCCCGCGAAGACGTCGAGGACTGCGGCGGCCCTGGCGGTCGCGGCGGCCCTCGGCCTGGCAGGATGCACGGCCCCCGAGGGCGAGGAGGAGGCCGCCGCGACCCCCGGCGTCACGGACGACACGGTGACCATCGGGACGCACCAGCCGCTGACGGGCCCGGCGGCGGCCGGGTACTCGGCGGTCTCGGCGGCGACCTCGGCGTACTTCGCGTACGTCAACGACCACGGCGGGGTCAACGGCCGCGCCATCGAGTACCTGGTGAAGGACGACGGGTACGAGCCGCAGCGGACCAACGAGGTGGTGACCGAGCTGGTCGAGGACGACCAGGTGCTGGCGGTCGTCAACGGCCTGGGCACCCCCACGCACTCGGTGGTCCTGGACTACCTCGCCGAGGAGGGCGTCCCGGACCTGTTCATCGCGTCGGGCTCGCGGGTGTGGAACCAGCCGGCGCTCTACCCGAACGCGTTCGGGTACAACGCGGAGTACACGACGGAGGGCGCGGCGCTCGCGCAGTACGCGATGGAGCGGGAGCCGGGCGCGACGGTGTGCGTCCTGGGCCAGAACGACGACTACGGCGAGGGCCTCCTCGAAGGCGTCGAGGCGGTCATGGGCAGCAACGAGATCACCGAGATCCAGACGTACACGACGGCCTCGCAGGACCTCACCGACCAGATCGGGACCCTCAAGGCCGCCGGGTGCGAGGTGAACATCCTCGCCACGATCAACGGGTACACGGCGCTCGCGGTCGGCACGGCCGCGCAGATGGACTGGGCGCCGAAGTGGTACGTGTCGTCCTCGGGCGCCGACTACCCGACGCTCGTCGGGCACCTCGGCGAGGAGGCCGCCGCGCAGCTCCTGGAGGGCATGGTGTGCGTGAACTTCCTGCCGTTCGGGTCCGGCAGCGAGTGGACGGCGCTGTTCGAGCAGATCAACGACGAGTACAACGAGGGCGCGCCGTTCACGGCGAACACGGTCCTCGGCATGAGCGTCGGGTACCTGTTCGCGGAGGCGCTCGCGAAGGCCGGGGACGAGCCGACCCGGGAGTCGCTGATCGCGGCGGTCGAGTCGGGCGCGGTGCTGGGCAACGGGATCGTGCCGCTGGCGTTCAGCGAGACGAACCACGGCGGGTACGGCACCGTGGGGATCATGACCGTGGAGGACGGCGTCCAGGACTACTCGGGGACGACGTACGAGGTGGAGGTCGGGCACGTGAGCGCGGTCGAGGCCGCGCCGGTGCCGCTCGCGAACGGCGGCATCCCCACCGGGTGAGCGGTGGACGGGCCCGGCTGCGAGGCCGGGCCCGTCCTTCTTAACCCCAGAGCAAAGTCGTTGTCCTACTTGTAGAAAGCGGGCTTCTCGGGGAGGTCGACCGGGACGACGGCCCCGGTGCGGCGGGCCTCGACGGCGGCGTTGGTGACGACGGTGGCGGCGTACCCGTCCCACGCGCTGGGCCCGGCGGGCTCGCCGGAGCGCAGCGAGTCGACCCACTCCTGGAGCTCGACGTCGAAGGCGTCGGCGAAGCGGCTCGGGAAGTCCTGCACGACCGCGGTCGAGGCGCGCGCGGCCGAGCGGACCAGGGGCGCGGCCGGGTCGGGGAGGCGCACGGTCCCGGTCTCGCCGACGATCTCGCACTGGATGTCGTAGCCGTACTGGCAGTTGACGAACACCTCGACGTCCACGCGCGCGCCCGACTCGGTCTCCAGCAGCAGGATCTGCGGGTCCACCAGGTGCGGGAACCGCTTGGAGGTGGAGCGGGGCACCACGACCTGGACGCTCGCGAACTCCTCGCCGAGGAGCCAGCGGAGCACGTCGATCTCGTGGACGGCGGTGTCGACCATCGGCTTGTCGGAGTGGTACGACTCGGGCTGCGTGGGGTTGCGGTGGGCGCAGTGGGCAATGAGCGGGGCGCCGATCCCGCCTTCGTCGAGGACGGCCTTGATGGCGCGGTACCCGGCGTCGTAGCGGCGCATGAACCCGACCTGCACGAGGCGCTTCCCGCGGGCCTGCTCGGCTTCGAGGATGCGCAGGCCGTCGGCGGCCTCGGTGGTGAGCGGCTTCTCGCAGAACACGGGCTTGCCCGCTTCGATGCAGGCGAGGACCTGCCCGGCGTGCGCGGGCCCCCACGAGGTCACGACGACGGCCTGGACCTCGGGGTCCGCGATGAGCTCCTCGGCGGTGGCGACCACGCGGGCCCCGGCGGGGGCGGCCACGGCGGCGGCGCGCTCGGGGTCGATGTCGGACACGGCGACCACCTCAGCGCCGCTGACCCGCCCGGAGAGGCGCCTGACGTGCTCCTCGCCGATCCAGCCGGTGCCGATCAAGCCGATCTTCATGGGCCTCAGACCTTTCCTGTGTGGTGTGTCAGTCTCGCTGGTGCCGGGCGCCGAGCCCGCAGCCGTTCAGGTACTCGCGGGTGCGGCGCGCGATCGGCAGGGGCACGTCGGGCTCGCACGGGTAGAGGTCCTGCTCCACGATGACGAACAGCTCGGCGTCGAGGCCGGACAGGGCGGCCACGATGTCGGCGGGGTTCGGGACCCCGGCCGGGGGCTCGACGCAGACGCCGCGCTTGACGGCCTCCCCGAAGCCCAGCTGCTCGTCGCGGACCTGGCGGAGGATCTCGGGGTCCATCTGCTTGATGTGGACGTAGCCGATGCGCGTCGAGTAGCGGGCGATGAGGTCGAGGTTGTCGCCGCCGCCGTAGGCGACGTGGCCGGTGTCCAGGCACAGCGAGACGTGGTCGGCGTCGGTGCCGTCGAGGAACGTCTCGATCTGCGCCTGCGTGCAGATCTGCGTGTCGGCGTGCGGATGGACGGCGATGGTGACGCCGTGCTCCTCGAACATCCTCTTGCCGATGCGGTTGGCCGTGGCGTGCACGGTCTTCCACTGCTCGGCGTCCCACTCGACCACGTCGTTGACGGCGTCGGTCTTCTCGTCGCGGAACAGCGGCGGGATGAACACGACGTGCTTCGCGCCCTGGGAGGCGGTGAGCGCCGCGACCTTCCCCACGAGGTCCACTGTGGCCTCGTACTGCTCGGGGCGGTGGAGGTTCCCGAAGACGGTGCCTCCGGAGACCTTCAGGTCCCGTTTCGCGAGCTCGTCGGCGAGGACGGCCGGGTCGGTCGGCAGGTAGCCGTAGGGGCCCAGTTCGAGCCACTCGTAGCCCGAGCCCGCGAGCTCGTCCAGGAACCGCCCGTACGGGAGCTGGCGGTCGTCCTCGGGGAACCAGACCCCCCACGAGTCGGGGGCCGAGCCGAGGCGCAGGTTCGGGGCGGTGGGTGTCGGCATTGACGTGCTCCGTTCAGCTCGCGTCGTTCAACTGGCGTCGTTCAATTGGCAGTGGGGAAGTGGAAAGCGGCCTCGACCGACTGGCGGACTTCGGGCCAGCGGCTCGTGACGGTCTTGGCGCGGGTGTAGAAGCGGACCCCTTCGGGGCCGTGGATCGGCGAGTCGCCGATGAGGGAGTCCTTCCAGCCTCCGAAGGAGTAGTAGGACATCGGGACGGGGATCGGCACGTTGACGCCGATCATCCCCACCTTCACCTCGCGCTGGAAGCGGCGTGCGGCCGCGCCCGAGGAGGTGAAGATCGCGGTGCCGTTGCCGTACGGGTTGGCGTTGATGAGCGCGATCGCCTCGTCCACGTCGGCGGCGCGGGCGACGGCGAGGACCGGCCCGAAGATCTCCTCGTCGTACGCGGCCATGCCGGGCGCGACCCTGTCGAGCACCGTGGGGCCCACGAAGAACCCGTCCTCGTGGCCCGGCACGGTCAGGCCGCGGCCGTCCACCACCGGGACCGCGCCCTGCTCGATCCCGGCGCCCACGAGCGCGGCGACCCGGTCGCGCGAGGCGGCGGTCACCACCGGGCCCATCTCCGAGGCCGGGTCGTCGCCGGGGCCGACCTTGACCGCTTCCGCCTTGCGGCGCAGCACCTCCACGAGCGCGTCGCCCGCCTCACCGACGGCGACGCCGACGGAGATCGCCATGCAGCGCTGGCCCGCGGAACCGAACGCGGCGGCCGTCAGGTGGTCGGCGGCGAACTCCAGGTCGGCGTCCGGGAGGACCACGGCGTGGTTCTTCGCGCCGCCGAGGGCCTGCACGCGCTTCCCCGAGGCGGTGGCCCGCTCGTGCACGTACTTCGCGATCGGCGTGGAGCCGACGAACGAGACCGCCGCGATCCCGGGGTGGTCGAGGATCGCGTCCACCGCGGCCTTGTCGCCGTGGACGACGTTGAACACGCCGTCGGGGAGCCCGGCCTCGGCGTACAGCTCCGCGATCCGGTTCGAGACGGACGGGTCGCGCTCGCTGGGCTTGAGGACGAACGTGTTCCCGGTGGCGATCGCCATGGGGTGCATCCACATCGGGACCATGATCGGGAAGTTGAACGGGGTGATGCCCGCGCACACCCCGAGCGGCTGGCGGAAGCTGAAGACGTCCACGCCGCCGGAGACCTGGTCGGAGTAGGAGCCCTTGAGCGCGTCGGCGATCCCGCACGCGTACTCCACGACCTCGCGGCCGCGCACGATCTCCCCGCGCGCGTCCTCCACGACCTTCCCGTGCTCGGCCGAGATGAGCCGCGCCAGCTCGTCCTCGTGGCGCACGAGGAGTTCCCGGAAGCGGAACATGACCTTCGTGCGCTGCGACAGCGACGAGTCGCCCCAGGAGTCGAACGCCGTCGCCGCGGCGGCCACGGCCGCGTCCACATCGGCCGGTTCGGCGAGGAGCACCTCCCCGGTGGCCGCGCCGGTGGCGGGGTTGCGGACCGTGCCGGTCCTCGTGGCGTCGCCGCGGGTGAAAGCCCCGCCGATCCAGTGCTCGATGGTCGTCATCGCCGGTCCTCAGAGGTAGTGGCGCTGGGCGCGCCGATTGTCGATGTACGCGTCGAGGGCCGCGCGCGTCGAGTCCAGTTCGGACACCTCGCTGACGGGCACGTCCCACCAGGCGCTCTGCGGCAGGCCCGGCGAGTGGAGGTCGGTCTCGACGTGGACCACGGTGGTTGTCTCGGCGGCCTTCGCGCTCGCCAAGGCGGCCTTGAACTCGGCGACCGTGCCCGCGGTGATCACGTTCGCGCCCAGGCTCGCGGCGTTGGCGGCCAGGTCGACCGGGAGCACGTCCCCGTCGAGGAGCCCCGACTCGGCGTCGCGGTACCGGTACTTCGTGCCGAAGCGCTGGGAGCCCAGGGACTCCGAGAGCGCGCCGATCGAGGCGAAGCCGTGGTTCTGGACGATCACGATGACGACCTTGAGGCCCTCGGCGACGAGCGTCGGGATCTCCGAGGCGAGCATGAGGTACGAGCCGTCGCCGACGAGCACGTACACGTCCCGGTCCGGGTCGGCGAGCTTGCAGCCGAGCCCGGCCGCGATCTCGTAGCCCATGCACGAGAAGCCGTACTCCACGTGGTACTGCTTCGGGTCCCTTGAGCGCCACATCATCTGGAGGTCGCCGGGCATCGACCCGGCGGCGTTGACGACGACGTCGCGCTCGCCCATCGCGTCGTTGAGCGCCCCGAGGACCTCAGTCTGCGCGGGCAGCGGCCCGTGCCCCAGATCCTTGGCGCGGTCGATGACGCCCTGCCACTCGGCCGCGAGGACCCGCGCGCGGGCCGTCCAGGCCGCGTCGGCCCGCCACTCCCGCAGGCCGCGCCCGAGCGCGCCGATCCCGGCGCGGGCGTCGGCCACGAGCATCGACGCGCCGTGCTTCGCGGCGTCGAGGGCCGCGACGTTCAGGTTCACGAACCGCGCGTCCCCGAACACCGTGTGGCTCGCGGTCGTGAAGTCCGAGTAGCGGGTCCCGATGCCGAGCACCACGTCCGCGTCGGCCGCGAGGAGGTTCGCGGCGCGCGAGCCGGTCGCGCCGAGCGCGCCCACCGCCTGCGGGTGGTCCCACTGGACCGACCCGCGCCCGGCGTGGGTCTCGGCGACCGGCACGCCGTGCGCGGCCGCGAAGGCCCGCAGCTCCTCGGTCGCCCGCGAGTAGACGACCCCGCCGCCCGCGACGATGAGCGGCCGCTGTGCTCGACGCAGGACCGCTAGGGCCGCTTCGAGTTCGGCGGCGTCGGGCTCGGGGCGGCGCACCGTCCACACGCGCTCGCGGAAGAACGCCACGGGCCAGTCGTGCGCCTCGGCCTGCACGTCCTGCGGGAGGCAGAGCGTGACCGCGCCGGTCTCCACCGGGTCGGTGAGGACCCGCATCGCGGCCAGCGCGGCGGGGATCAGCTGCTCGGGGCGCCAGACGCGGTCGAAGAACTTGGAGACGGGCCGGAACGCGTCGTTGACGGACACGTCGCCCGCGCGCGGGTCTTCGAGCTGCTGGAGCACGGGGTCGGGGGCGCGGGAGGCGAAGACGTCGGAGGGCAGGAGGAGCACCGGGAGCCGGTTGACCGTGGCGAGCGCGGCGCCGGTGACCATGTTGGTCGAGCCGGGGCCGATGGAGGCGGTGCAGGCGTAGGTGGAGAGGCGGTCGGCGGCCTTCGCGTACGCGGCGGCGGCGTGGACCATGGCCTGCTCGTTCCGTGCGAGCAGGTAGGGCATGTCGTCGTCGCCGGTGCGGGCGGCCTGGAGGAGGGCCTGCCCGAGTCCGGCGACGTTGCCGTGGCCGAAGATCCCGAACGCGCCGTTGACCAGTCGGCGGCGTTCACCGTCGCGCTCGGTCCACTGGTTCGCGAGGAAGCGGACGAGGGCCTGGGCGGTGGTGAGGCGGACGGTGCTCATCGGGCGGTCTCCCAGGTGGTGCGGACCCAGGCGTGGGCGGGGTCGTCGGTGATGCGCCAGGCGCGTTCGTCGCCGGGTCCGGCCATGACGTTGAGGTAGAACAGGTCGTAGCCGGGGGCGGCGGCGCTGGGGCCGTGCCAGCCGTGCGGGACCAGGACCACGTCACCGGAGCGGACCTCGGCGTTGACGTCGATGGGGCGCTCGGGGGTGCCGTAGACGCGGTGGAGCGCGAAGCCCTCGGGGCGGTCGATCTCGAAGTAGTAGACCTCTTCGAGCACGGATTCGCCCTCGCGGTCCTCGTCGTGCTTGTGCGGCGGGTAGGAGGACCAGTTCCCGCCGGGGGTGACGACCTCGCAGACCAGGAGCCGGTCGGCGTCGAAGGTGCCGGGGAGGCAGTAGTTCCGGACCCGGCGGGCGCAGGCGCCCGCGCCGCGGTCCTCGATCGGGACGTCGGCCGCGGGGCCGTACCGGGCGGGGAGGCCGTTGTCGCAGACGGCGGAGGCGAGCGCGAAGCGGCCGCCGCCGTCGCTGGCGATGGTGAGCGCGGTGTCCTTGGGGGCGTAGGCGAAGTCGGTGGGGCCGTCGAAGACCGCGGCGCGGCCGTGGAGGTGGAAGGTGAGGCCGTCGACGCGGACGTCGCAGGAGCCGGAGAGCGGGAGCACGAGGTGCTCGGCGTTCCCGGTGGCGAGGGTGTGGGCGCCGCCGGGTTCGAGTTCGAGGATCTTGAGGCCGGAGTAGGTCCAGCCGGCGGACTCGGGGGTGACGATGGTGTCGTAGAGGCCGTCCTCGGTGGAGCGGGCGGGCAGGTGGTATCGGTTCACAGCAGGTCCACCACTTTCCGGACGGCCGCGGCGACGTTCCCGTCGGCCGGGTAGAGGAGGGATCGTCCCACGGTCAGGCCGATCGCGTTCGGTGCTTCGAGGGCTTGGGCCCATCTGCCGCGCTGGGCGTCGAGGTCGGCGACCTCGCCGCCGAGGAGCACGACGGGGAGGGTGGTCGCGGCGGCGGCGCGGGCGGGGTCGGGGGCGGTGGGGAGTTTGAGCCAGGTGCGGGCGGTGGTGGTGCCGAGGCCGGAGGCGATGGCGGCGGACTTGACGACCGCTTCGGTGGAGAGGTCGTTGACGGCCCTGCCGTCCCGGCGGGTGGCGATGAAGGGCTCGACCATGGCGATGAGGCCGCGGTCGGCGAGGTCGTCGATGGCGTGCGCGGTGGCTTCGAGGACGGCGGGCGTGGCGGGGTCGGCGTAGTCGATGCGGGTGAGGGTCTTGCCGCCGTCGAAGCCGAGGCGCGCGATCCCGGCGGCGGTCATGCCGGTGAAGCGGTCGTCGATCTCCCAGGCGGCCCCGGCGAGGCCGCCGCGGTTCATGGACCCGAAGACGGTCTTGCCTTCCAGGGCGCCGAGGAGGAGCAGGTCTTCGAGGATGTCGGCGGTGCCGAGGACGCCGGTGCAGCCGGGGTCGGCGAGGGCGGTGCGGAGCCGGTCGAGGAGGTCGGCGCGGTCGGCCATGGCGAGGGGGTCGCCGCCGGTGCCGAGGGCGCCGCGGGCGGGGTGGTCGGCGGCGATGACGAAGCACTTGCCGGAGGGGCCGACGGGGCTCGCGGCGCGGGTGCGGGCGGCGGCGGCCTCGGCGACGGCTTCGGGCCGTTCGACGCGGGTGCGGGTGAGGCGTGCGAGTTCGTCAGCGCGCACGGGCGGCCTCCGCGAGCTTGGCGTCCACTTCGGCGGCGGTGGGCATCGCGGAGGAGCAGGCGAGGCGGCCCGCGACGATCGCTCCGGCGGCGTTGGCGCGGGCGATCACGGTCTCCAGCGGGAGGCCGGAGAGGAGCCCGTCCACGAGCGCGCCGCCGAACGCGTCCCCGGCGCCGAGGCCGTTGACGACTTCGACGGGGGCGGGCGGGAGCTCGACCTCGCCGGAGTCGTCCACGGCGAGCACGCCTTTGGGGCCCTGCTTGACGACGGCGAGCTTCACGCCCTTGTCGCGCAGGCGCTTCGCGGCCTCGCGGGGGTCGCGGGCGCCAACGGCGACCTCCACTTCGTCGAGGTTCCCGACCGCGACGTCGGCGAAGGCGAGCGCGCGTTCGACCCACTTGCGCCCCTCGCCGGGGCTGTCCCAGAACATGGGCCGCCAGTCGAGGTCGAGGACGGTGAAGCGGCAGGGGCGGCTCGCTTCGAGGGCCGCGAGGGTGGCGGTGCGGCTCGGCTCGGCGCACAGGCCGGTGACGGTGGCCCAGAAGACGTCGGCGGCGGCGACGGCCGCGAGGTCGAGGTCCGCTGCCGCGACGTTGAGGTCGGGGGCCTTGGGGAAGCGGTAGAAGTACAGCGGGAAGTCGTCGGGCGGGAAGACCTCGCAGAACGTGATCGGCGTGGGGTTGTCCGGGTCGGTGCCCACGAAGCGGTCGTCCACCCCGAACTCCCCCAGGGCCTTGCGCACGTACGCCCCGAACGGGTCGTCGCCGACCTTGGCGATGACGGCGGCGCGGCGCCCGTGCCTGGCGGCGGCGACGGCCACGTTCGTCGGGGAGCCGCCGAGGTACTTGTGGAACGACTCGACCTCGGGGATGGGGACGCCGGTCTGCGCCGGGTACAGGTCGACCCCGATGCGGCCCATGGTGACGACCGCGAAGGGGCTCGGACCGGTTCGCCGCTGCGGGGCCAACGGTGCCTCCTCTGGGGCATGGTGGGACGACCGCCGGGGAGGGCGGTCGCCGTTGGTACGGAAATGTCTGGTTAGCGCGCGCTACTAGAGCGCGCTAGTACGGATAGAATGGCATGCGCCACGTCACCCGGTCAAGGGGTCGCGTATGAAAAACTTCATTACGAGTAGATCGGAAGGACCACGACCCGATGACCCCCCCGAACCCGCGCAGAGGCGCCGACCGCTCCCCGGCACCGCGGTCGCGCAAGCCCACCATGGCGGACGTCGCCGCCGAGCTCGGCGTCTCCCGCGCCCTCGTGTCCCTGGTCTTCAGGGACCAGCCCGGCGCGAGCCCCGAGACGCGCGAGCGCGTCTTCGAGGCCGCCTCGCGCCTCGGCTACAAGCCCGACATGGCCGCGCGCCTCCTCGCGCGCGGCCGCAGCAAAGTGCTCGGCGTGCTGTTCACCGCCCGCAACCCCCACCACGTGGACCTCGTCGAGGCCATCTACCCCACCGCCGAGGAGCTCGGCTACGACCTGGTGCTCAGCGCCGCCGTCCCCAGCCGCGACGAGCACAAGGCCGTCGAGGCGCTCGTGGGCCACCGCAGCGAGGCGCTCCTGCTGTGCGGGCCCACGATCAGCGAGGAGGACATCGCCGACCTGGGGGCGCGGCTCCCGGTCGTCGTCCTCGGCCGCCACCTCAAGAGCGCGCCCGTGGACATCGTCACCTCGTACGACCGGCCCGGGGCCCGCGAGGTCGTCGACCACCTCGTGGGCCTGGGCCACCGCGACATCGCGCACGTGGACGGCGGCTCCAAGCCCGGCGCGCCCGAGCGGCGCCGCGCCTACCGGGACGCCATGCGCGCCCACGGCCTGGCCGACCGCATCCGGATCATCCCCGGCAACCACACCGAGGAGGGCGGCCAGGACGCCGCGCGCGGGATGCTCGCCGACGACGCGGAGCTGCCGACCGCGGTGTTCGCCTCGAACGACCAGTGCGCGATCGGCCTGCTCGACGTGTTCACGCGGGCCGGGGTGAAGATCCCCGAGCAGGTCTCGATCGTCGGCTACGACGACTCGCACATCGCCGGGCTCAGCCACATCGACCTGACCACGGTCCGCCAGGACGTGCCGCGGCTCGCGCGCCTCGCCGTCGAGGCCGCGGACGAGCAGCTCAGGGGCGTCCGGGAGCCGGGCGCGACCTTGAAGCTGGAGTCGAAGCTGGTCGTGCGCGGCACGAGCGGCCCGCCGACCCAGCGGTGACCCTTGCGCCTTGACATTCACGAATATCAATGACAGGATGTGCGTGGAATCGCTCCCAACCCCTGCGAGGAGAGCACCCCCATGCCGCGATCCGCACGACCGATCCGCTCCCGGCGCCGACACCTGGCACTCGCCGCCGCGACCGCCTTCGCGCTGGGGGCGGCCGCAGCCGCCCCCGCCGCCCAGGCGCAGGACGAACCGACCGACCTGATCACCAACGGCGACTTCGCGAACGGGACCACCGGGTGGTGGACGACCGCGAACCTCTCGGGCGCCGTCGACGCCGGCGAGTGGTGCATCGACGTCCCCGGCGGCACCGCCAACGCCTGGGACGCCATCGTCGGCCAGGACGGCCTCCCGCTCGCCGCGGGCGAGTCCTACGAGCTCCAGTTCACCGCGCGGGCCTCGACGGACGTGAGCGTCCGCGCCCTCGTCCAGCGCCCCGTCGACCCGTGGCCGACCGCCTTGGAGGAGTTCCCGGCGCTGGGGGCGGAGTCCCAGGACTTCAGCTACGCCTTCACCGCGGGTGCCGACTGGACCGACGCCCAGCTCGCGTTCCAGATCGGCCGCCACGCCGACCCGTGGCAGCTCTGCCTATCGGAGGTCAAGTTGCTCACCGGTGCCGAACCGCCCGTGTACGAACCGGACACGGGCCCGCGCGTGCGCGTCAACCAGGTCGCCTACCTCCAGGACGGCCCGAAGCGGGCCACGCTCGTGACCGACGCCGAGGACGCGCTCCCCTGGCAGCTCCACGACGCCGACGGGGCGCTCGTCGCCGAGGGCGACACGGCCCCGCACGGCGCCGAGTCCACTTCGGGCGAGTCGGTCCACGTCATCGACTTCTCGGGCGTGACCGCCGCAGGCGAGGGCTTCACGCTCACCGCCGACGGCGAGACGTCCTACCCGTTCGCGATCGGCGGCGACGCCTACCGCGACCTCGCCGTGGACGCGATCTCCTTCTACTACCCGCAGCGCTCGGGCATCGCGATCGACGACGCCATCGCGCCGGGGTACGGCCGCGAGGCGGGCCACACCGACACCGCGCCGAACCAGGGCGACGGCGCCGTCCCCTGCTACGCCGACGCGTGCGACTACACGCTGGACGTCACCGGCGGCTGGTACGACGCGGGCGACCACGGCAAGTACGTCGTCAACGGCGGCATCTCCGCCGCGCAGCTCATGTCGGTGTACGAGCGGGCGCTCCACGCGCCCACCGGCGACACCGGGCGGCTCGCCGACGGCTCCATGCGCATCCCCGAGCACGGCGACGGCGTCCCCGACGTCCTCGACGAGGCCCGCTGGGAGGTCGAGTTCCTCATGTCGATGCAGGTCCCGGCCGGTGAAGAGCTCGCGGGCATGGCGCACCACAAGATCCACGACGAGCACTGGACCGGCCTGCCGCTCCTGCCCGCCGACGACCCGCAGGCCCGCTTCCTCCAGCCGCCCTCGACGGCCGCGACCCTGAACCTGGCCGCCGCGGCGGCGCAGGCCGCGCGCCTGTTCGCGCCGTACGACGCCGACTTCTCGGCCCGGGCCCTGGAGGCCGCCGAGACCGCGTGGGGCGCGGCCCTGGCGCACCCCGACGTGTACGCGCCCGACACCAGCCCCGACGGCGGCGGCCCCTACGGGGACTCCAAGGTCGAGGACGAGTTCTACTGGGCCGCAGCGGAGCTGTTCCTGACCACGGGCGAGAAGGCCTACGAGGACTTCGTGCTCGACTCGAAGCTCCACGACGCCGACGTGTTCACCGCGGGCGGCTTCTGGTGGGGCGAGGTCGCGCAGCTCGCGAAGCTCGACCTGGCGCTCGTCCCGAACGCGCTGCCGGGCCGCGACGAGGTCGTGGCGCAGGTCGTGGCCGGAGCGGACCACTACCTGGTGGAGCAGGACGCGAGCCCGTGGGACCTCGGGTACGGGGCGAACGGGACCTTCGACTGGGGCTCGAACAGCGTGGTGCTCAACCGCCTCGTGGTCGTCGGCACCGCGTTCGACCTCACCGGCGAGTCGCAGTACCGCGACGGCGTCGTCTCCGGGCTCGACTACATCCTGGGCCGCAACGCCCTCGGCAACTCCTATGTGACCGGCTACGGCTCGCACTTCTCCCAGAACCAGCACAGCCGCTGGTACGCGAACCAGCTCGACCCGACGCTGCCGAACCCGCCCGCGGGGACGCTCTCGGGCGGCCCGAACTCGGCGGCGGGCACGTGGGACCCGGTGGCGCAGCGGTGGCTCCCCGGCTGCGCGCCGCAGCGGTGCTACATCGACGACATCGGGTCGTGGGCGACGAACGAACTCACGGTCAACTGGAACGCCTCGCTCGCGCAGGTCGCGAACTTCGCGGCCGACCAGTCCGGCGGGGTGCGGACCGCGCCGAGCTGCGAGGTCGAGTACCGGATCAACGGCCAGTGGCCGAGCGGGTTCAACGCGCAGATCCTGGTGACGAACACCGGGACGACGCCGCTGGAGGACATCACGCTGACGTGGACGCTGCCGACGGGCCAGTCGGTCGTCAACTCCTGGAGCGTGCAGCTCGACCAGGACGGCCAGGTCGTGACGGCCACCGACGTGGCGGGCGGCAAGGCCCTGAAGCCGGGCCGGACGTTCACGTTCGGGTTCATCGGCGCCAAGGACGGGCGGCCCGCGGTCGCGCCGTCGTGGGTCGGCTGCACCGCCGGGTAGCCGTGACTGCTTTACCGCGCCGCGACCGGGAAGGGTGAGCCCGGGGACGGCGAAAGGGGCGGCCATCGTTCGATGGCCGCCCCTCGACGTGCGACCGGGCCGGTCGGGCCGCGGCGGTGCGTCGGTTCACCGGGGCCGGTGGGCCCCGGACGGACTAGTTCGCGTGGGCCGCGAGCTCGTCGTCGGTCCAGTCGCAGACCGTGTCGATGTCGGAGACGCCGAGCAGGCCGAGGCTGGCGGCGTTGCTCCAGTCCCAGTTGAGCGCGCAGACGTTGGAGGCGACGTTGACGCCGTTCGGGTTCTGGTCCCACCCGTTGCACAGGCTGGTCACGTCGCTCTTGCCGACGTTGAGCAGGCTGAGGACGTCGCCGCTCCAGTTGCCGACGCAGAGGTTCGACAGGAAGTTCACGCCTCCCCAGTCGTCCGGGTCGTAGTGACCGCCTTCGGACGGGCCGGCCGCGAACGCCGGTGCGGCGGCTCCGGCGGCGAGGGCTGCGGCGGCGCCTGCCGCGATGGCGGATTTGGCGATGAAACGAATCACTGTCACCTCTCAGTACTCGGTGTCTCTTGTGACCCTTTGATGCCAGGTCGGCCATGAATATAACTACGGCACCGGGCTTGCAAAGCGGAATCGCGAAAACCGCGCAACGATCGGGTGACGGCCCGAGATTTCGGGAGCGTCTCCACAAATCGGACCCCTGGGGACCCCCCATTTTCAATCCTGCCCCACGGGTACGACAGTTTCCCGCCCGAACCTAACTCGCATTCAGGAACCGGCGAGCGGGCCCGCCGCGAGTGCGGTCGCGGCCCCGAGGAGGATCGCCGGTCCGTACGGGAAGTCCTTGCGGCCCATGGCGATCACCACCGCCGCCTGTCCCCCGCCGAGGCACGCCGTGGCCACGAGCGCGACCGCGGCGGTGCGCCAGTCCTCCCATGCGAGCACCAGCCCGAGCAGCCCGGCGAGCTTCACGTCCCCGAACCCGGCCTGTCCTGCGGCGCAGGCGATCCCGAACAGCCCCATCGCGACCGCCGCGACGGCGGCGGCCCGCAGCAGCCGGTCCCCGCCGTCCGCGGCGACGAGCAGAGCGGCGACCGCCGGGTACAGCGGCAGGATGAGCACATCGGGCAGTCGCCGCTCGTACGCGTCGATCCACCCGGCGGCGATCCCCGCGGCACCCACAAGGGACAGCGCCAACAGATGCAGCGGTCCCTCACCGCGCCAGGCGACCAGCACCGCGGTCCCGGCGGCGGCCACGGCGACCAGCCACCACGCGGGCCGCCGGTCGGTCGCCGCCGAAACGGCCCGCCGCAATCCGGGAACCACAAGCACCGCAACCAGAGCCGCTCCCGCGTACACCATCCCCCGATGCTCGCACCTCGCACGCCCGGCGACGCGCAACGACGCGCCCCCGAGCCCCAGATCGGGACCGATCTCCCGACGGCCCAATGCATGAGGGGCGCGGCCTGCGGCCGCGCCCCTCATGTCGAGCCGGTGCTACTTCCTGGTGCGGCCATTGCCGGTCTTGGCCCGGCGCGCGGCCGGGCCGGTGCCGTTGCCCTTGCCTTCGAGGCCCAGGAGCGGGCGGAGGTACTCGCCGGTGTGGCTCGCCGCGATCGCGGCGATCTCCTCCGGAGTGCCGGTGGCGACGAGGGTGCCACCCTTGTCGCCGCCCTCCGGGCCGAGGTCGATAACCCAGTCGGAGCACTTGATGACTTCGAGGTTGTGCTCGATGGTGATGACCGTGTTGCCCTTGTCCACCAGGCCGTCGAGGACCCCGAGGAGCTTGCGCACGTCCTCGAAGTGGAGGCCGGTGGTCGGCTCGTCGAGGATGTAGACGGTCTTGCCGGTCGAGCGCTTCTGGAGCTCGGAGGCGAGCTTCACGCGCTGGGCCTCGCCGCCCGACAGGGTCGGGGCGGGCTGGCCGAGGCGGACGTAGCCCAGGCCGACGTCGACGAGGGTCTTCAGGTGCCGGTGGATCGACTGGATCGGCTCGAAGAACTCGGCGGCCTCCTCGATCGGCATGTCGAGGACGTCGGAGATGGTCTTGCCGCGGTAGTGGACCTTGAGCGTGTCGCGGTTGTACCGCGCCCCCGAGCACTCCTCGCACGGCACGTACACGTCGGGCAGGAAGTTCATCTCGATCTTCAGGGTGCCGTCGCCGCCGCACGCCTCGCAGCGCCCGCCCTTGACGTTGAAGGAGAACCGGCCCGGACCCCAGCCGCGGACCTTCGCCTCCGGGGTGCCCGCGAAGAGCTTGCGGACCTTGTCGAACACGCCCGTGTAGGTCGCCGGGTTCGAGCGCGGCGTGCGCCCGATCGGCGACTGGTCGACGCCCACGACCTTGTCGACCCCGTCGAGGCCGGTGATGGTCCGGTGCTTGCCCGCGACCAGCTTGGCGCCGTTGATCTCCGAGGCGAGCGTGTTGTAGAGGATCTCGTTGACGAGCGTGGACTTGCCCGAGCCGGACACGCCGGTCACCGAGACCATGCAGCCCATCGGGAACGCCACGTCGATGCCCTTGAGGTTGTTCCCCGTGGCGCCCTTGACGACGAGCTCGCGGCTCGGGTCGAGCTTGCGGCGCTGCTCCGGGACCGGGATGGCGCGGCGGCCCGCCACGTAGTCGCCGGTGATCGAGCCCTCGGCGTCGGTGAGGCCCGCGACCGGGCCGGAGTAGATGACCGCGCCGCCGTGCTCGCCCGCGCCCGGGCCGATGTCGACGATGTGGTCGGCGATGCGGATCGTGTCCTCGTCGTGCTCCACGACGATGAGCGTGTTCCCCAGGTCGCGCAGGCGCTCCAGGGTCGCGATGAGCCGGTTGTTGTCGCGCTGGTGCAGGCCGATCGAGGGCTCGTCGAGGACGTACAGGACGCCCACGAGGCCCGCGCCGATCTGCGTGGCGAGGCGGATGCGCTGGGCCTCGCCGCCCGAGAGGCTCCCGGCGGCGCGGGCGAGGGTGAGGTAGTCGAGGCCGACGTCGAGCAGGAAGCGCAGGCGGGCCGTGACCTCCTTGACGATCGGCGCGGCGATCATCGTGTCGCGGTCGGAGAGCTTGAGCGCGTTGAAGAACGAGGAGCAGTCGTTGATCGAGAGGGTGCAGACCTCGTGGATCGACAGGCCCTCGACGGTGACCGCCAGGATCTCCGGCTTCAGGCGGGTGCCCTCGCAGGTCGAGCACGGGATCTCCCGCATGAACAGCTCGTACTTCTCGCGCGTCCACTCCGAGTCGGTCTCGTGGTGGCGCCGCTCGACCCACGGGACGACGCCCTCGAAGCGGGTCTCGTAGGAGCGGCGCTGCCCGCGCTTGTTGCGGTAGGCGACCTGGAGGGTCTCGTCGAACCCGTACAGGACGGCCTTCTGCGCACGGCTGGGCAGGTCGGCCCAGGGCGTGTCCACGTCGAAGCCGACGGCCTCGCTGAGGGACACGATCTGGTACAGGAAGTAGTCGCCCATGCCGACCGAGGACCACGGCGCCAGCGCGCCGTCGCGGATGGTGGCCTCCTGGTCGCGGATGACCAGCTCCGGGTCGACCTCCTTGCGGACGCCGAGGCCGTGGCAGACCGGGCACGCGCCGAACGGGGCGTTGAAGGAGAACGTGCGCGGCTCCAGCTCGTCGAGCTGGAGCGGGTGGTCGTTGGGGCAGGCGAGCTTCTCGGAGAAGCGGCGGGTGCGCGCCGGGTCGCCGTCGGGGACGTCGACGAAGTCGAGTTCGACGACGCCGTCGGCGAGGCCGAGCGCGGACTCGACGGAGTCGGTGACGCGCTGCACGGAGGAGGGTTTGACGGCGAGGCGGTCGATGACCACGTCGATGTCGTGCTTCTCCTGCTTCTTGAGCTTGGGCACGTCGGTGAGGGCGTAGACCTCGCCGTCGACGCGGGCGCGGGCGTAGCCCTGCTGCTGGAGGTCGGCGAAGAGGTCGACGAACTCGCCCTTGCGCTTGCGGACGACGGGGGCGAGGACCTGGAAGCGGGTGCCCTCCTCCATGGCCATGATCTGGTCGGTGATCTGCTGCGGCGACTGGCGGCCGATCTCCTCGCCGCACTGCGGGCAGTGGGGGACGCCGACGCGGGCGTAGAGGAGGCGCAGGTAGTCGTAGATCTCGGTGATGGTGCCGACGGTGGAGCGCGGGTTGCGCGAGGTGGATGGCGGGCGTAGGCCGAGAGCGATTCGACGTAGCGGCGCTGGCCCTCCGCGAAGATCGTGTCGAACGCGAGGGAGGACTTCCCGGAGCCGGAGAGGCCGGTGAAGACGATCAGGGAGTCGCGGGGCAGGTCGAGGTCGACGTCCTTGAGGTTGTGCTCGCGAGCGCCGCGGACGACGATCGTGCCTGCTGGGTGCTGCTTCGCTTCGGTCGGTGAGTGCTCGTTGGCCACGTTGGGAATCTAACCTTCGGGTCCGACAGTTCTGGGAGGCCCGCTGTTCGAAAAGGCGCCGGAGTCGCTCCGGCGGCGGGCCGCCTGTCGAGGTTACCTCGCGCGGAGCTGGGGTTCGAGTCATGACTGTGAGCTTTCACTCATCCTTCACGGAGTCGAAAAACGGGCCGGGGCGCGCCCCGGCCCGTTGGAGTCCACCCGTCAGTCGTACTGGTACAGGTCGTAGTCGTCCATGATGCCGATGAGCTTCTCGGCGTACTTCGGGTCGGTGGCGTAGCCGGCCTTGTGGATCTCGGTGGCGAAGCGCTTGGCGTCGTCGGCGTGGTCCATGGCGGTGGCGTAGCGGGACCAGTTGGAGAGCAGGTCGCCGTGGTCCTGGAACGAGTCCTCGACGGAGGCGTAGGCACGGAAGGTCGCGTCCATGTCGAAGCAGCCGCCGGTGGGGCTGCACTCGAAGGTGGCGTAGTCGCGGCAGCCGAGGGCGTGGTCGCCGGGCGAGCCGAAGCACTTCATGCCGAAGAGGTTGTGGTCCTCGCGGGCGAGCGCGCCCTTGCCCCAGCCGGTCTCCAGGATGGCCTGGGCGAGGGTGACGGAGGCGGGGACGCCGGTCTCGCGGTCGCTGGACTGGGCGGCGGCGGCGTGGGCGTTGATGAAGCCCTGGTTGCCGCCGCGCGGGACGGCGGGCGGGTCCTGGCCGCACCAGGGGAGCCAGGGGAGGCCGGCGCTCCATTTGATGTAGGCGGCGGCGACGTAGCGCTTGTCGCCGACCTTGTACCAGACGCCGGACTTCCCGGCGGTGCCGTCGACCTGCTGGCCCCAGACCTGGCATTGGACGAGGACGCCGGCGCCGTTGGCGAGGCCGCCTTGGCGTCCGGCGGTGGAGGAGGCGGCGGCGCGGACGTTGAGCTCGCCGCCGCCGGTGGTGACGGTGGAGGCGGTGGGGGCCTTGGTCTTGGCGGCGCACCAGGGGACGTCCTGCGAGGGCGACCAGGTGACGTAGCCGTTGGAGATCCACCGGTCGGCGCCGATGCGCAGCCAGGTGGAGGAGGTGCGCACGTGTCCGGCGATCTGCTCGCCGCGGGTCTTGCAGTAGACCTCGGGGTTGGCGCCCTTGGCGAGGGTGCCGACGGCCTTCTGGTCGGTGGCGGGTCCGGATCGCACGTTGATCGTGCCGGACGTGGTCGAGACGATCGCGCCGGTGATCTTGGCGTAGCCGGGGAGCGCGCCGACGAGGATCGCTCCGGCGGCGAGTGCGAGAACCATAACGAATCGGATGGATATATGGATTGCGCCCATAGCACGACAGTGTATGAATGGGCGGACGATCTGTCATGGAAAGCATCAATGTGAGCAGTACTCTCAGGCGCGGCGGGGGCGGGGTGTCCGCGATCACCTGGGTTGACGCCAGGTGGACGGGCTCACTGAGCGACAATTGTCGTCGTGTCTACACGCTCTGACTTGCGAAACATCGCCATCGTCGCCCACGTCGACCACGGCAAGACCACCCTCGTCGACGCCATGCTGAAGCAGGCCGGCGCCTTCCGCGAGGGCGCGGCCGTCGACGACCGCGTCATGGACTCCGGTGACCTTGAACGCGAGAAGGGCATCACGATCCTCGCGAAGAACACCGCGGTCCACTACGCCAATCCCGCCGACGGCTCCGAGATGATCATCAACATCATCGACACGCCCGGCCACGCCGACTTCGGCGGCGAGGTCGAGCGCGGCCTGTCCATGGTGGACGCGGTGGTCCTGCTGGTCGACGCCTCCGAGGGCCCGCTGCCCCAGACCCGCTTCGTGCTGCGCAAGGCCCTGACCGCCCGCCTGCCGGTCATCCTGTGCATCAACAAGACCGACCGTCCCGACGCCCGCATCGACGAGGTCGTCAACGAGACGTACGACCTGTTCCTGGACCTGGACGCGGACGAGGACCAGATCGAGTTCCCGATCGTCTACGCGTGCGCGCGCGACGGCGTGGCCTCGCTGAACAAGCCGAAGGACGGGACGGTCCCGGAGGACTCCGACAGCCTGAAGCCGTTCTTCGACACGATCATCGAGCACGTCCCGGCCCCGGAGTACACCGAGGGCGCGCCGCTCCAGGCGCACGTGACGAACCTCGACGCCGACAACTTCCTCGGCCGCATCGCGCTGTGCCGCGTGGAGGAGGGCGAGCTGCGCAAGGGCCAGACCGTCACGTGGATCAAGCGCGACGGCTCGATGTCGAACGTGCGCATCACCGAGCTGATGATGACCGAGGCGCTCACCCGCAAGCCCGCCGAGAAGGCCGGGCCCGGCGACATCTGCGCGATCGCGGGCATCCCCGACATCATGATCGGCGAGACCCTGGCCGACCCGGAGAACCCGGTGGCGCTGCCGCTCATCACCGTGGACGAGCCGGCGATCTCGATGACGATCGGCACGAACACCTCGCCGCTGGTCGGCAAGGGCGGCAAGGGCCACAAGGTCACCGCGCGCCTGGTGAAGGACCGCCTCGAACGCGAGCTGGTCGGCAACGTGTCGCTGCGGGTGCTCCCGACCGAGCGCCCCGACGCGTGGGAGGTGCAGGGCCGCGGCGAGCTGGCCCTGGCGATCCTGGTCGAGCAGATGCGCCGCGAGGGCTTCGAGCTCACCGTCGGCAAGCCCGAGGTGGTCACCAAGGAGGTCGACGGCAAGACCCACGAGCCGGTCGAGCGCCTGACGATCGACTCCCCCGAGGAGCACCTCGGCGCGATCACCCAGCTCATGGCGACCCGCAAGGGCCGCATGGAGACCATGACGAACCACGGTTCGGGCTGGATCCGCATGGAGTGGCTGGTGCCCTCGCGCGGCCTCATCGGCTTCCGCACGGAGTTCCTGACGCAGACCCGCGGCACCGGCATCGCGCACTCGATCTACGAGAAGCACGAGCCGTGGTTCGGCAAGCTCCAGACCCGCAACAACGGCTCGCTCGTGGCCGACCGGGCCGGGGCCGTCACCGCGTTCGCGATGATCAACCTCCAGGAGCGCGGCACGCTGTTCGTGGGCCCGACCACCGAGGTGTACGAGGGCATGATCGTCGGCGAGAACTCGCGCTCCGACGACATGGACGTCAACATCACCAAGGAGAAGAAGCTCACCAACATGCGCGCCGCCGCCGCGGACTCGACCGAGAACGTGGTCCCGCCGCGGGCGCTGTCGCTGGAGCAGTCCCTGGAGTTCTGCCGCGAGGACGAGTGCGTGGAGATCACGCCCGAGACCGTGCGCATCCGCAAGGTCGTCCTGGACCAGAAGGAGCGCGGCCGCACCGCCTCCAAGAACAAGCACAAGTAAGCGCCGCAAGGCGAAAGGACGGGGCCCGACCTTCCGGTCGGGCCCCGTTCCTCGTGTGCTCCTAGTCGTCGTCGCGCTTGTTGTCGCGCTGCGCCAAGAAGTGCTCGAACGCCGCGCCCAGCTCGTCGGCGGTGGGGATGCGGCCCTCCTGGAGCATCTCGTCGGCGTCGGCGGCCTCGGTGAACGAGTCGTACTGCTCCTCAAGGGTCTTCACGACGTCGGCGACCTCGTCGGACTCGGCGACCTGCTCGGCGATGTCCGTGTCCACCTGGGTGCGCTCGGTCTCCAGCTCCGCGTCGGCGGGCAGGTCGAGGCCGGTGGCCTCGCGGATGCCCTCCAGGAGCCGCATCGTCGCGGCCGGGTAGGTCATCTGCATGACGTAGTGGGGCACGTGCACCGACAGGCCGATCGCGTCGCGGCCGGACTCGCCGAGGCGGTACTCCAGCAGGCCCGCGGCGTTCCCGGGCACGGTGACCTCGTTGAACACGGGGCGGTTGTCGAAGACCAGTTCGGGGCGGGTCGCGTGGACGGTCATGCCGAGCGCGCGGGTGTGCGGGACGCCCATGGGGATGCCCTGGAACCCGAGGGTCAGCGGCACGTGCCAGTGCTCGACCAGGTCCTCCACGGAGTCCACGAACCGCTCCCAGGCGAAGTCCGGCTCGGGGCCGGTCATGAGCAGGAACGGGCGGTCCGAGGCGTCGCGCATGAGGTAGACGACCAGCTGCGGCGCCTCGAAGTCCGACCAGCGGTCGATCGAGAACGTCAGGTTGGGCCGCCGGGAGCGGTAGTCGATGAGCTGGTCGACGTCGAATGAGGCGATCGGCGTGTGCTCGCAGGTCTTGAACAGGTGGTCCACGACCCCGCGTCCCGCCTGGCCCGCGTCCATGAACCCGTCCAGGAAGTGCAGCAGCACCGCTCCCCGGGCCTCCGGCGGCTCGGCGAGGACTTCACACAGTGCCCAAGGGTCATCGTTCAAAACAATCGGCTCCTTCTTCCTTGACGCCTTCGATGCTAACGCCGGACGCCGACCCCCGATTCCCCCTCGGGGAGGTTTCCGACGAGCGTCACGCCGTGCGTCATCCCCAGACGTCGAACACCGGAGCCGGGGTCGTCGCGGGACGAACCCCGAAGTAGCCCAAGGCGAACTCGTTGATCTCCTTGAACGCCTCGCCCGTGGTCGAACCGCCGCCGCCCCCGCCGGGGACGTAGACGCTCACGGCCACCACGTACTGCGGGTCCTCGGCCGGCGCGAATCCCACGAACGAGGCCACGTTGCCCGGCGCGTACTCGCCGTCCACCACGAGCCCGCCCGTGCCGGTCTTCCCGGCCAGGTGGTAGTTCTCCAGCTGGGCGTTGCGTCCCGTCCCGGTCTCGGCCGCGATGGGCGCCTGGAGGAGGTACTGGAGCTCCTGCGCGGTCTCGGTCGAGATGACCCGCCGCGTCTCGGGCTCGTCCTGCTCCTGGACCGTCCCGTCGGCGTCCACGAGGTGGTCGACGACCGTGGGCTGCACGTACACGCCGTCGTTCGCGATGGCCGCGTACACCGCCGCCATCTGGATGATCGTCGCGGTGCCCTCGTGGCCGATCGGGACCGACCCGTACGAGGTGCCCGACCAGTTCTGCGGCTCCTGGAGGATGCCGGTGGCCTCGCCCGCGACGCCGACGCCGGTCGGCTCGCCGAGGCCGAACGCCCGCTGGTACTCGTACAGCTTGTCCTTGCCGATGCAGTCGGCCAGCTCGATCGTGCCCACGTTCGAGGACTGCGCGATGATCCCCGCCAGGCTGAGCACGGCGTCGCCGTGCTGGTAGGTGTCGTGGTACTCCTGGTCGCCCTTGGTGATCGTCTGGTTCACCGGCATCGTCCCGTCGGGCTCGATGCAGCCCTCTTCGAGCGCCGCGGCGAACACGATCGCCTTGTGGATCGAGCCGGGGTCCACAGTGGCCTGCGTTCCGTAGTCGCGGTACGCCTCGTCGCTGTCGACGTCGAACGGGGCGGCCGCGTCGTACGTCGGCGTCGAGGCCATCGCCAGCATCTCGCCGGAGCGGACGTCCATGACCATCGCCGAGCCGAACGTCGCGTCGTGGTCGGTCACGGTCCGCTCCAGGATGTTCTGCACCTGGAACTGGAGGTCCGCGTCGATCGTCAGCTGGAGGTCGTTGCCCGGCTCGGGCGACTCCTCCCGGTAGAACGCGCCGGGGATCGGCTGCCCGGACTGGCTGCGCTCGTACGAGACCTCGCCGTCGGTGCCCGAGAGCCACTCCTCGTACTGGGCCTCCATGCCGGTGAGGCCCTCGCCCTGGTCGCCGCCGGTGAAGCCGAGGATGTTCGCGGCCAGGTCGTGGCCGGGCACCACGCGGCGCTCGTCGTCGCCGACGATCAGCCCCGGGTTCTTCATCTCCTCGATCCGGTCGCCCACCGCGAGGTCCACGCCCCGCTGGAGGTACGCGAACCGGATCGGCTCGCCCTGCGCGGTCTCCTTCGTCGAGATGATCGGCTCGATCTCCGACGCCCTGCGGCCCAGCAGGGTCGCCAGCGCATTGGCCAGCTCGGCCGGGTCGCCCTCGACCATGCCCGGGTCGACGGCGATGTAGTTCGCCTCGATCGAGTAGGCGAGGCGGTTCCCGTTGCGGTCGAGGATCGCCCCGCGCTCGGCCGGGAGCGGCTCGGTCGTGAGGCGCTGGTTCATCGCCTCGGCGGCGTAGGCCGCGGAGTCGGTGACCTGGAGCTGGATCAGGCGCGTGCCCGAGAGGACCAGGAGGATCATGACGAACGCCGCGGCCATGCGCAGGCGCCGACGGGGGCTGCCGAGCTTCGGCAGGTGCGGGAGCGCCTTGACGGCGACGGGCCCGGTCTCGCGGGTCAGGGGGCGGCGCTGGGGGCCGACGGTCCCGGTGCGGCGGGTGGCGCCGGAGCGGGCGGTCCCGGTGCGGCGCACCGGCTCCGGCCTGGCGCCGCGGCGGGGGCCGGAGGTGCGGGCGGGGGCGGTGCGGGTCTCCGTGCGGGTCTCGGGGATCGCGCCGGTCTCGCGCTCGCGCCGCTCGCGGGAGCGGGCCGCGGCCTCGCGGCGGCGCTTAGCCGCGAGGTCCTCGGTCCCGTTCTCCTGCTGCGCGGCCCGGTTGCGCTCGCGGCGCGCGGCCTCGCGGTCGCGCGCCCCGTTCTCCCTGGCCCGGTTGTCCTCTCCCGCCTCCGCCGCCTCGCGGACGGTGCGTCCGCGAGGCGTGTACCGGCGCGCCCGGCTGATCGAGGAGGGGTCGCGCCGGCGCGGGGGATCGGCTTCGGTCATCGAACTCCCTACTCCTCGTTCCAGGGCATCTCGATGGTCTCCCCGCCGGGGAGGTACAGGAACGTCACCTTCTCGGGGTGCACCATGCCGAAGCGGGTCGCCTCGGCCTGGAGGTTGTTCGGCGAGTTCAGGTTCGTCAGCTCGTCGGCCAGCGCCTGCTCGGTCTGGTCGAGGTCGCCGCCCTGGCTCCGCAGGTCCTGGAGGTGGTAGGCGTCCTCGTTGATGACCGAGTTGAGCAGCAGCAGGCCGACGATGCCGGCGACGACGAGGCCGACGATGCCGCCGACGAACGCCGGGCGGGGCACCTCGACCGGCTCGGGGGCCGGCTTCGCGGAGGTGCGCTCGCTGGTCTTCGTCCGCGGGATGACGACGGTCTCGCGCTGCGGCGCGGCCGGGGCGCGGGTCGGCGCTTCGACCGGGTTCGCGGCCGGGGCTTCGACGGGCGCGGGCTGGACCGCGAGGTTCCCCTCGAACACGGGAGCGTCGGAGGGGTCGCCGACGAGGCCGCGGCGCCGCGAGGACGCGGCGCGGGCCCGGCGGCGGGCGGCCTTGATGATCTCCTCGGGGTCGGCCTGAGCGCGACGGTACTGGTCGCTCATGTTGCGCCTCCTGCTCCTGTGGACGGTGCGATGCGTTCGGCCGCGCGGAGCCGGGCGGGCGCCGATCGCGGGTTCCGGTCGAGTTCGGTCTGGGTCGGTTGCTGGGCCTTCTTCGTGAGGAGTCGAAAGCTGGGCTCGGTGCCGGGGAGGTCGACGGGCAGTCCGGCGGGGCTGTTGGATCTGGCGCGCTTGGCCAGTTCCTGCTTGGTGATGCGGTCTTCGAGGGAGTGGTAGGAGAGGACGACGACGCGGCCGCCCGGGTTCATGTGGTCGAGGGCGGCGGGCAGGGCCCGCTCCCAGGTGTCGAGTTCGCCGTTGACCTCGATGCGGAGCGCCTGGAAGGTGCGCTTCGCGGGGTTCCCGCCGGTGCGCTTGCCCGCTTGCGGGATGGCGTCCTTGACGAGTTCGGCGAGGACGCCGGTGGTGGTGATCGGGGCCTGGGCGCGGGCCTTGACGATGGCGGAGACGACGCGGGTGGCGAACTTCTCCTCGCCGTAGGTGCGCAGGATCCTGACGAGTTCGCCGGGCTCGTAGGTGTTGACGACGGTCGCGGCGGTGAGGTCGTCGTCGGGGTTCATGCGCATGTCGAGGGGCGCGTCCTGGCTGTAGGCGAAGCCGCGTTCGCGCTGGTCGAGCTGCATCGAGGAGACGCCGAGGTCGAACAGGACCGCGTCGAGGGCCTTGAAGCCGTTGTCGCGCAGCACGTCGGGGATCGCGTCGTAGACGGCGCGGGCCGGGAGGAAGCGGTCGCCGAAGCCGGCGAGGCGCTTGGACGCGAGGTCGAGGGCGCTGGGGTCGCGGTCGACGCCGATGACGGTGAGTCCGGGGTGCGCGGTGAGGAGGGCCTCGGTGTGGCCGCCGGCGCCGAGGGTGGCGTCGACTGCGAGCGCGCCGGGCCGGGACGCGGCGGGCGCGAGGTACTCCAGGACCTCGTCGAGCATGACGGGGACGTGCGGGGCGTCGGACACTGCGCTCACCTCCTTCTCACATTCCTTCGGGCAGGTCGCCCTCTTCGATGTCGGCGAAGGCCTCTTCGGAGGCCTCCAGGTACTCGTCCCAGGTCGGGGCGTTCCAGATCTCGACCCGGTTGGAGGCGCCGATGACGACCAGGTCGCGGTCGAGTCCGGCGTAGTCGCGGAGCCGCTGCGGGATGGTGACGCGGCCCTGCTTGTCGGGGATCTCGTCGTGGGCCGAGGCGAAGAACACGCGGCTGTAGGCGCGCGCGGTCTTGCTGGACATGGGGGCCTGCTGGAGGTTCTCGGCGATGCGGGTGAACTCCGCTTCGGGGAACACGTAGAGGCACCGCTCCTGGCCCTTGGTGATCACGACTCCTTCCGCCAGTCCTTCCCGGAATTTGGCGGGAAGGATGACGCGGCCCTTGTCGTCCAGGCGCGGGGTATGGGTGCCGAGGAACATCGGCGCCACCCCCCGTGACTCTCAGACTGCGCGGCCTCCCCGACCGCTCCGGCGGGTCACCTGCCCCGCCATTGCGCCCCACCTTACTCCACTCTCCCCCACCTTTGGGGGTTGTTTCCGCGTGGCATCCGTGTTGGGCGCGGCGTCGGGGCTGGTCAGGGGTGGTGGAGGGGAGTGGAGTGACGCTTGCGCAACAGGGGGCGCGAAAGGCGAGTTTCACTCACTGTTCACTCGTTCGAGTGGCCTGGGACGCAGGCGATCCGACGCTGCGCGACGCAGGGCGCACGCTGCGTCGCCGACCTCGCGCACGGGCCGTCCCCGATCGGTCACAGTGGAGGGCGGCGGCGGCCGGGCGCCCCTGGGGCGGGACGCCTCACGCTTCACCGCCGCTCGTCACGGGTTCGCCGAGTCGTGTGACAAACTCTTCTCAACAGTCGCCGAGTCCGTTCAAGCCGAAAGCGAGCCCGCATGAGCGCGAATCTGACCCCACGCGCGAAATTCGCCACCACGCTCCTCAGGACCGCGGCGGCGCTGTCGCGCGCCACGGGCCGGGGCGACGGTTCGGTGATCGGCGGCCGGGTCGGGTTGATCGTCGAACCCCGGCTGCTCGAACTCCTCGCCGAGGGGCGGCACGTCGTGTTGATCTCCGGCACCAACGGCAAGACCACGACCACGCGGTTCACCACGGCCGCGCTGGAGTCGATCGGGAAGGTCGCCACCAACTCGTTCGGCGCGAACATGCCCACCGGGCACACGACGGCGCTCGCGAAGGCCCCGAAGGCCGAGTACGCGACCCTCGAATGCGACGAGCACTACCTGGGGCAGCTGCTGGACGCGGCCAGCCCGAAGGTCGTGGCGCTGCTCAACCTCTCCCGGGACCAGCTGGACCGGGCCATGGAGGTGACCGCGCTCGCCGCGAAGTGGCGCCAGACCCTCCAGGCGTCGGCCGCGCAGACCACGATCGTCGCGAACGCCGACGACCCGCTCATCGTGTGGGCCGCGTCGGTGTGCCCGCGCGTGGTGTGGGTCGCGGCGGGCCAGAGCTGGACCGCGGACTCGGCGATCTGCCCGAACTGCGGCGCGCACCTGGACCGCTTCGGCGAGTTCTGGCGCTGCACGAACTGCGGCCTGAACCGGCCGAGCCCGCAGTGGTCGGTCGCCCACCAGGGCGAGGCCGTGGTGGGCCCGGACGGGCGCCGCTACGAGCTGAACCTCCAGCTCCCGGGCCGGGTGAACCGCGCGAACGCGGCGACCGCGCTGGCGGTGGCGAGCCTGTTCGGGGTGGACCCGGCGCTGGCGGCGCCGCGGTTGTCGGAGGTCGCGTCGGTCGCGGGCCGGTACGCGAAGGTCGAGCGGGACGGGCGGCACCTGCGGCTGCTGCTGGCGAAGAACCCGGCGGGCTGGCTGGAGTCGTTCGACATGATCGACCCGGTGCCGCCGGTGGTCCTGTCGCTGAACGCCCGCGAGGTCGACGGCTTCGACACGTCGTGGATCTACGACGTGGACTTCACGTCCCTGGCGGGCCGCAAGGTCGTCGTCACGGGCGACCGCCGCACCGACCTGGCCGTGCGCCTGGAGGTCGACGGGGTCGACTTCCTGGTGGTGGACGACATCCGGGCGGCCATCGCGGCGGTGCCGCCGGGCCCGGTGGAGGTCGTCGCGAACTACACGGCGTTCCAGGACATCCGCGCCGAATTCAACCGGGTCAACTAGCGAGAAGAGAGCGACCGACCGTGGCAATCAGCACCCTGCGCATCGTCTGGCTCTACCCCGACCTCCTGTCGACCTACGGGGACCGGGGGAACCTCCTCGTGCTGGCCCACCGGGCCCGCGCCCGCGGGATCGACGTGGAGCCCATGCAGATCCGCTCGGACCAGCACATCCCGCACACCGCGGACATGTACCTCATCGGCGGCGGCGAGGACGGCCCGCAGGCCGTCGCGGCCGACCGGCTCCTCCAGGACGGCGCGCTCAGCCGCGCCGCCGAGGCCGGGAAGCCGATCCTCGCGATCTGCGCGGGCTACCAGCTCCTCGGCTCCTCGTTCTACGCGAACGGCCGCGCCTACGAGGGCCTGAACATCCTCGACCTGCGCTCGGACCGGGGCCCCTCGCGGGCCGTCGGCGAGATCGCGGGCGACGCCCACCCGCAGCTGGGCATCGGCCCGATCACCGGGTTCGAGAACCACGGCGGGCGCACCCACCTCGGCGAGGCCGTGCAGCCGCTCGCGCGGGTCACCGCGGGCGTCGGCAACGACGGCGCGACCGAGGGCGCCTGGGCCGGGCACGTCATCGGCACGTACATGCACGGGCCGGGCCTGGCCCGCAACCCGAAGCTCGCGGACCTGCTGCTGGCGTGGGCGATCGGCGTCGACCCCGCGCAGCTCCCGCCGCTCGACGACACGTGGCCCGAGCGGCTGCGCTTCGAGCGCTTCCAGGCGCTCCAGACCGCGTCGCAGTAGCGGCGCGCGGGCACCGACCGGAACCTGTCGCGTGGTCCACTCGCATTAGGCTGGGCAAAACACCCGAAGCCAGTTAGTTTTGTTTGACAACTAACTGGCCCCCCTTTTGCGCGCGTGGAGGACCCATGGACTGGCCCCGAGGTCTCGACGGCCTGAGCTACGGCGGCGACTACAACCCCGAGCAGTGGCCCGAGGAGGTCTGGGACGACGACGTCCTCCTCATGCGCGAGGCCGGGGTCAACCTCGTCACCGTCGGCGTGTTCTCCTGGGCGCGGCTGGAGCCGCGCGAAGGCGAGTACGACTTCGCGTGGCTCGACACGGTCCTGGACAAGCTCCACGCCGGGGGCATCCGTGTCAACCTCGCGACCCCGACCGCCTCCCCGCCGCCGTGGTTCACCCTCGCCCACCCCGACGCGCTCAACGTGCGCGCCGACGGGGTCCGGCAGGTCCACGGATCGCGCGACACCTACGACGTCTGCGCGCCCGCCTACCGGGAGGCGTCCCGGCGCATCGCCGCCGCCCTCGCCGAGCGGTACGCCGAGCACCCCGCGCTCGCCATGTGGCACGTCCACAACGAGTACGGTTCGACCTCCTACTCCGAGCACGCCGAGCGGGCGTTCCGCGTCTGGCTCGAAGCGAAGTACGGCACGCTGGAGGCGCTCAACGCCGCGTGGTGGGGCTCGTTCTGGAGCCAGCACTACGGGGAATGGGACCAGGTCCTCGCCCCGCGCGCCACCCAGTACCTCGCCAACCCCGCCCACGAGCTCGACTTCAAGCGGTTCACCTCCGACGCCATGCTGGAGCACTACAAGGAGCAGCGCGACCTCCTGCGCGAGGCGAACCCCGAGGTCCCGATCACCACGAACTTCGTGTTCGGCCAATGGGTCCCGGTCGACCCGTGGAAGTGGGCCCCGGAGGTGGACCTCGTCGCGTTCGACTCCTACCCCTCCCACCCCGACGAGCGCGCCGAGCAGCAGAGCGCCCTCCACGCCGACCTGTCCCGGTCCTGGGCCGGGGGCGACTGGCTCCTCATGGAGCAGGCCGCGGCCACCGTCCACTCCAAGGACGGCGCCGTCGCCAAGACCCCCGGGCGCATGGCCCGCCACTCCATGGTCCACATCAGCCGCGGCTCCAAGGGCGCCATGTTCTTCCAGTGGCGCGCCGGGCGCGGCGGCGCCGAGCAGTGGCACTCCGCGCTCCTCCCCCACGCGGGCAAGAACACCCGCATGTTCCGCGAGGTCACCGAGTTCGGCAACACCCTCCCGGGCATCGCGCACACCGTCGGCGAGCCCGTCGACGCGACGGTCGCGGTCCTGTGGAGCCCCGAGTCGTGGTGGGCCACGTCCGGGGCGCACCTGCCCGCGCCCGTCGACTACCTGGAGAACGTCGCCCAGATCCACCGCGTCCTGCGCGACCGGGGCGTCGTCGCCGACTTCGCCTCCCCCGAGGGCGACCTCTCCAAGTACGCCACGGTGATCGCCCCGACCACGTACGTGCTCTCCAAGGCCGCCGCCGAGAACCTCCGCTGGTTCACCGCCGGGGGCGGGCGGCTCGTCGCCTCCTACCTCACCGGCGCCGTGGACGAGCACTGCCAGGTGTGGCTCGACGGGTACCTCGGCGGCCTCACCGACCTGTTCGGCGTCCGCGTCACCGAGCACCTCCCCCAGCCCGCCGGGGAGCGCCGCGCCCTGTGGAACTTCGGCGCCGCCGAGCGGTTCTGCGAACTCGTGGAGCTGCGCGGCGCCCAGTGCGTCACCCAGTACGCCACCGGCGACCTCGTCGAGGGCCAGCCCGCCGTCACCGTCAACCCCTTCGGCGAGGGCGAGGCCTGGTACGTCTCCTGCAAACTCGCCGACGACGCCTGGGACCGCCTCTTCGAGGAGCTCGAACTCGCCGGCCCCGGCGGCCCCGGCCTCGACGTGGTCGACCGCGGCCCCTGGCGCTTCATCGTCAACCACACCGACCAGGAAGCCCAGGTCGGCCACATCATCGTCCCCGCCGGCTCCTGGGCCGTCGACAAGAAACCCCAATAGGCCGATTCCGCCCCGCCTCCGCGGAGGCGGGCCATACGCTCGCTCGTATGGCGGAACGGCCGAGCGCGGCGGGGATGAGCAGGAGCGAGCTGTACACGCTCTTCGGGGCGCTCATGCTCACGATGCTGCTGGCCTCGCTCGACCAGACCATCGTCGGGACCGCGCTGCCCACGATCGTCGGGGACCTCGACGGGATGGGCGACTACACGTGGGTCGTCACCGCGTACCTCATCGCGACCACCGCCTCGACGCCGCTGTACGGGAAGCTGTCGGACCTGTACGGGCGGCGGCCGGTCATCCTCGTCGCGATCGTCATCTTCCTCGTCGCCTCGGCGCTCGCGGGCCTGTCGCAGAACATGCTCCAGCTCATCATCTTCCGCGGTCTCCAGGGCCTCGGCGGCGGCGGGCTCATCTCGCTCGCGTTCACCGTCGTCTCCGACGTGGTGTCACCGCGCGAGAGGGGCAAGTACCAGGGGTTCTTCGGGGCGGTCTTCGGGATCTCCTCGGTCGCCGGGCCCGTGCTCGGCGGGTGGCTCTCCGAAGTGGACTGGCGCTGGATCTTCTACATCAACCTGCCGCTGGGCCTCGCCGCGATGATCGCCGTGGACCAGGTGCTGCGCCGCCACTCGTTCCCGACCCGGCCGCGGCGCATCGACTACCTCGGCGCGGCGTGCCTCGTCCCGGCCGTGGTGTGCCTGCTGCTCGCCGTCACGTGGGGCGGCGACGACTACGCGTGGGACTCCGGCGTGATCATCGGGCTGTTCGCGGCCTCGGCGGTCCTCGCGGTCGTGTTCGTCATCGTGGAGACGCGCGCGGAGGAGCCGATCCTGCCGCTGCGGATGTTCCGGCAGGGGACGTTCGCGCTCGCGAGCGTCATCGCCCTGATCTTCGGCGTCGGCATGTTCTCGGGGATCGTGTACATCCCGCTGTTCTTCCAGATGGTCCGCGGCTACTCCCCCACCGCGTCGGGCCTGCTCATGATCCCGATGATGGCCGGGATGGTGCTCACGTCGGTGTCGTCGGGGTTCGTGATCTCGCGGATCGGGCGGTACAAGTGGTTCCTCGTCGCCGGGTCGATCGTCATCACCACCGGGCTCGGGCTGTTCACGCAGCTCCACGTCGAGACGCCGCTGTGGCTGTCGAGCCTGTACCTGCTGGTCCTGGGCATCGGCATGGGCATGTTCATGCAGCCCTTGGTGCTCGCGATGCAGAACATCGTGCGGATCGAGGACCTCGGCGCGGGCACCAGCACCAACAACTTCGCCCGCTCGCTCGGCGGCGCGATCGGCACGGCCGTGCTCGGCGCCGTCATGACCACGAAACTGAACGACGAGCTCGCCGCGAACCTGCCCGGGGCGCTCGCGAAGCTCTCGCCGCAGGAGGCCGCCGGGTTCGGGAAGACCGACCTGTCCGCGGTCATGGAGTCCCCCACGGTGGTCGCGCACCTGCCCGAGCCCGTGCGGCTCGTCGTGCGGCAGGCGTTCACCGACGGCCTGGACCTCGTGTTCGTCGTCGCGGCGGCCATCGCCGCCGTCACGATCGTGCTGACCCTGTTCCTGCCGAACCTGACGCTGCGCGGCGCGAAGCCGCCCATGGACGACGACGCGAAGGCGTGCGAAGTGCGCGCCGAAACCGCCCCCTGACACCCCGCCTGGACGTCCCTACCGGACGACAAGAGGAGGAGACACGCATGGAAGTCCTGATCGTGGGCTCGGGCAACATGGCGCGCGGCATCGGGCTGCGCCTCGTGCGCGGCGGGCACCGGGTGCGCATCGCCGACCGCGAGCCCGACAAGGCCGCCGACCTGGCCGCCGAACTCGGCGACAGCGCCGCGGGCGAACCGCTCGACAGCGCCGCCGGGGCCGAGGTCATCGTCCTGGCGACGCCGTACGAGGGCAGCAAGCAGGTCGCCGAGATGTGGGCCGGGGACCTCGCGGGCAAGACCGTGATCGACATCTGCAACCCGGTCGACTTCAGCACCTTCGACGGGCTCGTCACGCCCGAGGGGAAGTCCGCCGCAGAGGAGATCGCCGCGGCCGCGCCCGGCGCGCGGGTCGTCAAGGCGTTCAACACGACCTTCGCCTCGCGCCTCGCCGAGACCGTCCGCCTCGACGTCTTCGTCGCGGCCGACGACCCGGACGCCAAGCAGACCGTCGTCCAGCTCTGCCTCGACGGCGACCTGCGCCCGATCGACGTCGGCGCCCTCAAGCACGCCCGCGCGCTCGAAGCGTTCCAACTGCTCCACATGAAGGTCCAGGACCAGATCCAAGGAGGCTGGTCCACAGCCCTCACCTTCGCCGCCGCCTGACCGCACCGCGAGGAGGCCGCCCCGGCGTCGCCGGGGCGGCCTTCGCGTGCCGGGGCACAATGGGGCGATGCGCACCATCGGACTCATCGGCGGCATGTCCTGGGAGTCGTCCGCCGAGTACTACCGGCTCGTCAACGAGGACGTCAGGAACCGCCTCGGCGGCCAGCACAACGCCCGCAGCCTCATGGTCACCGTCGACTTCGCGGAGGTCGAGGCGATGCAGCGCGACGGGGACTGGGACGGCGCCGGGAAGCTCCTCGCCGACGCGGCCGCGGCCCTCGAACGCGGCGGCGCCGACCTCATCGGCCTGTGCACCAACACGATGCACCTCGTCGCCGACCGCATCGAAGCGGCCGTCGCGGTCCCGTTCGCCCACCTCGTCGACGCCACCGCCGACCGCGTCCGCGCCGCGGGGGCCACCCGGGTCGGCCTCCTCGCCACCAGGTTCACGATGGAGATGGGGTTCTACACCGAGCGCATGGCCGCGCACGGCATCGAGGTCCTCGTCCCGCCCGCGGACGACCGCGACGCCGTCCACGGCGTCATCTACGACGAGCTCACCCTCGGCGTCGTGAACCCCGACTCCCGGGACGAGTACCGCCGCGTCATGACCCGCCTCGCCGCCCGCGGCTGCGAGGGGATCATCTACGGCTGCACGGAGATCACCCTCCTTGTGGACGACGCCGACAGCCCGGTCCCGGTCTTCGACTCCACCCGCCTCCACGCCGAACGCCTGGTCGACCTCGCCCTGGAGTGACCTACACGGTCGAGTCGGCGATGAAGTCCCGGCCAAGACTCAGCAGCCTGGCGTCAGCGGTCAGCAGCGTCAACCGGTCCGCCGGTCGCGGTGGCGTGGCGCCGCGACCGGCGGGGGTCAGAGGATGGCGGTGACGCCGCCGTCCACCGCGAGGGTCTGGCCGGTGATGAAGGAGGCGGCGTCGCTGGCGAGGAAGACGACGGCGCCAGCGATTTCGGGGGGACGGCCCCAGCGGCCGAGGGCGGTGCGGGTGCGGATCCACTGGGACCAGGCGGGGTCGGCCACGAGGGCGGCGTTGACCTCGGTGGCGAAGGGGCCCGGGGCGACGGCGTTGACGGTGGTGCCGGTGGGGCCGAGGTCGGCGGCGAGGGCGCGGGTGAGGCCGTCGAGGCCCGCTTTGGCGGTGGCGTAGGCGACGTCGCCGACGCGGCCGAGCTGGCCGATGACCGAGGAGACGTTGATGATCCTGCCGGGGCCGCCGCGCTCGGCCAGGCCCGCGGCCACCCGCTGGGCGAGGGCGTAGGCCGAGACGAGGTGGACGTCGATCATGCGGGCGAGCTCGGCCGGGGTCACCTCGTCGAGGCCGCGGCGGTCGCGGTGGCCGACGTTGTTGACGAGCACGTCGACCGGGCCGAGGCGGTCGAGCGCGCGCCCGGCGGCGTCCTGGTCGGTCACGTCGAACGGCGCGGCGACGACGTCGAGGCCCTCGTCCCGCAGGCCCGCCACGACGGGTTCGACCGTGGCCGGGTCCCGGCCGTTGACCGCCACGCGCGCGCCCGCGGCCGCGAGGCTGCGGGCCATTTCGAGTCCGAGCCCGCGCACGGAGCCGGTCACGAGGGCGGTGCGCCCCGAGAGTGAGAAACCTGTGGAGTCGGCCATCGCATCACTCCTTACTGAAACAGTCGTTTCAGTGAGCTTAGCGCGGCGGGATCAGGGGCGCGCCGGTCGGGGCTTCCCTGCGGCCTTTGAGGAGCCAGACGCCGTAGGCGAGGAGGGCGAGGGCGATGGCGACGTGCATCGCGAAGGGGACGGGCTCGGTGGTGAGGATCTGGGTGAAGTCGCTGGCGGCGTGGCAGAGGACGAGCGGGAGGACCCAGGCGAAGCGGAACTGGTAGGCGCCCAGGGCGAAGCCGTAGACACCGGTGAGCACGAGGATGGTGAGGAGGTCCTCGGTGGAGGGGCTGCCGGTGGCGAGGAGCGAGAGGTGCTGGAGGCCGAACATGACGCCGGAGAGCACGACGGCCCAGGTGGAGGAGAAGGCCGTGCGGAGGGTCTGGAGGACCGCGACGCGCGAGGTGAGCTCCTCGTTGACGCCGACGAGGAGAAGCGTCAGGGCCCACAGGCCGACCCCGGGGGCCTGGGACACGAAGCCGCCGGGGTAGGCGAGCCAGACCAGGGCCTCGATCGCGAAGGGGAGCAGCAGGAGCGCGGCCCTCTTGGACTTCCAGAGGACGAGCAGGCCCGAGTGCTTCCACAGCTTCAGCCAAGTGACGACCCCGACGGCAAAGGCGGCGCACACGGCGTTGGCGAACAGGCCCGTGTACCAGCCGCCGATGCCGAGGTCGGGGGCGATCTCGATGGCGCCGACGATGAGGCCGAAGCGGACCAGTTGGATCGCGGCCGCGAGGACGAGGGCGCGGGCGGGTGAGGTGCTGATGGCGGCGTCCTTCGTGGAGGGGGCGGGACGGCCTCAGTGTAAGTCGGCGCCGCCCGGGACGACGCGGACGCGGAAGGCTATGGCGCGGTAGGCGGTCTCGGTGAGGAGGGACTGCTTGGGTTCGGCGATGTCGCCGAAGTGGGCCGCCGGTTTGAGATGGGCGAGGCGGGGGTCTTCGAGGATGCCGTCCACGACGCCGCCGGTGACGAGGGAGTCGAAGCGGGCGCTGCCGAGGACGGCGAAGGCCGCGTCGCGGGCGCGCTTCTCGGCGGCGTGGGCCTGGCCCTCGCGGCGGCGGGCGAAGCGCTGCTGGGACTGGCCGCCCGCCTTGGTCTTGCCCTGGACGTAGGCGGTGCCGGTCTTGGAGGCCTCGATGCGGCCGTCGTCGAGGACGCCGACCGAGTAGGCGCCCTTGCGGGCGAGGAGCACGGCGATGCGCCGCGGTTCGAGGGCGTAGGCGCTCAGGCGCTCGGCGGCGGTGAGCGGGTCGCCGTCGAGGAGCCAGCCCGCGGGGAGGCCGTCGGCCAGTGCCCATCGGACACCGGCCGACGTCCCCTCGTTCGATTCGATCGTCCAGGCGTTGCCTTCGGCGTGGTGGGCGGCGATGCCGCCGTTCCTCGCGGCGAAGTTCTCGACCCAGCGCCTGAGGCGCTCGGGCTCGATCTCGACGATCCGGCCCCCGCCGGGGGCCGGGCGGGCTCTAGACGTTGAAGCCAAGTGCCCGGAGCTGGTCGCGGCCGTCGTCGGTGATCTTGTCCGGGCCCCACGGCGGGATCCACACCCAGTTGATCCGCAGGTCGGAGGCGAGGCCGCCTTCGGCGCCGGAGCACAGGGCGGAGCGGGACTGGTCCTCGATGACGTCGGTCAGCGGGCAGGCCGCCGAGGTCAGGGTCATGTCGAGGGTGACGACGTTGGTCTCGTCCACGTGCACGCCGTAGATGAGGCCGAGGTCGACCACGTTGATGCCCAGCTCGGGGTCGACGACGTCCTTCATGGCTTCGAGGATGTCGTCCTCTTTGGCCTTGACAGTGTCGGTCATGCGTCGGTCCTTCCGGAGGTCGAGGCCGCTTCGGCGCGGACCAGGGCGTCCTTGAACGCCATCCAGCCCAGGAGCGCGCACTTGACGCGCATCGGGTACTTCGAGACGCCCGCGAACGCGACGGCGTCCTCCAGGGTCTCCTCGTCGCCCTCGCCCTGGCCCTTGGAGTTCATGAGCTCGGTGAACTCGGCCAGGCGGGCCAGCGCGTCGTCGACGGTGGCGCCGCTGACGAGCTCGTAGAGGACGGAGGCGGAGGCCTTGGAGATCGAGCAGCCGACGTTCTCGTAGGAGACGTCGGCGACCTTGTCGCCGTCGACGTGGACCCGGAGGGTGATCTCGTCGCCGCAGGTCGGGTTGACCTGGTGCGACTCGCCCTCGTAGGGTTCGCGCAGGCCGGCGCCGCGCGGGTGCTTGTAGTGGTCCAGGATGACTTCCTGGTACAGCTCGTCGAGATTCATCAGGTGAACACCTTTCGCACCTTGCCCAACGCGTCCACGAGCCGGTCTATTTCCTCGTGCGTGTTGTACACGTACGCGGAGGCGCGGGTGGTGGCGTTGACGCCGAAGCGGTCGCAGGTGGGTTTGGCGCAGTGGTGTCCGACGCGGACGGCGACGGCCTCGGCGTCGAGGACCTGGCCGACGTCGTGCGGGTGGACGCCTTCGAGCGTGAAGGAGACGGTGGCGGAGCGGCCGATCGGGACGCGGGGTCCGATGATCTGGAGGCCGTCGACGGTCTCCAGGTGCTCCAGCATGTACCCGGCGAGTTCCTTCTCGTGGGCGCGGACGTTCTCCATGCCGAGCGCGTCGAGGTAGTCGACGGCGGCGGCGAGGCCCACGGCTTCGGCGATCGGCGGCGTGCCGGCCTCGAACTTGGCGGGCGCGTCGGCGAAGGTCGTCTTCTCCATGGTGACGGTCTTGATCATGGAGCCGCCCGTGAGGAACGGCGGCATGGCGTCGAGGAGGTCCGCTTTCGCCCAGAGGACGCCGATGCCGGTGGGCCCGAGCATCTTGTGTCCGGTGAAGGCGATGAAGTCGACCCCGAGTTCGGCGACGTTCACGGGGAGGTGCGGGACGGACTGGGAGGCGTCGAGGCCGACCAGCGCCCCGACTTCGCGGGCGCGGGCGGTGATCTGCGAGGTCGGGTTGACGGTGCCGAGCAGGTTCGCGACGTGCGTGAACGACACGAGCTTGGTGCGTTCGGTGATGACGTCGGGGACCGATTCGAGGTCGAGGCGGCCGTGGTCGGTGATGCCGATCCATTTGAGGACGGCGCCGGTGCGCTGGGCGAGCTGCTGCCACGGGATCAGGTTCGCGTGGTGCTCCATCTCGGTCACGACGATCTCGTCGCCGGGGGCGAGGCGGAGTCTCGGGTCGGCGTGCGGGTCGAGCGCGGCGTTCTGGAACGCGTAGGCGAGCAGGTTGATGGCCTCGGTGGAGTTCTTGGTGAACACCACTTCGTCGGCGCTGGGGGCGCCGATGAAGGCGGCGACCCGGGCGCGGGCGCCCTCGTAGGCCTCGGTCGCCTCGGCGCCGAGGGTGTGGACCGAGCGCGAGATGTTCGCGTTCGAGTGGTCGGTGAACCGGCGCATGGCGTCGACGACCTGGACGGGCTTCTGCGAGGTCGCAGCGGAGTCCAGGTAGGCGAGCTGCTTGTCCCCGATCATGCGTTTGAGGATCGGGAAGTCGGCGCGGACGGCTTCGACGTCGAGCTTGGTGACAGCCTCCACGGGCTCCTCCTGGTCTAGGCGGCCTTCGTGCCGACGTAGGACTCGTAGCCTTCGGCTTCGAGCTTCTCGGCGAGTTCGGGGCCGCCTTCTTCGGCGATCCGGCCGTCGACGAAGACGTGCACGAAGTCGGGCTTCACGTACCGCAGGATGCGGGTGTAGTGGGTGATGAGGAGGACGCCGGAGTCGGTGGTCTCCTTGGCGTGGTTGATGCCTTCGGAGACGACGCGGAGGGCGTCGACGTCGAGGCCGGAGTCGGTCTCGTCGAGGATCGCGAACTTGGGCTTGAGGAGCTCCATCTGGACGATCTCGTGGCGCTTCTTCTCGCCGCCGGAGAAGCCCTCGTTGACGTTGCGGTTGATGAACGCCTCGTCCATCTTCAGCTCGGCCATGGCGCCCTTGAGGTCCTTCATCCAGGTGCGGAGCTTGGGGGCCTCGCCGTCGACCGCGGTCTTGGCGGTGCGCAGGAAGTTGGAGACGCTGACGCCGGGGACCTCGACCGGGTACTGCATGGCGAGGAAGAGTCCGGCGCGGGCGCGCTCGTCGACGGTCATGGCGAGGACGTCGTCGCCGTCGAGGAGGACCGTGCCGCCGGTGATCTCGTACTTCGGGTGCCCGGCCAGCGAGTAGGCCAGGGTCGACTTGCCGGACCCGTTGGGGCCCATGATGGCGTGGGTCTCCCCGGAGTTGATGGTCAGGTCGACGCCGTGCAGGATCGGCTTGGCGCCCTCGTCGGTGTTGACCGAGACGTGCAGGTCGCGGATCTCAAGCTTGCTCATTGCTACAGGTTTCCTCTAGGCGTTTTCGGTGGTCTTGGGCTTCAGGCTGAGGTAGACGTCGCCGTCGCGCAGCTCGACCGGGTAGGTCGGGACGGGCGCGGTGGCGGGCGGCCCGGACGGCTTGCCGGTGCGCAGGTCGAACATGGACCCGTGCAGCCAGCACTCGATCGAGCAGTCGTCGATGTCGCCTTCGGAGAGCGCCACGGCGGCGTGGGAGCACTCGTCGTAGAGGGCGAACACCTCGTCTGACTTGCGCACGAGCACGATCGACGTGCCGTGGATGTCGGCCGCGACGGGCTCGGACTCCGGCAGGTCGTCGAGCGCGCACACGCGCAGGAAGTCGGGATCGGTCATTTGGCCGCGGCTCCTGCGTCCAGGCGGGCGACGACGAGTTCGGTGAGCTCCTCGCGGAGGGCCTCGTCGGGGACCTTGGCGACGATCTCGTTGAAGAAGCCCTTGACGACGAGGCGGCGGGCCTCGGCCTCGGGGATGCCGCGGGACTGGAGGTAGAACAGGTGCTCCTCGTCGAAGCGGCCGGTCGTGGACGCGTGGCCGGCGCCGGCGATCTCGCCGGTCTCGATCTCCAGGTTGGGGACCGAGACGGCGCGGGCGCCGTCGGAGAGGACGAGGTTGCGGTTGATCTCGTACGTGTCGGTGCCGGTGGCGGCGTCCTGGATGAGGATGTCGCCGACCCAGACGGTGCGCGCGGTGTCGCCCTGGAGCGCGCCGCGGTAGTTGACGTTCGAGCGGCAGTCGGGGACGGAGTGGTCCACGAGCTGGCGCTGCTCCAGGTGCTGGCCGGTGTCGGCGAAGTACAGGCCGTAGGCGTCGACGGAGCCGCCGCGGCCGGCGTAGTCGACCGACAGGTACTGGCGGACCAGGTCGCCGCCGAGCGTGACGGCGATGTGGTCGAGCTTCGCGTCGGTGCCGAGGCGGGCCTTCTGGTGCTCGACGTGGGTGGACTCGCGGTCCCATTCGGCGAGGACGACCAGGCGCAGGTGCGCGCCGTCGGCGACCGAGATCTCCACGTTGTCGCCGAGGCGGGCGGCGCCGGTGTGGCGCACGATCAGCGTCGCGTCGGCGTGGCGGCCGATCTCGATGTAGGTGTGGGCCCAGGTGGCGCCGTCGAGGCCGCCGCCGGTGACGTCGATCCAGACGGGCTCGGACACGGCGGTCTCGGGCGCGACGGACACGAGGAGGGCCTTCTCGGTCTTGGACCACGCGACCGCGCTGGGGCGGTCGAACGGGGTCAGGATCGAGCCGAGCCGCCGGTCGTCCTTGCCGACGGCCTGGGCGGTGACCCCTTCGGGCAGGTTGCGCACGGCGTACTCGGCGGCCTTGGCCGCCGGGGCGGTGCCGGTCGCGTCGAGCCCGGCGAGGCGCTTGACGGGCGTGTACCGCCAGTCCTCCTCGCGGCCGTTCAGCTCCGGGAACTCCTCCGGGTCGAACGAGCGCAGGAGCTGCGACTTCGTCTTCGGGGGCACCTCGCCGAGGCCGTGGGTGTGCGGCTTGGGCGCCACTTCAATGCTCATAGAAAACTCTGGTTCCTAGTCTCCGGGCCGGGTCGCTTAACCGACCGCGCCTTCCATCTGGAGTTCGATCAGGCGGTTCAGCTCCAGGGCGTACTCCATCGGCAGCTCCTTGGCGATCGGCTCGATGAAGCCGCGCACGATCATCGCGGCCGCCTCGTCCTCGGTGAGCCCGCGGCTCATGAGGTAGAACATCTGGTCCTCGCCGATCTTGGAGACCGTGGCCTCGTGGCCCATGTCGACGTCGTCCTCGCGGATGTCGACGTACGGGTACGTGTCGGAGCGCGAGATGGTGTCGACCAGGAGCGCGTCGCACTTGACGGTGGACTTCGCGTGGTGGGAGCCCTCGTCGACCTGGACCAGGCCGCGGTAGGAGGTGCGCCCGCCGCCGCGGGAGATCGACTTCGACACGATGGTCGAGGAGGTGTGCGGCGCGGCGTGCGTCATCTTCGCGCCGGTGTCCTGGTGCTGGCCCTCGCCGGCCATGGCGACCGACAGGACCTCGCCCTTGGCGTGCTCGCCGACCATGACCACGGCCGGGTACTTCATGGTGACCTTCGAGCCGAGGTTGCCGTCGACCCACTCCATGGTGGCGCCCTGCTCGGCGACCGCGCGCTTGGTGACCAGGTTGTACACGTTCGAGGACCAGTTCTGGATCGTGGTGTACCGGACGCGGGCGTCCTTCTTCACGATGATCTCCACGACCGCGGAGTGCAGCGAGTCCGAGGAGTACACGGGGGCGGTGCAGCCCTCGATGTAGTGCACGAACGAGCCCTCGTCGGCGATGATGAGCGTGCGCTCGAACTGGCCCATGTTCTCGGTGTTGATCCGGAAGTAGGCCTGGAGCGGGATGTCCACGTGGACGCCCTTGGGGACGTAGATGAACGAGCCGCCCGACCAGGTCGCGGTGTTGAGCGCCGCGAACTTGTTGTCGCCCACCGGGATCACGGAGCCGAAGTACTCCTTGAAGATCTCCGGGTGCTCCTTGAGGCCGGTGTCGGTGTCCATGAAGACGACGCCCTGCTGCTCCAGGTCCTCGCGGATGGAGTGGTAGAGCACCGTGGACTCGTACTGGGCGGCCACGCCGGAGACGAGCTGCTGGCGCTCGGCCTCGGGGATGCCCAGCTTGTCGTAGGTCTTCTTGATGTCCTCGGGCAGGTCCTCCCAGGACTCGGCCTGCTTCTCGGACGCCTCGACGTAGTACTTGATGTTGTCGAAGTCGATGCCCGAGAGGTCGGCGCCCCAGTTCGGCATGGGCTTGCGGCCGAACAGCTTGAGGCCCTTGAGGCGCAGGTCGAGCATCCATTCGGGCTCGTTCTTGCGCGCGGAGATGTCGCGGACGACCTCCTCGGTCAGGCCGCGCCGCGCGTTCGCCCCGGCGGCGTCGGAGTCGGCCCAGCCGTACTCGTACCGCTCCAGGGAGGCGAGGGCCTCCTCCTGGCTCAGGGGTTCGCTCTTCTGCGTGTCGGTCATCTGAAGTCTCACCTTCGACCTGTCGGGTTGTCGGTCTGCGCGCGCTCGGGGGCGGGCAGCGGGATCGGTCCGCGTCCCCCGGCGCCGTGTGCGGCCTTGCGGCCGCGGTTCGAGCCGGGGACATGGGTGGTGCACACCCCGTCCCCGTTGGCGATCGTCGCCAGGCGCTGGACGTGGACGCCCAGCAGGCGGCTGATCACCCTGGTCTCCGCCTCGCACAGCTGCGGGAACTCCGCGGCCACGCCCGCCACCGGGCAGTGGTGCTGGCAGATCTGCCCGCCGGAGGCGATGACCGACGCCGTGGCGGCGTAGCCCTCGCTCGACATGGCAGAGGCCAGCGCCTGCGCCCTCGCCATCGGATCGTCCGCGTCGACCGCGTCCAGGGCGGCCCGGCATCGGGCCTCCAGGCGCGCGACCTGCTCGGCGGCGAAGCCGCTGACGGCCCCTTCGCCTTCGAAGCGGCGGATCCAGCGGAGCGCCTCCATCGCGAGGTCGTCGTAGGTGTGGCCGAAGGAGGTGCGGGCGGCGGGCGTGAGCTGGTAGCTCCTGGCGGGCCGTCCGCGTCCGGAGGTCTTGACCACGCGGGTCTCGACCTGGCCTTCGGCCTCCATCGCGTCGAGATGGCGGCGGGTGGCGGTGGCGGTGATGCCGAGGTCCCGCGCGAGGTCGGCGGCCGTGGCGTGGCCGCGTTCGAGCAGGAGGCGGGTCACTCGGCGGCGGGTGTCCCCGTCCGTCGAGTGGCTGGTCGCCCTCGTCACCATTTCCACAAGATAAATGTTACTTAATTCGCTGGGAACCGTCGAGACGGTCGATCGTGAGACGGGGCACGCAGGTTTGCCTAACCTCACACGGCTCGGGGACGCCTGGCGCACACCCTTGCACGGCGGGGGGTTCCCGTCCCGGGGCGGCATATACATTCGCCGGGTGAACCTGTTGCAGCGGTGGTTCAGCAAGCCGGGCGCGGTGCGCCGGTGGGCGCTGGCCAGTGTGATCGCCAATATCGGCATCATCGTGACCGGCGGCGCGGTGCGCCTGACCGAGTCGGGCCTGGGCTGCCCGGAGTGGCCCAAGTGCACCGAGGACTCCCTCGTGGCGACCCCCGAGATGGGGATCTACGGGGCGATCGAGTTCGGGAACCGGGTGCTGACCTGGGTGCTCGTGGCGATCGCGGTGGCCGCGCTGCTCGCGGCGTGGCTGCGGGTGCCGCGGCGGCCGTCGCTGGTGAAGCTGGCGTTCGGGGCGTGCCTGTACGTCCCGGTGCAGGCCGTCCTGGGCGGGATCACCGTGTGGACCGGCCTGAACCCATGGGTGGTGGGCCTGCACTTCCTGGCGTCGATCCCGCTCGTGGCGCTCTCGATCGCGCTGTACGTGCGCTCGGGCGAGCCCGACGGCGCGGTGGTGCCACTGGTCCCCCGCCCGGTGGTGCTGCTGGGGCGCGGCCTGGTCGGGGTGGCAGCCGCGGTGATCGTGCTCGGCGCGATCGTGACCGGCTCGGGCCCGCACGCGGGCGACGCCGACACGCCGCGCAACGGCCTCGACCCGGCGATGATGTCGCAGTTCCACGCGGACCTGGTGTGGCTGCTGGTGGGCATGACGGTGGCGCTCATCGCGGCGCTGCACGCCGTCAAGGCCCCCGAGCGCGCGGTCCGCACGGCGTACGTGCTGCTGGTCGTGGAGCTCCTCCAGGGCGTCATCGGGTACACGCAGTACTACCTGGACCTGCCGGTGCTGCTGGTGGGCCTGCACATGCTCGGCGCGGGCGTGCTGTGGGCGGCCGTGGTCGCGGTGCCGTTCAGCCTGCGCAAGCGGGAGCCGAGCACCGACGCGGTGCCGCTGCACTACGAGATCCACGGCGAGCGCGAGGGCGACTTCATCGTGGAGCGCGAGCCCGAACCGGCCGCGTAGGCGAGACGTGAGGACGGACCCGGGCGGATGCCCGGGGCCGTTCGTCATTCCACGGATTCGGGGGCGGCCCCGCCGCCGTACGCGGCGATCTTGAACTCGGTGGCGGCGAGGGAGAGCGTCAGCTCGCGGATGCGGCGGCGCACGGTGTCGCGGTGCTCGATGAGCATGTCGAGGCGCTCGGGCACGGTGGCCTCGCCCGCGTCGACCAGCGCGATGTAGTGCTGGAGGTCGCGCATGGGCATGCCGGACAGGCGCATCCGGGTGAGGAAGACGAGGCGGCGGACCGCCTCGGCGTCGTAGACGCGGTGGCCGAGGCCGTCGCGGGCGACCGCGACGAGTCCGGCGCGCTCGTAGTAGCGGAGCGTGTGGGCCGAGACGTCGAGGAGGTCGGCGGCCTCGGCGATCGTCATCGACTCGGGGACGGCGGCGGGGTCGGTGAGGCGGCGGATCGCCTCGGCCGAGACCGGGCCGTCGTCGCCGAGGGACTCCAGGGCCCGCGCGAGCAGTTCTTCGGTGGCCATGGGCTGAACCCTAGACCGGGCGGACGGAGGGGGCCACTGCGTCGAAGTCGGCACTGCGGGCGATGTCGGCGAGGCGGTTCACTTCGGCGAGGCCGTGCCGGTGGGCGTCGGCGAGTCGCCGCACGGCCTCGGCGCCGAGGGGCAGGCGCAGCGGCGGGTCGTCGGCGGCGACGAGGTCGAGGATGATGCGGGCGGCCTTGTCGGGGTCGCCTTCCTGGCGTCCCGCGACGCCTGCCATGTCGGCGCGGACGGCGGCGAGGCTGTCGCCGTAGGCGGCCGCGGCGTCGGCGAAGTCGAGGGCGCCGTGGAAGCCGGTGCGGAAGCGGCTGGGCTCCACGATCATGACGCGGACGCCGAAGGGCGCGACCTCGCCCGCGAGGGACTCGGACCAGCCTTCGAGGGCGAACTTGGAGGCGGAGTAGGCCGAGACGCCGGGGAAGGAGATCCGCCCGCCCTGGCTGCTCATCTGGACGATCGTGCCGCGGCCCTGGGCGCGCATGGCGGGGAGGACGGCGCGCACGAGCGCGGCGGGGCCGAAGAGGTGGAGGTCCATCTGGTCGCGCAGGCGACGGTCGGCGACCTCCTCGACGGCGCCGACGACCGCGCCCCCGGCGTTGTTGACGAGGGCGTCGATGCGGCCGAAGCGTTCGAGCGCGGCGGCGGCGAGCCCGGGGGCGGCCTCGGTGTCGGTGACGTCGAAGGCGATCGCGGCGAGGCGGCCGGGGTGGGCGGCGGCCAGGTCGTCGAGCTGCTTCGGGTCGCGGACGGCGGCGACCACGTTGTGGCCGTTCGCGAGTGCGGCGGCGGCGAGGGAGCGGCCGAAGCCGCGGTTCGCGCCGGTGATGATCCAGGTGTCCTGCTGCATGGGGACGACGCTATGGCTTCGAGCGCGCTCGAACGCAAACCGCTGTGGCGGGGGTCATGAAGGCGCGTCCGGGGCCGGTCCGGGCGACACGGGCCGAGTGGTGGAGGGCGGACAGGCAAGGACGCCATAGAATCCCGGCGTGACTGAAGCGCTCACGCGGCACGACCGCGTCCTCGGCTGCCTCGTCGGCGGCGCGGTCGGCGACGCCCTCGGGTACCAGGTCGAGTTCGACGCCTGGCGGTTCATCGAGGAGGAGTTCGGCCCCGAAGGGGTCACCGAGATGCGGTACAACCGGGTCTCCGACGACACGCAGATGACGCTGTTCACCGTCGAGGGGCTGCTCCTGGCGGCTCCCGGCGACGAGGTCGAGTCGGTGCGGGAGGCGTACCTGCGGTGGCTGGAGACGCAGCGGGAGCCCATGCCGCCCTTGGCGTCCGAGGGGCTCGCGGCGCAGCCGTGGCTGTACGCGCGGCGCGCGCCCGGCAACGCGTGCATCTCCGGGCTCGCGCACGGGGCGCGGCCGGGCGTCAACCCGAACTCGAAGGGCTGCGGCACCGTCATGCGCTCGGCCCCCTTCGGGCTGCGGTTCGGTCCCGAAGCGGCGTACGCGCTCGCCGAGCAGTGCTCCGCGCTCACGCACGGGCACCCGACCGCCGGGTCCTCCGCGGGCGCGTTCGCGATGATCACGGCCCGCTTGACGAACGGCGAGGCCCCGCAGAAGGCGGTGTCCGAGACGATGCTCCACCTGCGCCGCACCCTCGACCGGTCCGAGACCGCCGACGCGCTCCAGGCGGCGTACGCGCTCGCCGGGAACGTGCCGCCCGGGCCGAACACGTGCGCGCCGCTCGGGGAGGGCTGGGTGGCCGAGGAGGCGCTCGCGATCGCCGTGTACTGCCTGCTCGGGACCGACGACGTGCGGGACGGGCTCGTCGCGTCCGTCAGCCACGGCGGCGACTCCGACTCGACCGGCGCGATCCTCGGAAACCTCTACGGCGCGGCGTACGGCCACGCCGCGCTCCCCCGCGAATGGGCCTCGCAGGTCGAGGGCCGCGAGGTGATCGCCGCGCTCGCCGGGCTCCTCGCCGAGGCGTGAGTCGGCGCGGGGGCCCGAAGCGGCTGCGCCGCATCCGAAGCGCGCATGTGCCAAGCTGACACGATGACCGCTCACCCCCTCCGGACCCGGCGCGAGGTCCTGTTCGCGCTCGGGTTCGCCCTCGTCCTCGGCGGGCTCTACTCCTGCTACGGGGCCCTGAACCACGGCCCCGCCGACTGGATCCCGCGCACGCCGCTGGACGAGCACATCCCGTTCGTGCCCGCGTTCGCGATCCCGTACCTCTCGGCGTTCCTCCTCGCGGTCCTCACCGCGGTCGCGTTCGCCCGCAAGGACGCGGACCTGGCGCTGAGCACGCTGCTCGCGGGGATCGTCCTGCTGCTCATCGCGTACGCGTGCTACCTGACGTTGCAGACCTATGTGGAGCGCCCGACGGAGATCGGGGAGGGGTTCCTGCCGGACCTGGTGCGGTTCGTGTACGGCAACGACGAGCCGTACAACGCCTTCCCGAGCCTGCACACCGGGTTCTCCACGGTGTTCGCGATCCACTGGCTCCGCTACGGCGGCAAGGCGGGCGCGCTCTGCACGGCGTGGTGCGCGCTCATCGTGCTCTCGACGCTGTTCATGCACCAGCACTACGTCGCCGACCTCGCCGCGGGCATCGCGGCCGGGACGATCGCCTCGCTCATCTCCTGGCGCGCAAGGGGACTGTGGGCCGCGAAGGCGCCAGCCGAGTGAACCCCGCCGCCGCGCAGGGGCCGCGCCCGACCGGCGGGAACGCCGTGGAGTTCTTGATCGACAACGAGGACGCGTGGGGGCGCCTGGCCGAGGCCGTCGGGTCCGCGCGCGAGTCCGTGCGGTGCCTGCTGTTCATGCTCGACCTTCCGCACGTGCGCATGGGCTTCGGCGGGCCCGTCGAGGGCAGGCGCGGCGCGCCCGGGAGCGTCAGGCTGGAGGAGCGGCTCGCGCAGGCAGCCGCGAACGGCGCCGAGGTGAGCGTCCTGCTCAACCACGTGCTCCCGGCCTGGTCCCCCGCGAACACCTCGCGGCAGGTCGAGCGGTACTTCAAGCGGTGCGGAGCGCAGGTCCGGACCAGGCGGCTGCGCACCCCGCAGGCCGTCCCCGTCCACGCCAAGCTGTTCGTGGTCGACGGGCGCACCGCGTTCTCGATCGGCTCGATCTTCGCGCAGGAGTACTTCGACGGGACCGGGCACCTCGTGGACGACCCGCGGCGCGGGCACCTGCGCTGGCGCAGTTCGGTCCTCGCGCCGACGCACGACGTGAGCGCGGTCGTGCGCGGCCCCGCGGTCGCCGACCTCGACGCCGCGTTCGGGCTCCACTGGGCCCACGCCGGACCCGCCGACCTCCCGCCGGCCGAGCCGCCCGAACCCGCGGGGACGCTCCAGGTCCAGGTGACCCGCACCCTCCACGGGGCGCGGTACCGGGGCCTGCCGCAGGGCGAGACCGGGATCTTCGAGTCGTACCGGCGGGCACTGGAACGGGCCGGGGACTTCGTGTACCTGGAGAACCAGTACCTGACGTCGGTGGAGGTCGCCGACGCCGTCGCGGCGGCGCTGCGCGGCAACGAGGCGTTGCAAGTGATCGCGCTGCTCAACTCCCGGCCCGACATCCCCGGGTACCCGCGGTGGCAGCGCGACGCGCTCCACCGGCTGTTCCGCAAGGCCGGGGACGCCGCGGAGCGGCTCGGGGTGTTCACCGCGTGGAGCCACCAGGGCCGCTCGGTGATCCGCACCCACATCCACTCCAAAGTGGCCGTCGCGGACGACGCGTGGGCCACCGTCGGTTCGGCGAACCTGGACGGGCTCTCGCAGCTCGCGTCCGAGCACCAGGCGCGGGCCTCATGGCCGATGCGGCTGGGCGGCAGGCTCATCGGGGCGTTCGGGTCCGGCGCGGACGGCGACGCGCGGGCCACGGAGGTGAACCTGTCGATCGCCGACTTCGACGGGACCGGGGCGGCGACCACGGGCGCGCAGATCGCGGCGCTGCGGCGGCGGCTGTGGGCCGAGCACCTCGGGCTCGGCGCCGAGGAGCTGCGGGAGCGGCCCGCGGGCGGGTGGCTCGCCCTGTGGCGCGAGCGCGCGGAGGCCAAGCGGCGCATGCTCGTCGAAGCGCCGGACCGGCCCGTGCCGTGCCGGGTCCTGCCGTTCCCCGGGGACGCGGGCGGGTTCCCGGACGGGACCCAGGACTCCGCGGTGTACCTGCGCGAGCTCGGGATCGACCCCGCGTCACTCGACCTCAGGAAGCGCCTGCGCTCCTTCTCGTTCACCGCGGGGGCGTGGCAGAACTGACGCGGGCGTCCACGCCTCGATCGCCGCGGCCACGCTCTCGTGCCGGAACACGTACGCGCCCCCGGCCTGGCGGCGCAGCACGCCGCGCTGGTGGGCCTCTTCGAGGAACCGCATGACGTGCCACGGCAGGTGCCCGCGCGGCGCGAGCGCGAGCACCGCGAGTCCGAGATGGACGAACGCGGCCGCGCCCGCCTTGCCGCCCTGGAGGGCGAAGAACCACTGGAGGCCGTAGAGCGTCGCGCCCGCGAGGGCCGCGGTGACGCCGAAGGCCGCGCCCAGGCGCCAGTCGCCGGACACGAGGAGGCCGACGAGGAACGCGGGGAGGCCGTAGGCGGCGCCGAAGACGTAGCCGACGCGCAGGTCGCGGCGGAGCAGGAGCCGGGGGTTGGTGGCGGTGGGCTCGGCGTCGGGGGCGACCATCGCGTACATGGCGGCGATGGGGACGGCGAACGCGAAGCCGACGATGGGCCCGCGGGTCACGCCGACCATGGCGATCCCGGCGACGGTGGCGAAGATGAAGATGGGGACGCCGCTCTTCAGGGCGGCCATGAGGTGCTGTCCGTCCACTTGCACCTGCGTCTCGGCGGGGGCGGGCGGCTGGTTGCGGTAGCAGGCGGTGCCGAGGGCGACGGCGGCGACGAGGCCGAGGAAGACGGCGAGCGCGAGGGTGGCGGGGGTGCCGATGCCGGTGCGGGCGAACCCGATCGCGGCGCCGGTGAACACGGACGCGAAGCTCAGGCCCGCGCCGACGGCGCACGCGGCGATGCGGGTGGCGCGGCGGGCGAGGAGGGAGAGCCGCCACCAGCGGACGGGTTCGCGCTCGCCGCCGCGGGCGGTGCCGCGGGCGATGGAGGCGAGCCAGCGCATGGCGTCCTCGCGGGCGACGCGGCCCTTGCGGCGGTCCTCCTCGTCGGGGGCGAGGGCGAAGCGGGAGGGCGCGAACTCGCGCAGGACGTGGGCTTTGAGGGCCTCGGGGCCGTCGAAGGCGGTGACGCGGGCGGGATCGGCCAGGTCGCTCGTGCCGTCGAAGACCTTGGGGGCCAGGGAGAGGACGAGGGGCGTGGCGAGGGCGTCGGCGAGGGGGCCGCCGGTGTCGAGGGCGGCGAATACGGGGTCCCAGCGGGGGCGTTCGCGGCCGGTGAGCGCGGCTTCGAGGTAGAGGCGGATCTGCTCGGTGTCGAGGCGCTGGAGCTCGATGACGACGGCGTCGGAGCGGCGGGCGTGCCGTTCGGCCTCCCAGTACTCGGCGCGGCGGGAGGAGACGACGACGCCGGGGAGGTGCCGTGAGCCCTTGACGGCCTCGATGAGGGCGGCGCGGGAGTGGACGGCGGTGCGCGGGGCCTTGGCGGGGGCCTCGTCGAGGGCGTCGAGGACGGGCAGGATGAGGCCGCCGCGGACGAGGCGGCGGGGCAGGTCGCGGCCGTGCTCGTCGGCGCCGAGCCACGCGTGCTGGTCGGCGAGGCGGCGCACGAGCCAGTCTTCGAGGCTCTTGTCGGGGTCCCAGTCGGCGAGGGGGAAGAGGACGGGGACGGGGGCGTCGGAGTCCTTCGGGCGGGCGGCGAGGAGCGCGAGGGTCAGGTTGACCATGGAGGCGGTCTTGCCGGACTCGGGGTCGCCGAGGACGACGAGGGTGTGGTGGTCGGTCTGGTCGTAGAGCTCGACGAGTTCGGAGAGGCTGCCGGTCTGGTCGCCCCAGGCCCCGCCGCGGCCGGGCGCGGTGCGCCAGCGGACGTCGATGAGGGCGTGGGCGCCGGGGGCGAGGTCGAGGCGGACGGCCTCGGCGGACCACTCCTCCTCGACGGCTCCGGCGAGGAGGACGAGGGAGTCGTGGAGGTCGGCGCGGTCCTCGGCGGCGCGCGGGGCGGTGCGGCGGCGCAGGAGGCCGCGGAGGCCGATGACGGCGCCGGGGACGACGAGGGCGACGGCGATGAGGATGCGGAGGGTGAGGTTGCCCTGGAAGAGGGGTTCGGCGGCGGGCAGGACGAGGGGGATCGCGACGACGGCGAGGAGGCCGGTGGAGACGCGGGTGCGCAGGTTCGGGGGTTTGGGCTCCGCCACTGCTCGTCTCCTTCCGGGGAGGGTTCAGTGCGGCATCGGGGGCACGTCCTCGCAGTATGACAGCTCGCGGCCACCCTGTGTTCCCTTGCGTCCGAACGGGGGAACGGCCCGGCGGAGGCCGCCGGGCCGTTCGTTCCGGTGGTTCAGGCCGCGGCCTTGACGGCGGCGGCGACCGCGGGGGCCACCCGCGGGTCGAGCGGGGAGGGGACGATGCGGTCGGCGGCGAGGTCGTCGGCGGCGATGTCGGCGATGGCCTGGGCCGCGGCGAGTTTCATCGCCTCGGTGATCTCGGCGGCGCCGGCGTCGAGGGCGCCGCGGAAGATCCCCGGGAACGCGAGGACGTTGTTGATCTGGTTCGGGTAGTCGCTGCGGCCGGTGGCGACGATAGCGGCGTGCTTGAGCGCGGTCTCGGGGGCGACCTCCGGGGTCGGGTTCGCGAGGGCGAACACGATCGCGTCGTCGGCCATGCCTTCCAGCGCGGACTCTGGGATCGTGCCGCCGGAGACGCCGACGAGGACGTCGGCGCCGCGGAGGGCCTCGGTGACGTCGCCGCGGCGGCCCTCGCGGTTGGTGGCGGCGGCGAGGCGGGCCTTCACGGAGTTGAAGCGGCCGCGTCCTTCGTGGATGATGCCGGTGGAGTCGCAGACGACGACGTCGCCGACGCCGGCCTCGGTGAGGATCTTGGTGATGGCGACGCCCGCGGCCCCGGCGCCGACGACGGTGACCGTGAGGTCGGCGGCGCGGCGGTCCTGGAGGCGCAGGGCGTTGGTGAGCGCGGCGAGGACGACGACGGCGGTGCCGTGCTGGTCGTCGTGGAACACCGGGATGTCGAGGAGGGCCTTGAGGCGGTCCTCGATGTCGAAGCAGCGCGGCGCGGCGATGTCCTCCAGGTTGATGCCGCCGAAGGACGGCGCGATGGCGGCGACGGCCGCGACGATCTCGTCGGGGTCCTTGGTGTCCAGGCAGATCGGGACGGCGTCCACGTCGGCGAACTGGCGGAACAGCGCGGCCTTGCCCTCCATGACGGGCAGGGACGCGGCGGGGCCGATGTCGCCGAGGCCGAGGACGGCGGTGCCGTCGGTGACCACGGCGACGAGGTTGGAGCGCCAGGTGTGCGTGCGGGCCAGGGACTCGTCGGCGGCGATGGCCTCGCACACGCGGGCCACGCCGGGCGTGTAGGCGACGGAGAGGTCCTCGCGGCTGTCGAGGGGGACGGTGGTCGAGGTGCGGAGCTTGCCGCCGCGGTGGGCGAGGAAGATCGGGTCTTGCAGGTCGATCACAGTGTGTGGCACGGAAAGCCTCATTGCTTTGCTTCGTGGTGGATCGCCGACTCTGCGGAGGGGACGGTTGGTCCCGGTGGTGTCCGAGTGGCTGGTGTTGTGGCTGGGGATCTTCCCAAGAGACGGCTAGTGTAGCTCAGCGGTGACCAGCATCCGGACGGCGGCGGCGGTCCAGGCGGCGCTCTTCGCGGCCTCGTCCTCGTTCCCCAACGCTTTGGACAGGTGCACGAAATCCGTTGCGGCCCTTTGGAGCCCGACCCGGTTCAGGGCCGAGGCGGCGGCCTCGACGCGGACCCGGGAGGGCTCGCGGGAGCGGCGCAGGCCCTGGTGCGCCAGGTCCGCGCACACCGCGATCGCGTCCTCGATCGCCGCCGAGACCGGCTCGGCGGCCGCGGACTCCCCCGCGGCTTCCAGCTCCGCGGAGTCGTCGCCGGGGGCCAGGTCGGGGACGACCGGGCCGTCGGGGGTGAGGATCGCGGTCGGCTCGACGATGAGCTCCCCGCGGTGGCGGTGGACGTGCCCGGCGACCGCGAGCGGGCCCGCGTTCAGGGCCTGCTCGGCGGCTTCGAGCGCGCCGGGCGCGGCCGAGGTGTGCGCGACCAGGACCCGGGCGGTGCCGCCGTCGGGGCCGGTGACCAGCGCGTGGAGGCGCTGCGAGGCGGGGTCGTAGCCGAGGAGCTCGGTGGACTCGACGGCGAGGACGCGCAGCGACTCGGCGGCCACGCGGGCGCGCACCAGCGCGGGCGGGCGCTCCCCCAGTTCGGCGGCGAGCGCGTCGAGGTCGGTGGCGCGCAACGTGGCCGGGAGGTCGTTCCAGGCGAGGCCGAGCGGGAGGACCTGGGTCTTGGCGAGGCGGCCGGTCCCGAGTTTGAGGGCGCGGGCGGCGGTGCGGGTGGCGGCCTCGGTGACGGTGTTCCCGGCCGCGAGGGAGCCGATGCGGCACCCGGCGAGGCGGCGGGCGGCCACGTCGGCGCCGGTGACCTGCTCGTTCTCGGGGATCGGCCAGTCGCGGCGGATGGAGAGGACCATGCCGGTCTCGGGCTGCGCGAGGTACAGCTCCAGGGTGCGGCGGTCCCCTTCGGTGCCGACGCGCGCGCCGAGCCCGGTGAGGCGCACCAGGGTCAGCGGGGTCGCGTCCGCCTCCTCGGAGCCGAGGACGTGCGCGGCGGGGGTGCCGGTGGGGTGGGCGGCGGCCCTGGCACGGGCGGGGATCTCGGCGAGGAGCACGGCGAGGCGGTGCGGGTCGTAGGCCGCGGAGCGGTCCTCGTAGCGCTGCAACTGGTCGATGAGGTCGTTGACCGCCCCCGCGGGCCAGTGGGCGCGGCGGCGGGTCAGGGCCTTGGACTCGCGCTGGAGGGCCGCGCGCAGGACCGCGTCGGCCCCGGCCGCGCCGTCGAGGAGCACCTGGTGGACCAGGTGCACCGATTCGGCGAGGGTCTCGGCGGGGTCCGAGCCGCCGACGCTGACGGTGGCCGCGCCGGCCTCGGCTTCGCGGAATGCCCAGACGGCGAGGACGATCGCGGCGTCGCGGGCGGGGCCGGTGGCGTCGGAGTGGGCGTAGCCGACGTCGCCGGGGACGAGGAACTTGACGGTGGCCGCCGGGAGCTCCGCGGTCGCGTGCTGGTCGGGGCCGGGCCAGGTGAGGCGGGCGGTGTACCCGGCCTTGCGGGTGGCCTCGGCGGCCTTGAACGCGTGCGGGCCGAACGCGGCGCGGAGCTGGTCGTCGGTGATGACCGCGGGGGTCTTCACGGGCCCGGCGTCGGCGGGGACCGCTTCGGCGGCGGGGGCGGCCTCCTGCTCGCGCTGGTAGGCGAGGACCGCGCCGACGCGGTGGCGGCACTTGCCGGGGGCCCCGCAGGAGCAGGTGGCCGCTTCGAGGCCGCCTTCGGCGGGGAGCACGGCGGTGGCGCCGTCGGGGAAGACCGCGGTGAGCGCGCCGTCGGCGAGGGCCAGCTCCGGGACGGTCCCGGCGTCGAGGTCCTTCGCGGCGCGCTTGACGAGGCCGCGGTTGGCAAGGGCCGCCAGCGCGTCCGGGGTGAGGGCAAGGAGGTCGTCTCTCACGTGCCGAGCCTTTCCGCTACGAATTCGACCAGGTGGGAGGGGGTCATGGCGCCGATGTGGGCGCCGACGTCGGACATTCGCTTGGCGAGGTTGCGGTCGTAGGAGGGGTTCGCCTCCTCGTCGAGCGCGGCGAGGCCGAGGAACTGGGTGCCCTGCTCGCACAGCTGCTTCGTGGTGTGGACGAGCCGCGCCTCGCTGCCGCCCTCGTAGAAGTCGGTGATGAGCGCGACGATCGAGCGGCGCGGGTTCTCGATGAGCCCGGCCGCGTAGTCCACGGCCTTGGCGATGTCGGTGCCGCCGCCGAGCTGGACCTTCATGAGCAGCTCCACGGGGTCGTCCACTTCGGAGGTCATGTCCACGACGGAGGTGTCGAACGCGACGAGATGGGTCTTCAGGCCCGGCAGGGCGTACAGGCACGCGGCCGTCACCGCGGAGTGGATGACCGAGCTGGTCATCGAGCCGGACTGGTCCACCAGGAGCACGAGCTGCCACTGCTCCAGGCGCTTGGAGGTGCGCGAGTGGAAGTGGGGCCGCTCGATGGAGACCTGGCGGTCCTCGGGGCTGTAGTGCTTCAGGTTGGCCTTGAGGGTGCGCTTGAGGTCGAAGTCGCGGGCGCGGCGGTGGAAGCTGGGCTTGCGGCTGCGGCTGCCGGTGAAGACCGTGCGCACCTGCACCGAGAGCTTCTCCACGAGCTGGCGCACGACCTCCTCGACAATGCGCCTGGCGGCGTTGAGGACCGCGGGGTTCATCAGGTGCTTGGTCTGGAGCACCGCCTTGAGCAGCGCCGGGTTCGGCTCGATCCGGGCCAGCACGTCGGGGTCGGTGAGCACGTCGTTGATCTGGTAGCGCTCGATCGCGTCGCGTTCGAGCCGCTCGATCGTCTCCTTGGGGAACAGCCGGTGAATGTTGTCCAGCCAGTCCACAGTGGTCACGATGGAGGGCTCGTCGCCGCCATGGCGGTCCGCGCCGCGCGCGCCGCCGCGGCGCACGTCGCGCTTGCCGAGGTCCTCGTCCCGGCCGTACAGCCAGTCCAGGGCGGCGTCGCGGCCCGCGTTCTCCCGGCTCAGGCCGCCGGTGCTGCGCTCGGCGGCCGGGCCGAGGATGAGCCGCCAGCGTTCGAGGTCCGCGCTCATGAAGTCTCCGTTCGGAAGTCGAGGTTCTCGCGGGCGAGGACGGCCTCCACGCGCGCTTCGAGCGCGAGCGAGCCCGCGACGGTCACCGGGTCGACCTCCAGGCGCGCGGTCAGGGACGCGGCGTCGCCGCCGCCCTGGAGCGACACGACCCGCTCGGCGATGAGGCCCCGCTCGCGCGGCGGGAACATCGCGAACGCGCCGCGCAGCGCCGGGAGCGCTTCGAGGAACTCGGCCTCGTTCAGGTCCCCCACGAGCTCGTCCACGGCGGCGATGACGCCCTCGTCCTCGGCCACCACCTCCTCGCGGGCGAGCGAGAACAGCCCGGCGAGCCAGTCGCCGAGGCGGTCGGGCGCGGCCTCCGCCTCGGCCGCCGCGGCGGCCTCGGCCGGGGCCCCCAGGGCCCACGCGAGCCCGAGGGCCGCGCCGCGCAGGTCCGGCGGGGCCTGCGGGTCGAGCGCGATCCGGTCGGCCGCACCGGTCACCGTGCCCGCGGCCGGGGCGAGCCCCGGGGCGTGGCGCACCGCGTCGCGCAGCGCCACGAGCGCGCGCAGGCGGCCCGGCTCGGCGGGCCCGGGCGGGGCGTGGAGCCCCTCCACCAGCCACAGGATGCGGTCGCAGCACGAGGAGACGACCGAGCCGTACAGGTCGCTCCCGGCCGTGCCGAACAGGTGGTCGTGGCGCCACAGCGCGAGCGCCACGGCGAGCGCCTGGCCCACGGCGGCGACGTCGCTGGAGTCGGCCACGGCCGCCTCCACCGCGGCGCCGAGCCGGTCGGTCAGGTGCGCGCGGCCGCACAGGGCCGCGTCGAAGAGGATGGAGGCCAGGGCTTCCAGGGCGCCGTCGCGGTCGAGGCGGTGCTCCAGGACGGTCTGAGCCGCGTCGCCGAGGGTCGCGCCGAGCGCGCCCGCCTCGATGAGCGCGGGCAGCCGCTCCTCGCCGGGGCGGAGCGTCCAGTGCTCCTCGGCGGTGACGTCGGCGCCCGCGGCCGGGCCGTCGTCCCGGCGGACCCCGGGGACGCTCAGCAGCCGCAGGCAGTGCAGGACCCGGCTGCGTTCGAGGTCGGCGGGGCGCGCGAGGTCCAGGCGCAGCGAGCCGTCCTTGTCGAGCCCGAGGCGCTCCATCTCGGCCTGCGCGTCCGCGACGAGCGGCGGCGCGGGCGTGTCGGGGTGGAGGCGGCCCACGCGCTCGCCGGTGAGGGCCGCGGTCATCTCCACGACCACCGGATGCGTTCCGGCCGTGAGGGTCCCGCGCCGCGTCCACGGCAGCGGGGCTTCGAGGTCGTCGCTGATGAGCGCGCTCGCGAGGCCGTCGAGGAGGTCGGTGCGGCCCGGCACGCGGTGCCCGCGCAGCCGCGCGAGCCCGTCGGTGAGCGCCCTGGCCCCGATGAGATCCGAAGTGGAGACGTGGAGTCCCTTGCCGCGCAGGCGGGTCGTGATCCGCTCCATGAGCGCGCCCGCCGCGACGACGGGGCCGTCCTCCCACAGGCGCTGGTAGAACTCCGGCGAGGGCATCCCGGACTGGTAGCCCGCGAACGCGTCGAGGCGCCGGAACGAGTACGGGACGAGGAACCCGCCGACCTCGGTGCCCTCGGGCGGGCGCGGCACATCGGGGGCCGCGGTCTCGCCCTCGGCGGCGAGGCGGCGCAGCGCGGGCGCGTGGAAGCCGCCGCACACCACCAGGACCGGGCCGTCGGTGTCCGCCAGCGCGGCCCTGATCCACTGGGCCATGTGGGCTTCGCGGACCGTGTCGGTGCCGTTCGCGTCGGCTTCGCCGCGGACCAGGTCGAAGTAGTGGTCGAGGCGCTCGGCGAGGCCCTCGGGCTCGGCGTTCTCGACCAGGTGGTCCCACAGGGCGTCCTGGTTGTCGGCGCTGAACGCGGCGCAGAGCCGGTCGGTGGCCTCGGTGTAGCGGCGCTCGGCGTCGGAGTAGCGGTTCTCGACGCCGTCGAACGCGTCGTGCCAGGCGGGGAGGTCGATGAACTTGACGTCGGCGCCGATGCGGCGGCCCTCGGTGAGCGCGGTCCACTCGGGCGAGTAGTCGCACAGCGGGGTCCACGAGCGGCGCACGGAGGTGTCGGTGCTCGCATACGAGTAGATCGCCACGGGCAGTTCGTGTTCGAGCGCGAGCTCGCCGAGCCGGTCGTTGAAGTCGGCCGGGCCCTCGATGAGCACGGCCGCGGGCCGCAGCGCCTCGATCCGCTCGGCGACGAGGCGGGCGCAGGCGGGCGAGTGGTGCCGCACGCCCTGGACGTGGAGGCGGTCGGTCATCCGGGCAGCAGGTTCCGGGCCTGGTAGAGCGACTGCCAGTGCGGGCCCTTGCGCTTGGGGGCCTTCTGCTCCAGGTAGCGGCGCAGGCGCGCGAGGTCCTCGGTGGAGTCCTTGGCGGCGGCGCCGGCCATGCAGTCGACGATGTCGCCGGCCTCGGCGTTGCCGCCGCGCAGGTACCACGCCTTGATGCCCACGGCGTGGGCCACGGACACGGCTTCGGCGGTGGACATGACGGCCTGGGGGCGTCCGCCGTTGGCGTCGCCGACGCGCAGGTCGCGGAAGACCCGCACGAGCACTTCGAGGACGTCCCGGGAGGGGGCCTGGGGGACGCCGGAGCGGGCGAGCGCGTTGGCGGCCTCGTGCTCGACGAGGTCGAGTTCGGTCTTGAAGTCGGCGATGGGGAAGACGGTCTCGAAGTTGAAGCGGCGCTTGAGGGCCGCGCTCATCTCGTTGACGCCGCGGTCGCGGGTGTTGGCGGTGGCGATGATGTTGAAGCCCTCGCGGGCGAAGACCATGGAGTCGCCTTCGAGCTCGGGGATGGCGAGCACGCGGTCGGAGAGCGGGGACAGGAGCGAGTCCTGGACTTCGAGGGGGCAGCGGGTGATCTCCTCGAAGCGCACGACGCGGCCTTCGGACATGCCGCGCAGGAGGGGCGCGGGGACGAGGGCGCGCTGCGTGGGGCCTTCGGAGACGAGGAGGGAGTAGTTCCAGGAGTAGGCGATCTGGTCCTCGGTGGTGGAGGCGCCGCCCTGGATGGTGAGAGTGGAGTCGCCGGAGACGGCGGCGGCGATGAGCTCGGACAGGAGCGACTTCGCGGTGCCGGGCTCGCCGACGAGCATGAGGCCGCGGCTGGTGGCGAGGGTGACGAGGGCGCGGTCGATGAGCGAGGGGTCGCCGACGAACTTCTTGGCGATGCCGCGGGCCTCGTCGCCGCAGATGAACGTGCGGGCGGCCTGGAGGCTCAGGGCCCAGCCGGGCGGGCGGGGGGCGTCGTCCTCGGCGGCGAGCTTGGCGAGCTCGTCGGCGTAGCGCTGCTCGGCGGGGGGCCTCTGGAGGCGCGGTTCGGCGGTCTTGGCGGTCATCGTCTGCTTTCTAGTCGGTCGGGTCGGTGTGGCCGTTGAGGCGGGCCAGGAGTTCCGCGGCGGCCACCGGGTCGACGGCGCTCCCCGGAAGGGGGCGGGCCGCGTCGGGGCGGCGGTTGCGGTTGGTCTGGAGGCGGACGTTCGTGAGCGTGTGGACGACGGCCGGGTCGGGCTCGTGGCGGGCGGGTTCGGGGTCGACGTCGCCGAGGAGCCAGCCGCCGGGGACGGCGCGCTGGAGGCGCCAGACCCAGGCGTCGGAGGTGGCGAAGGAGGCGCGGGTCTGGGTCCAGCCGAGGCGGGCGCCGAGGTCGTGGAAGGTGCCGCGGTGGCCGTCGAAGCGGGTGAGGCGGCCGGTGGCGAGCTCGTCGGCGGTGAACCCGTCGCCGGGGCGGGAGAGCTGGTCGAACGGTTGCAGGAGTTCGTAGTCGGCGATGAGGGCGATCCAGGCGGGGGTGTCGTCGCCGAGGAGCGCGGGGTGGGCGAGGCGGATCGCGGCGGGGTCGGGGTGGAAGACGCGGTCGTGGACGTCGGCGAAGCCGCCGTCCTCGGCGATGCGGAAGCCGGTGCCGCCGGAGTGCCAGACGAGGCGGCGGGGGAAGACCCCGGCGATGGGGTGGGCGTCGAGGACGCGGAGGTCGTCGAGGGTGAAGACGCGGCCGGTGAGCATCGCGGCGCGGAGGCGCTCGGACTGCTCCTCGGCGGTGAGCTCGACGGCCTTGACGAGGGCCCGGTAGCGGGCCTGGCTCGCCTTGGCGAGGGCGGCGTCGTCGCGCTGGGCGGGTTTGGGGAGGGCCTTGCGGGGCTTGCCGTCGCCGTCGGTGAGGTGCGGGGTCAGGAGCCGGTCGAAGGTCACGTGGAAGCGCCTGGGGCCGTAGTCGAAGGTGAGGGCCTCGGGGTCGGTGATCCCGGCGTCGGGCAGGAGCCGGTCGGCGAGGCCGTCGTAGGTGAGGCCGCGGGCGGCGGCGAGGCGCTCGGCGTGCTCGCGGGCGCGCTCGGAGGCGGTGTTGGGGAACTTGAAGGACCGCTCGATGTCGCGCAGGGCGGTGAAGGCGGCCTCGGTGCCGATGTGGGCGAGGACGTCGAGGCCGGTGAGGGCGCGGTCGTGCTGGCTGCGGCCGGGCCATTCGGCGACGAGCGGGCCGAGGACGGCGGCGGTGGCGTCGTTCCCGAACGCGCCGAGCTGGTCGACGGCCCAGGAGTCCTTGCTGGGGGCGTCGGCGCGCAGCCACAGGTCGAACAGGGCGAGCGAGAAGCGTTGCAGGGACGCGGGGTCGCAGTGCTCGGCGTAGTCGTCGACGCCGGGGAACGGCAGTCGCGGCGTCCACAGTGCGAGGGCGGCGATGAGGTGGCGGACGGCCTCGGCGGGGAGCGCGGTGGCGGGGGGTGCGGTGGCGCTGCCGCGCAGCATGACCGGGGGGAGCATGGCGGGGTCGGCCCACGCGCCGGGGGTGACGGCGCCCGCGAGGGGGATGCGGGCGTCGGTGGCGAGGATCGCGGCGGTGCGGGGGCGGGCCTCGGCGGGCGCGGCGGCGAGGACGGCGGGGGTGCCGAGGCGGCGGGCGAGGTGGCGCAGGGCCGCTTCGCCGCCGTCGCGCAGGCGCTTGTCGGGGCCGAGGGCGCAGGGGACGAGGAACGGGACGGCGTGCTCGGCGTGGCGGTCGAGCCAGTCGGCGGCGTGGGTGCGCGCGGACTTGAGTCGCGCGAACCAGTCGGCGGCGAGCGCGGCGGCTTCGGCGCTGCGGATGGGGACGAGCGCGTACGCGTACTTGGGGGCGTCCTTGAGCTTCTTGAGGATCGCGGGGGACTCGGCGGCCCCGCCGCGGGCGAGGCGGCCGCGGAGGCGGTCGGCGAAGCCGAGGCCCAGTTCGGTGTCGGCGGCCCAGTACTCGGCCTCGTCCCATTCGCCGAAGGCCGGTTCGAGGGCGAGGGCGGCTTCGTGTTCGCCCGGGGCCCAGACGATCTCGACGGTGTCGGGGGCGGCGAGTCCGGGGAGGGGCTCGGGGGCGCGGCGGCGCCTGCGCTCGGCCCAGGGGGGCGCGGTGAGCGCGGGCGGGAGCGTGTCGGCGACGGCGGGGGCGGCTTCGGCGAGGAGCGCTTCGACGGCGGCGCGGTCGGTCTCGGGGAGGTCGGCGAGGACGTCGGCGAGGGGCACGTCCTCTTGGCGGAGGGCCCCGGCGAGGCGGAAGCGGTCGGCGTGGGCGGTGGTCGCGGCGAGGGCGGCGACGGCGCGCGCGAACCGGCGGGGGTGGAGGACGGCGGCCCGCTTGACGGCGGCGAGCGCGCCTGGCCGGTCGACGCGCTCGACGATGAGGAGCGCGGCGTCGTCGCTGGGGAGCAGGCTGATCGCGTCGAACAGGAGGGTCCGCTGGGCGAGGTCGAGGCTGCGCTGGTCGAGGGTCTTGACGAGCGCGGGGAGGATCGCGGAGCCGGTGCCCCGCACGAGTTCGGCGACGAGGTTCGGGCGGACCAGGTGCGCCGGGAGGCTGTGGAGGCGGAACGACTTCAGGTGCCCGGCGCTGGAGACCGAGCGGAGCACGGCGGCCTCGACGGCGGCGGTCCCGGCGTACCCGGATTGGATGTGGCGGGCGAGGCAGGCGGCGTCGACCCAGTCGGTCTGGCCGGGGAGCAGGACGGCGGCGGCGATGAGCTTGAGGACGGTGTCGCCGGTCTCGCGCGCGGCCTCGACGGCGCGGCCGTACTCCTCGTCCTCGGCGGCGGCGAGGAGGCCGCGCAGGAGCGGCAGGGCCCCTTGCGGGTCGGACCAGACGACGGTCCACTTGAGGCTGGAGAAGGACCCGGCGGCGACGGTGGGCAGGGAGTTCGGGGACCAGGTGCCGGGGGTGGTCCAGCTCGTGTCGAGGGCGAGGTCCTCCATGGCGGCGGCCACGGCGAACGGGAGGCCGTGGTCGGCGGCGAGGGCCGCGTACAGCTCCCGGTTGGCGGCGGAGTGCTCGCCGCCGGTCTCGAAGAGCGCGCCGCGGTAGTGGTCGTCGAAGCGGAGGATGCTGAGGACGGCCGCCGCGCCGAGGGGGCTCGGGTCGCCGTTGAGGTGGGCCAGCCCGGCGCGGCCCGCGGCCGGGTCGCAGTCGGGGTGTTCGAGGGCCGCGACGAGGTCGTCGCGGCGCTCGTTGCGGATCACCGCGGCCTTCTTCGGCGCCTCGGGGTCCGGCTCGACCGCTTCGCCCCTTCCGTCCCCGCGCCGGGGCAGCAGCCGACCCGTCCACTCGGCAGGAAGGATCAGTCGATCTTCTTGCGCTGCAACGGTTTCGGTCATTTCGGTCCTTCGCGGGGGGCGGTCGGTTCCCCAAGATCATAGAGACAGGGTGCGACATCCCCCCGAGGTCATCGCACCGTCGGCTGTTCGAGAGGGGAGAGGACCTCGGGGAGGACCGCGGTCACTCCTTGGCGGTGATCCGGGTGAGGGCCGCGAGGACCTCGGAGGCGGTCACCGGGTCGATGTCGGTGGGGTGGTTGGGTTCGGGGTTTCGGCCCGCGGCGGACCACCAGTAGTCCTCGGAGGCCATGAGGCGCACGCCCGAGAGGGTCTGGACCGGGTTCTCGGCGATCATGCCGACCCAGATGCCCGGGTCGAGGGCCACGGTGACGAACCCGCCGTTGGGGAGCGGGAAGTAGATGCCGGGTTCGACGCCGCCGTCCTCGGGCGAGGACCGGTGCCAGCCCTTGCTGGTGAGGCCGAGGAGCTTGCCGACCTCGACTTTCGCACCGTCGAAGCGGGCGAGGCTGCCGGTGGACAGCTCCTCCTCGGTGAACGCGAGGATCGGGCGGGAGAGCTGCTCGAAGGGTTGCAGGATCTCGTAGTCGGCGAGGATGCCGGCCCAGTCGGCGGCCCGCTCGCCCATGCGGATCGGGTGGTCGAGGCGGATCACGGCGTCCTCGGGGAGCTCGAACGCGTCGTCCTCCACGTCGGTGTAGGTGCGGTCCTCGGCGACGCGGAACGCGGTGGACATGCCGTTCGCTTCGGCGGACCACACGAGGCGGCGGGCGAGGTGCCAGGTGAGCGGGTGGCGCACGTAGTAGCGCTCGAACTCGTCGCGGGTCCAGGTGCGGCCGTTGATCATCGCCGCTTCGAGGCGCTGCACCTGGTCGGCGGAGACGGTGCGCAGCTCCTTCTTGAGGAGCGCGAACCGCTTGTAGGCGGCGTCGGCCCGCTCGGCGTCGTCCTTCGCGCCGGGCTTGGGGAGGCTCTTGCGGGGCTTGCCGGCCTCGTCGGTGACGAACGGCTTGAGCTGCTCGTCGAAGACGACGGTGAACCGGCGCGGCCCGTAGTCGAGGACGAGCGCGCCCTCCTCGCCGAGGCCGAAGTCCGGGAGGAGCCGGTCGGCGAGCTGCTCGCGGGTGAGGCCGAGGCTGTCGGCGATGCCTGCGATCTGGACGCGGGCCTCCTCCTTGAGCGCCTTGAACTTCACCTTCTCGGCAATGCCCTGGATGGCGCGCAGGGCCGCCTCGGAGCCGATCGCGCCGAGCACGCCGAGGCCGTTGACGGCCCGCTTGTGCTGCGCCTGGCCGGGCCATTCGCGCACGAGCGGGGCGAGGAGGCGCACGGTGTCGTCGTCGGCGAAGTGGGCGAGCTGGGTGAGCGCCCACCCGTCCTTGGAGGGCGACCCGGAGGACAGCCACAGGCGGAACAGGCCGCGGGAGAAACGGGTCAGGGACGCGCGGTCGCAGGCCGCGGCGGCCGCGTCGAGCCCCGCGTACGGGTAGTCCGGTGTGGACAGCGCGAGGACGGTGACGAGGTGGCGCACCGAGTCGGCCGGGAGCGCGCGGTCGCCCGCGGCGGTGAACACCTGCGGCAGGAGCCGCGGGGCGACCCACGCGCCGATCTTGGGGACCTTGACGCCGCGCGGCTCCAGCGGGTCGCCCGAGAGCAGTTCGGCGACCGCGGCGACGGCTTCGGGGCCGTACGGCTCGGCGGCGGCCGTGACCGCTTCGGTGCCGATGCGCAGCGCGATGTTCCACAGGGCCCCTTCGGCGTTGCCGCGGCGCTTCTTGTCCGGGCCGAGCGCGTCGGGGACGAGCAGGGCCGCGGCCGCGGCGCCGTGGCGCTCGAACCAGGCGACGGCCGAGGCGCGGGCGCCCTTGAGGCGGGCGTACCAGTCGGCGGCGAGGCGGGCGGCCTCGACGCTGAGGATCGGGACGAGCGCCTCGTGGTACGTCGGGTGCGAGCGCAGCGCGGTGACGACCTTGTCGGCGGCGAGCGGCCCGAACCGGCCGAGGACCACCTTGAGGTCGCCGGTCGTGTAGGGGCTGAACGAGCCGTCCCACTTCGCCAGCGCCTGGAGGGCGAAGGACGTGGGCGCGAAGGTGACCATGACGGAGTGGTTGTGGCGCACGGCCCCGCGGCCGACGCCGCCGCGGTCGAGCATCTTCTGCCAGTCGGCGTCGCTGTGGTTCCGGAAGTAGTCGTACTCGGGCTTCGACCACCGCTCGGCCTCCCCCGCGGCCCAGACGACCTGGGGCGCCGCGTCCGAGGCGACCTCGACGACGGCGGGCTTGCGCTTGGCGCGCTTGGCGGTCCACGGCGGGGCGGTGAGGATCGGGGGCAGGTCGGCGGGGTCGGCGTCGGGGATCGCGGGGGGCGCGAGGAGCGCGCTGATCGCGGCCGCGTCGTCGCCGGTGAGGGCCGCGCGGGCGTCGGCGGGGACGGCGTCGGCGACGGCGGCGAGGCGAGGCGCGAACTCGGGCGCGGCGGTGCGGGAGGCGGCGGCGACGACGCGCAGGACGCGGCCGGGGAAGCGCGCGGCGGCGGCGACCGCGACCTCGAAGACCTGGGCCTCGTCGAGGCGGGACACGAGGTGGGCCATGGCCTCGTCGGCGGGCACCAGGGCGATCGCGTCGAGGACGGTGCGCTTGGCGCCCGCGTCGAGCTGCTGGCGGCCGGTACTGATGAGGAACGGGAGCGCGGCGGTGCCGAGGTTGTCGAGGATCGCGGTCGCGGCGTACCGGCTGACCTGCCACTGGTCGAGCTTGGAGATGCCCGCGGCCGTGAGGAGTTCGGGGCGGTCGAGGTTGATCCACAGGAGCGGGTCGAAGTAGCCGTTCCCGCCGGCCTTGTACTCGCGGCAGGTCTCCTCGGCCCAGTCGAGGCGCTCGGGCATGAGGATCGTGGCGGCGAACCGCGTGACCGGGTCGGTGCGGTGCTCGGCGAGCTCGTCGGCGACGGCGGCGTACTCGTCGTCGGAGGCGGCGGCGAGGAGCGCGCGGAGGCGGCTGACGCCGCGGCTGTGCTCGGAGTAGAGCCGGTTCATCTCGGTGAGGCCCACCGGCCTGATCCTGCGGTCGGGCAGCGCGTCGGGCTTGTTCCAGCCGCCGGAGGGGTTCCACGCGTGGATGCCGAGGCGGACGGCGCACGCGGCGACGGCGAACGGGAGGCCGAAGTCCTGGACCCACGCGTCGAGTTCGGGCCGGAGCGTCGTCTCGCCGCCGCGGCGGTCCGACTGCTCGCTCAGGGCCGCGAGCGCCGCGGCCCCTGCGGGGTCGGGCTCGCCGTCGAGGTGGCGGATCGCCGCGGCGGCGTGCAACGTGTTCGCGCCGGGTCCGAACGCGGCCCGCAGGTCGGCGTCGCGGGACTTGAGGCGGCCGCGCACGAGCAGCGGGGCCTTGGGGTCGAGCTCCCCGGGCTCGCCGGGGCGCACGCCGCGGCGCGGCGGCAGCTCGGCGAGCCAGCTTTCGGGGATCTCAAGGCGGTCTTCGGAGGTCATGTGCGGTCCTTCGGTTCAGTGGCCGGTGAGGCGGGCGAGGGCGCCGAGGGCCTCGGCGGCGGCGACGGGGTCGATCGGGCCGGTCGGGGGCACGGGGTCGGTGCCGAAGGTCCCGAGGTCGGCGAGGTGGACGGAGGCGGTGGTCTGCACCGGGTGCTCGGCGGTGTACGCGAGGTCGATGCCGGGCGCGACGTGGAGGACGAGGAAGCAGCGGCTCGCGAGCGCGTACGTGAACCCGGGGACGAGCCCGCCGTCGCCGGGGTAGCCGCGGGTCCAGCCGCGCCGGGAGAGGCCGAGGAGGCGTCCGGTGTCGACCGTCGCGCCCTCGAAGCGGGTGAGGCGGCCGGTCGCCAGTTCCGCTGCGGTGAAGGCGAGCACGGGCCGGTCGAGCTGGTCGAACGGCTGGAGGATCTCGTAGTCGGCGAGCAGTGCGGCCCACCGGCCGGTGTCCTCGCCGAGGAGCGCGGGGTGGGCGAGGCGCACGGCGGCGCCCGCGGGGAGGTCGAACGCGTCGTCGTCGAGGTCGCTGAAGGTGCCGTCCTCGGCGACGCGGAACGCGGCCCCGTCGGCGAGCCACACGAGGCGCCGGGCCAGGTGCCCGGTGAGGGCGTGGTCCACGAGATGCCGGCGGAACTCCCCCGCGTCCCAGGTGCGGCCCGAGACCATCGCGGACTCCAGGCGGGTCACCTGCTCCTTGGCGACGGACTTGAGTTCCTTGCGCAGCGCCTGGAACCGCTGGTAGGCGTCGTCGGCGACGGCGTCGTCGTCCTTCGCACCGGGTTTGGGGAGGCTCTTGCGGGCCTTCCCGGCCTCGTCGATCACGAAGGGCCGCAACTGCTCGTCGAAGGCGACGGTGAACTTCCGAGTGCCGTAGTCGACGGTCAGGTCCCCGCCGAGCCCGAAGTCCGGCACGAGCCGGTCGGCGAGCTGGTCGCGGGAGAGCCCGAGTTCGGCGGCGATGCGCTCGATCTGCTCGTGCGCGGTCCACATGAGGGCCTTGAACTGGGCCTTGTCGGCGGTGGTCTGGACGGCGCGCAGCGCCTCCTCGGTGCCGATCGCGCCGAGCACGCCCAGGCCGGCGACCGCGCGCTTGTGCTGGCCGTCGCCGGGCCACTCGCGCAGGCGGTCCGCCAGGAGCCACACCGTCGCGTCCTCGGCGAAGTGCGCGAGCTGCGTGAGCGCCCACTGGTCCTTCGCGGGCGCGCCGACGGCGAGCCACTGCTCGAAGACCGCGCGGGAGAAGCGGGCGAGGGACGCCCGGTCGCAGGCCGCGGCGACCACGTCGAGGCCCGGGTAGGGGTACTCGGGGGTGGCGAGCGCGAGGACGGTGAGCAGGTGCCGCACCGCGTCCTCCGGCAGGGCGCGCTCGCGTCCTTCGAGGAGGACCTGCGGGAACATGACCGGCACGGCCCAGGGGCCGGGCCTGGGGACTTTCGCGCCGCGCGGTTCGAGGGGGTCGCCGTCGAAGAGGGCGGCGACGGCGGCGGCCGCCTCGGGGCCGTAGGGTGCGGCGGCGGCGACGATCTCCTTGTCGCCCAGGCGGACCGCGAGGTGGAACAGCGCGGCCTCGGCGTACTTGCGGCGGTCCTTGTCGGCGCCGAGGGCGTCGGGGACGAGCACGGTGGCGACGGCGATGCCGTGGCGCGCGAACCAGGCGGCGGCGAGCGCGCGGTCGGTCTTGCGGCGCGCGTACCGCTCGGCGACGTGCCTGGCGGCGTCGAGGCTGAACACCGGGCCGAGGACCTGGTCGAACTCGCAGTACTCGGCGGCCTTGACGGCCTTGGGGATCGATTCGGGGCCGTAGCGGGCGAGGATCGCGAGGATCTGGTCCTGGCCGGGTTCGGCGTCGGAGGCGAGCCACTGGCCGTAGTACGGGTCGGCGGCGTCGGGGGGACCGAACGCGAGGAGGGAGGGCAGGAGGTAGCGGGCCGAGTCCCCGGTGAGGCGGCGGGCGGAGTGGCCGCGCCAGCTCGCGGCGGTCTCCGGGTCGTCCACATAGCTCGCGACGAGGTCGAGCCAGCGCTCCCGTTCGCCCTCGTTCCAGGCGAGGCGCGGCTCCCCGACCGGTTCGAGCCCCTCGATGACCTGGGGCTTCGCCTTGCGGCGCTTGACAGTCCAGGGCGGGGCGGTGAACAGGTAGTGCAGGTCGGCGGGGTCGGCGTCCGGGACGGTGCGCTGCGCGAGGCCCGCGACGGCGGCGCGCTCGGCGGCGGCGAGGCCGCCGAGGGCCCCGGCCGCCTCGGCGACGGCGGCGAGCCGCCCGCGCTGGGCGGGGGCGGCGTCGGGGGCCGCCGCGGCGAAGGCGCGGAGCGCCGCCTCGGGATGGAGGCGGGCGCCTTCGACCGCGCCGTCGAAAGCGTGCGGCCTGTCGAGGTTCGCGACCAGGTACGCGGCCCCTTCCGGCAGGAGCGCGAGGCCCTTGGCGAGGAGGCGGCGGTTGTCGGCGCTGATCTGCCAGCGGGTGCCGAAGGTGCGGGAGAGGAGGCCGAAGGCCTGGTCCCCCAACGAGTCGAGGGCGGCGGCGATGCGCTCGGCGTCGAGGTAGTACTCCTCGAACTTGTGGACCCGGGCGGCCTTGAGGTGGGCGGCCCTGGAGACGAAGTGGAACAGGAACCGGTCGGTGCCCCCGGAGGAGTTGTGCTCGTGGTACTCCTCGCAGACCTCGGCGGTCCAGTCGGCCTCGTCGGGCAGGAGGAGCGCGGCGGCGAGGCGCTGCGAGGGGCCGCCGCGGTGGTCGGCGACGGCCGCGACGACGGCCCGGTACTCCTCGTCGGAGGCGGCGGCGAGGTGCGCGCGGAGCTCGGCGACGAGGCCGCTGTCCATGTCGCGGTGCAGGGACCGGTAACTGTGCCAGGAGGCGGCGGTGAGGTGCAGGCCGCTCATCTGCGGGCGCACACCCTCGGTGTAGTAGGCGGCGATCTCCACCGCGTGGCGCTCGACGAACGCGCTGGCGGCCCACGCCAGGCCGTGCGCGCGCAGCCAGGCGTGGAGTTCGAGGCGGCTCCACTCGTCGGGGGTGTGCGGGCCGACGTACCGCAGCAGCTCCCCGGCGGCGACGGCGCCGGCGAGGTCCGGTGCGCCCGAGAGGTAGTCGTCGATCGGCTGGCGGTGGCGGCGGTTGCGCTTCATGTGGAGGATGCGCGAGAGGAGGTCGGCGTGGACCTCGAACCGCTCGGCGAGGAGGTCGGGGGCGTCGGGCTCGGGCTCGGTCGGCGTCCCGGGGCGCGTGCCGCGGCGCGGGAGGAGCTTCGCGGTCCAGGCCGCGGGGAGTGCGGGCGCTTCAGGCGTCATCTCGGTCTTTCCAGCGTGGGGGGTGCCGCCCCGAGGATACGGTCCCGGTGCGACACCCCCGCAGGTGAGCGGGTCAGGAGCGGCCGGTCAGGCGGGCCAGGGAGCCGAGGACCTCGGCGGCGGTGACGGCGTCGACGTCCTTGGGGCGGGCCCGTTTCGCGGTCTCCTCGGCGGTCCAGTAGTACCGCTCGTGGTCGGCGAGGTGGACGCCGCGGACGGTCTGCTCGGGGGTCTCGCCGATCGCGCCGACGTAGATCCCCGGGTCGAGCTCGATGAGCGCGTACCCGCCGCCCGGGAGCTTGTAGGCGAGGCCCGGTTCGACGCCGCCGTCCTCCGGGGAGGCGCGCCGCCAGCCGCGCTTGGTCATGCCGAGCACGCGCCCGACGTCGGCCTTCGCGCCCTCGAAGCGGGTGAGGCGCCCGGTCGCCAGCTCCTCCTCGGTGAAGGCGAGCACGGGCCGGTCGAGCTGGTCGAAGGGCTGGAGGATCTCGTAGTCGGCGAGGATCTCGGCCCACGCGGCGATGGCGTCCCCGAGGTGGACGGGGTGGGCGACGCGGATCGCGGCGTCCGCGGGGAGGTCCACGGTCTCGTCCTCGGCGTCGCTGAAGGAGCCGTCCTCGGCGATGCGGAACCCGGTGTGGACCCCGCCGGTCTCGGCGGTCCACACGAGGCGGCGCGCGAGGTGCCTGGTGAGCGCGTGGTCCACGAAGAACCGGCGGAACTCCTCAAGGGACCACGAGCGGGTGGAGGTCATGGCCGCTTCGAGACGCGCGATCTGGTCGGCGGCGACGGCCCGCAGCTCCTTCTTCAGGGCCGTGAACCGCTGGTAGGCGGCGGGGGCCAGATCCGGGTCGTCCTTCGCGCCGGGCTTGGGGAGCACCTTGCGGGGCTTGCCGTCCTCGTCGGTGACGAACGGCTTCAGGGCCTCGTCGAACGCGACGGTGAACCTCCGCGGCCCGTAGTCGAGGACGAGCGCGGCGTCCTCGCCGAGCCCGAAGTCCGGCACGAGCCGGTCGGCGAGCTGCTCGCGGGAGAGCCCGAGGTCGGCGGCGATGCGCTCGATCTGGCGGCCCGCCTCCTCCTTGAGCGCCTTGAACTTGACGCGGTCGGCGATGACCTGGATGGCGCGCAGCGCCTCTTCGGAGCCGAGCGCGCCGAGCACGGCCAGGCCGGTGACCGCGCGCTTGTGCTGCGACTGGCCGGGCCATTCGCGGATGAGCGGGGCCAGCGCCCACACCGTCTCGTCCTCGCCGAAGTGCGCGAGCTGCGTCAGGGCCCAGGAGTCCTTGGGGGGCGCGCCGATCGAGAGCCAGAGCTGGAACACCGCGCGGCCGAAGCGGGCGAGGGACGCCCTGTCGCAGGCGTCGGCGACTACGTCGAGCCCCGGGTAGGGGTACTCGGGGGTGGCGAGCGCGAGGACGGTGAGCAGGTGGCGCACCGACTCGGCGGGCAGGGCCCTGCCGTCCTTGAGGAGGACCTGCGGGAGGGTCGCCGGGGAGGCCCAGGCGCCGGGCTTGGGGAGCTTGACGCCGCGCGGTTCGAGCGGGTCGCCGTCGAGGAGCGCGGCGATCGCTTGGGCCGCTTCGGGTCCGAAGCGCTCGGACGCGGCGGCGGTCTCGGCCGCGCCGAAGCGCATGGCGAGGTGGAGGAGCGCGGTCTCGGCGTAGCGGCGCAGCTTCTTGTCGGCGCCGAGGGCGTCGGGCACAAGGTAGGGGACGGCGGCGAGGCCGTGGCGCGCGAACCACTTCGCGGCCGAGGGGCGGGCGGACTTGAGGCGGTCGAAGCGCTCGGCGGCGAGGCGGGCGGCGTCGAGGCCGAGGATCGGGCCGGGAAGGCGCTGGAAGGTCGCGTCCCTGCGGGCGGCGGCGACGGCGCGCTCGGCGGTGCGGTCGCCGTAGCGGGCGAGGACGCGCAGGACGCTGTACTCGTACCCGTAGTAGTCCTTGGCGATCCACTTGTCGAGGTACTTCTCGGCCTTCGCGGGGTCGCCGAAGACGAGGTACTGCTCGATCTGCCAGTCGTGGGCGTCGGGTCCGGGCTCGTCGGCGTCCTCGTCGTCCCAGTACTCCTTGAGGCCCGCCCACTCCTCGCGCTCGCCTGGGGCCCAGAGGATCGCGGTGCCCTCGGGCGCTTCGAGCCCCTCGATGACGACGGACTTGGCCTTAGCGCGCTTGACGGTCCACGGCGGGGTGGCGAGGAGCGCGGGGACGTCGGCGAGGTCGGCCTCGGGGGCGCGGCCGTTCTCGGCCAGGAGCGCGTCGAGGGCGGCGCGCCCGGCCTCGTCGAGGAACGCGCGGTCGGCCTCGGGGACGAGGGAGGCGAGGGCGATGAGGCGGAAGCGGGCGTCGCCGCTGGTGCGCCCGGCGCGGGCGAGGACGGTGCGCAGGGTGCGCTGCGGGAAGCGGGCGGCGGCCTCGGCTGCGGGCTCGAACACGTGGGGTTCGTGGAGGCGCTTGACGAGGAGGTCCATGGCCGCGTCGGAGGGCAGCGCGGCGACGGCCCGGTAGAGGGTCTTGCGGAACTCGGCGTGCAGGTGGCCGTTCTGGCTGAAGGTCCGCTCGATGATCGGGAGGGCCCCGGCACCGAGGGAGGTGAGGAGCGCGGCGACGGCGGCCGTGTCGGTGTAGTACTCGTTGAGCACGGTGATCCCGGCGGCGTCGAGTTGCGCTGCGCTGCTGGCGGACTGGAGCACGAGCGGGTCGCACCAGCCGTAGGAGCGCGCCCGCGCGTACTCGGGCATGGCCTCGTCCACCCAGGCGGTCTCGTCGGGGAGGAGGAGCGCGGCGCAGATCTGCTTGAGGGGCGTGTCGCGGACCGGGGCGACGGCGGCGACGACCGCGGCGTACTCGGCGTCGGGGAGGTCGGCGAGGAGGGAGCGGACGGCGGCGAGCCCGCCGTGCTCGTGCTCGTGCATGAACGGGCTCATGTACTCGAAGTGCGCGGGGCCGAGGACCCGGTGCTCGTACCCGCTGCCGCTGCCGGTGTGGTGCTGGAGGGCGAGGCGCTCGACCGCGGCGGCGACGGCGAACGGGAGCCCGTGCTCGACGGCCCAGCCGTCGAACTCGGGGCGCAGCCACGATTCGCGGTGGCGGGCGTGCGGGTCGCACATGAGCGCGGCGACCGCGGCGGCGCCGCGCGGGTCGGCCTTCCCGGCGAGGAACGCCTCCGCCGCGTCGGCGTACTCGGCGTTCTCCTCGCGCGCCAGCGCGATCCGCACCTTCTCGGCGCGGGCGTCGACCTTCCGCCGCAGCTTCTCCCCCGCCTCCGGGTCGAGGACGACGGGCTTCCCGGTCCGGCGTCCCCGCCGCGACATCGCCCGCGCGGCCCATCCGGTCGGCATTTCCAGCGAGTCTTCTTGGGGCGCAACGTGATCAGTCATATGAATCCTTCAAGCCTGCGGGGTTCAGTGCCACGAGAGTATGCGGCGGGTGCGACAGCGCCCCTCGAACAGGCGGCTCCGCGGGGATCTTGCGCGGGGGCCGGGAGGTGAACTAGGCTCGAAGCGTCCCGTTCACCGGCATACCGTCCCGTTCATCGGGACGCTCGTCCTGGGAGGACCCCTTGACCGACTCCGCGTTCCTCGACTTCACCAGCGCCGCTGAGACCTCCGCCGCGAACGAGCGGCATTTCAGCGCGCTGCGGCGCGGCGAGGCGAGCACCGACCGGATCGCGTCGGTCCGGGTCTCGGCGGCGACGCTGCCGCTCAAGGGCGCGATCAGCGACGCGAAAGTGCTGACCGGGCGCCAGAAGCCGCTGCGCGACGTGGCGTTCCTGTTCGCGGAGATCCGCACCGAGTCGGGGCTCGAAGGCGTGGGCTTCAGCTACTCCAAGCGCAAGGGCGGCGCCGGCCAGTTCGCGCACGCGCGCGAGGTCGCGCCGGACCTCATCGGCGAGGACCCCAGCGACATCCAGCGGATCTGGACGAAACTGGTCTGGGCCGGGGCCTCGGTGGGCCGCAGCGGCCTTGCCACGCAGGCGATCGCGGCGTTCGACATCGCTTTGTGGGACCTGAAGGCCAAGCGCGCCGGGCTCCCGCTCGCGAAGCTCCTTGGGGCCCACCGCGACTCGGTGGCCTGTTACAACACCTCGGGCGGGTTCCTGTCCTCCTCCATCGAGGAGGTCATCGAGAACGCGCACGCGACGGCGGCGAGCGGGATCGGCGGCGTCAAGATCAAAGTGGGGCAGCCGGACACGAGGCTCGACCTGCGGCGCGTGGCGGCCGTCAAGGAGGCGATCGGCGACCGGATCGACCTCATGGTCGACGCGAACCAGCAGTGGAACCGGAGCACCGCGGTGCGCATGGGCCGGGCGTTCGAGGAGTTCGACCTGACGTGGATCGAGGAGCCCCTCGACGCGTACGACGCGGAGGGCCACGCCGACCTCGCGCGCGAGCTGGCGACGCCGATCGCCACGGGCGAGATGCTCACCTCCGTCGCCGAGCACGCCGAGCTGATCCGCCGCCGCGGCGCCGACTTCATCCAGCCCGACGCGCCGCGCGTCGGCGGCATCACGCCGTTCCTGAAGATCATGGCGCTCGGCGAGGCCGCGCACCTGCGCATGGCCCCGCACTACGTCATGGAGCTGCACCTGCATCTCGCCGCGGCCTACGAGCACGATCCGTGGGTCGAGCACTTCGACTGGCTGGAGCCGCTGTTCAACGAGCGCTTGGAGACCGAGGGCGGGCGCATGCTCGTCCCGGCCCGCCCGGGCATCGGGGTGAGCCTGAGCGATCAGGCGCGGGCCTGGACGACGGCGGCGGAGACGTTCGGCGCCTGACGGCGGGCGGCCCGGCACGGGAGCGTGCCCGGCCGCCACTACGCTTGTGGACACCCGGCGCGAACGCCGCCACGGACTGCGGAGGATGAGGTCATGCCGCGCGCGGAGGCGCCCCCGAAAGGCTCGCTCGACCGGGCCCTGGAGATCTTCGACGTGCTCACGGTGCGCGGCGGGGCCACGACCGCCGAGCTGGTCGCGGCCACGGGCGCATCCCGCAGCGCCGTCTACCGGCTCGTGGAGCGGCTCCAGGCCGCCGAGTACCTCGCGCACGCCGACGGCCGATGGCGCCTCGGGCCCGCCGCCGCGCGCATGGCGATGGCCGCGGTGCAGCGCATGGACGTGTTCGCCGCGGCCCCGCCGCTCCTGCGCGACCTCGCGGCGCGCACCGGCGAGACCGTGAACCTCGGGGTCCTCTCCGGCGACGAGATCGTGTTCGTGTTCCGGGAGCTGGGCCGCCACGCCGTGCAGGTCCGCTCCGAGCTGGGCGCGCGAAGGCCGTTGCACGCCACCGCGGTCGGCAAGGCGTACCTGGCGGGGCTGGGCCCCGAGCGGTCCGGGGCCCTCATCGGCGGGCTGACGCTGGAGCGGTTCACCGAGGAGACGATCACCGACCCCGCGCGCCTGCGCCGCGAAATCGAGGCGATCCGCCTCCGCGGCTGGTCCGAGGAGCGCGGCGAGTTCGACGCCTCCAGCACGTGCTTCGGCGCGCCCGTGTTCGACCAGGCCGGGGAAGTCGTCGGCTCGGTCAGCGTCGCCGGTCCGACGGCGCGCATCGCGGACGCCGCCTTCGAGCCGCTCGTGGCCGAGGCCGCCGGGACGGTGTCCCGCCGGCTCGGATATCTGCGGCCCGAAGGCGCCTGACCGCATCAGTCGGCCGCGGCCCGCTCGGTCTGCCTGGCGCGCACGGTCCGCAGGACCGGGACGACCACGACGGTGAGCACCAGGACCGCGACGAGCGTCCCCGAGACGGGGCGCTGCACGAACTCGGTGACGTCGCCTCCGAACAGGCGCATCGACCGCCGGAACGAGGCCTCCAGGAGCGAGCCGAGGACGAACGCGAGCACGAACGGCCCCGGCTCGAACCCGAGCTTGCGCATCCCGTAGCCCAGCAGCCCCAGCCCGATCATGAGCAGCATGTCGAAGGCGTTGTTGCGGATCGAGTACGCGCCGAGCATCGTGATGACCACTGTCAGCGGCGCGAGGATTCCCGGGCGCACCTTGAGCATCCGCACGAACACCCCGATGAGCGGGATGCTCAGCGCCAGAAGCAGGAGGTTGCCGACGTACATCGAGTTGACGACGCCCCAGAACACGTCCGGGTGCTCGTTCATCAGACCCGGTCCCGGCGTGATCCCTTGCAGCATCAGCGCACCGAACAGGACCGCCATCGTCGCGTTCGCCGGGATGCCCAGCGTCAGCAGCGGGATGAACGAGGACGTCGCCGCCGCGTTGTTCGCCGACTCCGGCCCGGCGACGCCTTCGATGGCGCCCTTGCCGAACCGCGACGGGTCCTTCGCGACCCGCTTCTCCACCGCGTACGACACCAGCGACGACATGGTCGCGCCCCCGCCCGGCAGGATGCCGAGCACGAAGCCCGTCACCGAGCCACGCAGGATCGCCATCCGCGAGCGCAGCCAGTGGAGGCGGCTCGGGATCGCCCGCCCGAAGGCGGGCACGGCGGGCTGGGGCCGGTCCCGGTGCTCCAGGTTGTACAGGATCTCCCCGACCCCGAACAGCCCCATGGCGACCAGCGTGAAGTCGATGCCGTCGGCGAGCTGGTCGGTGCCGAACGTGAACCGCGGCGTCCCCAGCAGCGGGTCCAGGCCCACCGTGGCGATGAGCAGGCCCAGCGCCGCCGCGGCGGCGCTCTTGATGAGCGAGCCGGAGCCCAGCGTGCCCACCAGGAAGATCCCGATGAGCGCCAGCACGGTGTACTCGGCCGGGCCGAACGCCAGCGCGACCCCCGCGAGGGCGGGCGCGATGAACGTCAGCAGCAGGATCGAGGCGGTGCCGCCGATGAACGAGGCGATGGCGGCGACGCCGAGCGCGGGCCCGGCCTCGCCCTTGCGCGCCAGCGCGTGCCCGTCCAAGGCGGTGACTACTGTGGAGGCCTCGCCGGGCATCCGCAGAAGCACCGAGGTGATCGTGCCGCCGTACTGGGCGCCGTAGAAGATCCCCGCGAGCATGATGACCGCCGCGGTCGGCTCCAGCGTGTACGTGATCGGCAGCAGGATCGCGATCGTCGCGGCCGGGCCCAGGCCCGGGAGCACGCCGATGAGCATCCCCACGGTGACGCCGATGAGGCAGAACAGGAGGTTCTGCGGCTCGAACGCGACCGCGAAGCCGGAGAGCACGGTTGAGAAGTCCATGGTCCGCTCCGGCTAGAACGCGATGATGTGCGGCAGCGGCACACCGAGTCCGAGGATGAACAGGGCGTACGCCACGGCCGTCGCGACCACGGCGACGACCGCGCTCGACAGCCACGACTCGCGGCCGAGGAACCGCAGCCACGCGAACAGCAGCAGCAGCGTGGGCACCTCGAACCCGACGACCTCGAACAGCGACGCGTACACCGCGAGCGCGGCCGCGGCGACGAGCACCGCGCCCGTCCCGCGTGTGAACGCCTCGGTGCCGTTCGCGGGCGCGGCCTCGAAGACCTTGGCGGACACCGCGACCACGACGATCCCGACCCCGCAGGCGACGAGCAGCGCGGCCACGACCAGGGGCCACAGCCCCGGGCCGGGGGCGGTGAGCGTCCCGATCCGCAGCCCGAACGCGAGCCACGCCGCGAACGCGCCGAGCGCGATCGGCAGCGCCCCGGCCACGACGGCCTGGACGCGCCCGCCCGCGCGCGGCTCCTCGAACCCCTCCTCTTGGGGCGCTTGGGCATCGGACATGACGGCCTCGCTCATGCGCCGTCGCCGAGCTGGAGGCCCGCGTCCTCCGCCAAGGCGGCGTACTCGGCGGCGGCCTCCGAGAGGTGCGTCCTGGCCTCCAGGTTGTCGACCTCCCAGCGGTCCATGTAGTTGTCCTGGAGGAACTGCCCGTACTCGGCGCCCTCGCGGGCCTCCTCGAACGCGAGCGAGAGGACCCCCGCGGTCTCGTCGGGGACGTCGGCGGGGGCGACGATGAAGCGCCGCTGGTCCACGACCACGTCGAACCCGGCCTCGGCGGCGGTCGGCACGTCCTGGAGGAACGGGCTGCGCTCCTCGGAGAACACCGCGATCGGGCGCAGCTCACCGGCCTCGACCTGCGGCATCGTCTCGGCGAGCGACGCGGACACCGCGTCGACCTCCTGGCCGAGCAGGGCGGTGACGGCGGAGGCGCCGCCGTCGAAGGGCACGTCGGTCGCGTCGATCCCCGCACCGGTGAACAGGAGCTGCGCCGACAGCTGCGAGCCGGTGCCGACGCCCGTGGTCGCGTAGTTGACCGAGTCGGCGGCGAGCAGGTCCTCCAGGGTCTGATACGGCGAGTCCGCGTGCACGACGAGGACGTACGCCTCGTTGGTAAGCGTGGTGATGATCCGCAGGTCGTCGATGACGACCGCGTCCGGGTCCTCCACGGCCAGCGGCGTGATCGCGAACAGGGACTTGACGGCCAGGGCGATCGAGTAGCCGTCGGCCTTGCCCGACAGCAGCTCCTTGAGGCCCACGGCGCCGTTCGCGCCGGGCTTGTTGGTGACGGCGAGCGACTGGCCCAGGGGCTCCTCGGCGGCCTTGGCGATCGCGCGGCTGATCAGGTCGCCGGACCCGCCCGGGTCGAAGGGCACCATGAAGTCGACGGCTCGCTTCGGGAAGTCGCCGTCGGCCGCGTCGCCGCCCTGGACCTCGCAGGCCGCGAGGGCGGCGAACGGGGAGACGGCGGCCGCGGCGAGCAGCCCGCGTCGGGGGAAGGGGTTCATGCTTTCTCGACTCCTCATTGAGTGTTCAGGCGTTTCGTTTCGCAGGGATGGGATCAGCCCAGGCAGGGGCGCTTCGGGTCGAAGGTCCAGCCGGGGACCAGGTACCGCATGGCCGCGGCGTCGTCGCGCGCGCCGAGGCCGTGCTCCAGGTACCGCTCGTGCGCCGCCTCGACCTGGTCCAGGTCGAGTTCGACGCCGAGTCCGGGCGCATCGGGGACGTCGATGCGGCCGTCGCGGATCTGCAAGGGCGCCTTGGTGAGGCGCTGGCCGTCCTGCCAGATCCAGTGGGTGTCGATCGCGGTGATCGCGCCGGGGGCGGCCGCGGCGGCGTGGGTGAACATCGCCAGCGACACGTCGAAGTGGTTGTTGGAGTGGGAGCCCCAGGTGAGGCCCCACGCCTCGCAGAGCTGGGCGACGCGCACGGAGCCGGACATGGTCCAGAAGTGCGGGTCGGCGAGGGGGATGTCGACGGCGCCGGCGCGCACGGCGTGGCCGAGTTCGCGCCAGTCGCAGGCGATCATGTTCGTGGCGGTGGGCATCCCGGTGGCGCGGCGGAACTCGGCCATCACTTCCCGGCCGGAGTAGCCGCCCTCGGCGCCGCAGGGGTCCTCGGCATAGGCAAGAATGCCGCTTAGGTTACGACACAGGGCAATTGCCTCTTCGAGGGACCAGGCCCCATTGGGGTCCAGGGTGATCCGAGCTTCGGGAAACCTTTCGGCGAGCGCGGTGACCGCGGCGGCCTCCTCGACACCGGGGAGCACGCCGCCTTTGAGCTTGAAGTCCCGGAAGCCGTACCGGGCGTACGCGGCCTCGGCGAGGGCGACGATCCCTTCAGGGGTGAGTGCCTCCTTGTCGCGCAGGCGGAACCAGTCGTCCGCATCACCGTCGCCGTCGCGGTACGGGAGGTCGGCCTTGGACTTGTCCCCGATGTAGAAGAGGTACCCGAGGACCGGGACGTGGTCGCGCTGGATCCCGTCTCCCAGCAGCGCCGCGGCCGGGACCTCAAGGTACTTCCCGAGCAGGTCGAGCAGGGCCGCTTCGAGCGCGGTCTCGGCGTGGACGGCCACGCGCTGGTCGAAGGTCTGGCGCCCGCGCCCGGCGGCGTCGCGGCCCGCGAACTCGCGCCTGACGGCGGTGAGGATCGCGTTCCAGGTCCCGATCGGCTTGCCGACCACGAGGTGCCGGGCGTCCTCGATGGTCTCGGCGATGGCCTTCCCGCCGGGGACCTCGCCGACGCCGGTCGCGCCGGAGTCGTCGGTGAGGATCACGAGGTTGCGGGTGAAGAACGGGCCGTGCGCGCCGGACAGGTTGAGCAGCATGGAGTCGCGCCCCGCGACGGGGACGACGCGGAGGCCGGTGACGACGGGCGTGCTCACCGCAGCTCCTCGGGGAGGAGGTCGGCGGGGAAGTCCTGGTACGCGACGGGGCGCAGGAACCGGTCGATCGCGAGCGTCCCCACTGAGGTGGTGCGCGCGTCGGTGGTCGCGGGGAACGGCCCGCCGTGGACGGTGGCCGGGCCGACCGCCACGCCGGTGGGCCAGCCGCCATGGACGATCCGCCCGGCGAGCAGTTCGAGCCGGGGCACCAGCCGGGCCGCTTCGTCAGCATCTCCGGGTCTGGTGTGGATGGTGGCGGTGAGCTGGCCTTCGAGGACGTCGATGATCCGGTGCGTCTCCTCCTCGGAGTCCACGGTCACGATGACCGAAGTCGCCCCGAACACTTCGTCCCGCAGGGCCGGTTCGGCGAGGAAGGTCGCGGCGTCGGTGCGGTACAGCGCGGCGGCGGGCTCGCCGGGCCCTTCGGCGAGGAGCGCGGTCCCGGGGAGGGCGGCGAGGCGGTCGCGGCCGGCCTCGTAGGCGGCGCGGATGCCGTCGGTGAGCATGGGCTGCGCGGGCGTCCCATTGACGGCCGCGGCGGCGGTCTCCAGGAACGCGTCGAGTCCGGTCCCGGTGCGCGCGAAAACGAGTCCGGGGTTCGTGCAGAACTGGCCTGACCCGAGGACCGCCGAGGCGGCGAAGCCGCGGGCGAGCCCCTCGGGGTCCGCAGCGAGCGCGCCGGGCAGGAGGAACACGGGGTTGACGCTGGACATCTCGGCGTACACCGGGACCGGCACGGGCCTGGCGGCGGCGGTCGCGGCGATAGCGAGCCCGGCGGCGCGCGAGCCGGTGAAGGCCACGGCCTTGATCCCGGGATGCGCGACGAGCGCCTGGCCGAGGGTGCGGCCGGGGCCGAACAGGAGCGTGAAGACCCCTTCTGGCAGGCCGTGTGCCTTGAGCGCGTCGCGGATCGCGTTGCCGACGAGCTTCGACGTCTCCGGATGCGCCTCATGGGCTTTGACGACCACGGGCGCCCCGGCGGCCAGCGCGGCGGCGGTGTCGCCTCCGGCCGCGGAGAACGCGAGCGGGAAGTTGCTGGCGCCGAACACGGCGACGGGCCCGAGCGGAACGTGCCGCAGCCGCAGGTCGGGGTCGCCCGGTGCGGTGCGTGGCCGGTTCCAGGTCTCGTCTTCGAGGAGGCGGGCGAACATGCGGAGCTGGTTTGAGGTGCGGCCGCGCTCGTTCTCGGCGCGGGCGACCGGGAGATGCGTCTCGCGGTGGACGGTCTCGGGGAGCTCCGGGATCGCCTCGATGCGGTCGGCGATCGTGTCGAGGAACGCGGCTCGCGCACTCGGCGAGGTCTGCCGGTACGGCTGGAAGGCGGCGGCTGCGGCCGCAACTGCCTGGTCGACGTCGGGGAACCGGCTCATGCGGCGGCCTTCTCGATGAGTGCGGCGAGCAAAGCGAACTCCTCGTCCTTCAACTCGGTCAGAGGCGGTCGGACGGGCCCGGCGTCCCGTCCGACCGCTCGCATCCCGGCCTTGACGATCGAGACGGCGTAGCCCTTGCCGAGATTGCGGATCTCCAGGTAAGGGAGGACGAACTCGGAGAGGCGCCGGTACACCTCGGCTGAGTTCTGCGCGCGCACGTCCTCGTAGAAGGCGAGCGCGAACTCGGGCACGAAGTTGAAGATCGCCGACGAGTAGGTCGTCACTCCGAGCTGAAGGTAGGGAAGCGCGAACGTCTCCGCGGTGGGAAGCCCGCCGACGTACAGGAGCCGCTCCCCCAACGTCGCGTACAGCCGGGTCATGAACTCGATGTCCCCGACCCCGTCCTTGAACCCGATGAAGTTCGGGCACGCATCGGCAAGGCGCGCAATAGTACTGACCTCGTACACCGCATTGGCGCGGTGGTAGACGATGACGCCCAGCGAGGTCGCGTCGCAGACGGCCTTCACATGCGCGAACAGCCCGTCCTGCCCGGCCTCGGTCAGGTACGGCGGGAACAGCAGCACCGCATCGGCGCCCGCGTCCTCGGCGTCATTCGCGAAGGCGACGGCCTGCGCCGTGCCGAGACCCGCCGGGGCCACGATCGGGACCGCCCCGGCCGACTCGCTCACCGCGGCCCGCACGACCTGCGCGGTCTCCGCGGCGGTCAGCGAGAAGAACTCGCCGGTGCCGCCCGCGGCGAACAGTCCGGCGGCCGGGAACGACGCGAGGTGCGACAGGTTCTCGCGGTAGGCGGGCTCGTCGAACGTCAGGTCGTCGCGGAAATGCGTCACCGGGAAGGACAGCAGTCCGGAACCGAGGGCCGTCTGGATCTCCGCGGGGGCGAATCGGGTCATTCGGGGGGAACTCCTGTGGTCGTAGGGATGGGACGACCCTAAAAGCAGTTCCCATACCCGTCAAACACCGTTTCGACATCACCCGATACCTTCAAGGCATGACCGAAGGCAGCTACACCCTCGACCAGCTCCGCGGCTTCGTCGCCGTCGCCGAAGAGGGCCATTTCGGGCGCGCGGCCACCCGCCTCCACATGACCCAGCCCCCGCTCAGCCGCCAGGTCCAGCGCCTGGAGCGAACGATCGGCTTCGCCCTGTTCACCCGCAACGCCACCGGGGCCGACCTGACACCAGCGGGAAAGGTGTTCCTGGAAGAAGCCCGCCGCCTCCTCACCTCGGTCGACATCGCTCCGCTGCGAGCCCGAAGAGTGGCGGCGGGAACGGCAGGAACGATCCGGATCGGCTTCACGGCCGTCTCCGCCCTCACGGTCCTGGGCGAATGGATCAAGATCGCCGCCGCCGAACTCCCGGAAGTCGACCTGGTCCTCAGCGAAATGGTCACCCACGCCCAGCTCGACGCCCTCCTCGCCGGAGAGATCGAAGTCGGCCTGGTCCGCCAAGTCCCCCGCTCGGAAATCCTCGACTCACGCCTGGTCGCCACCGACACCCTGGTCCTGGCCGCACCGCACGGCCACCCCCTGACCAGCCTCGACCACGCCCCCACGCTCGCCGACATAGCCGAGCACGACGTGGTGACCTACTCCCCAAGCGAAGCCTGGTACTTCTACGAACTCGTCGTGGCCGCCTTCCGCAACGCCCACGTCAAACCCCGCTACGTCCAGCACATCAGCCAGGTCCACACGGTCGCCGCCGTCGTCAACGCCGGCCTCGGCGTCGCCCTCGTCCCCAGCTCCGCGGCAACCCTCGCCCTCCCCAACCTCGAATTCCTCACCATCCCCGACATGCCCCGCGACACCGTAGAACTCTTCTGCACCTGGAGAACAGCCCACACCAACCCAGCCCTCACGGCCCTACTCGCCCGCGTCTGACCTCCGTCTGCCGACCCGCGCGGAACACGAGAGCACCGGCGGGGTTCGATTGGCGGGTGAGCATTCGATTCGAGGAACTGGACTGGCGCCCTTCTCCGATGGGTGAGATCAGCCTGAGGCGGCGGTACGACGAGACGGCGCGGAGCGAGGTCTACGAGGTCAAACTCGGCGAGGAGTTCCTCATGTCGAGCCTGTTCCCCGTCGCAGAGATCGAACTCGCCCGCCTCGGCCTGGCCCGGACGCCCGGCACCGGCCTCGACGTCGTCATCGGCGGCCTCGGCCTCGGCTACACCGCCCAAGCGGCCCTCGAAGATCCCCGCATCGCCGCCGTCACGGTCGTGGAGTACTCCGAGGCGGTCATCGACTGGCACCGCAGGGACCTGATCCCCGACACCGCGGGCCTGGCCGCAGACCCGCGGGTCCGCTTGGACCAGAACGACTTCTTCGCCGCCGCGATGGGTGAAGCGGGCTTCCATCCGGACGAGCCCGAACGCCGCTACGACGCGGTCCTGCTCGACATCGACCACACTCCCCGGCACGTCCTGCACTCGCCGCACGCCGCGTTCTACACCGTCGAGGGCCTGCGCGCCGCGTCCGCCCACCTGCGCCCAGGCGGCTGCTTCGCGATGTGGTCGGACGACCCCGCCGACGACGAGTTCATGGCGGCCCTCGCCGAAGTCTTCACCGCCGTCGAAAACCGCGAGATCTGGTTCGACAACCCCTACACCGGAGGGCAGTCCTCGAACTCCATCTACCTCGCCACCAGACCCTGAACACCTGAACGCGAAATGGGGCGGGGCGATCCATCGGATCGCCCCGCCCCTTCAGTCTGCGTGTCCTACATGAGGAAGGAGTCGACCGCGAGCGCGAGGAACAGCAGCGTCAGGTAGCTGGTGGACCAGTGGAAGAGGCGCATGGGCTTGGGGTCCTCGCCGCGGTTGACGCGGGTGAGGAGCTTGTGGCACTCCCAGACGAAGAGGCCGCCGGAGACGAGGGCGACCGAGCCGTAGAGCCAGGTCGCGCCGAGGGGGACGGCGACGAGGGAGACGGCGAGCATCGCCCAGCCGTAGACGACCGATTCGATGGCGACGCGGCGGGCGGGGGCGACGACGGGGAGCATGGGGATGCCCGCGGCGGCGTAGTCGTCCTTGAACTTCATCGCGAGGACGTAGAAGTGCGGGGGCTGCCACAGGAAGACGACCGCGAAGAGGACCCACGCCATCCAGGACATGTGCCCGGTGACCGCGGCCCAGCCGATGAGCACCGGGGCCGCGCCGCAGGCGCCGCCCCAGACCGTGTTGTACGGGGTGGTGCGCTTGAGCCAGATCGTGTAGACGACGTCGTAGTAGACGATCGCGCCGAACGTCAGGAGCGCCGCGAGCCAGTTGACGAGGAGGCCCATGCCCAGGACCGCGACGGCGCCGATGACGAGGCCGAAGACGAGCGCGTTGCGCGGCTCGATCTGGTGCTTGGCGAGGGGGCGGCGCGAGGTGCGGGCCATGAGCTGGTCGATGTCGCGGTCGATGTAGCAGTTGATCGCGTTCGCGGACCCGGCGGCGAGCGCGCCGCCGATGAGGGTCGCGAGGACGGCGGTCAGCGACGGGAGCGCGTCGAACTCCATGCGGGCCGCGACGAGCATCGCGGGGATGGTGGTGATGAGGAGCAGCTCCACGATGCGGGGCTTCGTCAGCGACACGTACGCGCCGACGATCGTCCTCCAGCCCGGCCGGGCCGCCACGGCGGCTTCGGGATCGGGCAGTTCGATGCGCTTGCGGGCGGGCCGGGGGGTGTCGGCGACGGCCTGGGTCGGGTCCTCGTTCATCACGGCCCACCATACGGGCGGTGAGGCGGCGGTCCGGCCGCGGGTCACCGGCCTCTAGCAGGCGCTTTCCTACGCGAGCACTGCTCGTGGGCGGGTTCACAACGAGCGGAATTCCGCCTCCCGAGAGAGTGCGCATAAAGTTCAGCCTGTGTAGGTAGGGTCAGAAGGCACACGTCAAAGGCCCAAATACGACGAGTACCAAGGAGTATCGCAGTGGCACAGTTCGAGTGGACCGAACTCGATCAGAAGGCGGTCGACACCGCTCGGCTCCTCGCCGCCGACGCCGTCCAGAAGGCCGGCAACGGCCACCCCGGCACCGCGATGAGCCTCGCCCCCGTGGCGCACACGCTGTTCCAGAAGGTCATGCGCCATGACCCGAGCGACCCGCACTGGGAGGGCCGCGACCGGTTCGTGCTCTCCTGCGGCCACTCCAGCCTGACGCTGTACGTGCAGCTGTACCTGGCCGGGTACGGCCTGGAACTGGACGACCTGAAGAGCCTGCGCCAGTGGGGTTCCCTCACCCCGGGCCACCCGGAGGTGGGCCACACCGCGGGCGTCGAGACCACCACCGGTCCGCTCGGCCAGGGCCTGGCCACCGCGGTCGGCATGGCGATGGCGGCCCGCCGCGAGCGCGGCCTGTTCGACCCCGAGCCCGAGCAGGGCGGGAGCCTCTTCGACCACTTCGTGTACGTCATCGCCTCCGACGGCGACATCGAGGAGGGCGTCACGCACGAGGCCTCCTCGATCGCGGGCGTGCAGGAGCTGGGCAACCTGGTCGTCATCTACGACGACAACGAGATCTCCATCGAGGACGACACCCGGATCGCCCTCGGCGAGGACGTCGCGAAGCGCTACGAGGCGTACGGCTGGCACGTGCAGCACGTCGACTGGCGCGACGGCGACGAGTACAAGGAGGACCCGAAGGCCCTCTTCGAGGCCATCGAGAAGGCCAAGGCCGTCACCGACAAGCCGTCCTTCATCCGCCTGAAGACCATCATCGGCTGGCCCGCGCCGAAGAAGCAGAACTCGTACGCCGCGCACGGCTCCGCGCTGGGCGCCGACGAGATCGCCGCGACCAAGGAGATCCTCGGCTTCCCCGCCGACGAGTCCTTCTACGTCGAGGACGCGGTGCTCGCGCACACCCGCGGCGCCGTCGAGCGCGGCCGCGAGGAGCACTCGGGCTGGCGCACCGACTTCAACAACTGGGCCGCCGCGAACCCCGAGCGCAAGGCCCTGCACGACCGCCTGTGGGCGGGCGAGTTCCCCGAGGGCTTCGAGGACGCGTTCCCCGAGTTCGAGGCGTCCGAGAAGGGCGTCGCGACCCGCTCCGCGTCCGGCAAGGTCCTCTCGGCGCTCGCGCCGGTCCTGCCGGAGCTGTGGGGCGGCTCGGCCGACCTCGCGGGCTCCAACAACACCACCATGGACGGCGAGCCGTCGTTCCTGCCGCTGAGCCGCCAGACCAAGGCGTACCCGGGCAACCCGTACGGCCGGACCCTCCACTTCGGCATCCGCGAGTTCGCGATGGGCACGATCCTCAACGGCATCAAGCTCCACGGCCCGACCCGCCCGTACGGCGGCACGTTCCTCGTGTTCTCCGACTACATGCGCGGCGCGGTGCGCCTGGCGGCCCTCATGAAGACCCCGGTCGTGTACGTGTGGACGCACGACTCGATCGGCCTCGGCGAGGACGGCCCGACCCACCAGCCCGTCGAGCACCTCGCGGCCCTGCGCGCGATCCCGGGCCTGGACGTCGTCCGCCCCGGCGACGCGAACGAGACCGCCGTGGTCTGGAAGACCCTCCTCAAGAAGGCCGAGCACCCGACCGCGCTGGCGCTGACCCGCCAGAACATCCCCGTGTGGGACCGCACGAAGTTCGCCTCGGCCGAGGGCGCCGCGAAGGGCGCGTACACGCTGCTCGACTCCGACGGCACCCCCGACGTGATCCTGCTCGGCTCCGGCTCCGAGGTCCAGCTCGCGGTCCAGGCCGCCGAGACCCTCGCGGGCGAGGGCGTCAAGGCCCGCGTGGTCTCCGTCCCCTCCATCGAGTGGTTCGAGGAGCAGGACGACGACTACAAGGAGTCGGTGCTGCCCAAGGCCGTCAAGGCCCGCGTCTCCGTCGAGGCGGGCATCGCCCTGTCGTGGCGGGGCCTGGTGGGTGACGCGGGAGTCAGCGTCTCCCTGGAACACTTCGGTGCCTCCGCGCCGTTCGAGAAGTTGTACGAGGAGTTCGGGATCACCGCCGCCGCCGTCGCGGACGCGGCCCGCTCCTCCATCAAGAAGGCACAGCAGTAGCACAACTGAACTAAGCGGATCAAGTACTAGCTGGAAAGCTGGAGGAACCGATGAGCGCGAACGAGAACCTCGCGGGTCTGTCGGCCGCAGGGGTGTCGGTCTGGCTCGACGACATCTCGCGGGACCGCCTGGAGACGGGCAACCTGAAGGACCTCATCGCCGGGGCGGCCGTCTCGGGCGTCACGTCGAACCCGTCAATCTTCGCCGCCGCCATCACCAAGGGCAGCGGCTACGACGAGCAGATCGCCGACCTGGCGGTCCGCAAAGTGAGCGTCGAGGAAGCCGCTCGCGCCATCACCACCTACGACATCCGCTGGGCCGCGGACGTCCTGGCCCCGGTCTTCGAGCAGACCGGGCGCCAGGACGGCCGCGTCTCGATCGAGGTCGACCCGCGGCTCGCCAACGACACGAAGGCGACCATCGCGGAGGCCAAGGCCCTGTGGTGGGCCGTGGACCGGCCCAACACCATGATCAAGATCCCGGCCACCGAGGCCGGGCTGCCCGCCATCACCGCCGCGATCAGCGCCGGGATCAGCGTCAACGTGACGCTCATCTTCTCCCTGGCCCGCTACCGCGGCGTCATGGACGCGTACATGGCGGGCCTCGAAGGCGCCAAGGCCGCCGGGCACGACCTGTCGCAGATCCGCTCGGTCGCCTCGTTCTTCGTGTCCCGCGTGGACTCCGAGATCGACAAGCGACTCGACGCGGTCGGCACCGACGAGGCCAAGGCCCTCAAGGGCAAGGCCGCGATCGCCAACGCTCGCCTGGCGTACCAGGAGTTCGAGAACGCGTTCGCGTCCCCGCGCTGGGAGGCCCTCGCGGCCGCCGGGGCCGTCCCGCAGCGCCCGCTGTGGGCGTCCACCTCGGTGAAGAACCCCGACTACCGCGACGTCATGTACGTCGAGGACCTCATCGCGCCCGGCACGGTCAACACCATGCCCGAGGGCACCATCCACGACTTCGCCGACCACGGCGAGGTCGAGGCCGACACGATCCGCCCCTACTACGCGGACGCGGCCACGGTGATGCTCCAGCTCGAACGCGTCGGCATCGACTACGCCGACGTCGTGAAGGTCCTGGAGGACGAGGGCGTCGAGAAGTTCATCGTCTCCTGGAACCAGCTCCTGGAGCAGATCGAGTCCAAGCTCGGCACGAGCGGAGAAATGAAGTGAGCGACCCGATGGGCAAGATGGAAGCCGCAGGCGGCCTGGCGGTCACCACCGGCGTTGACGTGAACGCCGGCGTCGACCGGCTCAAGAACGAGGGCGTCCCCGCCCGCCTCGCCGCCAAGGACGCCACCCTGTGGGGCCCCGAGGCCGAGGAGGAGGCCGCGATCCGGCTGGGCTGGATCGACACGTTCGTCAAGTCCAAGGAGCTGGTCGCGCCGCTCGCGAAGCTCCGCGCCGACTTCGCCGAGCAGGGCATCGACCACATCGCCCTCGCGGGCATGGGCGGCTCCTCGCTCGCCCCCGAGGTCATCTCCCGCACCCTCGACCTGGGCATCAGCATCCTCGACACCACCGACCCCGGCCAGATCCTGGCCGAGCTCGGCGAGGCGTCGCTGCGGCGCACCGCCGTCGTCGTGTCCTCCAAGTCCGGGTCCACCGTCGAGACCGACTCCCAGCGCCGCGCCTTCGAGGCCGCGTTCAAGGGCGTCGGCATCGAGGACTCGACCGGGCGGTTCGTGTTCGTCACCGACCCCGGCTCCGCGCTGGAGAAGCTCGCGAACGAGCAGGGCTCGCACCTGTTCCTCGCCGACGCGAACGTCGGCGGCCGGTACTCGGCGCTGACCGCGTTCGGGCTCGTCCCGACCGCGCTCGCGGGCGCCGACATCAGCGAGCTGATCGAGCAGGCCGAGGCCTTCGCGACCACGATCGAGAGCGACGGCGACAACCCGGCGCTGGTCCTCGGCGCGGTCATCGCGGCCAAGCAGACCATCACCATCGCCGACGACGGCACCGGCGTCGTGGGCCTGGGCGACTGGGCCGAACAGCTCATCGCCGAGTCCCTCGGCAAGGACGGCAAGGGCACGCTCCCGGTCGTCCTCGAAGGACCGGCCGCCGCGGGCGCCCGCGGCGCCGACCGCGTGTACGCCACCGTCGGCGGCTCCTCGACGGGCCTGCCCGCCGCGGGCTCGCAGCTCGCGATGCCCGACGTGGTCGTCAACGGCCCGCTCGGCGCGCAGTTCCTCGCGTGGGAGCTCGCGACCGCCTACGCCGGCTACCTGATCGGGATCGACCCGTTCAACCAGCCGAACGTGACCGAGTCCAAGGAGAACACCAACCGCATCCTCGCCGACGGCCTCCCCGAGGAGCGCCCGCACGCCGTGGACGGCGCGGTGGAGATCTACGGCTCGCACGCCGAGACCGTCGCGGGCGCGCTCGGCGAGCTGCTCACGAACGCCGACCGCGAGGACGCGTACATCGCGGTGCTCGCGTACCTCGACCGGATCGACGACGCCGAGGTGGCGAAGCTCCGCGCGGGCCTCGCCGAGCGCACCGGCGCGCCCGTCACGTGGGGCTGGGGACCGCGGTTCCTGCACTCCACGGGCCAGTTCCACAAGGGCGGCCGCCAGACCGGCGTGTTCCTCCAGCTCACCGGCGAGGTCGGCGAGGACCTGCTCATCCCGGGCCGCGACTACACGTTCGCCGGGCTCCAGGCCGCGCAGGCCGCCGGGGACCGCCAGGCCCTCCAGTCGCGCGAGCGCCCGCTCGTGCGCCTGCACCTGACCGACCGCAAGCGCGGGATCAACCAGCTCGTGCACGCGCTGAGGGAGCTGAGCTAGATGGGTGACCACGTCCTCGCCAACCCGCTGCGCGACCCGGTCGACCGGCGCCTGCCGCGCATCCCCGAGCCCTGCGCCCTGGTGATCTTCGGCGTCACCGGCGACCTCGCCAAGAAGAAGCTCATCCCCGCGATCTACGACCTCGCCAACCGGGGCCTGCTCCCGGCGTCGTTCGTGATCGTCGGCTTCGCCCGCCGCGACTGGGGCGACGAGACCTTCGAGGAGATGTCCCGCGAGGCCGCCAAGTCCCACGCGCGCACCCCGTGGCGCGAAGAGGTCTGGGCGCGCCTGTCCGGCAACTTCAAGTTCGTGCAGGGCGCGTTCGACGACGACGAGGCGTTCGACAAGCTCGACGCGACCGTGGACGAGCTGCGCATCACGCACGGCATCGTCGGCAACGCCGCGTTCTACTTCTCGATCCCGCCGCTCGCGTTCCCGACGGTCCTCAAGCAGCTCAAGCGGACCGGCATGTCCGACAACCGCCAGGACCGCGGCGGCTGGCGCCGCGTCGTCGTGGAGAAGCCCTTCGGCGAGGACCGCGAGTCCGCGAAGGAGCTGAACCAGCTGGTGGACGACGTGTTCACCGCCAACGACGTGTTCCGCATCGACCACTACCTCGGCAAGGAGACGGTGCAGAACATCTTCGCGCTGCGCTTCGCGAACGCCATGTTCGAGCCGATCTGGAACTCCAACTACGTCGACCACGTGCAGATCACCATGGCGGAGGACGTCGGCATCGGCTCCCGCGCCGGGTTCTACGACGACAACGGCGCCGCCCGCGACGTCCTCCAGAACCACGTCCTCCAGCTCCTCGCCATCGCGGCCATGGAGCAGCCCAACGGGTTCGAGGCCGAGGAGATCCGCACCGAGAAGCTGAAGGTCCTGCGGGCCATCAAGCTCCACGACGACCTGGAGTCCACCGCGATCCGCGGGCAGTACACCGACGGCTGGGTGCAGGGCCGCCCCGTCAAGGGCTACCTGTCCGAGGAGAACATCCCGCAGTCCTCCACCACGGAGACGTACGCGGCGGTGCAGCTGGGCATCCAGAACCGGCGCTGGAACGGCGTCCCGTTCTACCTGCGCACGGGCAAGCGCCTCCCCAAGCGCGTCACGGAGATCGCGGTGGTCTTCAAGGAGGCCCCGCACATGCCGTTCGCCGACTACGACACCAAGACGCTCGGCAACAACCAGCTCGTGATCCGCGTGCAGCCCGACGAGGGCATCACCGTCAAGTTCGGGTCGAAGGTCCCGGGCACGGGCATGGAGCTGCGGGACATCTCGATGGGCTTCGGCTACGGCGAGACGTTCACCGAGTCGAGCCCCGAGGCGTACGAGCGGCTCATCCTGGACGTGCTCCTGGGCGACAAGACGCTGTTCCCGGACGCGCAGGAAGTGGACGCGTCCTGGGCGGTCATCGACCCGCTGGAGGAGTACTGGGCGAGCACCAAGCCCGAGCCGTACGAGTCCGGCACGTGGGGCCCCGCCGGGGCCGACCTGATGCTGCAATCCTCCGGCCGCCGCTGGCGCCGGGCGTAGAAGGGTCCTGACATGCATCTGAAGGACACCACCACCGGCGACATCATGAAGGCCCTGGAGAAGCAGCTCCACGAGACCGGCGGCGGCGCCTCCGGCCTGGCCCTCAACCTGGTCGCCCTGACCACCGAGGACGAGCGCGAGGAGGTCGAGAAGGCCGCCTCGTTCGCCGCGCAGGAGCATCCGTACCGGCTGATCCTCGCGATCCCGCGGGACGTGGACGCCGCCGAGCCGCGCATCGACGCCGAAGTGACCGTAGGGGAGCGGCTCGGTTCGGCCGAGGCGATCATCCTGCGCCTTGACGGCCCGGCCGCCGCGCACCTGACCGCGATCGTGCTGCCCATGCTCGCACCGGACGTGCCGGTCGTGACCTGGTGGCTGCTCGACCCGGTCCGCTACGGCCTGGAGCACGAGCTGCGCTCGTTCGCCGACCGCCGCATCACCTACTCGGCCCGCGCGGCCGACCCGGTGCGGTCGCTGTACCGCCGCGCCGAGTCCTACGTCGCGGGCGACACCGACATCTGCTGGACCCGCATCAGCCTGTGGCGCTCGCTCATCGCCAGCGCCTTCGACGGGGTCACGCAGTCGGTCGAGAAGATCACCATCAAGGCGGACGACGGCGACCCGTCGGCGCAGCTCATGGCCGCGTGGCTGCACACGCGCCTGGGCGTCGCGCCCGACGTGGTCGACACCGAGGTCGAGCGCAACTCCGAGCACCTGCCCGCGATCGCCTCCGTGGCGTTCACGATGGACGGCGGCGAGACGATGGAGGTCGAGCGCAAGTCCGACGGGACCACGGTCCTGCGCCAGGCGGGGCTGCCCAAGCGCCGCCAGACGCTCCAGGGCCGGACCCTGGGCCAGCTCCTCGCCGAGGAGCTGCGGCACATCGACCCCGACACCGCGTACCGGCGGGTCCTGGACACGTTCCAGGAGCAGTACGCGGCGGAGCACGCGGCATGAGCCGCTCGGGCGCGGTGATCGTCCACGAGGGCGCCGAGGTGCTCGCGGAGGCGGTCGCGTCGCGGCTGATCAACCGGCTCGCGGACGTGCAGGCGCAGCGGGGCGAGGCTTCGATCGTGCTGACCGGCGGCCGCATCGCGGCGCGGGTGTACCAGTACGTGCTGGAGTCGCCGATCCGCTCGGTCGTGGACTGGTCGAAGGTCGACTTCTGGTGGGGCGACGAGCGGTTCCTGCCGTCGGGCGACCCGGAGCGGAACGAGACCCAGGCGCGCGCGGCGTTCCTCGACAAGCTCCTGATCGACCCCGAGCGGGTCCACCCGATGGCCGCTTCGGACGTGGTGGACACGCCCGAGGAGGCGGCGGCGCTCTACGCGGCCGAACTGGAGACCGCCGCCGGCGGCTCCGGCCTGCCCGCATTCGACCTGCTGCTCTTGGGGATCGGCGAGGACGGCCACGTCGCCTCGCTGTTCCCGGGCAACCCGGCGCTCGACGCCGAGGGCGCGGCCGTGGGTGTGCGCGACTCCCCCAAGCCGCCGCCCGAGCGCGTCTCGCTCACGCTGGGGACGATCAACGCGGCGACGGCGGTGTGGATCATCGCCTCGGGCGCGGGCAAGTCCGAGGCCGTGGACGAGGCCCTCGCGAAGGGCGAGCTCCCGGCGGGCCGCGTGCAGGCCACGGGCAACACGCGCTGGCTCATCGACAAGGACGCCGCAGCGCACTTGAAGCACCTGGAGTTCTAGCGAACGCTGAAGGGCCCGGATCGTAGATCCTATAGGATATAGGATGCACGATCCGGGCCCTCAGTCTGTTCGGCTTCCCTTACGGGGCGCGGCGCGCGGGGTGGTGGGACCCTGTCAGCGATGCGCGGCCGGCGCTCCGTTCACCCAACCTTGTGACGGGCGGCCGATTGCGGGGTTCGTTCAGAAGAGGGATCGTTCGCCGCGGGCGGCGGCCCTGGCGGCGAGCGCTTCGGCGAGGAGGTCTTCGGCCTCTTCTTCGCTGCGGCGCTCGCGGACGTAGTTCAGATGGGTCTTGTACGGCTTGACGGTTCGCTGTTCCGGGGGATTGTCCTGGTCGGGGCCGGCGGGCCAGCCGCAGCAGGTGCAGTCCCATTCTTGCGGCACTTCCACATACAGTGCGAATTGCAGTACGGTCTCGTGTCCTTTGGCGCACCAGTACTTGATGTTCTGCCGGGGCACCGGTTCGCCGCGCTCCGAGTGGAGGCCCGGTAGGGCGCCGATGCGGGTGCCGCGGATGGCGTGTCCGTTGGACATATGTGTGATCGCTCCTCACAGACAGGGGATCTACTGTGGATGTAAGCCGGGCGCGGCCACAGCATCGGAGCGTCAGCGGGAGGAAGACCGAGACTCCCCGAGGGCGTGGCCGTGGAGTCACCGGCCGAGCGGCTGGGGCACCGCCCTGAGCAATTCTATGACGTAACGCACACAGTGGCAAGATGTCATGTATGGGGGTTGTGCGACGGAGCGACCAGGACCGACTGGACCGTCGCGTCCACGATCCGGGCCGCGTCCGCGGTGGCGATGCGGCCCGCGCGGTGCTCCTCCGCTGCGCCGTGGAGCACGTACTGCACGACGTTGACGAGCCAGTCGACCGGCAGGTCGGTCCGGAAGACCCCTTGCTCGCGGCCGCGGCGCACGAGGTCGGCGACCCGGTCCCCGGCGCCGCCGTGGAGCTCGCGGATGCGCCCGGCGGGGAGCACGCCTTGCGCGGAGGCGAGCAGGGCGGCCGATTCGGCGACGAGTTCCCAGCTTGAGGCCAGGAGCCTGCTGAGCGCTTCGCGGGCGTCCCCCGCGAGGTCGACCGCGGCGAGGGTCGCCTCCCCCGCTTCGAGCACCGCGACGAGCGCGGCCTCCACGAGGTCGGCCCGGGTCTTGAAGTGGCCGTAGAGGGTCATGCGGCCGACGCCCGCGGCCTCGGCGATCGCGTCGATGGTCGCGTCGGGGTCGCGGCTGAGCAGGTCGCGGGCGGCGGCCGTGATGCGGGCGATGCTGCGTTCGGCGTCGGCCCTGCGGCGCGGTCGGGTGCTCGTCATGCCCACAGCCTATCTCGTACGGGAATATACGAGATAAGCTCCAGGTTGTAACTCGTACTTCCCCATACGACTTAACGCCTGGAGGCAGTCATGGACACCGATCGGACCCGCCCTGAACTGGAGGGCCGCCACCCCGCGCGCTGGCGCATCCTCGCGTTCCTCGGGATCGCGCAGCTCATGCTCATCCTCGACGTCACCGTCGTCGCCATCGCCTTGCCGCACATCGACACCGACCTGGGCATGAGCCGCCAGGCCCTCACCTGGACCGTCAGCGCCTACACCCTCGCGTTCGGCGGTCTCATGCTCCTCGGCGGCAGGCTCGCCGACCTCGTCGGCGCCAAGCGCATCGTCATCGCCGGGCTCGCGGTCTTCACCGTTGCATCACTGCTCACCGGCCTCGCCGACTCCTCGGCGATGCTCCTCGGCGGCCGCGTGGCCCAAGGCGTCGGCGCCGCGCTCCTGTCCCCCGCGGCGCTCTCGCTGGTCGTGCGGCTCTTCGAGGGCGACGAGCGGAACAAGGCCCTCGGCGTCTGGTCGGCGCTCGGCGGGGGCGGCGCGGCCCTCGGCCTGCTCCTCGGCGGCGTCCTGACCTCCGGTCCCGGCTGGCCGTGGGTCTTCTTCGTCAACGTGCCGATCGGCCTGGTCATCCTGGTCGCCCTAGCGGCCATGGTCCCCGCGCAGGCCGCGGCCCCGACCGGCGCGCGCCTCGACGTCCTCGGCGCGCTCCTGGTCACCGCGTCCTCCGGCGCCTTGATCTACGCGCTCATCAACGCGGGCGACGCCGGATGGCTCTCCCCCGCCACCGGATGGCTCGTCCTGGCGGCCGTCGCGGGATACCTGCTGTTCGCGCTGTGGCAGCGGAAGTCGAGCGCGCCGCTGATGGACCTGGCGCTGCTGTTCCGGCGCCCCGTCGCCACCGGCACGTTCCTGATCCTCATGGCCACGGTCCTGATGATCGCCGTGTTCTTCCTGGGCACGTTCTACTTCCAGCACGCACTGGGCTACGGGGCGCTGCGCACCGGGCTCCAGTTCCTGCCCGTCGCCATCGCGACCATGCTGGGCGCCAACCTGACCGGGCGCACCATCGCGAAGCTCGGCTCCCGCACGCTCGCGGTGGCGGGCCTGCTCGTCGCGGCGGTCGGCCTGGCCGTGCCCGCCCTGTGGCTCGACCCGGTCGCGGCCACGGTCGGCGTCGCGGTCGCCGGCGCGGGCACGGGCGCCCTGTACGTGGTCGCCTCGGCCACCGCCCTCGGCCAGGTCGCCCCGCACGAGTCCGGGATCGCCTCGGGCCTGGTGAGCACCTTCCACGAGTTCGGCGCCTCCTTCGGCGTCGCGATCGTCTCCAGCGCCGCGGCCGCCGCCATCGCGGGCGACTCGCTCGACGGGTTCACCAACGGCTTCATCGTGATCGCGGTCGCCGCGGCCGTCGGCGCCGTGATCGCCGCACTCCTGACGCCCCGCAAGTAGACGAGAGAAGGCAGACGCATGCAGACCGCAAGGCAATGGCAGCTCACCCGCCGCCCGCACGGGGCCGCGACCACCGAGGACTTCGCCCTCGTCGAGGCCCCCGTCCCCGAACCCGGCCCCGGGCAGGTGGTCGTGCGCAACACCCGCCTGTCGGTGGACCCGTACATGCGCGGGCGCATGGACGACAGGCCCTCCTACATCGCCCCGTTCGAACTGCACGCCCCCTTGGACGGCGCCGCGGTCGGCGTGGTGACCGAGTCCCGCGCCGACGGCTTCAAACCGGGCCAGGTCGTGGAGCACTTCGCGGGCCTGCGCGAGGTGTCGGTCCTCGACGCCGCGGCGGTCTCCCCCGTCGCACTCGACGGGCACGCGCCCGAGACGTTCCTGGGTCCGCTCGGCACCACCGGGTTCACCGCCTGGCTGGGCACCACCGAGATCGCGCCGGTCCGAGAGGGCGACACGGTCTTCGTGACGGGAGCGGCCGGGGCCGTCGGGGGCCTGGCCGGGCAGATCGCGCGGCTCCGCGGGGCCGCGCGCGTCATCGGCAGCGCCTCCGGAGCCAAGGTCGAGTACCTGGTGGACGAGCTCGGCTACGACGCCGCGTTCGACTACCGCGGCACCGATCCCGCAGAGGAACTGTCGCGGCTCGCACCCGACGGCCTCGACACGGTCTTCGACAACGTCGGCGGCCCGCAACTGGAGGCCGCTCTGGGGCGCCTGCGGCTCGGAGCCCGGATCGCCTTGTGCGGCATGGCGAGCCAGTACGACGGCCGCGAGCGCTACGGGATCAGGAACCTGTTCGAGCTGACCAAGCAGCGCGCCACCGCGCGGGGCTTCATCGTCAGCGACCACTACGACCGGCTCGCGCAGTTCCGCGAGGAGGTCGGCGGCTGGCTGCACGACGGGCGGCTGTCGCACCGCGAATCGGTGTTCGAGGGCATCGAGAGCGTCCCCGAGGCGTTCCTCGGACTCCTGCGAAGCGGCGCCCCGACCTCGGGCAAGGTCGTCGTGCGCCTGGAGGGCTGAACACCCCGGTCCCGCTGCCGCCCAGCGGAAAGCATCGGCCTCCGCCCGGGGACACCCCGAGCGCCGGGCGGAGGCCGTGCGGCCGGATCAGGCGGGAACGAGGCGGCCTTGAGCGCCCGGTCGGCGCTCAGGGGAGACGACGCACTCGCCGCACCGGTGCTCGCCGCCGAGGTCGGGGGCGACGCCCCAGCCCTCCGCTTCGGCGGCCGCGCACAGGACCGGCCAACTGAAGTACGAGTCGTCGCCGCAGCGGAAGAGGACTCCGCAGCCGTCGCAGTACAACTCGTACTCGATGCCGCCGTCGAGGCGGCTGTAGCAGGCTCCGCTCATGTCATATGCCTCCCAACTGGGGCGCGTCCGGCGGTGCCGGGGCGCCCCGGATCTCCAGGTGCCGCGGCGGGCGCGGCTACTGCTCGATCTCGCGCTTGCCGGCGCCGATGAGCACCTTGCGCGGCTTGGCCTCTTCCGCCACCGGGATCCGCAGCGTGAGCACGCCGTCCCGGAACGACGCCTCGACGTGCTCAGTGTCGAGGACGTCGCTGAGGAAGATCTGCCTCATGAACACGCCCGTCGGCCGCTCGGAGTGGATCACCTCGCGGTCGCCGGAGTCGGCGGCGCGGCGCTCGGCCCGCACGGTGAGGACGTTCCGCTCGACCTCAAGGTCGATGTCGCCCTCCCGGACACCGGGCAGGTCCAGCTCGACGGTGAAGGAATGTTCTTCCTTCCACGCGTCCATCGGCATCATGAGCTGGGAATCGTTGCGGGACAGGAACTGTTGCGCGAGCCGGTCGAGCTCTCGGAACGGGTCCGTGCGCATCAGCATCGAAGGTCACCTCCTGGATGAGACCTGAGAACGTAACGACATAAAAATATATAGCGCGCGTTTGAGATTTCGTCAAGTCGCGGCAGCGAGATAAACTGAAGTCGTCAGGAACACAAGCGGCAGGAGGAACAGTGGCACCGGATTCGCGGCCCCTCGACCGACACGCGTCCGACCACGCGGTGTACGGCATCTCGGTTGCGGCCGAGCTGATGAACCTCGCGCCGCAGACGCTGCGCGTCTACGAGGCCCGCGGCCTCCTGGAACCGAGCCGCACCGCCGGCGGCACGCGCCGCTACAGCGACGACGACCTCGGCCGCATCCAGCGGATCGGCGAACTGCTCGCCGGAGGGCTCAACCTCGCCGGGATCAAGCTGGTCCTGGAGATGGAGATCGAGAACCGGCGACTGCACTCCGAGCTCGGCGATGCGCGCAGGCGACTGGAGCGCTACGAGGGCTCCTGAACACAGCACGAAGGAGGGCCCCAACCGCAACGCGGTCGGGGCCCTCCTCGAAGTCTTGTACTGCTAGACCATCGTTCGCAGCAGAAGCCCGAAGGCGATGATGCAGGCGAACCAGATGATGCCCACACCGATGGTGATCCGGGTCAGGTTCTTCTCCGCAACGGAGGAGCCCGCCGCGACCGAGGACATGCCGCCGCCGAACATGCTCGACAGGCCGCCGCCCTTACCCTTGTGCAGCAGCACCATCAGGATAAGGATCGCGCTGGACAGCAGCAGGATGACCAGCAGGGCCCAACTCAGAACCGTCATCATCAGTGATCGGGTGTCCTCTCAGCAAATCTGGCCCGGTTTGGGGCTTGGGCCAGGTGTGAGTCTAGCGAAGACCCGATCGGCGACCCAATGCGGTGTCAGGTGGAGTTGACACTCCATACCTGGAGTGTCAACTCCACCTGACAAACGGAAGGAGCCGCCGTACGTCGTTGTACGGCGGCCCTGTCTGCGTCCCGCAGTGCTCAGCTCGGGCACTGCGGGCGAAACCTTCTTACGCCCCGGCGTGCTCGGGGAAGCGGACGATCTTGGCGAACTCCTCGGCGTCCAGCGAAGCGCCGCCCACGAGGGCGCCGTCGATGTCGGCCTTGCCCATGATCTGGGCGACGTTGGAGGACTTCACCGAGCCGCCGTAGAGGATGCGGACCCGCTCGGCCACGGCGCCGAACTTCTCGGCCAGGGCCGAGCGCAGGGCACCGATGACCTCCTGGGCGTCCTCGGGCGTGGCCGTGCGGCCCGTCCCGATGGCCCAGACCGGCTCGTACGCGACGACGACCTTGGCGAGCTCTTCCTCGGTGAGCCCGTCGACGGCGGCGATGAGCTGGCTGACCGTGTGCGGGACGTGGTCCCCCGCCTCGCGGACGTCCAGAGCCTCGCCGACGCAGAGGATCGGGCTGATGCCGTTGTTGAGCGCCTGGCGGACCTTCGCGGCGACGAGCTCGTCGCCCTCCTCGTGGTACTGGCGGCGCTCGGAGTGGCCGACGGCCACGTACGAGCAGCCCAGCTTCGCGAGCATCGAGCCGGCGATCTCGCCGGTGTACGCACCGGACGGGTGCGCCGAAAGGTCCTGCGCGCCGAAGCCGATGGTCAGCTTGTCGCCGTCGACCAGCGTCTGCACGCTGCGGATGTCGACGAACGGCGGGAGGACGACGGTCTCGACCGCTTCGAGCTGCTCGCGGGTGAGGCTGAAGGCCAGCTTCTGCACCAGCGCGATCGCTTCGAGGTGGTTGAGGTTCATCTTCCAGTTGCCGGCGATGAGCGGCTTGCGGGTCTCAGTCATGTTCACTTCTCCAGTGCGTCCAGGCCGGGGAGCGTCTTGCCCTCAAGGTATTCGAGGGACGCGCCGCCGCCGGTCGAGATGTGGCCGAAGCCGTCCTCGGGCAGGCCGAGGGTGCGGACCGCCGCGGCGGAGTCGCCGCCGCCGACCACGCTGAACGCCTCGGAGTCCACCAGCGCCTGCGCCACCGTGCGGGTGCCCGCGGCGTAGTCGGGGAATTCGAAGACGCCCATGGGGCCGTTCCAGAACACGGTCTTCGCTCCGGCGATCCGCTCGGCGAACAGCTTCGCGGACTCGGGGCCGATGTCGAGGCCCATGCGCTCGGCCGGGATCGCGTCGACGGCCACCGTGAGCGGCTCGGCGTCGGCGGCGAACTCGGCCGCGGTGGTCGTGTCGACCGGCAGCAGCAGTTCGACGCCGAGTTCGGCGGCGCGCTCCAGGTAGTTCTTGCAGACCTCGATCTGGTCCTTCTCCAGCAGCGACGAACCGACCTCGTAGCCCTGGGCCGCGAGGAACGTGAACATCATGCCGCCGCCGACGATGAGCGTGTCGACCTTGTCGAGCAGGTTGTCGATGACCGCGAGCTTGTCGGAGACCTTCGCGCCGCCGAGGATGACGACGTACGGCTGCTCCGGCTTGCCGGTGAGCTTCGAGAGGACCTCGACCTCTTTGGCGATGAGCCAGCCCGCGTAGTGCGGCAGGAGCTTCGCGACGTCGTACACGGAGGCGTGCTTGCGGTGGACCGCGCCGAACGCGTCGTCCACGTACAGGTCGCCGAACGCGGAGAGCTGGCCGGCGAACTCGGCCCGCTCGGTGTCGTCCTTGCTGGTCTCGCCCTTGTTGAAGCGCAGGTTCTCCAGCAGGAGGACGTCGCCGTCGCCCTGGGCGACGGCCTTGGCCTCGGCGTCGGTGCCGACCGTGTCGGCGGCGAACGCGACCTCGCGACCGAGGACCTCACCGAGGCGCTTGGCCACGGGGGCCAGCGAGAAGGCGGGGTCCGGGGCGCCCTTCGGGCGGCCCAGGTGCGAGCAGACCACGACGCGGGCGCCAGCTTCGGCGAGCGCCTTGATCGTGGGCGCGACGGCGCGGATGCGGCCGTCGTCGGTGATGGTCTTCCCGTCCAGAGGCACGTTGAGGTCGGCGCGTACGAGTACGCGCCGACCGTTGACGCCCTCCTGGAGGAGTTCGTCGAGCGTCTTCATCAGACTGCTAGCCGACCAGCTTGACGAGGTCGACGAGGCGGTTCGAGAAGCCCCACTCGTTGTCGTACCAGCCGAAGACCTTGACCTGGTTGTCGATGACCTTGGTCAGGAGGCCGTCGATGATGCACGAGTGCGGGTCGGTCTCGATGTCCTTGGAGACGATCGGGTCCTCGGTGTAGTACAGGATGCCCTTGAGCGGGCCCTCGGCGGCGGCCTTGAGCGCGGCGTTCACTTCCTCCTTCGTGGTGGCCTTGGAGGCCTCGAAGGTCAGGTCGGTGATCGAGCCGGTCGGGACCGGGACGCGCAGCGAGTAGCCGTCGAGCTTGCCGTTGAGCTCGGGCAGCACCAGGCCGACGGCCTTGGCGGCGCCGGTCGTGGTGGGCACCACGTTCAGGGCCGCGGCGCGGGCGCGACGCGGGTCCTTGTGCGGGCCGTCCTGGAGGTTCTGGTCCTGGGTGTAGGCGTGGATCGTGGTCATCAGACCCTTCTCGATGCCCACGGACTCGTTCAGGACCTTGGCCATGGGGGCCAGGCAGTTGGTGGTGCAGGACGCGTTCGAGATGATGTGGTGGTTCTCGGCGTCGTACTTGTCGTGGTTGACGCCCATGACCACGGTCAGGTCCTCGTTCTTCGCCGGAGCGGAGATGATGACCTTCTTGACCGAGCCGCCCAGGTGAGCGGCGGCCTTGGTGCCGTCGGTGAAGAAGCCGGTCGACTCGATGACGACCTCGGCGCCCACCTCGTCCCACGCGATGTTGGCGGGGTCGCGCTCGGCGAACGCCTTGATGGTCTTGCCGTTGACGGTGAGCTCGCCGTCGCCGACCTTGACCTCGTAGGGGAGGCGGCCCAGGATGGAGTCGTACTTCAGCAGGTTGCCGATGGTCTCGGCGTCGCCCAGGTCGTTGAAGGCGACGATCTCGATGTCGGCACCGGAGGCGAGAACCGCCCGGAAGAAGTTGCGCCCAATGCGGCCGAAGCCGTTGACGCCAACGCGGATGGTCACGTGCCCATCTCCTCGCTAGAACAGGATCGGATATCTGAATGAGACCGGAGGCGGTCTCGCACGCGATCCGTTCAGCCGAAGAGCGACGGTGGAACAGATCGCTGTTCGGCCTCGTCGCCGAGCACTCCTTGACCCTAACCGCTCCGGTCCTCGGACCTTCCGCGGCTGGCTCCCCCCGATCATGTCACACCCGGGACGGGGGTGTGACATCGCGGTTAAGCCTAACCCTTGCGCCGCCGGTAGCGGCGGCTACGGGGAGCGTGGCGAATCGGGGCGAAGCCGCCCTATGCGACCAGCATTTCCTCTTCGGCGACTACGTCGTCGGGTCCGGGGACGCCGGTCTCCTGGGCGCGTTTGGTCGCCATGTTGATGAGCCGCCGGATGCGCCCGGCGATGGCGTCCTTGGTGAGCGGCGGGTCGGCCAGCGCGCCGAGCTCTTCGAGGGACGCCTGGCGGTGTTCGAGACGCAGGCGGCCCGCGGAGGCGAGGTGCTCGGGGACGTCGTCGGCGAGGACTTCGAGGGCCCGGGTGACCTTCGCGGCGGCGGCGACGGCGGCGCGCGCGGAGCGGCGCAGGTTCGCGTCGTCGAAGTTCGCGAGCCGGTTGGCGGTGGCGCGGACCTCGCGGCGGACGCGGCGCTCCTCCCAGGTGAGGACGGAGGCGTGGGCGCCGAGGCGGGTGAGCAGCTCGCCGATGGCGTCGCCGTCGCGGATGACGACGCGGTCGACGCCGCGCACGTCGCGGGACTTCGCGGAGATGCCGAGGCGGCGAGCGGCGCCGACGAGCGCGAGCGCGGACTCGGGGCCGGGGCAGGTCACTTCCAGCGAGGAGGACCGACCGGGCTCGGTGAGCGAGCCGCGGGCGAGGAACGCACCCCGCCAGGCGGCCTCGGCGCAGCACGGGTAGGCGCCGACGACGTGGTTGGGCAGGCCCCTGACGGGGTAGCCGCGCTGGTCGGTGAGGCCGATCTGCTTGGAGAACGCCTGGCCGTCGGCCATGACGCGCAGCAGGTAGTGGTTGTTGCGGCGGAGCCCGGCGGCCACGAGGACGTGGATCTCGGACTCGTAGTTGTAGAGCTTGTCGATCATGCGCTTGGCGCGGCGGGCGACGTTCCCGGCGTCGACCTCGGCCTCGACGACGACGTTGCCCTGCCCGACGAGGTGGAGGCCCCCGGCGAACCGGAAGAGCGCGCCGAGTTCGGCGCGCTGGCAGCAGGACTTCGCGACCTCGATGCGACTGAGCTCGTCCTTGACCTCCGCGGTCATCGCCATTCGTTAACCACCATCTTCGACCAGCAGGTTTCCCAATACGGCGGCCAGGGATCCGACGTCGTGCGTGACGCCGTCGGCGGCGAGGTCCGCCGCGACCAACCGGGCCTCCAACGATTGTGCCGCACTGTTCAACGATCCGGGATCGGCGAGGGTTCGGGCGTCGCCTGACACGACGTAGTGAAACCGGACACCTTCCGCGTATCGGCGCAGCGTGTCGACGTGCCCGGCGAGCGTGAGGCCGTCGGTCTCCTTCTCCTCGGAGAGGTTGAGCACCACGATCTTGCGGGCCTCGGACGCGGCGATGGCCTCGCGGAGCGAGGGCAGGAGCAGGTGCGGGATCACCGAGGTGTACCAGGACCCGGGCCCGAAGACGTGCCAGTCGGCCTCGGCGACCGCTTCGAGGGTCTCGGGGCAGGCGGGGGCGTCGGCGGGCAGGAGGCGCACGTCCGCGACCTGGCCGTCCGCGACGGCGACGTCGTGCTGGCCGACGATCGTGCGGAGCCCCGAGCCCTCGGCGAGGTCCGCCTCGATGTCGAGCGGCGTGCACGACATGGGCAGGACGCGGGCCCGCGCGCCGACGAGGCGGCCCGCGGCGGCGACGGCCTCCACGGGGTTGGCGTGGCGCTCCAGGAGCGACAGCAGCACGATGTTGCCGACGGGGTGCCCGGCGAGGAAGTCGTCTCCGCCGAAGCGGTGCGAGAACAGCTCGGCGGCCTCGGCGCGGGACGGGTCGGCGGTCGCGAGGAGGGCCTTGCGCAGGTCCCCGGGCGGCAGGACGGGCCTGGTCGCGCGGATGTCCCCGGAGGAGCCGCCGTCGTCGGCCACGGTCACGACGGCCGTGAGGTCCACGTCGAGCCGGGAGAGCGCGCGCAGCGAGGCCGACAGGCCCCGCCCGCCGCCGAACGCGACCACTTTCTGCATCAGCGGTTACCTCGGATCGGGGGTGTCGTCGGGGCGGTGGCGGATTAACTCGTTCCCGCGGTCCCGGTGGTGGGTGTTCGCGGGGAACCCGGCCGCGTTCAGGCGCTTGGCGATCTCCTCGGAGATCGCGACGCTGCGGTGCTTGCCGCCGGTGCACCCGATGGCGATCGTCATGTACCGCTTGCCTTCGCGCTCGAAGCCCTGGGTGGTGCCCAGCAGGAGCGCCGTGTACGACTCGACGAACTCCTCCGCGCCGTCCTGCGCGAGGACGTAGCCGGAGACGTCGGGGTCGGTGCCGGTGTGCTCGCGCAGGGCCGGAACCCAGTACGGGTTGGGAAGGAATCGTACGTCAGCGACATAGTCGGCGTCGCGCGGGATGCCGTACTTGAACCCGAACGACATGCAGGTGAACTGGAGCCGCGGCGACGACGGGGCGAGGAACGCGTCCTCGACGCGGGCGCGCAGCTGGTTCTCGTTCAGGTGCGTGGTGTCGAACAGGGTGTCCGCGGAGCCGCGGGCCGGTTCGAGCAGGCGCCGCTCGGCGGCGATGCCGTCCGCGAGCATCCCGTCCCCCTGGAGCGGGTGGGCCCGGCGGACCTTCTCGAAGCGGCGGATGATCACGTCGTCGTCGGCGTCGACGAACACCAGGTGCGGCTTGAAGCCGCCCTTGCGGAGGTCCTCCAGGACGCCCACGAGGTCGGTCATGAACGCGCGCGAGCGCACGTCGAGGACCATCGCGGTCCGGCGGACCTCCTCGCCGCCCGCGGCGGCCAGCTCCGCGGCCTGGCCGACGAGCGACTCCGGGAGGTTGTCGATCACGTAGTAGCCGACGTTCTCAAGTGCGCGGGCCACTGTCGAGCGTCCCCCGCCCGAGATGCCGGTGACGATCACGAGGTCCAATTCGCTGCGGTCGCTCGAACCCGCATGCACTGCTGCCACACCCATAAGTCAAGTATCCCCGAGTCCGTTCCAACCGCCGTGCTGACACGGCCCCGGCCCTGCGGCCGAATTGACAAGCGTATAGCTACCAGAGCAGTCTCAAGAGCCGTTGTCATCGGGATTACGCAGATGTGTCTGCAAGGCCTCGGCGAGTTTCGGTCCGATACCGGGCACAGCCTCCAAAGCGGACAGTTCGGCCTCGCGGATGCGCTTCACGGACCCGAACTCCTTCAAGAGCGCCTTCTTCTTCGACTCCCCCAGACCCGGCACCGAGTCGAGCGCCGACGCCGTCATCTTCTTGCGCCTTCGCGTGCGGTGCAACGAGATCGCGAACCGGTGGGCCTCGTCGCGGACGCGCTGCATCAGGTACAGGGCCTCGGAGGTGCGCGAGAGGATCACCGGGTACTCGTCGCCCGGGAGCCAGATCTCCTCCAGGCGCTTGGCGAGCCCCGCCAGGTTGATCGTGTCGATCCCCAGCTCCTGGAACACCTGGTCGGCGGCGGCGACCTGCGGCTGCCCGCCGTCCACGACGAGGAGCTGCGGCGGGTAGTGGAACCCGCGCTTGGGCTCCCCGTCCCCCTCCTCGACCGGCGAGCCCGCAGGCTGGTCCCCGAGCTTGGAGAGGCGGCGGCGCAGCGTCTCCTGGAGCGACGCGAGGTCGTCCTTGCGCTCGCCCTTGATGACGAAGCGCCGGTACTCGCTCTTGCGCGGCAGGCCGTCCTCGAACACGACCATCGACGCCACGACGTCCTCGCCCAGGGACTGCGACACGTCGTAGCACTCGATGCGCAGCGGCGCCTCCGGCAGGTCCAGGGCGTCGGCCAGCTCTTCGAGGGCCTTGGAGCGCGACGTCAGGTCCCCGGCGCGCTTGAGCTTGTGGCGCTGGAGGTTCTCCAGCGCGTTCTTCTCCACGGTCTCGGCCAGCGCGCGCTTGTCGCCGCGGCGCGGCACCCGCAGGTCGACCTTCGAGCCGCGGCGCTCCGACAACAGCTCGGCGAGGGCCTCGTGGTCGGCGGGCAGGGCCGGGACCAGGACCTCCTTGGGGACGACCTCGTTCTGCTCGCCGTAGAACTGGAGGCAGAACCGCTCGACGATCCCGGCCAGGTCCACCGGCTCGGCCTTGTCGATGACCCAGCCGCGCTGGCCCCGGATGCGGCCCCCGCGGACGTGGAAGACCTGGACGGCCGCCTCCAGCTCGTCGTCGGCGACGGCCATGACGTCGCAGTCGACGTCCTCGGCGAGGACCACGACCTGCTGCTCCAGGACTTTGTCGAGGGCGCCGAGGTCGTCGCGCAGGCGCGCGGCGCGCTCGAATTCGAGGGCCTCGGAGGCCTCCTGCATCTCGGCGATGAGTCGGCGGCGCACTGGCGCGGTCTCGCCGGACATGAACGCGCAGAAGCCGTTCACGAGTTCGCGGTAGTCCTCGGCGGAGATGCGTCCCACGCACGGCGCGGAGCACTTGCCGATGTCGGCGAGGAGGTTCGGGCGGTCGATCCGGTTGCAGCGCTTGAACTCCGTGTCGGAGCAGGTGCGGATCGGGAAGACCCGGGTGAGCAGGTCGAGGGTCTGGCGGATCGCCCACGCGGACCCGAACGGCCCGAAGTAGCGGACGCCCTTGCGGCGGTTGCCGCGCATGACCTGGGCGCGGGGGAACTCCTCGCCCACGGTCACGGCCAGCCACGGGTAGGACTTGTCGTCCTTGAACATGACGTTGAAGCGCGGGTCGTACTCCTTGATCCAGGTCCACTCCAGCTGGAGGGCCTCGACCTCGGTGGCGACCACGGTCCACTCGACGCTCCGCGCGGTGTTCACCATCCGGCGGGTGCGCTCGTGCAGACGCGTCTCGTCGGCGAAGTACGAGTTCAGGCGGTTCCTGAGGTTCTTCGCCTTGCCGACGTAGATCACGCGCCGGTCGCGGTCCCGGAACCGGTAGACGCCCGGCTGCGTGGGGATCGTGCCGGGGGCGGGACGGTAATCAACTGCCACAACACAAGGCTATATCCCGCCCCCGACACCCCCGCCGTTACGGCCGGGCCGCCAGGCCCAGGACCTCCGCGTGGAGGTCGTCGACCTCGGCCCGGTCGACCCCGTGGTTCGCGAACCAGGAGCCGAGGTTCTCGACGTCCCTGGTCAGGAAGTCCATGCCCAACGGGTTCGCGTAGATGTCGACGACCTGCGGGAGGTCGAGGACGATGAGGCGGCCCTCGTGGACCACCGTGTTGTACGGCGAGAGGTCGCCGTGGGCGAAGCCCAGCTCGGTCATGCGGCGCAGGGCCTCGGCGGCCTGCTCCCACAGGCTCTCGGCCTCGTCCCGGTCGGGCCGGGTCTCGGCGAGCCGGGGCGCGGCGGTGCGGCCGTCCCCGATGAACTCCATGAGGACCTCGGTCCCGTGGACCTGCACGGGGTAGGGCACGGGGACTCCGACCTGGTAGAGGCGCTTGAGCGCGTCGAACTCGGCCGCGGCCCAGCGGCCCGCGGCCTGCTCCAGGCCGAACGTGGTGCGCTTGGCCATGGCGCGGTTGTCGCGGGAGCGCTTGGCGGCGCGCCCGACGGTGTAGTCGCCGGCCCGGTTGAACTGGGTGTGCTCGGCGCTGCGGTAGCGCTTGGAGGCGAGGATCACGGCCCGGTCGGTGCCGGGGAGCACGCGTTCGACGAGGAACACGTCCGCTTCCTTGCCGGTCTTGAGGACGCCGAGTTCGTAGTCCACGGCCCCGTGGTCGGTGATGACCCAGTCCGGCAGGGGCTCGGGGCCGCGCTGGAGCGGCTCGGAGTCCCACCAGATCGACCAGCGGTCCCCGGCCGGGGGCCGGTCGTCGTTGGGGATCTCGTCGAAGACGGTGCGCATGGATTCGTAGCGCTCGCGGTCTTCGTCGGAGAAGACCTCGCGGGACCCGCGGTCGCGGCGCTTGGTGGACTGGAAAGAGTCAGAGTACTGCTGCTTGCGAGGCAAGGTGAAAGGCTCCTGTGAGGAAGTCCGTCCGCCGCAAGAAGAAGAGTCAGTGAGCGGCGACGGGAGGTGAACTGGGTTTCATGGCGTGGACGCAGACGACGACAGCCATCAGTAACACCTCCATTCCTCACGAGCCCCGGGGCGATCCGCCTCCGGGCAACGGATGCCACGTTAGCGGATCGCCCCAGGCGCGCGCAAGCCTTTTATTCCCCGGGTCTCAGTGCCCCGCGGAGTCGTAGGCGCGCAGGCCCGTGTTGAAGACGAACTGGGCCAATGACGCCGACATGACCGCAACGCCCACGCTCCCGAGGATCGCCCAGGGCGCGTAGTGGCCGGTGAGGACGCCTACCGGGACCACCGAGACGAAGGCGAAGGGAAGTACGAATGTCAACGAGGCTCGGACCGCGACGGGGTAGATCTCCAACGGGTAGCGCACGAGTTCCTCTTGCGCTTTCATCACCGCCGAGGCGACGGTGGAGCTCCGGCCCTTCGCCCAGAAGTTGACGGCGTTGCCGATCGTCACAATCGACACATTGATAACCACCGCGCATCCGAGTAGGAGCAGCGCGACGGGCAGGCCCCACGGGCTGATGCCCGCGCCGATCCACCCGACGGCGATAGTCGCGATGGCGATCGACGCATTGCCGAAGCCCTGGGCGCCGAACTGGCCCGATGCCACTTGGAAGAGCACCGGGACGGGTCGGCACAATTGGTAGTCCAAGTTGCCGCCCACCACAAGCTTCCCGGTGTCCCAGATGCCGTTCCAAAGCAGCGAGATCGAGGACCGCGACAGCGACAGGAAGCCTACGAGCATCAGCATTTCGAAGTAGTCCCAGCCTGCGATCGTGTCGACGTTGGCGAACAGCAGGGTGAAGAAGGCGAACACCAGTACCTGGTAGACCAGGCCCGCGCCCATCATCACCCAGAAGTCGGCGGGGTACTCGCCGTAGGAGCGGAGGTGCGCGGACAACTGGCGGAAGTACGCTGCGGCCACATGTCGCGGGTCAACCCCCATGAACGGTCACCTGCTTGATCTGGTGGCGCCACAAGAGTCTTCCAGTTCCCCACAGAACGACGGTCCAGAGAGCCTCGGCGAGAAGCAGGCCGATCGCCTCCGCGTGGTCCACCCGACCAAGATAGATGGCGGCGGGGGCGGCGGCGTAATGCACGAACGGCAGACACCAGGCGAGCGTCTCCAGCCAGTGCGGCATCAGCGACAGCGGCATCATCATTCCCGACATGAAGGTGACCAAGGTGTCCTGCGCCCACTTGAAGCTCATATAGCGGCGTGTCCAAAAGCAGACGAGTATGCCCATGTAGTTGACGCCGAAGACGAGTGGAACCAGCATGACCAGGCTCAGGCAGGCGAGTGCCGCAGCGGTGGCGGATTCCGGTGGAGCAGGGCGGAAGACCAACCAAACCGCCGCGCAGCCGAGTGCGCCTGCGGGCACGGCCGCGGCCACGCTGCCGAAGAACTCAGCCGCTCTGGTGCGCTGGAAGTCGACGGGCTTGGTCAAGTCGATGGCGATGTCGCCGTCCAGGATGCGATTCGCGATCAGTTCTTCGGTGCCGGACCAAGCGAGGGTGGAGGTGACGAAGCAGATCATCAGGTAGGCCTGCATCGAGCTCCAGTCGTACCCTCCGAGCTCGCCGTCGCCTATGAGCTCCGACCAGACCGCGAACCCGACCATCAGCGCGAGGGAACTGGCGAGGAGTCCCGAAAGCCAGTTCACCCGGTAGACGGTCTGCCGCTTGAACGAAGCAGCGGCGAGTGCCAGCCCGAAGGCGGCCCGGCGAAGTAACGAGTCGGGGCGGAGAGCTGAGCTTGGTTTCATTGTTCCTTCTTGTCAGTGCCCCGCGGAGTCGTAGGCGCGCAGGCCCATGCGGAAGACCCAGACGGCGAGGGCCGCGCAGACGGCGGCCGCGACGGGGACGGCGGCGATCCACCAGGGGTCGAGGCGGCCGGTGAGGATCTGCGCCGGGATGAAGCTGGCGAACGCGAGCGGGAGGCCGAAGGTGAGGACGAGGCGGACCGCGGCGGGGAAGATCGTCAGCGGGAAGCGCATGGCCTCGTTCTGGAGTTCGGTGACCATGAACGCGATGATCGGGGAGCGGCCCTTCATCCAGAAGTTCACGGCGTTCGACATCGTCAGCAGCGAGGCTTGGATGACGATCGCGCACACCATGAGGAGCAGGCCCGTGGGCACCGCGGCCCAGCCGAGGCCCGCGCCGACCCAGCCGATGCCGAGCATGACGAGGCCGAGGGTGGCCTCGCCGAAGACCTGCATGCCGACGTGCTTGGAGCCGACCTGGACGAGGACGGGCGCGGGCCGGGTGATCCGGTAGTCCATGTCGCCCTCGACGATCATCTTCCCGGTGTCCCAGATGCCGTCCCAGAACAGGGCCGTCGAGGACCAGGAGGTGGCGAGGAACCCGGCGAGCACGAGCATCTCGTGGTAGCCCCACCCGGCGATGGTGTTGACGTTCCCGAACAGGATCGCCAGGAACGCGAACAGCATGATCTGCCAGAACGTCCCGGACACGGCCATGACCCAGAAGTCGGCCGGGTACTCGCCGATCGAGCGCAGGTAGGCGCCGATCGAGCGGCGGTAGACCCCGAACGCGTGCCGGGGGCCGAAGACGTCAGCCGCCATGGACGGTCACCTTCTTCACGAGTTGCGACCAGATGAGCTTGCCGACGACCCACAGGCCGAGGGCCCACGCCGCCTGCGCGGCGAGGAGGCCGAGCGCCCCGGCGGTGCCGACGCGGCCGAGGTAGATCGAGGCGGGCGTGGTGGTGAAGTGCACGAACGGGAGCGCCCAGGCGACCCCCTGGAGCCACACCGGCATGAGCGTGAGCGGCACCATCATCCCCGAGAAGAACGCCAGCATCGTGTCGCGGGCCCACTGGATGCCCAGGTAGCGCTGGGTCACGAAGCAGGTCAGGACCGACAGGTAGTTGATGCCGAACGCCAGCGGGAAGATGAGCAGGACGCTCACGGCCGTGAGGCCCGCCGCGAGCGGCGAGACCGGCCCGGCGGGCCGGAACAGCAGGGCCGCCGCGACCGTGCCGAGGATCGCCGCGGGGACCGAGGCGACCATGCCGCCGATGTACTCCCCCGCGCGGGCGCGCTGGAAGTCCACGGGCTTGGTGAGGTCGACGGCCACGAGGCCGTCGAGGATGCGGTTGGCCATCTCCCAGTCGGAGCCGGCCCACGCCAGGGTCGAGGTGAGGAAGCCGATGATGAGGTACGCCTTCATCGCCTGCCAGTCGTAGCCGCCCATCTCGCCGTCGCCGATGAGGTGGCTCCACACCGCGAGCCCGGCGAGGAGCGACCAGCCGCCGAACAGGACCGAGAAGATCCACGTGGACTTGTAGGCGATCTTGCGCTTGAAGGAGATCGTCGCGAGCGCGATGTCGACGCTTGCCATGTGTCAGTGTCCAGACGAGTCGTAGGAGCGCAGCCCGAGCCGGTACACGCCGAGTGCGCCGAGGGCTGACGCGGCGGCGGCCACGGGCGGGCCGATGAGCCACCAGGGGCCGAGGTGGCCGGTGAGGACCGCGACGGGCACGAAGTTGACGAAGGCGACCGGGAGCACGAACATGGTCACGATCCGCACCGCGGCCGGGAACAGCCCCAGCGGCAGCGTCATGGCGTTGTGCTGGAGGTCGAGCATCACGAACGCGAACACCGAGTTGGTGCCCTTGATCCAGAAGCACACCGCGCTCAGCATCGTGATGAGCGAGCACTCGATGACGATCGCGCACGCCAGGCCGAGGACGCCCGCGGGGATCGCGGCGGCGCCCATGCCGGCGCCGATCCAGCCGTAGGCGACCACGACGAGGCCGACCCCGACCTCCCCGAAGCCCTGCATGCCGATGTGCGAGGTCGCGACCTGCACCACGACCGGCGCGGGCCGGGTGATGCGGTAGTCGATCTCGCCCTTGAGGACGTACGTGCCGGTGCTCCACACGCCGTCGCACAGCAGCGCGGTCGAGCCCGAGGCGACGATGAGGAGCCCCGAGAGCATGAGCATCTCGTGGTAGCGCCAGCCCGCGACGTCGGGCACCGCGTTGAACAGGACCGTGATGAACGCGAACTGGAGGACGTTCCACATCACGCCCGCCGAGGCCATGACCCAGAAGTCCGCCGGGTACTCGGTGATCGCGCGGATCTGCGCGAGGAGCGAGCGCCCGTAGACGCCGCCGACATGGCGCACCGTGTTGGCGCGCAAGGGTTCGCCGCGGAGCATCGTGTCAGCCACCGTGCACCGTCACCTTCTTGACCGCCTGGTTGAAGATCAGGCGCGCCCCGAACCACAGCCCTGCGGCCCAGGCCGCCTCGGCCGCGAGGAGCCCGAGGGCGCCCGCGGTGTCGACGTGCCCGAGGTAGATCGCCGACGGCGTGGTCGTGAAGTGCGGGAACGGCAGGGCCCAGGCGACGGCCTGGAGCCAGGAGGGCATGAACGCCAAGGGGACCATCATCCCGGAGAAGAAGCTGAGGAGGGCCTCGCGCAGCCACATGACGCCGAGGTACCGCTTGGTCCAGAAGCACACCAGGACCGTCAGGTACGTGATGCCGAACGCCAGCGGGAACACCAGGACGAGACTGACCGCGGTGAGGGCCCCGGCCGTCGCGGAGACGGGGCCGGGCGGGTCGAACAGCAGCCAGGCGCCGAGGACGCCGAGGGCCACCGTGGGGATCGTGGAGCACATCGAGCCGACGTACTCGGCGGCGCGGGCCCGCTGGAAGTCCACGGGCTTGGTCAGGTCGATCGCGACGTGGCCGTCGAGGATGCGGTCGGCGATGTGCCAGTCGGCCGCGCCGAAGACCATCGTCGCGGTGATGAACCCGATGATGATGTACGCGCGCATCGCGTCCCAGTCGTAGCCCGACAGCGCCCCTCCGGAGAGGAGCTCGCGCCACATCGCCATCGAGACGAGCATGGCGCCGCCGCCGAGGACCAGGCCCACCAGCCACTGGGTCTTGTAGGCCAGGCGGCGCTTGAACGCGATGACCGCGAACGCGCGGTCGACCGCGAAAGCACTGGTCACTTGGTGAGTTCTCCCGCGTAGAGGCGGCGGATGACGTCCTCGATGCTGGGCTCGGACAGCGACAGGTCGCGGGGCGCGAGCTGCGCGGTGAGCCCGCCGAGGACCTCGGCGGTGGTGAAGCGGCCCGACTCGTACGTGACGACCACTTCGCTGGGGGCCTCGCCCGCGGCCCACTCGTACTGCGGGAACCGCAGTTCGAGGGCGGGGACGTCGGCGGGCTCCTCCAGGAACAGCTTGACGGCCTTGGTGGTGATGTAGTGGGCCTTGAGCTGCGCGATGGGACCGTCGTAGGCGACCGCGCCCTTGTCGATGACCACGATCCGCTCGCAGACCTCCTCGATGTCGGCGAGGTCGTGGCTGGTCAGCAGCAGCGTCGTCCCGTCGTCCACCAGCTCGCGCAGGAACGCCCGCAGGCGGTCCTTCACCGAGATGTCCAGGCCGATCGTCGGCTCGTCCAGGTAGACCATCTTGGGCGCGTGGATGAGCGCGCACGCCAGGTCCGCGCGCATCCGCTGCCCCAGCGAGAGCGTCCGCGCCAGCGCGGGCATGAACTCGCCGAGGTCCAAGAGCTCGTCGAAGCGCGCGATGCGGGCTTTGTAGTCGGCGTCGGAGACCCCGTACATGTGCTTGAGGAGCTTGAGGGACTCCTCGACCGGCAGGTCCCACCACAGCTGGGTGCGCTGGCCGAAGAGCACGCCGATGTCGTGCGCGTTGGCGATGCGCTCGGTGTGCGGGTCGCGGCCCATCACCCGGACGGTGCCCTCGGAGGGGCGCAGGATGCCGGTGAGGAGCTTGACGGTGGTGGACTTGCCCGCGCCGTTGGGTCCGACGTACGCGACGGACTCGCCCGGCTCGATCGTGAGGTCGATGCCGTCCACCGCGGTGTAGTTCTTGTACTTGCGCTGGGCGAGGTGCTTGACCGCGCCCTTGAACCCGGAGGCCTTGTCAGGTCGCCGGAAGATCTTGGTGAGGTTGCGGGCTTCGAGAATCGGCATCCTTCAACGGTATGGAAATTGGCGCGGATTCCTCAACTCGTTTCCCGCGCTTCAGCCTGCGAACCAGGTCACGGGGCGAAACGCGTTCCAGGGGAAGGAAGCAGGCCATGGCGACCATATGGGGCAGGAAGCTGATGCCCACGGCGAGGTACACGGAGACGTGGAAGCAGTACAGGAACACCACGGCCGCGTACTTGAGGCGCTTGGCGGCGATGAACATGATGACGGGGGTGAGCAGCTCGAAGGAGACCATGCCCCACTGGACGGCGCGGAGCATCCACGGGTAGTCGAGCATCCAGGTGGAGAACTCGGTGCCGCGGCGGATGATCGCCCACGTCATGGTCGCGGAGTTCACCCATTCGAAGCCGCCGTAGCGGAACTTGGCCCAGGCGGCGAAGAAGTAGGTGCAGATGACGCCGATCTGCACGAGGTTGAAGCCCCAGCCGACGTGCTCGGAGAGGTGCTCGCGGTCGCCCCACTTGGCTTTGGGCATGGTGGGCAGGAGGAACAGGAGCAGCAGGAACGCGAACTTGCCGTGGTCGACCTTCCCGTAGGACATCGCGATGATCATCCACTCGAAGTACGCGGCGGCGACGATCCAGCCGAAGAGGCGCGGCTTCCAGCCGAACATCATGGGGACGGTGGCCGCGAGCAGGACGACGAGGGTGCCGACGACGATCCAGTAGTCGGGGACGGGGAAGATCGGGAGGACCCGGGCGATGAACAGCGGCTGGTACAGCTCGCCGGGGACGTGGCGGTGGCCGAGGATCCACGGCATGTACCACCACCAGTCGACCCAGATGAACGCGCCGGCGAGGAACCGCATGGCGGCGACGCGGCCGAGCGCGACGGGCTGGAAGAACCAGCCGACGGCCTTCTGCCGCAAGGGGAGCTGGGTCATGCGTCGTCTCCGTCCCGGGTGTAGGAGGCCTCGACGACTTCGACGACCTCGCCGGTCTGGTGGCCGTCCTTGAGCTCGTAGCGGCGCTCGATGATCTCGACGGTGACGATCTCGGGTTTGCCGGGGTTGGCGTTCTCGTACGCCTGCGCGACGTACTCCAGGAGCGAGGGGTCCTCGATGAAGCGGCTCTTCTGGCCTTCGAGTTCGGCGCGGCGGAACCCGGTGACGCCCTCGGTGAGCTTGAAGCGCTCGCCGTCCTCGTTCACGGCTTCGACGCGGGTCGATCCGGCCCAGCCGTCGAGGTCCATGGAACCGGAGTACATCTTGAAGGGCGCGAACGGGAAGTAGTCGTCGCCGCCCCAGAAGGTGGTGGCGGTGACGAGCGCGAGGACGACCATGGTGATCGAGACGCGCAGGACGCGCCCCTTCGGCCGGACCCTGGAGATACGGGGTAGGTATGGGGACACGGCAAGAGTATGGCACGGGCCCGCCACAAGGGGCGGACCCGCGTCAGGCCTCGAACTGGGGTTCGGGTTCGCGGGTCGTCGCGTCACCGCCGCGGCGGCGGTCCTTGAGGCGGCGGGCGATCGCCTTGGGGTCGATGCGCTCCAGCGGCAGGAAGCAGGCCATGGCGACCAGGTGCGGCAGGAAGCTGATGCCGATCCCGACGAAGACCGCGACGTGGAAGCAGTAGAAGAACGCGACGATCGCGTACTGCACCCGCTTCCACTTGTACACGAACAGGACGACCGGGGTGAGCAGCTCGAACGCGATCATGCCCCACTGCGCGGCGTGCAGCATCCACGGGAAGTCGAGCATCCACTCCGAGAAGACGGTGCCGCGGCGGATGATCGCCCACGTGAACACCCCGGAGTTGGCCCAGTCGAACCCGCCGTAGCGGAACTTCGCCCACGCCGACAGGAAGTACGTGAGGACCACGGCGATCTGCACGAGCTTGAAGCCCCACCCGGCGCGCTCGGAGAGGTGGACGCGGTCGCCCCACTTCGCGTGCGAGGGCATGAGGCACAGCACGAGGAGCAGGGTCATGAACCCGAAGCTGGCGTGGTCGACCTTCCCGTACGAGTTTGCGATGACCATCCACTCGAAGTAGGCGACGAACAGGATCCACCCGAACAGCTTGGGCCGGTAGCCGAGCATCATGGGGACGGCGGCCGCGAGCATGACGACGAGCGTGCCCGTGACGATCCAGTAGTCGGGGGTCGGCAGCGGCAGGACGCGGCCGACGAACAGCGGCTGGTACAGCTCGCCGGGGACGAAGCGGTGCCCGAAGATGAAGGGCATGTACGCCCACCACTCGATCCACACGTAGAGCCCCGCGAGGAACCGCATGGCGGCGACCCGGCCCAGCGGCACGGGCTCGAAGAAGAAGCCGTTCACGGCGCTGCGGACGCTCACGCGGGCCCCTCCTCGGTCCAGGCGGCGACGACCTCTTCGGTCTCCTCGCCGGTGCGCACGCCGTCGACCAGCTCGTAGCGCCTGGTGACGATCTCGGCGGCGACGATCTCGGGCTCGCCGGGGTGCGCGGCCTCGTACGCCTCGGCGATGTACGCGAGGAGGTCGGGGTCCTCGCGGAAGCGCGTCAGCTGCCCTTCGAGTTCGGCCCGGCGGAACCCGGTGTCGTTGTCGCTGATGGCGATCCGCTCCCCCTCGGCGTTCTCCAGGAACACGTTGGTGCTGTCGGCCCAGCCGTCGGTGTCGTGGGCGCGGGAGTACATCTTGAAGGGCGCGAACGGGAAGAAGTCGTCCTCGCCCCACACGGAGGTCGCCATGAGCGCCAGGACCATCGCGAGGGCGGCACTGACTCTGACGATCCGGCCGGTGCGCGTCAGGGGACGTTCGGTGCGGTCAGCGGACATCGGGGAAGTATGGCACGGGGGCCGCGGCCGAGGTCAGCCGCCGCTCTGCTGCCCGCGGAGGCGGTCGCGCTCGGCCTGCGGCAGCGAGCACGCGGCCGTGCCGCCGGGGAGGCGGTGCCGGTTGCGCGCGATGAGCCGGTACACCGGCCACGCGAGCCACGACACGGGCTTGAGCGACAGGACCCACCCGATGGGCTTCCAGTACCACTGGGCGCGGCGCAGGAGCACCGCGATCGCGTCGGGGCCCGAGCGCTGGAAGTGCTCCTCGATCCACATGACGGCGGCCTCGGCCTCCTCCTGGGTGACGCCGAGCGCGTCCAGGTCGGTCCACTGCCACGGGACGACGCGCGCGGTCGTGCGCACGTGCTTCTCCAGGAAGTTCGCCGACGTGGTGCAGAACGCGCAGTCGCCGTCGTAGAGGAAGACGTGGTGATCGTGCATGGTCGGGTCCTTCACTCGGTCCGGGACGGGACCGCGTCGTAGAGTGCGCGGCGCATCGCCGCCACCGGGGCGTCCGCGACGCCCGTGAACTGCGTCCACTGGCGCACCGCCTGCGCGAGCAGGAGCGCGAGACCGTCGAGGACGCGCACGCCCTGCGCTTCGGCGCCCGCCGCGAGCGGCGTCGGCCACGGGTCGTACAGGATGTCGAACAGGACGGCGTCGGCGGACCAGTCGGGCCGCAGGTCGTCGGTGACCCCCTTCGGGACCGTCGCGACGACGAGGTCGGCCCGCCCGGCCCGGGCGGCGTCCTCCCAGTCGGCGGCCCTCAAGCGTAGCCCCAGTCGCGCGGCGACGGGTTCGAGCTCGCGCACGGCCTCGCGGCGCCGCGCGTACACGGTGACCGAGGACGCGCCGAGCTGCTGCGCGGCCGCGAGCGCCCCGCGCGCGGACCCGCCCGCGCCGAGGACCGCGACCTCCTCGGCCTCCTTCATGCCGATCTCCGCGAGCGCGTCGACCATCCCGGGCGCGTCCGTGTTGTCGGCGAGGCGGCGCCCGCCGCGCAGGACGAGCGTGTTGGCCGCGCCGGTCGCCTCGGCGACCGCGGTGGCCTCCGCGGCGACGTCGAGCGCGACCTCCTTGAGCGGCATGGTGAGCGACAGGCCCGCCCACGAGTCGTCCAGGCCGTCCACGAACGCGGCCAGGCCCGACTCGTCGCACTCGTGCCGCGTGTAGGTCCAGTCGGCGAGGCCCGCCGCGGCGAACCCGGCGTTGTGGATGACCGGCGAGAGCGAGTGCCCGATGGGCTTGCCGAGGACGGCGGCCTTCATCATTGGATGCCGTTCTCCTCGGCGATCTCGATGTTCGCCTGGTGCTCCTCGTAGGTCGCGGCGAACAGCGCCGAGCCGTCGTCGTAGGCGGTCACGAAGAACAGCCAGTCGCCCGCCTCCGGTTCGACCGCCGACGCGAGGGCGGCCGCGCCGGGGTTGGAGATCGCGCTCGGCAGGTACCCGGCGTGCTCGACCGCCGAAGGGGACCACGGGTTGTCGGGGTCGCGCATGACCGCGCCCCAGTCGATGTCCTCGCCGGAGGTGATCGCGTCCTCGCCGTTGAGCAGGCGCCCGTAGTTCCAGATGGCTTCGGACTCGAAGCAGTTGCAGTTGGTCTGCTCGTGGTCGTACGGGTTCAGGTACATCTTGTTGTACATGACCTGGGCGATCTTCGGGTCGTCGGTCGCGATGCCGGACTCGGACTGGACGATGGACGCGATCTGGAGCGCCATCCACGGGTAGATCTTGAACTCGCCGTTCGTCGGCGGGTAGAACGTCTGGTTCTCCATGGCGCTCGGGTCGTAGTCCGGGTCGGGGTTCGGGATCGACGCGAGCTTGTCGAGGAAGCCGATCTCGGTGATCGTCTCGTTGAACCGCTTGACCATCTCCGTGAGCATGTCGACCGCGGTCCACGTCTCGTCGAACTCGTACGCCGACGGGAACAGGAAGCCCTCCACGGACTTCACCTGCCGCTCCGAGAAGCCCTCGAACCAGATCGGGTCCACCCCGAGCGCCTCCGGGTCCTGCGCCGCGGCCTCGAAGTCCGCGATCGGCACGCCCGTATAGGAGGAGAGGATCTCGTAGACCTCGAAGGACCGCTTGCCCTCGGGGATGACGACGTGGTCCATCGTGAGGTTCGCCGGGTCGGTCATGAACGCCAGCGCGGACGCGGCGGACATCTCCTCCTCCATGGCGTAGGAGCCCGCCTGGATGGAGGTGCCGGAGTCGCCGTCGTCCTCGGAGGCGTTGACGAACGCCTTCGCGGAGGCCACGACCCCCTGCGCTTCGAGCTCGTCGGCGATGTTCGAGACGAGCCACCCGGACTCGACGGTGATCATCACCTGGTTGCCGTTGCCGTCGCCGGTGAAGTCCTCGGCGACGAAGTAGTCCTTGACGATGTTGTTGTACGCCCACCAGCCGCCGACGCCGAGGACGCCGAACAGCGCGACGACCAGGGTCATGGCGACCAGGGATTTGCCGGAGTCCTTGCGGCGGTGGCTCCGGGGCGCCGCCGAGCGCTCGTCCTCGGTCCTGAAGTCCCCGAGCATCCTTGTCCCTACCTCCGCCGCCGGTCCAACCATGTCTGGAGGATCTCGACCGCGGCCGCCTGGTCGACGATGGAGCGCTTCCGCTTCCCTCGCACCCCGCCCTCGTTCAGGCGGCGGGTGGCGACGGCGGTGGTCATGCGCTCGTCGGTCAGGGTCACCGGCGTTGGCGAGACGTGGTCGGCGAACTGCTCCACCCAGGCTCGGGTGTGGGCGGCTGCCGGCCCCTCCTCACCCGAAAGAGTAACCGGTAGGCCGACGACGATTTCGACCACATCGTATTCCCGTGCCGTTTCGGCGATTTCTTGAATATCGGCCGGAATGTTCTCACCAGCGGTTTTGAGGTCGCGACGAACCGTCGCGACGGGAGTGGCGAGGAGCCCGTCCGGATCGCACACGGCGACCCCGATGCGGGCCTTGCCGAGATCGATGCCGAGACGGCGGCCCCGCACCCACTCGGTTGGTGCGGGGCCGCTCGAAGCGTCTGCCATCTACGCGGCGATGGCGCGGACGACCGCGTCCAGGAGCTGCGGGGCCTGGTCGGCGGGGACGCCGCCGCCCTGCGCCACGTCGTCGTTGCCGCCGCCCTTGCCGGACAGCGCGGCCTTCACGAGCGCCGCCGCCGAGACGTGCTGCGCCTTCGCGGCCGCGTTCGCCGCGACGACGATGCTGGCCTTGCCGCCCGCGGTCGCGACGACCGCCGCGACGCCGGGCTGGTCCTCGGGCAGGTGCCCGCGGATCTGCATCGCGAGGTTGCGCACGTCGCCGCCCTTGGTGCCCTCGGGCGCCTGGACCGCGGCGACCTTCACGGCCCCGACCTGCTTCGCGTTCTGCGCGAACTCGGACGCGCGGCCCGACACCAGCTTCGCCTGGAGGCCCGCGAGCTCGCGCTCGGCGTCCTTGGAGCGCTGGAGGATCGCGCGGACCCGTTCGAGCACGTCGCCCCTTTGAGCGCCCAGTTCCTCGGCGATCTGCGAGACGAGGTCGCGCTCACGGGCGAGGTAGCGGTACGCCTCCATGCCCGTGGCGGCCTCGACGCGCCGCTGCCCGGACCCGACCGAGGACTCGCCGGTGAGGACCAGCGGGCCGATCTGCGCCGAGTGGGACACGTGCGTGCCGCCGCAGAGCTCGCGCGACCAGGGGCCGCCGATCTCGACGACGCGGACGGTCTCGTCGTAGGTCTCGCCGAACAGGGCGACCGCGCCGAAGTCCTTCGCCTCGGGCAGGGTCATGTACTTGACGGAGACGGGCAGGTCGTCGCGGACGGCCTTGTTGGAGACCTCCTCGATCTCGCTGCGGGTCTCGTCGGAGAGCTTGGAGCGCCACGAGAAGTCCAGGCGCAGGTAGCCGGGCCGGTTGAACGAGCCGGACTGGAGCGCCGTCGGGCCGAGCACCTCGCGCAGGGCCGCGTGCACCACGTGGGTGCCCGAGTGCGCCTGGCGGGCGCCGAGGCGCCACTCCGAGTCGACCTCGGCCTCGACGCGGTCGTCGAGGACCAGTTCGCCTTCGAGGACGCGGACCTGGTGGACCACGAGCTTCTTGACGGGCCGCTGCACGTCCACGACCTCGCCGAAGAAGCTCGGGCCGGTGAGCTTGCCCGCGTCGGCGTGCTGGCCGCCGGACTCCGCGTAGAACGGGGTCCGGTCGAGCACGACCTCCACGATCTGCCCGGACTTCGCGACCGGCACCGGCTTGCCCTCGGAGAGGATGCCGATGACGCGGGACTCGGTCACCAGGCCCTCGTAGGCCTTCCAGTCGGTCGGGCCCTGCTCCTGGAGGAGCTGCCAGTACGCGGACAGGTCCGCGTGGCCGGTCTTGCGCGCGGCGGCGTCGGCCTTCGCGCGCTGGCGCTGCTCGGTCATGAGCTGCCGGAAGCCGTCCTGGTCGACCGAGAGGCCCTGCTCCTCGGCCATCTCCAGGGTCAGGTCGATCGGGAAGCCGTACGTGTCGTGCAGCTCGAACGCCTTGGACCCGGACAGGGTCTTGCCGCCCTCGGTCTTGGTCTCGGCGACCGCGGTGTCGAGGATGGTCGTGCCGTGCTTGAGGGTCTTCAGGAACGCCTCCTCCTCGCCGTACGCGTAGGAGGAGATGCGATCGAAGTCCTGCGCGAGCTCGGGGTAGGACTTGCTCATGCAGTCGCGGGCCACGGGGAGCAACTCGGGCAGCGCGGGCTTGTCGTAGCCGAGGAGGCGCACGGAGCGGATCGCGCGGCGCATGATGCGGCGCAGCACGTAGCCGCGGCCCTCGTTGGAGGGCACGACGCCGTCGCCGATGAGCATGAGCGCGGAGCGCACGTGGTCGGCGATGACGCGGAAGCGGATGTCGTCCGGGTGCGACTCGGAGGCGGTGTGCGAGGTGGAGACGCCGTAGCGCTTCCCCGTCAGCTCCGACGCCTTGTCGATGAGCGGGCGGACCTCGTCGATCTCGTACATGTTGTCGACCCCTTGGAGGATCGACGCCATGCGCTCCAGGCCCATGCCGGTGTCGATGTTCTTCTTGGGCAGGTCGCCGAGGATCTCGTAGTCCTTCTTGGCGGGTCCCGCGCCGCGCTCCTGCTGCATGAACACGAGGTTCCAGAATTCGAGGTAGCGGTCCTCGTCGACCTCGGGGCCGCCCTCGGGGCCGTAGTCGGGCCCGCGGTCGTAGTACAACTCGGAGCAGGGGCCGCAGGGTCCGGGGATGCCCATGGACCACATGTTGTCTTCCTGGCCGCGGCGCACGATCCGGTCCAGCGGGAGCCCGATCTGCTTGTGCCAGATGTCGATCGCCTCGTCGTCGTCGAGGTAGACCGTGGCCCAGACCTTGTCGCCGTCCAGTCCCAGGCCGCCTTGTTCGACAGACCCGGTGGTCAGGTCCCAGGCGTAGCGGATCGCCTGCTCCTTGAAGTAGTCCCCGAAGGAGAAGTTGCCGTTCATCTGGAAGAACGTGCCGTGGCGGGAGGTCTTGCCGACCTCGTCGATGTCGGGCGTGCGGATGCACTTCTGCACCGACGCCGCGGTGTCCCACGGGGGCTTCGCCTGGCCGAGGAAGTAGGGCACGAACTGGACCATGCCCGCGTTGATGAACAGCAGGTTCGGGTCCTCGATCGCCGGCAGCGGTGCGCTGGGGACCACCGTATGGCCGTTGGACTCGAAGAACTTCAGAAACCGGCGTCGGATTTCAGCGGTCTCCATGGGGCACCTCCTTCAAGGTCTAGAACTGCCGGCCGTACAGGGCGCGGTCGTCGTCTTCTTCTTCGTCTTCGGTGAGCAGCGGCGAGATGTCGTCGCCGCGCTCGATCGCGTCGTAGAGCTCGGCCTCCTTGGCCTGCTTGGCCTCGGAGACGTCGGCCCAGAACGACTTGAGCGATTCCCTCATTCCAGCACCGGCATCGCCGATCCGCTCCGCGACCCCGCCCGGAGTGACCGACTCCGCGGCCTTCGTGAGCTTCCGGACCACCACGACGCCGACCACGACACCGATGCCTACCCAGATCATCCGCTTGAGCACGGGGACCCCTCAATCCGTTTTCTGAGTGTTGCTACTTCGCGGCGCGGCCGCATCATTTCGCTGCGCGGCGACGGGCCTTCGCGGCCCGCTTCGACTCGCGCTTGGTCTGGCGGGACGCCTCGACCATGCGGCGGACCTGGTCCTCGTCGTAGCCCTGGTTGCGCTTCTTCACGGCCGTGCGGAGGCCGAAGCCGAACGCGGCGGCCTTGACCAGCGGCGAGCCGACGGCCGAGACGACCAGGCTCGTGATGTTCGCGACGTTCGAGGAGATGTGCGCGGCGTTCCCGGTGATCGCCGAGACCTTCTCCAGTTCGCCTTCGACCTGCACGAGGGAGGCGTTCACGTTGTCGAGCGTCGCGTTCGCGTTGCGCAGGATCGGGCCGATCTCGTGGTCGACCTTGTCGAGGATGCCGTTGACGCGGGTGACCGTGCCGTTGAGCTTTCGGATGAGACCGACCGCGAGCATGAGGCTGAAGATGAAGAAAGCGACCGCGGCGATCAGCAGCGCGATCTCCCACACGCCCACGTTGTTGAACTCCACTGCCAACGTCTCGCCTGGCACAGCTCTTCCCCCTTGCTGAAGCATGTCTGCCGACCGGTGCGGCTGTTGATTCTGACCCGGTTCTCGCGTAGAAGCGACGCAGCCACGACCTTACCTTGCGGGATCGGACATCCGACGCAACGGGGCGCGGCCCGGCCTATCCCGCTTCGGCGAGCTCGCGCCGGTCCTCTGCCAGGCGCGGGAGGGCCGCCTGGGCGGCGACGACGGCGGTGACCTCCGAGCCGACGCACAGCTCGTACCGGTCGCCGCACTCGACGGGGACGACCCACAGTTCGAGGTACAGCTCGTCGCGCACGTAGCAGCCCTCTTCGCCGATGCCGCCGACGCAGGTCCCGGGCTCGGCCGGGGCCCATCCGGCGTTGAGGACGGCCTCCCAGTACACCTGCGAGGTGTCCTCGACGGTGCCCTCGGACTCCCAGGTGCGCATGCGGACCCGGCACTCCCCCAGGCACCAGCGCGAGCCGTACGTCTCGTCGGCGACGCTGACGGCGGCCCAGGCGGGGACGGCGAGCTCGTCGGCGGCGCGGCGGGTCGGATCGACGGTGACGGCGCGGCCGAGGAACAGGACCGCGGCCACGAGCAGGACCGCGGAGACGCCGATCGCGACCACGCCCATGCGCAGCCGCTCGATCCGGGCCCCGGTCCCCTCCAGCGCCGCCGCGAGGCGGCCGGGCCGCGGCGGGCGGTCAGTCGCCATCGGCGCCCCGGCCCTCGTCGGCCTTGCGGACGATGCGGCGGAGCTTGTCCAGGCGCGGCCCGATCTCGGCCTCCAGGCCGTGGCGGGTGGGCCGGTAGTAGTCGCGTCCGGCGACGACGTCGGGCGCGTACCGCTGCGGGACCACGCCGCGCGGGTCGGCGTGCGGGTAGACGTAGGCCGCGCCGTGGCCGAGGTGCTTCGCGCCGCCGTAGTGGGCGTCGCGCAGGTCCGGCGGGACCGGGCCGATCTTCCCTTGGCGCACATCGCGAATCGCTTCGTCGATCGCGGTGATGACCGCGTTGGACTTGGGGGCGGTCGCGAGGTGGGCGACGGCCTGCGCGAGGTTGATGCGGGCCTCGGGCATCCCGATGCGCTCGACCGCGGTCGCGGCGGCGGTGGCGGTCTGGAGCGCGGTCGGGTCGGCCATGCCGACGTCTTCGGACGCGAAGATGACCAGGCGCCGGGCGATGAACCGCGGGTCCTCCCCGGCGACGACCATGCGGGCCAGGTAGTGCATCGCGGCGTCGACGTCGGAGCCGCGGAGGCTCTTGATGAACGCGGAGGCGACGTCGTAGTGGCCGTCGCCGTCCCGGTCGTAGCGGACCGCGGCCGTGTCGATCGCGGCCTCCACGACCGCGACGGTGATGACGTCGTCATCGCCCACGGACAGCGCGGCGGCTTCGAGGGCGGTCAGGGCCTTGCGGGCGTCCCCGGCGGCGGTGCGCACGAGGTGCTCGCGGGCCTCCGGTTCGAGGGTCACCTCGCCGTTCAGGCCGCGCTCGTCGGCGACGGCGCGGTCCACGAGCTCGCCGACGTCGGTGCCGTCGAGCTCCCGGAGCGTCAGGAGCACGCAGCGGCTGACCAGCGGCGCGACCACGGAGAAGTAGGGGTTCTCGGTGGTGGCGGCCAGGAGCGTGATGGTGCGGTCCTCGACGGCCCCGAGGAGGGAGTCCTGCTGGGTCTTGGTGAAGCGGTGGACCTCGTCGATGAACAGGATCGTCTGCGGGCCGCCGGTGCGGCGGATGCGGCGGGCCTCGTCGATCGCGGCGCGCACGTCCTTGACGCCGGAGTTCAGGGCCGACATCGCGCGGAAGCGCCGGTCGCCGGACTGGGCGACGAGGTGCGCGATCGTGGTCTTCCCGGAGCCGGGCGGGCCCCACAGGATCACCGAGAGCGGCTGGCGGCCCTCCACGACCTGCCGCAGGGGCGACCCGGCGCCGAGCAGGTGGTCCTGGCCGACGAGCTCGTCGAGCGCGCGGGGGCGCATGCGCACCGCGAGCGGCTCGTCGCCGGTGGCGGCGCCGGTGCCGAGGATGCCCGACTGCTGCGGCTCTTGCGGCTGGGCGATTTCAAACAGGCCTGGTGCGTCCATCTCGCCTTCAGCGTAAGCCATGCGCATGAGCGGGACGCACAACTGAGGCGCCGGTGTGGGCCGGAAACCCCAGGGCCGCCGCACCGGACGGTGCGGCGGCCCTGGATCGATGCGGGGCGGGGCCTAGAAGCCGCCGCCCATGAAGCCGCCCGCGAACTCCTCGAACGGCACGAGGTTCTCGGTGGCGGGCGCTGCGATGTCGTAGGTGCCGCCGACCTCCACGACCTCGGAGGTCATCTCCATGGTCATGCCCTCGGTCTCGGGGAGGGTCATCGACATGGACTTGAGCAGGCCGTCGTCGTCGAGCGCCACGGTGACCTCGATCGACTCGATCGCGGCGGTGTCGGTGGCGGACGCGCCCTCGGTGAACGCGGCCATCGCCTCGGAGTCGGCGGCGAGCGTGCCGGTGAAGGTGTTGTCGCCGGTCTCCTCGACGTCCTCCAGGCTGCCGAGGATCGTCTCGGTCTGCGAGGCGAGGTCCATGCCGCCGAACTGCGAGTACACCTCGCCCATCTCGCCTTCGGTGATGTCCATGGTGAACCAGGCGTCGTCGCCGTACTCCTCGGCCATGCCGTCGAACATGCCGCCGCTGAACTGGAGGTACGCGGTGTCGCCGATGACGATGGTCTCGGTGTGCATGTCGCCGAACAGGGACGCCATGCTCGGGTCGATCTCCTCGCCGGAGGCTTCCGCCATGGCGCTCATGAGGATGTCGCCGGACGCGGCGGCGTTGTCGCCCTCGACGGTGGTCGTCATGGTGACGAACTCGGCGCCGTCGACGGTCATCGTCGACTCCATCTTGTACGAGTCGTTGTCCAGGCCGCTGAAGGCGGCCGCAACGGCTTCCTGCGGGGTCAGGGCCGCGGCGTTGTCGCCGTCGGTGTCGCCAGACCCGCCGGCGGTGTCGTTCTGGCCGTCGCCGCAGGCGACCAGGCCGAACCCGAGCGCGGGCACGGCCAGCGCGCCGACGAGGCGCATCTTGGTACGGGAGTGCATGGGTGTGCTCCTGGGGATTGGGGATCTCTGTTCCTGATCCGAGCTTAAGGGACGAGGACCAGGCGCCGGGGTCCCGACCAGTCGCGCGTGCGCGGTTGCACTAGGGGGAAATGGAAGCGGGCCGCGGATTCGATCCGCGGGCCGTCCCAGGGTTCGGCTGCTACTGCTGGGTGGCGCCTTCGGTGGTCGGCTCCTCGTCGCCGGTCGTCGGGCCCTCGGTCGTGGGCTCCTCCGTCGTCGGCTCCTCAGTGGTCGGCTCCTCGGTGGTGGGCTCCTCGGTCGTCGGCTCCTCGCTCGGCGACTCGGAGGTCTCCTCGTCGGTGGTCCGGTCCCAGTCGTCGTTGCTCTCTTCGGTGGTCTCGTCGTCCTCAGAGGGCGACTCGCTCTCGGAGGTCGCCTCCTCGCTCGAAGAGGACTTGTCGTCGGAGATGTTGCCGTTGTCGGCGTTGTTGTTCGCGTTGATCCACCAGATCAGGCCGCCGATGAGGGCCAGGGCGGCGACGACGCCAGCGATGATGAACCACATCGTGGCGCTCTTCTTCTCCTCGGTCTGGCCGAGCTGGCTCGTGGGCTGCGCGGCGGTGTCGCCGCCGGCGCCCGCGGCCATGGCGCCGCCGAGGAGGGCGGTCTGGTCGGAGCCGAAGTACTGGGTCTGCTGGCCGTCGGGCGGGGTCGATCCGGCGATGGGGATGCCGCCGGTGACGACGCGTCCTTCGCGGGCGGAGCGGGCCATGTCGGCGGCCGAGGCGTAGCGGGCCTTGGGGTCCTTCTGGAGGGCCTGGAGCACGACTTGCGCGACGCCGGGCGGGATGTCGCGGGACAGGGGCGGCGGGGCCTGGGTCATGTGGCCGTTCATGACCGCGACGGGCGTGTCGGAGACGAACGGCGGGCGGCCCATGAGGGCCTCGTAGGCGACGATGCCGAGCGAGTAGAGGTCGCTGGCGCCGGTCAGCTCGGCGCCGTTGAGCTGCTCGGGGGAGGCGTACGCGAGGGTGCCCATGACGGTGCCGGTCTCGGTGAGGCCGGAGGCGCCGCGGGCGGCGGAGATGCCGAAGTCGACGATCTTGGCGGCGCCGGTCTCCTCGTCGACGAGGAGGTTCGCGGGCTTGATGTCGCGGTGGATGATGTCGTGGCGGTGGGCCGTCTCCAGGGCGTCGGCCGCGGCGGCGGTGAACTGCATGACCTCGGCGGGCGGGAGCGGGCCGCGGTCGCGGAGGATCTCGGCGAGGGAGCGGCCGCGGACGAGCTCCATGACCAGGTAGGAGATGAGGCCGTCGTCGCCCTCCTCCTCGCCGTAGTCGTAGAGCGCGACGATGCCGGGCGACTGGAGCGCGGCGACGGCGCGGGCTTCGAGCTGGAACCGGGCGCGGAACTTGTCGCTGTTGGAGAGTCCGGCGTGCAAGATCTTGATGGCGACCGTGCGGCCGAGCCGGGTGTCGGTGCCCTTCCAGACCTCCCCCATGCCGCCCGCGGCCAGTCGTTCGTCCAATCGGTAGCGCCCCGCCACCGAGGTCCCGCTCTGCACGTCGAACCCGCTCCTCTTACTCCTGCATCGGCCGGATGTTACATATATCAGCCGTCAACGGGCCGCGGCCACTTCTCAAGGACTCCTGCCAGTTCGGAAAACGCTGAGGGGCGGCCGGGCACTCCGAAAACGAGTGCGGCCCGAGCCGTCGGCTCGGGCCGCGCACTACGACATCGTAGGGCTAAGAGGCAACGGGGTCGGTACCCGCTTCCTCCTCTTCCGTCTCCGGAACGTAGTCGATCCCGGCCTCTGCGCGCTGCTCGGGCGTGATCGGCGTCGGGGCCGAGGTCAGGGGGTCGAAGCCGCCGCCGGTCTTCGGGAACGCGATGACGTCGCGGATCGAGTCGGCCTTGGCGAGGATCGCGCACACGCGGTCCCAGCCCAGGGCGATGCCGCCGTGGGGCGGGGCGCCGTACTTGAGGCCGTCGAGGAGGAACCCGAACTTCTCGCGGGCGTCCTCGTGGGTGAGGCCGAGCACGTCGAAGACGCGGGACTGGACCGCGGCGTCGTGGATACGGATGGACCCGCCGCCGAGCTCGTTGCCGTTGCAGACGATGTCGTACGCGTAGGTGAGCGCGTTGCCCGGGTCGGTCTCGAACTTGCCGACCCATTCGGGGTTCGGCGAGGTGAACGGGTGGTGGATCGCGGTCCAGCCGCCGTCGTCGGTGGGCTCGAACATGGGCGCGTCGACGACCCAGCAGAACGCCCACGCGTCGGGGTCGATGAGGCCGGTGCGGCGGCCGACTTCGAGGCGGGCCGCGCCGAGCAGCTCCTGGGCCTCGCGGCGGTCGGTGCCCGCGGCGAAGAACACGGCGTCCCCGGCCTTGGCGCCGACGGCGTCGGCGAGCCCGGCGAGGTGCTCCTCGGAGAGGTTCTTGGCGACGGGGCCCTTCGGCTCGCCGGTCTCGGCGTTGAAGGTGATGTAGGCGAGGCCCTTGGCGCCGCGCGCCTTGGCCCAGTCCTGCCAGCCGTCGAGCTCCTTGCGGGTCTGGGCGGCGCCGCCGGGCATGACGACGGCGCCGACGTAGCCGCCCGCGTCGATCGCGCCGGCGAAGACGCGGAACTCGGTGCCGCGCAGGTAGCCGGTGAGCTCCACGAGCTCCTGGCCGAAGCGCAGGTCGGGCTTGTCGGAGCCGTAGCGGTCCATGGCGTCGTGCCACTGGAGGCGCGGGATCGGCAGCTGGATCTCGTGGTCGGCGAGCTCGGACCAGAGGGCCTTGACGATGCGCTCGCCCAGGTCGATGACGTCGTCCTGGTCGACGAAGGACGCCTCGATGTCGAGCTGAGTGAACTCGGGCTGGCGGTCGGCGCGGAAGTCCTCGTCGCGGTAGCAGCGCGCGATCTGGAAGTACTTCTCGAAGCCGCCGACCATGAGGAGCTGCTTGAACAGCTGCGGGGACTGCGGCAGCGCGTACCAGGTGCCGGGCTGGAGGCGCACGGGCACGAGGAAGTCGCGGGCGCCCTCGGGGGTGGAGCGGGTGAGCGTGGGGGTCTCGATCTCCACGAAGCCGTCCTCGACGAGGAGGTTGCGGGCGATGTGGTTGGCCTTGGAGCGCAGGCGGATCGCGTGCGTCGGGCCGGAGCGGCGCAGGTCGAGGTAGCGGTGGCGCAGGCGCACGTCCTCGGAGACGTCGACGTGGTCGTCGACCTGGAACGGCAGCGGGGCGGCCTCGGAGAGGACCGTCAGGGCCGTCGCGTTGATCTCGATCTCGCCGGTGGGCAGCTCGGGGTTCTCGTTGCCCTCGGGGCGGCGCGCGACGGTGCCGGTGACGGACACGCAGTACTCGTTGCGCAGCTTCTGGGCGGCCTCGGCGGCCTCCGAGTCGCGGAAGACGACCTGGACGACGCCCGAGGCGTCGCGCAGATCCACGAACTCGACCCCACCGTGATCGCGGCGACGCGCCACCCATCCGGCGAGGGTGACTTGCTGGTCGACGTCAGCGGCACTCAGCGTGCCGGCGAGGTGTGTCCGATACACGGCCTCAGAACCCCTTAGCGATTGTTGGACAGCGGGCGCCTGTCAAGCGCCGTCGCCAATCGTATAACCGCCGGTGCGCACGGGTCGCGCGCATATCGCCGGGCACGGCGGGGGTCACCCGGAGGTGGCGGGCCGTCAGCGAGCCCGTTCCCTCGCGTCCTTCTCAGCGCGCGAGCGCCGAGAACCCCAGTAGCCGCACCACCACGTCGAGGAAGCGCCGCGCGTCGGCGACGATGGAGTCGGCCTCCTCGGGCGTGACGATGTCGGGGATGCCCGCTTGGGCGAGCACCCGTTTGCGGGCCGTGCGGGCGAAGTGGGAGGCCCACTCCTCCAGTTCCGGCGCGACGTTGCGCAGGAGCTCCCAGGTGCTCGACGGGCGGCCGGGGCGGCGCCTGCCGGTGGCGTCCCCGGCGCGGACGGCGAGGACCGCGACGGCGACGCGCAGCGCCGCCATGTGGGCCTCGGCGTACCGCTCGCCGGGCCGCACGCGCTCGGCGGCGTCGTCGAGGTCGGCGCGGGCGGTGGCGAGCAGTTGCAGCGGGGAGCGGTTCGGCAACTGGTCGGCGGGGATGCGCAGCCGGGAGTTGGAGACGGTGCCGGCCTGCACGAGTCGGGGGGAGCCGGTGCCGGCGGTCGACACGGTCGATGCGGATCGGGTGGCTCCGGGTCGGGAAGCAGCCATGGTGGCCTCCTAAACCTCTGTTCGAACTTGCGTTCGAGAAACATGGAACCACAGGGGTACGACATTTCCAACCCCCAACTTCGCACAAAATCAGCGCATCGCTACGGATTGTCGCCCATCCGACAGGAGAAGCCTTGCGCGGCAAAGCGAAAGGGCCGCGGACTTTGCAGTCCGCGCCCCACTGTGTTCGCTTCCGCGCCATGCGGTGTTCGATCAGGGCCGGGCAGCCGCGCCGTGCCGCCCGGGAAAGGCGGCTACTCGGTGATCTCGTCCACGAGGCGCAGGTGCCCGCGCGCCTCGTCGTTGCGGCCCAGCCGCTGGAGGGTCCGGCCCAGGAGCATGCGGGCGTAGAAGTCCGCCGGGTTGGCCTCGACCATCTTCTCCGAGAGCGCCAGCGCCTTGTTCAGCTGCGCGGACTTGAAGTAGGCGCGGGCCGCCACGAGCATGACGTCCGGGTGCTCCGGGTGGTCGCGCAGGAGCGGCTCCAGGAACTTCAGGGCCGCGTGCGGGTCCTTCTTGGCGAGCATCTCCTCGGCGTCGCGCAGCCGCTGGGTCTCCTCGGGGACCCGGCGCTCGCGCGCGGCGGAGTCGATGAAGGCGGCGATCTGGTCGTCGGTGATGTCGTCGAAGCGCATTCGACCCTCAACACGCGAGGGCGCGCGGGCATTCCCGGTCAGTCGTTGCGCAGGGCCGCGCCGACGACGATGACGAGCTGGAGCAGGCCCAGGGCCGCCAGGAGCATCCACGCGGTGATGGCGATCGTCACCACGCCCTCGGTCCACTCGGCGTACTGGCCGCCCCCGGCGACGGCGATGACGCCGCACGCGCCCAGGCCCAGGGCCACCACTACCTCGCGGACCGAGCGCTCCCCCATGGTGGTCATGCCGAGGTCGTTCAGGCCGACCTGCCGGGCGCGCATGCGGGTGAGGACGTACATCCAGCACAGGGCGCCGGTGACGGCCACGGCCCAGCCGGGCGCGCCGAGGAGCCACAGGGCGAGCAGCCAGGCGCCTTCGGAGAGGCGCGCGGCGAGCGGTTCGAGGACGAGGACCCGCCGCGACAGGCTCGTGGAGCGGGCCGCCAGCAGCATGTAGGAGGCGTCGGCCAGCGCCGTGATCGCCAGCAGCGGCAGGGCGATGAGGACGACCGGGCCGCCGGTGACGACGCAGACGGGGATGAAGAGGCTCGCGGTGAGGCCGACGCCGACGACCGCGCCGGGCTGGAACCGCGTGGAGAGGATGACCCGGCCTACAAGGGAGTCGGCGGGCACTCTTCCCGAGAAGTACACTGATATACTCCCTGGTCATGGATACAATAAAGCTGATCCCAAGTCTCGGATCTATCCGCATCTCAAGACTTGACGATGACACTACCAGCCCCGTTCGTCAGCGCGGCGACCTGAACCAGGTGCCCGGCGTGAAGTACGTTGCCCTGGTTGAGGATCTAGACGTTTCGGCCTACAAGTTCAGCCCATTTGAGCGCCCGAAGCTCGGGCCGTGGCTTACGGAGCCCGAGAAGCTGGCTCGATATGATCAGCTCGTTGTCTGGAAGCTCGATAGATTTTGCCGGTCGATGAAAGACACGCGGGAAATGCAGCGATGGTCCGACAAGACAGGTAAGTCCCTGGTGTTCTTGAAAGACGACCTGACCTACAACCCCAATGCCACGGGCATTGGTCGGATCGTTAACGATGTGTTTATCACTATCGTAGCCGCGGCGGCGGAAATGGAGTCGTACAACACCTCTGTCCGGACGTCATCACTACATGTGCACTTGCGCGAAAAGCAATCGTGGCGCGGCGGCGCCTTGCCGTTCGGATACGAGGTCAAGAAAGAAGGGGATCGTAAGATCCTCGTTCCCTCCAAGAAGACGCACAAATTGTTTCTGAAGGTCGCCGACCGCATCATTGACAAGGAGTCTGTGTATGCGATTGTCGCGGATCTCAACGAAAAGAAAGAGCTTTCGCCTGCCGACTGGTCACGGGTGCTCCAGGGCAAGGACGCGAAGGGTACGCCGTGGCATGGCAAGACTATTCGCGGGCTGTTTGAGACTGACCTGCCCTTGGGCTACCAAATCATTAGCGAGCGGGTTGACGGCGTCCTCCGCCGCTATACCAACCGTGACGAGGACGGCAACCCGATTCAAGTTTGGGAGCCGCTGATTACCAAGGACAAGCTAGCAGAAGTCCGAACAGCGCTGTCAGAGCAAAGCACCGCTAAGCGCCCACACGTCAAGAAGCAGATAGGCCCGTTGCGTGAAGTCGTTATCTGCTACGACTGCGAGGCCAACATGGCGACAGTCAAAGACCCGCGGTCGAAAGAGGCCGCCTACCTTCGATGCTATCGAGCCTCAGACAAGAGCGGCAGGTGCAACAACACGGGCAATATCCCGATTTCCTACGCGTGGGCGTACCTTGAAAACTGGTTCGTCAACGAGCTAGGCCAAGAGCTAGTGTCCGAAGGACGCTACGTCAAATCCGACCCGAACGCGAAGCGGTTGGGCGACCTGACCTCCGAATGGGTCGCCGTCTCTGAGCAAGCGCAGCGGGCCAAGTCGCAAACGGCCCGGCAACGCCTTCAGACGCGCCTAGACGCCCTCGACGCGGCGATTGCAGACCTAGAGACCCAGGCAGCGTCTTCGGGCCGTTGGGAGGTTACACAGTCCTCGGAAACCAACGCTGAGAGGTGGCTCAGGTCGAACGATGAAGAACGCCGCGAGATGATTATCAAGGCGGGGCTGAAACTCCGAATCCGGCGCGAGCCGGGAACGAATGCGTACAAAATCCTTGACGTCTGGAACCACTAAACGCAAAAAGAGCCCCGGGCCATTAGGCCCGGGGCGGTTTCTTACTTGCTAGTCCATTCCGCTCGAAGGCGGATAAGTAGCTCGTCGGCTTCATCGGCGAATTTGCGAAGCGCCTCCGCAGCCTGCTTATGGTAAGGCTCACAACGGTCGGCAAAAGTGCGCTTTTGATCGATGTAAGTCGACAGGGCCGAAAGAATAGCGAACTTCTCTCCGAAGTGAAAGTCAGTCACCCGCCTTGCCCCAATCGACAGCACCAAACAGCTGATTACCAATAGTGACCCTGCTAGGCGTGAATCCGTCGTTCTTGCCGGAAAGGTAGCCCTCAGCGTGAACGACTCGGGTGCGGACCTTGGCAAGCTCGGTGCGGGCCGCGTCGCGGTCCTTCTCCGCCTTCCCCAGCTTCGTGCTGTACAGGTCTGCCCGGTTGTTAGCCGACTGAAGATCGCGCGCCATAGCGCGCACGCCCTCGGCAGGGTCAACGAAGTAGTACCCGGCCCCGCGGAGGGCGTCATTGGTCTTCTTGGTTCGGACGAGTTCCAACCCAGCCCGCTCCCTTAGTACGTCCGCCTGTCGGTTGGCCTCCTTGTTAGCCGCCTCAAGCGCGCGAATCCGCGCGGCAAGTTCTTCGGGCGTCTCGTAGACAGTCGAGACGTTAAGCAGGTGCCGCGGAGTAAGGGTCTGCTCCGCGAGACGGACACACGCGTCACTGACAGCCGCCCTGTACGGAGATAGCTGAGCCTCGTCCAGATACCCATACGTGACCCGCTTCCCAAGCGGCTTCGGATCGGGCCCGCTTCGCGGGCGCCTCGCGGCATTCCAAGCCTCGGCCGAGACATACGGATCACCCTTGACTAGCTCAGCAATCTTGCGAGTAGCCTTCTTGTGCTTTTCCTTGACCTTCGCAAGCTCCGCACGATCAGCGCGGAGCGCTTCTAGCTCTTTGGTCGGTAGTACCGTAAATTCCATAGCTACAGTTGCAGCCAATTTAGTCACTCCAAGAGATGCTGTCACCGTTCTTGACAAAGACGGTGTGGTTAGACTGATTGATAGTTACGTTCGTGTGCCCGTCGTACTTCTGCCCTATTTTCGCGAGAAAGCCCTCAACGTCAGCACGAGTGAGCTGGCGGCGCGTGCCGACAACCAGCGTGCCCCGGTCGGAAAGGACCCAAGAGTTTCGCCGCGGAGCGACGAAACCAGCCGCTTTCAGCTCCTTGTCGAAATAGGCAATTGCCTCGTTCACAGTGCCGACATATTCGCGGAAGATCGTTCCGTCAACGAACAACGAGCGGCGCTCGTTGTTAAGGAACAGCTCTAGCTGACGGACCTTTTCTACGGTCAAAGTGCTTTCAGTAGGCCGCATCGCGCCGCCCCTCGTATTCGTCAGACTCGTCTAGGAACTCGTCTTGCATGACGTCTTCCCACCAATCGTTTTCCTCGTCTTCGTGCAGCTCGATAAGACGGCCTTCGGTGTCGTAGTACATCACTCGCTATCCCCCATGATGAGGCGCCAAAACGCCGGATACTGCTCTCGGTAGTTACGGGCGGTTTCCTCAAGGTCAACCGTCGTAGGTGAGTTGCCAGTCAGAGCGGCAACGCAATCAGTACAGCCGTCGATGGGTGCGCCTTCCGCCGGAAGCTCTTCTAGCGGCGCGTCGTGCACGCCGCAATACTCGTCCATGTCTTCTCTCCGAATACAGAGAGGGCCCTGCCGAAACAGGGCCCTCCAAAGTTGTTGTGTTGTATTTAGTTGGGCTTGAACTCGACAAATTCCAATGGTTGTGATTTGAGATCTAGCCAGACATTGAAACTACGCTTGTCGATACCTCAAGAGCAAGATTGATCTTGGCTCTCAGGTCGTCAACCGTCTTGTCGTTCAGAACGTAGAGATCGCAGTCCCCGACTTTGATCGACGCTTCCGACTCGTGATCGTTGACCGGGCCAACGCCCGGCCGGTCAATCCACCAGACAACCCCGCCGTAGTCATGCACCGACTGAATTTCATTGGGGTAACGCACGTCAGTGATCACGTAGTCAAGGTGTGGCTTGTCGTATAGCGTCTCTTCGATCGGGGCAACCCAGGTGTTGTCTCCAAGGATCTCGCGGACACCCGCGCCTAGGCGCTGGAGCAGCCCGCGGACCTCGTCCGACTTCTTAGCGTCGTCCCAACCCCACTTAGTGACGTACCACGACAGCGGTACGTCTACCTCGTCTTCGTTGTCCCATACGTTCGGGTCGATCTTGATAGCAAGCTCCTTGAGCTTGTCCGCGAAGGCAAGGCGCGTATAGCCGCGGTCAACAAGGATCTTGCCCGCGGTGTCTTTACCGCTTCCGGCGTAGCCAGCAAGGCCGATGATCATAGAGCCGCTACCTTCGCAAGTCGAGTCGTCTTGAACCAGCCTTCTCCGGCGTCCTTCGCCGCCTGGGCAGAGTTGAAATGAGCGCCCCAGCCGATAAAACGACTAGGCGCCTGAGCGGCGAAGACCACGAACGCGCGATCCTCCTTCGCTCCGTTGCCGAAGCGTCGGACTTCGCCCTTAGACATCCGAACCGTCTTGCCCTCAGTCCGAACAGCAATCACCTTATCCCCTACAACTAGGGGCTCTCCGAACGTGTCAAGGAACGTCACTTAGCGATCTTCTCCGCCATTCGAGTAAAGAACTGTCCCAGCTCTTCCGTGGTGAACTTGCCAATGCTGGTAGGCCGTTCCGGCGTTTCGCCGAACGGGTCGAAGGTGGTTACGTGGAACTTGCCGTCAGGCATGACGGCAATCTCTAGCATGACCGGGTAACCCACTAGTTGCCCTCGCGCATTCGTGAAATCAGGTTGGTCACATCGGTTTCAGCATTAGCGCGGAGGTCCGACCAACCGTCAGCCTTCCGGTTAGCAAGGATGCCCTGAAGCGCAGCGGCGCACTGAAAGAAACTTCCCCTAGACAGCTCGTCCTTAGACCGAATGCCCTCAAACGGGGTCGGGCAAGAGCAACCCGAATCGGAGCCCCAGTAGAAGACGCCGTCCGCGTCCTTCCAAACCGCGGTCAGGTCAAACGACCAACACGGCTCAGACCATTCGACCTCGCCAACCTTAGTAAGGCCGTACTTAGAGGGCGACCCGTACGGGTCGCTATACCAATCGTCGCACTCCATTAGCTCTCCAGTTTCTTAAGTCGGGATTCAAGTGCGTGGACAATGCCCTTGGCAGAGTCGCGCGGGTCTACCACGTTGTCAAGCAGATGGGCTAGAACAGCCCTGTAGGCTCTTACAGACCTCGTATAGTCCGGAACACCCTCGTAGGTCTCCATTTCGCTCTGAGCCTCTAGGAGGCGGATAAACTCCTCCTCGGTCACTTACGCACTCCGATCAGCTTGATCGTGATCCGGGGCTTGCCGTCATAGGCAAGCTGGAAGTCAGTGACTCGGAACGTGAGTCCCTGGAACTCCACAGCATCACCAATAAGCAGCATCTTCTTGCGCCGTTTGAACAGTTTCATTCGCTCTCTCCGTACACCCAACCATCGCCCTCCGCGGATTCGTATACCTCCACACGCGCCGCGGCGTACTGGTCTGGAAGATCAGTCTTTACGTCTGAAATGAAGTTCTCATATCGCTCGTTGGCCTCGGCAAGCTCCAGGGCGTCAACGACGCGACTAATGGTCTCTGTATCTAGCGTCAGCGTATGCAGCTTCACTAGTCCCCCAGCTCCTCGAAGTGGTTGGCAAGCTGGTTCATGCGAATGATCGCGTCTGACGCCGTGGTCGACTGAGCGTCGTTGAACACGGGCGCCGGGGTGTCGTACAGGTTGTGGTGCGCGCCGTAGATCCGGTCTACGATGTCATGGTCGTACGCGTCTGACAGCTCCATATGCGCAATCGCAGAACCGATCAGGCAGGCAGGCGCCCCAGCGAGCGCCCTGTCCAGAACCGACCCGTCGCCGTCAATCAGCGAACCCTTAAAGTGCCCGTTCTTGCCGATGTACTCCGCTCCGCCGCGGAGCGCTTCACTGGTCTTCATAGTCTCTCCAATAAACAAGGGGCCCTCTCGGGCCCCTCTCTCACTCGTCTTCGCTAACTTCATCTTCGGCTAGCCACTGGTTAAGCGCAGTAAGTACGCCGATCAGCATTAGCGCTTGCTTCTCAGTAAAGCCAGCCTTGCGATATTCACTAAACAGCTCATGCGCTATAAGCGCCTCGAATTCCATGTTCGTCATAAGCTGTGCGTCGTCATCGTCTTCCAATTAGTCCCCCGAAAGCAGCGCGGTAATAGAAACAACCTGCTTGTTAGTAACGTAAGGGTGTGTGGTCTGAAAATCCCAACGCTTTTCTTGACTGTTGGGACGGTAATAGACCCGGCTACCAGACACCGACATGCAATCCGTATCGAACAGCTCAGGACGGTTTCCGTAAACCTTGCGAGTAATGATGATTCGGTCACCCGGTTCAATCGGGTTGCCGAGGGCGTCAAACGTCTCCGCCATTCATTCCCAATCCGGCGCGCACCAGCGGCACACCGTTTCTAGATTCGTCATCGTGTCCGCCTTGAAAGGATCAATACGAACAACCCTGAGCATTTCCGGGGCGGGCTTGCGCCCGCAGTTCTTAACGCACTTGTTGCCGTCCCGGTCTTTGACCGGCTGCACGTACGCCTCGTACGGAGCTGAACGGACTGCAATGCCCTCGACCCCTCCGACATAGCTAACCGTGATGGAGTACGCCTTGCCGCACTTGCACATATACGGCTTGCTGACGTATTCAGCCTTTCGGGCGTTCTTGAATACCTGCTCAGTCAGGCACTTGTGCCTAACCATCAGCGTCAGCCCATTCCGGCATGAGCTTGTCAATGTGCGCGTACACGCGCTTATACGCCTCAATAAGGCCCTTGCGAAACTCCTTGTCCCGATCAATGTCGTATTTCTTGATCTCGCTCAGCAAGTCCGAGGCGTAAGCCTCAAGCTCCTTAGCCGCCGCTTCGCGGAACGGCTGAAGCATTACGTCTTCGTTGCTCATGCCTGCTCCTTTACTTTCGTCAGTAGCGAGCCGAGCCGGTCGAACGAAGTCATGACCGCCTTGTAACGAGCCCGGGCCTGAATAACCCCTAGCTCATCGCCGTACGTAAGTAGGTTGTGCTCCGCGTCGATTGCCTTGCGACCCTCTTCCGCGAGACGTTCTCGGTTCTCGTTGATAGACCATATAAGGTCTTGCTTCTCCTTGTAACTGAAGTCCATTGCTCTCCTAGTGAATTGCTTCGTACCAAGTCCGGCCCGCGGGGCCGGAGTCGGCAGGGAACTCGATTAGTTGCCCGCCTTGCTTCGGCTTGAACGTGCGATACATGAGCTTGAGCATGTGCGTTCGCCACGCCTCGGCATTCGCCTTCGGAATCGACAGCAAGAGCGCGTCATGAATCTGCGCCTTGACCCGGCGCAACAGCGGGATAGGCATCTCAAGCAAGATGTCACAAATCATTTCCCGAGTGCCAGACTGCCCAAGCAGCGCCGGGGCTTGCGTGTACTCCCGACCCTTCTCAACCGGCATTCGCCGTCCCCAGTCGTTGACGACATAGCCGTTCCGCCGCGCTTCGCGGCGTACGCGGTTTTGCCAAGCGACAAGCACGAAAAACGCTGCGTCCATACCTTCGCAAAACTCGGTAGCCGTCTCAAGCGGCAGCCCAGAGGCTTTCTGAAGCCCTCGCGGGCGCCCGCCGTATGACCAGCCATGCCCGAGAGGTTTGGCTTGCTTGCGATAGCGCTTAGGGTCTTTGCTGACGATCTCTTCGCCCCACGCGGCGAGCGCATTGATCATGTGCCCGTCTGCGCCGGGCTCGAATCGCTCTGCGTATCGCTTGTCGCCGCTTACCGCGGCGATGATTCGGGCGTCAGCGTTCGACATGTCGAACTCAATCAAAACCTCATCATCGCTGTCAGCAATGTAATAGTCCTTCTCGACGGCGCCGGGGCCATTGTTCGTCCAGATGGTTAGACCCGGCTCCGTGGTCGACCAACGGCCGGACCGCTGCAACATCGTGATATCCGGGTGAACGAACCCGTCAGGGTGAACCGAGTCAAGAGCTAGCTGGGACAGCGACCGCTGTCCTTTCAGCTCTGCGAGTGCGGCTCCGAGGTCTTCGGCAGCCGTATCCTTGGTCAGCTCAATCAGTGCATCGCCAGAAAGCGACAGCCCGAAGTACGGCGGAAGCGGCTCTTGCTGCAACTGCTCTAGCTTCTCTGAGTCGCGAGCAATCCAGCGCTGACGCGCTGCAACCGACCGCGGCGGCAGCTCACCGCTACTAATCTCGTCCATCCAGCCAGCAAGATCCGCGCGGAGCGCTTCGGCCTTTTCCTTGGCCTCTGCAAGCTTCTCAGCCCGCTTCGCGTCAACCGGGGTCTTAGGCCAGTCAGGGCGTGTCCGCGCCGTAATGGCGTGGTCGGCGAGGGCCGACAGGATCGCCCGCTTGCCGGGGTCGGTATCCCACGGCGCCGCCCCTTCGGTCGGCAGCCCGTATTTGCTTTGCAGCTCTGCGAGGATCACGTCTTTGCGTGCTGCCAATTCGTCGCGACGCGCCGTCGCCTTGGCGATATCGACCCGTAGCCCGTTCGCTGAGATAATGAACTTGCGGCATTCAATCTCTTGCTCACGCATGGCGTATTCGTTGAGTGGCCCGAGCTTGAGAAGCGCCATTGCAACGGCCTCAGAAGCCCGTACGTCGCCTACCAGATAGTCGCGGTACCTCGGGTCATCTACTGGGATTTCGCCGAATCCCCCGAACTCGCGGGCTAGCTCCTTGAGATCGTGCGTCTTGCCTTGCACGCCTAGCTGGTGCGCTTGCTCGTCTAGGCTGAACCACTTCTTCATTGCCGCGGGCTTGTCCGCGATAGCCTTCCGGCCGAACCGGTCGACGTACTCGGACGGTGCCGGGTTCACGAGCGCCCCGTGCGTCCACGTGTCGTAGACGCGGCCTTGCATCGTCAGCTCTAGCGGCTCATCGCTCTTGACGCCGAACACGGCGGGCAAGTCGAATGAATGAATGTTGTGTCCGATGATCCATCGCGCAGAGCGGATAGCGTCTCGGATCTCGTCAAGATCCGTAGTCAGTGTGACGTGGTCCTCGCCGGACCACTTGTAACCGATCAGCCGGACGAACTCCTCCGGCGCCATGGTGAACAGCTCGGTAGCCGAGTGCGTCTCGACATCGAAAATGAGTGTCCTGCCCGGCATGGCCCCTCCTTTCTAGGGACAGGAGAGGGGCCCCGGAGGGCCCCTCGTCACTAGCTAGCGGACCTTGTCAGCCCACACGGTTTCCTTGCAGCTGTTGGGGTCTCGGTAGTCCGCCACGGCGGCGGGGCACTTGTACGCCTCAAACGTGCGGCCCGAGCCGTCCTTAGCCGTCCACGAGGTGTAGGCGAGCACGCCGTGCGCGCAAGCCTGACCCGTGGGAATCGGGGCGCCCTTCGTTCGGGCGTTGCCGCCGCCCTGCGGAGCCGGGTTCTGCGGGCGCGGCCCGCCCCAGCCGTTGCTAGCCGGTCGGTTGTTCTGCCGCGGAGCCTGCGCCTGCGGAGTAGGCGCCTGAGCGCCCCAAGCCGACTGAAGCTGGCGGCCCGCGTCCGCCGTCTTCGCAAGCAGGCCCGAGCGGATCACGTCGTCAAGGTGAGACGACACCGAGTCGGCCGTGGGGCCCTTGACGACAACCCAAGGCGCGTCGAAGTCGCGACCGGCCTTGAGCGTCGCGGAGACCGCCTCCGGCGAGGTAACCGCCGGGTCAGCCCAAGCGGGCTGACCCTCCTGCACAGGCGCCTCGGGCTCATCAGCCCACGGCGGAACATCGTTGTTGTCAAACGGGCCAGACTGAGTGTTGTAAGACATAAGTTAGTTGCTTTCCTTAGTGTAGTAGGATGCGGCGTACTCGCCGCCAACATAAGAAACAAGATCTTCGATAGGCCAATTGCTCAGGCGACACGGATAAGGCCCGTCGTCGCCGTCAAGAGGCCACTGTCCGTATTGCGGATGCGGGTGATAATTGAAAATCGTGCAGATTTGGTTGTAGTCCTTATCGCGGTCATCGGCCATTAGATGACCAGGTTCACGAGATAGATAAGGAACTCGATAACGTGGTATGCCCCGATGACAAGCAAAGCGACGCAGAGCGCCGTGAACCAGGCCGGGGGCTTCTTGGGTTCCGTAGGGTCTTTGTCAACCATGATGTGTACTCCTTAGTAAGTCTCAGACTTGGTATTGACAAGCTTGCGAGATCCGGTGAAGCCGGTCACCGCGCGGTCCTTGTGCCATTCGGATCGGTTCTCTCCGATCCGGTTCATTTCCATAGCGAGCTTGTCGACAGCACGCTTGAGGGCCATCGCGGCGGCGCCGGGCTTCTTGTGCTCGTCTCCGTTCTCCAGGAACGCCCGGACAATGGAGCCCTGTTCGTCGCGGTCTAGCGTCTGGTACGCCGTCAGCATGTCGCTGCGGCCCGCAATGTCGCCATCGATGTAGCACAGCGCCCCGCGGTCGAGTAGCTCACGCACCTTTTTCGGAGAATAGAAGTACGCGTCCTGACGCGGATTCTTTTCCGCAAGCTCCTTGCCACACATTCGCTGACCCGCCTGAACGAGGAAACGCACGGCGGCGCCGCCCTCGTCAGACGGCGTCAGTTCGTAGGATTCGCGAAGGACCCATTCCCAAAGGTTCTGATAGATCTCGTCATATTCGAGCGAACCAAACTGCGCGGAGACTTTCTCCGCGGCTTTCTTGATATCGGGCGCAATGCGCTTTAGGTATTCCTCACTGTGATTCAATTATCTAGTCCCACTTCCGTCCCTCAAAGATGAATGACCCGTCCTTGTAAACAGGAATGATGTCAACTTTCACCTTCGGCCCGTCAACGTCGATTACGGCGAAGCCGCTTTGCCAATTGGCGTAGCCACCCTTCTTGTCTAGATAGCCAGCCTTTCTCTTGTCCATGAAGTTGCCGACTTCGACGCCCCAGATAGTGCGCTCTCGCTTGGCACCCCCAACGGTCCCGGGCACCGCGGCGAGGCGGTGCGTATGCCCGCACACGATCGACGTGTCCCGCTTCCGGCCCGAGTTGAGCGCGGTAAGTCCGGGAATCTGAGAAAGCGACGCGGGCACTTTGTGCCCGTGGGTCGATTCCCAGCCCTTAGCGAACTCGTAGAAGTCGCCGCGGTCGGCTACGCCGAAGCCGTCGAAGTCGAGCAGGTTGCCGTAGTAGAACGGGGACTCCCGCTTGTCCTCGTAGTCGAGTGCGGGGGCGTACCGCCGCTGATAGTCGAGGGGCCGCGCGTCGTGATTGCCGATGTGCATTCCGACCGGGCCCGAATAGACCTGTCGGATCGGTTCAAAATACGCCCGCTTAGTCGCTTCAACACTGGTCTTAATGCTCCCTTCAAACTCAGCTCGGGTGTCTTTGCTCCAACGACTCGGCTCGGGAAAGTCGGTCAGGTCGCCAATGTTCAGCACCTCGTCGGGCTGAATGTCGCCGATAAACGCGATGTGCTTCCGCAGCATCGCCGGATTGTGAAACGGCAGCTGTACGTCAGGAGTGACGACGATTCTGAACACTACTCATCCTCGCCATCTACAGCCACATACGTAATCTGCCGAGTGTTGACATATGCCAATGCGCCCTCGTCACCCTCAAAGGAAAAGAGGCCCTCGTTTCGCATCGCGTTGATCAGTAGCCCACGCTGGTGCACGGTGAACTCCCAATGAATGGCGTCGCCGTTAGTGAACTTGATTGTCGTCAGACGCTTGTTGTCGTCCAATGTCGTTCTCCTTTTACAGACCTGTCATAGGTCTGTCTACTTCTTAAGCAAAAAATAACGCCTGGTCCCCTAGAACCAGGTCTCGCAAGCCGTTCTCTCCGCGGCTGACTAGTGTGTGGTTAACGTCCTTGTCCATGACAATGACCTTGACGTTGGCAATGCCGTTCTTCGGATCAGCCCACATAGCCGACATGTCCTCACCGGCTTTGTCCTCGTCTTGCAGCATGTACACAGCCTGATACCCGCCCAACAGCCGCGGATACCAGTCCTCCCACTGCGTAGCCCCGGGAATGCCGATCGTCGGCAACCCGGCTTGCTCCGCGGAGATCGCGTCTAGCTCGCCTTCGGTCACGCAGATGTAGTCCGTGTCTTTGAGCAACGCCGCGGGGTTGAAAATCTTGGTACTCAAACCCTTGCGGTGCATGTACTTCCGAACCTTGCCACCCGCGGCTCGCTGCCGCTCTTCGACGTCCGGCATAAGCCGGAACTTGAAAGACGAGCAAGACCAGCCCTTAATAGGGCTGGAGTGCAGGTAGGGAATCGAGATCCGACCCGTGAACGACTCGTCAACCGGCTCCGCCGGTTCACCCACGAAACCGAGGACGAACCTTCGCACCGTCTCGGGACTGAGCCCGCGACCCTCCAAATACTGGACGGCGTCCGGGTGCTCTAGTAGTTGGTTGTGGTACGTCTTCGCCGTACTCAAGAGCGATGCCCTCAAGTCGTCGCTGAGCTTCATCACGACTAAGCTTTTCCTCCTGTCGTATCAATGCAATTGCGTTGCCCTTGATTCCGCAGGCTAGGCAGTTGAACGCGCCTTCGACGGGGTTAACCGCGGCAGACGGATTCTGCTCTAGCCCGCCGGAATGAAACGGGCAGCGAACTTCAAACCATTTGTTTTTGTCGTCGGGTATTTCTTTCTCAAGCTCTAGCCCGTACTTAGTCAGTACGGCAATGATCAGACTCAACGCTAGACCCCATACGCTCATCCATAACACGCCCGATAAGACCGAAGTAGTCTTCCGCCGTATTGTTGAACATGTCCCGACCATTCATAACCCGCACAAGTCGGTCATACTCCTTGTCGAGGGCATTGGCCAACATAGAAAGTTCCTTCGCTGACAGCTCCATTTCACCTCCTAATAGCCGAGTGACAGCAAGAAAGCGAGCCACCAAACGTAGATCGCAAGTAGGATCAGCATGTCTCGAATAGGGTGTTTCATCTAAAATCCTTGTGATAGCGATTCCCAAGCACCCGCTGTGCGGGTGGATCTCGTAGGTACTCGATTGCTCTTTCAAAGAACTCGGCTAGATCACGAGCCAGCCCGAGCATTCGGTTACAGGGCTTGCACAGCAAGCCCCGGGCTAGGCCGGTCTTGTGATCGTGGTCGACAGCAAGGCGACGGCTTGCGCCCGTCGCGCGTTGGCAAATGAAACAGCGGCCCCCCTGAGCCTCGTATAGCTCTTGATACTCGCCGGGCGCAAGCCCGTAGGTATCACATACGTAAGCGTCGTGAGAGGCCGCTGTGCGGCGTTTCAGAGTTGCCCTATGGCAGGTATGGCAGCGGCCCCTAGGATGGGGCCGCTTGCACTTGCAACTCGGGTATCTAGTTATCCCCCTAGCCGCGCAGTCAGGGCACGGCGTGCGGGTCATCCTGTAAAGGACCACTCCCCTTTGAAGGCGTTGTAAGACACAAATCGGGTGGCGTTGAAGTCATGCTTAATCCAAAGCTCCTCCGCCCCGGGTGCTTCAAAGTCGTTGTCATTCAGGAACTTGACCAGCTCCTCATACTTGGCCTTGATTTCGTCGTCATTCACTAGCTAGCTCCTGTCGTGCCTGTCGCCGGAAGCGACGATTCATTGCCTGCTTAATCTTCTTACGCTCTCCCGGACGCCAGTGAAACCACTTCTTAGCGTACGTGGCGTCCTCCTCCAAGCCGTTGATAGCCCGCGGCTTGTTCACTTGTCCTCCTTACCCGATAACTTGAGTAGCCCTGTTCCAGGGAAAGTCGACGTATTCGCCCTCAAAGTGCTTTTGACCACTGCTGTTCTTAAGCACACTCGCGCCTAGCGAGTGCGGATCAGGGGCAAAGAACCCGATCACTTGCCTAACATTCTTACCAACCTTGCCAGACACTGATTTCAGTGTTGGGATTTTGTCGCCGTCTTCCATGTCGCCGGTCAGGTGGTGCAAGAGCACTACCGCGGCGCCGGTCTTATACGCCAACTCCTTAAAGAAGTCGACCACTGAGTTCTGCAACTGCCAGTCGCCGCCGCCGTCTGAGCCGTCGTCGGGCTTGACGTCACGTACGTTGTCGAGTACTACCAAGTCCGGGCTATGCCCGTGAACAGCTTCGTATGCCTCCATTTCGAGATTCACAGCATCGAACGTGAGTGGATAGTCAAAACACCATTGAATATGCTTTAGTGACTTACTGAGTTCAAGTACCTTGTCCTGATCCTTCGCCCGCTTCTCGTCTTCAAAGATGTCGAAGACGTTGCGAACTTCCCAGTTCTCCATAATGCCGATCATGCGAGGCGCAATCGTCATGATGTCACTGTCAGGACTGAAATACATAGTCGAGACGTTCGCCCGGACATCGGGCGCTGAAATGTAGTTGAGCGTCGTAGCCGTCTTGCCCGTGCCCGGCGCGGCGGTCCACATATGGACCTGACCGCGCCGGATCACGGCGCCCATGCGTGACAGCTCGGGCCACGGCATCGGCAACGGCTTCGTTACGCCCGTCTGGCGAGCCTCTGAGAGGCTTCTAAACAGGCTTTGCAATACGACCTACCCTAGGCCGGAACCAGGGCGCCCAGGCGGCTCTTGATCGCCTCGCGCCACTGCTCAGTCAGCGCAGCGTAGGCGGCACCGTACCCGCTCGCCTCGTTGTAGAAGAGAGGGTCCGAAACGCGGAACCCGCGGGCATCCGCCCAAGGGTTCACCGCGTTCGGAGCAAGAGACCCAACGGAGTCGCGAACGTCATCCGCAATAAACCCGCCGGTCTGCCCCAGCACGCAACTCCACATGTCGTACAGGTCCAGTTCTGCAAGATCGATCTCAGCCAGCTTGCCGGGGCGATTCTGCTCTAGCCAAGCGATGCCCGCCTGAATCTGCGAGCGGAAGTCGTAGGCAGTGATTTCACCAGAATTAGTCAATGTTGCTCCTTATACCAAAGAGCCCCGCTCTCCTGCGGGGCTCTCAGTGCGCAAGGCGGGACTTGAACCCGCACGTTCCGAAGAACACGGGAACCTAAATCCCGCGCGTCTGCCATTCCGCCACTTGCGCAGTGCCGCTTTCGCGGCATATTCAGTTAAACGTCGCCTACGCCGCTCGTGAAAGTCACAGCAACATAGTCGGTTGCCTGGTTGGTGACCTTGTACACGAGAAGCGGGTACTTCTCCGATCGCTCTTGAGCGAATCTGCAAGCCTTCTCCAGCGGCATGTCAATTGCCATGACACTCGGCTCCTGATCAATGCCAGTCGATGCACTGACACGGTACGTGTTCATTCCTCACCTCGCAACTTCTTGAGGATGGACTCTTGTGTCTTCGAGCGCTTGTCCAGTTCCGACGTGTCGCGACCGGGTTTAGCGTCGCTACGTCGAATGTCTACATGCGTTTTGATTTGGCTGACAGCCGCGGCAATCTCGGCTCGCTCTTCGTCAGTGAACTCGGGCTTCGTCATGCGCGGCCCTCGATCTTGCAGAGGTCAGCCCACGAGGTGACCTCATCGCCGTAGGTAAGCGACGGCCCGATAGCGTCGTTAATGCCGTCGTAGCGCCAGTAGTCAGAGAAAATCTGACCCGGCTTGTTCGGGAAGTACGTGCAAACCGCTTTGGTGTGCTCGTCCTTGTAGTGCTGAATCATCCGACGCTTGTCGCTGTCGTAGGACTGGATATCAATCCAGTTCGGCGAGTCCACGACGTGACCGCAGTTGGTATACCCGCAGGTGAAAAACACCTTGATCGGAACGCCCGTGCCGTCACACTGGTTGCACTTGGATTCAAACGAACCCGTACGATGCTTGATCGTGGTCTTGCCCGTGCCTTTGCAGCTCGGGCAGTTCTTGTCCTCCACTGCCTTGCTCCTTTGCTCGTTAACCGTTCAACAAAGAGCAGGGCCCGTAGGCCCTGCTCCGAATTGACTACTTAACGATGTCCGAGGAAACCACGGTGTGGTCCTGCTCAGGCTCCGCCTCGCGGAGCTTCGCAACCTCGCGGTTAGCCGCCCCCGCGGACTTGGGCTTGCCTGCCTTGGTGAAGTTGCCGTCCGAGTCGGACGAGACGACAACAGCTGTCTTCTTGAACACGGCGTGTCCTTTCTCTTGGTTGCGTGCTCTCACCGGGGCTTGAACCCGGGACACCCGCCTTGTAAGAGCGGCGCTCTCCCAACTGAGCTATAAGAGCCTATGAAGTTAGAGCCCGCGCTGAGCCAAGATCAGGCGCCCCCGCAGGTGCGCAGTCTTGACAGTCAGACCGGACTGAATGATGTAGTCGGTTTCAGTCTCAGCCGCCAGCCCGTCACTGACGGACTGCGCGTGATACGCGGCGAGGGCCGCGGTAGCCACCTGAAGCTCAGTCCGGTCAAGCCGGACGCGGCGGTACTTGCGCTGAATTCGGATCTTCACTTCGGTGCTCCTCTCATGAGCAAACGTACTTGGTATACACGATTTGATTATTGCTTAGGTTGACCACTTGCACAGTCCCCGCCCAACCGGCGGTCTTGAGTTGGTCGAGTAGGTTGATAGGTTCGTCCGGAGTTTCCCAAGTGCGTGATTTAGCCCGCGCACAGCGCGGAAACCTGATTGCGTACATTCAATCTCCAATGCCAAGGGGGCCGATCCCCAACGAATCGGCCCCCGTTCTATCGAGCAGCGGCTAAAGCTTGGTTCCGTACGCCTCGCGCTGAATGCGCTCGAACAGCTCCCGGCCCTTCAGAGACAACTCAATGAGGAAGTCCCTGGTCTCCGGGTCAAGCTTCTCGTTTTCCGACCGGCCTTCCCGGTCGGCAGAGGCGTATGAGAGCGAGTCGAGAATCGTCTCAAAGTCTTCTAGGCTGAAGTTCATCTTCTCTCCTTCTAAAGCTACAAAGGAAGGCCGGAACCTAATCGCTGTTCCGGCCCTCGTATTGAGGCTTCAGCTACTTCCCGAAGTCGCCGTTCTTAGCCGCGGTCATCGCGTCCAAGAGGGCGTCAAACTGATCCGCGGTCAGGTGCAGCCGCCCGTCCGAGTGAACGTTGTCCACGCTAATCTGCGTAAACGAGAGGTCGTAGGGGCCGCGCGTGCCGTCCCGGTAGACATCGACAGTCGTCCAGAGCCCTTCGTCACTCGTGCCCTTGACCGTGATGCGACCGGACTTGAGGCCGAAGCGGACTTTTGAAAGGTCCATGATCTTTCTCCTTCTAGTTGCTCCCCTACCGACTCGACGTAAGTCGAGTCGGACAGGCAATTACTAGCCACGAGATTCCAGCTCAGCAAGAGCTGTCTTCTTGACTCGCTCAACCGGGTGGAAAAGACACCCTTCAAGCTCGCGGGCCGACATCATCTTGAAAATGTCCTCGTACTCAATTCCAACATCTTGGCTGGGATCGTGCTCCGAGTAGAACCCGTTAGAGAGCGCGTCCACCAGCATCCAACCGTCTTTCAGGTTGTACCACTGTGCCCGCTCCCCCTTTACGGGTCGGTCGCAATCCTGCGGGCATTCGTCCGCATGGATTCCAAACCCTTTGTGCGCCATGTTTCGTGTGGTTTCTCGACTTCTGTCTTTGCAATCCTGACAGATGGGTTCACCGCGCTTGGTTAGCAGCACGGCCGGTCGTTCACACTTCCAGCCAGCCAACTCAGTCTTGGGAATTCCCCTGTTGTAGCAGGTTCCAAGATTCTCCATGCTTGACCCCTCTTTCTAAAGACTCCCCTAGCCGGATCAATGACTGATCCGGAAAGGCCAACCTTTAGAAGTTAGTTCGACCATTTGAGGTTGCGACGGAACTCGAACCCTGCGCAGCGCACACACAGCGGAAGGTACTTTCCGTACTTCTTCTGATTCTCTTCGGTCGCACGGGGGGCTTTGCAGCCGCCGTATTCGCACGTATCGCGGTCCTTGCACATCCAGCAATAGCAAATCTTGGACGTGCATTCCTTGTTGTTGTCTGAAACGAGGTAGCGCATGACTTGCTCCTAATTCTTCTGAGTGCCCCGGCTAGGTCGTGAACCTGCGGCCTCTCAAGCGGCCGGGGCGCCTTGCTAGTAGTTCTCGATCGCGTCGTCATCCGTGTTGACGCGGTACATGAGCTTGTGCGGGTTGAACGACTTCCACTCCGCCATGGCCGACTCGGCGTCTTCCAAGCTGTAGAGCTTGATCTCTCCGCCGGGTTCGCGACAGGGCGTCCACTCCGGTTCGTTCGCGGAGTAGTCGTTAGCGAACTCGACCCGCCAGACCGCGGCGGTAAGGATGTTGATCATTGTCTTGCCTCTCTAGTTGATTCCCCCGCACCTCCCGGCGAAAGCCGGGAAATCAGGGCCTACAACTAGGTAGTAGGTCCGTGGTTCTTTCGCCAACACCCCTTGGTGCATATTCGACTGGCGGTTTCAACGCTCTATGGGGCACTCAACGGCTAATCCCTTAGCGAGCTACACACTGTTTAGTTCTGTAACAACGGCTTCGTTCGGTTCCGCCCTCTCGGGCTTTCCCTTGCGATGACACTAGCTTAACAGACCTATGCTAGGTCTGTCTACCCGGGGTCCAAAGAAATTTCCCGCGGTCGTTGACCTGCGGGAACGCAGAGAAACGGGGCGGGTAGCCCACCAGAGAGCCGCGCCAGCTAAGCCCCACTACCCGCCCCGGTGAGGCGCAGAAGCCCGGGCATTAATCGGGCCGCCTCTGACCTGAGCAGCGCTAAGACATCCAAAACTTTGCCGCTACGCGGGCTAGCGAATCCTTCTGCCGCAACGTAAGTCGCTGTGAGTACTCGTAGTTGAGGTACAGCCCCGGCTGATCCGCGTGGATGCGGAAGGCATTCCCGAACCACTTCACCGGCCAGTCGTCTACCAGCTCCCAGAGCTGCACGACACGATCGCCGGGTGTGATCGTCATGCGGAGCGACAGGCCGCAGTGCTCGATATCTTCGGAGCGAATCCAACCAATTTTCTCCGCGTCCGGGTACGTCGAGGGCAGCTCCTTCACGTCGACCCGCCGGACGACGACGGGGTGAGTACAGCAAGGGCCCAATTCCGCGTTGAACAGTCCTTGATCGCAACCAGGTAGTTGTGCTCTTGCAGATGGTACGTACAGTGTCCTGTCCCGTCGTCTTGGTGGCGCGCAAGGATGCGACGCGCCCGGCGTTCATCCGCGGTCTCATGCCGCTGGTCTTCTCTGATCTCGCTCATAGGAGTAGTCTCAGTCACAGACATGTGCCTATCTAGTAGCCCGCCCGAACTTTGACCTTTCAGAGGTTTTCACGATGACTACCGATGCAGAGCAAGGCTGCCAGCTTCGCCAGCGGCGCAGGGAAGCCGGGGTCAAACTGTCCAAGGTCGCCCGCCTAGCCCAGAGATCCGAGAGCCACCTAACGAACGTTGAACACGGGCGCCGGAGCGCTACTCCCGAGATACTCTCGGCATATGAACGAGCGATCCGTGAGAGCACTGACATGAGGCGCCGGGATATCGTGACAGGTCTCGCCGGGGCCCTGCTTGCCCCGCAGGCGACCTCCGAAATCCTCCGTACCGGGTTCACCAGCCGTCTCGGTGCCCGGCCTACCGGCGATGACTGGGAGGAGCAGCTAGACGGCCTGGGTCGCTCCTACATGGCCGATGGCGCCACCGTTGTGCAAACCCAGCTCGCCGCGGACCTCGCGGTGTTGCAGCACGCTCAGGACTCTCCGCAGATGTGGTCGATCACGGCGCGGTCCATGGCGATCTACGGCAAGACCACGAAAGGCCCATCCGAGGCAATCGAGTGGTATGACCTCGCCGCGGTAGCCGCGCACCGATCACAGGACCGCGATACCGAAGTATGGGTAGCGGGCCGCGCGGCCCTCGCGCTCGGCTACGAGGGCGCCGCAACGCCCTCGGCATTGCGCTACGCGGACAAGGCCATCACGCTCGCAGGCGCTACGCCCTCCGCCGGGCTGTTGAACGCGCTCATGGGCAAGGCCCATGCGCTGACTACTCGCGGCCTCACTAACGAGGCGCTAGACACCTGGGATCACGTGCTGCGCGTCTACGATGCGATCAGTCCCGACGATCAGGTTACGGATTTCAATTACCCGTATTGGCGGCTGTGCGTTGTCGCCTCGCTCTTGCACGCCCGCCTCGGTGACCCGGAGGCGGAGTACTGGCAGGCCGAGGTCGACAAGTATCGCCCGGCGAACATGGTGCGTTTCAAGACTCACGTTGAGTTGCACCGCGGGCTCATGCTCGCGAGGTCCGGCGACTACCGCGGCGGAGTCGAGTACGGAGAGGCCGCGCTAGACGCGCTTCCGGTAGACAAACGTTCTCAGTCGCTATACCTTATGCTTGACGAGATTAAGGCAAGCAAGGCCGGGAGGTAGCAGCATGGCAAGGCAAACAGTCTACGTCGATGACCTAGACGGCTCCGCAGGAGCCGAGCCCGTGACGTTCGGTATCGACGGCCGGACGTACGAGATTGATCTAGGCCCGAAGAATGCCAAGAAGATCCGGGATTTTCTGGCCCCATATCTGGAAGAGGCTCGCGAAGTCAAGACCGATCGCCGCGGCACCAAGGCCCCGGCGCGATCGTCTCGGGGCACCGCCGCGGACAAAGAGCAGAACGCGGCTATCCGGGAATGGGCAGCGAAGAACGGCGTTGAGGTAGGCGCCAAGGGCCGCATTCCCCAAGACGTGGTAGCGCAGTACGAAGCTGCCCACAAGTAGCGAGCACGCAAGAGCCCCGGCCTGTAGGCCGGGGCTTTCTTGTGTCTACCGCGGGAGTCCTTCCGCGGCCTGAAGCCGCTTCATAAGGGCCCCCAACTTCTTGGAGTTGTGCTCCTTGTATTCCTCGGAGATCACTCCATCAAAGAGCGCCTTGGCAAGTTCGTTCTCTTCGCCGCTGATCAACTTGCGGATCATGGCGCATTCGGACTCGCTCAGCTCGATAGTGATGGGGTAGGCAGTCATTTGTCGGTCACCTTCCAGGCGCTCTCTGCATCTTCGTTAGTTACTCGGATGATGCGAGGGCCTTTCTGATCGTTGGTCAGGCTGACAACTCCATTCCAGATAGACACGTCCAGCTCAGTCATGAGCAGCGCCAGCATTTCGGCCTTGGTCTCCTGCTCAGGGGTCATTGGCCCTCCTTCTCGGTCTCGTCTTCTGTAGGAGCGAGCACTAGGGCGCCACACCAGAACTCCAACACACGCCTCCCGGTAGACTCGTCACGTACGCGGTAAGTCAGCCCCGTCTCTCGGGACGCCTCCTCGGCAGCATCTGATGCCTCATCCAGTGTGAGTCCGCCGGGCCCGCGGGACTCCGGCGCGGTGGGCGGCTTGCAACACACTACGTAGCTCATTCACACTCCCTAGATCCTGTGGCGGTCGGCAATGAACGACATCAGCCACGAGTCGTTGAACGGGTTGAGCGTCTCAGCGATCAGCCAGCCGCGGACAACCGCGGCCATAGCGTCGAGACGGTAGCTCGCAGCGTCGTAGCCGAGTGCAATCAGCTCCAGGGTAGTCGGGTCAGAAGTCGGCTCCGCGGGAGCCTCAGAGGGGCGCTCAGGAGTCGTCCGAACCCCATCGTGAAGCGCCCAACCCGCAGCGACATACCGAGCCGCGGCGCGCTTCGCGCCGTCTGCGCGGGTGTATGTGTCGTGGTGAAACCAGCGGTCTTCCCCGTCGTGCATGACCTGGAGAGCAACGGTCCTGTTGCCGGGCTGCGTGCCCGCCTTCTTGATTCGGAATGAGTAGCCCGACTCTTCGGCCTCGTAGACACCCGAGGGCGTCCTAGTCCATTTCAGTGTCATGATTGCTCCTTTGAAAGTCTCTGTGTCTGAGTTCCTAACCCGTGCGATCCGGTTCGGCCGGATCACCAGGCTAAAGACTCAGAGTCCGAACGGGCTGATTGGCTTCTGTGTAGCTGCAAGACTTCCCAGGATCGAATCGCGCGCGGATTGAATGCGCTGCGCTTTCGTCCTAGTGTCGCCTCGCAGTGCCGCGCGACCGGAAACGGTCAGCGCCCAAGCCTTGATTTCACCGGAGCTAGACCACGTACCCTGGTGCCTGAATTTGACCTCACGGCCGGTACCTACCTCGCGGATCAGTCCCTCACGCGCAAGGCCCTGCTCAAGGTTTCCGTTGATTCGGATCATGTCCTTGAGCTGAGAGAATCGAGCCCACGCAACGACACTCATCGGGTTGTCTGCGATTGTCTGGAGCGCTTCGCGCTGCTTCGGCGTGAGTTCCATAGTCTTGCCTTCCTTGTCTGTCTAAGTCGATAACACGGGAGCCCCGCCCCCTTTACGGGGCTCCCAGATTAAGGACTCAGAGACCATACTGCTTCTTGAGGTCTCGCCACATCTTCCACTGTTCCTGAAGCCGCTCCGCGTCCTTGCGAATGCGAATCTTCCAGGTGATCTCGTACATGCCCTCCGGCTTGCCCGCATCAACGTACTTGCGCTGCGCTTCGGTGACCTCAGTAAGCCTCTGCTCGGCATCCGACAGGTACGCACGAGCCATCTTGAGCCCTTCAATCTTCATAGCGTTCAGGGCCTCGTTGGTCACGGGCTGCGGCTCCTCGGACAGCTCCCGAGCAACCTGCTCGCCGTAGGTGTCGATCACTTTCTGAGCAGGCCACCCCATGATTTCCTCGGACACGCCGTGGTTGTCGATCATGTGGAATCGGATCGTGTTGGCGGGGAGTCGCTTCGTGTTCATTGCCTTGCTCCTTCGGTGCGATTCAACTTGCTGACGCAAGCCTAACAGCCCTGCAATAGGGCTGTCAAGCTAGTAGGCAAAAGAAAATCACACTGCGTCTGAACAGTGCTTTTTCATCATGCACGTGAAGCACGAGCCCGGCTTGGCCGGGTAGTCGCCGGAAAGCTTCACCCGCTCCGCTTCGGCGTACAGCTCAGTCAAGTGCTCCCGGGTGTACATCGAAAGGTCCCGCTCGCGATAGTCCCAGTCTTTCAGCATCATAAACCGGCCGTGCGTAATCGTGATGCCGAACAGCGCTTCGAGAACTCGGGCGTACAGCCCCAGCTGTTCGTCCGTGGCGGGCTCTTTCGAGCCTGACTTGTAGTCGACCGGCTCGATTCTGCCTGTGTCAGTCCACTCCCACACCGCATCGATGTACCCGATCACTGTCACACTGCCAAGCATGACCTTGAACCCGACTTCTAGCGCGGGCTCGCCGTCCGGGAGCGTCCACACCCTGAACGGTTGCAACGGCGCCCACTCGACATATCGCGCGACCTGCTCAGCGCCCACCTCACGGCGCTTGTCAATGTCGGCCTGCCTGGTCTTGCCGCGCCCGCCTCGGACCCACTCCGACTCCCACGGGTGGCTCGCGAGGTGCTGAGCAATCAGCCTGTCGAACTCGTCATAGAAGAGCTGGACGGCGTCCGCCGTCCGGCCGGACAGCTCCCAGTACTGCAATGCGTGGTGTTCCGCGGTGCCCTGGTCAAACCAAGCCGCGGTCAGCGGCTTCAATTTGTCTCCGTACTGATCTCGCGCCACGCGCTGTAGCCACCATTGCCTAGGGCAGTCCTCAAGCTGTCCCTTCTGCGAGTGGCTCAGGATAGTCAGACCATTTCCGGGCCCGCCGCGGCGGCGGTTTTCCCCCATGGGCGTATGCGCGTGGGCAGCAACCGTGTTACTCATGCAAAATCCTCCATTCCATGACGTGAATGCGTCCTTCCATTCTCGGTGGTATTTCCTCGATTACTGAGTTTGCCGAGCAGTGCAACTCAATTGTGTATTCGATCTCATCCAGAGTAGCTTTCGCGGAGCCCATAGGCTGATACGCGACGGCGCGCGAGAGTATGCCGGACTCCCGCACGAATTGAATGACGGTGTTTTGAAGTTTGACGATCTCCGCGGTTGCGGAATCTGTGGCAACGGACATGGCGGTTTCCTTCTCTGGATATGCAAAAGTGCGCGAAAGCATCGTTGCAATCGCGCACTGAAAGGTTTTGGTTATAGGTTCTTCTCCTCCACAAACGGCCTGCCACCGTGTGCCTCGGTTCTCGGTACCCAGTAAAAGCCCAAGGTCTCGTTATAGCTCCAAGTCTTGTTCTTCAACTGGTCAACAAACTTTTCAAGGTGCGAACGACTCCACTCGCTCAGCTCCTCCCCCGCACGATCCCGCTCTAGCGCGCGGAACATGTCGTTCGCGTGTTGTTTGCGGTGCTTCGGGTCAATGGGAACAGTCACGTAGCTAGACGTCGTTACGCGCTTCTTGACACGTTCGGGACGTAGACGTTTCATCACAGTGTAGACAGTAGCCCGGGAAATCCCGGTGCGGTCAACTATCTGTGCGGCTGTCAATCCGTCATCCGAAAGGGTTGTTATCTCTTCATCATATCGGCCCATGCATTGCAGCGTACACCACTACGGTAGGGCTGTTAAGACGGGTTTCCGACACTCTCTGGTCTATGCGCACACTGTGTAGTTCTCAAACAACGGGTTTCTCACTGCCTTCGACAGTAACACCCCTACCATAGGGTTGTCTAGCAAGGGTGGCCTAACTTCGCTGACCAGGCATTATGTGAAGTTACTGAGAGGTAGTTCACAAACGCCGTGGACTCAGCGTAACCACGGGGTACGACATACGCCACCCCGATCGAGTGACGTCCCGGGAATCAATCCAGACATCCGACGTATCACTAGCCGTTCGTATGAGTTCCCTGGTGAATGCACGTTTGCGACGTTGCAAACCCCACGGGGGTTGCATCGCGCCTCGCTAGGCGTGTTCGCCATGTAAACACCGAGGTCGCCGCGGCCACGCCGGGCGATCCGGGACAGAACTATCTAGTGACGTTGGTCACATCTAGGGGTCTCGCCGTTAAACCGGCGAGCTTTTAACCCAAGTAACTAAGTGAAGGGGTTAGTTAAGCGGGAGGCTCCGCCGCCTCCCGCCTAGCGGCGGCTGAGCCGCCTAGCTAGTTACCTACTTAGCTAGAGAGAGCCCTTAAGGGCTCTCCTAGTTAGTTATAACTACATAACAACTTAAAAGGGATATCCTTACGGATATCCCGTTACTAGCTAGCTACAACTACATAGCTACTAGGCTCCGCCACAAGCGGAGCCGCTAGCAACCTAGCGGCGGCTGAGCCGCCTATAGCTAGGCAGCATTGCTCTTCGGCCTCCCTGTCGGGACTGCCGAAGTTTTTACTTGGTAAGTCGTCCGCGTTCGCGGGCGCGACGCGGGATAGCTCAATTGGCAGAGCAACGGACTCATAATCCGTCGGTTACTGGTTCGAGTCCGGTTCCCGCTACTAGAACACCCCGACCGCGTTTGGCGGCGGGGTTTTTGATCCGCAGTTCTATTCGATCCGCTTCCCGCGGATCGCTTGGTTTTGCGGATCGTTTCTACCTCCCGATAACGGCCTAACCCCCTTTTTTCTCGCAGAGGCGTTCTCTCCCGCCTCTCAGGGCCGTTTTCACGGCCCCTGGGATCGAGTCCTAGTGTTTCCTCCTTTCCACTAGTCGACTCTCTCAGGGGCCTTCTGACATTGGTAAAACAGGGCCTCTCAGGGAGGCCCTATATAGGGGGCCTTATATAGGCCCCTCGCATAGGGGCCGTATATGGGGTGGCGTACTAAGCCCTTGCCCCCTGACTGGGGGCATATACGCCTAGTAGCACTAGAGCGTGATGGGTACCGCTGCACGTGGTTCCCTGGTGGTTCTGTACAAGGGCATGATTATAAGGAGTCATATACACATCCTTATAGATGTCCTAACAAAGCTACTGATGTTGATCATATAGATTCTAATACGAATCATTCAATCAATAATCTACGTTCTCTATGCAAGCAACATCATTCAAGCAAAACATCTTCATTCGCTCACAAGTCTATGAAACAGCGAAACAATGATGTTATGCGTCGATACTCTGGCAAGTCTGTCAAACACCCTGGGATTATCTCAAATTAGGACATATGGGGGGAGTCCCCCCTCCCGGGGGTGGAACTGCGGCGCCGTGCGCATAGCTGCTGCCGAACCGTACGGGTTCTAGGGGTCGCGAAGCGCTCCGCGGCAATCGGCGGAACACGCCTGTTTGCCCAGCTAGACAGCCAAATTCTAGCTATGGCTCCTACTTGGACAGTTAGGGGTCTATAAGCGCTCAGAGCCCCGCCGCCGCGGGGCCGGTAACGAGCTACCAACCAATGCTATTAGCCGCTGTACGGGCCGTACAGCGGGCCGCTGCTATGCCCTGGAGGCAATCCCGTGGGTCTTTCCTGCTACCCCAGCCGACCGGCGGAGATCCGGGCCGCTGCGAAGGCGCTTGATTACGTAGGCGCCTCCGCGCTCAGCGCGGATCAGCTCAACTACGTAGTCGCCAAGATCCTTGAGGCGCACGGCGCCCCGACAGACACGGTTGTGACTGTAGGTGACTTGGCGTTCCGGGTCGACATCGACGCAATCGAGCAGTCCGCCTCAGAGGCGATTCGCCTCGGTGCCCGGCGGATGGCGGTGCGATGAACTACAGGCGCAGGCCGTACGAGGTTACGGCGTTCCAGCATGACGGCTCGCAGTCGTCCGCTCAGGCGCTCGCCGCTTGGACTCAGGAGAACGGCGCGGAGTCGTGGTTTCTCGTCCCGCTTGGGACGGACCTGTACACGCTCGAAGTGCTGTCCGGCGGGGGCAAGCAGGTGGTTCGGGCTACTGACTGGCTCGTGTTCACGGGCGCTCTCTTCTACAGCCGAACTGCCGAGCAGTTCGCTACCGACTTTGAACCCTTGGAGAGCGCATGAAGACCGGCCCTGTTCCCAAGCGAGAAGACCAGCGGCGCCGCCGCAATACGGACGGCACCCCTACGACTAAGGGGCAGGCCCGAGGCGCGGCGTTCATTCCCGCGGCCAACGCTGATTGGCACCCGCTTGCTATCCAGCTATACGACGCTCTCGAAACGTCGGGCCAGTCCGACTATTTCGAGGATTCCGACTGGGCATATGCCCAGATTGTTTGTGAAGCCCTGTCGAATTGCCTCAAGGCATCGCGCATGAGTGCGCAGATGTTTCAGGCGGTTGATAGTGCTATGGCGCGACTCCTTGTTACGGAGGGCGACCGCAGGCGACTGCGGCTAGAGCTGAATAAGGCCCCGGAGGCTGACCCCGATGAACGCGACGCCTATTCCATCATTGAGGAGTACGCCAACCGAGGATAACAGCCCGAGTAGCCGACTTATCACGATGCCGAGCGGCGCACCGCCGCTCACGCTTGGCTATGAAGTCGCCGCTTGGGTCATGAAGTACCTCAAGCAACCGAACGGCCCGAAGGCCGGAATGCCGTTCCGTTTCGTTGATTCGCAAATGCAGTTCCTCCTCTGGTGGTACTCGCTTGACGAGGACGGGCGTTGGTTGTATCAGCGAGCCGTGAGACGGCTCGCCAAGGGCTCAGGCAAGAGCCCTTTCGCCGCTATGTTGTCAATGGTCGAGTTTCTCGGACCTGTGCGCTTCGATGGTTTCGCGCATGACGACATGAATCGTGTTATGGACTTGCCTCCGCATTTGCGGGTAAGGGGCAAGTCCGTGAGAATGCCCTGGGTTCAGATTGTTGCAACGTCTGAAGCGCAGACGCATAACACTATGCGCGTTGTTCGCGCAGTCAGCGGCAAAGGCTCGAAAGTCCAGCGGGCTTACTCGCTGGACGTCGGCAAGACTCAGCTCTTTTTGCCCCCGGAGGGCACGCTAGAAGCTGTTGCTAGCTCGTTCCGCACCCTTGAGGGGGCGGAGACGACCTTTGTCATTGCTGACGAGACTGAGCATTGGGGCCCGACTAACGGCGGGCCCGAATTGATGTCGACTATTGCCGACAACGTTACTAAATCAGGCGCCCGCCTAATTGAGACCTGCAACGCCTGGAAGCCTGGAGCTGAATCAGAGGCGGAGTCGTCATATACGGCATGGGTTGCTCAAGAAGAGGGGCGCACGCTCTCGTCTGTTGACGAGAAGCTAGGCAAGATTCTTTACGACGCGCGGATTGCCGCGCCAGACGTTGAACTCGATAAGCCGGACCAACTACGAGCCGCACTTGAATTCGTCTACGGCGACTGCGTATGGGCTGATATCCAGGCCATCATGGGCCGGATCTACGACCCCAAGTCGGACCCTGACGACTCCCGCCGGAAGTACCTGAACCAGCCCGTATCCCGCGGCGACGCGTGGTGTACTTGGCAGGACTGGCACTCAATCAAGGACACCGACAAGCGTGTTCTCCCCGGCGAGACGATCGTACTCGGCTTCGACGGCTCGCTCACTAACGACGCTACCGCCCTGGTTGGCTGCCGCGTCTCGGACGGGTTCACATTCCCGATCCGCGTTTGGGAGCCGCTGAAAGACAAGAAAAAGGGTCCGCGAGCAGGTGTCAGCGTCGAGATTGTCGACGCCGTGCTATCCCAGACGTTCGACACGTACAACGTCGTTGCATTCTTTGCTGACGTCGCGTATTGGGAGTCGTACGTCAAGGTGACGTGGCCTGAGAAGTTCGCGGCGGCCATTGACAAGTCGGCATGGGCTCGCCACGGCGACCTAGACCCCCAGCCTTTCGCGTATGACCTCCGCGGCAATCAGCGCGAGTGGGTCGCGCAATGCGAACTCGTGCGCAACGAGATCGCCGAAGGGCTGTTCACACACAACGATGACCCGATTCTCGCTCGTCACGTATTGAACGCCGTCTCCCATGAGACGCGATGGGGCATCGGCCTGCGAAAGCGCACGCCTAGCTCCCCCGACAAGATCGACGCCGCGGTTGCAATGATCCTCGCGCGCCTCGCGCGTACTCGCTACTTGAACGCGGAATCCAAAACTAAAAAGAAGACCGGAAGGGTTTGGGCTTGATGGCTACAGTCACTAGCGATAGCCAGACTGACGGCTACGAGTCCGAATACCTCGAATTCGACCTTGCCGAGGTCGATGATGACGACCTGAAGGCCGCGGATCAGCTTATCGGAATGCTCGGACAAGAGCAGACCTACGTAAAAGAGTGTGACGACTACTTTTACGGCCGTCACAAGACGCCGTACACGCCCACGGAAAGCTCATCCGAGTACAAGGCGCTTGCGGATCGTGCGATTACCAATATGGTCCCGCTGATCATCTCGAATATTGCCCAGCTGCTATATGTTGAAGGCTATATTCCGAGCAAGTCGAAGGAACTCGGGCAGAACTCCAAGAGCTTTGACGAGGACTGGAACCGTAACCGAATGCAGATTCGGCAGCGGCAGTTGATTCGTGGGGCGCTCCGCTACGGCGTTGCCTACTCTGTCCAGTACAAGGACGACGAGGACAAGCCCGCGGTCCGCCTGGTCTCCCCGTCGAAGATGATGGCGGGATTTGCTGATCCGGCGAACGATGAGCGCCCGGCCTTCGCGCTAGAGCGCATTGGCACCCGCAAGACGACGGAAAAGTACATTCTTTGGCGCCATGACGGGACGTATCGCGATCTCAGCCGTACTGAGGTCAAGGGCCGCGACGGTAAGACCCGCTGGGTATGGAACAAGCCCGGAGACCCTACAGAGTCGGGCCTGCCGCATTGCGCGGTTATTCGGCACACGTACGACCTGGACATTGACGGCCGGTACGTCGGCGAGATTCGGCCTATCGTGACGCTTCAGGACCGTTTGAACCAGACGGTTATGGACCGGCTTTTGGTTCAGACCTACGGCTCGTTCAAGATCCGGTATGCGACCGGTATTGCGATCGATTCGGAAGAAGACCGAATCCGCATGAGCAAAAGCCGAATGCTTATCGGCGAGATTGCAGACGCTAAGTTTGGGTCTTTGCCGGAGACGCCACTTGACGGCTTCATCAAGTCCGTTGGCGTCGACCAAGAGACTATCTCGGCTATCTCTTCGATTCCTCCGCACTACCTCACCGGCGAACTGAACAACTTGGGCGCGGAGGCCATTGCCGAAGCGCGCGCCGCCATGGAGGCTAAGGCCAAAGAGATCAAAGATGCCCTTGCAGAGGGCATCAAAATGATCATGCGCGACCTTGCGTATCTTCGCGGAGACATGGAAGACGCCGAAGACTATGGCGCCTCTGTCGTTTGGCACGACGCGCAGAACCGGTCGCTTTCTCAGGTTGCCGATGCTCTGGGCAAATTGGCCACCATGCTTAAGGTGCCCGTCCAAGAACTTTGGAGCAAGATTCCCGGCGTTACCCGCGGCGATGTGCGCCGCTGGACTAAGGCCCTGGAAAAGAACCAAATGGCCGCAATGGCATTCGAGGCCGAAGAGGGCATGAACGAAGAGATAGAGCGGGACGATCCTAATGCCGTCGAGTCGGACGACGAGGCACCAACGCGAAGTAGCGGACGTGTCGACCAAAGCAGTAGCGGAACTAGAGCGCCTACTACGTAACGCGGATACTCACGATATGTACGGCTGGTTTAACGACCAAAAGCCGCACATTCTTGAAATCATTGAGCGCGCCTACGAGACGAACAAGTCACTTGCTTGGCTGTACTTGCACGGCATTGCAGACGAGGCCGGAACCACTACCGACGTCTTTTACAAGACGTTTCAAGAACGGTGGGTGTGGCGCTCGCTCAGCGGCCAAGGCTGGCGGATCTTTGAATCCGATATTGCCCAGGGTGTTCCGACTAACGTCGCGCTCGAACTCATGATCAAACGCATGAGCGGGTCCGCATTTAGGCACACCTACAACGGCAGCCGCGACACGATTATGCGAACTGTTCAGAAGTCGAACACGATGGTTGGATACCAGCGTGTGTCTATGACTGGCTGGCCCTGCTATTTCTGCGCAATGCTGATTTCCCGCGGCGCCGTGTACAAGAGGAACATGGGCCGGTTCAAGGCCCATGACTCGGACAAATGCACGGCGGAGCCGCGGTTTCGTAACGAGCTGCTGAACAAGCCTGACGCTCAGGTCAAGAAGTTCAGTGATATATGGGGCGCCTCGGGCGCCAAGCATTCAGGAATGGATGCAATCAACGCTTTCCGCGACGCATATAACGCGGAGAAAAGTAAATAGACCCTGGAGGTTATCCCGTGGTTGACACGGACAACGAAAACGAAGACGTCGAAACCGACGACCTAGAAGACGAGTCGGATGGCGATTCGCAGGACAACGAGGATTTCGACCCTAAGCGGGCCGCGGCCAAGATCAATAAGGTCAACCGCGAGGCCGCGAACCTTCGTAAGCGCCTGAAGGCGTACGAAGACGAGGAGGCCAAGCGCAAGGAAGCTGACCTTTCCGAGGTCGAAAAGGCTGTTGCGCGGGCCGAAGCGGCGGAAAAGCGCGCCGCTGATCTCGAATTCAACTCGCTTCGTAGTGAGGTTGCCCTTTCCAAGGGCCTTACTGCCGCTCAGGCTAAGCGACTCCAGGGAACTACCAAGGAGGAGCTAGAAGAGGACGCCACCGAACTGCTAGCGATGTTCGGGGGCTCTGACAAGCCTAATCCCCAGCGTAAGCCGACGAAGCTGCGAGGCGGCGCGGACGGCACCGACGATCCGCCGGAGAAGTTCGACGCCAAGTCGCTTGCAGAGAAGCTGCGCAACCGTCGCTGATACGGCGGTATAACTTAAGGAACAACTGAATGACTACTACTCCCCTCAAGGCCGAGAACATCGTAGACCTTGGGATTGAACTGCTTAAGCAGGAGGTTGTTACTCCTTCTGTCTTTTGGACGGTTGGCGAGTCTGAGTTTACCAAGGCGAAGAACGACACCGTTACTATCAAGATCCCTGCTTACACCTCTGCGAGTAAGCGAGTGATGCGCTCTGGTACTGCCATCACGGCGAAGAACTTTGAAGAGCGCAAGGTCGATGTCAAGATCGACACGCACCTGTTTCACCGCACCGACATGACGTCGGAAGAGCTGACGCTTGATATCACTGATTTCGGCGAGCAGATTCTTAAGCCCCAGGTGGAAGCTGTTACCCGCGGTCTTGATGACGAGTGCGTCGACACTATTACCGGCGCCACGTACACCAACAACGTAAACTGGAACTACAGCAACCCGCTTCAGTCCGTGCTGAGGGCTCGCGGTTGGCTCAACCGTGCGCACGTCCCCAAGTCGGGCCGTACGCTCCTTGTCGGTCCCGGCATTGAAGAGAACCTTCTTGAATCGGAGATCCTCCTCGACGCGTCGATGAATGGCGGCTCCAGCGCTGCCCTGCGAGAGGCGACCATTGGTCGCGTCCGCGGCTTCAACGTCGTAGTCAATGAGAACCTGCCGGACGACGTTGCGGTTGCGCTGCATGACACCGCCTTCGCCCTGGTTACCCGGGCTCCGAAGATCCCCGCGGGTGCCCCCATGGGCGCCACGACCTCGGACAGCGGCTACGCCCTTCGTTGGCTCCAGGTCTTTGAGGACGAGATGGTTTCGGACCAGTCGCTCGTAGACCTGTTCTGCGGCACCGCTGTTGTTACTGACCGCGGCCACTGGGACGGCGCGAAGAACCGATTCGTCCCGGCCGAGGATGTCGACGCTGTCGGCGAGTCCGACATGTTCGTTCGCGCCGTGATGCTTGGTACCGGCGTCGAAGAGTCCGCCTGATCCATGCCCCGAATTCGGATGCTTCGCAGTATCGCGAATAGCGCCCGGGGCGCTGAGCGCCTGGTTACCAAGGGTATTGCGGATCATCTGATTCAGATGGGGGCGGCGGAACTCGCCGCCCCCGCTCTGGACATGTCCCCCGCCGCTATTCGTGCGTGGGCTTCTGAGAACGGCGTTGAGTGCAACGCTAAGGGCTTTCTCCCGAAGGCCGTCACAGAGGCTTACAAGGCAGCTAACGGAGGTTAGCCATGCTGCCCCCGCTGGCACCCCTAACTGAACTGGAAAAGCGGGTCGATGTCGATGACACTGACCTTGCCAACTCTGCACTAGCCGACGCGTCCGCGCTTGCGCGGCACGCGGCTCGGCCGGTTACTTGGACCGATGAGAACGGGGCACTAACCCAGGTCCCCGACGTCGTTGTCACTATCGTGCTACGCGCGGCTAAGCGTTTCCTCGTGAATCCTGACGGCTACGCCTCGGAGCAGGTCTCGCAGTACTCGTATCGCTACGGCGGCAACAGCTCGCGCGGCGAGGTGTTTCTTACCGACGACGAAAAGCGCGAGGTCCGCGAAGCGGCCAAGATTCCGCTACTCAAATCAATTGCCTTCACGATCCCTGAACTCAATACGCACGCTTGCCGGAATCCGGCCGAGTGCCTATGTTGCCTCCGTGACCTTATGGAGGAGTCGGCATGAGGCGACTCCCGAAGTTCCCGGATACGGCTGTCCTCGTGACACCCGTCTACGAAGCAGACAACCGCGGCAATAAGAAGCTGACTTACAAGACCCCTCCGGCTACCGCCTCGGAGCCGTTTAACGCGTGGCTGCAACAGGACTCGACAGCCGATATCGCAGAAGACGGCCGCACTCCTACTGTCATGACATGGCTGTTGATGGCGGAAATACCCGAGCTGACCATTACAGGTATCGAACGCATTCGTTGCCGCGGTCTTGAGTTTGAGATCTTCGGCGTTCCCGAGGTCTGTAACACCCTCAAGGGCTATCACCACACTGAAATGCGATTGAAGCGAATCGATGGCTAGCGCACGAATCAGGATTGAACTCGACCACGGCGGCATGGAAGACATGCTTAAGTCCGGGCCCGTCGAAGACGCGCTAGGTGATATCGCGGAGCACGTTGCCGTGACTGCGTATGACAACATGCCGACTCACGATACGGGCCCCCTCAGCTATGAGGCGTTTACCGAGACTATCGACTCCCGTGTTGTCGGCACGGTCAAAACCGCTCACATGCTCGGCCCCGCAATTGAGAACAAGTACGCCCCCCTGCGCAATGCCGCGGAGGCCGCCTAATGGATATCGAAGCCGAACTAGTACAAGCTTTTGAGGCGCTGACTGGCGAGGAGTCCGCAACGCGGGTTCCCAAGCCCGCCCCGGCCCGATTCATTCACGTTCGCCGCAAAGGCGGGTCGACCAACGGCGCCCGCGGCGACGCTGCCTCTGTATTCCGCGACAAACCTCTGATTGACGTCATGGTCTCCGCGGAGGACGAGGACGCGGCCGTGGCCCTCGCAGACCAGATTGAGGCGTTCATGCTGACGGCCGTGCAGACACAGCCGTTCACGGTCCCTTGCTACGAGGTAGACCAGTTTATTCGGGCGTGGTCTGACGACGATCTCGACGGCGTATTTATTGCTCCTCGCGTATGGCTTTCGTATCGGATGTCGCTACGCAAAAACATGTAAGGAAAACAGAATATGGCTTTTGATGCCAATGAAGTTCGCGTAGCCATTACCGGCGAGGTGAAGGTGGCGCCGGTTGGCACCGCCGCCCCGACTACGTATAAGTCAGTTCTAGACCCGGCTTTCAAGGGTCTTGGCTATAACAATGATGAGGGCGTTGTAGAGAGCTACGAGGAGTCGACCGAATCTCTCCGCGCGTGGCAGAACAACGTAGAGGTCCGGACCGTTACGACCGAGTCTGACGCGCGGCTTGCGTTTACGCTGATTCAGACCAACAAGTCGACTCTTGAGCTGTTCCACAAGGGTTCTGTCATTGTCTCTGACGGCGGCGATGGCTTTAAGCTCCCGGTTATCGTCCCGACTCCTGACCCGCGGTCGTTCGTCTTCGACGTCATCGACGGCGACGAGCACATTCGTATTTACGCCCCCGTGGCGGAGGTTATTGAGCGCGGCGAAATCGAATACGTTGGCGGCGGCGCGGTCAGCTACAACGTGACGCTTTCTTGCAAGCCCATCATGATGACCGTTGAGCGCGGCAATGGTCCGGAAATCCTCCCGGTTCCGTTCCTGAAGTTCTCCGGCTCCCCTGCCTGGGGGCCTGTCGAGTCCGCGTAATGGACATCGTCTACCCGGTTGGTCCGGGTGACCGGCCTTGGTTGCGGCACTCGTTGCGAAGTCTGGTGAATCTCCCCCACGACCGCGTTTACGTCGTGGGGGAACTCCCGGACTGGGTCAACCCCGACACGGCCACACACCTGCCGACTAAGCAGTTCTCGCACAAATGGCAGTCGTCTCAGCACAACCTATTGACCGCGGCCAATCACCCCGAAGTCTCTGACGACTTCGTATTGATGAATGACGACTTCTTCGTTACAAGGCCAATCGCAGAGGTGCCGACACTGTACCGTGGCGATCTCGCTATGGTCATCGCTGAAGTAACCCGGCTCGTAGGCGACTCCGAATGGGTCCGCGGTATGCGCGAATCGCTCCGCATCCTGACTAGCCTCGGTATCGAGCGCCCGCGCTGCTATGCGATGCACGTGCCTATGGTGCTGAACAAGACTCAGCTAGCGGCGACGATTCGCCGCAATACCGAGCTGCGTAGCCCCGGCGTCGCCGCCACGGACACGCGGACGATGTACGGCAACCTCAATGCTATTGGCGGCTCGCTCGCAACCGATCCGAAAAGCCACAAGTGGCGGCCTGCGGTTGACACTGAGCTTCCCTTTATGTCTTCCGCCCCTTCGACATGGGGCGGCCCTTTCACGGCCCGAATCCGGGCCGCCTTTCCCCAGAAATGCGCGTATGAGCGCTAACCAGTCGTCCCCCGTCGTTCTACGCCGTCCGGCGGGGGTCTCTCATCATGACGGCGTAGGACGGCGTACCCATGTCTAACAACCGGAATCGAAACCGCTCCCGCACGTATACCGAGCAGAGGTCAGATGCCGCGGGTCAGCCGCGGCAGCGGATCAAGATTCAGTTCGAGGGACACACCTACAGTTTCCCGCATCCTGACGACTGGTCTATGGACGACCTAGTACTGATGGCGGAGTGCGAGGACTCGCACTTCAAGGCGATCCTGCTGGTCAAGTCGCTGCTTGGCAGCCAGTGGGAGCCGTTCAAGACGCGCAACAAGAACTCCGGCAAAAAGCTCGGCGAGTTCCTGAACGAAGTTCTTGAGGTCATTCAGGAAATGAACGGCGGCGAGGACTCCCCAAACTAACGTATTTGCCGGGGTTGCTGCACGCGTACGGCGACGACATCGAGGCGGACTTTCACGAGTATTACCGTCTCGATATCGCTGACGTTTACACGGGCGCCCTGTCCCCGGCGAAGGCATTCAGGCTTATGCTCCGCCTTCCGGCGGCTAGCCGGTTCATTCGGGCCGTTGCAGGCCCTAAAGCCGAGTGGAACGCGTCTGAGTACATTTTGGCGGGCATCCTCGACACCCTCGCTAATGCGAACTGGCAGCGAGGCGGCGGCAAGGGCCGCAGGCCCAAGCCTATACCACGACCGGGTAAGGAAGTGGTCGAAACCCGCTACGGCGCCAAGCCGACGCGATCGAATGCCGAAGTACTGAAGTACCTAGACAGCCTCAAATAAGGACAATTGAATATGGCGACGAATATCAACGTCGGGTCAGCCTACCTGACGATCATTCCGTCTGCCCGGGGTTTTATCAAGGCGCTTCGACGCGAACTCTCGAAAGAGGGGTTCGACAAGTACGGCCAGGATCTCGGAAAAGAGATCGAAAAGGGCTGGAATCGCAGTCGCGTCACTACCAAGATCAAGCGCTCATTTACAAACCTGTTCAGCGGCATCACGTCGCTAGGCAAGGCTGGAGTACTTGACACCCTGATAGCGTCTGCGCTTGCCGCAGTCTCCGCGCTTGCACCTGTTTCAGGTCTGCTAGTAGGCGTACCCGCCGTGGCATTGGCCGCGGCGGGCGCCTTGGGCGCCCTTATGCTCGCGCTCAAAGGGGTTGGCACTGTACTGGGTTCGTCGCTGCTTGGCGACTCGGAAGGTTTCGAGGAGGGGCTCAAGGGGCTTACTCCGAGCGCAGGCAAGGTCGTTGGTGAACTCGGCAGCATATTTCACGGCCTGAACGATCTCATTCAAGAAGCCTTCTTCGCGCCCATGGTGCGCTCTGCAAAGGGTCTAGGAGAGGAACTGAAGGGCCCTGTACGCGAGGGCCTGTCCGCTATAGCGGGCTCGCTCGGAACTGTCGTAGCTGGCGTTCTAGCGTGGGCTAAAGGCGCTGAAGGCGCCTCGACCCTCGCGCAGGTAACCGCGGAAACCGCGAAGTTCATTGAAGGCGCGGGCGCGGGGCTGCCGCAGCTGTTGCAGGGCATTTTCGATCTCGCCAGCCTCGTTGCCGATGACCTCGGAGCTTCGATCGGCGAGACCTTCGGACGCTTCGGCGACTGGCTTTCGCAGATTGCATCGGACGGCCGCGCGCAGGCGTGGTTTGACCAGGCTATCGATGTCAGTAAGCAACTGCTTTCTGTCGTTGTCAACCTAGGCCGGTTCATCGCCGCGGTATTCAATGCCGCGGGTACGGACGGCGGTACGCTCGCCGTGCTTATCGAGCTTTCTGAGAAGATGGCGGATTGGGCCGAGTCCTCACAGGGACAGGCCATGTTGAATAACCTCTTCCTGTTCTTCGGAGCGATCCTCACTGAGGTTGCACGCGCCATTGGCGTACTCGTTACCGGCTTCGCCGGAATCGCAACTTGGTTCAATTCGCTGAGCCCGCAGACACAGGGCCAGATTGCGCAGTTCCTTGCGTGGTCGATTGTCATCGGCCCGCTGGTCGGCCGAATCGCCGCGCTTGTCATGGTTGTCCGCGGCCTGTATACCGCGGTGTCCCTGCTTATCGTCGGCATTGTCAAGGCGATCGGCACGCTTGCCCGCTGGATTGCGGTGGCGTCCGTTGCGGTCGCTCGCGCCGTCATGTGGGGCGTTACCATGACGATTACTTTCGTCCGCGTTGCCGCGGTCGTAGTAGCCGCGGGCGCGCGCATGATGGTCATGTATATCCGTCTTGCCGCCGCGGCGGTCGCCTCCGCGATCCGCACGGCGGTTGCGTGGACGGTTACTGCCACCCCTGCAATAGCGGGCGCCGCAGTCGCAATCGCCCGCAATGCCGGGCTAATGCTTCTGCAATACAGCCGCATCGCCGTTCAGGCGACTATTGCCGCGGCGCGTACCGTCGCCGCCTGGGTTCTTATGGCCGCGGGCGCAGTAGCCCGCACAGCGGTTATCGTTGGCGCGCTCATCGCGCAAGGCGCACAATGGGCGTGGCTAGGGTTGCAAGCGATGATTCAGGCTGCTAGAATCGCGGCTGCGTGGTTCATCGCCATGGGCCCGATTGGCTGGGTCATTGCGATCATCATCGGCCTAGTAGCCCTGATCATCATATATTGGGACGAGATCAAGGCCGCTATTTCCGCAGCCTGGGATTGGATCAAGGAGAATGCAATTGCGGTGTGGACCGCAATTTCTGACTTCTTCTCCGGAATTATCAACGGCATCAAGCAATTCTTTATCGATATGGCCGTTGATTTCCTAATTGAGTGGATGCTTTGGCAAGCCAAAATCAAGGGATTTTGGGAAGATTTGTGGAATGGAATCAAGAATTTCTTTAAGGGAATTTGGGATTTCATCGTACAATTCGTCCAAAACAAAATTGATGAATTTTGGGCCGGTGTCCAAGCGCTAGCGCAGCTCAAGGCGAAATTCGATGAGTGGGTTGGAAATGCCGTAGACGCGGCAGTCGATAAGTTTTGGGAGCTAGTCGAATGGGCGGGCAATTTGCCCGGCGAAATTCTCGACGCTCTCGGCGATATGGGCTCGTGGCTATACAATGCGGGCAAGGATCTTATCCAAGGCTTTATTGACGGCATCGACAATATGGTTGACAACGTCAAGGACACCCTGACGAGTCTGACGGATAAGCTGACTTCTTGGAAGGGCCCGCCCAAGCGGGACAAGGTCATTTTCGAGCCTGCGGGCGAAATGGCTATGGGTTCTTTCGAGCGGGGTCTTAAGAATGGCATTCCCGCTATCCGCTCGTTCCTTCAGGGGTTTACCCGTGATATCGAGCTGACCACGAACGCGAATATCCGGTCTACGCTCCCGGGCGAACGCCGGGGCGTGAATATCGAGAACGTCAACATCAATGCCGCTACGAATCGCTTTGACAAGGGCGAGCTTGAGGCACAGCTAGCAATGGTGGTATAACTGAATGCCTCTCACTGAAGAGGGCCAAGTGATGGTCCGGGGCCTAGTAATGGGCCCCGGTACTGACTTTATCGTTGCCTATTTCAACCCCTGGATTCGCAACGCCTCCGCGTCGTATACCGGCTCGAATCCCTATCAGGATGGCGCCTGGTCCGGCCCGGAGTTCCTTGACCCCGCACAAATCACGCTCATAGTCCACCCCGTAGGCGGCTCCCCCGCGGGCTGGTGGTCACTGCATACGCAACTGCTTCAGGCATTCCGCCCGATCCGCACCGAGACCACGGAACCCGAGATCCATTGGCGCAGCGGCGGCAAGGACTTCATGATGTACGCGCGCCCGCGCGCGCTCTCGCCGGAAGTCAAGAACCTGTACACGGGTGACGTCACGACGTCTTGCAGCCTAGAAGCGCTTGACCCGTCGATGTACTCCGGCGGCGAGAACGGGCTCCACTCCGTTGAGCTGTCGCCGTATGCGACCTCGGGCGGCCTCGCCGCCCCGCTCTCCGCGCCGCTGTCGATCTTTACCGCGGTCGCCGAAGGCCGCGGCACGCTGACCAATGCGGGTATCGACGCTACGTCACTCATGATCCGTATTGACGGCCCCGTGGTTCAGCCGCGGTTTCTCCTGGTCGGCCCTGACGGGGCTGTACAGACGTTTTGGATCGACATTGAACTGCTTGCCGATCAGTGGCTAGAGATCGACACAGGAAACGAGTCGATCGTGTTTAATGGCGTCATGCCGCGCCTCGACGCGCTCCGCGGCGCGTTGCCGCTTCTCGCCCCCGGCGAATCCACAATTGAATTCCGCTCCGCCTCGGATGGCGGAGACGCTACCGCGCACATTAGTTGGCGCGACAGGTGGTAAAACTGAATGGCTAGCAATCTGCTCTGGACTAGCGCCGGTCCCGGCGCCCTAATCGGCTCCGCTACGGTCGCTACTGGCGACACTGTGACCCTGTCCGCCCATGGCCTAGCCGATGGTACCCAGGTCACCGTTAAGACGCTTGTAGCAGGCGCTGGGGCCCTCGTAGAGGGCGCCCCTTACTGGGTCCGCAACTCGGCTACGAATACGTTCAAGCTTGCCGCCGCTCCCGGCGGTATGCCGATGACGTATACCGGCTCGGGCTCGGTTGACATCCATGCCGTTGAGGGCGTGCAGCCCCCGGCGGCGCTTCGGCAGTTTGACGCGCTACTCCTTCAGCCCGGATCACACTCACTGGCGGGAACTTCGGGCGTCCGCGCCGGACAGAACCCGATCGGGCTGACAGGCACGACGGTTGAGTTCCGCCGGGCTACCGGCGTGATCCAACCCGCCGCGGGCGGCACGTGGCCCTCCAACGCGGGCCCGTACCGCTGGCTGATCCCCTCCGTTGTCAACATCTCGCTAGCCCCGGCCAGTGCGCAGACGCGCATTGACATGGCCGCGGTTGAACTGAGCGACACCGATGTCGACCTGTCCGGCGCCCGCATCGCTCAGCCCGTGATCTACACGGGCACGCCGGGCTCGGGCGTCCCCCCGACGCTGCCTGAAGACGCGGTAGCGCTCGCTACGTTCTCTGTCCCGGTTGCGGGCGCTCCGACCATGACCCGTATTCACAAGCCGGTCATTGCGGTTGGCGGCATCGTTCCAGTTGCCTCGCAGACTGAGCGCGACGCGCTCGTAACCCCGTGGGATGGCCTGACCGTGTACCGCAAGGACACGGATGTATTCGAGACCTGGAACGGCATTGCGTGGGATGTCATGGCCCGCACGAAGACCGCCAAAGTGCTTTCCGGGACTGTTGCCGTAACGCCGGTAACGTCGGTGTCTGACCCCGCCTTCGCCGCGTCGTACTACCGCGGCACCTCCGCGGTTTCGTTCCCGGTCGGCTTCTTCTCGACCGCTCCGAACGTCACTATTTCCGCGGTCGCCTCGGTTCCCGGCCTCGTCATCGAAGCCACGGTAACCGGCGCCTCTACGACGGGCTTTACTGCCAACCTCGCGAGGTCTTCGACCTCGGCAACAACGCTGTCTTGGATCGCTGTAGAAAACGGATAACCTCATATGCTCATCTCTACTTGGGTCGGTGCCGTAACTGAAAGCTCAGCCTGGGTAAGGGCAAAGATCGATCCGGGCGCGACTACGGTCCGCCTAGAGCTTTCTACCACCAGCGATTTCGCTACGGTCACGACCTACGGCCCGGCGACGATCGAAGATGACAATGTTGTCTCGCTTACTCCGAGTGGCTTGCCGCCGCTGACCCGGTTCTATTACCGCTGGGTCATCGACGGCGTAGCCGACACGCTGTATACGGGCCGGTTCTCTACGTTCCCTGTCAAGGGCTCGCAGGCGAGCTTTACGTTTGCCGCCGCTGGCGACTCGGGCCTAGTCCCCAATACGCCCGGCGTCGCCGGATCGTTCCTGCCTGACCGGATCTCGAACCACGCTTCGCACAAGATGATTGCGGACATGGACCCGAGTTTCTTTATTCACTTGGGCGATATCCACTATTACAACCCCGGTCAGATTATTGACTCAACTGTCAGCGGCTACCGCCGCTGCATTGATGACGTATTGCTACAGCCGAATCAGCACGAGCTATACCGCAAGGTGCCGCTGATTTGGTCAGCGGATGACCACGACTTCGGCAAGAACGACAGTGACGGCACGCAGGTAGGCAAAGAGAACTACGCGAGTGTCTATCGCGAGCGAGTGCCGCATTACCCGCTCCCGGAGTCCGGCGGCACGTTCCATTCTTTCCAATTCGGTCGCGTGCTGTTCATCATCACGGACGACCGGTACTACCGTGACCCGAACGTCAACCCCGATGGGCCCGGGCACGTCATGCTCGGATACGAGCAACTCGCTTGGATTGCCCAGACGCTCGCCGCCGGAGAGGCGGCGGGCGCGGAATTCCTCGTCATGACTACCGGCGTGCAGTGGCACCTAGGCGGCGCGGGCTCCGACTCTTGGGGCGGCTTCGCCCTAGAGCGTCAACGGCTTACCGACATCCTGACGCCGTGGCATGACCGCATGATTATGCTCCAGGCCGACTTGCACGCCCTCGCCATTGATGACGGCGCTAACAACCCGTGGGGCGGTTTCCCGCTCGCGCTGCTCGCGCCACTCGACGCGAACCCCTCCGCGGTCTCTTCGGTCTACTACAACCAGGGCACGAGCGGCGGCGTATCACACTCGCAGTTCGGCATGATCAACGTGCAGGACCGCGGCGATTCGATCACGGTGCAAATCAATGCCCACCAGGGCACGACAGTCCTGTTCGACCACGCTGTAACGGTTTCCGGCCTGTCGACTCCTGTCGACCCGGTAGAACCCGAAGACGACTTTACCGAAGTCGTTCAGGCGGCGGCTACGCCGACGATTAAGTGGTACGCCTACGACTTGCTGACGCTTCGCAAGATCTCGTCATTGCAGGGCGCCACAGGCGACCTGATCCGGTCGCTAGGCGCCTCCGAGTCGTCTACGGTGAATATCCCTACGCCCCTTTCGGGGCCTATGGCAAACCGCTTCGTAACCGACACGGTCAAGGCGCCTAATACGATCGTCGTAGCAGAGATCAACAAGAAGCCCGCTTGGGCGGGCATCGTCTGGAAGACCGTTGAGACCTCCGAAGGCGGGCTAGATCTTGGCGTTGCGACTATTGAGAGCTATCTCGACCGGCGCTACACGCGCACGTTGAAATTCACGCAGATTGAACAAGCATTCATCATGCGTGACCTCGCGAAGATCGCTGCTGACATAACCGGTATTCCGCTTGAGTTCGATATCACGCCTACTGGTATTGCACGTGATCGCACGTACAACGATGACGAGGACGCCACGCTATACAAGCGCATTCAAGAGCTGTCCGAGGTGATCAACGGACCGGAGTGGATGATCCGGGCCGAGTACGCCGATGAGTGGGGCTCGAAACTGCGCTTGATTTTCACTTGCCGCGCCAAGATTGGCGCCGCGAAGACAAGCCCGCGCGGGCCAATCTCGACCCGCGGCGGCAGCAAAGCGAAGTGGAAGCGCACGAACGACTGGAGCGAGGGAAACGGCGCTAACTCTGTGATCGCCTACTCCTCCGGCGAGGGCGATGTACGCCCGCAGTCGAAGGAAATGACCAACATCCGCGAAGGCTATCCGAGGATCGAATACCGCTACAGCCCGTCTAGCTCGGTTACCAAGATAGCGACGCTCAACGAGCACGCTACGAGTCGGCTAGACGAGATAGGCAACGGCACGGAATCGATTGAAGTTGAGTCTCGCTGGGACCAGTCGCCTGTGCGACTGGGTATTGACATTGATCTAGGCGACTGGGTTTCGTACGCGCTGTACGGGCCGACACGTCCGAACGGGCTGATTGGCATTAAGCGCCTGATCGGCTGGAAGCTCTCCGCCGCTAACGGCACTTTCACCCCGGTATTCCTGGAAGAGACGGAAGAGACGCTAGCCGATGCCTAGAAACGCTGCAATGCACCAGGGCGATATTGACTACAGGTTCAAACAGCTTGAGTCGAAAGTCAATGACCGCCTCAGCGGTCGCACGCTCCAGGCCGCGTCTATCGGCTCGGGTGGACTTACCGTCAAGGACGGCGGCAAGATCACTGTTGACGGCGGGGAACTGGTGCTCCTCGCCGAAGACGGCACAACCGTTGCAAAGCTCGGCATGGTGTCGTTCGGTGGCGAGAGCACCGCGGGTTGGCAATTCAACTATCCGACTGGCGGCAGGGCTTTCATCATGGGCGGCTCTGCCGCCAGCCCGGCAATTGTCTTCTACGACCTCGCAGGCAACTACGTGATGTCAACAGACGCAGAGAGCGGCTACGGCATCGCACGCCCGTATATCCCGTATCGCATGGTCGCCTCGTCTGACTCGCAGGTTGCTACAACCGGGCCTTTCTGGCCGTCAACCAACTCCAGCACGTTCGTAGAGCTGTTCCACGGGTTCAGCCCTATCCAGCACCCCAAGATCAGCTTTGCTATGGGCACCGCCGCCTCTGGCGGCGCCACCGAATGGCAACTCCTGATCGACTCTACGACTATCGCCACGGGTACGGGCAACGCCTCCGGGGCGTACAGCATTCCGGGTTGGGGCACGACTATTTCCCCGATGTCGGAACACAATATCAAAATCATGGTCCGCAATACGACCGGCTCGCGCTCTTGGGCGCAAGTCGATGAATGCTACGGCAGGGAATCCTAGGAACAACTCAATATGACTGACGCAGAGACGTACAAATTCCTTGCCCAGCTGGACAAGAACCAGGCGCTTACTACGCAGGCCCTTCAGAGCGTCGTGGAGAAAGTCAACGGGCATGACTCGCGGCTGACCAACCTGGAAAGTCGCCGTTGGCCTGCGAACACGATTTCTATCGTGATGATGATTATCGGGGCAATCGCATTGGTTGCTCCTTACATTTTCAGGTGACAACTGAATGAGCAATCCCCCGAACAACTACACAACCCCTGCGCTGTGGCGCCTGTGGGAAGAGATCTCCGCGGTAATCGGCTATCGAGTCAAGTACGGCGGTATCTACGCGAACAAGTCGGGCTATCACAATACGCGCGACGGCAACAAGGCCAAATGGCCTAGCAACTACTCTATTCAGCTTGACCTTGACAAGCTAGGGCCTAGCAATAAGGCCGCGGCTATTGACCTGACGTTTTCCAGCGTCACGGACATGATCAAGTACACCAAGCGAATCTCCGACGCTTTCAGCGCGCGAGACGCGCGCCTTGCGAGCGTCAAGGAGTTTTACGGCACCCTCGACGGCAAGGTTGTTCACGGACTCGGCAAGAAGTCGCGAGTCGGCAAGCCGTACGAGACGTCCGCTGACAAGTCCCATCTATGGCATCTGCACGTGAGTTTCTTCCGTGCCGACGTCGAGAACTGGGATCGGATCAAAGGCGTTTTTGAAGTACTCACCGGAAAGACCGCGGGCAGTGCTACGCCCGCGCAGGATGAAAGCCTAGATATGACTGCCCCTACGTATGGCGAAAAGTCGTGGCGCGTTGAGCAGATGCAGCGCCGTTTTGAAACCCTTGGTTACGAACTCGACGGCGGTCACGATGGCGCCTATGGGCCCTCGACTAAGGCCGTTGTCAAGAAGTGGTTTAAGGATTGCTGGGACAAGGACTGGCACGGCGACAGCGTTACGCCGTGGATGTGGGATGAACTCCTACTCCAGTTCCTCGCCAAGCGCGGCCTGAAGGGCGTCAAGGGTGACCCCGGGCCTGCGGGCAAGGACGGCGTTCTCAAGCTCCCGGCGAGCTTCGCCGGGACTGTCACCCTCACTGCTAGCAAGTTAGGAACAACTGAATGAAGCTACCCGAACTTACGCTTGAGCGGCGTAAGTATCTGTACGCTGTTGGCCTCGCGGTTGCCGGTCTCCTCCTCGGCTACGGCGTGATCAACGCCGATGAGCTGTCGGGATGGATCGCCCTCGCGGGCGCCCTCCTCGGCTACAACCCCGCGGTTGCCCTTCGCAATCTGGCTGACAAGCCCTCTGACGAAGGCTGAGCGAGTACCCCTCACCCCAGCGGGTGAGGGGGCTTTCTTTGTGCCTACGGGCACGCTAGGCTGTACGACGTACCCGCCAACGCGGGTGTGGCTCGTGGCTTTCTATGCTGCAAGCATCGTCCCCGCCTTCGCGGGGGTTTGGCCCCTCCTTCGGGAGGGGTTTTTTCGTGTTTACGCAGGTAGATAGCTATTATACTTTCAGGGATAAGCGGGCACTCGGGTGCGCATGGGTGTTGTTGTAGCAGACGGCATCAGGCGCGCATTCGCAGCATCGGGCATAGGAGAGGACTCTACGTGTCCCGGCCGTGACCGCAACCCCCCGATCGGGCTACGGGCGCAGGTTGTTCCAGACCCGCCGCGTGGAGCGCGAGTGGTTCAGGGTGGTGAAGTGCAGGCCGGGGGCGCCTTCGGCGAGGAGCCGCGCGCCCATCGCGGTCGCGACCTCGACGCCGATGTCGCGCACCGCGTCGCGGTCGTCGGCGACGGCGCGCAGGCGCTCGGCGAGGGCCTCGGGGAAGACCATGCCGGTGAGGACCGCGAACCGCTCGATCTGCCTGATGTTCGTGATCGGCATGATGCCCGGGACGATCGGCACGTCGCACCCGGCCGCGGCGACGGCGTCGCGCAGGCGCAGGTAGTCCTCGACGTCGTAGAAGATCTGCGTGATCGCGAAGTCGGCTCCGGCGCGGCACTTCTCCACGAAGTAGCGGACCCCGGTGTCCCAGTCGACGTCCCGCGGGTGCCCGTCGGGGAACGCGGCGACGCCGACGCTGAAGTCCCCGGACTCCTTGATGAGCTCGACGAGTTCGCGGGCGTGCAGGATGCCCTCGGGGTGGCGGACCCAGTCGGCGCGCGGGTTGCCCGGCGGGTCGCCGCGCACGGCGAGGATGTTGCGGACCCCCACGTCGGCGAAGTGGCCGATGAGGTTCCGCAGCTCGGCGACGGAGTGGTCGACGGCCGTGCAGTGCGCCATCGTCAGCAGCGTCGTCTCGGCGTTGACGAGGTTCGTCGTGTCGACGGTCTTCAGGCGCGTCGAGCCGCCCGCGCCGTACGTGACGGACACGTAGTCGGCGCCGAGGCGCTCCAGGTCGCGGATGGTCCGCCACAGGACCCCTTCGGCGGCCTCGTCGCGGGGCGGGAACAGCTCGAAGGAGAACTTGGGCTCGCCCGAGCGCAGCAGGTCGCCGATCTTGGCGGCCTTGACCGGCATCACGCTGGGCGTCCCGAGAGTCATGCACTCAACGGTAACGGCTCTGATACACGTGTCCTGACCTGCATTCGAGGACACCCAACAGGTGGGACGCGGAATTGCTCGTCTAGCGTTCGGAACGTGGAGCTCAACGAGCGCGTCGACGCGGCCCTCGCGGCCTTCCTGGACCGGCAGGCCGCGGTCATCTGCGGCATCGACGAACGGCTCGGCGTCTACGCCGACGCGGTCCGCGACTTCGTGCTCGGCGGCGGGAAGCGGCTGCGGCCCGCGTTCGCGTACTGGGGCGCCCGCGGCGCGGGCCTGGAGGACTCCGACGAGCTCGTCGCCTGCGTCTCCTCCCTCGAACTGCTCCAGGCCTCCGCGCTCATGCACGACGACCTCATCGACGGCTCCGACACGCGCCGCGGCGCCCCGTCCGTGCACCGGCGCTTCGCGGCGCTCCACGAGCGCGAGGGCTGGTCGGGACGGCCCCAGGAGTTCGGCTCCGCGGCCGCGATCCTCCTCGGGGACCTGTGCCTGGCCTGGTCCGACGAGCTGTTCTGCTCCGCGGGGATGCCGTTCGCGAAGGTGGCCGCGGCCCGCGGCGACTTCGACCTCATGCGCACCGAGGTGAGCGCCGGGCAGTACCTCGACGTGCTCTCCGAGGTCCGCCGCGACGTCTCGGAGGCCACGGCCGCGAAGGTCGCCCGCTACAAGTCCGCGAAGTACACGATCGAGCGCCCGCTCCTGATCGGCGCGTCCCTCGCGGGCGCCCCCGAGCGCGTGCGCGCTCGCTACTCCGCGATCGGGCTGCCGCTCGGCGAGGCGTTCCAGCTCCGGGACGACGTGCTCGGCGTGTTCGGCGACCCCGCGCAGACCGGCAAGCCCGCAGGGGACGACCTGCGCGAAGGCAAGCACACGTTCCTCGTCGCGCGGGCCTGGGCCGCCGCGGACGAGTCCCGCCGGGAGGTCCTGGACGCCGGTCTCGGGGACCCCGGGCTCGACGCCGAGGGCGTGGCGCGGCTGCGCGCGATCCTCATGGACACCGGCGCTCTGGCGGACACCGAGCACCGCATCGAGGCGCTGGCCGCCGAGGCGGAGGCGGCGCTGGAGGACTCGCGGGCCGACGTGGACCCCGCGGCCCTGGAGGTCTTCGCGGGCCTGCTCGTGAAGGCCGTCAAGCGCGACTTTTAGCGCCGGTCCCTTTCGGGTTCGGTCGATCGCATGACCCCCGCACGGGTGACCTGACGGTTACCCGGAGTCGACTCGTTCGTTGATCCGAGTGAAGGACACGAACGGACGGTGGGAGACACGTGGGACTCTTCGGTGCCATCGGGCGCGAGACCAAGGGCGCGGTCCGCTCGCTCGGCTACGACCTGCGCCGCTCGAAGCGGTTCCGGCGGATCGGGGTGATCGCGGTGGCGACCGTGGCGGGCGGGGTCATGGCGACCGGCGCGCTCGTGCGCGGCGGCGCCGACCTCCCCGGACTCGCCGAGGGCGACGACGCGGACATCATCGAGGGCTGGTTCGGGCTCGGCTCGGACACGACCGGGCAGGACGCTGAGGCGGCGGGGACCGCTGCCGAGGAGGAGGCGCCCCGGGGCGGCGACGCCGCCGACCCGAGCGCGGAGGAGTCGACCGCGGGAGCGGCGACCCAGGGCCGCGGGAGCGGCGGCGGCACGGGCGGCCGCTCCCCCGACCTGGTGCCCGTCGGCGGCGACGACGGCACGCGCGGCCCGACGGAGGAGGAGAGCTCCCCGACGCAGCCGCCGACGCAGGAGCCCACCGAAGAACCGACGGAGACCACGCCCACGGAGGAGCCCACGAGCGGGGGCCCCACGCAGGAGCCGACCGAGGGCCCCACGAGCGAGGCCCCCACGACCGACCCGGGCGCCTCCGAGTCGGTGACCACGAGCCAGTCGCCGAGCGGGGAACCGTCGAGCGAATCGGCGAGCGCCCCCGCCCAGGCCGAGAAGGGCTCGATCGCCCCGGTGCCCCGCAAGGGCCCGGTCCGCGGCTGATCCGCCCGCGGTTCAGGGCGCGGCGAGCGGGCCGAGAAGGCTTCGCGCAAGGGCCCGGCCCGCGGTTCAGGACGCGTGGACACGGCAAGCGGGCCGCGGTCTGACGACCAGTCCCGCCCCCGCACGTACCTCGTCCCGCGGTTCAGGGCGCGGCGACGCCGCGAGCGGGCGACCGGCCCGGACAGCTACCGCACCTGCCCCCGCACGGGCCCTCACTTCTTGGCGGCGACCGCGCCCTTCGCCTGGGCGAGTTCGGCCCTGATGGCGGTGATGTTGCGCTTGACGGCCGCCACGTCGGGGCTGTCGCCGTCGCGGTCGCCGCGGCGCTGGTCGCGGGCGACGAGCGTCGCGAGGCTCACCAGCTCGTGCTGGAGCTGGCGGAGCAGTTGCGAGGCGTGCTTGCCCCAGCGTCGCTGGGCCCGTTTGCGGGCGCGGCGGCGCGAGTGCAGTGAGCGCATCTCGGTGAGGTCGTCGGTGGTGATCACCGCTTCGTCCTCGTCGGACATGGTGGTGACGAACCAGCGCCATTCGGCGCGGGCCGCGAAGTGGTACAGCACGAAGAACAGGCCGAGGATGATCAGGCCCTTGCCGTAGGTCAGCGGGATCGCGAGCCCCGCGGGCAGCGACGGCGGCATCGGCAGGTTCCACAGGCCGTGCATCGCCAGCGCGAGCGCGAACAGGCCGACCATGACCCCGAGGCGCGTGCTGAAGGACCGCCGCGTCTGGGTCACGAAGAACGCGATGCCGAGCCCGGCCGCGCCGGTGTACAGCGGGTGCGAGAACGGGGCGGCGACGAGCACGCGCGTGAACGTCACCGTCAAAGCCCCGGCCATGTCGGAGTTGGGGTTCAGGGCCGCGAAGTTCACGGCGTACGTGAGGTTCTCGACGACCTGGAAGCCGAGCCCGACGAGGGCGCCGTAGATGAGGCCGTCGATGGAGCGGTCGAAGTGCTCGCGGACGATGAGCACGAGCATGACGACGCCGAGGGCCTTGAGCCACTCCTCGTTGATCGGGCCGACGATCGCGGGACCCCAGGTGCGGGCCCATTTGGCGTCGGCGAGTTCGGCGAGGACGACGAGCGCGGCGTTGTTGGCGAGCATCGCGAGCGCGACGGCGACGATGCCGCCCCAGGCCATCGCGGCGGCGCGGACCGTGGGGGGTTCGCGCTCGAACAGGTCGAGGCGGGAGAGGATCTGGAGGAACACGATCGCCAGGACGGCGTTGACGGCGATGGAGGCCCACAGAGCGGTCGCGATGTCGCCGTAGTCGGGCGAGAAGATCCGGCCGAGTTCGAGCAGGCCGTAGACGAGGCAGGCGACGAACAGCCAGTAGGCGGGGCGCCTGATGCGGATGAACGCGCCCTGGGACTCGACGACGACGCGTTCGGTGCGGACGGTCACTTGCCCTCCAGCTCGAAGGTCGCGACGTACGGGTCGGGGTCGACGTCGGTGGCGGCCGGGTCGGCCCCCGGGGCGATGAGGACGAGGATCGCGGCGGCGCCTTTGTCGTTGCCCACCACGGTGATCGATCCGGCGCTGTCGATGCCGATGATGTCGGCTCGGAAACCGGCGAGCCCGGCGTCCTCGTTCGCGTAGTCGCGCACGTTGTTGTAGATGTAGCCGTTCTGGGCGATGACGGGCTGGACGCGGCGGTCGAGGAGGCGTTCGAGGCTGTCGACGCCGGAGTCGACCTCGACGGAGGCGGTGAGGTGGTCGCGCACGAAGTTCTGGCGCTGGTCGGCGAAGTGGACGCCGGGGCTGGTCCAGCCGGACCCGGGCAGCTCGTATTCGAGGCTGGCCCCGGCGACGGGGTAGGACTGGAGGAACAGGGTGTCGCCCTCGCCGATGTTCTGGACCGAGTCCCCAAGGGCCCGTTCGAGTCCGATCCACACGGCGACAGGCAGGACCACGGCGACGGCGGCCAGGACGGCCTGCCACATGCGGCCGCGCTCCAGGCCCAGCCGGTTCAGCCGGATGGTGACCTCAGCCAACGCGTCCCCTCCCCGAGACCCTGACACACGTGGAATCAAAGGTACGGGAAGGGGACCATGGTTTGTCCGGTTTTTCCGCGGACGCGGTGTCCGCTGTCGGGTAGGCGACTGTCGCCTCGCGGCAGCGGTCGTCCGCGCAGGTCAGCCGAGGGTGGTGATCCAGTTGTGGGTGTCCTCGGTCCGCCCGTACTGGAGGTCCAGGAGCGTCTGGCGCAGCTGCATCGTGAACTTCCCGGCCTCGCCGCCGCCGATGGTGAACGCGCCCTTGCGTCCCTTCACGGTCCCGACGGGCGTGATCACGGCGGCGGTGCCGCACGCGAACGCCTCGGTGAGCAGGCCCGACTCGGCGTCCTCGCGCCAGCGGTCGATCGAGTACTTCGCCTCGCGGACCTCCCAGCCGGCCTCGGTGGCGAGGGTGAGGATCGCGTCGCGGGTGATGCCGGGGAGGATGGTGCCCAGTTCGGGGGTGTAGAGCACCCGCTCGTTCTCGTACGCGAAGAACAGGTTCATGCCGCCGAGTTCGTCGACGTACTTGTACTCCACGGCGTCCAGGAAGATGACCTGGTCGCAGCCGTGCTCGATCGCCTCTGACTGGGGCAGGAGGCTCGCGGCGTAGTTCCCGCCGGCCTTCGCCGCGCCGGTGCCGCCCGGTCCGGCCCGGTTGTACTCCTCGGACACCCACAGCGTCAGGGGCTTGGGGCCGCCCTTGAAGTACGCCGCCGCGGGCGAGGCGATGAGCAGGTACAGGTACTCCTTCGCGGGCCGCACGCCGAGGAACGACTCGGAGGCGATCATGTACGGGCGCAGGTAGAGCGTGGCCTCGTCCTGGCTGGGGACCCAGTCGCCGTCCACGGCGAGGAGCTCGCGGATCGAGGCGAGGAACCACTCCTCGGGGAGGTGCGGCATGGCCATGCGGGTCGCGGAGATGTTCAGGCGCCGCGCGTTGGCCTCGGCCCGGAACAGGCCGAGGGAGCCGTCCTCGTGGCGGTAGGCCTTGAGGCCCTCGAAGATCTCCTGGGCGTAGTGCAGGACCGCGGCCGCCGGGGAGAGGGTGAGCGGCCCGAACGGCTTGAGGGTGGCGCTGTGCCAGCCGCGGCCCTCGGTCCAGGTCATCGTGAACATGTGGTCGGTGAACACGGTCCCGAAGACGGGGTCGGCGAGGATGGCCTCGCGCTCGGCGTCGGGGGTCGGGTTCGGGTGCGGCTCGCGCCTGAGGTCGGGAAGACCGTCGGTGGTCATGATCTGTCCTTCGGGTTCACAAGGTCGAGTGTGCTTGTCGTTACTGGTCCTGATGCTTAACTTACCGCTCGTTCAGGTGGTCGGGCGGCAGGCTTCCGTCAGGGTCCTGACACGGAAAAACGCCCGGCGAGGCGTTCTGGTCGAACGCGGGCCCGCCGGGCGCTGAAGCTGTTGCTTGGGTCTAGCTGAGCTGTCCGGCGACGTCGGCGGCTACTCGGTCGCCTACTTCGCCGGTGCGGATCTGGGTCCCGCTGTCGCGGGACGCGAGCTCGCGCTCCACGGCGGCGTTGACGGCCACGGCGGCGTCGGCGCGGCCGAGGTGCTCCAGCAGGAGCGCGGTGGAGGAGATCGCGGCGACCGGGTCGGCGATCCCCTGCCCGGCGATGTCCGGGGCCGAGCCGTGCACGGGCTCGAACGTCGACGGGTGCGTGTGGTCGGGGTTGATCGAACCGGTCGCGGCCAGCCCGATCCCGCCGGTGACGGCGGCGGCGATGTCGGTGAGGATGTCGCCGAACAGGTTGTCGGTGACGATCACGTCGAACGTGTGCGGCCGGTTCACCAGGAACATCGCCGCGGCATCCACATGCTGGTACTCGGTGGTCACGTCCTGGTACTCGGCGGCCACGTCGTCGAACGCGCGCTTCCACAGCCCGCCCGCGTGGACCAGCACGTTCGTCTTGTGGACGAGCGTCAGGTGGCCGCGGCGGCGGCGGGCGCGCTCGAACGCGTCGCGGACGACCCGCTCCGTGCCGTACCGCGTGTTCAGGGACTCCTCGGTCGCGATCTCCGCGGGCGAGCCGGTGTGGAGGTTCCCCCCGGCGCCGGTGTACAGGCCCTCGGTGCCCTCGCGGACCACCACGAAGTCGATGTCGCCGGGCTTGACGTCCGCCAGCGGCGAGGACGCGCCCGGGTACAGGCGGCTCGGCCGCAGGTTCACGTACTGGTCGAACTCGAAGCGCAGCTTCAGCAGCAGGCCGCGTTCGAGGACCCCCGGCGGGACGGTCGGGTCGCCGATGGCGCCCAGGAGGATCGCGTCGTGCTCGTCCAGTTCGGACAGCACGGTGTCGGGGAGGATCTCGCCGGTCCGGTTGTACAGGCGCGCACCCAGGTCGTACTCGGTGTACTCGTAGCCCGGGAGGGCCACGGCGAGCACCTTCTGGGCCTCGGCGGTGACCTCTTGCCCGATGCCGTCGCCGGCGATGACCGCGATCCTGCTCATGGTGCCTCTCTGGTTTCCGTTTCCTCGACGCCCCGCGCACTCGGACCCGTCCGGCGACTGGGCCGGGAACGGGGAATGCGGGGCGGGTGCGTTCACCATAACGCACCCGTCCCGCATTCCGACGAACGGCTCTCAGCAGATGGAACGGCTGAGACGCAGGGGATTCAGTGAATCCCTCAGTCCTGGAGGGTCACGGCCTTCGCGCCGGTCGCCCCCACCGAGTCCTTGACGCGGCCCAACACCTCGGCCGGCACCGGCGCGTCGAGCGCGATCGCCATGACCGCCTCGCCCCCGGCCGCCTTGCGCGCCACCTGCATCGCGGCGATGTTGATGTTCAGGTCGCCGATCGCCCCGCCGATCAGGCCGACCACGCCGGGCCGGTCCGTGTACCGCAGGAACAGCAGCGACCCGTCCAGGTCGATGTCCAGCTCGAACCCGTCGATGTCCGTCAGCCGCGGGCCGCCGTGCGGCCCGGAGCTGATCGTCCCCGAGACCTGGAGGCCCCGGCCGTCGACCATCGCCCCGCGCAGCGTCACCAGCGTCTGGTACTCCGGCGACTCCGGCGACGTGTACAGGCCCACCTCGACCCCGCGCTGCTCGGCCACCAGCGGCGCGTTCACGTACGTCACCGAGTCGGCCACGTCCACGAACAGGCCCTTCGAGGCCGCCAGCTGGAGCACCGTCACATCGTGCGCGACGACCTCCCCGCGGACCTCCACCGTCACCGACTGCACGGCCGAACCGGCCAGCGAGTTGAACGTCCGGCCCAGGCGCTCCGCCAGCGCCAGCAGCGGCCGCACCTCCTCGTGGACCACACCCCCGGCCTGCACGTTCGCCGCGTCCGGCACGAACTCCCCCGACAGCGCGAGCTTCACGCTCTTCGCCACCGCCAGGCCCGCGTTGTCCTGTGCCTCGCGCGTCGACGCGCCCAGGTGCGGCGCGGCGACGACGTTGTCGAGCGCGAACAGCGGCGAGTCCGTGCACGGCTCCTTCACGAACACGTCGAGCCCCGCGGCCGCGACGCGGCCGTCCTGGAGCGCGGCGGCGAGCGCCTCCTCGTCGATCAGCCCGCCGCGCGCGGCGTTGACGATCCGCACGCCCGGCTTGACCTTGTTGAGCGCGTCCTCGCCGATGATCCCCACGGTCTCGGGGGTCTTCGGGAGGTGGATGGTGATGAAGTCGGCGAGCGACAGCAGCGTGTCGAGGTCGACCAGCCGCACCCCGAGCTTCGCGGCGAGCGCGGGCTGGGCGTACGGGTCGTACGCGACCACGTCCATGTCGAACGCCTGCATACGGGTCGTGACGAGCTGCCCGATCTTGCCGAAGCCGACCACGCCGAGCGTCTTGCCCTGGATCTCGACCCCGGTGAACTTCTTGCGGTCCCACCGGCCCGCGCGCAGCGACGCGTCGGCGCGCGCGATGTGGCGGGCGCTGGCGAGCAGCAGCGTGATGGCCTGCTCGGCGGCGGACACGATGTTCGAGGTCGGCGCGTTGACGACCATGACGCCGCGCTCGGTGGCGGCGGGCAGGTCGACGTTGTCGAGGCCCACGCCCGCGCGGGCGACGACCTTGAGCTTCGGCGCGTGTTCGAGCGCGGCGGCGTCGATGGTGGTCGCGGACCTGACGATCACGGCGTCGGCCTCGACCAGCGCGGCGTGGAGGGAGCCCACGTCCGTCCCGTCGATCTCCCGGACGTCGAAGTCCCCGGAGAGCACGTCGATCGCAGCGGGCGCGAGTGGGTCGGCGATGACCACCACGGGTTTCGGTTCGGTCATGGATACCTCGCAAAGGTAAGGAGCAACGGAGGACCGGGCGCGGCGCTGCGTCGTCAGCGGCAATGGTATGTCGATCGCGTTAACGGCTCCTTACCGACCTGCCGCATTCCGGATGATGGAACACCCGGCCCCGCCGGTGTCGTACCCCCGAGCGACGCTTGAAAGCGGGGGCGCCACCGAACCCGAGCATTCCTCAATCCGCAGTCGCCCCCGGCTTCGATGGTGCCCGGCGGGTGTGACATCGCGGGATCGCTAGAAGACATCGCCGGGTCACTCGAAGTGGGCGTCCTCGTCCAGCAGGGCCGCGGCGTCGCTCTCGGCCTCGGCGAGGACCTGCTTGACCACCGGGATCGCGATGCCGGAGCCGTAGCCCTTGCGGGCGAGCATGCCGACGAGCTTGCGGAGCACGGCGTCGTCGCTCTGCCCGGCGAGCGAGCGGTAGCGGCGGCGGGCGAGTTCCAGGGCCGCTTCGCGTTCGTCCTCGTCGGTGACCTGCTCGACGGCGGCGTCGATGAAGTCCGGGTCGACGCCCTTGCGGCGCAGCTCGCCGACCAGGGACCGCTTCGACAGGCCTCGGGAGCGGTGGCGGGACTCGACCCAGGCGCGGGCGAAGACCGCGTCGTCGATGAGGCCGACCTCCGAGTACCGCTCCAGGATCTCGGAGACGACGTGCTCTTCGAACCCCTTGCGGCGCATGGAGTCCCCGAGCTCGGTGCGCGTCCGGGGCCGGCCCGACAGCAGTTGGAGACAGTACTGCCGGGCCTCTTCCGGGTCGTTCGGCTTAGAAGTCGACTTCGGCTTCTTCAAGCTCGTCCTCGATCTTGGCGGGGGCGTCGGCCGCGGCGGCGTCGACGCCGAGCTTCTCCTTGATCCGCTTCTCGATCTCCAGCGCGAGGTCCGGGTTCTCCTTGAGGTTCGCCCGGGCCTTCTCCTTGCCCTGGCCGAGCTGGTCGCCCTCGTACGTGTACCAGGCGCCCGACTTCTTGACGATGCCGTGCTCGACGCCCATGTCGATCAGCGAGCCCTCCTTGGACACGCCGATGCCGTAGAGGATGTCGAACTCGGCCTGCCGGAACGGCGAGCCGACCTTGTTCTTGACGACCTTGACGCGGGTGCGGTTGCCGACGGCCTCGCCGCCGTCCTTCAGCGTCTCGATGCGGCGGATGTCGAGGCGCACCGAGGCGTAGAACTTGAGCGCCTTGCCGCCCGCGGTGGTCTCGGGCGAGCCGAACATGACGCCGATCTTCTCGCGGAGCTGGTTGATGAAGATCATCGTGGTGCCGGTGGTGTTCAAGCCGCCGGTGATCTTCCGCAGCGCCTGGCTCATGAGCCGGGCCTGGAGGCCCACGTGCGAGTCGCCCATCTCGCCCTCGATCTCGGCGCGCGGCACGAGCGCGGCCACCGAGTCGATGACGATGAGGTCGACCGCGCCGGAGCGGACCAGCATGTCGGCGATCTCCAGGGCCTGCTCGCCGGTGTCCGGCTGCGAGACCAGGAGGTCGTCGACGTTCACGCCCAGCTTCTCGGCGTAGATCGGGTCGAGCGCGTGCTCGGCGTCGATCATCGCGGCCACGCCGCCCTCGGCCTGCACGTTCGCCATGGCGTGGAGCGCGATCGTGGTCTTACCGCTCGACTCCGGGCCGTAGATCTCGATGATGCGGCCCTGCGGCAGGCCGCCGACCCCGAGGGCCACGTCGAGCGCGATGGATCCGGTCGAGATGGTCTTGACGTTCTGCTTCGGCTTCTCCCCCAGTCGCATGACCGAGCCCTTGCCGAACTGCTTGTCGATCTGGGCCAGCGCGAGATCGAGCGCCTTAGCCTTGTCCTGAGCGGAGTTCATCCCGCCTCCCTTGGATCCTGTCTGCTTAGCCATGTCGAATACGGTAGCCGCACCCTCCGACAACGTAGGACAACGGCTTGTTCGAACACGGCGCAACTCGCAACACGAGCGATCCGCGGGTCAGCGCACGAGCCGCGCCGGGATCCGCTCGGGCCAGGCCCGGCACACCGCCATCCACACCGCTTTCGCGTTCTCGCCCTCGGCGAGCGCCTGGTCGATGGTGCGGCCCCCGAGCTGCCCGATGGTGTGGTCGGAGGCCACCGACTTGGCGTAGGCGGGACCGAAGGTCTCGTCCATCCGGTCCCAGAAATCGCTGAGCTTCACCCGCCCGTCACCCCCCGCCGCCCTGACCGGAATGAATGCTGTGCCAATGTGCCGCTCCCCTGCCGTCCGCACCTGTCCATGGGGACAACGGTAGGCGACTCGATGGCCCGGGGCCAATCCCAGGTGGCAAGATTGCCGGGTGCCTCGCGTCAGCCAAGAACACCTCGACTCGCGCCGCCAGCAGATCCTGGACGGCGCCCGCTCGTGCTTCGCCAAATTCGGGTACGAGGGCGCGACGGTGCGGCGGCTCGAAGAGGCCACCGGGCTCTCCCGCGGGGCGATCTTCCACCACTTCCGGGACAAGGACGCCCTGTTCCTGGCGGTCGCGTCGGTCGACGCGGCCGAGATGGCGGCGACGGTGGCCGAGCGGGGCCTGGTCGGCGTCATGCAGGACCTGACCGCGGGGGCCGACAAGCCGGAGATCTCCGGGTGGCTGGGGACGCAGCTTGAGGTTGCGCGGCGCCTGCGCACCGACCCCGAGTTCGCCGAGGCATGGGGCCGCCGCCGCGAGGCCATCGCCGAGGCGAGCCGCGAGCGCCTGGAGCACCAGCGCGAGATCGGCGTCCTGCGCACCGACGTCGACATCGACGTCCTCGCCGGCTTCCTCCAGCTCATGTACGACGGCCTCGTCCGCTACCTCGCCACCGGCCGCGACGACCTGGAGATCACCCGCATCCTCCAACTGGTCGAAGAAGCGGTCCGCCGCCACTGAGGACCGGATCCGAACCGGGCTCGTCTACGATTCCGGCGTGAACCCCTCTGCACCACTCCAACCTCACCCTGCACGGACGGCTTCGAAGTTCGCCTGCGTCATGACCCTCGTCCTGTTGTGGGGGTTCGCGCCTTGGGCGCTGTTGTCGGCGGCGCTGCTGAGCGCGCTCGTCATTCCGCTGGCGCAGTCGATCGACGCGTCGACGGCCGGTGTCCTCCTCGGCTGGTTTCTCGTCGCGGCGGTTCTGCTCATCACACCGGTGGCCGCGCTCCGCGACCTCCCCGAGCCGCTGCAAGGCGAATCGGTGGACCGGGAACGGGCGCCGGAGCTGTGGGCGCTGGTCGAGGAGGTCGCCGCCGCCGTCGGCGGAACGGTGCCGGACGAGATCCTCGTCGACAACGGCTCCGGCGTCTACACGCAGCGGACCTCGCGTCACGGGGTGCGGCGGACCGTGCTCCTCATCGGTGTCGACGTGTTCACGCCCCGGACGGTCGGCCTGTTCCGGGCGATGCTCGCGGTCCACATGGGCGGATCGGCGACGGCGGGCTTGTCGGTCGAGGGCCGGGTCTGGGGTTGGCACCTGTACCTCACGGGGCTGTTCGCGAAGTACCCAGCGAACCCGCTGAACCTGCTGTTGTGGCCATACGCAGCACTCTGCTTCGCGGCGACGTCGCGGATCACGGGAGCCCGCGTGCTCGCGGGCGACCGGGCGGCGGCCGCCTACGCGGGCGGGCCGAACACGTGGTCGACGATCGCCGAGATCCAGGTGCTCGACCGCATGTGGGCCCGGTTCCTCACAACGCACCTGCAACCGGCGGTGGAGGTCGGCCTGCTGCCGTTCGACGTCTCGGGCGGGTTCGCCCGCTTCCTCGACGCGCTGGCGGAGGAGCGCGCGGCGCTGCGCGCCGAGCCTCTGTCGGGCCGAACCGCTTGGAACGCCACGCATCCGTCGCTTGCGAAGAGGGTCGCCGCGCTCGTCGAAGTGCCGGGCGAGGCCAGACCGGGCGATGAGGCGCCTGCGCTGAGCCTGTTCCCCGATCACCGCGTCGCGGCCATGGTCGACGTCATGTGGAAGTCCCCCGGCACGGTGCGCGCTTCCTGGGAGGAGGTCGCCGACCGGGTGGAGCACCACAGGCACTGCGCCAGGGCGGCCCGCTCCTACCAGGTACTCGGCGGGCTGCTCGGCCCGTCGCGGGCGAGCCTGGAAGGGCTGCTGGCCGAGATCGACACGGGGCGCCGCGACGCGCTGTTCCTGGAGCTGGACCGGCGCGGGTTCCCGGCGGGCGGCCTCGCCTCGACGGTCGCGATGGCGGCGTTCCGGTCGCAGGAGATGCGCGCCGAGATCCGTTGGGGCGAGGGGACCGGACTCGTCGGCGCCGACGGGCGGCCGTTCGATCCCAAGGCGCTCATCGCTCCCCTGTTCGCGGCGGCGCCGGACACGGACGCGGTCCGGAAGGCGCTCGCGGACCGGGGCGTGGACCTCCACCGGGCGGTCGCTGAAGGCTGAGTCGTTGCGGCCGAAGCCGACAGAGTACTCCTGTCGGGGGTTGTTGTGGGTGGGGCTTTAGCGCGCAAATCACGTTAGATATCTGAAGGTGGGTCATATTTACACAGACCCATCGGGATTGGTATGCTCACGGGTTAGTTGAACAGTCAACTAAGACTGCCCGGGATCGGGCAGCATCCCCCTTTGGGAGGCAATGTGATCGCAAGACTCCAACCGATAGGGCTGTTGATCGGACGCGTCGCGCTCGGCGTCGTGTTCATCGCGCACGGCTGGCAGAAGTGGAGCACCAACGGGATCGACGCGACCGCGCAAGGCTTCGAGGGCATGGGAATCCCGGCACCCACGCTGTCCGCCTACTTCGCGGCCACGACCGAGCTCGTCGGCGGCTTCCTGCTCATCGCGGGCGCGCTGCTGCCGCTCGTCGGGCTCGCGCTCGCCGCGGTCATGCTCGGCGCGATGTACTTCGTGCACCTCGACGGCGGGTTCTTCTCGATGAACGGCGGGTACGAGTACGTGCTGACGCTGGCCGTGTTCGCCATCGCCATCGGGTTCTCCGGCGGCGGGCTGCTCGCGCTCGACAGTTTGTGGCTCAACAAGAAGAAGGACGAGGCGGCGGTCGAACCGGCCCCCGCCGCGGCCTAGGAGAGACGTCCGGGCGGGCCCCACCGCCCGCCCGGGCTAACACTCGGCCAGGCCGCCCAGGGAGTTGACGTCGGCCGGGTCGATGACGAGCCACACGAACGGGATGTACCCGTATTCGTTCTCGCCCAGGACGACCCGGACCATGACGTCCGAGGCGTCCTTGCCCTCGTGGTAGTCCCAGAACCCCTCTTCGTCCTCGTTGCCGCGCGGCGTGATCAGGTCCGCCCGCTCGTAGCAGACGAGCTCGAAGACCGTGCCCACGGCGGCGTAGCCGATCGCGGTGACGTCGTCGGCCGAGCCGCGGATGCCCGGTTCGCCGCCCTGGTCGGCGCAGTAGGAGCGGGTCTGGGGGCAGTTCCAGTAGACCTCGCCGGTGAGCGGCCCGGGATCGTCGGAGGTCGTCTCCTCGGGTTCGGGGGTGTTCGAGACGAGCGGGGAGGCGGGGTCCTCGGACTCCGCAGTGGACGTCTCCGCCGCCGCCGTGGTCGGGTCCTCTTCCGCCGCTTGGCCGTCGAGGCCGCTCAGCCACCAGGCGCCGCCGCCGATCAGGGCGACCGCGAGGACCGAGGCGAGGGCGAGGAGCGCCACCGGCAGGCCCCGGCGCCGCGGCGGGACGACCGGTTGGACGGCCGTGGCCGGGCCTGTCGGGGGCGGGACGAGCGGCTGCGCCACCGTGACCGGGCCCGGAGGCGGCACGACGGTGAGCGGGAGGGCCGGGGGCGGCGCCGCCGCAGGGGTCGCCGGCTGGTCCGCGACCGCCACGGCGCCTTCGCTGACGACCAGTTCGGGCTGCTCGATCATCGTCGGGGCGATGCCGAGTTCCTGGTGGATCATCGTGGCGGCCAAGGGCATCCGGCTCGCGCCGCCGACCATGAAGACGCCCGCGACCTGCTCGGGCGCGAGCCGCGCCTCGCGGATCACCGCCTTCGTGATCGCGACGGTCCGCGCCAGGAGCGGCCGGGCCAGGAGGTCGAGTTCCGCGCGGGTCAGCAGCTCCTCGGCGGCGAAGCCCGGGACGAGGACCTCCGTGGTCGAGCGGCGCGAGAGCCGCTCCTTCGCCTCGCGCACCTCGTCGTAGAGCTGGAACCGGGCCCGCAGCACCTCGCCGCCCGCGTCCGGGTCGAGGAGCGCCCGCCACGCCGACGACCGCTCCTCGGTCCCCGCGAAGCGCCCGCCGAGGTAGTCCACGAGCTCCTGGTCCAGATAGTGCCCGCCGACGCGGTCCGAGCCGTCCACGGCGAGCACCTCGAAGCCGTCGGGCCCGAAGGCGACCGCGCTCGCGTCGAACGTGCCCGCGCCCAGGTCGTACACGACGACGGCTCGCCCGGGCTCCATCCGGTGCCCGAGGACCTCCGCGAAGTAGCGGGCCGCCGCGACGGGCTCGGGCAGGAGCAGCGGGGCGGGCATCCCGGCCGCCAGAGCGGCGTCGGCGACGATGTGGCGGCGGTTCGGGCCCCACCCGGCGGGGACGGTGATCGTGACCGACCGGGGCGCCCCGGCGACCGCGGTGCACTCGGCGAGGACCCGGCGCAGGACGGCGCACACGGCGTCCCGGACCGGGACCTCCCTGTCCCCCAGCAGGAGCGAGGGCGCGTCGAGGCGGAGCTTGGGGTTGCGCTCGTAGCGGTGCGGGTGGCGGCGGGCCTCCCTCGCCGCGTCCCTGCCGACCAACAGGAGTCCATCGTGGTCGATATATATTCCTGACGGCAGGAGCGGATGGCCGTCGAAGAGGATCTGGTGCCGCCGCCCGTCGCCGCGCAGGACCGCGGCGACCGTGTTGTGGGTGCCGAAGTCGATGCCGAGTGCGGCGGCCGAGCGCGGAGCGGCGTCCATTCAGGACCTTTCAGGGTGCGGCGAGGAGGTCCCGCAAGGGTACTGCGGCAGCGCCGGACCCGGTTCCCCAAGAGAAGACGAACGGGGCCGGTGAGGGAAGTCCCTCACCGGCCCCGGTTCAGTCGTCAGTGCCTACCAGCGGTCGCGGCGCTCGCGGTCGCCGTAGCCCCGGCGCTCGCCGCGGTCGCGGTCGCCGTAGCCGCCGCGCCCGCGGTCGTCGCCGCCGCGGAAGCCGCCCTCGCGGTTCCCCCGGTAGCCGCCGCCGTCACGGTTGCCCTGGTAGCCGCCGCCGCGGTTGCCGTAGCCCCCGCCGTCGCGGTTCCCCTGGTAGCCGCCGCTGCGGCCGCCCTCGCGGTCGCCGTAGCCCCCGCGGTTCCGGTCGCCGTAGCCGCCGCGGTTGTCGCGGTCGCCGTAGCTGCCGCCGCCGCGGTTGCCCTGGTAGCCGCCGCCTTCGCGGTTGCCCCGGTAACCGCCGCGGTCCCCGCCCTCGCGGTTCCCGCGGTAGCCCCCGCGGTCGCCGCCCTCGCGGTTGCCCCGGTAGCCGCCGCCGCGGTTGCCGCGGTCGCCGCCGTAGCCCCCGCGTCCACCGCGGTCGTCGCGGTCGCGGCGCGGGCCGCGGTCGTCGCGGCGCTTCGACGGGCCTTCGAGGATCTCGCGCTCGGCCTGCTCGCGCAGGCGGGTCGCCTCGGCGCGCAGGCCCTCGGCGTCCTCCTTCAGGCGCTGGATCTGGCGTTCGAGGCGCTTAACCTCGTCGTCGTTGCGGGACGCCTGGTGCTCGGAGGACACCGCGCGCAGGTCGGTGAAGTTCCGGGCGCCCATGAGCGCGGTCAGCTCGGCGTCGAAGTTGTCGTTGACGTAGTGGCGGGTGGCCTCCACGCCGGCGCGCTCGATGAGGCTGAACATCGTGCGGTTCTGGTGCGGCAGCACCAGGGTCGCGACGTGGCCGGACTGCCCGGCGCGGGCGGTGCGCCCGGCGCGGTGCAGGTAGTCCTTGTGGGTCTTCGGCGGGTCGACGTGGAGGACCATGTCGACGCCGTCCACGTGGATGCCGCGGGCCGCGACGTCGGTGCACACGAGCGCGTCGAGGCGCCCGTTCTTGAAGCGGTCCAGGACCTTCGAGCGGTCCGCCTGGGTCATGCCGCCGTGGAGGCCCTCGGCGTTGACGCCCTGCTCGCGCAGCTCCTCGGCGATGCGGTCCACCGCGAGCTGGGTCCGCACGAACACCATCGTCAGGCCCGGACGGGCCGCGACGGCGGCGGTCATGGTGGCCTTGTCGCGCGGCCCGATGAGCAGCAGGTGGTGGCTCATCGTGGTGACCGAGCCGGCCGGCGGGTCGACCGAGTGGACGACGGGCTCCGACAGGTACTTGCGGACGAGGACGTCGATCTCCTCCTCCAGCGTGGCCGAGAAGAGCATCCGCTGGCCGCCCTGGGGCAGCTGGTCGAACAGCTCCTCGACCTCGGGCAGGAAGCCCATGTCGGCCATCTGGTCGGCCTCGTCGAGGATCGCGAGCTCGACGTCTTCGAGCGAGCACTCGCCGCGGCGGATCAGGTCGCGCAGGCGGCCCGGGGTGGCGACGAGCATGTCGACCCCGGCGCGGAGCGCGTCGATCTGGCGGGAGAACGCGGTGCCGCCGCAGACGACCTTCATCTCGATGCCGACGGCGTCGCCGAAGGTCTGGAGCGACTCGGCGACCTGGATCGCGAGCTCGCGGGTCGGGGTCAGGATGATCGCGCGCGGCCGCTTGGCCTTGGTGCGACCGCCCGCCGCGAGGCGGGACAGGGTCGGCAGGCCGAAGGCCAGGGTCTTGCCCGAGCCGGTCTGGCCGCGGCCGAGGATGTCGCGCCCGGCCATGGCGTCCGGGATCGTGGCGGCCTGGATCGGGAACGGCGTGATGATGCCCTGCTCCGCCAGCGCGGCCGTGATCTTCTCGGGGAGTCCGAGCTCGTCGAAGCCCGGGCCCTCGGGCACCGCGACCTCGTCGGTCTGGACGGTGAACTCCTCGTTGAGGGGCTCGGCGTCCGCGTCGGCCGCGGGGGCCTCGGCCGGGGTCGCCTCGGTCGCGGGAGCCTCGCTCACCGCGGCCTCCGACGGGGAGGTTTCGAGGGTTTCAGTGGTTTCGGGAGCAATGTCGGATTCACTGATGGCAGCATCCGGCACAGTTTGGTCAAGAGTCATGGTTCGCCTTCCGCGAGAACGACTTCGTAAATGACGCACGTTCCGCGGAATATCGGTTTCACCATGAGCCGACGGTGATGGGGCGGGACGCGCCTGATCGGGCCTCTGCAATGAAGAACTAGGGCCAGCTAAGAACAATAGCCGACCGTGAGAAGCGGTCGCCACTCTCACGGTCGGCTTGTGCCTGGAGACACCCTTTCGGGGTTCGCGCTAGGCGTCGAACTTGCGCTGGAACTCGGCGCCGCCGTCGAGGATCTCGTAGCCGAGCACGACGTTGATGCCGATCATCGGGGCGTTGACGTCGGCGTTGTCGGTCCAGATGCGGCGCACCTGCGGGAAGTTCTCACGCACGAGGCGGAGGTTGAGGATCTTCAGGAGCGTGCCGAGACGGTGGCCGCGGTGCTCGGGGTTGACGATGGTGATGCCCTGGAACGCGTCCGGGTAGTCGGCGTCGTCGTAGGCGAACACGGCGGTGTTGGCGACGGCCTCGCCGGTGGCCTTGTCGACGGCGATGGTCTGGATCGGAGTGACGCCCATGGCCTCGTTGCGGTCGGCCTTGGCGTTCTTGAGCTCCGCGTCGACGGTCTCGGGTCCGAGCTCCAGGTCGCCGAGGGGGACCTCGGACATGATCGTGGAGTCGATGCGGGCCATGGTGTCGACGAGGTGCTCGGGCGTGCGGCCGATCCAGGAGATGATCTCGTAGGCGTCGCCCGCGGCGTCCTGGGCCTTCTCCAGGAGGGCCTGCTCGGCCTCGGGGTCGAGGGCGTCCACGGCGCAGCGGCGGTTGATCCAGGTGAGGGCCTGCTCGAAGCCGTGCTTCTCGGCGAAGAGCTGGCCGGCCTTCGATCGTTCGATGCCGTCTTCCCAGGTGAGGCGCGTGTCCAGGGTGAGGGTGGTGCGTCCTCGGCCCTTGGCGTCGGCGATGAAGTGGTCTAGGAGGGCCGTCGCGACGCCCTGGCGGCGGTGGTCGGGGTGGGTGTGGATGCTCGCCCAGCCGAAGTGGAGGTTCTCGCGGGACGGGTACCCGGCCTCGGCCGTGCCGAGGACCTGTCCGTCGCGCACGGCGATGAACGTGGCCTCGTGGTGGTCGGGCTGGGGGTGGATCAGGCCCAGCGTGAACTTGCCCCGGTGGGGCGCGGGGGCCTCGGGCGCGTCGGCGGCGTGGGCGGCGCGCAGGACCTCGAACGCGCCTGCGACGAGATCGTCGTCGGCGGGGTCGAGTTCGATGATCTTGAGGTTGCTCATGTCCACAGTCTGACCAGCGGGTATGACACTCGGCAACCGAATTTCGGAATCGGGTCCTATCAGGGCTTGAGCTTGCGCTGGTAGACGCTGAGGGCGTCCACGGCCTCGTAGCCGAGCTGGTCGTTGATGGCGACCATGTGGCCGTTGACGTCGGCGTTCTCGGTCCAGATCTCGGCGACGCGCGGGAACCGCTCGCGCAGCTGCCGGAGGTTCGCGAGCTTGAGGAGCATGCCGAGGCGGTGGCCGCGGTGGGCGGGGTCGACGATGGTGATCCCCTGCGCGGCGTGGGCGGCCGCGGGGTCGGCGTAGGCGTGGACGTGGGTGTAGGCGACGGCCTCGCCGGTGGCGCGGTGGACGGCGGCGGCCTTGACGGGGATCTCGTGGATCGCGGCGGCGAGGGCCTCCTTGGCGCGGGCGCGCGCGACATCGACGCGCTCGGGCTCCATCTCGACGTCGCCGGTGGGCACCTCGACGCGGGTCATGGCGTCGAGGCGGCACAGGGACTCGATGAGGTCGTCGGGGGCGGGTCCGGTCCAGGTTCGGACCTCGTAGTCCGCGGCGGCGGCGACGGCCTGGTCCCACAGGAGCCGCTCCTCCTCGGGGCCGAGGGCGTCGGTGCGGCTGCGGCGGTTGACCTGGACGAGCGCGAGGCTGAATCCGTTGCGCTCCAGGAACTCCGCGCCGGTGCCGGGGCGGCGGGGGCCGTCGCCCCAGGTGGTGAGGGTGCCCGCGGTGAGGTCGGTGCGGCCGTGCTCGGCGGCGTAGTCGACGTAGTGGGCGAGGAGGGCGGCGCCGATGCCGCGGCGGCGCTTGTCGGGGCGGACCATGAGCTCGGCCATGGCGAGGTGGGGGTTGTCGCCGGTCAGGAACGCGATGCCGATGTAGCCCGCGAGCGCGCCGTCCTCGACGGCGGCGAAGTACGCGATGTCGAGTCCGGGCCGGTCCTGTCGGAGCTCGGCGCGGAAGGTCTGCTCGACGGGGCGGCGGTTCTCGGGGGCGTCGGCGTCGAGGACCGCGTTGACGAGGGCGAGGATCTCGCCCGCCATGCGGTCGTCGGCGCGGTCGACGGGGGTGATCTGCATGCCCCGAGTATGGCCGGTTCCGTCCATGATCGGGGTCCGCTGCGGGCGCCCCCGGATCGTGAACCCAAGGGCGCCTGCGGGGTTCAGCCCTTGAGCTGGTATTCGGCGTTGGCGTCGACGGTGGCGTAGCCCATGAGTTCGTTGATGGCGATCATCGGGGCGTTGACGTCGGCGTTGTCGGTCCAGATCCACTGCGTCGTCGGGGAGTGCTCGCGCACGAGGCGCAGGTTCGCGAGCTTGAGGAGCAGGCCGAGGCGGTGGCCGCGGTGCGCGGGGTCGACGATGGTGATGCCCTGCATGCCGTTGACGTCGTCGCCGTCGTCGAGGCCGATCTCGGTCCAGGCGCGGACCTCGCCGGTGGCGCGCTCGACGGCGACGGACATGACCCAGGTGCGGCCCTCGACCTCGTTGACGGCCTCCTTGGCGCGCATCTTCTCCGGGGTGATCTCCTCGACCTCGAAGTCGAGTTCGCCGAGGGGGATCTCGTTGACGATCATGGTGTCCATGCGGCACATGGTGTCCAGGAGGTCGTCGGGGATCGGGCCGATCCACTGGCGGACCTCGTAGGCGTCGCCGGCCTTCGCGAGGGCCTCGGCGTGGCGGCGCTCCTCCTCGTCGGCGCCGAACGGCTCGACGGGGCTGCGGCGGTTGACGGTGGTGAGCGCGAGCGTGTAGCCGCGGGAGGCGAGGAACGCGGCGCGGGCGCCGTCGCGGGCGGGTCCGCCCTCCCAGTGGACGGGCGCGGAGGAGACGATGGTGGTGCGGCCGTGCGCGCGGGAGAACGCCTCGACGTGCGCGAACAGGTCGGCCTCGACGCTGCCTTCGCGGTGGTCGGGGTGCACGTACGCCTCGATGCGGCTGAGGTCGAGGTTCTCGTCGGTGAAGAACCCGATGCGCGCGAAGGCGACGGCCTCGCCGTCCTCGCCGACGGCCGCGAACCAGTGGCGGGCGCGGCCGGGCATGAGGTGGGTGAACAGGGCCCGGAAGAACCGCTCGGTGTAGGTGGGGTTCTCGGGCGCGTCGGCGTGGTGCGCCGCGTTGAGGATGGCGAAGGACCGGTCGATCGGATCGGTGTCGGCCGCGTTGAACTCGATGATTTTCACCGACACAGTGTGCCGTCCGGACCCGGCGGCATCAATCGGTTTGCGGATCGTCCGTTCCGACGGGCACGGCCGTCCGTTCGCATGCGGAGCGGCGGTTCACGGAATGGCCCCGGACACCACAGAAGCCGCTGTCCTTCGGAGTGAAGGGCAGCGGCTTCGTGCTCGATTGCCTACAGAGCGCGCAGGTTAGCGGCCTGCGGGCCCTTCTTGCCGGCTTCGATCTCGAACTCCACGCGCTGGTTCTCTTCGAGGGAGCGGTAGCCGTTCCCGGTGATCGCGGTGAAGTGGACGAAGATGTCCGGACCGTCGCCGTCAGGAGCGATGAAGCCGAAGCCCTTGTCCGCGTTGAACCATTTAACGGTGCCTTGCGCCATTACTGCATTTCCTTGCGATGTTGATGTTCAGACCCGCCGCAGTCCCGATCCAGGGGGTACCTAGCTGGGGCGTCGGCGTATTGGTCTGAGGTGTGCCGCCATTGCTGGCGCTTCACCGCTTCGGCGGATATTGAACCGAAGCGGCCTTTGGACCCTACAGTACGCCTGCTTTTTCGGAACCCGTCAGCATGAAATCGTCCTCACGTGTAAGGCTTTGACCTGGGACGATGTGGTTTCGCTCTGAGCGGATATGGCCCATGTCACTCATGCGGCGGTCGAAAGGGGCCCCTCCGGACCGATTTCCACCCCTTCGGAGCGGTCCTCGCCGAGGCCCTGGTCCGATCCGCTGCGCTCCTCGAACTGGGTTTTGTACAGCTCCGCGTAGAGCCCGCCGCGGACCACCAGGTCGTCGTGGGCGCCCGACTCGACGACCTCGCCGTCCTCCAGGACCACGATCGTGTCGGCGCGGCGCACGGTGGAGAGCCGGTGGGCGATGACGAGGGAGGTGCGGCCCTCCAGGGCCGTGTCGAGGGCGCGCTGGACGGCGGCCTCGGACTCGGAGTCGAGGTGGGCGGTGGCCTCGTCGAGGATGACGATCGGCGGGGCCTTGAGCAGGACGCGGGCGATCGCGAGGCGCTGCTTCTCGCCGCCGGAGAACCGGTAGCCGCGCTCGCCCACGACCGTGTCGAGCCCCGATTCGAGGCGGCGCACGGTGTCGCCGATCTGCGCGCGGTCCAGGGCCGCCCAGATCTCCTCGTCGGTGGCCTCGGGCCGGGCGTACGCGAGGTTCTCGCGGACGGTGTCGTGGAACAGGTGCGCGTCCTGGGTGACCATGCCGATCTTGGCCGACAGGGACTCGCCTTTGAGGTCGCGCACGTCGACGCCGCCGACCTCGACGGCACCGCCGGTCACGTCGTACAGGCGCGGCACCAGGCCCGCCATGGTGGTCTTCCCGGCGCCGGAGTGGCCGACGAGGGCCACGAGCTTCCCGGGCTCGACGTCGAAGGAGACGCCGCGGAGGATCTCGCGGCCGGTGTCGGAGCGGTCGGGGCGGGCCAGGTCCTCCAGGCTCGCGAGGGAGACCTCGTCGGCGCCCGGGTAGCGGAAGCGCACGTCGCGGAAGCTGATCGACGCGGCGCCCGCGGGCAGTTCGCGGGCGCCGGGCTTCTCCTCGATGAGCGGCTTGAGGTCGAGGACCTCGAAGACGCGCTGGAAGGACACGAGGGCGCTCATGACGTCGACGCGCACGTTCGACAGGGCCGTCAGCGGCCCGTACAGGCGCGTGAGCAGCAGCGCGAGCGTCACGACCGTGCCGGCGCTGAGCTGCCCGGCGAAGACGAGCGCGCCGCCGAGGCCGTACGCGAGGGCCTGCGAGAGGCCCGCGACGAGGGTGAGCGCGACGATGAACGTGCGCGCGTACATCGCGGTGGTGATGCCGATGCCGCGCACGCGGTCGGCCTTCCCGGCGAACTCCGCGGACTCGGTGTCGGGGCGGCCGAACAGCTTCACGAGCATCGCGCCGCCGACGTTGAACCGCTCGGCCATCTGGGTGTTCATGGCCGCGTTCAGGTCGAAGGACTCCTTGGTGAGCGCCGCGAGCTTGCGGCCGACCCACTTGGCGGGCACCAGGAACACCGGGACGAGGACCAGCGACAGCAGGGTGATCTGCCAGGACTGGAAGAACATGACGCCGATGATGAGCGCGACGGCGATGCCGTTGGAGACGAGCCCGGAGAGGGTGCTCGTGAACGCCCGCTGGGCGCCCATGACGTCGTTGTTCAGCCGCGAGACCAGCGCGCCGGTCTGCGAGCGGGTGAAGAACGCGACCGGCTGGGACTGGACGTGGTCGAACACGGCCCGGCGCAGGTCGAAGATGATGCCCTCGCCGAGCTTCGCGCCGTACCAGCGCATGGCGAGGTTGAGCAGGCCCTCGGCGAGGGCGAGCCCGGCGATGATCGCGGCGATCCTGACGACCCCGGCCTGGGTGCCGTCGGCGCCGGTGAGCTCGTTGACGATGTCGCCGGCGAGGACCGGCGTGGCGACGCCGATCGCGGCGATGAGCGTGACGAGCCCGATGAACAGGGCGATGTCGCGCCGGTAAGGGTGCGCGAACCGCAGGATGCGGCGCTTCACGCCGCGAGTGAGTGTGACGCCTTTGAGGTCGTCCGCGCGCCGCATCGAGCGCATGGCGTCCCAGCCGGCGGGTCCCATCGATGACACTGGGCCTCCCGTGTGCAAGTGCCCAAGTGCGTTCGTCGTCCGGTCAGGTCGGTTGGCAGTCCGCGGCAGTCCGGTGGGGCTTGGGCCGATTCGTCGTTCGTTTCCGAACGTGCAACAACCGGGAGGGCCCCGGTTATTTCCCGGAGCCCTTGCGGGCGCCGCCGCGGGTGCGGAAGTCGATGCCCGCTTCGGCCAGCAGACGGTGCGTGAAACCGTACGATCGGCCTATCGTTGAAGCGATGTCCCTGATGCTCCGGCCCTGCTCGTAGGCCGCGGTGACGCGGTCGGTGAGCTCGCGGCGCTCGTCGCCGCGGACCTGCCGGTTCGGATCGGTCTTCGCCGCTCCCGGCTCAGCGGGGGCGCCTTCGGGGGGAGGAACGGATTCGGGGGTCATGAGTCCTTTCCCGGATACGGAGGGTGATGAAGGTGTGTTGTGAAGTTTGCCGGAGTTCTGTCGCCCGGCGGACGTTTCTGTCGGATACCCGATAGTTTCGTGAGGTGACCGCACCGCAGACCTCTTTCACCGACCGGGTCGACGCCCTCGCCCCGGCGCGGCGCCATTCGCGCCTGCGCGACCTCGGGATCTGGCTGTGCCTCACCGCGGTCGTGCTCACCATGGCGTCGGTGGCGGTCTCGACGACCGAAGTGGTCGGTCCGCGGACGCTCCCGTGGTGGCCGGCCCAGAGCCTGTCGCTGCGGGTCACGCCCGGCATGGTGGTGGCGCCCCTGGCGGCCGCGGCCGTGCTCGGGGTCGCGAGCCGCCCTGCGGCGGTGCGGATGTCGTGGCACACGCTGCTGGTGCTGTCCTATCTGGCCTCCATCGCGTGGTCGGCCGCGCTGCACACCAATGTGGACCCCACGACGATGTCCACGGCCACCGACGGCGCGCGTGGCGCCGTCGCGCTCCTCGTCTCGTACACCGGTTCCGAAGCGGGCCTTGCCATCACGGTCATCGCCCTGTCGTGCCTGTCGGTGCCGCTGGTGCTCGTCGCGGTCAAGTCCGTGTCCGGTCCCGTCGCGGCCCGCGCGCTCGCGCCGGTCCTGATCCTCGGGCCGTGGGCGGCCTGGGCGACGCTCGGCGTCGACGGGATCGCCGCCGCCGCGTGCGCCGCGGTCCTCGCGGCCGGGGCCGTCGCCTCCGAGCGGCACGTCAAGGGCTGGGACGCGTTCTGGGGCGCGGCCGCCGCGGGCGGCCTCCTCGGGATCGCCGCGCTCCTGTCGTACGGCGCCGCGTGGTTCGCGGTGTCGCTGATGTGCCTGTACTTCGCGCGCCGCCGCCCCGGGCAGATCCTCGTCTCGGCGGGCGCGGCCCTCGCGGTCCTCGCCCTCGCCGCCATGACCGGGTCCTCGTGGCCGTACGGCCTGGTGGACACCTACAACGCGGCCATCGGCGAGATCGCCGCGCACCCGGGGCAGCTGTGGTGGGTGGCGCTCATGCCCGCGCTCGTGGCCGTCGCGTGCGGCCCGGCGTTCGTGGAGAGCCTGCGCCGCTTCGGGTCGAGCTCGGCGTGGCCGCTCATGATCGGCCCGCTCCTGGCGCTCATGATCGCCCCGCTCAGCGGCTCGAACCCCGAGCACCCCGAGTACGGCTGGATCGCCCTGTGCCCGTGGCTCATCGTCGCCGCGACCGCGCGGGCCGACCGGACGCACTCGGTGCGCGCCCCGCTCATCAGCGCGGCCGCGGGCGCGTGCGCCGCGATCGTGCTCATGTATTCGGGCTGAGCACGGCCTCGGGCTGAGCACGGCCTCGGGCTGCGCGGGGCCCGGGCCGACTACCATCCCTAGCCCCCACCCACCCCGGGGAAGATAGCGCCGATCCTCCCTGCCGGGTATGACAAGAACGGGTCCGGCAGGGCCGGTTGTCCCCCGGGAGCGGGAGCTCCCGCGAACCCGGCTCGGATCAGGCGAGCTCGACGAGCTCCATCAGGTCGTCGGACCACAGGTCCTCGTCGCCGTCGGGCAGCAGGATCGCCCGCTCCGGGCGCAGGGCCTCGACCGCGCCCGGGTCGTGGGTGACCATGACGATCGCGCCGGAGAAGCCGTCGACCGCGTCGAGCACCTGCTGGCGGCTCGCCGGGTCCAGGTTGTTCGTGGGCTCGTCCAGCAGCAGCACGTTCGCGCCCGAGCAGACCAGGCTCGCCAGCGCCAGGCGGGTCTTCTCGCCGCCGGAGAGGACGTGCACGGGCTTGTGGACGTCGTCGCCGGGGAACAGGAACGCGCCGAGTATCTTGCGCAGCTCCGAGTCGGGCAGGTCGGCGCCGGAGTCGGAGGCCGCGGACTGCATCTGCTCCAGGACGGTGCCGGTGTGGTCGAGCGTGTCGTGCTCCTGCGCGAAATAGCCGATGCGCAGGCCGTAGCCGGGCTCGACCTCGCCGGTGTCGGGTTCGAGGGTCCCGGCGAGCATCCGCAGGAGCGTGGTCTTGCCGGCGCCGTTGAGGCCGAGGATGACGACGCGGGAGCCGCGGTCGATGGCGAGGTCGACGCCGGTGAAGATCTCCAGGGAGCCGTAGGACTTGGAGAGGCCGGAGGCGGTGAGCGGGACCTTGCCGCAGGGGGCGGGCTGCGGGAGGCGCACGTCGGCGACCTTCTCCTGGAGCAGGTCCTCTTCGAGGCCGTCGATCATGGCCTCGGCGCGGCGGAGCATGCCCTTGGCGGCCTTGGCCTTGGTGGCCTTGGCGCCGAGCTTGGCGGCCTGGCGGGTGAGGGCGTCGGCCTTCTTCTCGGCGTTGGCCCTCTCGCGGCGGCGGCGCTCGGCGTCCTCGGCCCTTTGGCGCTGGTAGGCCTTCCAGCCGAGGTTGTACTGGTCGATGACCGAGCGGGTGGGGTCGAGGAACCACACGGTGTTGACGACCTCGTCGAGGAGTTCCACGTCGTGGGTGATGAGGACGAGGCCGCCCTTGTGCCCGGCGAGGAAGCCGCGGAGCCAGCTGATGGAGTCGGCGTCGAGGTGGTTGGTGGGCTCGTCGAGGAGGAGGATGCCGTCGCCGTCGTCGGAGAAGAGGATGCGGGCGAGCTCGACGCGGCGGCGCTGGCCGCCGGAGAGGGTCTCCAGGGGCTGGGCGAGGATGCGGTCTTCGAGGCCGAGCTTGGAGCAGATGCGGGCGGCCTCGGACTCGGCCTGGTAGCCGCCGCGGGCGGAGAACTGCTCTTCGAGGCGGGAGTAGCGGCGCACGAGCTTGTCGCGCTGGGCGTCGTCGGCGACCTCGGCGAGTTCGACCTCGGTCTTGGCGAGGTCGGCGAGGAGCTGGTCGAGGCCGCGGGCGGAGAGGACGCGGTTGCTCGCGGTCTGGGTGAGGTCGGCGAAGCGGGGGTCCTGCGGGAGGTACCCGAAGGGGCCGTTGTTGTCGATCTTGCCGGTGTAGGGCTGGGTGAGGCCCGCGAGGACGTTCATGGTGGTGGTCTTGCCGGCGCCGTTGCGCCCCACGAGTCCGATCCTGTCGCCGGGCTGGACCCGCAGATCGGCCCCGGACACGAGGATGCGCGATCCGGCGCGCAGCTCAAGACCGGTGGCGGTGATCATGGGGCACTCCTCAGCAGAAATTCGGGCCGAATGGCCGCAGGCCTACCAAGTTTAGGCGGAGTCGTGGGTCACGGCTCTACCGATATAACCGAAGACACCTTTTGCGAGTGGCCGTTCACGTTCCGTGACGGGCCTCCTCCTTTCGGAGGAGGCGCGGCCGCCCCCGGGTGCCGACCTGGCCCGCAAGGGGACCAGTTCGGGCGTAGTTTCGCTGGTCGAGCCGGGTTTGTCCGGATTGGATCCGGTAGGTTTCCCGGTCTTATGGGCAAGCACGATGACACCTGCGAGAACGCAGGACACGAATTGACCAGCCGCCGACTCCGCGCCGTGATCCGGCGCCGCCGCATCCGTCGCGAACGTCACACCTGGCGTTTCGTGTCCGGGGGCCTGGCGGCGGCGATCGTCACCGGCTGGGTGGTGTCGGCCCTCTCGGGTCAGGCGGCCGCGCAGGCCGCCGACGCCGAGGTCGACATGGAGGCCACCGTGGTCCAGGCCGACTGGAAGGTGGACGACGTCCTGGCCGGCATGGCCGCGGACTACGCCGCCGAGCAGGCCGAGGCCCAGGCGCAGGCGCAGGCCGAGGCGGACGCGAAGGCCGCCGCCGAGGCCGAGGCCGCCGCGGCGGCCGAGGCGGAGGCGCAGGCGAAGGCGGAAGCGGAGGCCCAGGCGGCCGCCGAGGCCGAGGCCGCGGCGAACCCGTGGACGCTCCCGTCCACCGCGTCGATCACGTCGTACTTCGGGATGCGCAACGGCTCCCTGCACGGCGGCACCGACTTCGGCAACAACGAGGGCGACGAGATCGTCTCCGTGGGCGCCGGGACCGTCACGTACGTCGGCTACGAGGCCGGCGGCTACGGCAACGTGGTCTACGTGGACCACGGGAACGGGGTCCAGACCCGCTACGCGCACGCCTCCGAGGTGCTCGTGAACGTGGGCGACGAGGTCGGCAAGGGCGACGCGCTGATCCTGGCGGGCACCACCGGCAACTCGACCGGCCCGCACCTGCACTTCGAGGTGCTCATCGACGACGAGAAGGTCGACTCCCTGGCCTGGCTCCAGGAGCAGGGGCTCGACGTCGGCTAGCCGCACGCAGACCGCACTCTCCTTGATAGGAAGACGGAGGGCCGGGGACCTCCCTCCCCGGGCCGCCGCTCTGCGTTCAGCGTGCTGCGTGCTGCGTTGCGCCCCTCAGCGGATGGTGAGCTGCGGCTCCACGAGCGTCGAGTCCGGGACGTCGAAGCCGTCGAGCTTGCGCATGAGGTGGCGCACCGCGGTCTCGGCGAGGGTCTCGGCGGGGACGAGCACCGACGGGAGCTGCGGGTGGACCCGCTCGGCGACCTCGTCGGGGCCGATGACGACCACGTGGAAGTCCTCCCCCACGCGCTTCCCGGCGTCGGCCAGCGCGTGCATGACGTGCCCGACGGCGGGCTCGTTGTGGACGGCCAGGCCGGTGAGGTCCGGGTGGGACGCGAGGAGTTCCTTGACGGTGCGCTGCACCGAGACCGGGTCGTCGGGGCACGGCTGCACGAGCGCGGGGCCGGAGCGGCCGAGGAAGCCCTCGCGGACGCGCTCGGCGAAGCCGGTGCGGCGGGCGTAGACCGCCTCGGAGGCCCCGAGGAGCGCGATGGTGCCGCACCCGCGGTCGCTGAGGTAGTCGGCGCAGACGCGGCCCGCGGCGGTGAAGTCGAGGTCCACGCAGGTGAGGCCCTCGGCGTCGGCGGGGAATCCGATGAGGACGCTGGGGAGTCCCAGGCGGCGCAGGGTCTCCACGCGCGGGTCGCGGACCTCCACGTCCATGAGGATGAGGCCGTCCACGATCGCCGAGGCGGCCACGCGGGCCAGGCCCGCGGGGCCCTCGTCGGCGGTCATGAGCAGCACGTCCTGGTCGTGGCGGCGGGCCTCGGTGACCGCGCCGGAGGCGAACTGCATGAGCACGGGCAGGTGCATGCCGTCGCGCAGCGGGAGCATCATGGCGACGACCCCGGCCCGCCGGGAGGCGAGCGAGCGCGCCCCCGCGTGCGGGTGGTAGCCGAGGTCGGCGACGGCCTGCATCACGCGGTCGGCGGTCTCCGGCGAGATCGACCGCTTCCCCGAGATCACATAGGACACTGTGGAGGCGGCGACCCCGGCGCGGGCGGCCACGTCGGCGATGGTGACGCCGCGGCCAGGGCCGGCCACTAGGACTCCGTTCCGAATTGCAGGGACGCGAGGCGGACCGGGCCGGACTCGAACGTCACGTACAGGTCCTTGACCCCTTCGGCGCCGGTGAACTCCACCGTCACGTCGGTGTAGTCGTAGACGCCGCCGGTCGTGGGCGTGTCGATCTTCGCGAGCACGTCCCCGTCGAGCGGGTCGTCCACGCGCAGTTGCAGTTGCGAGGCGTGCCCCGCGACGCGCGCGGTCACGGTGGTGTACCCGGGCGCGAAGTCGCAGTCCCCCAGCATGATCCAGCCGCCCGCCTCCTCGGCGGCGATGACGTCGCCGGAGGCGCGGGTCTCGTCGCGCCACAGCACGCCCGCGTAGGCGTCGTTCGAGGCGGCCGAGAGCGGTTTGGCGAGGTCGCGGGGGCCCGCGGTCTCGCCGTCGATGCGCACCGACGCGGACAGGACGATGTTCGTGGCGGAGCGCCCGACCATGAGGCGCTGGCGGCTCTTCTCGACGATCATGCGGCCGGTCGTGTTGTCCCAGTGGGCGAGGTCGTCCACGGCCACGGTGAACTCGACGGTGCGGGTCTCGCCCGCGGCCAGGCGCACCTTCTGGAAGCCGCGGAGCTGGCGCAGCGGCTGCTTGACGCGGGAGCCGCACTGGTGCGAGTAGAGCTGGACCACTTCGACGCCGTCGCGCCCGGAAGCGTTGGTGACGTCTACGGTGACCTTCAGCTTGTCGCCTGAGCCCGCGTGGTCCTTGTCCGTCTTCAGGTCCGCGTACGTGAAGTCCGCATAGGACAGGCCGTGGCCGAACGGGTAGAGCGGCTGGCCGAGGTAGTACAGGTAGGTCGCGTCCGAGGCCACGATGTCGTAGTCGAGCATCACGGGCAGCTCGGCGGCGTCGGTGTACCAGGTCTGCGGCAGGCGGCCCTCGGCGTCGCGGTCGCCGAAGAGCACGTCGGCGAGCGCGCCGCCCCACTCCTGCCCCCCGTGGCCCGACCACACGACGGCGGGCACGTGCTTGGCGGCCCAGTTCGCGGCGTAGGGGTAGGAGGAGGACATGACAAGGATCGTATTCGGGTTGGCCTCGACGACCCGGCGCAGGAGCCACTCCTGGTGGTTCGGGAGGTTGAGGTCGCGGCGGTCCTCGGTCTCGCGGCCGTTGACGAGCGGGTGGTCGCCGAGGACGACCACGGCGACGTCGGCGTCGCGGGCGAGGTCGGCAGCGGCGTCGTGCGCCCGGACCACGTTGTCGATATCGAACGCGGCGGCCTCGGACTGGCCGTCCACCAGGGTGAGCCGGTCGTCCGCGACGCCGAGCCACTTGCCGTCCTCGGCCCCGTCGGGCCGGTGCAGGTGCTTGATCGCGACCTTGCCTCCCTCGACGTCGATGAAGCGGAAGGTCTCGTGGACGTCGAACTCGTGGGGGCCGGGCGAGTCGGCGCCGACGGTCCCGTCGAGGCGGCCGTCCAGGTACTTGCCGGTGGACACGGAGCGGAACGTGTAGGACCAGCCGCCCCAGTCGAAGACGTCGAACTGGGCGGCCGCGCCGAGGGACTCGGTGATCGTCAGCTCCGCGCCGTCGGCGGAGACGGTGACGTAGCCCTTGTTGTAGCGCAGGCGGATGCGGTCCACGCCCTCGCTGTGGACGACCTCGGCGCGCTTCGAGAGGGCCTGGCGGGCGGTGACGGCGTACGGGAGGGTGCCGGAGTACCAGTCCTGCATCTGGACGTCGGCGAGCGGGCCGATGACGGCGATCTTCTTCGGGGAGGCGAGCGGCAGGACGCCGTCGTTCTTGAGCAGCGTGAGCGACTGGGCGGCGGCCTCGCGCGCGAGCGCCTGGTGCTCGGGGGAGTTCACCGCTTCGCGGCCGATGTGCGTGTACGGGTCCTCGGGGTCGAACTCGCCGAGGCCGAAGCGCACGAACAGGTTGCGGCGCACGGCGGTGTCGATGTCGGACTCGTCGAGCAGGCCGCGGTCGAGGGCGGTGACGAGGTGGGCGAGGACGCCTTCGGGGCGGTCGTCGTCCTGGGTGAAGGAGTCGAGGCCGGCCTTGACGGCGGCGGCGTACGCGGTGGGGAGGTCCTCGAAGTAGCCCTGGAGCTGTGCGAGGTTGTTGGGCGCGTAGGCGTCCGAGACGATGAAGACCTCGTCGGTCGTCCAGGTGCGCAGCTCGGTGTTCACCAGGGGCGTCACGTGCGCGGGGCGGCCGTTGACGAGGTTGTAGGAGAGCATGACCGCGACCGCGTCGCCGCTCGCCAGTGCCGGGCGGTGTGCGGCGAACTCGTACTCGCGCAGGACGCGCGGCGGCATGTTCGAGGAGGTGGTGCAGCGGTCGGCCTCGTTGCCGTACGCGAGGAAGTGCTTGACGGTGGGCGCGGTCTTCCACACGGCGCCGTTGTCGCCCTTGAGGCCGCGCGCGTAGGCGCCGCCCATGACGCCGGTCATCCAGGCGTCCTCGGAGTAGCCCTCCTCGTTGCGGCCCCAGCGGGGGTCGCGCAGGGGGTTGACGGTGGGGGCCCAGACGTTGCGGCCGACCTTGACGGGGTCCTCGTGGTTGAAGGCCAGGACCTCGTCGGCGACGGCGGCGCCGACCTTTTCGACCAGCTCCGGGTTCCAGGTGGCGCCGAGGGCGACGACCTGCGGGAAGACGGTGGCCTCGCCGAGCCACGCGAGCCCGTGGAGGGCCTCGGTCCCGGTCTTGAAGGGGCCCATGCCGAGCCGTTCGACCGGCCGGTGGTACTGGTGCAGGAGGCCGATCTTCTCGTCGAGGGTCAGCCGGGCGAGGAGGTCGCCGACGCGCTCCTCGCGGGAGCGCTCGGGGTCGCGGTAAACGGGACGCGGGTCGGTCATGAGGGTCTTCCTTGCTTGGACGTCGCTGTCGCTGGCTGTGTCTTGCGTCATCGAAGCGCTTCGACGGCCAGGCGGTCGCACCCGGTCGCGGATGTTTCATTGAAGAAGCTTGTCGAAGCGCTTCGATTGAGGAATGCAAGATTTCTACACCCCGGCCCGCCCGCCGGTCAAGGCGGACGGGGCGCTCCAGCGTGCGCGTATGGCGGTTCTCGTCCGTTTCCGTCAGGGTCTACCTGCGGAAACGGTCTGGGTAACAGTTCCGAAACAACCGGCCGGGCCGGATCGTAGATCCTATTTCCTATAGGATCTACGATCAGCGGCCGAGCGGGGTGGGCATGAGCCCGGCGTCGATGTCGTTCAGGATGCCGGTGGCCGCGCCGAGGGCCGGGGCCTCGTGCCCGAGGGCCGAGACGACGATCTCGGCCCCGCCCGCGCCCGAGGCGTGGGTGCGGGCCGCGAGCTCGGTTTCGGCGGCGGGGCCGATCCACGGGCTCAGCGCCTGGTAGTGGCCGCCGAGGACGACGGCCTCGGGGTTGAGCAGGTCCACGGCGAGGGCGATGCCCGCGCCGAGGGACCGGCCGATGCGGTCGAGGGTCTCGATGACGCGCGGCTCGCCGGCGCGGGCGCGGGTGACGATGTCCTCGACCTCCGCCTCCACCTCGGTCCCGGCGATGTCGTCGGACTCGGAGAGCTCGCCGAGGACCGCGCGGATGCCCGCGACGTCCTCGACGCGGCCGATCCGGCCGTCCACCTCGATGAGGAGGTTGCCGATCTCGCCCGCGAAACCCGAAGCGCCCCTGCGCAGCTCGCCGTCCACGATGAGGCCGGCGCCCAGTCCGATCTCACCGGTCAGGTAGATCATGTTGGACACCCCGGCCCAGGACCCGAAGCGCTGCTCCGCGACCGCGCCCAGGTTCGCGTCGTTGTCGGCGGTGACCGCGTACTTCGGGTCGCGCATCGCCTGGCGCAGGCGGCCGGTCAGGTCGAAGTCGGCCCAGCCGAGCATCGGGGCGCGCTGCACGACGCCGTCGTTGTCGATCATGCCGGGGACGGCCACGGCCAGCCCGAGGATCTGGCGGCCCTCGGCGTCCATGCGGTCCACCGCGCGCTTGGCGAGGCCCGCCAGCGCCGAGACCGACTTGCCGGGGGTGGCGCCGGCGCCGTCGTGGGCGCGGCGCCAGGACAGGAGGCGGTTCCCGGCGAGGTCCACGGCCACGAGGGTCATGTAGTCGACGTTCACCTCGACGCCGAGCGAGGCGTAGTAGCCGGTGTCGACCGACAGCAGGACCGCGGGGCGGCCGATGTTGCCGATGACCGAGCCGGACTCGCGCAGGACGCGGCGCTCGATGAGCTCGGCGACGAGCGAGGAGACCGTGGCCTTGTTCAGGCCGGTCTTGGCGGCGAGGTCGGCGCGGGAGCACCGGCCCTCGGCCCGGACCTGGCGGAGGACGAAGCCGAGGTTGTTGGCGCGCACGTCGGTGAAGTCGGCCCGCTTGGCCTTTTCGGCGACGCTCGCGAGCCGTCCGCCGGCACGGCCGGGCTCCTCTTCGGCATCGCCCGGACCGGCGGACTTCGCCGCTATCCGCATCGCCATGTTGTCCTCCTGTTGCGAGCTCGTGGCCCATCGTCGCCGAAGCCGGTGTCGTTGGAAGCACTGTCGTTGGGCATTGTCGTGGATGGCGACAAGCGGTCGTCGGGCAGTCCCTGACAGTGGTCTATGTGCACGTTCAACTACAAGGCCCGTTCCCGAATCGTGATCAATCCGCGCCCGATTCGCCTGACCCCCCGCTTGTGGGGCCTGCCACCGTGCGCTACTTTAGTTTATCGAATAGCCGAACTAATTACCGGCTTACCCCCTCACAAGATCAGACAGACCGAAAGGACAGCAACGTGGCTACTCCCTCAGACGGGTCGATCTTCCGACGCCGGTCCCTGTTCAAGGCGGCCGGCATCGGCGCCGCCGGGATCGCGGGCCTGCCCGTCATCGCCGCGTGCAGCGACATCGAGTCGGGCGGCGGCACCTCGCAGGTGACCGAAGGCTTCGACTTCCTTCCGACCTACAAGGAGTACGCGCTCCCGGTCGAGCCCGACCTCGTCGGCGAGCCGCCGAACCACCCCTCGGGCTTCACCTCGTACCCCTCGCCTGTGGACGGCGTCGAGACCGCCGAGGGCGCGGGCGAGTACGAGATCACCGTCCCGATGTGGGGCACCCCGCCGACCGCGGACGACCCGTACTACGCGGCGCTCCAGGAGGCGTGGGGCGGCACCAAGATCACCCTGCGCCACGCGGACGGCAACACGTTCGCGCAGACCTCGGTGCAGTGGCTCCAGGCCAACGAGTTCGGCGACGCCATCAACATCTTCGGCTGGATGACCGACTCGCACCCGAACTTCCAGGAGACGGTGGTCAACACCTTCTACGACCTGACCGACGTCGTCAAGGGCGACATCGCCGACCGCTGGCCGCTCCTCGCGGGCGAGCCGACCCTCTCGTGGGGCCAGTCGGTGTGGTCCACCGACCCTGCCGACCCCGAGACCGCCCGCGTCTTCGGCATCCCCCAGAGCTTCTACGGCGGCCCCGGCAACGCCATGTTCGTGCGCACCGACCTGCTGGAGGCCGCGAACCTCGCCATGCCGACCACGGTCGAGGAGGTCCTGGAGGTCGCCCGCGCCTGGACCGACGGCGCCAACGGCAAGTGGGCCTTCCTGGCCCAGGACTACGTGACCCCCGAGTGGTTCGGCCTCGCGTCGAGCCCCGGCTGGGCCTACATCGACGGCAAGCTCGTCCACAACTGCGAGCGCCCCGAGTACACCGAGTGGCTCCAGTTCCGCCGCACCTGCTGGGACGAGGGCCTCATCCACCCCGACACCCCGACCGGGACGCTCGACGGGCACGCGCTGCACGTCGCGGGCACGGTCCTCATGTCGCAGGACGGCATCTCCTGGTGGTCGGACTACACCAACCAGGTCCTCGGCGGCACCGCGACGGGCCAGATCGACCCGATCGGCGCGATCGGCTTCAGCGGCCGCGAGCCGATCCGGTACGTGAGCACCTCCGTCGGCGGCTGGACCTTCTTCAACAAGGACCTCTCCGAGGACCAGGTGAAGGAGCTGCTCGACGTCATGAACTTCTGCTCCGCGCCTTACGGCACCACGGAGAACGAGCTGCTCCAGTACGGCGTCGAGGGCACCCACTTCACCTACGGCGACGACGGCTTCCCGGTGCGGACCCAGGCGGGCATCGACATCGTCCAGGCGCCCGTCAACTTCAAGGAGATGTCGGGCCAGGTCCAGACCTTCCTCACCGGCGACCCGGACCTGGTCCAGCGGCGCTTCGAGTACAACGCCTCGGTGAAGGACTTCGCCGAGGAGAACATCTGGAAGGGCCTGCGCGTCGAGGGGCCGTCGGAGTACAAGACGGCCGCCCAGACGCTCATCGACCAGCAGAACGACATCGCCTACGGGCGCGCCGAGCTGTCGTCGATCCCCGACATGGTGGAGACGTTCCTGGGCTCCGGCGGCGAGGCCGCCCGCGAGCTGTTCACCACCGCGTACAAGCAGGCGCAGGGCGAATAGGCTCCCGGCCGGGCGGGGGCGCTCCCCCGCCCGGCCGCCGCCCCGTTCCCACTCGCGCACTCACCGACTGGACTCTCACAAGCGATGGCAGCACTCCAGACCTCAGCGCCCCGGGCCAAGGCCGGGCCCGCGGCACCCCGGCGCGCCGCACGCAAGCGGCCCCTCCGGCAGCGCCTCCGCCACGACTGGCCGCTCCTGCTGATGACGCTCCCCGCGATCGGGCAGCTCGCGGTGTTCTTCTACTGGCCCTCGTCCTGGAACGTCATCGCGTTCATGGACTACAGCCCGTACCGGCCGTTCTGGGAGAACCCGTTCGTGGGCTTCGCCTGGTTCGGGCGCCTGTTCTCCGACCCGTACTTCGTTCCCGCGCTGCTGAACACGCTGAAGTTCTCGGCGCTGAACCTGCTGTTCCTGTTCCCGCTGTCGATCGCCCTGGCGCTCATCATGCACAGCGTGGTCTCCACCAAGGCCCGCAGCGTGTTCCAGTCGATCGTGTACCTGCCGTACTTCTTCTCGTGGGTCCTGGTCGTCACGATCTTCGTGCAGGTCCTCGGGGCCGACGGCCTGGTCAGCAACTGGCTGCTGGGCTTCGGCGGGGACCGGCTCGACATCATGTCCGATCCGAGCTCGTTCACGTTCCTGGCCTGGCTCCAATGGGCCTGGAAGGACGCCGGCTGGGGCATGATCATCTTCCTGGCGGCGCTCGCCTCGATCAACCCGAGCCTGTACGAGGCCGCCGCGGTCGACGGGGCCGGGCGCTGGAAGCGGATGTGGCACATCACCCTCCCGGGCATCCGGCCGGTGATCGTGCTCCTGCTGATCCTCCACATCGGCAACATCCTCTCGGTCGGCTTCGAGCAGTACCAGCTCCAGCGGGAGGCCGTCGGCTACCAGACCACCGAGGTGCTCGACACCTTCGTCTACTACCGCGCCATCCAGACCGCGCAGTACTCGTTCGGCACGGCCGCGGGCCTGTTCAAGGGCGTGATCGGGCTGATCCTGATCCTCGTCGCGAACAACGTCGCCCACCGCCTCGGAGAGCAAGGGATCTACCAGAAGTCATGACCACCGCTGCTGTCCGCGCCAAGCCGCGCCGCAAGAGCAACCGCGCCGCGTGGGACGAGGAGCCGTCCGCGCTCGGGAAGTTCGTCAAGGCCGCGTTCCTCGTCTGCTACGCCGCCGCGATCGTGCTGCCGATCTGGGCGGTCGTGGCGACCAGCCTCGCCAGTGAGAAGGCGCTCCAGGAGGCCGGCGGCAACCTGCTGCTGCTCCCGACCGAGCTGAGCACCCAGGCGTACCAGGAGATCCTCGGCGGCGGCGCGCTCACCAAGTCGCTGCTGGTGACGATCCTCCTGACGGTCGGCGGCACCGCGATCTCCATGGTGCTCACCATCGGCGCGGCCTACGGGCTGTCGCGGCCCGGGTCGGTGCTGCACCGGCCGCTGCTCATGCTGGTGCTGTTCACGTTCCTGTTCGGCCCCGGCATGTACCCCAGCTACCTGGTGGTGAAGCAGCTCGGCCTGCTCGACACCTACTGGTCGCTGATCCTGCCGACGGCGCTCAACGCGTTCAACCTGATCGTGCTGCGGGCGTTCTTCATGAACAGCGTCCCGGGCGAGCTCATCGACGCCGCGAAGATGGACGGCGCGGGCGAGTTCCGCATCCTCTTCCGGGTGGTCCTCCCCATGTCGAAGGCGATCCTCGCGGTCGTCGCGCTGTTCTACGCGGTCGGCTACTGGAACATCTACTTCCAGGCGGTGCTCTACACGCCGGGCCTCCAGACCCAGCCGATCCAGGTGGTCCTCCAGCGGATGCTCATGTCCACGCAGGGCATCCCGGGCGCCGACGTCGGCCAGTACCAGGCCGCGGACGCCGCGCCCGACGCCGCGCTGAAGATGGCCGTCGTGGTCTGCACGATCCTCCCGATCGTCATCATGTACCCGTTCATCCAGAAGCACTTCACGAAGGCGATCATCACCGGCGCCATCAAGGGCTGAACCCCGCACCAGGAAGGGCCGTCCCGCACCGCGGGGCGGCCCTTTCGCGTGCCGTGACAGCCGTGTGAAAGGCCCGTGAAAGGCAAGGGCGCCAAGCTGGTCCCACACCCACCGAACACCAGAAAGGCGCCTCTCATGAAGTACGCGATCGAAGTCCGGGGGCTGGTGAAGTCCTTCGGCGAGGTCCGCGCCCTCGACGGCGTCGACCTCGGCGCGGCCCCCGGCACGGTCCTGGGGCTCCTCGGCCCCAACGGGGCCGGGAAGACCACGGCCGTGCGGGTCCTGTCGACCCTGTCCGTCCCCGACGCGGGCGCCGCCCGGGTCCTGGGCCTGGACGTCGTGCGCGACGCCCCGAAGGTCCGCGAACGCCTCGGCCTCACCGGCCAGTACGCGGGGATCGACGCCGGGCTCTCCGGCGCGCAGAACCTCGTCCTCATCGCCCGGCTCCTCGGCGCGTCCCGGTCGCAGGCGAAGACCCGCGCCCACGAGCTCATCGAGCGGTTCGACCTCGCGCACGCCGCCGACCGGGCCGCGGGCGGCTACTCCGGCGGCATGCGGCGGCGGCTCGACCTGGCCGCGTCGATCGTGCGCCGCCCCGACGTGCTCGTCCTCGACGAGCCGACCACCGGGCTCGACCCCAACAGCCGCACCGGCCTGTGGGAGGTCGTGCGCGAGCTCGTCGCCGAGGGGACCACGGTCCTGCTGACCACGCAGTACCTCGAAGAGGCCGACCAGCTCGCCGACTCGATCGCCGTGATCGACACCGGCCGCGTCATCGCCTCCGGGACGCCCTCGCAGCTCAAGCAGGCCGTCGGCGGCCTGGTGCTGCGGATGCGCCCGGCCCGGCCCGACGCGCTGGGGCAGCTCGCGGAGCTCGCGAACTGGTCCGTCGGGGCGGCCCCGCGCGTCGAGGGCGACGAGGTCGCCGTCCCCGTCGCGCACCCGGGCGAGGCCACCGCGGTCATGGCCCGGGTCGTGCAGGCCGGGACCGACCTGGCCGCGTTCGGGCTCCACGAGCCCACGTTGGACGAGGTGTTCCTGACCCTGACGGGCCACGGCACCGAGAAGAAGGAGGAGGTGGCGGCATGACCACCACGACCACGTGGACCACGACGCGCGGCCCGCTCGCGCAGGCCGCGTCGATGACGGCCCGGTCCCTCGCCTCGATCAGGCACCAGCCCGCGCAGCTCGTGGACTACCTGATGATCCCGATGATGATCCTGCTGTCCATCACGTTCTTCATGGGCGGGCAAATGATGGGCACCTGGCAGGCGTTCCTCGACTACGCGGGGCCGACGCTCATCGCCATGGGCCTGTTCTTCGCGATCGTCTCCACCGGGCTGGGCCTGTTCGCCGACATCAAGACCGGCGTGTTCGACCGGCTCACCGCCATGCCCGTGTCGCGGTTCGCGCTGCTGGCCGGGCGCGTCGCGGCCGACATGATCAAGCACCTGTGGGCGCTCCTCATCGTCGGCGGCGTCGCCTTCGCGATCGGCTACCGGGCCGACGGCGGCGTGCTCGGCGTCGCCGGGGCCGCCGCCGCGGTGATGCTGTTCCTCTTCGCGTCCTCGTGGTCGATGGCCCTGGTCGGGCTCACCGCGAAGTCCGAGGAGCAGATCCAGACGTGGATGGTCAGCCTGCTCATGCCGCTGGCGTACACGTCCACGATGTTCGTGGAGATCGAGACGCTCCCCGGGCCGGTCCAGTGGTGGGCGCGGGTCAACCCGCTCACCGCGCTCGCCGACACGATGCGGGCGCTGCTGGCGGGCGAGGCGCCCGGCGGCGAGGCCCTCGCGCTGCTCGGCTGGTGCGCGCTGATCCTCGCGGTGTTCGTGCCGCTGTCCCTGCGGGCCTACAGGAAGAAGCTCACGAGCTGAACGGCCAGTTCGAGCCGTGGAGCATGGCGGCGGCCCGGGCCTGGAGGTCCGGGTCGCCGCTGTCGTGCGCGACCCTCGCGAGCTCGCGGTACAGGTGCACCGCGACCTCCGAGAAGTCCAGGAACTGGGGCAGGTCCGCCTCGGCCGACAGGAGCTCCTCGCGGGCCTCTTCGAGCCTTCCCAAGCGGTGCAGGCAGATCGCGGCCGAGGTGCGGGCGGCGATGACGTTCTCGGTGTTCCCCACCCGCTCGGCGCGCGCGGCCAGCTCCCGCATCTTCTCCAGGACCGCGGCGGGCTCGGCCCCGTGCCGGGCGTCCAGGCGCCACAGGTACTCCACGATCACCGAGTCCGCGAGGTCCGCCCCGAACTCCGCCTCGGCGGTGAGCGCCCGGATCAGCAGCGCGCGGGCCCCCTCGTAGTCGTCGGCGGCCATCCGCCCGGCCGCGAGGCCCTGGAGCGTGATGATGAGCCCGAACCGCTCCCCCAGCTTCGTGAAGATCCGGTTCGCCTCCGCCAGGTCCGCCAGCGCGGCCCCGGGCCCGGAGGCGCGCTCGGAGTACTCGGACGCGAACAGCAGGCCGATCCCGCGGACCCACGCGTCGCGCTCGGGGTCGAGCGCGGCGAGGATCGCGCGCAGGCCGTCCTCGTCGTTCGCCAGGAGCGCCCGGATGAGCGGGATCATGAGCAGCAGCGGGTCGGCGGCGTAGAGGTCGTGCTCCTCGCAGAGCGCTTGGGCCGCCGCGAAATCCGCTTCGACCTCGGCGGGGTCGAGCCAGCCGGACCACAGGCCCCAGGTGCCCGCGAGGACCACCTCGGCGCGGCGCAGCGGTTCCACCTCCCCGGGCATGGCCCGCACCTGCATGGCGAGCTCCTGGCCTTCGCGGCGGTGGCCGCGCATCCACCAGTACCAGGACAGGGGCGTGACGGCGCGGTACGCGGCGGGGGCGTTCCCGGCGGCGATCATGCGGCGGATCGCGGCGGTGAAGTTGCCGTGGTCGAGGGCGAGGCGGTCGAGCCACTCGACCTGCTCGGCGCGCATCAGGTGGGGTTCGGCCTCCGCGGCGAGGTCGGCGAAGTGGGCGGCGTGGCGCTCGTACCGCCCGGCGGTCTCGCCCGCTTCGGAGAGGCGCGCGGCGGCGTACTCGCGGACGGTCTCCAGGAGCCGGTACCGGCCGCCGGGGAGGCGCTGCACGAGGGACTTCTCCACGAGTCCGGCGATGTCGTCGGCGTCGGCCGAGCAGACGGCGCAGGCGGCGTCGAGGTCGGCGGAGCCGTTGAAGACCGACATGCGGGCGAGGACGTCCCGCTCGCGCGGCTCCAGGAGGTCCCAGCTCCAGTCGACCACGGCACGGAGGGTCCGCTGGCGGGGCTCGGCGGTGCGGGGGCCGCGGGCGAGGAGCCCGAAGCGGTCGCCGATGCGGGCGGCGAGGTCGTCGATGCTCAAGGCGCGCAAGCGGGCCGCGGCGAGCTCGATGGCGAGGGGGAGGCCGTCGAGGGCGGTGCAGACGTCCACGACGGCGGCGGCGTTGGCCGCGTCCACGGTGAAGCCGGGGTCGCTCTGGCGGGCGCGCTCCGCGAACAGGCGCACCGCGTCGTGGGCGCGGACCTCGTCCAGGGGCGCGTCGCGCGCGGGCAGCGGGAGGGGGCCGACGCCGACGACGGTCTCCCCGGTGATGCCGAGGGCCTCGCGGCTGGTGGCGATGACGCGGAGCGCGGGGACGCGGGCGAGCAGGTGCGCGATGAGCCCGGCGGCGGCCTCCACGACGTGCTCGCAGTTGTCGGCGACGAGGACCAGTTCGCGGCCCCAGAGCGCCTCGACCAGGCGGGTCGCGGGGTCGTCGCTGCGGCGGGCGGTCACGGACTCGGTGAGGCCGAGGGCGTCGAGGACCACTTCGGGGAGCTTCCCGGGGTCGGTCACCGGCGCGAGCTCGACCATGCGGACGGTCCGCCCGGAGGCGGCGAGCCGGTGCGCGGACTCGACGGCGAGGCGGGTCTTGCCGGTGCCGCCGGGTCCGGTGAGGGTGACGAGGCGGTGGCGTTCGAGGAGCGCGGGCAGCTCGGCGAGCTCGGCTTCCCGGCCGATGCACGCGGTGAGCGGCTGCGGGAGGCGGTTGGGGCGCGACTCGGGGACGACCGGTTCGATGCCGCGCAGCACGTCGAGGTGGGCTTCGCCGAGGACCGGGGAGGGATCGACGCCGAGGTCGTCGGCGAGCTTGGCGCGGACCTGGTCGTACACGGCGAGGGCCTCGGCGCGGCGGCCCGAGGCGGCGAGGGCCCGCATGTAGCGGGCGGCGTCGGGTTCGCCGAGGGGGTCGGCGGCGTGGCGGGCGGCGAGGTCGGCGAGGACGGCGTCGGCGCCGTCGAGCCGCAGGCGGGCCTCGATGCGCAGGGCCGCGACGGCTTCGCGGCGCACGTCGAGGCGCACGACCGCGGCGCCGGCGAACCCGCGCCGTTCGAGGTCGGCGAGCGCGGGGCCGCGCCACAGCGCGAGTGCGGCGTCCGCGAGTTCCCTGACGGTGCTCGGGGAGTCCTCTCTGGAGGCCGCTTCCACCTGGGCCGCAATGCGGTCGAATTCCTCGACATCGGTGTCGACGCGGGTGAGGCGGTAGCCGCCGGGGCCGTGGACGACGCGGTCGCCGAGGACCCGGCGCAGGCGCGAGAGCTGGGTGTGGAGGGCCCCTGCGGCGTTCGCGGGCTCCTCGTCGGGCCAGAGCGCGGCGATGAGGGCGTCGGCGGTGACGTGGCGGCCGGGGTCGAGGGCGAGCCGGGCCAGCAGGGCGCGCTGCCGCCCGGCCGGGACGGGGATCTCGGCGCCGTCGTCGCCGGTGATCCGCACCGGTCCCAGCAGCTCCACTCTCATAGCGATCATTTTGCCTTCAGGAGACAGCGGACGGGAAGCCGGTCCGGGCGGCCGATCGGGAACCGGCAGGGCGGCGGCTCCTGAATGGAATCTGCTACTTGCATGGACAGGTTGTCACGGCATATCAGTGCTTTTCTGTCAACTTCCCGACTGATCGAACAAACCGCCTGACCGCGCACGTACTGTCGTTCACAAACTCCGACAATCTGAGGTGCGGTGTCCGCCATGGCGATCCGAGTCGAATACCAACACGATTCACACTCCCGCACGTCCGCCTCTCCTGTCTCGGAAGGAGCACCGCCCATGAGCGCTGGCCCCGCGGGCGCGCATGTCGCCGGATACTGCGCCGAGTTCAGGCTCCAGACCAGGGACCACGGCACGCAGATCCTCCTCGCGTACGACCCCGACGGCGTGGCCGCCGCGGTCGCGACGATCGTCGCCGCAGACCTGGTGCAGGTCGCGACCGCGCTCGTCCGCGACCGCCCCGGGTACGAGCCCGGCGGGCGGCCCGACCACGGGCTGAAGATCATCGCGGACCGCGAGACCGAGGTGGGCGCGCTGGCGTACTACGGCCCGGGGGGCGAGGACTACGGCCCGGGGGCGTGGGTCTCGTACTCGGACCAGCGCTGGGCCCCGCAGATCCGCCTGTACCGCGACATGGACACCGCGAGCATGTTCCCGCCCGACGCGCACATCGCGCTCAGCTCGCTCGCGCGGGCGGTGGAGGACTTCCGGGCGACCGGCGGGCTGCGCCCCTCGATGGTGGCGTGGCGGCCGAGCACGGTGTGGTGACGGGCCGGCGTGATGTTGGGCCGCAATGCGGTGACGGACCGCAGTGTGGCGAACGGCGCGCGTGACGGGCGCCCGGACTGCGGGACGGAGCAGGGCCCCTAGCCGCGCGGCTGGCTATCATTCGGCCATGAGCAGCACCGATGTGGTCGCCGTGCGCTTCGCGCGGACCGATGACGTCCCCGCGATCTGCGCGATCGTGAACCACTACATCGCCGAGACCAGCAGCAATTTCAGGACCGAGCCGTACCCGGTCGAGGAGTGGGCCGAACAGCTCGCCGCGGGCGCGGACCGGTACCCGTACCTGGTCGCCGAGGCCGCCGGGGCCGTGGCCGGGGTGGCGTACGCGGGCCCGTGGCGCCCGAAGCAGGCGTACGCGTGGACCGCGGAGTCGACCGTGTACGTGTCCCCCAAGCACCAGGGCCTGGGGATCGGCTCGAAGCTGTACGCCGAGCTGCTGGAGCGGCTCGGGGCGCAGGGCTTCCGGAGCGTCATGGCCCAGATCACGCAGCCGAACGCGGGCAGCGAGGCGCTCCACAAGCGGTTCGGCTTCGAGCTGCTGGGGACCGTCCGCGACGCGGGCTTCAAGCACGGCGACTGGCACGGCGTGGGCATCTGGCAGAAGGACCTCGGCCTCACGGGCCCGCCGGAGCCGACGCGTCCCGTAGAGCGTTAGCAGTCCCGCGGGTTCAAATGAACCTCTCATGGTTCTCACCGGGACCGTGAAGGGCCCGTCCGTAATGTTCGGGCCAAGGGGAAATCGAATCCTCCTGAGGGTGACAGCGCCGCAAGGCGCAGATCCTACTGATGGGTGTGGGGTTGCGAACCGGGCCCGGAGCTGCTGCTCCGGGCCCGGTTCCGTGTCCCAGGAGTCCTGAGACGGAAAGCTGTCTAGCGCACGCCGTACAGGTGCTCAAGCGCGAGCTGGTCGAGCGCCTCGAAGGCCATGCCCTTGGCGGCGAGGCCCTCGACGTCGACCTCGACGGACTTCAGGTCGGCCCAGGTCTCGCCCTCGCCCAGGGTCGGGACGGCGAGCTGGTCGACGCGGGCGGCCTTGAGGGCCTCCTGCACCTCGGGGTCGGCGCGGAACGCCGCGACCTTCTCCTTGAGGATCTTGTAGTTGCGCATGCACGCGGCCGCGGAGACCCACACGCCCTTGTCGTCCTCGGTGCGCGGGGGCTTGAAGTCGAAGTGGATGGGGCCGTTGTACTGGCCCTTGGCGATGCCCTCCTCGACGGCGTCCACGACCCAGAACGCCCCGCCGACGTTCCCGGCGCCGAAGCGCAGGTCCTGGTCGTAGCGCGGACCGGTCTGGCCGTTGAGGTCGATGTGGTAGAGCTTGCCGTGCCACAGGGCCTGGCGGATGCCCGCGGCGTAGTCGAGCCCGGCCATCTCCTCGTGCCCGATCTCGGGGTTGATGCCGGTGAGCTCGGGGCGCTCCAGCTCGTTGATGAACGCGAGCGCGTGGCCGAGGGTCGGCAGGAGGATGTTCCCGCGGGGCTCGTTCGGCTTGGGCTCGATGGCGAAGCGAATGTCGTAGCCCTGCTCGACGACGTAGTCGCCGAGGACGTCGAACGCCTCCTTCATGCGGGCCATCGCGGACTGCACGTCCTTGGAGCCGCCGGACTCGGCGCCCTCGCGCCCGCCCCACGCCACGTAGATCTCCGCGCCCAGCTCGGCGGCGAGGTCGATGTTGCGCATGACCTTGCTGATCGCGAAGCGGCGCACGTCGCGGTCGTTGTGGGTGAACCCGCCGTCCTTGAAGATCGGGTGGCCGAACAGGTTCGTGGTCGCGGTGGTGACCTTGAGGCCGGTCTCGTCGAGGGCCTTCTTGAACGCGCCGATCTTGGCGTCGCGCTCGGCATCGGTGGCGTCGAACGGGAACACGTCATTGTCGTGGAAGTTCACGCCGTAGGCGCCGATCTCCGCGAGCTCGCGGACGGCCCGGTCGGCGGCCATGTCGGCGCGGGTGGCGGAGCCGAAGACGTCCTGAGCCGCCCAGCCGACCGTCCAGATGCCGAAGGAGAACTTGTCCTCGGGCACCGGTGCGTACTTGTCGGTCATGATCGTTCCTTTGCTATTGGTGCTGCTTCCCCGGAGGTGGTTCGTACCTCAAGGTTCACTATTGGTGCTGTTTCCCCGAAGGTCGTCTCGTACCTCTAGGTTCACTATTGGTGCTACTGGTGCTGCTCCCAGGAGGCGGTTTCGTTCCTCAAGGTCGCGTACTGCCTGGACACGGCTGCGGCGGTGCCGGTGAGCCGCTCCGTGTCCCCGTTCTTCCACTGCGGCGGTTCGTCGCGGCCGGACAGGGCCCAGGCCGCCTGCTTGGCGGCGCCGAGGGCCACGTACTCGGCTGAGGGAGGGACTTCCACGTCCACGCCGAACACGGTGGGGGCGATCCGGCGGACGGCTTCGGAGGCGGCGGCGCCGCCGATGAGGAGGACCCGGCGCGCCTCCAGCCCCTGGGCGGCCATCGCGGCGAGGCCGTCGGCCTGGGCCGAGAGCATCCCCTCGACGGCGGCGCGGGCGAGGCCGGCGCGGGTCGCGCCGGTGGTGATCCCCGAGAGGACCCCGGTCGCGTTCGGGCGGGCCGGGGTGCGCTCCCCGTCGAGGTACGGCAGGAGGGTGAGGCCCCCGGCGCCGGGCTCGGCGGACAGGGCGAGCGCGTCGAACTCGGCGTGGTCCACTCCCAGCAGGGTACGGAACGTGTCGAGGACGCGGGCGGCGTTGAGCGTGCAGACCAGCGGCAGGAACCGGCCGGTGGCGTCGGCGAACCCGGCCACGAGCCCCGAGGGGTCGTTCGCGGGGACGTCGGAGACGCCGAAGACCGTGCCGGAGGTGCCGAGGGAGACGGCCACGTCGCCGGGCCCGAGGCCCAGGCCCAGTGCGGCCCCGGCGTTGTCGCCGGTACCGGGGGCGACGATCGCGCCCCACGGGGTGCGGCCCACGGTCTCGGTCGGCCCGGCGACGCGCGGCAGCGCGAGTTCGCGGCCGAAGGCCTGGACGAGCCGCTCGGTCATGTAAGCGCCGGTGCGCGGGTTCCAGTAGCCGGTGCCCGAGGCGTCGGAGCGGTCGGTGGTGGCGTCGGCGGCGGCGACGCCGCGCAGCTTCATGGTGAGCCAGTCGTGCGGGAGCATCACCGAAACGGTTTTGGCCGCGTTTTCGGGCTCGTGCTCGGCCAGCCAGGCGAGCTTGGTGGCGGTGAACGACGCGGCGAGCACCAGGCCGGTGTCGGCGGCCCAGGCTTCGGGGCCGCCGTGGTCGGCGGTGAGCCGCTCGGCCTGGGGGGCCGAGCGGGTGTCGTTCCACAGCAGCGCTGGACGGACCACCTGGTCGTCGGCGTCGAGGGCGACCATGCCGTGCTGCTGCCCGGCGACGGCCACGGCGTCGGCGCGTTCGAGGAGGCCCCGCCCGGCTTCCTGGAGGGCGTCCCACCAGGCTTCGGGCGGGCACTCGGTCCCGCCGGGGTGGGAGGCCCTGCCGGAGTCGACGATCTCGCCGGTCTCGGCGTCTACGAGGAGGACTTTGGTCGACTGTGTAGAGGAGTCGACTCCGGCGACAAGGCTCATGTTCCTACTTACGCTCCAGCTCGGCCTTCGCGGGCGCGCCCGCAACATCGATGACGCTCACATTAGCGATGTCCGCCGGGCCGGTCGAAACCAGGGTCACCAAAGTTTCAGAAACTTTTTCGACGGCGATGGTCGTGTCGCCGTCGACGTCGGCGATCACGGTCCCCTCGGACGGGGTCCCCCACACTTCGAGGGTGATGCCCGCGAAGGGCTCCTCGCCGATCGTCGCGCCCGGCTCGACGCGCGGGATGAGCGCGCCGTAGCGCACGAACACCGGGAAGGTCTCCAGGTCGTGCTTGGTGTCGATGAACCGGCCGCCCTCGTGGACCTCCTTGGTCCAGAAGTCGATCCACCGGCCCTTGGGCAGGTAGACCTTGCGCTCGCCCGACGGGTCGTTCACGGGCGCCACGAGCAGGTCGGTGCCGAGGCGGAACTCCTGGTCGGCGGTCCACGAGACCGGGTCCGACGGGTCGTCCACGTTCAGGGCCCGCAGCACCGGCTCGCCGGTCCGCGAGGCATTGACGGCGGCGGTGTACAGGTACGGCGCGAGCGAGTACCGCAGCTTCAGCGACTCGATCGCGAGGCGCTCGGCCTCCTCGGAGAACTCCCACAGCTCGCGCGTGGTCGTCCCGTGGTAGCGCAGCAGCGGCGAGAGCGCGCCGAACTGGGCCCAGCGGATGTACAGGTCATCGGTGGGCGTGCCGTTGAAGCCGCCGGTGTCGTGGGACCAGAACGGGACGCCCGACAGGCCGTGCGAGAGCCCGCCGCGGATGGTCCCGCCCAGGCCCGCCCAGGTGGTCTGCACGTCGCCGGACCACTGCGCGGAGTGGCGCTGCCCGCCGAGGAACGAGGAGCGGGCCCACACCAGCTCGTGCCCGTTGACCTCGCGGGTCACGTCCACGACCGCGTCGTTGTAGAGCAGGGTATACACGTTGTGCAGCTCGGTGCCGGTCATCCCGTTGTGCGCCACCGCATCCGCGGGCACGCCTTCGGCGAAGTCGGTCTTGTACAGGGCCGCGCCGGCCTGGAGGGGGCCGCGCAGGAGGCCCTTCCACCACTCGACGGCGTCGGGGTTGGTGAAGTCGACGATGCCGCTGGCCTGGTGGGAGCCGTGCCAGACGTCGGCCACGTAGGTCTCGCCCTTGGCGTTCTTGAGGAAGTACCCGCGCTCGTCGCCCTCGGCGAACACCGGGGACTTGTGGGAGATGTACGAGTTCATCCACAGGCAGACCTTGAAGCCCTGCTCGGCGAGGTCGGCGAGCATCCGCTCGGGGTCGGGGAAGTTCTCGCGGTCCCACTGCATGTCGGACCAGTGCGGCTCGTGCTGCCAGAACGTGTCGAGGTGGAGCACGTCGCAGGGGATGCCCCGCTCGCGGATCTTCTTGGCCCGCTCCATGACCCGCTCCTCGTTGTCCACGAAGAACCCCGAGGAGATCCAGGTGCCGAAGGCCCACTTCGGGGGGAGCGAGGGGCGGGAGGTGAGGCCGTCGAAGCGGTCGAGAACCTCGACCGGGGTGCCGCCGATGACGAAGTACTCCAGGGCGTCGTCGGGGACGATGAGCTCGACGGCCGCGTGGGTCTGCTGGGCCATGTCGAACTCGACGGGGGCGCCGGAGTTGACGAGGACGCCGTAGCCGCGGTCGGAGACGTAGAACGGCACGTTCTTGTAGGCGCGGATCGACTCGGAGCCGAACGCGTCGAAGTTCCACATCAGGGGCCGCTGCCCGCGGGCGTTGAGCGGGGCGAACCGCTCGCCGAACCCGGCGTACGCCTCGTCGGGCGCGGCCGTGAACGACTCGTGGAAGGCGACGGGCTCGCCGTCGACCAGGGAGCGGCCGAACGGGAGGGTCCGCAGGCGCCCCGAGATGTCCTCTTCGCCGGGGTTCTGGGCCACGAGGGTCTTCCCGGCGGCGTCGGTGTACCGCAGCGACCAGGCGCCGAGGGTGGCGACGGCGCGGACGGGACCGGCGTCCACCACGACCACTCCATCCTCGACCGCGACCTTCGCGCCGTCGTAGCTCCCGGCGTGGACGAGCTCGATGATCTTCTCGGCCGCGGGACGCGCGGCCGGGTCGGCGGCCAGGCGGGTGCGCACGACGCCCTCGGCGACGGCCGCGATGGAGACGTACAGCTCCTCCCCCGCGCTCGTGGCGGCCTTGAGGAGGACCGAGTCGGCGCCGGTCTCCACGACCTCGGCGCTCGTGACGGACGACAGGCCCTGCTCGCCGTTGGCGCGCTGGGGCAGCTCCGGGGGGTCGGCGACGAAGAACTCGCGGGCGACCAGCGGCGGGCGGTAAGGCATTCGTAGCTCCTGCTCGTTCAGGGTGCGGACGGCGGCGGCCGGGCCGGGGACGGCACGACACGCATTAGTTTATCGACTAGCCCAACAAATTGCGAGCCGGGGAGGCGACCCTTCCGGCCGTCCTCCGCAGGCCCCGAGCGGGCCGGCGCCCGGCCGTTCCGCGGAGGACGCGAGGACCCCGCACCCGTCCCGGTTGCATCGGTTTGGCACCGGGCGAGCCGGGGAAGACTACGATCTGCTTGTCAATGCCGGAACCGACTGCTGCTCTGCGAGGTGCACCGATATGTCGACCGTCCGCTCCAGCCTCTCCGACGAGAACCGCGACACGACCGCCAAAGCGCTGCAAGGCGCGCTGGTCGACCTCATCGACCTGTCGCTGGTCGGCAAGCAGGCGCACTGGAACGTCTACGGCAAGAACTTCCGCTCACTCCACCTCCAGCTCGACGAGATCGTGCTGTCGGCGCGCAACGCCGCCGACCTGGTGGCCGAGCGGGCGATAGCGATCGGCGTCAGCGCCGACGGCCGCGCGGCCACGGTCGCGGAGACCTCCTCGGTCCCCAAGATCCACGACGGCACGATCTCCGACACCGAGGTCGTCTCGCTCATGATCGACGCCTACACCGCGATCATCGCGAACATGCGCGAGCGCATCGAGACCACCGAGTCGGCCGACCCGGTCTCCCAGGACCTCCTCATCGGCATCACCGCCGAGCTGGAGAAGCAGTCCTGGATGTTCCAGGCGGAACTCGGTTGAGCATCCCGACCGGCCCGGTGAAGCAGTCCTGGATGTTCCAGGCGGAACTGGGCTGACGCGCCGGACTTCGCAGCCGGGCCCGGACAATTCCGTCCGGGCCCGGCCTTTTTTCTCTGCGAAGGAAGCAAGTTCTAAGGGTGTGCAGGCCGCCTCGTCTGCGAACGAAGCGCGGTCTAAGCGGGTGTGCAGGTCACCGTCGGGACCGAGGCGGTCGCGCCGTCCGGTTTGGTGATGTTGAAGCCGAACGTCGTGGACTGGCCCGAGGCGAGCGTCCCGTTGTAGGCGGCGTTCGAGCCGGTCACCGTCGCCCCCGTCAACGTCCCCTGGATGCTCCAGGCGTTGGAGATCCGCTCGGAGCCCGGCCATGTCCATGTCACCGTCCAGCCGGAGAGGTTCTGGTTGGCCTTCACCGTCCCGGCGTACGTGGCCCCGGTGTTCCAAGGGCTCTGGACCGACAGGGTCGCGGTGCAGCCGTTCCCGGTGGGCGGCGGGGTGGTGGTGCCGGGGGTCGTCGTCGGGTTGGTGACGGTGCCGCCCCAGGCGTTCAGGACCGCGGTGTACGCGGGCTTCTTCGAGTAGTCGTCGTTGAACAGCAGCGGCGCGCCGTAGCCGGGGAAGACGCCGGGGACCCAGGAGTCGCCGTCGCGCAGGCCCCACACGGTGATGCCGGAGCAGTCGGCGAGGTTCTTGCAGATGTTCGCCACCCGCTGGTAGTCGCTGGCCTGCTGCGCGAGCTCGGTCGCGTCGGCCGGGGTCTGGAGGCGGATGTCGAGCTCGGTGATGCGGACCTTCAGGCCCAGGTTCACGAAGCGCTGGAGGTTCGCCTCCATGTCGGAGGGGACCTGCCCGAGGATCAGGTGCGACTGGAAGCCCACGCCGTCGAGGAGGCCCTGGTTGACCAGGCCCTGCGCAATCGAGTAGACCTTGTTCGACTTGGCGTTCTGGCCCTCGATCGAGTAGTCGTTGATGTAGAGGTCCGCGCTCGGGTCGGCCGCGCGGGCGGTCTGGAACGCGGTCGTGATGTAGCCCTCGCCGAGCCGCTGGAGCCAGAACGAGTCGCGCAGGGCGCCGTTGGAGTCGCTGACGACCTCGTTCACCACGTCCCAGGAGTCCACCCGGCCCTCGTAGCGGTTCGCCACGGTGTTGATGTGGTCGACCATGGCCGCCTGCATCGCCGAGGCGGAGAGGTTCTGCACCCACGACGGGGTCTGCTGGTGCCACACGAAGGTGTGGCCGTGGACGGTCTGGCCGTTGTCCTCGGCGAAGTCGACGATGGCGTCGGCCTGCGTGAACGTGTAGTTCCCGTCGCTGGGCTCGGTCGCGTCCCACTTCATCGCGTTCTCGGCGGTGAGGGAGTTGAACTCGGTGGCGACCGTGGTGCGGTACTGCGCGCTGCTCTGGAGCAGGTTGTAGTTGACGGCGATGCCGATGTCCTTGTTCAGCGCGTCGGCGGCCCCACGCAGGGTCGTCTGCTGGGCGGAGGCGAACTGGGTCGAGAGGCCGATGCCGAGCGCGGCGGTCGCGACGGTGACGACCCCCGCGATCACCGCCCGGCGCCGCCTTCTTGAAAAGTGCGGTCGGGTAAGCAGCACGAAGAGCTCCTCAAGGTGGTGCCGCGCCGTGAGGGAACGAGGCTGACAGAAGGATGGGCCCGCGGGGGCGGAGCGCTCCCAACGAGGTGAGCACAGCCTAGCGTTTGCATAGATGTTGGTCAATACTCCGATGCGGAGGACGCGCGGGACCAATATTCGTCACAGCGACGATAAGATATTCGTCATGATGACGATAAACCCTCGCCCCGAGGAGGCCGCGCCTCCGCGGGCCAAGCCCGCCTACCACCACCCGATGCCCTGGCAGGTCGCGACCGCGCTCGTGATGATCGCGGCCGCCGCCGTGTCCTCGCTCGCCGAGGCCGCCCTGATCGGGCTCGGCTCGATCGTCGCCGACCCGCGGTTCGAGCGGCTGCTCCTCGCCCTGCTGGTCGCGTCGGTCCTCCACGCCACCGTCTGCACCGCCCTCGGCGCGTGCGTCGCCGCCCGCCTCGACTGGGCGCGGCGCCTCGCCGCCGTGGCGAGCCTGTACGGCGTCGCGTGCTCGCTCATGGCGCTCGTGATCTTCGGCGTGCTCGACGCCCTCTCCCCCGCGCCGTTCGCCGCCGGCGGCTTCTCGCTGCTCCTCCTGGGCCTGCTCAGCGGCGAGGCCGCCACGAGGTACACCTACCGGGGCGGCGGAGGGAGCCTGCCCGACGAATGACGAAGGGCGGGACCGGTTCCGGTCCCGCCCTTAATATTCCGTCCAACAGCGCCGGTCTACTTCGCGACGATCGAGACCATCTTGCCGGCCACCACGATGACCTTCTTGACGTCCTTGCCCGCCAGGTTCGCCGCGACCTTCTCCTCCGCCAGCGCGGCGGCCTTGACGTCCTCTTCGGGCGCTCCGGCGGCGACCTCGATGCGGCCGCGGACCTTGCCGTTGATCTGGACCGGGTAGGTCACGGTGTCCTCGACCAGGTACCGCTCGTCGGCCACGGGGAAGTCCACGTAGGCGATGCCGCCGGTGTGCCCCAGGCGCTCCCACAGCTCCTCGGCGATGTGGGGGGCGATGGGGGCGACCATGACCACCAGGGCCTCGGCGGCCGCGCGGGGCACCGGGTGCAGGCCGGTCACGTGGTTGTTCAGCGTGATCAGCTTGGCGACGGCGGTGTTCATGCGCAGGTTCTCGTAGTCGTCGCGGACCCCGGCGACGGCCTTGTGGATCTCGCGCAGCGTCTCGGGCGAGGGCTCGACGTCGGCGACGGCCGTCTCGCCGGTCTCCTCGTCGACGATGTTGCGCCACAGGCGTTGCAGGAACCGCTGCGAGCCGACGATCGCGCGGGTCTCCCAGGGCTTGGAGTCGGCCAGGGGGCCCATGGACATCTCGTACACGCGGAACGTGTCGGCGCCGTAGGACGCGCAGATCTCGTCGGGCGTGACGACGTTCTTCAGGGACTTGCCCATCTTGCCGTACTCGCGGTTCACCTTCTCGCCCTTGTAGGTGTACACGCCGTCGGCCTGCTCCTCGACCTCCTCGGCGGGCACGTAGACGCCGCGCTCGTCGGTGTAGGCGTAGGCCTGGATGTACCCCTGGTTGAACAGGCGGCGGAACGGCTCGCGGCTGGAGACGTGGCCCAGGTCGAACAGGACCTTCTGCCAGAAGCGGGCGTACAGCAGGTGCAGGACGGCGTGCTCGACGCCGCCGATGTACAGGTCGACGCCGCCGACGTCCTCGGCGTCCTGGGGGCCCATCCAGTAGGACTCGTTGGCGGGGTCGGCCAGGACCGCCGCGGCCTTCGGGTCGGTGTAGCGCAGCTCGTACCAGGAGGACCCGGCCCAGTTGGGCATGGTGTTGACCTCGCGGCGGTACGGCTTGGGGCCGTCGCCCAGGTCCAGTTCGACCTCGACCCAGTCCTTGGCGCGGCCCAGGGGCGGCTCGGGCGCGGAGTCGGCGTCCTCGGCGTCGAAGGTCTTGGGCGAGAAGTCGTCCAGGTGCGGCAGCTCGACCGGCAGGTGGTCCTCGGTCAGGGCGACGGGCAGGCCGGTCTCGTCGTAGACGATCGGGAAGGGCTCGCCCCAGTAGCGCTGGCGGCTGAACAGCCAGTCGCGCAGGCGGAACGTGACGGCCTTCTCGCCGCGGCCGTGCTCGGCCAGCCACGCGATGACGCGGTCCTTGGCCTCGGGGACGGACAGGCCGTCCAGGAAGCCGGAGTTGACGATCGTGCCGGTGGTGCTCGACAGGACCTCCTGGCGGTCCCACTCGACTGCGCTTCCTTCGACGGTGTCGGAGACGACCTGGACGATCGGGATGCCGAAGGCGGTCGCGAAGTCGAAGTCGCGGGCGTCGTGGGCGGGGACGGCCATGATCGCGCCGGTGCCGTACCCGGCCAGCACGTAGTCGGCGATGAAGACGGGGACCGTCTCGCCGTTGACTGGGTTGGTGGCGTAGCCGCCGGTGAAGACGCCGGTCTTCTCCTTGGCGTCGGCCTGGCGCTCGACGTCGGTCTTGGCGGCGGCCTGGGCGCGGTAGGCGGCGACGGCTCCGGCGGGGGTGTCGTGGCCGCCGGTCCAGGCCTCGGGGACGTCGGCGGGCCAGGTCTCGGCGGTCAGCGCGTCGACCAGCGGGTGCTCGGGGGCCAGGACCATGTAGGTGGCGCCGAACAGGGTGTCGGGGCGGGTGGTGAAGACCCGGATGTCCCCCGCGTAGGTCGCGAAGTCCGCGTAGGCGCCAGTGGACTTGCCGATCCAGTTGCGCTGCATGGACTTCAGGGACTCGGTCCAGTCCAGGCCGTCCAGGTCGGACAGCAGCCGGTCGGCGTACGCGGTGATGCGCATCATCCACTGCTTCAGGGTGCGCGTGTACACCGGGAAGTTGCCGCGCTCGCTGCGCCCCTCGGAGGTGACCTCCTCGTTGGACAGCACCGTGCCCAGGCCCGGGCACCAGTTCACGGGCGCCTCGGTGACGTACGCCAGGCGGTGGTCGTCGATCGCGCGGCGGCGCTCGACGGCGCTCAGCTCGGACCAGGCGCGCCCGCCCGGGACGGTGCGCTCGCCGGACTCGAACGCGGCGATCAGTTCGCTGATGGGCCGCGCCTTGTCGGCGTCGGTGTCGTACCAGGAGTTGAAGATCTCCAGGAAGATCCACTGCGTCCACTTGAAGTAGTCGGGGTCGGTGGTGGCGAACTCGCGGCGGTTGTCGTACCCCATGCCGACCCGGCGCAGCTGGCGCCGGAAGACGCCGATGTTCTCGGCGGTGATCTCGGCGGGCTGGCGCCCGGTCGCGATCGCGTACTGCTCGGTGGGCAGCCCGAACGCGTCGAAGCCCAGCGGGTGCAGCACGTTGTACCCGGCCATGCGCAGGTAGCGCGAGTAGGCGTCGGTCGCGATGTACCCCAGCGGGTGGCCGACGTGCAGGCCCGCGCCCGACGGGTACGGGAACATGTCCATCACGAACTTCTTCGGGGCGCCGGCCCGCGGGTGGTCCGGCTCGGCCAGCTCCCCGGACGGGTTCGGGGCGCGGAAGGTCCGCTCGGCCTCCCAGCGCTCCTGCCAGCGCGGTTCGATCGCGTTGGCCAGCTCGGCGTCGTAGCGGTGTGCGGGTTCGGTCATGGCTCGTCCTGTGGTCCGGTGCGGCTGCTCTGGTTTCGCGGGTTCGGTCGGCGTTCTCCGGGTACTGACCCTAGACAGCAAAAAACCCCAGACACGCTGGGGTGGCCGTGCTGGGATCTGTCCCGCACGGCTAGGTAAGGAGCTCGAATCGCCGAGTCATGCCCCCCAGTGTAGCGGAGCGGCGCCCAGGTGGCACGGGACATAACGCTTGGGCGGGTCCGAGTAGGATGACCAGAACGCGGCGGATTCCGGTGCACGCCGCACACCCACCTCACCGACTCCCCAGGAGGACCGTTGACCTTCGAGTCGTCCCCCGAGAAGCCCGACGGCACGATGCCGCTCCCGAGCACGGCGCAGTCGGGGCAGGGCCCCGCACCGCTCTCGCCGCAGGAGTTCAAGGCCACCGCCGAGGGGATCCTGACGAACGTCGAATGGGTCATCGAGGGGAAGTCCCACACGATCCGGCTGGCGCTGGCGGTCATGCTCGCCGAGGGCCACCTGCTGCTGGAGGACGTGCCCGGCGTCGGCAAGACCCAGCTGGCGAAGGCCCTCGCCCGCTCGGTCGACTGCTCCGTGCGGCGCATCCAGTTCACCCCGGACCTGCTCCCCTCGGACGTGACGGGCGTGAGCATCTTCGACCCCGAGAAGCGCGACTTCGTGTTCAAGCCGGGCGCGATCTTCGGGAACCTGATCCTGGGCGACGAGATCAACCGAGCCAGCCCGAAGACCCAGGCCGCGCTCCTGGAGTGCATGGAGGAGCGGCAGGTCACCGTCGACGGGAACACGTACAAGCTGCGCAGCCCGTTCATGGTGATCGCGACGCAGAACCCGGTCGAGATGGAGGGCACGTACCCGCTCCCGGAGGCGCAGCGCGACCGCTTCACCGCGCGCCTGGCGATCGGGTACCCGGACATCAACGCGGAGCTGGCGCTGCTGGACCGCCGCGAGGAGTACAACCCGCTGGACGCGCTGCGGCCGGTCGCCGACGCGGAGATGATCGTGCGGATGATCGCGGCGGCGCGCTCGGTGCACCTGGCGCCGGAGCTGAAGCGGTACGTCGTGGACCTCGTGGGCGCGACGCGCACGAACGCGCAGGTGCGGTTGGGAGCGAGCCCGCGGGCGACGCTCCAGCTGCTGCGGTGCACGCAGGTGCTGGCGGCGATGGACGGTCGCGACTTCGCGCTCCCCGACGACGTGCAGCAGCTCGCCGTCCCGGTGCTCGCGCACCGCCTGATTCCCACGACGGAGACCACGATGGGCGGCGGCGACACGAAGGCGATCGTCTCCGACATCCTCAGGCACGTCCCGGTGGTGTCGCACCCGGGGAGGTTCTAGGCGTGGAGCTCACCGGACGCGGCAAGACGCTGCTGGCGGTGAGTGTGGTCGTCGGCCTCACCGCTTTGGCGGTGGGCGAGGGCGACCTGCTGCGCGCCGCGGCGCTCGCCGCGATCGCCCCCATCGGCGGGCTGTTCGTGCTGCGCTGGTCGCGGCCGTCGCTGGAGTCGAACCGGGTGCTCAACCCGGCGCAGGTGGAGGCCGGTCAGGCCACTCAGGTGCGCCTGGGCATCCAGAACACCGGCCGCAGCCGCCCCCCGGCGCTGATGCTGGAGGACCGCATCCCCTACCGGCTGGGGAACCGCCCCCGGCTGGTCCTGGAGCGGCTCGCGCCCGGCGCGCGGAGCGTCGTCAACTACACGATCACGCCCGGCTCGCGCGGCGCGTACGAGCTGGGGCCGTTGACGGTGCGCACCTCGGACCCGTTCGGCCTGGCCGTCTCGGTCCAGGAGTTCCCGGTGACCACGGAGCTCATCGTGACCCCGCGCATCCAGCCGCTGCGCAGCCTGCTCCTGCCGGGCGGCGCGGGCATGTCCTCGGGCGAGTCCGCCTCGCACACCGTGGCGATCACCGGCAACGACGACATCGCGGTGCGCGAGTACCGCAACGGCGACGACATGCGGCGCGTCCACTGGAAGGCCAGCGCGCACCGCGGGCAGTTGATGGTGCGCCGCGAGGAGCAGCCGTGGGAGAACAACGCGGCGGTCCTGCTGGACGTGCGCCGGGGCGCCCACCGCGGGGAGCTGTCGAGTTTCGAGTGGATGGTGGACGCGGCCGCGTCGGCGACGGTGCGGCTCTCGCGCGACGGCATCGACCCGTGGCTCATCACCGCGCACCGCGACTTCGAATGCCGCCAAGGCGATTACAGCCAGGCGATGCGGTACCTGGCGACGGTGGCCGCGGCCCCCGAGGCGCCGGTGGCCGCGATGGTCGAGAAGGCCCAGCGGGCCCGCTCGGTGTCCGGGATCGTCGCGTTCCTGGGGCACCTGACCCCGGAGGAGGCGGCCGCGCTGGGGCGCCTGGCGCGCCGCGGCGGGCGGTGCACGGCCCTGGTCGTGGACCCGGTCCGGTGGATCCCGAAGGCGGCGTCGAGCCGCGTCGACCCGCGCGAGCAGGCGTTCGCGCAGCAGCACGGCCAGGCCGTGTCGACGCTCGCCTCGGCGGGCTGGCAGGTGGTCCCGGTCGTGGCGGGAACGGAACTGCGCCGGGTGTGGACTCAGTTGAGCGCCTGGAGGAACCTCGCATGAGCACAGTGGGGACGGAACTGCGCCGCGTGTGGACCCGGTCGAGCGCGTGGAGGAACCTCGCATGAACGGACAGCGCCACGCCACCGTCGTCGCGGCGGCCACGCTCGCCTTGACGCTGACGCCCCTCATCGGGATCTTCAACGGCCTCGGCTGGATGTTCCCGGTGATGCTCACGATCGCGGTCGTCGCCACGGCCGGGTCGCTCATGCGCGCGGCCGGGCGCGGCCAGGGCCTCCAGACGCTCGCGATGGCCGCGGCGCTCGTCGTGATCCTCACGATCGGGTTCGGCGACGGCACGGGCCTGCTGTTCCTGGTGCCGCTCCCGGCGACGTTCGAGCACTGGGCGGTCCTCGCGCAGGAGGGCGTGGGCGCGATCATCGTGAACGCGCCGCCGGTGGAGGCCACCGGCGGGATCATGTTCCTCACGGTGCTCGGGGTCGGCGTCGTCGCGATCCTCCACGACATGTTCGTGGTGGGCCTGCGCACGCCCGCGCTCGCGGGGCTGACGCTCCTGACGATGTACCTGGTGCCGGTGTCGGTGGCGCCGGAGGCGACCGCGTGGTTCTGGTTCATCCTCCCCGCCGTCGCGTACCTGTGGATCCTCGGCGACGACAACCTCAAGCGGGTGTCGGCGTTCGGGCACCGCTTCACGGGCGCGGGCCAGCTGGTCGGCCGCTCGTTCCCCTCGCCGATGGCGCGCACGGCGCGCTGGTCGGCGGCGGGGTTCATCGCGGTGGCGCTCGCGGTGCTGGCGGTCGTGCCGGTGAACACGTCGGGGCTGATCGACAACGTCGCCGACGGCATCGAGGGCGGCGAGTCGTACGGGCTCGGCGACGTCAACCCGTGGGCGCAGCTCTCGGGTTCGCTGACGCGGCCCGAGGAGGTCGACGTGCTGCGGGTGACCACCGACGACCCGAGCCCGCGCTACCTGCGGATGCACGTGCTGGACGAGCTGACCGGCGACGGCTTCGCGCCCAACGAGTACCAGGGCACCCAGAACCTCGACGAGCTCCCCGACGCCGACGGCGAGCGGTACACCGCGCAGATCGAGAACCTCCAGTTGCAGGCGCCGGTGGTGCCCGTCTACGGGAGCCCGACGAACCTGGAGATCGACGGCGACTGGCGGCTCGACCCTGACACGGGCGTGATCGTCGGCGACGGCAGCGACATGGGCGACGTCGACGAGTACACGCTGGAGTACACCGAGCCCGACCCGGACGCCGAGACGCTCGCGGCCGCGGGCGGCATGAGCAGCTCCGACGACCGGTGGGACCTGAACACCGAGCACCCGGACGTGCCGGAGCTGACCGACATCGTCGCGGGCGCGACGGCGGGGGCGACCACGGTCCACGAGAAGGTCCTCGCGGTGCAGCAGTACCTGTCGGTGTCGAACGGGTTCCGGTACTCCCTGGAGACCGTCGACGCGGGCAACGACGAGGCGGTCCTGGACTTCCTGGAGACGAAGCAGGGCTACTGCCAGCAGTACGCGGCGACGATGGCGTGGATGCTCCGCGAGGCCGACGTGGCCGCGCGCGTCGTCGTGGGCCTGTCGCAGGGCTCGCGCGACGGGAACGAGTGGGTCCTCACCAGCCACGACTACCACGCGTGGGTCGAGGTCTACTACGACGGGCCCGGCTGGGTCACGTTCGACCCGACCCCGGCCGCGAGCGTCCCGGGCTCGGTGAGCTTCCCGTGGGCGAACGAGCCCGACGACGCCCCGGACCCGGAGACCGAGCCGAGCGAGAACGAGGTCCCCACGGACGAGCCGTCCGCGCCGGAGACCGACGCGTCCGGGCAGACGATCCCGCCCGAGGGCGGCGCGTCCGAGGGCCCGTCCGCTGACGCCGGGGCCGGATCGGACGGCGGCGCCGCGCTGCCGTTCCACCCGGGCTGGCTCTCGCTCCTGCTGCTGCTCGCGGTGCCGTTCCTGCCCGTGCTCTCGCGCGGGGCCCTGCGGAAGCGGCGGCTGAACCCGCGGACCCTGACGGCGAAGACCGCGTGGGACGAGGCCATGGACCTGGCCCTCGACTACGGCGTGTCCATCCCGGACTCGTACACGCCGCGCCAGGCCGCGGGCGTGCTCGCGACGGCCGCGCCGAGCGCGCGGGAGGCCGCGAAGGCCCTCGGCTCGGCGATGGCCCTGCACCGGTACTCCCCCCGGGGCGCCGACCCCGCCGGGCTCGCGGACGCCTTGCGGGACCTGCACATCGCGCTCGACAAGACCTCGCCGGCACAGGTCAGGTACAAGGCCGTGTTCTGGCCCGCGTCCCTGGTCGCGAAGGTCGGCGCGGGCCGCGCCGAGCAGTCCGCGCGGCTCTCGCGCCGGTCGGCGCGGACCACCGACCGGGTCCGGTCGGCACTGCGGCGCAGGCGACGCTCGAACAACCGCGACAAGCCGGGTGTCACAGGCCGCGCCTAGGGTTGCCGGTATGTACAGACGCGGCGTGTCGGGCGACGGGTCGGGCGAGGGCCCGGCCGGGGACGGAGGGGCGGGCTTCACGCAGCCCGCCCTCGACAGCTTCGGCACCCCGCTCCGCGAGGTCACGTTCTGCGTGGTCGACCTGGAGACCACCGGGCTGGCCGCGGACGCGTGCGGGATCACCGAGATCGGCGCCGTCAAGGTCAAGGGCGGCGAGGTCGTCGGCGAGTTCTCGACCCTCGTCAACCCCGGCGAGCCCATCGACCCGCGGGTCACCAGGCTCACCGGCATCACCGACGAGATGGTCGCCGACGCGCCCGGCATCGAGGCGGTCCTGCCGATGTTTCTGGAGTTCGCGCAGGGCGCCACGCTCGTCGCCCACAACGCGGGCTTCGACGTCGGCTTCCTGCGCCACGCCTGCGAGCTCACCGACACCCGCTGGCCCCGCCCGCCCGTCGTCGACACCGTGGTCCTGGCCCGGCGCCTCACCGAGAAGAGCGAGGTCCCCAACCGGCGCCTGGGCACCCTCGCGCGGCTCTTCGGCTCCCCGGTGACCCCGAACCACCGGGCCCTGGACGACGCGCGCGCCACCGTCACGGTCCTCCACGGCCTCATCGAGCGCGCCAGCGGCCACGGCGTCGTCACCGACGCCGAGCTCGCCGAGTTCTGCCGCGCCATCCCCTCCGAGCTTCAGCGCCGCAAGCGCCACCTCGCCGACGGCCTCCCGCAGGGCCCGGGCGTGTACATCTTCCGCGACGCCGACGACCGGGCGCTCTACATCGGCGTCTCAGTGAACGTCGCCAGCCGCGTCCGCAGCTACTTCTCCGCGGCCGAGCAGCGCCGCCGCCTGCGCGACATGCTCGCCTCGGCCGAGCGCGTCGAGGTCGTCGAGTGCGCCCACCGCCTCGAAGCGGGCGTCGCCGAGCTGCGCCTCATCGCGGGCGGCAAGCCCCCGTACAACCGGGCCGCGAAGTTCCCCGAGCACCGCAGCTGGGTCCGCCTCACCGACGAGCCGTACCCGCGCCTCCAGGTCTCCCGCAAGCCCCCCGAGCCCGGCACGCCCCGCCTGGGCCCGGCCTCGGGCACCCAGGCGCAGGCCGCGATCAGCGCCATCGAGGCGGCCCTGCCGATCCGCTCGTGCCGGACCCGCCTGTCCCCCAAGCGGACCTCCCCCACGTGCGTCCTCGGCGAGATCGGCAAGTGCGCCGAGCCGTGCCGCCACACCGTCACCGTCGAGGAGTACGCGGCCCTCGCCGAGCGCGCCGCCCGCGCCATGGACGGCGACCCCGCCCCGATCGCCGAGGCCGTCGGCGAGCGCCTCGCCGAACTCGCCGGCTCCGAGCGCTTCGAGGCGGCCGCTGAGCGCCGCGACGAGCTCGGGGCCTATCTGGCCCTCGCCGCGTCCTCGCAGCGCGTCAGGAACTTCGTGGCGGCCGGGGAACTGGTCGCCGCGGGCCGCGCCAAGGGCGGCGGCTGGGAGGTCGCCGTCATCCGCTCCGGTATCCTCGCCGGCGCCGTCAAGACCCCGCCTCGCGCCGACCCCATGCCCTACATCGCGAAGCTCCGCGAGACCTCCCGCGTCGTCGCCCCCGCCACCGACGTCCTCGACGCCGCCCACGCCGCCGAGTCCCGCCTCCTCCTCGACTGGCTCGCCAAACCCGAAGTCCGCCTCGTCCTCGTCGAAGGCACCTGGGCCAGCCCCCTCACCGGAGCCGAACGCTGGGACGGCGCCGTCCCCGGCGACCGGTCCCCGTGGCGCCGCGACCAGTCCACATGGTGAGATAGCTTCGCGAACGCTCTGCTGTCCCAAGCGAACCCACCGTTCCACACCCCGGAACAGGGCCCGCGGCGCGAATCGGACGTGAGTCGTCTCGCATCCATTTGCGGCGCTTGAGGTTTCCGGCGACACCTCCGTACGGGTACGCTGTGTCATCCGCCCGGAACGGCGGACCCGCCGAAATCCGACAGTGTCTAGTGTCGATTCTCTCCAGGAATCGTTGTACATCTAGAATGCGGTCAACCTTGGGCATCGGAGGCTAACATGTTGCGCGCATTGCTTTCGGCTACTCGGACTGCCAGACCTGACGACCCGTGGGACCTCGCGGGGAAGGTCGCGCAGCTCGAAGCGGCGCACCGCGCCCACTTCGCGCAGCCCGACATGCTCCTGGTCCGCCGCGCCTACCGCATCGCCGAGCAGATGCACCGCGGCCAGGCCCGCCGCTCCGGCGAACCGTACATCACCCACCCGATCGCGGTGTCCACCATCCTCGCCGACCTCGGCGTCGACACCCCCACGATCGCGGCCGGGCTCCTCCACGACACCGTCGAGGACACCCCGTACTCCCTCGAAGCGCTCCGCGGCGACTTCGGCGACGAGATCGCCGTCATGGTCGACGGCGTCACGAAGCTCGACAAGATCCACCTCGGCTCCGCCGCCGAGGCCGAGACGTTCCGCAAGCTCGTGCTCACCGCCGGACGCGACATCCGCGTCATGATCATCAAGCTCGCCGACCGCCTCCACAACATGCGGACCATCAAGTTCAAGAAGCGCCCCAGCCAGATCCGCATCGCCGAGGCCACCCAGGACGTCCTCATCCCCCTCGCCGACCGCCTCGGCCTGTACGTCATCAAGCGCGAGCTGGAGGACATCGTCCTGGAGACCCTCCAGCCCGAGGTGTTCCAGCGGATCAAGGAGCACATCGGCTCCGACACCGACCGCAAGCGCCAGGTCGAGCACATCGCCCCGCAGGTGCGCCGCGCCCTGCGCGACTTCAAGGTGACCGCGCGCCTCCTCGACCGGCCCCGCCACCCGTACTCGGTGTACCGCGAGATGCAGAAGCACCCCGGCACCGGCCCGGCCGACCCGCCGCGCCTCGTCATCGTCGTCGACGGTCCCCTGACGGACTGCTACGCGGCCCTCGGCGCGATCCACCGCCTCTGGAAGCCTCTGGGCGGCAAGTTCCGCGACCTCATCGCCGCCAAGAAGTTCAACCTGTACCAGTCGATCCACACCGCGGTCGCCGGTCCGGGCGGCCTGCCCATCGAGTTCCTCATCCGCACCCGCGAGATGCACGAGACCGCCGAGGTCGGCATCGTCGCGGGCCTGCGCCAGACCGGCGGCGACCAGATGGAGATCCAGCTCCCCTGGCTCCAGCGCCTCCTCGACTGGCAGAACGAGGTCGCCGACTCCGGCCAGTTCCTCGACTCCCTCCGCTGCGACCTCGCCGACCAGGACATCCTCGTCTTCACCGGCGACGGCGAGCAGCTCACGGTCCCCAAGGCGTCCACCCCCGTCGACGTCGCCTACTGCTCCGGCCCCTCCAAGGGCCACCGCCTCATCGCCGCCTACGTCAACGGCGAGATCGCCCCCCTCGCCCAGTCCCTGCGCGACGGCGACACCGTCGAACTCGTCCTCACCGCCGAGCAGCCCTACGGCCCCTCGAAACAGTGGCTCGAACACGCCAAGACCCCTGAAGCGCAGCTCCACATCAACGACTGGTTCGGCGCCATCGACGACGTCGACTCCACCGGCGAACTCCCCGTGATCCCCATGCAGCGCTTCGAGGACGAACTCAAAGCGGGCAAGAACCGCCTGTGGCGCTCCCTCATCGCCCGCGGCCGCGGCCTCGCAGGGGAGCAACCCCTCCACGGCGTCGCGTCCTCCCTCGGCTACCCGGACCTCGACTCGCTCTACCTGGCCCTGGCCCGCGAAAAGCTCGACCCCGACGAACTCGCCGAGAAGCTCATCACCACCGTCGACCGCTACTGACCACCGACGAGCGCCACCAACCGCGCCACCACCTCATCGACCGGTGCTCTCGTATCGATCTCCACGGTGGCCCCCGACCGCAACAGCGGCTCGACCTCCCGCTGATCCCGCAGCGCCGCCTCAAGCTGCTCAGGGGTCTTGCCGTACGGATTCCCGGTCCTGGTCAACAGCCGATGCCGGACGGTCTCCGCTGGAGCGCTCAGCAGCACCACATGATCGAAGTCCCGATAGAACACCCCCTGGTTCGGCACGCACCCGCTCACAAAGAGCACTTCCGCATCGGCGGCATCCAACAACTCCCGAATCCGCCCCTCCCGCCACACCCACCCCGGCTCAGCGGTCTCCTGCAACGCCTCCCCATCCGCAGTCGGCGCACACCATCCCCCGAAATCCGTGTCCACCGCCTTGTACCCCAACTCGCCCAACCGAGCCACCACCGTCGACTTCCCAACCCCCGACACCCCGGTAATCAACACCCGCAACATCGGCGAAGCCTACCTGGGGGCGCACTCGCCTCCTTGAGGTCGGACACCGCTCGCGGTTAGAGCGGGCGGCGATGACGGGGTGGGTTGGGGGGCGGGGTCTGGGTCGCCGGCCTGCGGGGTGGGTTGGGGCGCGGGTCTTTTGGCGGCGACAACGGGGTGGGCGGTGGGGTGGGGTTGGGTGCTGCGGCTTTCAGGGGGTGATGGGGCGCGGGTCTTTTTGGCAGCGATGGAGAGAGGTGAGGGCGGCCCAGTTTGGGTGCCGGGCCTGGGGTCTGGTGTGGTTGTGGGCCTTCCCGTTCCTCCTCCCGGCCCGGTTGGCTGGCCGGGGCGGGCCTCCTCAAGAGGGTGGGTCGCCTCGGCTGCCTGCCGGGACCGGTGCGGGTTCCTTTGGCTGGGGTGTGAAGCGTGTTCGGCATTTGGCTCGGGCGGCGCGGATGGCGGCGAGGGCCCTTTGCCTCTCGGCCTCCTCGGCTCGTGAGTCGAGGTCGGGTTTCAGTGTGTCCGACCATTCGGTGCGGTAGAGGCCGGTCGGGAACACATCCCAGTCCGATCCCTGGTGTTCAGTGTCCATGTCCTGGTCGGTTCGCCAGTCCTCGCACCCACACTCCCGGGCCTCCTCGGCCCCGGTGTGGGTGTCGGGGTGGTTGTGGTGGGTGATGGTGGCTTGGCCGGGGCCGGTCTTCGCTACCGTCCAGCCTGCGGTGTGGATGCGGCCGTGGTGGAAGCGGCACAGCAGGATCAGGTTGCCGGCGTTGGTGTCCCCGCCGTTCGCCCAGTGCTGGATGTGGTGGGCTTCGGTCCAGGCGACCGGGCGGGAGCATCCCGTCCAGGCGCAGCCTTCCCGCTGCTCCAGTTCGAGCTTGCGGCGGAGCGCCGCGTTGGGGAGGCGCTTCTCCCTGCCCAGCTCGATGGCCTCGCCGGTCTCGTAGTCGAACACCGAGGGGATGACACCGGCTTCGCAGGCCAGATGCCGGGCCTTGGCGACACTGACCGGCTGGCCCTCCAGAAGGGGCGTCCTGCCGGTGTCTTCACCCTTGAGCGTCTGGATGTCCACCATGAGGTCGAGGGTGGCGGTGTGGCCGTGGCGCTTGACCGCATCAGGGCTGGTGCCGTATCCGGCGAGGAGCTGGTGGAGGGCTTCGGCATGCCGGTTCGGCTGGGCCGGAAGCACACCCTCACTGTCTTGCTCGTCCTGCCTGGGAGGCGGGCAGGCGGTCTTCAGGTACTTGTCCAACAGCCTGCCCGTATCGGAGGAGAGTTCCCCGGAGAGGGCCCACATGCCGTTGTCCTGTTCGGCGACCTCGATCCACTGCAGTGACTGCTCGCCGAGGCTGTCGAGGAGTTCGGTCTCCTCGGCCAGATGCGCGGCCAGCTCGTCGAGGTGGCGTTGGAGGTCTTTGAAGGGGGCGTGCTGGGCGTATTGGGCGATCAGGTGCTCCGGTGTCGCGCACAGGATGTCGGCATCGAAGGGGGAGGCCACGGGGGTGCGGAAGGGGGTGAGGGTGAACAGGCGCATCGCGGGGGTCCGGTCGAGTTGGCGGACGGCGTAGGCGACCTGGTCGATCCTGGCCCGCCCTGAGACGGCCGCCTCCACCAGGGCCCGGAACTTGGAGGAGAGGCGGGCGATGGCCGCGATATCCGAAGCAGTCCGGTGAGTGAAGTCGAACTGGGACAACAGCAGGTCCCTCAAGGCCGAGTACCCGAAGGCGGTGCGGTGGAGGTTCTGCTCTTTCATCGCGATGACCGAGGACAGGACTGCCGCGTATTGGGAGTTGACCACCGAGGCGGCGTCTTCGAGGAGGGTCCGGATGGTCTCGGCCTGGTCGCTGACACTGGTCCGGGCTTCGATCGTCGCTGCTGCTGCCATCGGGATCACCCCCTGTCACTGTTCTCGTATGTGTTGCCTGTTTCCGTGTGTCTGTTCGATTGCTGTGATTCAATTGTGACTCTGTGTGCGATAGGGCGTCAACACCCAGAAGGGTGATCTTTGGTGAGGAAGTTTCAACCCGCCCCACCCGCACCAAGCCAGGCTCCCACCGCGGACCCCATGGCCGCCAACCCAACCCGAGCCCCGCTGCCACCTCTTCGTCGCTGCCCGCTCTAACCCCAACCCAACCAAGCCCGCAAGCCAAGAACGTCAAAAAACCTCGAACACAAGAAACGGGCCCCGCCTTCCGGCAGGGCCCGTTCTCAATGGCTTGCTCGCTTAGTGCTTGCCCGACTCGATCTCCTCGTGAGAGGAGGACGAACCGTTCTCGGACGGCTCCTCGATCGACTTGAAGAAGCCCTTGTCCTGCGGCGGCAGGGCGCCGACGCGGTTCATCTTCTTCGGGACGACCCAGCCGTTGTACTCAAGCGCGGTGTGGCCGTGCTCGTCCGGTTCGGCGAGGGGCTGGTGGACCTCGTAGAAGCGGCCGTTGGGGTCGCGCATGAGGATGCCGGTCTCCAGGCCGTGGGCGAGGACCTCGCGGTCGTGCTGCTGGAGGCCCAGGCAGATGCGGTACGTCAGGTAGTACGCGATGATCGGGAGGATCACGATGCCGATGCGGCCCGCCCAGGTCATCGCGTTCAGGCTGATGTGGAACTTCTCCGCGAAGACGTCGTTGCCGCCGGAGACGGCGCCGATGGTCCAGAAGACCACGATCATGACGCCGAGGCTGGTGCGGCCCGGGTTGTCGCGAGGACGCTGGAGCAGGTTGTGGTGCCCGCGGTCCTTGGTGAACCGCCGCTCCAGCGCCGGGTACACCAGCGGGAGCAGCACCGACAGGCCCATGCCCGCGATCGCCGGCCAGAACACCGCCGGCAGCGTGAAGTACGGCGGTATCCGCAGCTCCCACGCCGGGAACAGGCGGATGAGGCCGTCCAGGTACATGACGTAGAAGTCGGGCTGGGAGGCCGAGGACACGACCGAGACCTCGTACGGCCCGAACAGCCAGATCGGGTTGATCTGGAACAGGCCCGCCATGGCGGCGACCACGCCCCAGATGAACAGCATGAAGCCGACCTGCTTCATGACGTAGTTCGGGAACATGCGGAAGCCGACCACGTTGTGCTCGGTCCGGCCCGGTCCGGGCCACTGCGTGTGCTTCTGCGCGAACACCAGGCCGACGTGGACCGTGATGAGCGCCAGGAGGATCAGCGGGAAGATGAAGACGTGGATGATGTAGATCATCGAGATCACGTCGGTGCCCGGGAACTGGCCGCGGAACAGCGCCGCCGAGGCCCACGGGCCGATGAACGGCACGGAGGCGGTCATGCCCTCCATGATGCGCAGGCCGGTGCCGGAGAGGCCGTCGTCCGGCAGGGAGTAGCCGAAGAAGCCCTCGAAGAAGCCGACCCAGAACAGCAGGATGCCGATCATCCAGTTCGTCTCGCGCGGCGCGCGGAACGCGCCGGTGAAGAAGATCCGGAGCATGTGCACGAGGATCGACGCCATGAACAGCAGCGTCGCCCAGTGGTGCATCTGCCGCATGAACAGGCCGCCGCGGGTCTCGAACGAGATGTCGAGCGCGGACTCGTAGGCCCGCGACATCTCGATGCCCTGGAGCGGCACGTACGCCCCGTTGTAGGTCACCTCGACCATGGACGGCTCGAAGAACAGCGCCAGGAAGGTGCCCGAGAGCAGCAGCAGGATGAACGAGAACAGCGCGATCTCGCCCAGGAGGAACGACCAGTGGTCCGGGAAGACCTTGTTGAACAGGACCCGGGCCGGTCCGGCGAGCTTGAAGCGGTCGTCGAGCTCGCCGCCCGCCTTGGTCAGCAGGCTGTCACTGGAGCCGTTGCGGCGTTTCACTTCTCATCCTCCTCGGGGAGGGACGGGCGGTTCCAGAACGCCGGCCCCGGGGGCACCAGGAAGTCCGACGTGGCGGTGAAGAAGCCCTCGTCGTCGACCGTGATCGGCAGCATCGGCAGGTGCCGGGTGGCCGGGCCGAACACGGGGGCCGCGTTGTCCACCACGTTGAACTGCGACTGGTGGCACGGGCACAGGAGGCGCTGGCTCTGCTGCTCGTACAGCGAGGCCGGGCAGCCGACGTGGGTGCAGATCTTCGAGTAGGCCACGAAGTTGCCCCACAGGGCGTCCACGTCCTGGTACATCGGGTACAGGTTCTCGCGCAGGGTCGCCGCGTCGGTCTCCCGCAGGTGGATGAGCAGCGTCGGCGCCGTCGGGAACTGGTTCGTCGCGCCGTGGTCGATCGCCGGGTAGACGGTGATCTGGCCGCCGGCGGAGACCATGTCGGGCCGCACGAGCGCCCCGTCCTTCATCATGAGGCGGATCGGGTCGCCGTCGTTGTACCGCTCGGCGTTCCAGCCGGTCACGGTGTACATGTCGCCCGGGTCCTTGAGCAGGGCGCCGAGCGGGGCGACGGCCGCGAGGCCGAGCGGCGCGGCGGCCAGCAGGGCCGACTTCACGAGGAAGGGGCGGCGGCGCAGGCCCATGTCGTCGACGATGGTGTCCACGGTGGACTCGGCGATGCGCCGGTCGTCGTGGGACGAGCCGCCGTCGTGGCGGTCCTGGACCAGCTCCTCCACCGGGAGCAGCTTCTTCGCCCAGGTGAGCACGCCGACCGCGAAGAACAGCAGCGAGAACCCGAGGAAGAACCCGATGACCGGCGTGTACCAGGTCTGCGGGTCGCGCCAGGTCGCGGCGCCCTCGTACTCCCAGGGCCACCAGATGAACGCGACCACGAACAGCGTCGCGAACAGGCCCGACAGCAGGAACAGGCCGCCGACGATGCGCTCCATGCGCTTCTCGGCCTTCGTGCCCGGCTTGGGGAAACGCGGCTCGTAGTGGATGATCTCGATGTCGTCGCGGCGCAGGCCCTCCTTGTAGACCTCGAAGCGCGTCAGCTTCGGGTCCTTGAGGTCGACGGGCTCGACCTCGTCACGGGCACTGTCGTTGTGGGCACTCACGATTTACCTGCAATCCAGAGCGTGGTCAGCAGGAGCGCAGTCATGCCGACCAGGAAGATGGCCAGACCTTCGGTGGACGGGCCGTACCGTCCGAGGGTGAACACGCCGCCCGGGTCCTTGTCGTCGTTGACGATGTACTGGACGTAGGCGATGATGTCGGCCTTCTGCTCGGGGGTGAGCTCGTTGTCGGCGAACACCGGCATGTTCTGCGGGCCGGTGAGCATGGCCTGGTAGATCTCCTCGTCGGAGACGCCGATGAGCGCGGGCGCGTGCGCGCCCGAGGACAGGGCGCCACCGCCGCCCGCGTAGCCGTGGCAGGAGGAGCAGTTCACCCGGTAGAGGTCGCCGCCCTCGCCGACGTCGGCGTTCTCGACGAGCGCCGCGAGGTCGTCGGGCACCGCGGCGCCGCCGCCGAGGTACTCGATGTAGGCGCCGAGCCACTCGGCCTCTTCCTCGGTGAACACCGGGTAGTCCGAGTCGGGGGCCTGGGCGCCCTGGGCGGCCATCGGCATGCGGCCGGTGTTCACCTGGAACTCGACGGCCGCCGATCCGACGCCGATGAGGCTGGGACCGCGGCCCTCGATGCCCTCGCCGTCGTCGCCGTGGCAGGAGATGCAGCTCGTGTCGTAGAGCTCCTGGCCCTTGACGACCTCGGAGTCGATCGCGTTGTCCTCGGCCTCCTGCGCGTACAGGCTCGGCGAGAACACCGAGTAGATCCCTCCGACGATGACCAGTGCGCCGGTGAACCTGGCCAGCGCGCCGAGGCGCTTGCGCCAGCCTCGGCGGCGTTTCGCTGATGCAGCCACGGTTGTTGCCTCACCTTTATCTAGCTCGGACCGGGCGGGGCCCCTGTCGGGGCTTTCTCGTCCGGCCGGCGGCCGCCTCCGGGGGGCGGCCGTCGCGTTTCTCGGTTGTGGCCCCGGCCGGGGGCCGGGGCTTGTTGCCTTGGGTCGCAGGCGCGTCCGGTGGGAGGCGCGGGCGGCCGGTCAGTCTCAGTACTGGGCCATCGGAAGGAAGTAGATCACGGCGAAGAGCGCGATCCAGACCACGTCGACGAAGTGCCAGTAGTAGGACACCACGATGGACGCGGTGGCCTGGGCGGGAGTGAAGCGGCCCATCGTCGTGCGGATGAGGTAGACGATGAACGCGATCAGGCCGCCGGTGACGTGCAGGCCGTGGAACCCGGTGGTCAGGTAGAACATGGTCCAGTAGCCGTCGGCGGAGATCGAGTGCCCCTCGCCGACGAGGTTGCGGTACTCGTTGACCTGGCCGAGCACGAAGACGAGGCCCATGATGAACGTGATCGCGAACCACAGGCGCAGCTTGTACACGTCCCCGCGCTCGGCGGCGAAGACGCCGAGCTGGCAGGTGACGGAGGAGGCCACGAGGATCACGGTGAACACCAGCGCGTACGGGATTTCGAGGTGGTGGTATCCCTCCTCGTACATCGAGGGCGCGGCGGCCTGGATGGAGAAGTACATCGCGAACAGTCCCGCAAAGAACATGAGTTCGCTGCTCAACCACACGATGGTGCCGACACTGACGACATTGGGCCGGGTCAGTGAGTGGATTCGGCTGGGGTCGATAGTTGCTTCGGCGGCAGTCACGCGCACATTATTACGGTCCGGCGGCTTCCAGCTGCGCATGGGGTAGGTTTTCCGCGCGTGTCGCGCGGAGTAGGCTTCCAGCCTTCTCCCATCGTGTTCCCAGGTCATTCCGGGTTCGCCTACTGTAGGCACTGCGAGGGAGGGAAGTGGCCGCGCCGGTCTTCCCATTTCAGTGTGGCCCGTTTAATATGCGAAGCGTGAGTACCTCAACGGCTGAGTACGCAGTCCTCCTTTACAGTCATCGACCCGCGGTCATCGAACAGATGCGCTCGGCCATCGGCGAAGCGCCGGCCGAGGGCGTCAGGATCGAGTACGCCGTCGCCGGAGCGTACGACGAGGCGGTGGCCCTCATCGACAAGTACGAGATCGACCTCGTGCTCCTCGACGGGGAGGCGCAGCCCGCGGGCGGCCTCGGGATCGCGCGGCAGCTGCGCGACGAGTTCGACGAGCCCCCGACGCTGGCGGTGGTGGTCGCGCGCGACGCGGACCGCTGGCTGGCGGCGTGGTCGCGGGCCGACGCGGTGCTGAAGCACCCGCTTAACCCCGTGACAACCGGGCAGACGGTAGTAGACTTGCTGGTCAACCGGGCCGCGGGCTCGGCGCCGGCGCAGCGCGCCGCCTGATCGTCCTTTCCCCGGGAGCTCGTATGTCTAGTCCGACCTGGCCCGATGTCCTCGCACGCCTGTCGTCCGGCGACCATCTCGACGAGGCGAGCGCCGACTGGGCGATGGCGGAGATCATGGCCGGGAACGCCGATCCGGCGCAGTTGGCGGCGTTCGCGGTGCTGCTGCGCTCAAAGGGTGAGACGCCCGAGGAGATCGGTGCGATCGCGGGCCGGATGCTCGCGGAGACGACCCGGCTGGACCTGTCGGACCTGGGCGTGGCGGTGGACATCGTCGGCACCGGGGGCGACGGCTCGAACTCGGTGAACATCTCGACGATGGCGGCGATCGTGGTCGCCGCCGCGGGCGTGCCGGTCATCAAGCACGGCAACCGGTCGGCGTCGTCGTCGGTGGGCTCGGCGGACCTGCTGGAGGCGCTGGGCGTGGACCTGGACGCCACGGCGGAGCGGGTCGAGGCGTCGGTGCGCGAGGTGGGCATCGGGTTCGCGTTCGCGCGGACCTTCCACCCGGGGATGCGGCACGCGGGCCCGATCCGGGCCGCGCTGGGCATCCCGACGGTGTTCAACCTGCTGGGGCCGTTGACGAACCCGGGCCAGCCGCAGGCGGGCCTGATCGGGTGCGCGGACCCGGTGAAGGCGCCGCTGATGGCGCAGGTGTTCGCGGCGCGCGGGGCCTCGGTGTTCGTGGTCCGCGGGGACGACGGCCTGGACGAGATCTCGACGTCGGCGACGACGTCGGAGTGGATCGCCTCGGGCGGGCGGGTGTCGCAGGGCTCGATCGACGTGAACGAGATCGGCCTGTCGAACGCGGGGCCGGAGGCGCTTCGCGGGGGCGACATCGAGTTCAACACGGGTGTGGCGCGGCGGGTGTTCGCGGGCGAGGCCGGTCCGGTCCGGGACGCGGTGCTCATCAACGCGGCGGCGGCGCTGGCGTCCCGTCAGGGGCTCCTCGACGGCGTGGACCTGCACGACGTGAAGATCCGCCGGGGCCTGCTGTCGGCGGGCCTGGAGGTGGCCGCCAAGGCCCTCGACGAGGGCAAGGCGGTGGACCTGGTGGAGCGCTGGGCGGAGTTCAGCAGGAAGCAGTAGACGGAAGCGGAAGGGGCCGAACGCCGGTGCGTTCGGCCCCTTCGCGCTACTCGTACTTCTTCAGCTCGTCCTGGGAGGCGAGGGGCGCGGGCGCGGACTTGGGGAGTTCGGTGCGGATGAGGACGCAGCCGCACTCCTCGCAGCGGAGGACCTCGTCGATGGGGGCGGCCTTGATGGGGATCATGTCGGCCGGGGACTTCTCGATGCGGCAGGACTCGCAGCGGCGGCCGACGAGTTCGGCGGCGGCGATGGGCTGCTTGGCGTGGATGCGCTCGTAGAGCTCGACGAGGCGGTCGGGGATGTTGATGGCGAGGGCTTCGCGGGTGGAGGCGGCGTCGGCGGTCTCGGTCTCGATCTCGCCGATCTGGCGGCCCCGGTCGGCTTCGGCGTCGGCGAGGACGGTCTTGGCCTCGTCGAGCTGGCGGCGGGCCTCGGCCAGCTCGGCGTCGAGGGCTTCGCGGCGCTCCATGAGTTCGAGTTCGTCGTCTTCGAGGGTGGCCTGGCGGCGGGCGAGGGACTCCAGTTCGCTCTGGAGCCCTTCGAGCTCCTTGGCGGAGGCCCCGGCGCCCATGCGGTCGCGGTCGGTGGAGGCGCGCTTCTTGACAAGGTCGACTTCGCGTTCGACGCGGTCGATGTCGCGGTCGAGGTCGGCGATGTCGCCGGTGAGGTTGGCGGCCTTGTCCCCCAGGGCTCGCAGGCGCTGCGTGGCGGTGGCGTACGCCGGGTCGGCGTCGAGCTTCCTGCGGCGCTGCGCGAGCTGGGCGAGGGTGGTGTCCACCGCCTGGAGTTCGAGCAGGCGGCGCTGATCGAAGAGGTCGGCTTTCACTTCAGTTCACCCCGGATTTCTGGTGGAGGGTCCACGGATCGGTGTCGAGGTCGGAGACGCGGACGTCCTCGACCAGACGGGACAGTCGTTCGGCAACAGTATCGAGCCAGGGCCGCTCGGTCGCCCAGTGGGCGGCGTCGATGAGGGCCGGGCCGCTTCCGGCGAGGTGCTCGGAGACCGGGTGGTGGCGGAGGTCGGCGGTGAGGTAGGCGTTGGCGCCGGCGGCCGCGGCGTCGGCGAGGAACGCGTCTCCGGCGCCGCCGCAGACGGCGACGGTGCTGACGGGGCGGTCGGGGTCGCCTGCGGCTCGGACGCCCCAGGCGGTCGGCGGGAGGGCCTCAGCGGCGCGTGCGGTGAGCTGGGCGAGGGTGAGGGTCTCGGGGAGGCGGCCGATGCGGCCGTGGCCGCGTCCGGTGCCGTGGTGCTCGGGGCCTTCAAGCGGGCGCAGGGGCCGCAGGTCGACCAGGCCGAGCCGGTCGGCGAGGGCGTCGGAGACGCCCGGGCTCGCGACGTCGGCGTTGGTGTGGGCGGTGTAGAGGCCCATGCCGGACTCGATGAGGGTGTGGACGAGGTCGCCCTTGTAGTCGGCGGCGGGGTCGAGGGCGGAGACGCCGCGGAGCAGGAGCGGGTGGTGGGCGACGATGAGGTCGCAGTCGTTCTCGATCGCCTCGATGACCGTGGCGGGGACGACGTCGACGACGCAGAGGACGCGGCGGACGGAGTTCCCGCCGCGGCCCAGCACCAGGCCGACCCGGTCCCAGTCCTCGGCCCAGCGGCGCGGGTACAGGTCGTCGAGTGCCGCGGTGATCTCGCTGAGCGTGCGCATGCCGTGAGTCTATTGACGTTTCGGGCCGCGCGGTGAGGGGTGTGCCCGGAGCCTGAGCAGCGGCGGCTCCGGGCGCACTCGCGCACCGTGCGCGCGGGGACGGTCCGGCGAATCCGGTACCGGCCCTGGTCCTTCCGGCCTTCGATCGGCGTGCTGCGTTCTGCGTGCTGTGTGCTGCGGCCCTAGTTGAGGGCCCCCACCTCCTCGGCGAGTCGGCGCACGTCCTGGGCGGGCTCGCCCTTGGTGCGGTGGAGGATCTGGTCGATGAGGTCGACCGCGAGCGGGCGGCAGCGGATCTCCGCGGGCGCGTTGCGGTCGGCGGTGACGAGGTACCGCCCGGCCTTCTCGATGTCGCCGACCTGCACGCAGGCCCGCGTCATGTCGAGGTAGTGGTGCGCGCGCCGCTCGGCGACGAGGTCGCCGAGGGCCGCGGGCGGGATGGTCTCGTGGACGGCGAGCGCGTCGCCGCCCTCGCCGAGCTCCACGAACGCGGCCGCGCGGTGCAGCATGACGTTCGTGGGCCCGAACGAGGTGTAGTAGTAGTTCGCGTCGCGGCCGAGGATGTTCGCGGCCCGCGAGGCGCTGTCGAGCAGGTCGTCGCTGGTCGTGGAGTCCCCGGCCAGCGCGGCGGCCATGGCGCCCTGGAGGAGGAGCGCCCCGTAGACGCTGATCGCGGCGGGGCTGGAGGACTCGCCGCCGGCCTCGGAGATGAGGCCGTGCGCGACCTGGACGTTCAGGTCGAGTGCGGCCTGGTAGCGGCCGAGGGACCTGAGCGCGTTGGCGACCCGCGTGGTGGCGATGCCGGCGAGGAGCGGGTCGTTGCCGCGGTTGGCGGCGGAGATGGCGCGGTCGGCGGCGAGCCAGGCGAGCTGGGCCTCCCCGAGTTTGCGCAGGACGGTCGATGCGATCTGGTAGACCTGCGTCATGAGTTCGGCGGCGTCGGCGCTGGTGCCGCCGATGGGCCGGTCCTCGGCGAGGGGGGTGTCGCGCAGGAGCTGGATGAGCGACCTGGCGACGACCGGGTAGTGGCCCTTCTCGAAGGCGAGCCAGCAGTAGTTGACAGCGCCTTTGAGCTCGGGGATGGGCGTCGGGTCGATCGGGGCGGCTTCGAGGAAGCGGCCGAGGCGCTCGTAGCGTTCGAGCGACTGGCGGATGGACTCGACCTCCACCTGGTCGAGGCAGCCGCCGAGGCCCGGGCGGCGCCGGGGTTCGCGGCCGAGGAGCTGGGCGGCGTCGACGCTCAGCGATTCGGCGAGTTCGGTGATGACCGAGTACTTGTCGAGGCGGCGGACGCCGCGCTCGATCTTGTCGACCCAGCTCTTGGACTTGCCGATGCGGTCGGCGAAGACCTGCTGGGACATGCCGCGGCGCTGACGCCAATAGGCGACGCGCCGCCCCATAGGTTGCGTTTCGGACTCCATGTCAGACCCCACCGTCTATATAGGAGTTACACGTTGCTTCGGGACTTCAGGGGATCGTGTCTCGCAGTTGCGTGCGGTATTCGGTTGTGCGTGCGCGCGGCCTCGCGGGAGGCCGGGCCGGGGCGCGGTGCGGCGGTTGTCAGCAGTGCTCGGTTGTCTTGACCCGCACGAGGTTCGGTTCCGCGGGGCGGTTCCGGACCACCGCACGAGGCGCCCCGACACTATGTGTTTACCGTCTTTTCGGTTTCGGCACAACGGCCGCGAACTGCCAATGTGACGCTCCGCTGGAGCGTGCTTACAGTCTTGCCCGCCTCGTCCGGTCCACAGTCGCCTATCAGGTGATATGCCGGGTTTCGGTCGCTCGAACTCGTGAAACCTGCACATGCATCGTGTCGATTCAAGGGCCTCGCTCGTTGTGTCGGATATGGGACACAACCGAGTCGTCGCGCGCCGCGAACATCGACGCGCCTTCCGCAGGGCCTTCCTGACCGCCGCCGTCGCGACCGCCGTCGCGGCCGTGCTGGGGTACGCGATCGCCTTCTCGCCGCTCGCCGGATGGGCGGCGCTCGGCGTCGCCGCCGCCGGGGCGGTCAGCCTGTGGCTGGAGTCGCGCGCGGGCCGCGCCGCGACGCCGCCGCCGTTCTACTTCTGGGGCGACGGGGAGTAGCTAGTTGAGGCGGACCACCAGGCACTTGCCGCCTTGGTACACGCCGCCGTCCACGTTGAGGACGAGCCCGTCGCAGTAGCGGCGGGCCTGGGTCACCTGGGACGGTTCGAGCTCGGTCGTGTCGGGGATCGTGGAGTGCCCGTGGACGAGCTCCTCCCCGCCGAACGAGCGGAGCATCGAGCGGACCCGCGCGGGGCCCTCCTCCCCCATGAACTCGTGGCGGCGCGTCAGCTCCCTGAACAGCTGCCACCACTCCTCGGGCTCGTCGGAGGCGAGGATCTTGCGGACGGCCGCGTTGACCGCCTCCTCGCTGCGCCCGTACCCGAGGTACGACTCGGTGTCGGAGTGGACCAGGAGCGACTTGTCGACCACGTGGAGGACCCGGCGGGTCTCCAGCCAGCGCACCTCGTCCTCGGTGAGGGCGGCGAGGTCGTCCTCGAAGCCGCCGTTGAGGACCCACCAGTGGAGGAACTGGCGGTCCATGCCGTCGACGTCGGTGAACGCGACGTCTCCGAAGCGCCGGGACCCGAGCACGAGCACCTCGTGGTTGCCCACGAGCGTGTCGACGTGGCCGCCCTCGGCGGCGGCCTGCCCTGCGAGCCGGCGCAGGAGCCGGACCACGGCCACGCCCTCCTCGCCGCGGTCGAAGAGGTCCCCGAGGACCCACAGCCGGGCGTCGCCGCCGGTCCACTTCGCGTCCTCGTCGACGAGCCCGCGACCGCGCAGCGCCTCGGTCAGCGCGTCGTAGTGGCCGTGGACGTCGCTGGCCACGAACAGCGGACTCGATGCAGACATGGGGACGATATTAATCCGGGGCGGGGCCGTTCGGTGAGGTTGTCGCCTCGACTTCCGCGAGCGGAGCCATTCCACTTGCCGCGCGGCAGGCAAGGGCAATAGGATTCGGCCCACCGCCATTGGAAATGAACGCAGCGAGGAGCCAGCGTGACCGAGAACCCGTTTCTGAACCCCTCAGAACTCCCCTACAAGCTCCCGCCGTTCGCGGACATCGCCAACGAGCACTACGTGCCCGCGTTCGAGGCGGGCATGGCCGAGCAGCTCGCGGCCGTCGAGGCCATCGCGGCCGACACCGCGGAGCCGACGTTCGACAACACCGTCGTGGCCCTGGAGCGCTCCGGGCTCGGCACGCTCCGGCGGGTCTCCCTGGTGTTCTTCAACAAGTACTCCTCGGACACCGACGACGAGCTCAACGCCATCGAGGCCGAGCTGAGCCCCAAGCTCGCCGCCCACGGCGACAAGATCCTCCTCAACGGCGACCTGTACGCGCGCATCGACGCCCTGTGGGGCAGGCGCGAGGAGCTGGGCCTGGACGAGCAGGACCTGCGCCTGCTGGAGCGGTACCGCACCGAGTTCGTGCGCGGCGGCGCCGCCCTGGACCAGGAGGGCAAGGACCGCCTCGCGGCGATCAACACCGAGCTGGCCGAGCTCGCGTCCAAGTTCAACCAGGTCATCCTCGCCGACATCAACGACGCGGCCGTCCACGTCACCGACGTCGCCGAGCTCGACGGCCTCGGCGAGGACCAGATCGGCGCCGCGGCCGCGGCCGCGAAGGACCGCGGCCTCGACGGGTACCTGATCACCCAGTCGAACTTCTCGCGCCACCCGCTGCTGGAGGACCTGAAGGACCGCGCGCTGCGCGAGCGCCTCTACAAGGCCACCGTCGGCCGCGGCCGCGACAACGCCGCCACGCTCCTGCGGATGATCCGCCTGCGCGCCGAGAAGGCGCAGCTGCTGGGCTTCGAGCACTTCGCCGCGTACGTCGCCGCGGACGGCACCGCCGGGAACGCGGGGATCATCGCCGAGCGCCTCGCCGGGCTCGCCGAGGCGTCGGTGCGCAACGCGCGCCGCGAGGCCGCCGAGCTCCAGGAGGTCATCGACGGCCAGGGCGGCGGCTTCGCGCTCGCCGCCTGGGACTGGTCGTTCTACTCCAAGCAGGTCCGCCAGGACAAGTACGGCTTCGACGCCGAGGCGCTCAAGCCGTACCTCGAACTCGACCGGGTCCTCGTCGACGGCGTCTTCCACGCCGCCGAGCAGGAGTTCGGCCTGACCTTCGCGCTCCGCGAAGACCTCCAGGGGTACCACCCCGAGGCCCGCGTGTGGGAGGTCCTCGACGGCGGGCGGCCGCTGGGCCTGTTCGTGGGCGACTTCTTCACCCGCGACTCCAAGAAGGGCGGCGCGTGGATGAACCCGCTCGTCGTCCAGTCCGACCTCACCGGCGACAAGCCCGTGGTCGTGAACAACCTGAACATCGTCAAGCCCTCCGAGGGGCAGCCCGCGCTCATCTCCGTGGACAACGTGACGACCCTGTTCCACGAGTTCGGGCACGCGCTCCACGGCCTCCTGTCGGCCTGCCGCTACCCGAAGACCTCGATGACCTCGACGCCCCGCGACTTCGTGGAGTACCCGTCGCAGGTCAACGAGATGTGGGAGGACTGGCCCGAGGTCGTCGCGAACTACGCGCGCCACCACGAGACCGGCGAGCAGGCCCCCGCCGAGCTCATCGAGCAGTGGAAGGCCGCCGCCAAGTTCGGCGAGGGCTTCGCCTCCACCGAGTACCTGGGCGCGGCCCTCCTCGACCAGGCGTGGCACCGCCTGTCCCCCGAGGACGTCCCCGACGGCGGCGACGACCCGTACGCGGCCGTCGAGGCGTTCGAGCGCCAGGCCCTCGAAGCCGCCGGGATCTACCTGCCGGAGATCGCCCCGCGCTACCGCTCGGGCTACTTCGCGCACATCTCCATCGGCTACGCCGCCGGGTACTACTCGTACATCTGGTCGGAGATCCTCGACGCCGACACCGTCGAGTGGTTCAAGGAGAACGGCGGCCTCACCCGCGCCAACGGCGACCACTTCCGCGAGACGCTCCTGTCGAAGGGCGGCTCCATCGACCCGATGGAGTCCTTCCGGCGCTTCCGCGGCCGCGACGCCGAGATCGACCCGCTCCTGGAGCGGCGAGGACTGAAGTAGCGATCAGGGCCCGGAGCATCCGCTCCGGGCCCTTTCGCTTACAGCGCCAGGCCCTTCTCCCAAGGCGAGGCCACCGGGAAGTACGCGTCCAGGAACCGCTGCATGAGCGCCGAGCGCTCCTCGGCCAGCTCCGGCGGGAGCCCGGCGTCGTTGATGCAGAACGTCTCGCGGTCGCGCCGCTCCAGCAACAGCTCCAGGCGCTCGGCGACGCCCGGCATCGACAGCTCCAGGTACTCGACCTGCGCGTGGCCGGAGACCGCGCGGCCCGAGAGGTACGCGTAGTAGTGCTGGAGGGTCACCGTCGAGACGTCGGTGACGTTGCGGAAGGCGCTGCGGGCCGTCCGCTCCATCTCCTCGTCGAACTCCTTCTCCATCTCGGCGAGGACGCTGCGCTGCAACGGGTACGGCACGTGCTTCATCATCCGGGAGATGGTCCGCCCGAAGGCCCGGTCGATGAGCGCGCGGTCGTTCTTGAACGCGGCATTCGGGGGCGTGTCGGCGCGTGAGACCGGGTCCATGTCGATGAACGTCTGCGCGGGGAAGAACCGCGCAAGGCCGTTGGGCTCGAAGAACAGCTGCGGGCCCACGGGGCGGCCGATGAACATGTCGTCGTTGAAGTACAGGAAGTGCTCGCTCAGGCCCTCGATGCGGTGAAGCTGCGTCTCGATCGAGTGGGAGTTGAAGGTGGGCAGGGCGTCCGGGTCCTCGAACAGGTCGGCGTGGTCGACGACGGTGAGCCCGGGGGCGTCGGCGTCGAGCCAGTGCGGGCGCTGCCGGTCGGTCACGAGGTATACGTGGCGCACCCACGGCGCGTTCAGGTGCAGGGAGCGCAGGGAGTACCGCAGCTCCTCGCGGTCGAGATAGCGGGCGTCGTTGTCGGACTCGGCGTGGTACGGCGACTGGTCGGCGTCGGCGCGGCGCCGCCGCCAGGCGTGGTCGGCGCCGTCGACCCAGGTGTACACGACGTCCACGGGGAAGCCGACGTGGTCGGGCCCGGGGCGCGCGAACTCGGTGCGGGTCGGCAGGCTCGGCAGGTCCCGGTGGCCGCCTCCGGCGAGGGTCGTGAACAGGCGCCCGGGGGCCGACACGCGGGCGCCGCCCTGGCGCACGACCGGGCTGATGCGGTTGTGCCTGGGCGCCAGGAGGTGCCCGTCGCCGGTGTCGGTCCAGAACTCGACGTCGCAGCCGTAGTCGGGGCCGAAGACGAGGTCCCGCCCGGTGTCGGTCCACAGCCAGGAGGCGCGCACGAGCGGCACGTCCCCCATGTCGGCGCGGCGGGCCCACTCGGGGCGGTTCAGGCCCAGCTCCGACTCGCGGAACGCCGGCTCGGGCACCGAGAGGCGCCCGCCGGTCGACTCGCAGAGCATGGCGAGGGCGGTGCAGACGCGCTGGCGGTCGGCCGCGGCCACGCCGAGGACAGGCCGGGTCAGGCTGAAGCCGGGGACGGCGAAGAAGTCGACGCCCGCGGCCGTGAGGATCGCGGTGACGATCTCCAGGTTGCGGCGCCACACCTCCAGCGGCGTGGGGGCGCCGAGCGCGTAGGCGGGGCGGATCTCCCCGGAGTGGAGGATGTGGCCGGAGTCGAGGTCGGTGAAGAAGCCGTAGGGCTCGGTGACCTCCGTGCGGGCGGCGGCGGGAGGGTCGAGCGGCTTGGGCTCCACCAGTTCTTCGGCCGGTCGGACGAACTCTGTCGCTCGGGTTGCGATGCGACGGTCATCGGCTGCGAACAATCGACACCTCCTGACGCTTGCGGCTTTCGCCGATCCGGGGTCTACCGGGACTGCTGCCGGCGCAGGGCGGAGGCGCGTCTTCGTCGACCACGCCTGAACGCCACGTGGCCGGTCTCTGACACGTGTCTCAACAGTAGGCCACAGGGCAGTGACAAAATGGTTGCAGATTCGCGTCCCAGGCGTCAACCGCAACGGGCGCCGCCCGGAGGCGACGCCCGTTGGTCAAATGAGATCCCTACGCGCCCAAGGGAATCCGCGCCACGTGCTCCCACGTGTACGTCGAGGCGTCCTCGCTTTGGATGACTCGGACGAGGTCTACCCCGGTGACTGTGATTTCCGTCCGACCCGGCCGCACGTCGCGCAGCTTGTTCTGGATCGCGCCGCGGGTGGCGTCCACGCCGACCGCGCCGGAGCGGTAGGACAGCGACACGTGCCCCGGCCCGCCGCACGGGCGGCCGACGTCGCCTTCCACGATCTCGTTGATCGCCTCGACGCAGTTGCCCACCAGCGCATCGAAACTCGTGCCCGGGAACGTGTCGAGCAGGACGCCGCCGGTCGCGGCCAGCGCGGGCCCGACGGTGAGTTTGAACGCGGGGATCTCGGCGGCCTTCTCGCGCAGGCGGTCGACGAGCTTGCGGCGCACGTCGTCGCCGATTCCGGCGGCGTCGCACTCGACGGAGGCGATCGTGGCGTGGAGCCACTCGTGGGGGACGGGCTTGTCCGCGGCGAGGTCGATGACCGGGCGGTAGGACTCCGCGACGGCTTTGACCTCGTCGAGGTCGGTCAGGTAGACGTGGAGCTTGGTCCATCCGTCGGGCCAGCGCTGGCCCGAACTGGGCGGCTTGGGTCCGGTCGTGGGAGCAGATGTGTTCACTGCTGCATCAATGCCTTAGGCGAGTCGGAAGGCCCCGGACGGGGCCGGTTCTATGCAATTCCACCGCTCGGTGCGGCTAGCACCGTTCCGGGAGTCTACCCACGTTGCGCCAGGTCCAAAAGCGAACTGAGCGGCGCGTCACGGGGAGCGGGCACGGGCGGGCGCAGATGCACGGTCCGGTCGACCACACCGTCGGGCAGCGGCCGGTGGGTGATGATGACGGCGGTCTTGCCTTCAAGAGCGGCGGCGGCGGTGCGGAGTACGCGTTCGGCGGTGGCGGCGTCGAGGTGGGCGTCGAACTCGTCGAGGACGAGGACTTCGCGGTCGGCGAGGAGGCAGCGGGCGAGGGCGATGCGGCCCCGCTCGCCGCCGGAGACGGCCCGGCCGTGCTCGCCGAGCGGGGTCTGGAGCCCCAGCTCAAGGCCGTCGAACCAGTCGCGGAGCCCGGCCCAGCGCAGGGCCCGCACCAGCTCGTCGTCGGTGGCGGAGGTGCGGGCGAGGCGGAGGTTCTCGGCGAGTGTGGTGTCGAACACGTGGGCGTCCTGGGAGCAGAGGCCGACGGTGCGTCGCACGTCGTCGCCGTCGTACTCGGCGAGTTCGACGCCGCCGAAGCGCAGCGATCCCTCGTAGGGCAGGAAGCCCATGAGGGCGGCGGCGAGCGTGGACTTGCCGGACCCGGAGGGGCCCATGACGGCGACGCGCTCGCCGGGCTGGATCTTGAGGTCGAAGCCTTCGAGGGCGGGCCGGTCGGCGCCGGGCCAGGTGACCGAGAGGCGCTTGATCTCGATGAACGGGGGGCCGCCGAGCGGGTTGGGCTCGAAGTCCATGGGCTCGTCGGGGTCGGGCCGCGGTTCGCTCTCGCGGGTGATCTCGACGAGGCGGCGGCCGCTCTCCTTGGCGGCGGCGGTCTGCTGGGCGGCGGCGGGTAGGGCGAGGACGGGCTCGAACGCGGCGAGCGGGACGAGCGCGAGGCACGCGAGGAGGACCCCGTCGAGGGTGCCCGCGGCGACGGCGGGGATGCCGGTCCACAGGGCGCCGGTGACGGCGGCGGCCATGGCGAGGAGCCCGGCGGCCTGGCCGAGTCCGGCGCTCCAGGCGATGCGGGCGTGGGCGCGGCGCAGGCGCTCGTCGCCGGCGAGGGCGCGTTCGAGGGCGACGGCGTCGGTCCCGGCGGCGACGAGTTCTTCGCGGCCGTGGAGGCAGGCGCGCACGTTCTCGGTGAGGTCGCCGCGTTCGGCGGCGGTGGCGCGCAGGGCGTACCGGGCGGACCAGGACGCGAGCGCGGGCCCGGCGAGGGCCGCGGCGAGGAGCGCGGCGGCGAGGATCGCCCCGGCGGCGGGGAGGATCGCGGCCTGGATGACGACGGCCGCGGCGGCGGTGATGACGGCGGCGGCGAGGGGGAGGGCGCCGCGCAGCCACCGGTCGCCGGTGCCGTCGACGTCGTCTACGAGGCGGGCCTGGAGGTCGCCGGAGCGCCACACGGGGAGCCCGGCGGGGGCGAGGCGCACGAGCTTGCGCCACACGGCGACGCGGAGGCGTTCGAGTCCGCGGAAGGCCGCGTCGTGGGAGACGAGGCGTTCGGCGTAGCGCAGGACGCCGCGGCCGATCCCGAAGGCGCGCACGGAGGTGATGGCGACCATCAGGTACAGGATCGGGGGCTGCTCCCAGGCGCGGGAGATGAGGTACGCGGAGACGGCGAGGAGGCCGAGCGCGGACAGCTGCGCGAGGGACCCGAGGACGGCCCCGAGGCCGAGCCGCAGGGCGATCGTGTTGGGTCGCTTAGGCATTACCAGTCCACCTCTCGGTCGGCGATCGCGCGCACCGCTTCGCGGTGGGAGGCGATCAGGACGGTGCGGTTCTCGCGGTAGGGCTCGAAGGATTCGAGGACGGCCCGCTCGGTGTCGGCGTCGAGGTGCGCGGTCGGCTCGTCCAGCAGGAGCACGGGCGTGTCGAGGAGGTCGGCGCGCAGCAGGAGCCGCGCGAGGCCGACGCGGGCGGCCTCCCCGGCGGAGAGCCCGGCGCCGCTGGCGGCGACGCGACGGCGCCCGTCGGGCGCGTGGGCCGCGGCGAGGGCCTTGGCGACGGCCGGGTCGGAGGGCTCGTAGGGGACGGCGAGGCGCACGTTGTCGGCGACCGTCCCGTCGATGAGGACCGGCTTCTGCGGGAGCCACGCGATGGAGCGGCGGATCGCCTCCAGGTCGAGGCGGGTCAGGTCGGTGCCGTCGAACGCGATCGAGCCGCCGGCGGGCCGCCGGAACCCCAGGAGCGCGGCGAGCAGCGTGGACTTCCCGGCGCCGGAGCGGGCGGTGAGGACGGTGGTCTGCGCGGCGGGGACCGTCAGGCTCAGCTCTTGCAGCGGGTCGCGGCCCGGGTAGGCGAAGACGGTGCGGCGGAACATGATCGTGGGCGCGCGGCGCAGCGGCGGCGCGATGTGCGGGGCGCTGGGGAGCGCGGCGGCGCCGGTCTGCGGGGCCTCCGGCGCGGGCTCGGCGCCCGGTTCGGGGGTCTCGGCGAGGATGCCGAAGACCTGTTCGGCGGCGGCGAGCCCTTCGGCGCTGGCGTGGTAGTGGGCGCCGACATTGCGCAGCGGCAGGTACGCCTCGGGGGCGAGGATGAGGACCAGGAGCGCGGTCTGGAGCCCGGCGGCCCCGGCGAGGCCGCCTTCCACGAGCTGGACGCCGACGGTGACGGCGACGACGGCCACGGACAGGGACGCGGCGAGTTCGAGGACGAGCGCGGAGCAGAACGCCACGCGCAGCAGCGACATCGAGCGGCGCCGGTACTCCCCCGTGGTTGCCTGGATGGCCCCGGCCTGCTTGGCGGCGCGGCCGAAGGCCTTCAGGGTCGGGAGTCCGGCGACGAGGTCGGCGAAGTGGTGCGCGAGCGCGGAGGTGGACGCCCACTGGCGTTCGGCGCGGGCTTTCGTGTAGCGGCCGATGAGGATGCCGAACAGGGGGATGAGCGGGAGCGTCAGGAGCACGATGAGCGCCGCGGGCGGGTACGCGATGAGCATGACGACGAGGACGCCGACGGGGACGACCGCGGCGAGCACGAGCTGGGGCAGGTACCGCGCGAAGTACGCGTCGAGGGCGTCGATGCCGCGGACGAGGAGGTTCGCGGTCTCGCCGGTGTGGCGGGTCCCGGAGGGCAGGTGCATGAGCTTGTCGAGGGCTTGGCGGCGCAGGCCGGACTTGACGACCGCGGCGGCGCGGTTCGCGGCGGCCTCCTGGACCGAGGCGAGGAGCGCGCGGGCGGCGAGGACCGCGGCGAGGCCGATGAGTTCGGGACCCAAAGCGGCGAGGTCTTCGCCTCCGGCGAAGGCCCTCGCGATGAGCGCGGACATGAGCCAGGCCCCGGCGACGACCAGCGCGGTCTGGGCGAGCCCGAGCCCGGCGCACACGCCGATGTAGACCTTGGCGCCCTCGGCGCGGTGGAGCAGGCGGCGGTCGAACGCGCCGGCGGCGGGTTTCGGGGCGAGCTGGGTCATGCGACCGGGATCCTCTCTACTGCGACGCGCTTGCGGAAGACCCAGTAGGTCCAGCCCTGGTACAGCAGGACGATCGGCAGGAAGACGATCGCCACCCAGGTCATGATGCCGAGGGTCTTCTGCGTGGCGGCCGCGTTCTCGTGGTTCAGGCTGTTGGCGGCATCCGATGTGGACGGCAGGACGTCGGGCCACAGGGCGCAGAACAGCGCCGCCGACGCGAGACCGATGGTGACCGCGGTGGCGGCGAACGCCCATCCGCTGCGGCCCTTGAAGTCCAGTGCCAGGCCCGCGACGAGCGCGAGCACGGCCACGACGATGAGGACCAGCGACACGGCGTTCCCGTGGGCGATCTGGGTCCACAGCAGGAACGCCAGCGCGGGCACGGCGGTGGCGGCGCCGAGCCGCAGCCCGAGGGCGCGGGATCGGGCGCTGAGGTCACCGGTGGTGCGCAGGTGCAGGAAGTACGCGCCGTGCGTGGCGAACAGGAGCAGCATCGTCAGGCCGCCGAGGAGCGCGTACCCGTTGAGCAGGCCCCAGAACGAGCCGGTGTAGTCGAAGTTCGCGTCGAGGGGCACGCCGCGCACGATGTTGGCGACGACCGCGCCCCACAGGAACGCGGCGAGGGCCGAGCCCGCGGTGATGCACAGGTCCCAGCCGCGCCGCCACTTCGCGGTGTCGCCCTTGCCGCGGTACTCGAAGGCGACGCCGCGGACGATGAGCGCGAGGAGGATCAGGAAGAACAGCAGGTAGAACCCGGAGAAGAGGCTGGCGTACCAGTGCGGGAAGGCCGCGAACATGGCGCCGCCCGCGGTGATGAGCCAGACCTCGTTGCCGTCCCAGACCGGGCCGATGGTGTTGATCATGGCGCGGCGCTCGCGCTCTTCGCGTCCGAGGACGGGCATGAGCATCCCGACGCCGAAGTCGAAGCCTTCGAGGATGAAGTAGCCGGTGAAGAGCACGGCTATGGCGATGAACCAGATCGTCGTCAGTTCCATTGGGCGTCCTCGGCTAGTAGGCGAAGGCCATCGGCTTGTCGGGGTCGTCGGACGGGCTCGACGAGGCGAGCGCCTGCTCCTCGGGGGGCGGGCCCGCCTTCGCGTACTTGAAGAACAGCTTCAGCGCGATGACGGCGAGGACGAGGTACACGAGGGTGAAGCCGATGAGGGAGGTGGCGACGGTGGCGGCGCCGACGCGCGGCGACACGGCCTCGCTGGTCTGGTAGAGGCTGAACACGACCCACGGCTGGCGGCCCATCTCGGTGAAGATCCACCCGGAGCTGTTGGCGAGGAACGGGGTCACGGCCATCCACATGGCGATCGGCCAGAACAGGCGGTGCTCGGGCAGGCGGCCGCGGCGGGTGAACCACCAGACGATCACGGCCATCGCCATGGACAGGAGGCCGAACCCGATCATGAACCGGAAGGACCAGTAGGTGAGCGGGATGTACGGCACGTAGTCGCCGGGTCCGAAGAGGTCGTTGTACTGGGCGTTCAGGTCGTTGATGCCTTGGACGGTGCCGCCGAAGGAGCCGGTGGCGAGGAACGACAGGAGGCCGGGGATCTCGATGATCGGGGTGCCGTGGCGCCCGTCGAGGGACCCGATGGTGAGCACGGAGAACGGCGCGTTCGAGGTGGTCTGGTAGAGGGCCTCGGCGGCGGCCATCTTCATCGGCTGCGTCGAGGTCATGACCTTCGAGAGCGAGTCGCCGGAGAGGATGAGGCCGAGGCCGCCGACGAGGGTGGTCATGACGCCCAGGCGCATCGCGGGCCGGTGGACGTCGAGGTCGCGGCGGTGCATGAAGTGGTAGCCGGAGACGGCGACGACGACGACCCCGGCGGTGAGCCAGGACGCGAACACGGTGTGGGGGAACGCGGCGAGCGCGACGGGGTTGGACAGGACCGCGCCGAAGTCGGTGAGCTCGGCGCGCCCGGCGGTCTCGTTGAGCTGGTAGCCGACCGGGTTCTGCATGAACGCGTTGGCGGCGAGGATGAAGTACGCGGAGGCCATGGTGCCGAAGGCGACGAGCCAGATGCACGTCAGGTGCAGGCCGGGTTTGAGGCGGTCCCAGCCGAAGATCCACACGCCGATGAACGTCGATTCGAGGAAGAACGCGACGAGGGCCTCGAACGCGAGCGGGGCGCCGAACACGTCGCCGACGAACCGGGAGTACGCCGACCAGTTCATGCCGAACTGGAACTCCTGGACGAGGCCGGTGACCACGCCCATGGCGATGTTGATGAGGAAGAGCTTCCCCCAGAACTTGGTGGCGCGCAGGTACACCGACTTGCCGGTGGAGCGCCACATGGTCTGGAGGATCGCGACCAGGAGCGAGAGCCCGATGGTCACGGGCACGAACAGGAAGTGGTAGACGGTCGTGACGCCGAACTGGATCCGCGCCAAGTCGAGAACGTCCATAACGCCCCAATCGCCCTTGAGTGCCTGAGTCCGATTATCGTGGCAGCTCGGCCGGACCAAGGTGACGAAACGCGCAATACATCTACTTTTCGCATTATGGGACAGCATCGCGCCCGTTCGGCGGGTCGCGAGGCACAATCGACTGGCAGTCGTACGCGAGAGGAGCGGTGATGCGGAGAGTCGCGGTACTGGGAGCGGGGAAGATGGGGCAGGCCATCGTGTCGGGCCTGCTGCGCGCGGGGTGGTCCCCCGAGGCGGTCACGGCCACGGCCCGCAGCGAGGAGCGCGCGGCGGCGCTGTGCGAGCAGTACGGGGTGCGGGTCGCGCCGAACGCGGCGGCCGTCGCGGACGCCGACGTCGTCGTGGTCGCGGTGAAGCCGCAGGACGCGGGAGCGCTCCTCGACGAGCTGTCCGGCGCGTTCCGGCCGGACACGCCGCTGGTGAGCATCTGCGCGGGGCTTCCCGTGGCGTTCTTCGAGAAGCGCCTGCCCGACGCGACGCCGGTGGTCCGCGCGATGCCGAACACCCCCGCGCTCGTGGACGAGGCGATGACGGTCCTGTCCCCCGGGACGCACGCTGACGCGCGGTGCCTGGAGGCCGTCGAGGAGCTGTTCAAGCCGCTCGGGCGGACCCTCGTCGTGGATGAGAAGCACCAGGACGCGGTCACCGCGATCTCCGGCTCGGGCCCGGCGTACTTCTACTACCTGGCCGAGGCCATGACCGAGGCGGGCGTCCTCATGGGACTGCCGCGCGACGTGTCCAAGGAGCTGGTGACCCAGACGGCCCTGGGCGCGGCCCGGATGCTCCGCGAGAGCGGCGACTCCCCCGTGGCGCTGCGCGAGGCCGTCGAGTCCCCGGCCGGGACGACGATCAGCGCGGTGCGGCAGCTGGAGAACCACCGGGCGCGGTCGGCCGTGACCGATGCGATCGAGGCGGCGAGGGACAGGGCCCGTGAGATAGCGGACGAGTACGCGTAGCTTGCGGAGCGTCCAACGGGCACAGGCGCGTAGCTTGCGGAGCGTCCAGAGGCACAGTTGCACGAGCGTCCAACCGCTCGAACGGGAACGCTGCTCTAATGGCGGGTATGCGTGAAATTCGACAGGGCCGCTTCGGCGAACTCGACGGGCCCACGGTGTTCGCCCTGGCCAGACTCCGGCAGAACGTGTTCGTGGTCGAGCAGGAGTGCCCGTATCCGGACCTCGACGGCCACGACACCGCCGCCGCGACGGTCCACTTCTGGGCCGACGGCGACGAGCCGGGCGAGGCCGTGGCGTGCCTGCGGCTCCTCCACGACGGGACGAACCTGCGGATCGGGCGCGTCTGCTGCGTCCCGGCCGAGCGCGGCACCGGGCTGAGCGGGCGGCTCATGGCCGCGGCGCTCGACCTGGCCGGGCCGGAAGCGGACGTGGTGCTCGACTCGCAGACGTACGCGGCGGGCTTCTACCGCAAGTACGGGTTCGTCGAGGACGGCGACGAGTACGTCGAGGACGGCATCCCCCATGTCCCCATGCGCCGCCCCGGAAAGTGAGCCCGGGAGCGGGGCCCCGGATCTGAACGCCCCGCTCCCGGACGTCTCTAGGGGAGCGGTTCGAGCTGGGAGGGGTCCACGACGCCCCAGTACGCGGCCTTCGCCTGGAGGCGGTCGTCGAAGAACAGCGGCGCCTCGTGCGGGCGCGGCACGGGCCAGGTCCGCAGCCACGAGACCGCGTCGTACAGGCCCCACACGGTCACCGATTCGAGGTCGCGGGAGCGTTCGCGCAGCACGTCGAACAGCTCCTTGTAGTACCAGCCCTGCGCGACCAGGCGCTCCGGCGGCGTCGCGGGCAGGGACTCCTCCATGTAGTCGGAGACCGACACGTCGAGTTCGGTGACGGTCTGGAGCACCCGCAGGCGCTTGAACGCGTCGATCGTCTCGCCAAGGAGCTGCGGGTCCCGCTTGTAGTCGACGTGCGCCTGGTGGCCCACGCCGTCGATCGGGACGCGCTTGCGTTTGAGGTCCTGCACCAGGTTGTAGACCGCTTCGCGCTTGTCGGGGAACTCGGTGTTGTAGTCGTTGAGGAAGAGCTTCACCTTGCGCGGGAGCACCCGGCGGGCGATCTTGAAGACCTCGCCGATGTAGGCGCCGCCGCCGAAGACCTCGTACCAGCGCGAGCGGCGCAGCCCGTCGGACTGCTCGGGGTCGACCACCTCGTTGACGACGTCCCAGGCCCACACGCGGTCGCCGTAGTGGTCGGCGATCGCCTTCGCGTGGGCCTCGAAGCGCGCGAGCAGGAGCGCCCGGTGCGCGCGCGTGCTCTGGAGCGGGTTCCCGGCGGCGTCCAGGAACCACCACGCGGGGGTCTGGTTGTGCCACAGGAGGGTGTGGCCCCACACGCGCATCCCGTTTGCCTCGGCGAAGGCCACGATCTGGTCGGCGTTGGCGAAGTCGAAGACCCCTTCGGTCGGCTGGATCGCCTCGGGTTTCATCTGGTTGCCGGTGGTGACCTGCGCGAAGTGCTTCGCGAGGAGTTCGGCGGGCTTGCCGACGACCTCGCGCGGCTCGACGGCGCAGCCGATCGGGAAGTCGCATTCGAGGACGTCTTTGAGCGGGGGCAGGTCCTGGATCTCGGGCTCCTCGATGCGGGTGAGCGTGAAGTTGTCGACCAGGACCGGCGTGAGGCTGGACGCGGACTCGACGTAGAACTGGAGCTGGTCGGCGGCCTGGGTGATCGAGTACGTGCCGGTGAACTCGGTCCAGGCGTCGGGGGTGACGGCGGTGTTCCACGTGACCGACTCGTAGGCGGTCGATCCGGCGGCGTCGCGCTGCACGGTGGTCCGCAGGTCCGCCGCCTCGGTGCCCGAGGGCAGGCGCATGAGGACCCGCAGCTGGTAGCGGGCGCCCACTTCGATGTGGGAGGTGAGGTCGATGGCGGCGCCGTTCCAGGTGGCGGTGCGGCCCTCCACGAGGAGGTTCCCTTCGGCGTTCACCGAGAGGGACACCGCGCCGCGGACGTACCAGCCCTCGGTGGTGCCGGACGAGAAGTCCGTGGACAGCAGCAGGTCGTCGGCGTGCGCCGGGCTCGCGAACGCGAGGGGCAGCACGGCGGCGCCGCTCGCTGCGGCCGCGCCGGCGAGGACGGTGCGGCGGGTGGCGGTGGGGGAAGCGGGGGCGTGAGGGGAGGAATGCGGCATGGACGCTCCTTCGCGTAGGGGTACGCCGCGGCCGGAGTCGTGGAGTGCCGGCCCGCGACTGCTCGCTCAGCATAGACCGTCTCCGAAACTCTCGGAAACTTCCATTCAAAGTATTGATATGTTACGATCCTTGCGTCGGCGCTGTCAAGGCGGCGACCTACCACTGTGGTGGAGATGTGAGGGGCTCTGCCGCAAGAAGAAAGGGGGCCGGCGAAAGCCGGCCCCCTCAAAGCGCGTGCGCGCCTAGGCTTCTTCGGGCTGCTCGATGAGGCTCTGGATGTAGAGCGGCTCGCCGATCTTCTCCAGGATCTCCAGCTGCGTGTCCAGGTAGTCGATGTGGTGCTCCTCGTCCTTGAGGATCGACTCGAACAGGTCGCGCGAGACGTAGTCCTTGACCGACTCCATGTGCTCGATGCCGCGCTTGAGGCGGTCGATCGCCTCCACCTCGATGAGGCGGTCGCACTCGAAGACCTCCTTGATGGAGGTGCCGATGCGCAGCGGGAACAGGCGCTGGTAGTTCGGCATGCCGTCGAGGAAGAGGATGCGGTCGGTCAGGATCTCGGCGTGGCGCATCTCGTCCATCGACTCGGCGCGGGTGTACTTCGCCAGCTTCGTGTAGCCCCAGTTCTCCTGGAGCTTGTAGTGGAGGAAGTACTGGTTGATCGCGGTGAGCTCCGCGGTCAGCTGCTCGTTGAGGAATTCGATGACCTTCTTGTCGCCCTGCATCGGCGGTGTCCTTCCCGGTCGTCCAGTGGCCCGGTCCGCGACCGGTGGCCCAACCCTAGGCACAGATGAGGGGCCAAATCCAGCCAGGAATACCTAAAATAGGACAACCTATCCTAACGGAGGACCGCCTAAAGGGCCGGGAAAATGCCGACAATCCGGGGCGGTCAGGCCGCCGCGGGAGCCGCCTCCGTGAAGTAGCTCTCGATCATGTCCTGGAGGCGGTCGTGGCACGTGCCGCAGCTCGTGCCCGCGTCGCACGCCTCGCCGATGGCCTCTTCCGTGCGCGCGCCCGCGCTGATGCAGTCGCGGACCTCGTTCTCGTGGACCGCGTGGCAGATGCAGGCGTACACGCACCGACCTCCGACAGGTTAGGCAGGACTAATAAAGGCATGCCTAACCTACCTAAGCCGGACGACTTCGGCAACCGTCCGTTCGGTCACTTGCCGAGCAGCGTGCCCAGGACCTTCACCGCGTGCTCGATCCCGGCGTCGTCCACGTCCAGGTGCGTGAGCATCCGGCCCCAGTCGGCCCCGAGCACCGAGATCTTCACGCCCTGGTCGGCGGCGGCCGCCGCGACCTTCGCGATCTCGGGGATGCGCACGAGCACGATGTTGGTCTCCACCTGCGCGGCGTCGCAGATCCCGAACGGCTCCAGCGACCGGGCGAGGTGCTGCGCGCGGGCGTGGTCCTCGGCCAGGCGGTCGATGTGGTTCGCCAGCGCGTAGCTCCCGGCCGCGGCGAGGAACCCGGCCTGGCGCATGCCGCCGCCGAGGCGCTTGCGGATGACGCGGGCGCGCTGGGCGCGCTCGGCGTCGGTGATGAGGAGCGAGCCGACGGGCGCGCCGAGGCCCTTGGAGAGGCACACGGAGACGGTGTCGAAGAGGCGGCCGTACTCGGCGAAGGGGGTGCCGGTGGCGGCGTGGGCGTTCCAGATGCGGGCGCCGTCGAGGTGGAGGCCGAGGCCGTAGGCGTCGGCGAGGTCCTTGAGGCGCCGCAGCTCCTCGACGGGCTGGACGGTGCCGCCGCCGATGTTGTGGGTGTTCTCGACGGCGATGGCGCGGGTGACGGTGACGTAGGGGTTGGGCCGGTTGATGAGGGGTTCGACCTGGTCGGCGTCGATGCGGCCGTTCGGTCCGGCCCAGGTGCGGGTGGAGATGCCGCCGAGCGCGGCGGCGGCGCCCATCTCGAAGTTGACGACGTGGGCCTTGACGTCGGCGAGGAGCTCCTCGCCGGGGCGTACGAGGAGCTGGAGGCCGATCTGGTTGGCCATGGAGCCGGTCGGGGTGAACACGGCCGCCTCCTTGCCGAACAGGGCGGCGGCTTCGGCTTCGAGGGCGTTCACGGCGGGGTCCTCGCCGTAGACGTCGTCGCCGACGTCGGCGCTGCTCATGGCGGCGAGCATGCCCGGGGTCGGGCGGGTCACGGTGTCGGAGCGGAGGTCGACGATCATGATCCGATTCTAGCCGCGCGGCTAGTTGGTTCCGGCCGCCGCTAGTAGGGGTTCTCGCCGTTGCCGATGCCGAGGACCGGGAGGTACATGCGCTCGCCGTCGGCGGTGAAGCCGTCGTAGACGATGTCGAAGAGGTCCTGGATGCCGAAGGCGCGCAGGGCGTCGACCATCATGTGGGCGGCCTGGTTGGTGGCGGTGCGGTCGGTGGAGTTGAAGGTGCGCGACCAGTTCGGCTGGGTGCCGCTGGGGGCGCGGAAGCCCATGCTCGGGAGGTTGGAGAGCCCGCCGCGCCAGGAGCCGCTGACGGCGGCGCTCGCTTCGACGCGCAGGCCGTCGTCGACGAACGCGGCGACGTAGCGGGCGGACCAGTCGCCGGTGCGCAGGAGGACGGTGCCGGAGGTGTCGACGACGGGGACGTCGGCGGCCATGTCCTGGAGGAGGGAGCTGAGGCGCTCGGTGAACTCGCCCATGTCGTGGCAGGCGGGCTCGGGGGGCCGCGAGCCGGAGCGGGCGTAGGCGGACCAGCCGGAGATGTCGCCTTTGCCGATGGCGTGGGCTTCGAGCTGCTCGAACAGGTCGGGCGAGAGGAGGCGCAGGGTGACGCCGCCGTGGAAGCGGCGCAGGTGGAGCTCGAAGATGAGGCCGTCGCGGTACCAGCGGATCCAGGGGCCGCCGTCGCCGCCGCGGATCTCGGGGGCGCCGAGTTCGGCCATCATGGTGCGGAGGACTTCGCGGAAGATGAGGGTGCGGTGGTTCTCGCCTTGGCGGCCGCGTTCGGCCGAGCGCAGGACCATGACCTCGATCGAGTAGAAGTCGGCGCGTCCGGTGACGGGGGTCTGGGGCGGGACCGAGTCGGCGATGGCGTTCCCGGTGTCGTAGCCGGTCTCGGCGCGCCACATGCCGATGTCGACTTCGGCGGAGCGGACCTGCCAGCCGAGGTCGGACATGCCGCGGACGAGGTCGGCCTTGTTCCAGCGGCCGAAGTCGGTCTTTCTGGCACGGCGGAGCAGGTCGACGAGCTGCGTTTCGGTGATCCGATGTGTGCCGAGCATCCGGTACCGTGCCAATCCATCCGTAGTCGAGGCCGCGGGCCTGACGCCCGGCCGGCCACTGCGGTTAGGGTAGCCTTGCCTGAGATACCGGGTCGAGAGGTGAGGGTCGGGAGTTGTCCGATACTGTGCGGCAAGACACGCTCGTCAGCCTACTAGGCGGCAAGCGCGGAGCCTTCGACGCCACCGCCCCGCTTGTGGTGTTCGTCCTCACCTGGCTCCTGACCGGGAACTCGATCGCCTGGGCCGCTGGGGCGTCGCTCACATCGGCCGCCGCGATCGCGGTCGTGCGGCTCGTTCAACGACAGCGGCCACGGGCCGTGGTCCTCGGGCTCCTGAGCGTGGCCGTCGCGGCCCTGATCGTCCTCCACACCGGACGCGCCCAGGACATCCTCCTCCCCCGCATCGTCTCGAACGCCGCCAGCGCCCTCGTCTGGGCCGGCTTCATCGTCTTCCGCCGTCCTCTCCTCGGCCTCATCGTCGGCGGCCTCCTGGGCCAGCGCACCCACTGGCGCCTCGACCCGGCCCTCCTGCGCGCCTACTCCCTCGCCTCCTGGATCTGGGTCGCCATGTACGCCCTCCGCGTCGCCGTCCTCACCCCGTTCTGGAACGCCGCCAGCGACGACCTCGCCGTCATCGGAGGCGGCCTCGCCCAAATCCTCCTCTCCTGGCCCCTCCTCATCCTCTGCCTCATCATCAGCGGCTGGATCATCAAAGCAACCCTCCCGCAAGACCACCCCGGCCTGAGACACCCCGTCCTCCCCACCGGGGCCCCCGAACCGGAGAAGACCGCTTCGTAACCCAGTCCCCTTCAGCCCCAAGGGAACCAACTTCCAGTCGGATTCACGACACTCCGGCGGCTCATTGCCGAGATCTCCTTGTGTGTACCACTACACTCAACAACATGTCCGGCAACACACAAGCGAGTGGATTCCTCACACAAGAGGAACTCGACCGCCTCCTGCCCGCCGGCCACCCGGTGTCCTACCCGACCGGCACGATCCTGGTCCGAGAAGGCGACCAAAGCGACTTCGTCCTCTACCTCCGCTCCGGCCACATCAAGGCGATCACGGGCGAGCCCAAACGGATCATCTACATCTACTCGCCCGGAAGCATCGCCGGCGAACTCGCCGCGATTCTAGAGAAACCACGCTCAGCCGACCTCGTCTGTATCAACGAGGTCGAGGCCCACTTCATACCAGGTCCGGTCTGGCTTGAGTTCCTCATGGCCGAGACGCGAGTGAACCTGGCCATGATGCGGCATCTCGCCAACCGGCTCCTCGTCAACGATCGGCCAGAAGTCGAATCCGCGACGACAAGCGAGTTCAAGATCGCGAAAGGCATTTGGCGCCTGCTCTCGGCAGGCATGGGCAAGCAGGTGGCTGATGGCATCCGTATCAGCGGTGTGACCCAGCGAGATCTCGGCTCACTGAGCGGACTCTCAAGGGAATCCGCAGCGGCGGTCCTGAAGCGCCTGCGCGAGACCGGGGTCGTGACCACCGGCCGCGCAAGCCTCATCGTCAAGGACCCGGCTGCGATCGAGCGCCTCCTCCTCAACGAAAGGAAGGCGCCGTTAACGACCAGAGCTGCCCATGCGCGCGTCCCGTCGTTCCAACGGTACCGGCATCGCCTCTGATCGTCGCCTTCTCCGTCAACACACTGCTGCCCAGCTAGAGAGAGTCAATGGCGGACATCCGCGACGTCGTCGAAGACGGCGCATACTTGATCGGCCTTGTCCGATCACTGGTTGAGTACTCCGGATTCGATCCGAACGACTTCGTGCTCGCGGGAAGCGCCCGCCTGCTGCACGACCGGGTGATCGACGGGATCTCCGACATCGACATCGTCGCACGCGGTGCTTCACTCGACCTGGCGTTCGATCTGACCTTCCAGGACCATCACGGAGGAATCGAGCTCGGCGAGCAGACCGGGGACAAGATCGCGAGGTTGTTCGGAGGCAAGGTCAATGTCAGCGCTCGCTGGCTCAGGGGTCTTGGCAGTGCCGACGAGCTCATCCAACGCGCCGACGTGTTCGACGGCCTGCGTTATCTCTCTCTACCCGATGTGGTCGGCTACAAGCGAAAGCTCGGCCGGGAGAAGGACAGGGAGGACCTCGCTGCGATCGAGCGGCATTTCTCGGCACCCGACAGGGAGTCGTACCGTGCGATGCTGTTAATCAGCATTGAGACCTCGGAGGTTGCTTTGAGTGCCCCGCATCCCGAGTTGGTCAAGGCCGCACTCGCGGAAATCCATCGTCAGATCGACCACGCCCGGATCAACGTGAGTCACGCCGACACAAAGGCGGCACTGCTCGCGGCTGGAGCGATTCCGATCGCGGCTGTGCTCATCGCTGCACCCTCATTAACCCGGCCCCTCGGCCTACACAGCACGGCCGCTTGGACAGCTGCCGTGTTCTTGTTCCTGGGCATCTTCATGTTGGGCATGGTGGTCTGGCCGCGGCTCTCCGGCGGGTCAGGCATCAAAACCGGTGCCCGTCGAAAGCCCTCGCAGATCATCGAGACTGCTCTGCGTGTCTCCGCAAGCCCTGAACGGAAACTGAAGTACGCAGCGGCTGAGTTGTCCTTGCTGGCAACACTCGCGTACGTCAAGTACAGGAGGATTCAAGCCGCCATCCTGTGCTTCGCGGTGGCCGCAGTGTTCATGGTGGTTGCTGCCATCGGGTGAATGCTGGGCGGGTGGGGGTTGGTGGGGAGGGGTTAGGGTCTGGGGGGCAGCGGGTTGCTGTTACCCCTTTGGTGAGATGGACGTTGGATGGGCGAGTGGGCTGGCTCTTGCGGTGAGTCGGTTCGCGCGTGATCGCGGTGTACCTGTCTACGTTTGCGAGTGGGTTGGTGTCGGCGTTTTTGCCTGTTGCTCCTGTTGAGCCGTATGTGGTGGGGGTGGTGGCGGTGGCGGGGTGTTGGCCGGTCGGGGTGGGGTTGACGGCGGCGGCGGGGCAGACGGTGGGGAAGACCGTGATCTTTCTGGGGGCGCGGGGGGTCTTTCGGTCGGAGCGGGTGCGGGAGTGGGTGAGTGCGGCTTCGGAGCATCGGAGGCGGAGGCGGGCGGTGCGGGGGAACCGGCCGGTTTCTTTGGTGCGGGAACGGGTCGGTAGGTTGGCCGGGCCGTTGAAGGCGGCCGGGGCACGGTTGACGGTGCTCTTGGAACGGCCTGCCTTGACCATTCCCGTCCTGTTCGTCAGTGCCTTTTTGGGGTTGCCTCCGTTGTTGGCCACCAGTATTTACATTGCCGGTACGCGCGTTCGGACACCGGTTTTCGTTGTGGTTTGTTTTGTCGGGCGTTCGGCCCGGTTCATTGTGATCGCCTACGCGCCGCAGTTCATTCTCGGATGACCGCCGTTTCGCCGGGCGCGAGTTCACCGGTCCACTGCGTTCCCGTCAGCAGGTTCTGGCCGGAGGCGTCCACGGCGTGGAGCTGGTCGGTGTGGTTGATCGCGAAGAGGTACGTCCTGCCGTCGTCGTGGCGGCGGCGGACCAGTTCGAGGCCCTCGGGGGCGTCGGAGAACAGGCCGAGGCGGTTGAAGAGCGGGTTGAGGTCGGCGGGGCGGGTGGCGAGGTACCAGACTTCGCCGCGGCCGAGTCGGCGGTGGAAGACCGCGCCGGTGGACGGGTAGTCCTTGAAGCTGGCGAGGACGTCGGCGTCGATCGCGTGGGCGGCCTCGGTCCAGGTCTGGCCTTCGGTGCCGTCGTCCAACAGGGCGCGTTCGCCTTCGGGGAGCGGGACGAACTCTTCGACGCGGACGCCGGTCAGGTCGCGGATCGCGCCCGGGAGGCCGGGGTGGACGTGGTCGTTGCGGTCCACGACGCCGGAGTACGGGCCGATGACGAGTCGTCCGCCGTTCTCGACGTAGGCGCGGAGGTTCGCGTCGGAGTCGAGGAGGTAGAGGTGCGGGGCGAAGACGTACTCGTAGCCGGACAGGTCCCAGGCGGGGTTGGCGAGGTCGGTGGTGACGCCCCGGCGCCAGAGGGCGGCGTGCCAGCGGCGGAGTTCGGGGTAGGTCGCCATGTCAGAGAACGGCTGCCCCGGTGTCTTCGCGGCCCAAACCGATTCGAAGTCAAGGAGGATCGCAGCCCTGGAGACTACTTTGGAGCCCTTGATCTCTCCCAGGCGCTTGAGCTGGGCGCCGAACTCCTTCACCTCGCGGAAGACCTTAGAGTCCTCGCCGCCGTGCGGGAGCATCGCCGAGTGGTAGCGCTCGGCGCCGTATCGCGAAGCGCGCCATTGGAAGTACATGGCGCCCTCGGAGCCGCGGGCCACATAGGAGAGGGAGTGGCGGAGCTGGTCGCCGGGGCGCTTGGCGAAGTAGCCGCGGCGCCAGGCGCTGGAGTTGGTCGACTGCTCCATGAGGAGCCAGGGGGACCCGGCGGCGAGGCCGCGGGAGGCGTCGGCGCCGAAGGCCACCTGGGCGGGCCATTCGATGTCGCTGTCGTGGGGCGGGATGAGGTAGTGGTCGGTGGCGACGAGGCGGTTCGGGCCCGTGACGTGGTCGCCCCAGCGGTGGTAGTCGAGGCCGGAGAAGTCGCCGGTGACCATGAGGTTCGTGGTGATCGGCTTGTCGGGGCTGAAAGCGGTGATCGCGTCGGCCTCGGAGCGGAAGAGCGCCAGGAGCGCGTCGGAGGAGAAGCGCTGCCAGTCCAGGAGGAGGCCCGGGTTGGGGGTCTCGGCGCAGATGCGGGGCGGGAGGACCTGGGACCAGTCGGTGTAGGTCTGGGACCAGAACGTGGTGCCCCAGGCGTCGTTCAGGCCCGCGAGGGAGCCGTGGCGGTCCTGGAGCCAGGCGCGGAAGGCGTCGGCGGCGAGGTCGCAGAAGCAGGAGCGGTAGTACTCGTTGCCGACGTGCCACATGGCGAGCGCCGGGTGGTCGGCGTAGCGCTCGGCGAGGCGGGACGCCATCTCGACCACTTTGGACTGGAAGGCCGGGGCGTGCGGGCAGTACTCGGCGCGGGCGCCGGAGTTCAGGCGGATTCCTTCGGCGTTGACCGGGAGGGTCTCGGGGTGGAGCTGGGAGAACCAGGGCGGCGGGGACGCCGTGGAGGTCGCCAGGTCGGCTTTGATGCCAGCAGAAGCGAGGAGGTCCATGACGGCGTCGAGCTGCTCGAAGTCCCACGTGTCGGGCCCGGGATGCACACTGGCCCAGGCGAAGATGTTGACGCTGACGATGTTCACGCCCGCGTCGCGCATGAGCCGCACGTCCTCGTCCCAGACCTCGCGCGGCCACTGCTCGGGGTTGTAGTCGCCCCCGTAGGCCAGGCCCTCGACGGTGGGGATGATGTCGGAGTTCGGGTGTGCCACTACCGGCCCTTCAAAATCGTTGGCAAGCGCATTCAGGGAGTGTCTTCAGGATGGTGCCACGACGATGCCCTGGAGGTCAAGCTCCCCGCGCCGCACGCAGCGGGCCCCGTCTTCCAGGGGGATCGCGCCGGTGTCGCAGCGGCCCGGCTCGGCGTGGCGGCAGCGGCGCGCGAAGGCGCAGCCCGGGGGCGGGTTCGACGGGTCGGGGAGCTCGTCGGGCAGGAGGATGCGGCCGCCGCGGCCCTTCAGGGCCGGGTCCGGGATCGGGACGGCCGACATGAGGGCCTCGGTGTACGGGTGCCGCGGCCGCTCGTAGAGGTCGGCGGTCGACGCGAGCTCGACGATGCGCCCGAAGTACATGACCGCCACGCGGTCGGCGAGGTTCTCCACGACGGAGAGGTCGTGCGAGATGAACAGGTACGTCAGGCCCAGTTCGGCTTGCAGTTCGCGCAGGAGGTTGAGGATCTGGGCCCTGACGGAGACGTCCAGTGCGGAGACCGGCTCATCCGCGACCACCAGGCGCGGGTTGACGATCAGGGCCCGCGCGATGTTCACCCGCTGGCGCTGGCCGCCGGAGAACGCGTGCGGGTACCGGTCCATGTAGTCCGGGCTCAGGCCCACGCGCCGCATCATCTCGGCGACGCGGTCCTCCAGCTCCGAGCCGCGGGCCTCGCCCGTGGCGACGAGCGGGTCGCCGATGATCTGCCGCAGCGTGAAGCGCGGGTTCAGCGAGGAGAACGGGTCCTGGAAGACCATGCGGATCTGGCGCCGGTAGCGGGCCCGGTCGCGGTCGCGCATCGCCGTGAGGTCGTTGCCCTCGAACAGGACCGAGCCGCTCGTGGCCTTCTGCGCTCCGACGATGGTGCGCCCGAGCGTGGTCTTCCCGCACCCGGACTCCCCCACCAGCGCGAGGGTCTCGCCGGGCACCAGGGCGAGGTCGACGCCGGAGACGGCGTGGTTCTCCACCGTGGTGCGCCCCAGGAGGTTGCGGCGCACCGGGAATCGGACGTGGAGGTCGCGGACTTCCAAAAGCGGGTCGCTCATGCCTGGGCCCCTTCCGTGTCGTAGAGGACGCATTCGACGCTGCGGCCGCCGAAGTCCACTTCGGGCGGTGCGTCGAGGTCGCACTTCCCGGCGACGGCCTCGGCGCAGCGGGGGTGGAACGAGCAGCCGGACGGGCGGTGCAGCGGGTTGGGGACGGTGCCGGGGATCGTCGGCAGGTCGCGCCCGCGGTCGCGGCCGAGGACCGGAACGGAGGCCAGCAGCGCCTTCGTGTAGGGGTGCTTGGGATCGGCGAAGAGCTCGTCCACGGGGGCGCGCTCGACCACGCGGCCGAGGTACATGACGGCGACCTCGTCGGCGAGCTCGGCGACCACGCCGAGGTCGTGGGTGATGAACAGGACCGCCATCCGGTGCTTCGCCTGGAGCGAGCGGATGAGATCGAGGATGCGGGCCTGTGTGGTCACGTCGAGGGCCGTGGTCGGCTCGTCGGCGATGAGCAGGGAAGGGTTGGCGCACAGGGCGATCGCGATCATGGCGCGCTGGCACATGCCGCCGGAGAGCTGGAACGGGTAGGCGTCGATGCGGCGCTTCGGGTCGGGGATGCCGACCGCGTCGAGCAGCTCGATCGCGCGGGCGCGGGCGGCCCTCTTGTCGAGTCCGGTGTGGATTCTCAGGGTCTCGACGAGCTGGGCGCCGATGGTGCGCAGCGGGAGCAGGGACGCGGCGGGCTCCTGGAAGATCATGCCGATGTCGCCGCCGCGGAGCTTCTGGAGGCGCTTGTCGCGCGGGTCGAGGGCGAGCACGTCGAACGGCTCGCCGGTGCCGTCGAGGGCGTCGCCGTGCCAGGTGATGGTCCCGGCGTCGATCGAGCCGGAGTCCTCCACGAGGCGCAGGATCGAGCGGGCGGTGACGGACTTGCCGCAGCCGGACTCGCCGACCACGCAGAGGGTCTTGCCGGCGTGGACCTCCAGGTCGACGCCGTCGACGGCGCGGACCTTCCCGTCGAAGGTGCCGAAGCTGGTGTGCAGCCCCGAGATCTCCAGCAGCGGTTTCAAGGGTTGCTCCATTGCTCACCTAGTGCTTGTAGGGGTCGGCGGCGTCGCGCAGGCCGTCGCCGACGAAGTTGAACGCGAGGACCACCAGGACCACGCACAGGCCCGGGATGAGCAGCCACGGCGCTCCAGAGAGGACGCTCCACTTGCTCGCGTCCTGGAGCTGCACGCCCCACGAGACCGCAGGCGGGCGCAGGCCCATGCCGAGCCACGACAGGGCGGTCTCGGCGAGGATCATGCCCGGGATCGACAGGCTCAGCGCGGCGATGACGTGCGAGGAGAACGAGGGGAGCATGTGCCGGAACATGACCCGCGCGTGGCTGGAGCCGTCGAGCCGCGCCGAGGTCACGAACTCCTCCGAGCGCAGCGCGAGGAACCGGCCGCGCACTTCTCTCGCCAGGCCGGTCCACGCGACGAGCGCGAGGATCGTCGTGATGATGAAGTACCTGCCCACCGGGCCCATCGTGGCCGGGAGCGCGGCGGCGAGGCCGAGCCACAGGGGGATCGACGGGACCGACATGATGAGCTCGATGACGCGCTGCACGACGTTGTCGATCCACCCGCCGAAGTACCCCGAGACGCCGCCGAGGACGATGCCGAGCAGGAACGCCAGCAGCACGCCGATGATGCCGACCGAGGCGGAGACGCGGGTGGCGTACACGAGCTGACTCAGCAGGTCCTGGCCGTCGGTGGTGGTGCCGAACAGGTACATCGGGTCGTCGACGTCTTCGGGCCCGATGAGGTGCCGGTCCATGGGGATGAGGCCGAAGAGCTCGTACTCCTCGCCTTTGACGAAGAGGCCGACGTCCACGCGGTCGTCGGGGTTGGGCTCGTAGGTGATCCGCAGGGACCGGGGGTCCTGTTCGGACGTGTAGCCGTCGACGTGGAGGCCGAAGCGGAACCCGTCGGGGCCGTCGGTGTCCCAGAGCTTGAGGACCTGCGGCGGGGCCGTCGTGTACTCCGAGTCGCGGTGGCGGTCGGTGAAGGGGGCCATGAACTCGCACAGGGCGATCACGACGAGCATCGCGGCGAGGAGCCACGCGGAGACGAGCGCGAGCCGGTGCTTCTTGAAGGCCCACCACACGAGTCGGCGCTGGGAGGCGCGGGTGCGCCGGGCCTCGCTCGGGCCGGGGGTCGAGCCGGGGGCGTCCGATTCTTTGAGCGTCATCGGGGCGTCACCTCTGGTGTCCGAGTCGGATGCGGGGGTCGAGCCAGCCGAGCAGCAGGTCCGAGACGAGCGTGCCGATGACGGTGACGACGCTGAGGACCATGATGATCGACCCCGCCAGGTACATGTCCTGGGACTTCAAGGAGCCCAGGAGGATCGGGCCGAGCGTCGGCAGGCTCAGGATCTGGCCCACGACGATGTCGCCGACCAGCAGGAGCGGGAGGATCCACCCGATCGTGGACACGAACGGGTTGAGGGCCACGCGGAGCGGGTAGCGGCGCAGCAGCGGGCCCTCGGGGACGCCGCGGGCGCGCGCGGCCGTCACGTACGGGCGGCGCAGCTCGTCGAGCAGGTTGTTGCGGATGATCCGCACCAGCCCCGCGACGCCGCCCGTGCCGATGACGATCATCGGAATCCACAAGTGGCCCAGCAGGTCGAGGAGCTTCCCGAGGTTCCAGGACGCGTCGCACCACTCCGGGGAGCACAGTCCCGAGGGGACGGACCCGAACCAGGTCACGCTGAAGTAGATGAACACCAGCGCGATCAGGAAGTTCGGGGTCGCCAGGCCCAGGAAGCCGACGGTGGTCACCGCGTAGTCGCCGATCGAGTGCTGCTTGACGGCCGAGTAGACGCCGATCGGGAACGCCAGCGCCCACGTCACCAGGAGGGTGATGAGCGAGACCGCGATGGTCCAGCCCAGGCGCGGCGCGATGACCTGCGAGACGGGCTTCTCGTGCTCGAAGGACATGCCCAGGTCGCCGTGCAGGACGATCTGCGTGAACCAGTGCCAGTACTGCTGGAGCAGGTTGCCGTCGAGGCCGTACCTGACGCGCAGGTTCTCCAGGTCCTGTGTGGTCAGTCCCTGTCCCTGTGCGGCGTAGCGGGACTGGAGGGCGGTCACGTAGTCGCCGGGCGGCAGGTTGATGATCACGAAGACCACCAGCGAGATCGCCAGCAGCGTCGCCGCCATGTAGAGCGCGCGGCGACCCAGGTATCGAAGCACGGTCGTCCCTCTGCCTGACTAGTTCTCGTCGATGTACCACTGCTCGGGCGCGGCGGGGCCCGGCGTCCCGTAGCTGGGGTTCTCGGGCATGGTGCCGCCGACGTTCTTGAGCCGGTCGGCGACCACGGCCCAGGCGCCCTGGCCGCGGACGGTGCCGATGGCGAGGAACTCGTCCTTGGCGATGGCGAGGATCTGCTTGAAGATCTCGTCGCGGGCGGCCTCGTCGGGCTCGGCCTTGAACTGGTCGTAGAGGTCCCACTGCTCGGTGATGAACGCGGGCGGGTCCGCGACGAGGGGGTCCTGGGTGGTGCCGTTGGTGTACAGCTCGGACCACTGGCGGGCGAAGAACGCGCCGCCGCCGGGGCCCGCGGCCATGTACCAGTAGGTGGACGTGGTCTCGTCGATGTTGCCGCCGTCGCCGGTCCACACGGTGAGGTCGAAGTCGGACTCGTTGACGACGACCTGCCAGTTCTCGCGGGGCTGGCTGCCGATGTGGAGCTGGACGCCGACTTCGGCCCAGGTGTCGACGATCATGTCGAGGGCGTTGATCCAGATGGTGCCCAGGAGCGCGTCGTCGGCGACCGCGGCGGTGAATTCGAGGCGGGTGCCGTCGGCGGCGGCGCGCACGCCGTCGGAGCCGAGGGCGTAGCCGGCGTCGTCGAGGAGCTGGTTGGCGGTGTCGGGGTCGTATTCGAGGTACTGGGTGTCGAAGGCCTCGTCGTAGAAGCGGGACTCGGGCCGGGGGGCGGCCTGGGCGGGTTCGCCGACGCGGTTCCAGAGGACGTCGATGAGCTCCTGGCGGTTGATGGCGTGGGACATGGCGATGCGGAACTGCTTGTCCTGGAAGATCGCGCGCAGGGCGGGGTTCTCGTGGTTCATGTTGAACGCGAGGTTCATGTCGCTGGAGTAGGTCGATTCGAGGTCGAGGACGGTGTAGCCGCCGTTCCCCTCGTTGTCGACGGCGTCGGCGCGGTGGGCGTTGTCGTTGAAGTGGCGCGAGTGGAAGTCGTAGTCGCCGTTGATCGCGTGGGCGAACATGGTCTCGACGTCGGCGATGATGTTGTAGCGGACCTCGTCGAGGTACGGGAGCTGGCTGCCGTCCTCGTCCACTTTCCAGTAGTAGGGGTTGCGCTCGAAGAGGGCGTAGTCGGCGTCGGAGATCGGCTTCTTGCAGATCCACGGCAGGAGCGTGGGGAGGTCGGGGTTCTCCCACATGAAGTTCCAGAGGTTGCCTTTGGAGGTGAAGCGGGCGACCCAGCCGTCGAAGCCCTCGTCGATGGCCTCCTGGTCGGCGTTCGGGTTGAAGTCGAGGTGGAACTGCTCCAGGTAGTGGCGGGGGTACATGGTGAAGCGCTGGCCGGAGGTGCCGGCGGCCATGTCGTCGCGGAAGAGGGGCTTGGGCGAGTTGAACCGGATGATGAACGTGTAGTCGTCGACGATCTCCAGTTCGGCGGGGCTGCCGTCGATGGAGGAGAGCTCGGTCGGGAAGCCTTGGGTGAGTTCGGGGTTGGAGGCGACGTTGACGAAGGCGAACTCGACGTCGGCGGTGGTGAGCGGCTCGCCGTCGGACCACTTGACGCCTTCACGGAGGACGATCGTGAACTCGGTGGCGTCGGCGTTGGGTTCGAGGCTGACGGCGATGTTGGGGCGGATCTCGGTCCAGTCGCGGGAGCGTTCGAGGAGGTGGCCGTCGTTGATGGTGCGCCACAGCCAGGGGCCGTCGGCGGCGCCGGTGACGGCGGTGGTCCAGGTGCCGCCGTACTGGCCGGAGGACTCGGCGGGGGTGACGACGAGGGGTTCCTTGGGGAGGCGCTCCTCGACGGGCGGGAGGTCGCCGGCTTCGACGCGCTCGGCGAGCATGGGGGCTTCGGGGCCCTTGTCGCCGCCGCCTTCGGCGGCGTCGTTCTCGGTGGAGAAGAAGCTGCATCCGGCGGCGGAGGCGGTGATCGCGGCGGCGCCGCCGAGGACGAGGCCGCGGCGAGTGAGGGCGGGGTGCCATTGGAGGGCGGGCCGTTCGGAGGGGTTGCTGCGGGGCTGCTGAGTGCTCATCGGTGAGCGCTCCTTCCGTGGTCGCGCAGTGCACATGAAGGGGTCCGCCGGAGCCCTGCACGACTCCGCGGCGTACCGAAACTGTTGGGGGATTTCCGGAAGAGGTCCGAAAACTTTCGGTAATAGCGGTGAGCGTACGGCAGCGCAAAAACCGGGTCAAGGCTGGTAAGTCGCCGTAAAGGTCACGATAGCGTCACGATTGGCAATCGCATTCCGCCTCGGTGGCACTGAAATGTTTCGGAAGTTTCAGGATGTGAGTGCGCTTGCCGACAGTGACGCTGGTCGATGCCGTTATTCGCCGGAGCGGCGCGGCGGGAGGCCCCGCCGGTACCCCTCCCAGAGGGACCGCATGACGAAGATCTTCTCGTCCAGTTCGGCGTCGGCCGAGAGCGCGCGGCCGGAGTAGGGGGCCCGGAGGCGCCAGGGCTTCTGCGCCGGGTCGCTGACGTAGACGACCGGGACGGTGCGGCCCGCGCGGCGCTCGGCGCGGATGTCGGCGACCTCGGTCCACGCGGCGTACCGTTCGGCCTTCGGTTGCGTCCCTTGGGCGTCGAGCGGGTGGATGCCGCGCTCGTCGAGGACCACGCCGTGGCGGCGGGCCCCGGCGTAGGCGACCGCGAGGGCCACCGCGGCGGCGACGAGCACGAGGCCGCCGAGGGTGAGGTGGGACCAGTGGCCCGCGGCGAGCATGTACCCGACGGCGGGCACGAGCGCCACCAGCGCGGAGACGCCGCCGAGGAACAGGGCGCGGCCGATGACCTGTCGCGTCGTCGGACGGAATGTGATCTTGACGGCCACACTCACCCCCACCAGGCTCGTTCCGCTGCCGATGACCTGATCGTGCCACGTGCGACGCTCACGTCAAGCGACAATCGGACAGAAACCGGACCGGCACTGTGCGGACCCCGCGCCCGGGTGTGTCAATCTGGACCCATGACGCCCGCAGACTCCCCGCTCCCGACCCGCCGCCTGCGCATCCGCCGCTCCGCGGCCATCACCGGCGCGGCCTTCGTCGCCTGGCTGACCGTGGCCCCGCTGTCCCTCTCGCTCATGCTGGAGCAGCCGCTCTGGAGCCCGGTCTCGATCGTCCTCGGCGCGCTCCTGCTCCTCGCGCCCCTCGGGATCTCCATGTGGGCGTGGCGCTCCGGCGTCGACGTCACCACCGACGGCATCAGCGTCCGCGGCGTGTTCACCACCCGCGAGATCCCCTGGAAGCAGATCGACGGCTTCGCCACCGGCAACGAGGGCGTCCAGGCCATACTCGCCGACCAGTCCCAGATCAAGCTCGACCCCCTCAAGCCCGAGAACCTCCCGCAGGTCCTGGAGATCGGCGGCCAGGAACTGCGCGAGAACGCCCCCGAGGAGCGTCAGTAGCCGTCGGCGACGACGTTCTCCAGGGGCTGTCCTGCCGCGAAGCGGCGGATCTGGGGGCCCACCGGGGCGTAGGCGCGGTCGAGGGTGCCGTCCACTGACGCTCCCGCGTGGGGGGTGATGAGGGCGCCTTCGAGGTCCCAGAGGGGGTGGCCCGCGGGAAGGGGTTCGGGGTCGACGACGTCGAGGGCGCAGCGGAGGCGGCCGGAGGCGACCTCGGCGACGAGGGCGTCGGTGTCGACGATCGGACCGCGGGCGGCGTTGACGAGGAGGGCGCCGTCCTTCATGCGGGACAGGAACTTCGCGTCCACGAGGCCGCGGGTGGCGTCGGTCAGCGGGAGGATCAGGACCACGATGTCGAACTCGGGCAGGAGGGTCTCGACCGCGGCGATCGGGTGGACGCCGGGGCGCTCGCGGCGGGCCACTTTCTCGACTTCGACGCCGAGGACGGTGAGCACCTCGGCGACCTTCTCGCCGATGTCCCCGGCGCCGACGATCAAGGCGCGCTTGCCGACCGCGGTGGTGGTCCACTCGACGCGCCACTCGTGGCGGGTCTGCTGGCGGGCGAACAGGTCGAAGCCGCGCATCGACGCGATGACCGCCCCGACGGTCCACTCGGCGGTGACGCCGGTGTGGACGCCGCGGGCGTCGCAGAGGGTCACGCCGGGCGGGACGACCGGGACCCAGACCTCCGCGCCCGCGCTGAGGAGCTGGATCGCCTTCAGGGACGTCATGTCCCGCAAGGGGGTCGTGACCTTCGACTGGGCGAGGAACGGCGGGACCCAGAAGTCGACGGCGGCGGGGTCGGACGGGTAGTCGGACTTGCCGTCGTAGACCTCGACCTCGACGTCCGCGGGGAGTGGGCCCAGGAGTGCGCGGCCCGCTTCGTGGGCGATCCAGACTTTCACAATTCCCGAGCCTAGCCGCAGCAATCGCTTTCGACCGCCGGGGCCGTGCATAGAACCGGGCCGCCCTGGGGACCCCGGGGCGGTGGATCGCGGGGAGCGGGACGTGTCGTGGACGGCCTATAAGGTTGTCGCCATGCGCAGGTTGCTAACGGCCGCGGCGGCTGCCGCCGCCGCATTCTCGCTCGCCTCGTGCTCCTTCGGCGAGCCGCCCGAGCCCGAGTCCGGCGAGCCCCCGAACCTGCCGACCCCCTCGGGCGCGCCCGAGAGCCCGGCCACGTTCATGGACGTCGTCGCCGAGGGGCTCGAAATGCCGTGGGGCCTGGACTTCCTCCCCGACGGCACCGCGATCGTCGGCGAGCGCACCGGGCGGCTCCTCCAGATCCCCGTCGCCGAGGACGGGACCGCGGGCGAGCCCGCCGAGCTGCGCACGATCGACGTGGACGACACCGGCGAGGGCGGTCTCCTCGGCGTCGCCGTCTCCCCCGCCTACGACGACGACCACGCCGTGTACCTCTACTACACGAGCGACGAGGACAACCGGATCGTCCGCATCGACCCGACCACCGACGCCGCGCCCGAACCGGTCCTCACCGGCATCCCCGCCTCCGACCACCACAACGGCGGCGCGCTCGAATTCGGCCCCGACGGGTTCCTGTACGCGGCCACCGGCGACGCCGGGAACGGCGAGGCCGCGCAGGACCCGGACTCCCTGGCCGGCAAGATCCTCCGCATCACCGCCGCGGGCGAGCCCGCCGAGGGGAACCCCGACCCCGCGTCCCCCGTCTACTCGCTGGGCCACCGCAACATCGAGGGCCTCGCGTGGAACGCCGCGGGCGACCTGTACGCCACCGAGTTCGGCCAGGACATCGCCGACGAGGTCAACCTGATCGAGCCCGGCTCGAACTACGGCTGGCCGTACTACGAGGGCCCCGGCGGCGACGACCAGTACGCGGACCCGGTCCTGACCTGGGAGCCCTTCGAGGGGTCCTGCGCCGGGGCCGTGTTCCTGGAGGACTCGCTCGTCACCGCGTGCCTGCGCGGCCAGCGCCTGTGGATCGCGCAGTTCGACTCGTCCGGCGCGCCCGCGGGCGAACCGCAAGCCGCCGTCGTCAGCGAGTTCGGTCGACTACGATCGGTCGCCATGGGCCCCGACGGGATGCTGTGGGTGACGACCTCGAACCGCGACGGCCGCTGCGTCGAGGAGCGCGGCTGCACCGCGAACGAGGCCGACGACCGCATCATCCGCTTCTCCACCAGCTACGCCGCACAAGGAAGGGTCTAGATGAACGACCGGTCCCCCGCCCTGCGCCGCCTCCGAGACGCCGCACGCCCCGTCGCACGGCGCGCGAGATCCCTGTGGCGCAGGACGGCCGCGGGCTGGTCGCGCTTCAGGAACTCCCCCGCGACGCGCCGCGGGGCCGTCGCCGCCGCGATCCTGGCACTGGGTGTCGGGGCCGCCGCCGCGGGGCTCGCGCTCGTCGGCGGCACGAAGGCCGACATCGGGCCGTTCGACACGACCGTGTCGATCCGCCCGGACGTCAGCGGCGAGACGACGGTGAACATCCCGCCGCTGGGCGACATCATATTCGACAGCCACGACGGGCCGATCGGCCTGGACCTGTCGCTCGACTCGATCGACCCGGTCGAGGCGCAGTACATCATGAACTCCCCCGACGGGTTCACGACCGCGTCGCAGAACCTCGCGAAGGACGTCACGGACGCGGTGATCCGCGTGGCCGTGGAGGCGCTCGCGATCGTGACGCTGTGCGGGCTGCTGGTCGGGGCGCTCGCGTTCCGGAACATGCGCCGCGCGCTGCTCACGGGGCTCACGTCGCTCGCGGTCACGACCGCGCTGGTGGGCTTCGCGGCGGGCACGCTGCGGACCGAGTCGATCTCGCAGCCGCGGTACGAGGGGCTGCTCACGTACGCGCCCAGCGTGGTCGGCAGCGCCGAGAACATCGCGGAGAACTACGAGGAGTACGTCGGGGACCTCCAGCAGATCGTCACGAACATCTCCGGGTTCTACACGCTGGCGATGGACATGCCGCAGGTCGGCATCGAGGACGACTCGATCCGGGTCCTGCACGTCTCGGACCTGCACCTGAACCCGAACGCGTGGCACCTGATGGAGACCGTGGTCGGGCAGTTCGACATCGACGCGGTCGCCGACACCGGCGACATGAACGACTGGGGCTCGGAGCAGGAGGCCGAGATCTTCTCGCGCGGCGTGGAGCAGATCGACGCGCCGTACGTGTTCGTCAAGGGCAACCACGACTCGGCGACCACGGTCGCCGCGCTCGCGGCCTACGACAACGTGGTGATCCTCGACGGCGAGGTGCGGGAGATCGCGGGGCTGCGCTTCGGCGGGGTGCCCGACCCGCAGTTCACGCCGGACAAGGGGAACCTGCCGGGCAAGGAGTACGTGCAGCAGATGCTCGCCGAGTCCGGGGAGCGGCTGGCGGGCGCGATCACCGACGCGGGCGGCGCGGACGTGGCGATGGTCCACGAGCCGCCGATGGCCGAGCCGCTGGCCGGGGTGGTGCCGCTGGTGCTGGCCGGGCACATGCACGAGCGGTCGGTGTCGGACCTGGGGGACGGCACGATGCTCATGGTCGAGGGGTCCACGGGCGCGGGCGGGCTGCGCCACTTCACGTCCTCGTCGTCGGGGAAGATGGAGATGGACATCCTGTACTTCGACCCGAACACGAAGGCGCTCACCGCCTACGACTCGATCTCGGTCGGCGCCGGGGACTCCACGGACGTGACGCTGGACCGGACCGTGATCCCCCTGGACGACCAGGTGAACGAGGGCGAGATCCAGAGCGGCACGGAGTCGACTGCGCCGCAGGAGGATTAGCGACTTCCGTTCATCTCCCGTCCGTCTTGAGCTGATCTTGAGTTAACCCAGAGTTCAAAATCAGTTTGCGCGGTTTGACTCATTGCGTTCCCGATTGACAAGGAGCGCCAATGACCGGACCCGACGCCGGACACCTGCGCCGCACCGCCAGCGCACTGCACTCGTTCAACCGCTTCGAGATCAAGTACCTCCTCTCGTACGAGGAGGTCCCGCGGCTCCGCGAGGAGCTGGCCGCCCGCATGGAGGCCGACCCGTTCACCGTGCACGGCGGGTACCCGGTCGCGAGCCTGTACTACGACTCCGCTTCGCTGCGGTACTACTGGGAGAAGATCGAGGGCCTGCGGTTCCGCCGCAAGGTCCGGGTGCGCGCGTACGGCGAGCGGCACGAGCTCACCGACGACACGCCCGTGTACATCGAGATCAAGCAGCGGGTCAACCGGGTCACGCAGAAGCGGCGCGTGAAGGTGCCGTACCTGCTGGCGCGCAAGCTGTGCGACGAGGCGGTCCTCATCGACCACCTGCCGGAGCAGCGGCCGTTCCTCGAAGAGGTCATGGGCCTGGTCGAGGGGCACGGGCTGCGGCCCACCGCGATCACCGCGTACAGCCGCGAGGCGTACCTGGGCTCCGACGCGGACCTGGGGCTGCGCGTGACGATCGACCACCGGGTGCGGGGGCGCGACCGCGACTTCCACCTGGGCGCCGAGGTCGAGAACCGGCTCATCATCCCGCCGCACAAGGCGATCGTGGAGGTCAAGGCCAACGAGCGGGTCCCGTACTGGGTCACCGACATGGCCGCGCGCCTCGGCATGTCCGTCGTGCGCATCTCCAAGTACTGCCAGAGCATCGAGGCGCACGGCATGGCCCCGCGCTCGGTCTTCCACGTCCCCACCGAGGACGACTACTCGGTCCACTCCAAGAACGAGGCCTCGGCCTCCGTCTAACACCAGAAAGCGACCATGGACTTCCTTACCGGTTTCAACGACCTCTCGGCCGAGTTCAGCGTGGCGGACATCGCCATCTCGCTGACGCTCTCCTTCATCCTGAGCTGCGTGATCGGGCTCGTCTACCGGTGGACGCACCGGAACGTCTCGTACAGCCAGTCGTACGTGCAGACCCTCATCGTCATGGGCATGATCATCGCGGTGATCATGCTGATCGTCGGCTCGAACGTGGCGCGGGCGTTCGCGCTCGTCGGCGCGCTCTCGATCATCCGGTTCCGCAACGCGCTCAAGGAGACCCGCGACGTCGGGTACATCTTCCTGGTGATGGGCGTGGGCATGGCCTGCGGGACCAGGTTCTACCTGCTCGCGATCATCGCCACGGTCGTCGTGTGCCTGGTGCTGGTGCTCATGTACCGGTTCAACTGGTTCGCGCACAACGTGCAGCGCCAGGTCGTCAAGGTGCATGTGCCGACCGACGAGGACTACGCCGACCGGATCGACGACGTGCTCATCCGCAACACCGACGAGTACGAGCAGGTGAGCATCGAGACGATCCGCGGCGGCGCGCTCCTGGAGTACACGTACACGGTGCGCCTGAAGAAGGCCAAGAACGCCGCGGGGCTCCTCGGCGAGCTGCGCGAGGTGACCTCGGGGCAGCAGGTGACCGTCCTGACCGGTTACGACCAGACGGACCTGTAGCCGTGGCCCGCAAGAAGCTCCGGCACCGCATCCCGGTGAGCCTCAGGCACTACTGGAAGCTCATCGCCGGTTCGGTCGGGCTGATCGCGGTGCTCACGCTGGCGGTCGGGACGGTGCGCGCCACGGCCCTGGTGTACTCCGACGCCAACGAGGGCTTCGTGGTCACCAACGACATCCAGGGGACCGTGGACCTGTTCGACACCTCGGTGGCGCACGAGATCGGCCTGTCGTACAGCGACGCGGACTACGACGAGATGGTCGAGGAGTTCGAGGACTCCGGCGAGAAGGGCTGGATCAAGGCCGACATCACGATCGACGGCGTCACGATCGCCGACGTGGGGATCAGGCTGAAGGGCAACTCGACGCTGTCGGCGCTCGGCGGCGGCATGTCGATGGGCGGCGAGGACGGCGGCGGGTTCCCCGGCGGGGGCGAGATGCCCGAGGGCATGGAGCTTCCGGAGGGCATGGAGATGCCCGAAGGCATGGAGTTCCCCGGCGGCGGCGAAGGCGGCGCCGGGGGCATGGGGGGCATGGGCGGATCGACGCTGAGCTTCGACGACCCCGAGGGCCTGCCGTGGCTGGTGGACTTCTCGAAGTACGTCGACGGGCAGGTGTACCAGGGCAACAAGCAGATCAGCCTGCGCGTGGACTCCGCGATGGGCGGCGGGACCGAGGGCACTTCGCTCAACGAGGCCGTGACCCTGGAGCTCCTCGAAGCGAGCGGCCAGTCCTCCTACGACTGGACGTACTCGACGGTGTCGGTCAACGGCGGCGAGGCGGTCACCCGCCGGGTCGTGGACATCATGGACGTGACCTGGGCCGAGGAGGAGTACGGGGAGAACACCGGGGTGCTGTACAAGGCCCTGTCGACCGGCTCGTTCACGTACCAGGGGGCCGACCCCGACGAGTACGAGGACGACTTCAAGCAGTTGAGCATGGAGGGCTCCTCCGACGCGCAGCCGCTCATCGACTTCCTGGAGTGGATGAGCGGGGCCGACGACGCGACCTTCGACGCGGAGCTGGGCGACTGGATCGACGTGGCCTCGTTCGCGCAGTACACGGCCTTCCAGAACCTCGTGGCCAACGGCGACGACATGTCGGGGCCGGGCCAGAACTACTACCTCTGGTACGACTTCGACACCGGGCTCATCTCGATCCTGACGTGGGACGTGGACCTGACGCTCCAGAGCGCGGACCTCGCACCCGACGAGACCGCTTCGATCGGCGGCGGTGGCGGCATGGGCGGCGGCGGCTTCGGCGGCGAGCTGCCCGAGGGCATGGAGCTGCCCGAGGGCATGGAGCTGCCCGAAGGCATGGAGATGCCGGAGGGCATGGAGATGCCCCAGGGCGGCGAGGACGGCGGCGGCTTCAGTATGGGCGGCAACGAGTTGAAGGAGCGGTTCCTCGCGTCGGAGGCGTTCCAGGACGAGTACGACAGCGCCTACCAGGAGATGTACGACGCGCTGTACGCCTCGGGGGCGGCGCTGGAAGCGGTCGAGACCGCGCAGGCGGCGGCCGAGCTGAGCGGCGGCGACGCGGCCGCTTCGGCGGAGTCGCTGGCGGCGATCGTCCAGCAGCGCACGGACTTCCTTGCGGAAGCACTCGCGCAGTAGAACTGAGAGGCCCCCGGTGCGGCACGGCACCGGGGGCTTTTCGCTTGCGGCTCAGCCGGTCAGGGCCGGTCCGAGGACCAGCGCGGCCACCGAGAAGTAGATGAGCAGGCCGGTCGCGTCGCACAGGGTCGAGACCATCGGGGCCGACACGAGGGCCGGGTCGATGCCGACCTTCTTCGCCAGCAGCGGCAGCAGCGAGCCGACGAACGTGGACCACGTGCAGATCACCAGCAGGGTGATGCCGATGATGAGCCCGATGTCCCAGCCGTAGACGAAGCCGACGACGGGCCCGCCGACGAGCGCGAGCAGCGTGCCGAGGACGAAGCCCACGCGCGACTCGCGCCAGGTGATCCGGAAGGCGTCGGAGAAGCGGACCTCGCCGACGGCCATGGCGCGGATGATCGTCACCGACGCCTGCGACCCGGAGTTCCCGCCGGTGCCGGTGAGCAGCGAGATGAAGACCGCGAGGACGGTGACGTTCGCGAGGTACGTCTCGTAGTAGTTGAGGACGGTGACCGTGAGCGAGGCCGAGACGGCGAGGACGAGCAGCCACACGGCGCGCTTGCGCGCCAGCATGAACACGCCGGCCGAGAGGTACGGCCGGTCCAGCGGCTCGGCGCCGGCCGAGCGGGCGACGTCCTCGGTGTCCTCGGCTTCGAGGACCTCCATGGCGTCGTCCCAGGTGATGAGGCCGACGAGGCGATCCTCGTGGTCGACCACCGGGAGCGCGTTGAGGTTGGCCTCCTGGATGAGGCGCGCGGCCTCCTCCTGGTCGGTGTCGGTGGAGACCTGGTAGTGCTCGCTGGCGATGAGGTCGGCGACCTCGGTGTCGGGGTCGGCGCTGACGAGGTCGGCGAGGGTGACGGTGCCGAGGAGCTTGCGGTGCCCGTCGGTCACCGGCAGCACGTCGAGGTGCCGGGGGCGCTCGCGCAGGTGCCGGATGCGCTCGATCGCGGCGGCGGCGGTCATCGACGCGCGCAGCGACACGTAGTCGGGCGTCATGATGCGCCCGGCGGACTCGGGGTCGTACCCGAGGAGCTGGGCGGTCTGGCGCCGGTCGGCGGCGCTCAGCTGCGACTGGAAGCGGGTCGCGACCTTCGCGGGCATCTCGTCGAAGAGCTTGGCCCGGTCGTCGGCCTCCATGGATTCGAGCAGTTCGCGCACGAAGTCGGTCTTGAGGCCGTCGATGAGCTCCTGCTGGTGGACCGGGTCGAGCTCCTCGAAGACGACGAGCGCGCGGTCCTTGGGCAGCAGTCGGAACCGGAGCGCCTGGTCGGCGAGGTCCATGCGGGGGAGCTCTTCGACGAGCTCGACGGTCGAGAAGTCGGCGAGTTCGAGCCGGAGTGCGGCGAGTTCATCGACTGCCGCGGGCGAAATGGGCTGAATGGTCGTCGCCATGCGTCAGCCACCTCCTAACACGAGGAAAGGGCCGTGCCTCTCGGACGCGTCAGCAGAAAACGCAGGTCAGGCCGCCCGCTTTACGATAGGAGGGCGCGAGGCACGGTGAAAGCAAAATGGGAAGAACGCGGTCGTATCTCGACTAGATCCGGGGTCGTCGCCCATGGCCCTCACCTCCTCGGGTCGCAGTGCACCTGACCGCTCCAGGATACCCATCCTCTGTGAACAACATCGCTCTGTGGGGTACCCGGAGACTCGCAGCTCACACTGGGATTGAACGGACAGTGAACGCGAAAAGGCCGGGCGTGTCGCCCGGCCTTTCACGGTGGTGGACTAGCTCAGCCTGTCCAGGATGATCTGGCGGACCGTCCCGGCGTCGGCCTGGCCCTTGGTGGCCTTCATGACCGCGCCGATGAGGACGCCCGCGGCCGCGTGGGTGCCGCCGCGGATCTTGTCGGCGACGGCCGGGTTGGCGGCGATGGCCTCGTCCACGGCCGCTTCGAGCGCGCCGGTGTCGGAGACGACCTCCAGGCCGCGCTTGGCGGCGACGTCGGCCGGGGAGCCCTCTCCGGCGAGGACGCCGTCGATGACCTGGCGGGCGAGCTTGTCGTTCAGGCGCCCGTCGTCGACCATGCCCTGGAGCTCGGCGACCTGCGCGGGCGTGATGGCGAGCGCGGCGAGCTCCTCGCCGGACTCGTTGGCGCGGCGGGACAGCTCGCCGAGCCACCACTTGACGGCCCCCGAGGGGGTCGTCCCGGCGGCCACGGTCGCTTCGATGAGCCCGACGGCGTCGGCGTTGACGACCGACTGCATCTCCTTGTCCCCCAATGACCATTCGGCCTGGAGGCGCTCGCGGCGCTTGCGCGGGAGCTCGGGCAGCGTGGCGCGCAGCTCCTCGACCCACTCGCGGGACGGCTCCATGACGGCGAGGTCGGGCTCCGGGAAGTACCGGTAGTCCGTGGCCTCCTCTTTGGAGCGGCCGGGGCTGGTCTCGCCGGTGGCCTCGTGGAAGTGGCGGGTCTCCTGGAAGATCCGCTCCCCCGCGTCGAGGAGCGCGGACTGGCGGCGCACCTCGTAGCGGACGGCGCGCTCGACCGAGCGCAGGGAGTTGACGTTCTTCGTCTCGGTGCGGGTGCCCCACTCCTCGCCGGGCCTGTTCAGCGAGAGGTTGACGTCGCAGCGCAGGGAGCCCTGCTCCATGCGCACGTCGGAGACGCCCAGGGAGCGCACGATGTCGCGCAGCTCGGCGGTGTAGGCGCGGGCGACCTCGGGGGCGAGGGCGCCGGTGCCGGGGACGGGGCGGGTGACGATCTCCACGAGGGGGATGCCGGCGCGGTTGTAGTCCACGAGGGACTCGGTGGCGCCGTGGATGCGGCCGGTCGTGCCGCCCACGTGGAGGGTCTTGCCGGTGTCCTCTTCCAGGTGGACGCGCTCGATCTCGACGCGGTGGACCTCGCCGTCCACGACCACGTCGACGTAGCCGTTCTCGCAGAGCGGCTCCTCGTACTGGGAGGTCTGGAAGTTCTTCGGCATGTCCGGGTAGAAGTAGTTCTTCCGGGCGAAGCGGGTCCACTCGGCGATGGTGCAGTTGAGCGCCAGGCCGATCTTGATGGTGGCCTCGACGGCGGCCCGGTTGGCGACCGGGAGGGCGCCGGGGAGGGCCAGGCAGACGGGGCAGACCTGGGTGTTCGGCTCGGCGCCGAAGGCGGTGGCGCAGCCGCAGAACATCTTGGTGTTCGTGTCGAGCTCGATGTGCGTTTCGAGGCCGAGGACGGGCTCGTAGGTCTCGACGGCCTGCTCGAAGGTGTTCAACTTCGTCATGTGCTTACTTCCCCTCGGTCTCGGGCGCGGTGTCGGCGAGGAGGACGTCCTGGGTGGACTCCAGCGCGGCCGCGACGCGGTAGGTGATGTCGTCGCCCAGGACCGGGCCCATGACCTGGAGGCCCACGGGCATGCCCTCGGAGAGGCCGACGGGGACGGAGACGCCGGGGCCGCCGTACATGTTCGTCGGGATCGTGTAGAGGTCGGCGAGGTACATCTGGTACGGGTCGCCGGTGCGGGCGCCGAACTCGAACGCGATGAACGGCGTGGTCGGGCTGATGATCGCGTCGACCTGCGTGAAGGCCTTCTCGAAGTCCTGCTTGATGAGCGTGCGGACCTTCTGGGCCTTGCCGTAGAACGCGTCCACGTACCCGGCGCTGAGCGCGTAGGTGCCGAGGATGATGCGGCGCTTCACTTCCGGGCCGAACCCGGCTTCGCGGGTGAGGCTCATGACCTCTTCGAGCGAGTGCTTGCCGTCGTCCCCGGCGCGCAGGCCGTAGCGGACACCGTCGTAGCGGGCCAGGTTCGAGGAGGCCTCGGACGGGGCGATGAGGTAGTACGTCGGCAGCGCGTACGCGAACGACGGGCAGGAGACCTCGACGATCTCGGCGCCGAGCTTGACGAGCTGCTCCACGCCGGCCTCGTAGGCGGCGATGACGCCGGGCTCGGCCGCGTCGGCGCCTTCCTTGAACTCCTTGACGACGCCGAGCTTGACGCCGGTGAGGTCGCCGTTCGCTCCGGCCTTCGCGGCCTCCACGACGGGCGGCACGGGCGCGTCGATGGAGGTCGAGTCGCGCGGGTCGTACCCGGAGATGACCTCGTGCAGGAGCGCCCCGTCGAGGGCGTTGCGGGACACCGGGCCGGGCGTGTCGAGCGAGGAGGAGAAGGCGATGAGCCCGTAGCGGGAGTTGCCGCCGTAGGTGGGCTTGGCGCCGAAGGTGCCGGTGACGGCGCCGGGCTGGCGGATCGAGCCGCCCGTGTCGGTGCCGATGGCGAGCGGGGCCATCTTCGCGGCGACGGCCGCGGCGGACCCGCCGCCGGAGCCGCCGGGGATGCGGCCGGTGTCCCACGGGTTCAGGGTCTTGAAGTACGCGGAGTACTCGGTGGAGGAGCCCATGGCGAACTCGTCCATGTTCGTCTTGCCGAGGATCGGCATCCTCGCGGCCTTGATGCGCTCGACGATCGTCGCGTCGTAGGGCGGGATCCAGCCTTCGAGGATCTTGGAGGCCGCGGTGGTCGGGAGGCCCTTGGTGACCACGACGTCCTTGATCGCGATCGGGACGCCCGCGAGTGGGCCGAGGTCCTCGCCCGCGGCGACGGCGGCGTCGACGTCGGCGGCCACGGCGAGCGCGCCGTCGCGGTCGACGTGCAGGAACGCCTTGATGGTGCCGTCGATGGCGGCGATGCGGTCGAGGAACGCGGTGGTGACCTCGACGGAGGTCAGGCGGCCCTCGCGGATGTCCGCGGCCAGCTCGGCGGCGGTCCGGTCGATGATGCGGGACATCAGGCCTCCTCGTCCAGGATGCGCGGGACGCGGAAGCGGTCCTCGGCGGTGTCGGGGCCGCCCGCGAGGACGGCGTCGCGGGGCAGGGACGGCTGGGGCTGGTCTTCCCTGAACACGTTCACCAGCGGCACCGCGTGCGAGGTCGGCTGGACGCCGTCCGTGTCCACTTCGGCGAGCGTCTTCATCGACTGGAGGATGACGTCGAGCTGTCCGGCGAAGGCGTCGAGCTCGTCATCGGTGACCTCAAGGCGGGCCAGCCGCGCCAGGTGCGCGACCTCCTCGCGTGAAATCGTACTCACGACAGGTGTTTCCTAACGGTTACTAGCTGCGGGAAGACCAGTCGAGTCTAGGCCGTGCGCGGCGCGGGCCCGAGGCGGGCACGGCCGGGGCGCGGACGGGTCATAGCGCCGCGGACGGTCCGGTGCGGCGAGGCGGGCCCGACGGGTCGGGGAAACAGGCCGGCACGGATCGAGCGGGGTGGATACGGCACCCCTAGCCACGGCGAATGTGACGTGATACTCTCTCGGTACTGGTTCGGAACGGGTTTCCTGGTTTCCTTTCTGTTTCCTTGCTAAGAACGAGTCGGTGGGTGTTCCGACTTGTGGTGGTGTTCTCGGACCAGTACGGGCCCCGGGCTTTCGCTCGGGGCCCATTCTTTTTGCCTTACAACGGGTTCCCCACTGCGGCCAAGTCCTCGTCGCGGTGCTCGGGTTCGCCGTGCCAGGCCCGCCAGAGCCCCGCGTAGTGGCCGTCGAGCGCGATGAGCTCGTCGTGGTCCCCCAGTTCGGCGACGCGGCCGTCCTCGACGACGGCGATGCGGTCGGCGTCGTGGGCGGTGTGAAGCCGGTGCGCGATGGCGATCACGGTGCGGCCCTCCAGGACCGCGGCGAGGGCGCGTTCGGTGTCGCGGGCGGCCCGCGGGTCGAGCATCGCGGTGGCCTCGTCGAGGATCACGACGTCGGGGTCGGCGAGGATGATGCGCGCCAGGGCGATCTGCTGCGCGGAGGCCGCGTCGAGCTCGCGGGCCTTGCCGCCCAGGTCCGTGTCGAGGCCCTCGGGCAGGTCGAAGGCCCAGTCGGCGCCCACGGCGGCGAGCGCGTCCTTCAGCTCCTGGTCGGTGGCCTCGGCCTTGGCGAGGATCAGGTTGTCGCGGAGGGTCGCGGTGAAGACGTGGTGCTCCTGGGTGACGAGGGTGACGCGGCGGCGGCGCTCGTCCAGCGGGAGCGCGGCGACGTCGACGCCGCCGATGGCCGCGCGGCCCTCGCGGGGCGTGTCGGAGCCGGAGATGAGCCGCGCGAGCGTGGACTTCCCGGCGCCGGAGGGGCCGACGACGGCGAGGCGCTGGCCCGCGGGGACGGAGAGGCTGACGCCGTGGAGGACGTCGCGCGCGCCGGAGGGGTAGGCGTAGCGGACGTCGATGAGGTCGACGGTGCCGTCCACGGGACGCTCATTGGTGGCGTTGGCCTCGGTGTCCTCGGCTTCGGCGACGCCTTCGATGCGGGACATGGCCGCGAAGCCGCGCTGGACCTTCTCGACCCACATGAGGATGTGGTCGATCGGGAACATGATCTGGCGGGTGAGGACCGCGCAGGACGCGACGGTGCCGAGGGTGATCGCGCCGTCGAAGTAGAGCGCGCCGCCGACGAGGAGGACCGCGGCGGTGGGCAGCGCGTAGGAGCCGTCGAGGAACGGGAAGAAGACGCTGCGCAGGTAGAGGGTGTAGCGGGCGGCGCTCCAGTGGCGGGCGACGGTGGCGTCCCCGGCGCCGTCGCGCTGGGCGCGGAGGCGGTAGGCCTCGGTGGTGCGGGCGCCGTCGGCGGAGGCGCCGATGGTGTCGCCGATGCCGGACTCGGCCTGGCGTTCGGCGAGGTAGCCGTCGCGGGCGCGGTTGAGGTACCAGCGGGTGCCGACGACCAGGCCGGGGACGATGACGAGCATGCACAGGCCGAGGACGGGGCTGGCCCAGAGCATCGCGGCGAGGAACACGATCACCTTGAGGACCGAGACGATGATCTGCGGGAGGCCGTCGCGGAACAGGACCCCGGCTTCGGGGACGTCCGCGGAGGAGCGGGTCATGAGGTCGCCGGAGCCGGCCTGCTCGACCACGGGCATCGGCAGGCGCAGGGCGCGGTCGACGAACTCGACGCGCATCCGCGCGGAGAGCTTCTCGCCGAGGCGGTGGGACACGAACGTGCCGAGCCAGGTGAACGCGATGACGGCGACGATGGAGCCGATGAGGCCGAGCGCCAGCCGGTCGATGACCCCGGCGCCTTCTCCGGCGGCGAGCTTGTCGAGCATCTCGCCGAGGAGGAGCGGGGCGACGGCGGCGGCGACCGCGGCGACCAGGTGGAGGCCGATCGCGGCGGCGGCGCGGCGCTTCTCGGACAGGAGCAGGCGCAGGAAGGCGCGGCGCACGGCCGGGGTGTCGGCGACGGGCAGCTGGCCGGCGGCGGGGCGCTCGGGCGCCTTGGTGGTCATGCTTCCTCCCGGGAGACGAGTGCGCGGTAGTCGGGGTGCTCGGCGGCCAGGTCGTGGTGGGTGCCGGTGGCGACGACCTTGCCGCCCTGGACGAACGCGACGCGGTCGGCGCGGCCGAGCCACAGCGGCGAGGTGGTGGCGACCGCGGTGGCGAGGCCGGAGCGGGTCGCGGAGAGCCGGTCCACGATGCGGGCCTCGGTGTGGGAGTCGACCGCGGAGGTCGGCTCGTGGAGCAGGAGGGCCTCGGGGGCGGCGGCGACGGCGCGGGCCAGGCGCAGGCGCTGGCGCTGCCCGCCGGAGAGCGTGCGGGCCTGGTTGTCGAGCTCGGAGTCCAGGCCCTGCGGGAGGGACTCGACGACGTCGGCGGCGGAGGCGGCCTCGATGGCGGCTTCGACGCGGTCGCTCCCGTCGCGGGCGCCGATCGCGGCGGCGAGGGTGCCCGCGAACAGGTACGCGTCGTGGTCGGCGACGAGGACGCGGCGGTGGAGCTCGTCGCGGTCGAGCACGGCGACGGGGACGTCGCCGAAGCGGGCCTCGGAGTCGGCGTAGCCGCCGAGGCGGTCGAAGACGCGGGCGACCTGCTCGGAGTCGGCGGAGGCGACGGCGAGGAGCTCGCCGCCTTCGACGGTGAGTCCGGACTCGGGGTCGTGGAGCTCGGCGCCGGAGGCGGGGCCGGGGAGGGTCTGGGCCGGGGCGTCGCGTTCGGGGGTGTTGAGCAGCTCGCAGACCTTCCCGGCGGCGACGCGGCCTTCGATGATCCGGTAGGTGCAGCCGATGAGCCAGTGGACCGGGAGCAGCAGGGCGCTGGTGTAGCCGAAGGCGGCGACCATCTGGCCGGGTGTGAGGTCCCCGGCGGCGACCTGGCGGGCGGCGATCCAGATGACGACGCCGAGGAGGACCGCGGGGGTGCCTTCGCCGAGGGCGTTGAGCCATGCCTGCGGGGCGGCGACCTTGTATCCGGCTTCGCGCAGGGCCTCGGAGTCCTTGCGGTAGGAGGCGGTGAAGCGGGCCTCGCCGCCGATGCCGCGCAGGACCCGCAGGCCCGAGACGATGTCGGAGGCGCGGCCGGTGATGTCGCCGACGCGCTCGCGGTAGGCCTCCTGGCGGTCCTGGAGCTTGTTCAGGACCGGGCCGGTGACGAGGCCGACGAGGAACACGCCGATGAAGATGGTCAGGCCCAGGGCGACCGAGGTGTTGAAGAGGAGGACGCCGACGGCGACGAGGCCCACGAGGCACCCGGCGGTCGGCGAGAGGGAGTCCACGGCCCAGGAGATCCGGTTGATGTCCGTGGCGCCCACGGAGACCACTTCGCCGGTGGTGAGCTTGCGGCGCAGCTCGTCGCCGAGTCGGTTCACTTTGCGGGTGGCGAGCTGGAGCGTGCGGTACGAGGCGTCCATGCGCCAGTAGACCGTGAGTCGGTGGGACCAGACGATCATCGCGGCGGAGGCGAACCCGGCGAGGATCATGCCGCAGGCCCAGAACGTCAGGGTGCCCCAGTCGCGCTCGCGCAGGCCGCCGTCGACGGCGCCGGTGAGGAAGTACGGCAGGACCGGGAGCGAGCCGAGGGCGAGGCCGGAGGTGAAGAGCGCGCTGATCGCGAGGCCCTTGTTGCGGCTGGCGAGCCAGGCGAGGAGGCGCCAGGGGGTGCGCGGAGGTTCGAGGGGGTCGCCGCGCGAGCCGTCCGGGAGGAGCGGGTCGGCGAGCGGGTATTCGGGAGCACGGAGGAACCTCACTTGCCGAGCGTAAAGGGAGGGTCCGACAACCGGCAATCGATTAACCGCCGATGTGAGGCTGACCTGGTATTTCGCCGGATTTCGGGGTACCTGGGCGTATCTGAGGGGCCTTCGCAGACGATGAAGTACGCTGTCCGTGAATCCGGGGAGGACCGACATTCACCGACAGCGCGCGATCAGCCTGAACCTGTTCACCGCCGCCGCGGTGCTCGTGTTCGGATATCTCGCATGGGTTGCGGCCCATCCGCTCTCGGTGTGGATCCTCGGCCACTGCCATGTCACGGACCGGGCGTCCCTCGTCATCGCGCACCTCGTGTACGGCCTCGTGCTGGCCGTCATGTCCCTGGTGTGGCGCGGCTGCCTGACGGCGGGCCGGGAGGCCGCCTGGCTGGTCGCCGACGGCGGCGAGCCGGAGGCGGACCGGGTGTCCGCGGGGCCGGGCCGCCGCGGGACTGTCGCGCTCCAGGTCGGGGCCTGGGTCTACTCGGGACGGGCCCCGCCGCCCGCACGGTGACCCCAGCCTGCACGCCGACGCACTGACCGTGCGGTCCTGCGGCGTGCCGTCCCGTTGCCGCACTCCCCCGACTGGAGCACTTCGTGCCGACCCTGTATTCCGAGAACCTGCTGGAGCCCGAGTGGACCGGCGAGCTGTGGGGCGCCTCCGGGCGTCCCGTGCTGCTGCTGACCGAGACCGGCGAGGACCGGTCCGCGTGGTGGCCGGTCGCGGCGCGGCTCGCCGCCGTGCACTCCGTGGCCGTGCTCGACCTGCCTTCCGGCGGGCGGATCGGCGACCGCGCCGAGACGCTCGCCGAGTTCGTCGCGGGCATGGGGACCCGCGCGCCCGTGATCGCGGCCCACGGGAGGGCCGCGGTCATCGCCTCGCTGTTCGCGTGCCGGTACGTCGCCCACGGCGTGGCCGCCATCGAGCAGGCCCTCGACGCGCCCGCGGAAGACGGGGACACGGCCGCGGCGCTGGAGGAGATCACCGCGGGCCCGCGGAAGGTCGAGTGCCGGTACCTGTCGGTGTTCGCCGCCGAGCCGCGGCCGGGCTACGCGGCGTGGCTCGCCGAGCGCATCCCCGGCGCCGAGTGCGCCGTGTACGGCACCGAGGGCCGGTATCCGCACCTCAGCGCCCCGGACCGGTTCACCGAGGACGTGAGCGCCCTGGCGTCCTGAGCGGGAATGCGACCGTCCATTTGACACGGAGCGACGGTCCGGGGACGGTCACGTGGAGTTTTATTTCATCCGAGTTCTTCTCAACGAAGAAAATCTTCGGTATGGTCTCAATCACGATTCGATCCTCTACCCCCCGAACGATCCCCGCTCCGTCAGCGGCGGCGAGCAGCGCCGCCGCACAGGAAGTCCGAAGGGACGCAATCGCATGACCCACAATGAATCGCGCATCCCACGCTCCCGCCGCTGGGTGCTCTCCCGGGCCCTCATGGTCGGCGGCGCAGTGGGCGCCGCCGCGGTCCCGACCGTGTTCGCGCTCCAGTCCGCGAGCGCCGCCGTCTCGGTCGACATGGAGCTCGTGCTCGTGGCCGCGATGGTCGACCCGCAGAAGTCCGGCACCGGGACCACGCTCAACGCGGCGGCCTCGGTCAAGGCCGTCGAGCAGGCGCTCGACGCCAAGAACCACCTCGCGACCTCCGCGGTCGACGGCCACTACGGCACCTCCACGATCACCGCGTACTCCGCGTGGCAGAAGGCCCTCGGGTACACCGGCATCGACGCCAACGGCATCCCCGGCCCCACCTCGCTGACCCGCCTCGGCAGCGACACCGGGATCTACACCGTGACCCGCCAGGTCAGCATCGGCTCCAACTCCGACGCCTACGGCGGCAGGCGGGTCAACACCCGCACCAAGAACATGCTCGCCGCCGCCGACGCGAAGCTCTCCTGGAGCATCACCCTGACGCAGGGCTCCTACACGACCGGCAACCCGTCCTCGGCGGGCACGCACGACGGCGGCGGCGTCGTCGACATCAGCGTCAGCGGCCTGTCCACGACGCAGCGCTGGCAGACGGTGAAGGCCCTCCGCGACGTCGGCTTCGCGGCCTGGCTGCGCACCCCCGAGCAGGGCTTCAGCTACCACATCCACGCGAACGCGGTGGGCGACACCGACATGGTGGCCGTCGCGCGCGCGCAGGTCCACGACTACTTCTACGGCAAGAACGGGCTCGCGAGCCACGCCGCCGACAACACCCCCAGCGCCTACAAGGGTTCGTTCACCTGGTGGGAGCAGTACAAGCGGAGCTGACAACAGCTCGACATTGAAAGACCGGCGGGCGGGGCCACACAATGGCCCCGCCCGTCGCTTGCTGCGATCAGTTGCCTTGCAGGCGGTCGATCCAGCTGGAACTGGAACTGGAACTGGAACTGGAGCTCTGGGACTGCTGACTGCGGCGGGTTCCTACGAAGTCGACGACGGTGTCCACGAGCTCCTCCGGCATGTTCGTGGCGACGGCTATGCGCGGGTGGACGAGCGAGCGGACCGCGGGGACGTCCGAGAAGATCGCGACCGGGGTGGGAACGCTCGCGGCGACCATCCGGTCGACCAGGTTCACCCCGGCGTTGCCCCCGTCTGGCTCGTTCGGGCGCCCCAGGTCGCTGATGACCAGGTCGTAGGAGCTCCTCGCGAGGTCGCTCATCGCATCATCGGTCGACACGGCGGTATCGACCCTGATTCCGGCGCTGCGGAACAGCCGGGCGAGCGCCTCGTTCCACTCGGGATGGTCGTCGACCCAGAGGATGGCACCGCCGTTGAGGAGGTCGGTCGCAAGCGCGAGCCGGGAGGCCGCACGCAGGCCGCGCTGGGTGTCGGGAGAGGCGTAGATCGGCTGCGGGTAGGGCGGGACGGGTACCGCGCCGGGGTATTTGCCCTGATTGGCCGGCAGCGGCGGGGCGTAGTAGGTGGTGGGCCGGGGCTCGGTGAGGGGGCCCGCGATCTCGTCGGTCTTCGGCTTGGCGCCGTTGTCGTTCGGTTCGTCGGCGGGCGGGGTGTTCATGGGGCGCAGGGTGACGGGCTCGGCGGGTTCGCCGGTGCCCTCGGGGGGCAGGGGCGGCGCGGTGAAGTCCGGGGGCGCGTAGCCGCCGGGCTGGACGGGGAGGGGCGGCAGGGGGCCGTTCCAGTCGGGCTGTGGCAGGGCGGCGGTGCCGCCGCGGGCGTAGGACTCCTCGATGGCCTGCTGGGCGAGTTCGACGGTGACCCAAGGGGTCTCGACCTTCGTCATGCGGGGAGCCTGCTGTGAGAAGAGGCGTTTGGCGACGGCCAGGGCGATGAAGCCGAAACCGATCCAGAGGAAGGCGGGGAGCACCTTGATCAGCTCGATCCAGATGGCTTCGCTCATGAACGGCTCCAAGAGGGAGGGGGTACCGGGCCGGGCATCTCAACCTTAATCGCCCTGCGCCATCGGCCCGGCACCCCCTTGCGCCTATCGGGTGAGGGCTTTGTACAGGGCGATCCACTTGTCGGGGTGGACGAGGCCGACCGGGGCGTCCTTGGCGATCCCGGCCTCGGCGCAGGCGCGGGCGGCGGCGCGGGCCGAGACCGCTTGGCGCAGTGAGGAGGCGAGGGAGCCGCCGACGCCGGTGAAGCCGAGGGCGACCATGTCGCGGTAGTCGCGGAGGGCGCGGCGCGGCAGCAGGGGCCTCGGGCGGCGGGTGAGGTGGAGGACGGCGGCGTCGACGTTCGGGACGGGCCGGAACTGCTCGCGGCCGATGCGCAGGCCGAGGGCGAGTTCGTGTTCGGGCCAGGCGTCCACCGCGAGCTTGGACCAGCGGCCGTAGTCGCCGGTGTGCTTGCGGGCGAACTCGCGCTGGACGACGAGGCTCGCGGTGGTGAGGGCGGGCGCGTCGAGGCACCAGCGGACGATGTCGGTGGTGATCGCGAAGGGCACGTTGGCGACGACGCGGAACGGCTCGCGCGGCGGTTCGGCGTCGCGGAAGTCGCCGGTGCGGAGCCGGAAGTGGCCCAGGTGCCCGTAGCGGGACTGGAGTCGTTCGGCGAAGTGGCGGTCCTTCTCGTAGGCGAGCACGCGGCGGGCGCGGTCCAGCAGCGGCGCGGTGAGCATGCCGCCGCCGGGGCCGACCTCGACGACGAGGTCGTCGGGGCCGACGTCGGCGGCGAGGCGGCGCGCGAGCTGCGGGTCGGCGAGGAAGTTCTGGGACAGGCGCTTGCGGTCGGAGGCGCGGGAGAAGCTGGAACGCGGAGTACGGCTGCGGGACATGGGATACCTCTGCGGAAGTGGTCGAATCAGGATGATCGATTCGCCTGGACCGCGCAGTGGCGCAGCAGGTGCCGTCAGATGGCACCGTCAAAGACCGGCCGAGGCCGGTGAAGGCGTGCGCGTGCGGGGCCTAGGCCGCCGCGCGGAGCCGCATGAAGCAGGGACCGAACGCGGCGCACGCGTTGGACCCGGGTGATCCCGACATGCGCGCCAGGTTACCGGAGCGGCCGGGCGCCGTCGAACCGTTTATCGGTGCGGATCGGGCCGGTGTCGCCGGTCGAGTAGCGGCCGGGCACGTGGAGGCGCAGGACCGCTTCCCCGGCCCAGTCGGGGACCGAGGAGGGGCGGGAGGCGGCGGCCATCGTGAGGAACGCCAGCGGGACCGTCCACAGCGCGGGCTGCGCGAGGAGGATCGACCAGGTGCCCGGGGGCAGGTCGAGGATCACGGAGGCCAGGGCCGCGCCGGTGGAGGAGGCCGCGCCGACGAGGAGCCCGGCGGTCGCGCCGGTCGCGGTGAGGCCGCGCCACCAGATGCCGAGGGTGAGCAGCGGGCAGAACGTGGAGGCGGCCACGGCGAAGGCCCAGCCGACGAGGACGTTGATGTCGACGTCGGCGGCGGGCAGCGAGAGGACCACCGCCAGCGCGGTGCCGACGAGGACGCCCATGCGGAGCTTGGAGAGCGAGCCGCCGAACAGGTCGTGCGAGAGGCCCCCGGCGAGCGCGAGGAGGAGCCCCGAGGAGGTCGAGAGGAACGCGGCGAACGCGCCCGCGGCGACGAGCGCGGTGAGGACCGCGCCGACGGTGCCCGGGGCGATGGCCTCGGGGACGAGGACGGGCACGACGTCGGTTTCTTCGGGGTTGGGGACGGCGATGCGTCCGAGGAGTCCGTAGACGACCGGGAACAGGTAGAACAGGCTCAGCAGCATGATGACGGAGACGGCGACGCGGCGGGCCGCGCGGGCGCCCGCGACGGTGTGGAAGCGCATCACGACGTGCGGGAGTCCCATGGCGCCCAGGGTGGTGGCGACGAGGACGGAGAGGGTCGCGAGGAGCGAGTGGCCCGAGCCGTCGAGGTCCAGGAGCGGCCGGGCCCAGTCGGGGTCGGGGCCGTGGGCCGCGAGCGCGGCTTCGCGGCGGTCGGGCCCGGCGAGGACGATGAGCACGACGGCGGGGCCTGCGATGAAGGCGAGTTTCACGAGGTAGTGGAACGCCTGCACGTAGGTGGCCGAGCGCATCCCGCCGACGGCGATGGTCGAGGAGACGACGAGTCCGGCGCCGATGACGCCGATCCAGTAGGGGATGCCGGAGACGAGTTCGAGGACCACTCCTGCGGCTTTGAACTGCGGCAGGAGGTACAGGAGCATGATCACGAGGACCACGAGCCCGCACATGCGGCGGATTCTCGGTGAGCCGAGCCGGTACTCGGCGAAGTCGGGGACGGTGTAGGCGCCGGAGCGGCGCATGGGGCCCGCGACGAGGGCGGCGACGAGCACGTACCCGGCGGTGAAGCCCACGGCGTACCACATCGCGCCGACGCCGTTCTTGACGAGCAGGCCCGCGAGGCCGAGGACCGATGCGGCGGAGACGTACTCCCCCGCGATGGCGAGGGCGTTCCAGCCGGGCACGATCGAGCGGGAGGCGACGAGGAAGTCGGGGGTGGACCGGGCGGCGCGCACGCCCCACACGCCGATGACGACGCTGGAGACGAGGACCAGCGTGATGGAGGCGAGGCCGAGCATCAGGGGCCGTCCGGCGCGTGGTCGTCCTCGACGCGTTCGGCGCGGCGCACGTGGACGGCCGCCAACGCGAGGAGCACCGGGTAGGGCGCGAAGAAGAGGACGGCCCAGCCGAGGCGGCCGGGCACGAGCGCGGCGGCGGCGAGGAGCGCCGCGAGGGCGGCTCCGAGTGCGAGGGCGGTGCGGACGGCGAGGCGGCGCTGGCGGCGCAGGGCCCGTTCGGCCGCTTCGAGGTCGATCGCGGAGGAGGGGATCGCGGGCCGCCCGGCGAGATGGCTGAGCCGCCCCATGGCGTCCGCCCCGCGCCGTTGCGCGAGGCGGGTCTGGGGGCTGGTGACGCGGACCCTCTGAATCATGCGTCTCCGCGCACAGCTTGGAGGAGGCGTTCCCGGAGGAGGCGGGAATGGCGGCGGCTCACGGGGACTTCGCCTGCGCCGGTGACGGCGACGAGTCCGGCGGTGGAGGTCACTCGCAGCTCGGTGATCGACGCCAGGTTGACGAGGAATGAGCGGTGCGCGCGCACGAAACCGGCTGCGTCCCAGACCTCTTCGAGGTAGGTGAGGGACTGGCGAAGGAGGTGGGAGTGGCGGCCGGAGTGGAGGCGCACGTAGTCGCCGTGGGCTTCGGCGTAGGCGATGTCGTCGCGGCGGACGAAGACCGTGCGGCCCGCGAGTTCGACTTGGACGACGGCGAGGTCGTCGGCCTTGTCCCCCGCCGGGGCGGGGCCGGAGCGGCGGCGGCCGATACGGGCGACGGCTTCGGCGAGGCGTTCGGGCCGGAAGGGCTTGAGCAGGTAGTCCACCGCGCCGAGGCCGAAGGCTTCGACGGCGTGGTTGTCGTAGGCGGTGACGAACACGATGGCGGGCGGGTCCGAGAGGCGGCGCAGGATGCGGGCGACGTCGATGCCGGTGAGGCCGGGCATGGCGATGTCGAGGAACGCGGCGTCGAAGGTCCCTTCGCCGAGGAGGCGCACGGCCTCGTCGCCGCCTGCGGCGCATTGGACCTCGCCGACGCTCGGCTGCTCGGCGAGCTGCCCGGCGAGCTCGGCGCGGGTGGAGGACTCGTCTTCGACGACGAGGACGCGAAGTCCGTTGCCGCTCATGCGTGGACTCCTCTGGCGTAGCGGGGGATTCTCACGGTGGCCTTGGTTCCGGCGCCGGGGGCGGTGTCGAGCCAGAGGCCGTACTCGGGACCGTAGACGGCGCGGAGGCGCTTGTCCACGTTCGCGAGGCCGATGCGGCCCGATCCGGCGCGGGAGCCGGTGAGGATCGCCTTGGCGACGTCGGGGTCCATGCCGTCGCCGTCGTCCTCGACCTCGATGACGCACAGCGGCCCCTCCGAGAAGCCGCGGACGGCGATGTGGCCGGTGCCGGGCTTGGTCTCGAAGCCGTGGCGGACGGCGTTCTCGACGATCGGCTGGACGACCAGGAACGGGATGGGCACGGGCAGGACCTCCGGGGCGATGCGCACGGTGATGTCGAGTCGGTCGTCGAAGCGGGCCCGCTGGAGCTCAAGGTAGGTCTGGACGGCGTGGAGCTCGTCGGCGACCGTCGCGAAGTCCCCGGTGCCCGCGAAGGAGTAGCGCAGGTAGTCGGAGAAGTCGGTGAGCAGTTCGCGGGCGCGTTCGGGGTCGGTGCGGGTGTGGGCGCTGATGGCGGCCAGGGCGTTGTGCATGAAGTGCGGGGAGATCTGGGCGCGGAGGGTGCGCAGGTCGGCTTCGGCGATGCGCTCGCGGGCGCGCACCAGGTCGGCGTGGTCGAGGGCGCGGGCGACGAGGTCGGCGGCCTCGGCGAGGTCGGCGTCGCTGACGTCCCCGGAGACGAGCAGGCACCCGGCGAGGTCGCCGGAGACGACGAGCGGGGCGGCGCGCAGCGGCGGGGCGGTGACCGGTTCGAGGACGTCCAGGGTCTCGGTCAGGAGCGCTTGGGCCGCATCGGGGTCGATGCTCCCGGCGACGGCGAGGATGCGTTCGCAGTCGGCGAGGGCGACGGCGTCGGCGGCGAGGAGCCGGGCGAGGCGGCGGGCGGCGACTTGGGCTCCTTTGCCGGTGAGCCCGTCGGCGAGGGCCTCGCCGGTCTGGCGCGACAGTCGCAGGGCGGCGAGGGTCGCCGCACTGCTGGTCCGCCGGCGCTGGCGATGAGGGGATCGCGCGATCACCATGTCACTGTAACGTGGCGCACATCAGGGCCCGTCCGCTGGACGGGCCCTGATGCCGTGGGGAGGGCCGCCCCGGCCCTCCCCCCTGGGGGCCGCCTAGTGTGCCGAGGCCCGCTCCGCACCCGCGCCGGTGAGCGCCCGGACTTGCATGGACGCGAACCGGTCGGGGTTCGATTCGGAGCTCATCAACGTGCCGACCACGGCGCAGATGAGACCCAGCGGGATGGACACCAGGCCGGGGTTCGACAGCGGGAACCATGCGATGTCGACCCCTTCGCCGAGCAGCGAAGTTTCCGTGCCTGAGAAGGTCGGCGAGAAGATCACCAGACCGATGGCGGAGATGAGGCCGCCGTAGATGCCCGCGACGGCGCCCGCGGTGTTGAACCGCTTCCAGAAGAGGCTGAACAGCAGCGTCGGGAGGTTCGCGGACGCGGCCACCGCGAAGGCGAGCGCGACCAGGAACGCCACGTTCAGGTCCTGTGCGAAGACCGCGATGACGACGGCGATGGCGCCGACGCCGACCGCCGCGAACTTCGCGAAGACGATCTCCTGCTTGCCGCTGGCCTTGCCGTGCTTGAAGACCCCGTTGTAGAGGTCGTGGGCGAGCGAGGACGAGCAGGCGATGATGAGCCCGGCGACCACCGACAGGATCGCCGCGAACGCGGCGGAGGCGATGAGCGCGAGCATGATCGCGCCGCCGGTCGATCCGGCGATGTCCTCGCCGATGACCTGCGAGAGCTGCGGCGCGGCCGAGTTGCCGGCCGGGTTCTCGGCGATGATCGCGTCCTTGCCGACCATCGCGGCGGCGCCGAAGCCGAGCACGAGGGTGAGCAGGTAGAACATGCCGATCAGGCCGATGGCCCAGTTGACGGACTTGCGGGCGGTCTTGCCGTCGGGGGTCGTGTAGAAGCGGATGAGCACGTGCGGGAGGCCCGCGGTGCCCAGGACCAGCGCCAGCCCGAGGCTGATGAGGTCGAGCTTGTTCCACAGTGTCTGGAGCGCGTCCCCTGGGACCTCGGCCCCGTAGCGCAGCCCCGGTTCGAGGAAGGCCGCGCCCTGGCCGGAGACGCTGGCCGCGTCGCCGAGCAGTGCCGAGAGGTTGAAGTTGTAGTGGACGAGCACGAGGATCGCCAGGACGAACGCGAGGCCGATCTTGACGCAGGCCTGGAAGATCTGGACCCAGGTCGTGCCCTTCATGCCGCCGAACGCCACGTACGCGACCATGAGCAGGCCGGTGACGACGATGCCGACGACCTTGGCGGCGCCCGAGTCCATGCCGAGGAAGGTCTCGCCCTCCTTGATGCCCAGGAGGAGCGTCACGAGCGCGCCGGTGCCGACCATCTGCGCGAGCAGGTAGAAGATCGAGATGCTCAGCGTCGCGATGGAGGCCGCGGTGCGGACGGGGCGCTGCTTCATGCGGTAGGAGAGCGCGTCGGCGACGGTGAAGCGGCCGGAGTTGCGCAGGGACTCGGCGACGAGGAGCAGCGCGACGAGCCAGGCGACGAGGAAGCCGATGGAGTACAGGAACCCGTCGTAGCCGTAGAGGGCGATGGTGCCGGCGATGCCGAGGAACGAGGCGGCGGAGACGTAGTCGCCCGCGACGGCGAAGCCGTTCTGCCACGCGGAGAAGCCGCGGCCGCCGGAGTGGAAGTCGGTGGCGGTGCTGGTCTTGCGTCCGCCTTGGATGGTGATGAAGATGGTCACCAGGACCATCACCATGAACAGGGAGATCGTGAGGATCCGGTTGGAGTCGCTCATCTCCTGTGCGAGCGTGTTCACTTCGCGCCCCCGTTCATGATGTCGTCGCGCAGCTCGGCGGACTGCGTGTCGAACTTGCGGGCCGTGAAGCGGTTGTAGGCCCACGTGACGTAGAAGGTCACGGCGAACTGGCTCAGGCCCAGGACGAGACCCAGGTTGATGTTGCCGAACAGGACGATGCCCATGAAGTCGCGGGCGTAGGCCGACAGGAGCACGTAGACGAGGTACCAGGCCAGGGCGGCCAGCAGGACCGGGACGGTGAAGCGGAACAGGGTGCGCTTGAGTTCGACGAACCGGGGGTCGTCGTGCATCGCGGCGATGTCCGCTTCGCTGACCTCGGGCGGTGGTCCGTTGTCTTCGGGGGTTGTGGTCATCGAACCTTCCTCCTTGAAGGGCAATGCGTGTCGCGGTCGTGACCGGCTCGGGTCGACTCGGTGACGTGTGTCACCTGGGAATCTAGGGCCTTCGGGGGCCCGCGAGAAGCACCGTTGTCAGGCGTGTCGCCGGGAAGCCGCCGTCGTGCGGCGAACCGGCGCTGAGACGCCGGTGAACGGGCGGCGAGCGGTCGGCGAGCGGTCGGCGCGGGAATTCGGGCCCCGACGATGAATCCGGGCGCGCGGACTCGTCTGTAGTCAGTAGGCCCCGAGACTTGAAAGCAGCGTGAGCCCATGGCGAGCAAGATGATCTTCCTGAACCTGCCCGTCGCCGACCTGAAGCGCGCGCAGGACTTCTACACCGCCCTCGGCTGGCGCGTCAACGCCGACTTCTCCGACGAGAACGCCGCCTGCGTCGTGGTCGACGCCAACATCTGCCTCATGCTGCTCACCAAGGACTTCTTCACGACCTTCGCCGAACGCCCCATCGCCGACACGGTCGCCTACTCCTCCGCCGCCTACGCCCTGGCCCTCCCGAACAGGGACGCCGTGGACGACCTCACCGACGCCGCCCTCCTCGCCGGAGGCACCGAGGAGACGCCCATGAACGACCGCCGCGTCCAAGAGGCCGAGATCGGCATGTACGGCCGCACCTTCATCGACCCCGACGGCCACCAATGGGAGCCGTTCTACATGCCCTACCAATAAGAGCCACACAGGAAACCGGAAAACGCCGACGGCCGCCCCGCAGGACGCGGGGCGGCCGTCGGCGCGGCTAGGGCCGGTGGCGCCAGGCTTCGAGCAGCGCTTCGGGGCCGAGGCTCTGGAGGCCGCCGACCTCGCATCCGGACCGGGCGACCGCGAGCATCGGCGTGTCCTCGTCGGCGCCGGGCAGCTGGGAGCGATGGGCGATCAGCGCGGCGAAGTCCCGCTGGTCGAAGGGCTTGCGCTCCAGCCACTTGATCGAGCCGACGACGGTGACGCGCTTGGCCACCGGTTCGCGGTCGGCGCCGACGATGTCGATCTCCGGGTTGTTCGACCTGGTCCAGTAGCCGCCGACCGCGTCGGTGCCTTCGGGCAGCAGCTCCGGGGAGAGCCGCCACAGGGCGTCGCGGACGACCGGCTCGACCGCCCGTCCCCGCCACGAGGTCCAGCCCTGGCGGATCGACTTGAGCACCAGGTCCCCCCGCCCGCGCTCCACCTTCGAGATCGCCCCGGCCAGGAAGTACAGCCAGAAGCGCAGGTAGGGGTCCTCGATCCGGTACCGGGTCTCCTTGCTCGCCCGCGTCGAGAGGGGCACTTCCGCCTTCACGATGCGCCGCTCGGCCAGCACCTCCAGCGACCGCTTCAGCGTGGTCGGGGCCAGGTCTCCGGCGGCCCGCCCGATGAGCCCGAAACTGCGCTCGCCGCTCCCGATGGCCCGCAGCACTTGGCGCGCATGCGCTTCGGAGGGGAACTCCGCGGACAGCGAGCGCTCCGCGCTCACGAGCAGCGGCGAGGTCGGATGCCGCAGGGACGCCTCCAGGAACTCCCACAAGGAGGTGCCGGGCTCCCAGCGTTCGAGGACCAGCGGGAGCCCGCCGGTGACCAGGAACGCGTCGAACGCCTCGGCGGCTCCGAGGCCGGTCCGCTCGGCGATCTCGGCGGGATTGAACGGCGGGACGACCAGCTCGGTCCCCCGCTGGTAGAAGGGGCGGCCGTACGTGTTGACCTGCTCCATGACGGCCAGGTCGGACCCGATGAGGACGAGCAGCACCGGGAGCCGCGAGAACCGCCGGTCGAAGGCCCGCTGGAGCGCGCCCTCGAAGCCGGGGTCCTGGGCGATCAGATACGGCATCTCGTCGATGACGACGATGCTCGGGGAGTCCTCGGGCAGGATGTCGGCCAGGGAGTTCAGGGCGTCGGTCCACCGGTCCGGAATCCCCTCCGGCGCGAACTCCGCGGCCTCCGGGAGCGTCGACTCTCCGACGGCCTGCGCGAAGGACCGCAGGTCGGCGCCGTTCGAGAGGCCCTCGGCGGTGAAGAAGACATGCGGCACCCCGGAGCGCTCTGCGAACTCCTCCACGAGCCGGGACTTCCCGACGCGCCGCCGACCGCGCATGATGAGCGCCCGCCCGGGACGCCCGAGCCCGCCGCCGGACCGCACCAGTTCGAGCAGCTCGTCGAGATGGGACAGCTCCGACTGCCTGCCGATGAACCCGTTCGCCACCGCTCCTCCTCGCTTCGAGTGCAGAAGACTACCGGATATGACACTATCAGTTTCGGTAGTCTTCTCGACGGTAGTCTTCCCTCGACGACGTGTGCCCGGCGCCGAAAGCGCCGGGCACAGGCCGTCAGCGGCGTTCGCCTATTCGCGGTACTCGTTCGGGAGGCCGAAGAGTGGGAAGAGGCGGGCGGTGTCGAGGAAGTAGTTGAGGCCGGCGATGTGGCCGTCGCGGAGTTCGAGGACGGTGATGGACCAGGGGGTCCAGAGGCCGGGCTCGTCGGAGGGCTTGTAGTGGCCGAAGGCGGGGAGGCCGTTGGCGCCGACGGGGACCAGGCGGGAGTCGCGGCAGGCGGAGCCGGTGCCGAGCATGAACTCGGCGACGCCGGCGCGGCCCTCGACCCAGAGCGGGAACGGCGGCATGGAGAGGTTGACGTCCTGCGTGCAGAGCGCCGTGAGGGCCTCCATGTCGTACGCCTGGAAGGCCGAGACGTAGCCGTCGACGAGCTTGCGGACGTCGGCGTCGTCCATGGGCGGCGCGTCGGCGGCGGGGTCGGTGTTGACCTTCTCCATGGTGGCCTTGGCGCGCTGGAGGGCGCTGTTGACCGAGGCGGGGCTCAACTGGAGGGCCTCGGCGGTCTCGGCGGCGGAGAAGCGCAGGACCTCGCGCATGAGCATGACGGCGCGCTGCTTGGCGGGCAGGTGCTGGACGGCGGCGACGAACGCGAGGCGGAGCGTGTCCTTGGCCTCGGCGGCGGCGGCCGGGTCGGCGCCGAAGGCCATCGAGTCGGGGATGGGCTCGACCCACATGTAGTCGGGCTCGGGCGCCGGCAGGGGCGAGCCGGCGTCCGAGGCGGGGGCGAGGTCCATCGGCCGGGCCCGGCGCTGGGGGCCCTTGAGCATGTCGAGGCAGACGTTCGTGGTGATCTTGTACAGCCACGAGCGCAGCGAGGAGCGGCCTTCGAAGGACGCGTAGGACTTCCAGGCGCGCGTGAACGCGTCCTGGACGGCGTCCTCGGCCTCGAAGGAGGAGCCGAGCATCCGGTAGGCGTAGGCGCACAGCTCGCGCCGGTGCGGCTCGAACTCGGCCAGCACATCGTCTTGGACTGCGGTGTTCATGGAATCAGCCTCGCATACGGGACCGACATTCGCGACCACGGCCGCGCGATCGGCGGAGCAGGTCGGCGCGTGCGGACGGTCTCCCTTGTGGCCGTGGCGGGTTCAGGCGCGCTTCTGGTGGTCGGCCATCCAGCGCTCGAACGCGTCGGCGCTCATCGGCTTCGCGAAGTGCCAGCCCTGGCCCGCGTGGCAGCCCCAGCCTTCGAGCTGCTTGCGCACGGCCTCGTCCTCGACGCCCTCGGCGACGACCTCGACGTCCAGGGCCCGGCCCAGGTCGATCGTGGTGGAGACGATCGCGGCGTTGTCGGGGTCGTCGATGAGCGTGGTCACGAACGACTTGTCGATCTTGATCTCGGTGACCGGCAGGCGCCGCAGGTGCTGCATCGAGGAGAACCCGGTCCCGAAGTCGTCGAGGCTGATGCCCACGCCGAGGTCGGAGAGGCGCTGCACGTTCTGGAGGACGCGCCGCGGGTCGGCCATGAGCGCGGACTCGGTGATCTCCAGCTGGAGCTTCTCGGCGTCCACCCCGTAGGCGTCGATCCGCTCGGTGAGGAAGTCGGTGAACTCCGGGGACTGGAGGTCGCGGACGGAGACGTTCACGGCCATGCGCAGGTCGTAGCCGTGCTCCTTCCAGGCGCGGAGCTGGCGCAGGGCGATGTCCACGACGCGTTCGGTGAGCATACGCATGACCGAGGAGTGCTCGGCCGTCTCGATGATCTCGGCGGGGTTGACGACGCCGCGCTCGGGGTGGCTGTAGCGGAGCAGTGCCTCGGCGCCGATGACCGCGCCGTCGGCGAGGCGCACCTGCGGCTGGTAGAAGAGGTTCACACCGGGGGCGTCCGGGTGGTCGAGGGCGCGGCGCAGGTCGCCGAGGAGGTGGAGGCGCTCGGGCGAGTGGTGGTCGAACTCGGCGCCGTAGCGGGTGTAGGACCCGGCGCGCTGCTTGGACTCGTACATCGCGATGTCGGCGTGGCGGAACAGGGTCTGGAAGTCCGGGCCGTCGTCGGGGAAGACCGCGACGCCCACCGAGCCGTCCACCTCGATGCTGACGTCGGCGAGGACGATCGGCGCGTCGAGGCGGGCGCGGATCTCGCGGGCGCACTCCATCGGGTCGGTCATGCCGTCGAGCTCGGACCACACGAACGCGAACTCGTCGCCGCCGAGGTGGGCGATCTCCTTCCCCGGCGGCTTGTCGGTCGTGAAGCGCTTCGCGAGCTCCACGAGGAGCTGGTCGCCGACCTCGTGGCCGAGCGCGGAGTTGACGTCGGCGAAGCGGTCCAGGTCGAGGATGAGGACCGCGACGGCGGTCTTGGTCTCGGCGGCGTCGGCGAGCTTGCCGTCCACGACCTCCTGGAAGCCCTTGCGGTTGAGCAGGCCCGTGAGCGGGTCGTGGTCGGCCTCGCGCTCGCGGTCGGCGGCGGTCTGGAGGATGCGGTAGACGCTGAAGATCGGGATGGCCGAGGCGGCGACGAGCCACCAGGAGGACATCGCTGCTGTCGCCAGGATCGGCGCGATGGCGATCTGCGTGGCCCGCAGGGCCCATTCGCTCTTGAGCCAGTCCAAGGCCAGGTCGCTCCATCCGATGCCGGTGCGCAGGGTCTGTCGCCCGGCCACGAGGGACGTGGACGTGAGGGTCCAGGCGGTGCCGGCCGCGAAGACGGCGAGGAGTTCGAGGGCGGCCCCGGTCCAGGCCATGCCGCCGGAGATCGCGTTCCAGACGGTCCAGGCCACGCACAGGGCCAGGCCCTGCTGCGAGACGTTGAAGATCGTCCGCCACGAGGAGGAGTGGATCTGGAAGGAGAGGACGAGGATCGCGCCCGACTGGACCACCAGGGCGGGGAGGAAGCCCCAGGTGATCATCGTGGCGAGCACGTAGACGAGGTAGATCGAGGCGATCGGCGACATCCACAGGCCGCCCCAGCGGGTGGGGCGCAGCTCGGCGATGAGCGCGAGCCCGGCGGTGAGCCAGAACGCGAAGGGCACGTCGAACCAACCGCTGTCGAACGCGTTCGCGCGCACGGCGGTGAACCCGGCGCCGACGATCGCCAGCACGGCGACGGCCGACATGTAGCCGTAGTACCGGCCTGGATGCTCTTTAGGCGCAGTGTTGCGCATGAGCGTCGTGGCCATATCGCTCCTCCCACTGCCACACCGTTCCGAGGCGACGCGCCAGAATCACCGCGGCCCGGTCGTGGCCGACTCCTCTGTCATATCGCGATTTTCGCTCCCAGACAACGCTGGGGGCACATGCGGCACACTTGTGACCAGGCGCGACATGTCCGTGACAGAAACCGTTCTCCGCACGTCGGCGGCAGGGTACCCCGAGGTCGATTTCGGACCCGGCGGCCCCTTCGGGCGGACCGGTCCGTGCCGCGCACGCGGCGAGGGGCAAGCTTCCACGAGATGACTCTGCCTGGTTCTAACGAGCATCCCCCCCGACTGGAATACGGATCGTTACCGACTTGTGATCATTCCGGTTCGTTCTCGTCGCCGGAATCCTCGGACTGCGAGGAAAACTCGCCGACGCCGTGCTCCAGGAACCGGTCGAAGTCCTCCCCCGGAACCACGGTGACACCGAGTTGGACGGCTTTGTCGTATTTCGAGCCCGGCTTGTCGCCCGCGACGACCGCGCCGGTCTTCTTCGAGACCGAGGACGAGGGCTTCCCGCCGCGCGCCTTGACGGCCGCGGCGGCGCCCTCGCGGGTGTAGCCCTCGATGCCGCCGGTGATGACGACCGTGACGCCCTCCAGGGTCTGCGGGAGCGCCTCGGAGGGGTCGGGGGCCTCGTCCTGCATGCGCACGCCCGCCGCGCGCCAGCGCTCGACGATGTCGCGGTGCCAGTCGACGGCGAACCAGTCCTTGATGGCGGCGGCGATGGTCGGGCCGACGCCGTCGACGGCGGCCATCTCCTCCTCGTCGGCCTCGGCGATGCGGTCGAGGTCGCGGAAGTGCTCGGCGAGGGCCTGCGCGGAGACGGGGCCGACGTGGCGGATCGAGAGGGCGTTGACGACGCGCCACAGCGGCTGGGACTTGGCGGTCTCCAGGTTCTGGAGCATCTCCTCGGCGTTCTTGCGCGGGAGGACCTCGCCGGTCTTCTTGTCGGGCTGGCGGGCGAAGGGGGTGACGACCTTCTGCTCGCCGGTCTTCTCGTCGATCTTGGGGAGCCCGGAGTCGGGGTCGCGGACGACGACGCGGATCGGCAGGAGCTCGTCCATCTTCAGGTCGAAGACGCCGCCTTCGTCGGCGAGGACGGGGGCCGCGTCGAGGGGCTGCACGAGGGCCGCGCAGGCGATGTAGCCCATGCGGTCCACGTCGAAGCAGGAGCGGCCGGTGGCGAACGCGAGGCGCTCGCGCAGCTGGCCGGGGCAGGAGCGGGCGTTGGGGCAGCGCAGGTCGATGTCGCCTTCGGCGGCGGGCGCGAGGACGGCGTCGCATTCGGGGCAGCGCTCGGGCATCGCGAACTCGGTCTCGTCGCCGGTGCGGGCGGGGACGACGGGCGCGACGATCTCGGGGATGACGTCGCCGGCCTTGCGGACGACGACGATGTCGCCGATGAGGACGCCTTTGGCCTTGACCTGGTCGGCGTTGTGGAGGGTCGCGAACTCGACCTCGGAGCCGGCGACGCGGACCGGGTCGAGGACGGCGTAGGGGGTGGCGCGGCCGGTGCGGCCGATGGAGACCTTGATGTCGAGGAGGCGGGTGTTGACCTCCTCGGGCGGGAACTTGAACGCGACGGCCCAGCGGGGGGTGCGGCTGGTGGCGCCGAGGCGGCGCTGGACCCCGATGTCGTCGATCTTGACGACGATGCCGTCGATCTCGTGGACGAGCTTGTGGCGCTTGCCGCCGAACTCGTCGATGTAGGCGAACGCCTCGTCGATGGTGGGGACGACGCGCCAGTAGGGGCTGGTCGGCAGGCCCCAGGCGTCGAGGGCGGCGTAGGAGTGGGACTGGGAGTCGGGCTCGAAGCCCTGGAGGGCGCCGAGGCCGTGGGCGATGAAGGAGAGGGGCCGCTCGGCGGTCTTGGTGGCGTCCTTCTGGCGCAGGGACCCGGCGGCGGCGTTGCGGGGGTTGGCGAACGGGGCCTTCCCGGCGGCGGCCTGGGCCTCGTTGAGGCGCGCGAAGTCGGCGCTGGGGAAGTAGACCTCGCCGCGGACTTCGAGGAGGTCGGGGACGGGGAAGCCGTCTGCGGCGGTGAGGCGCTGGGGGACGGCGGCGATGGTGCGGACGTTCGCGGTGACGTCTTCGCCGGTGACGCCGTCGCCGCGGGTGGCGGCGCGGGTGAGGCGGCCGTTCTCGTAGACGAGGTCGACGGCGAGGCCGTCGATCTTGACCTCGCAGAGGTAGCGCTCGCCGGGGACCTCGGCGGTGATGCGGTCGGCCCAGGTCTGGACTTCTTCGAGGCTGAAGACGTCCTGGAGGCTGAGCATCTTCTCCAGGTGGACGACGGGCGTGAACGCCTCGGAGAAGGTGCCGACGATCTCGGACGGCGAGTCGGCGGTCTTGAGCTCGGGGAAGGCCGTCTCCAGGTCGACGAGTTCGTGCATGAGCTCGTCGAACTGGCTGTCGGAGACGATCGGCTCCTCGGTGTAGTACCGGCGCCGGTGCTCGGTGATCTCGTCGGCGAGCGCCTCGTGCCGGGCGCGGGCGCTCTCGAAGTCCTGGTTCGCGTCAGTCGTGCTCACGGCCCCATTGTGTCAGCCGGGTCCGACGTTTCGCGGAGGTCGAAGCCTTATGCAAGCGGTCACTTTCCGTTCACGTGCTGATTGCCTTCCACACCCTTTGGGCCGTGAGAATCAGGCCCGTGCCACCCGCCCGCCCCCGCCCCGTCCTCACGAAGGAGCCCAGGTCTTGGTGACTCTTCAAGGTTCCAACCGCCGCAGTTTCCTGCGCCGCGGCGCCGCGGACGGGGGCTTCGCGTCCGCCGCGGTGGCGGGCCTCGCGGCCCGGGCCGCGCGCGCCGAGGACGGCCTGCGGGCGCGCCCTGCGCCCGGGAACGGCGGCTACGGGCCGCTGCGGGAGCTGACGCGGACCGACGGGGCCTCGGGCTTCTCGCAGACGCTCAGGCTCCCTGAGGGCTTCGACTTCGCGGTGTTCTCGGTCGCGGGAGCCTTGATGGACGACGGCGGCGCGGTGCCGCCGGGGCACGGCGGTCTCGCGTGCTTCGCGACGGGCGCGCGCGGCGAGTGGCGGCTGGTGCGCGGCCACGGCGTGCGGGGCGTCCCGGAGCCTGCGGCGGGCGAGGCGAAGCACCGGTACGACGCGCTCGCGTCGGGCGGGACGACGACGCTCGCGGTGTCCTGGAAGGACGGCGTGTTCGCGTCGGAGGGGTCGCGGCAGTCGCTGTCGGGGGCGGTGGCGAGCCGCTCGGGCGGGGCGGCCCCGTGGGGCGCGTGGCTGGCGTGCGAGGAGACGGTGTCGGGGACGGGTGCGGGCTGGGAGGCCGCGCACGGGTACGTCTTCGAGGTCGCGGCCGGGGCCGACGAGGCGTCGGAGCCGGTGCCGCTGAAGGGCATGGGCCGCTTCGTGCACGGCGGGGCGGCGGTGGACCCGCGGTCCGGCGCGGTGTACCTGACGGAGGACCAGGCCACGGCCGGGTTCTACCGGTTCCTGCCGGAGGCGCTGGGGCGACCGGCCGAGGGCGGGCGGCTCCAGATGCTGAAGTTCGCGGACGAGTGGAACCGCGACACGCGGACCGGCCGCCGGGCCGGGCGCACCGCGTACGTCGAGTGGGTGGACGTGGACGAGCCCGACCCCTCGGGGGCCGAGGGCGACCCGTTCGCGGTGTTCGACCAGGGCTGGGCGAAGGGCGCGGCCGTGTTCGGGCGGCTCCAGGAGTGCTTCTACGCCGACGGCGCGGTGTACGCCGCGTCGGTCTCCGGCGGCGACGAGGGCGAGGGCCAGCTGTGGGAGTTCCGCCCGCGAGGCGAGCGCGGCGGCACGATCAGGCTGGTGTTCGAGTCCCCCGACGCGGCGCTGCTGCCGTTCCCGGGCGGGATCGCGGTGTCCCCGCGCCAGGGCCTGGTGCTGTGCGAGGGCACGCGCTCCTCGTCCGTGCTGCGGGGTCTGACGGGCGAGGGCGAGGTCCTCGACGTGGCGGCGCACGACGGCGCGGCCGAGTGGGGCGGGGCGGCGTTCTCCCCCGACGGGAGGGTGCTGTTCGCGAACCTGCGCGGGCGCGCCCGCGGCGACCGGGGGGAGCCGGGCCGGACCGTGGCGATCTGGGGCCCCTGGGAGCAGGGCGTGCTCTAGCGACGACTTGACCCTCCGATAGGGCCGGCCCCGCGGTGATGACCGCGGGGCCGGTCTTCGTTCCAGGCCGTGGGGGCGGTTCGGGGCGTAGCATTTCACCATGCGTTGAATTCTCGTGCTACGGTGAATTCATCAATCGTTGAATTACTTGGAGGCACCGATGCCGCCCGCCCCCGCGATAGCCGTCGCCGACCTCGTGGTCGACCGCGGCAGGAAACCCGTCCTCAAGGGCGTCTCCACCGAGATCGCCGCCGGGACCGTCACCGGCCTGCTCGGCCCCTCGGGCTCGGGCAAGACCACGTTCATCAGGGCCGTCGTCGGCACCCAGAAGGTCAAGGGCGGCACCGTGACCGTCCTCGGCGAGAGCGCGGGCGCCAAGCCCCTCCGCGGGCGCGTCGCGTACGTGACGCAGGACGCCTCGATCTACCGGGACCTGTCCGTCAAGGCCAACGTCGCCTACTTCGCCGCGCTCTACGGGCGCGACCGGCACGAGGCCATGCGCGCCATCGAGCGCGTCGGCATGGGCGACCACGCCGACAAGCTCGCCGGGAACCTCTCCGGCGGCCAGAAGACCCGCACCTCGCTCGCGTGCGCGCTCGTCATCGAACCGGAGGTGCTCGTCCTCGACGAGCCGACCGTGGGCCTCGACCCGGTCATCCGCGAGGAACTGTGGGACCAGTTCCGGGCCCTCGCCGCGGGCGGGGCCACGCTCCTGGTCTCCAGCCACGTCATGGACGAGGCCGACCGCTGCGACCGGCTCCTGCTGCTGCGCGAGGGCGCGTTCATCGCCGACGACACCCCCGCCGCGCTCCGCGAGTCCACCGGGACCGCGAACCTCGAAGCGGCGTTCCTCCACCTCATCCGCGAACTCGAAGGGGCGCGGTGACATGTCGCTGCGGATCACGTTCATCACCGCCGGGCGCATCCTGCGCCAGCTCCTCAACGACCACCGCACGGTCGGGCTCATCCTCGCCGTGCCCGCCCTCATCATCGCCCTGATCAGCGCCATCATGGACGACGCGCCGCAGGTGTTCGACAAGACCGGCCTGATCCTGCTGGCCGCGTTCCCCTTCATGCTCATGTTCATGATCACCTCGATCACGCTGCTGCGCGAGCGCACCGGCGGGACCCTGGAGCGGCTCATGACCACGCCGACGGGGAAGCTCGACCTGGTCGTGGGCTACGCGCTCGCGTTCGGGACGGCGGCCGCGACGCAGACGGCCGTCGCCGCCACCGTCGCGTTCGCGTTCCTCGGGCTCGACACCGCCGGGCCCGTGTGGGCGGTGTTCCTCATCTGCATCGTCACCTCGCTGTTCGGGATGGCCTTGGGGCTGTTCGTGTCCGCGTTCGCGACCACCGAGTTCCAGGCGATCCAGTTCATGCCCGTGTTCGTGGTGCCGCAGCTGTTCCTGTGCGGGCTGATCTGGCCGGCCGACCAGATGGCCGGGTGGCTCCAGGGCGTCTCCGACGCGCTGCCGCTCACCTACGCGGTCAAGGCGCTCGCGGAAGTGCAGGCGCACACCGAGGTCACCTCGAACATGTGGGCGGACCTCGCGGTCGTGCTCGGTGCGGTGGTCGTCGCAACCGTGCTCGGAGCCGCGACGCTCAGGCGGCGGACCGACTAAGGTCGTCCCGTGGCGAGAACGAAGCGGACCGGACGGCGCACCGGGAACCCCGACACCAGGTCGGAGATCCTGGGCGCCGCCCGGCGCCTGTTCGCCGACGAGGGCTTCGAGTCCGTGTCGATGCGGCGCATCGCGGGCGAGGCGGGCGTGGACCCGTCCCTGATCCACCACTACTTCGGGTCCAAGGACGACCTGTTCATGGCCGCCATCGAGATCCCGTTCGACCCGGCCCCGGAGGTCGCCGCGGTCCTGGAGAGCGGCGAGGTCGAGGACGCCGGCGAGCGGCTCATGACGGCGTTCGTGGCGATCTGGGAGGGCCCGCACCACGAGAAGCTCCTCGCGGTGCTGCGTTCCAGCCTCTCCAAGCCCGCCATGTCGTTCGTGCTCAAGCAGCTGTTCGAGCACCGGATCGTCAAGACCATCGAGCGGACCCTCGGCGACCGCGTCGACCACATCCCGGTGCGGGCCTCGTTCATCGCCAGCCAGGTGTTCGGCCTGGTCGTGGCCCGGTACATCTTGAAGCTCGAACCCGTGGCGTCGCTCGGGCCCGAGCAGCTGGCCGAGACGATCGGGCCGACCATCGACCGGTACCTGACGATGCCCGTGGCGCACCTGACCCGGGATTCTTGACGCCGAATTGACGTGACGGGCCCTCACGAGCCCTCGGCGGCCCGGCGGCCCGCCCCTAGACTGGCCGCATGCCGATCGTCGACAGCGCCGCTTCCGTCAGTCGTCTTGCCCGCCTTTGCTTTACGGGCCGGGGCTGACCACAGGCAATCCAGCGGTATCGGCGTATGCCGCAAGGCGACGGTCGTAGGTAACGAAGGCATGCAGTTCGTCGCGAAGCAGATCCGCGGTCGCGAGGTGCAGCGCGTCGAGCGACCGGAGCTGCGGGTACCGGTACTCGGCGGCCTTCGCGCGCACGGCCGCGGTCATGTCGAGGCGGTGAACTCGCCCGAGCACCTGCGGGAGGTCCTCCAGCAGATGCGGTGCATCGCGATGCAGCGCTCTCGCCATCTCGACTTCGAGCAGCGCACTTGACACCTTGGGTGCTTCGACTCGCTCGCCAAGCCATTTCACCAGCGCGGCGGACTCGGCCTCGAACTTGAGCAGCTTGATGACAGCGCAACTGTCGAGATAGATCACCAGCGCTCCTCGTCACGCGCGGCGATCATCCGTTCAGAGAGCGGCGGGTCGGCCGGGTCGCCGTCGGGAACCGTGAACGGAGTCTCGTCGACCGCCTGCACGACCGAGCCCTCCGCGATCCAGCGCGCCAGCAGCGAACTCGTCGCGGGCTCAGGCGTCATCCGCACCACGGGCTTGCCGTGGTCGGTCACGATGACCGTCTCGCCGTTCCGCACACGACGCACGATCTGCGCCGTGTGGTGGCTCAGCTCGCGCAATCCGATGGTGTCCATGCCAGAATGTTACCACATTTGTGACACGTTCATCCCGCCCAGACCCACGAGCAGGGCGACCAGGTCAAGAGGATCAGCTCATGGGCCGCGATCCTCTAGGCACTCACGTCGAAGAGGGAGCCGACCGCGTAGGTGACGACCATCGTCGCGGCGCCGACGGACATGATGCGGAGCATCGCCGGGCGCCGGGGCGCGCCGCCGAGGGTCGCGGAGGTCCAGCCGGTGACCGCCAGCGCGGCGACGACGGCGACGGCGCAGCCCCAGACGCGGACGCCGCCGGGCAGGAGCGTGATCGCCAGGAGCGGCAGGAGCGCGCCGCACGTGAAGCTGATGAACGACGAGAGCGCGGCGTGCCAGGGGTTGGTGAGGTCGTCGGGGTCGAGGCCGAACTCGACGGCGGCGTGGGCGCGCAGCGGGTTGCGAGCCGAGAGCTCGCGGGCGGCGGTGCGGGCGGTCGCGGCGGAGAGGCCGCGGCGCTCCAGGTTCTCGGCGAGCTCGTCCTCGGCGGCCTGCGGGTCCTTGGCGAGCTCGCGGCGCTCGGCGGCGACGAGGGTCGCCTCGGTGTCGCGCTGGGTGGAGACCGAGGTGTACTCGCCTCCGGCCATGGAGAAGGCGCCCGCGACGAGACCGGCGACGCCGGAGACGAGGATCGTGGAGCGGTCGGCGGTCGCGCCCGCGACGCCGATGACGATGCCCGCGGTCGAGACGATGCCGTCGTTCGCGCCGAGGACCCCCGCGCGGAGCCAGTTGAGCCGGTTGCCGATCGAGCCGATCGCTTCATCGCCGTGTGCTTCCACGCCCTCAGTGAACCACAAGGTTGCATGACGTGGGGCTGCTCACGGGATGCGTCAGAACGGGCCCCCGCGGGGTGTTACATGCGGGCCTCCTGGTCCGCAGTCCTACAAGGGATTCCCGTGCGGCGGGCCTCCGCTACCCTCGGGAATCCCCTCAGACGGAAGGGTCTCGATCATGAGCGAACCCGAAGGCGCCCCTGCGCCGCAGGAAGATCCGGCCGCCGGCGACTCCCCCGCCGCAGCGCCCGACGCGCCCGTTGAGACGCCGACGCCCCCGCAGCCGCGGGCCGAGTCGCAGGCCGAAGCGCCCGCGCCGGTGCAGCAGGCGGGCCCGGTGCAGCAGGGCGTGCTCGTCCCGGCCCCGCCGCCGCAGGCGCCGCACCAGCACCGCGGCGCCCCGTACCAGCAGCCGTACTACCCCGCGGCCCCTCCCCCGCCGCGCATGATCCTCCCGAACCCGCGCTGGCACCGGCCGGAGCTGAGCGCGTCGCAGGCCACCGTGATCCTCGTGTTCGCCGTGGCGCTGTTCGGCGCGTGGGCGGCGTTCCCCGGCGGCGGGGTCGGGATCGGGTTGGCGCTCACCGGGATCGCGCTGGTCGCGGTGCCGCTCCTGACGTCGGGCGGGGACCTCCTGCCGCGGCTGCCGGGCGCGGTCCTGGTGGCCCTGCTGTGGTCGGTCGCGGCGGTGCGGGACGCGGGCTGGGTCGTGGCCCTGTGCGCGCTCGCGGCGTTCGCGCTGACGCCGCTGGCCCTGGCGCCGCAGCGGCGCATCGGCGGGACGGCGCTGGCGATGTGCATGGCGTGGCTCGAAGGCATCGCCGAGTCGTTCAAGTGGGCGCGGCGCGGCGCGGCCGAGCGGGATTCGCGGAACCCCGGGACGGTGCGCGTCGCGTGGACCGCGGGAATCACCGTGGCGCTGCTGCTGGTCTTCGGCGGGCTGTTCGCGGCAGCGGACTCGACGTTCGCGGATCTCGTGGCGCGGCTCCTGCCGGACCTGAACCCGGTCGAGGTGTTCCTGCGGCTGCTGCTCGCGGCGATCCTGGTGCCGCTGGTCCTGGTGTGGGCGTACGCGGCGGCGGCGCGGCCGAGCTGGGACGCCGAGGGCGAGTCGGAGCACCGTGTGGTGTCGCGGTTCGAGCTGGCGATCCCCTTGGGCGCGTTGAACCTCCTGTTCGCGGTATTCATCGCGGTGCAGTTGCGCGTGTACTTCGGGGGCGAGGCGTACGTGATGGACACGGCCGGGCTGACGTTCGCGGAGTACGCGCGGCACGGCTTCTGGCAGTTGAGCGTCGTCGCGGTGCTGTCGCTGGGGCTCATCGCCGTCGCGGCGTGGCTGGCGCCGAAGCGGGCGCGGGCCGACCGGATGACGGTGCGGGTCCTGCTGGGCCTGCTGTCGCTCATGTCGATGGCCGTGGTGGCGTCGGCGACGTACCGGATGTTCACGTACACCGAGACGTACGGGCTGACGCGGCTGCGGATCTGGATCTTCACCGTGGAGTTCTGGCTCGCGGTCCTGTTCGCGCTGGTCCTGGTGGGCTGCTGGAAGCTGCGCGCGGCGTGGCTGCCGCGGGCGGTGCTCGCCTCGGGCGCGGTCGCGCTCCTGGGGCTCGCGGCCGTGAACCCCGACGCGCTCATCGCGCGGTACAACATCGACCACGACCACCAGCTGGACCTGAACTACCTCAGCGGCCTCTCGGCCGACGCCGCGCCGGAGTTCGCGGGCCTGTCGGACGAGGAGCGCGACTGCCTGCTGGGCGGCGACGAGTTCGACGACGACCGCGACGTCATGGCGTGGAACTGGGGCTACCAGCGCGCGGTCGAGGCCGCGAAGGGCGCCGGGGAGCCGGAGCCGTTCTGCACCTTCGCCGACCGCGGGACCGCGACCGAGGAGGCCGAGGTCGACCTGACCCAGCCGAACGCGGACCCGGCGGGGTTCTGGCACTGGAACACCTGCGCGGAGTACAACCTCGCGCAGATGACGGAGTTCTTCGGGACCTCGGCCACCGGGGACCGGGGGCTCGTGGCCGACGACCCGTCGCAGTACGCGGAGGACCTCGATCCGGCCGCGGGCCTGGGCGACCGGGTCCTGCACTGCGGCTACTACGGGCCGGGCTCGAAGTACCTGATGATCGAGACGTACCGGTGGCCGTCCGCCGCAGAGGCGGTCGCGGGCGTCGAGGGCATGCGGGCCGACCGGGAGGCGGACCCGCTGTACGAGGTGACGCCGTTCGAGGGCGAGTCCTCGGCGGGGTACACGACCGCGATCGGCCAGGACGACCTGGAGTACGCGACGGCGTACGACGAGCTGGTGGTCCTGGTGAGCATCTCCGACGCGGGCGTCGGCACGGACGCGACGGAGGCCGCCGGGCTCCTGTCCGTGCAGTCCTGGGAGCTGTTCACGGTCCGCGGCTGAACGTCCGGTCTGGACGTTTCGCGCAGCTCTGTTGCATGTGCGTAACATGTCTGGTTAGTTTCGTCCCATGCTCCGAGTGATCGGCGCGGGCCTGCCGCGCACCGGGACGATGACCCTCAAGCACGCCTTGGAGACGCTCCTCGGCGCGCCGTGCCACCACATGTCGGAGGTGTTCGCGCACGTGGACACCCACCCGGCGGGGTTCCTCGCGGCCGCCGAGTGCGGCCCGGCCGACTGGGACGGGCTGCTCGGCGGGTACGCGGCGGCCGTGGACTGGCCGACGTCGGCGTTCTACGCCGAACTGGCCGGGGCGTACCCGGACGCGGTGGTGGTGCTGTCGCGGCGCGACTCGTTCGACACGTGGTGGCGCAGCTGCAACGACACGATCTTCACGGGCATGGACTCCGACGGGTTCGCGACCCCGGAGTGGACGGCCATGATCGCCGCGCTGTGGGAGAAGACGTTCCCCGGCGCGCCGCGCACCGACCGGGAGGCCGTGGCGGCGGCGTACGAGCGGTACCACGAGCGGGTCCGGGAGGCCGTCCCCGCGGACCGGCTGGTGGAGTTCACGACCGGCGCGGGATGGGAGCCGCTGTGCGCGGCACTCGGCCTGCCGGTCCCCTCGGAGCCGTTCCCGTGCCTGAACACGGCGAAGGAGTGGCACGAGCGCACCGGGGCCGTGCCGCCGGGCGGCATCGGCAGGGAGTGAGCGGGGCGGGCAGGCGGGCCGGCGGGCGGGCCGACGGGCCGGACGGCCGCCTGGACGCTAGCCGTGGAGGCGCTTGGCGGCCTCGCGGCTCGCCTCCATCGCGAAGCGCGCGTAGTCGGGGCTGGCCCCGGCCATGCCGCAGGTCGTGGAGACGCTGACCTGGCGGGCGAGCTGCTCGGGCGCGAACCCGAGGCGGCTCCACAGGGCCTGGACGCGGTCGGCGGCGGCCTTGTCGACGTCCGGGCGCTCCTGCCCCAGCGGCGGGACGACGCCCGCGATGAGGAGCCCGCCGCCGTCGAGGTACTCCCCCAGGGCGTCGAGGCGCGGCACGTCGTCGAGGCCGAAGGACGTCAGGTCGATCGAGACCGCCCGGGCCCCGGCCTCCTGGAGCAGCGCGACCGGCGCGTCCGGGGCGCAGCAGTGGACCACGAGCGGCACGCCGACCGCGTCGGCGACCTCCCTGATCCGGTCCCGGGCCACCTCGACCGGCACGCGCCGGTAGAAGTCGAGCCCCGACTCGGTGTTGATCCGCGCGGCCAGCGCCGCGGGCAGGCTCGGCTCGTCGAGCTGGATCGACAACTCGGCCTTGGGCATCCGCGCCTGGGCCGCCGCGACGTAGCCGCGCAGGCCCTCGGCGAGCGATGAGGTGAGGTCGGCGACCGCGCCGTGGTCGGCGAGCATCGCGCCGCCGGTGCGGCGCCACAGGTTCGCGGCGAGCGTGAACGGGCCGACCGCGGTCAGGCGGACAGGGCCGTGGGCGTTGACCTCGTGGAGCGCGTCGAGATCGCGTTCGAGGAAGTCGGCGGCGCGGCGCGCGTCGATGCCGGGCAGGTCGGCGATCTCCCAGCGGAAGCCCCACCACTGGACGGGGAGCCCGGCGAGGAGTGACGCGCCGCGGCCGATCATGTCGGCGCCGAGGCCGCGGCCCGGCAGCTCGGGGAGGTAGGGCCATTCGGGGAGCTCCCCGAAGACGACGTTGACGGCCTCGGCGATGTCGGTCCCGGGCAGGGAGCCGACGCCGGTGGCGACCCCGGTGGGGAGCGCGCCGGACGGGACCTCAGACACGGGCCGCCTCAAGGGGCTGTGTTTCGGACGCGGCCTCGGAGGACGAGGAGGCGTCGATGGTGCCGGACGCGAGGACCGCGTCGCCTTCGGCCGCATCGGGGTCGTAGACGACGAGGGCCTGGCCGGCGGCGACGCCGAACGCGGGCTTGTGCAGGAGCGCGGTGAGGCCGCCGTCCTCCACGGTGACGGTGGCCGGGTAGACCTCGCCGTGGGCACGGAGCTGGACCTCGGCCTCGAAGGAGCCGGTGCGCACCGAGGCGAGCCACACGGGCGCGCCGGTGCGGATGCGGTCGACGCGCAGGGCCTCGCGGGGGCCGACCTCGACGCGGTTGTCCACGGGCGTGATGGAGAGGACGTAGCGGGGCTTGCCGTCGGCGGCGGGCCGCTTGAGGCCCAGGCCGTGGCGCTGGCCGACGGTGAACTGGTGGGAGCCGTCGTGGCTGCCGAGGACCTCGCCGGTGGCCTGGTCGACGATGTCGCCGGTGGCGCTGCCGAGCTTGTTCTTGAGGAACCCGGCGGTGTCGCCGTCGGCGATGAAGCAGATGTCGTGGCTGTCGGGCTTGCGTGCGACGGCGAGCCCGCGGGTCTCGGCCTCGACGCGGACCTGGTCCTTGGGGGTGTCGCCGAGGGGGAACATCGAGTGGGCGAGCTGCGCGGGGGTGAGCACGCCGAGCACGTACGACTGGTCCTTGCCGGGGTCGACGGCGCGGCGCAGGAGCCCGTCGTCGCCCTTGCGGGCGTAGTGGCCGGTGGCGACGGCGTCGAAGCCGAGGGCCATGGCGCGGTCGAGGACGGCCGCGAACTTGATCTTCTCGTTGCAGCGCAGGCACGGGTTCGGGGTGCGCCCGGCCGCGTACTCGCTGTAGAAGTCCTCCACGACGTCCTCGTGGAAGCGCTCGGCCATGTCCCACACGTAGAAGGGGATGCCGATGACGTCGGCGGCGCGGCGCGCGTCGCGGGAGTCCTCGATGGTGCAGCAGCCGCGGGCCCCGGTCCGGTAGGTCTGGGGGTTCTTCGACAGCGCCAGGTGGACGCCGGTGACGTCGTGCCCGGCCTCGACGGCGCGGGCCGCGGCCACGGCCGAGTCGACTCCGCCGCTCATGGCGGCCAGTACTCGCAGTTTCACGCTTCCCATGCTAGCTATGTGAGCCCGGCGGTCTTGGCGCGGCGGACGGCTTCGGGGAGGGCGGCTACAAGGGCGTCGACGTCGGCCTTCGTGGTGGGCCAGCCGAGCGTGAACCGCAGGGAGGAGCGGGCGTCGTCGGGGTCGGCGCCCATCGCGAGCAGCACGTGGGAGGGCTGGGCGATGCCCGCGGAGCACGCCGAGCCTGTGGCGCATTCGACACCGGCGGCGTCGAGGAGCATCAGGAGCGCGTCGCCTTCGCAGCCGGGAAACGACAGGTGGGCGTTGCCGGGGAGGCGGTCGGCGGGGTCGCCGTTGTAGACGGCGTCGGGGACGGCCTCGCGGATGCGGGCCACGAGGTCGTCGCGCAGCAGCGCGAGCCGCTCGGCCTCGACCTCGCGGGTGCGCACGGCGTGGGCGACGGCTTCGGCGAGCGCGGCGATCCCGGGCACGTCGAGGGTCCCGGAGCGGATCTCGCGCTCCTGGCCGCCGCCGTGGAGGAGCGGCACGGCGGTGACGTCGCGGCGCAGCAGGAGCGCGCCGGTGCCGGTGGGGCCGCCGAGTTTGTGGCCCGAGAGCGTCAGGGCGGCGGCGCCGGAGGCGGCGAAGTCGACGGGGACGTGGCCGACCGCTTGGATGGCGTCGGTGTGGACGGGGATGCCCTTGGCGGCGGCGAGGGCGGCGATCTCGGCGATCGGCTGGACGGTGCCGACCTCGTTGTTCGCCCACATGCAGGTGATGACGGTGATCTCGGCGGCGCGCTCGTCGAGGAGCGCGGCGAGGGCGGCCGTGTCGATGCGGCCGATCGCGTCCACCGGCAGCTCGGTGACGTCGGCCTTCTCGTGGTCGCCGAGCCAGGCGACCGCGTCGGCGACGGCGTGGTGCTCGATCGCGGTGGTGACGACCCGGTTGCGGCCGTCGGCGCGGCGGGCCCAGTGGATGCCTTTGACGGCGAGGTTGTCGGCCTCGGTGCCGGAGCCGGTGAAGATCACCTCCCCGGGTTTGGCGCCGAGGGCCTCCGCGATGCGTTCGCGGGCCTCCTCGACGGTGCGGCGGGCGGTGCGCCCGGAGCCGTGGAGGGAGGAGGCGTTCCCGAGGGACTGGGCGGTGCGCACGTAGGCGTCGAGCGCTTGGGGGAGCATCGGCGTTGTGGCGGCGTGATCGAGATAGGCCATGGCCTCTCTATCGTACGGCGCGTTCCGGGTCACGCCCTCCGGCAGCGGCGTCCGGTGGAAGCGTGTTCCGGTCCGTGAGAACGCTTGAGCCGGTCATGGGATGTCGCCCGCGGACCCGATGGTGGGCCCGCGATAGAATCTGACGAATCCTCCTACCTTTCCGGTATACAGGATTCGCCGCCCCGGACCGGGCTGTGAAGCGACCGCGCAGACCGTGTCGAGAGAAAGTGTGTGCCTATGACGCCAGAGCTCGCCGAAGCGCTCCGCGCAGGGCCGTTCCACACCGCGCTGCGCGTCGCCATTCAGACCAGCGGCCTCGGCCTCGACCGCATCCGCCACCGCCTCTCCATGCGCGGCATCACCGTCTCCACCACGAGCCTGAGCTACTGGCAGTCCGGCCGCTCCCGCCCCGAGCGCGCCGAGTCCCTCGCCGCCGTCACCGCGCTCGAAGACCTCCTGGAGCTCCCCGCCGGGTCCCTGCGCGTCCTCCTCGGCCCCAAGCGCGCCCGCGGCCCCCGCTCCATCCGCGGCCAGCTCCCCCGCCCCGACGCGGTCCTCGGCGGCGACGCGGTCCGCGAGCTGTGCGACAAGGTGCCCGCGTCCCGCGAGCACACCCTCGACATCCTCAGCCAGCAGGTCATCGTCCACGTCGACTCGCAGTGGCAGGAGTCGGTCTTCGAGCTGTCGATGCTCGTGCGCGCCAGGCGCGACGACGTGGACCGCTACATCCTGCTCTACCGCGGCGACACCGGCTGCGACATCGACGACATCGAGTTCAAGCCCGTCCGCGACTGCACGGTGCCCAACGTGCTGCGCCACGACGACGCCCCGGTCGCCTTGGCGGAGATCGTGTTCGACACGCCGCTGCCGAAGGGCGCGACCCATCTGTTCGAGATCGTCGTGCAGGGCAACGGCGGCGTCTCCAGCGGCCACGGCAACGCGTTCCGGTACCCGGTGGACCAGTACTCGCTCCAGGTCCGGTTCGCCTCCGACGCGATCCCGAAGCGGGTCTACCGCTTCGCCCAGTCGAGCCTCCAGCGTGAGAAGCGCGAGACCGGCGACCTCCAGCTGGGCCCGAACCGCACGGTGGCTCTCGCTGAGCCGGTGCCGCGCCCGGGCGCGCTGGGCATCGGCTGGGACATCAGCTGACCGGACTCCGAACCGTATATCCTATAGGATATATGATATAGGAAAAGGGCGCCTGCGGCTCGAAGCCGAAGGCGCCCTTGGAGTCTGTCGACTAATCCTGGTTGCGGAACTTCTGGACCGCCCACCAGGTGCCCGGGAGCAGGAGCGCCGCGAAGACGAGCTTCACGAAGTCGCCCGCGAGGAACGGGACCATCCCGGCGTCGAGGGCCTGCGAGGCGCTCAGGTCGAGGGCGAAAGCGAGGTAGGGGACGCCGAACGCGTACATGATGACGTTGCCGACGACCATGAGCCCCACGGTCTTCACGATGGTCCGGTCGCCGCCGCGCTTGGCGAGGAAGCCGACCGCGACCGCGGCGGCGAGGAAGCCGATGATGTAGCCGAAGGTCGGCATCGCGTACCCGGAGGTCCCCTCGGTGAACCACGGGACGCCCGCGGCGCCCGCCACGAGGTACACGCCGAGCGCGAGCGCCGCGCGCAGCGGGCCGTAGGCCGCGCCGACGAGGAGCACGGTGAACGTGGTGAGCACGAACGGCACCGGGCTGATCTGCGGGATCGTGAACGCGACCTGCGCGGAAGCGCCGACGGCCCCGGCGCCCGCGAGCACCAGCACGGCGTCCCGCACGACCGCAGCAGCCCGCGTCGAGGCGGGCAGGAGGTCGGCGAGCACGCTGGGAGCGGCGATCGTGCCAGTTGAGGCGACCATTGCGGATTCCTCCAACATCATATGTAGGTTCTCTATAACGAGGGGCTCCGGGAAGCCTAACTCACGACTGTTACGAACGAGTGACGGCCTTCCGGTCCACGGGACATCGCGACCCGGCAACACTCGGGAGGTTCGCGGCGATTGCCGCAAATCGGGCGCACCGAGTCGCCCCCGGCTTCAACGATGCCAGCGGGGTCCGACTGTCGCACCCACCGGGCACCTTTGAAGCCGGGGGTGACTGCGAACCCGAGAACCCTTCGCGCACAACGCGGCCGGTCCGCCCGAGAGGGCGGACCGGCCGCGCCGGTGGTCCCTTACTTGCGCTTCTCGATGTCGTCGAGGGCCTGCGGGAGGACCTGGAAGAGGTCGCCCACTACGCCGAAGTCGGCCATGCCGAAGATCGGGGCGTCGGCGTCCTTGTTGACGGCCACGATGACCCGCGAGGTCTGCATGCCCGCGCGGTGCTGGATCGCGCCCGAGATGCCCGCGGCGACGTAGAGCTGCGGGCTCACGGTGGTGCCGGTCTGGCCGACCTGGAACTTGTGCGGGTAGTACCCGGCGTCGGTGGCCGCGCGCGAGGCGCCGACCGCGCCGCCGAGGGCGTCGGCGACGCGCTCGATGAGCGCGAAGTCCTCCGCCGAGCCCACGCCGCGCCCGCCCGAGACGACGATGCGCGCCTCCGACAGGGCCGGGCGGTCCCCGGCGGGCTCGTCGACCCGCTGGACGACCCTGACGCGCTGGTCGTCGCTCGACACCGTCGCGTTCACGGCCTCGACCGCGGGCGAGCCCGGGGCCGGGGACGGCTCGGTCGCGCCGGACTTGACAGTCGCGAGCGTGAATCCCTTGGTGGGCTTGGACGTGACGATCACGGCGCCCGCGAAGGCGTCCTGGGTCGCGTTGCCGTCGGCGTCGAGGCCGGACACGTCGGTCATGAGCCCGTTGTCGAGCGCCACGGCCACGCGCGCGGCGAGGGCCTTGCCCTCGTCGGTGCTCGGCAGCAGGAAGACGCCGGGGTTCGCGCTGCGCGCGAGGTCGGTGAGGACGGTGGCCTTCGGGTCGACGAAGTAGTCGTCGGCCCCGGGGGCCTCCACGCGGTAGACCTTCGCGGCGCCGTACTCCCCCGCAAGCGCGGCGGCGGCGTCGTCGAAGGCGATCGCGGAGACGTCGCCGAGGGAGCGCGCGAGGGTGAGGACCTCGGCGGCGTGCTTGCCGGAGTTCGGTACGTACACGAGGATGTCGGTCATCACGGGCTCCTAAATGAACTTCTCGGCGGCGAGGAACTCGGCGAGGGCGGACCCGCCCTGGCCTTCGTCGGTGACGATCTGGCCCGCGGAGCGCTCGGGGCGCGCGGCGGCCGCGACGACCTCGTTCCAGGCGGCGGACGGACCGGCGGCCTCGACGCCCAGGTCGGCGAGGGTGAGGGTCTCGACCGGCTTGCGCTTGGCGGCCATGATGCCCTTGAGCGACGGGTAGCGCGGGGTGTTGATGGTGTCCCACACCGAGACGATCGCGGGCAGGGGCGCGTTGAGCACGTCGTACCCGTTGGCGCGCTGGTGCTCGACGGTGATCGAGGACCCGTCGGTCTCGATCTTGCGGGCGCCGGTCAGGGCCGGGGCGCCGGTGCGGGCGGCCAGGAGCTGGGGCATGACGCCCATGTTCGAGTCGGTGGACTCGGCTCCGGCGATGACGAGGTCCCACTCCAGGCGGCCGAGCGCGGCGGCGAGGATCGCGGAGGTGGTGAGGGCGTCGGACCCGCCGACGGCGTCGTCCTCGACGTGGACGGCCTTGTCGGCGCCCATCGCGAGGACCTTGCGCACGGTCTCGGTGGCCTGGCCGGGGCCGAGGGTGAGGACGGTGACCTCGCCGCCGTGGGCCTCCTTCAGCGCGAGCGCGGCTTCGACGGCGTATTCGTCGAGCTCGCCCATGACGTTGTTGGCGCCGTTGCGGTCCACCCGCAACTGGGCGTCCAGTTGTCTCGCGAGCCCCGAGTCGGGGACCTGCTTGACCAGAACCACGATGTTCATAGACCAACCTCCGAGGTCGTTCTTGGCGACTTGGCGACACAGTAAAGGGCCTTCACCCGACCCTGAGCCTAGGGCCGACTATATCCTACGAAGTTACCAACGAGTAACACCACGGAGGGCGCAACACCCCGAGCCGTTGTTGTACGGACGGCGGCAAGCAGGCATGATTGGGGACATGATCCGCGCGTTCGTCTTCCTGTTCTTGGCGCACCTGGCGCTGGTCATCGCCGCGCTCGCCGATTGCCTTGGGGGCGAGCACCAACCCAGGAAGCTCACCCGCGGATGGTGGGTCGTCATCATCCTGCTCGTGCCGGTCGCCGGCGGCATCCTGTGGTTCTCGATCGGCCGGGCGCGCCCGCCGCGCCCGCAGCCGGGCACGGGCCGCACCGGGAACACCGGCGGGCCCAGGAACCCCAAGGGCCCGGTGGCCCCCGACGACGACCCCGACTTCCTGCGGGACATCGACCGCCGCCTGCGCGACGAGAACAAGGAGGACTGAGCCCTCGGGCTCAGGCCGACTTCTCGCGGCGCGGGCGCATCGTCGTCCGCCGCGGCGTGGCCTTCGTGCGGGGCACGAGCGTCGGGTTCACGTTGCGGCGCACCACGTCGGCGGTGATCTCCACCTTCGCGACCTCGTCGGCGCGCGAGGGGATCTCGAACATGACGGGCTGGAGGACCTCCTCCATGATCGCCCGCAGGCCCCGCGCGCCGGTGCCGCGCAGGAGCGCGGACTCGACGATCGGTTCAAGGGCGTCGGGGGCGAACTCCAGCTCGACGCCGTCGAGTTCGAGGAGGCGCTGGTACTGCTTGACCAGGGCGTTCCGCGGCTCGGTGAGGATGCGCAGGAGCGCGGCCTTGTCGAGGTGGTCGACGGTGGTGAGGATCGGCAGGCGCCCGACCATCTCGGGGATGAGCCCGTACTTGAGCAGGTCGTCGGGCATGACCTGGGAGACGATCGCGTCCCCTTCGGCGTCCTCGGCGTGGAGCGGGGCGGTGAAGCCGACGGTGCGCTTCCCGATGCGGCTCTTGATGATCTCCTCGATCCCGGCGAACGCGCCGCCGCAGATGAAGAGGATGTTCGTGGTGTCGATCTGGATGTGGTCCTGCTGGGGGTGCTTGCGCCCGCCCTGCGGGGGGACCGAGGAGATCGTGCCTTCGAGGATCTTCAGGAGGGCCTGCTGGACGCCCTCGCCGGAGACGTCGCGGGTGATCGACGGGTTGTCGGCCTTGCGTCCGGCCTTGTCGATCTCGTCAATGTAGATGATCCCGGTCTCGGCGCGCTTGACGTCGAAGTCCGCGGCCTGGATGAGCTTGAGGAGGATGTTCTCCACGTCGTCGCCGACGTACCCGGCTTCGGTGAGGGCCGTGGCGTCCGCGATGGCGAACGGGACGTCGAGCATCCGGGCGAGGGTCTGCGCGAGGTGGGTCTTGCCGGAGCCGGTGGGGCCGACCATGAGGATGTTCGACTTCTGGAGCTCGACGTGGTCGCCGCCGCGGATCGAGCCGAGCTCGTCGAGCTGCACCCGTTTGTAGTGGTTGTAGACCGCGACCGCCAGCGCGCGCTTGGCGTGGTCCTGGCCGATCACCCACTGGTCGAGGAACTCGACGATCTCCTTGGGCTTCGGCAGGTCCTCCCAGACCACCTCGGCGTCCTCGGCGAACTCCTCTTCGATGATCTCGTTGCACAGGTCGATGCACTCGTCGCAGATGTACACGTTGTTCGGACCCGCGATGAGCTTGCGCACCTGCCGCTGCGACTTCGAGCAGAACGAGCACTTCAAGATCTCGCTGTCACCCAGGCGTGGGGCCATCGCGGTAACTCCCTCCCTCGGCGGCATGCGATCCAGGGCCGCCGAGCGTGCGTGCATTGCTCCGTTGATTCAGGACGAACCGGTGTCTCGATCCAGTATTTCGCATTTGCGGCCACGGCGCCAGGGCAGTCTCAGACCGTGATGGCGGGTCCGGTACCGGGCGGCGGGTGCGCCAGCGCCACGGTATCGCGGACGGGCAGGGCTCGGGGGCGATCGGCGGGAGACGGGGGTTCGGGGGCCGCGGGGAGGCGCGGCGGGCCGGGCGGGCCCGCCGCGCACTGCCTGCGGGTGCGCGTCCTACGCGGCGGCTTCGGCCGGCAGGGCGTTCTTCTTGCGGTAGGTCAGGACGTTGTCGACGATGCCGTACGCGACGGCCTCTTCGGCGGTGAAGATCTTGTCGCGCTCGATGTCGCGGCGGACCTTCGTGACGTCCTGGCCGGTGTGGCGGGCGAGGATCTTCTCCAGCTGGTCGCGCATGCGCATGATCTCGCGGGCCTGGATCTCCATGTCGGACGCCTGGCCGAAGGTGCCTTCGGTGGCGGGCTGGTGGATGATCACGCGGGAGTTCGGCAGCGCGGTGCGCTTGCCGGGGGTGCCGGCGGCGAGGAGCACGGCGGCGGCCGAGGCGGCCTGGCCCATGCACACGGTCTGGATGTCCGGGCGCACGTACTGCATGGTGTCGTAGATGGCCATGAGCGCGGTGAGCGAGCCGCCGGGCGAGTTGATGTACATGATGATGTCCCGGTCGGGGTCGTTGCCCTCAAGGACGATCAGCTGGCTCATGATGTCGTTCGCCGAGGTGTCGTCCACGGGGGACCCGAGGAAGATGATGCGGTCCTCGAACATCTTGTTGTACGGGTTCATCTCCTTGATCCCGTACGAGGTCTTCTCGGTGAACGACGGGACGATGTAGCGGGCCCGCGGGTCGAACGCTCCGGACTGGGCGTGGATGTCCATCATCAGGTTCCCCTCCTGGTTGGTCTAGTTGCCCTCGGCGGGGACTTCGGAAACCCGCTGGACGACGTGGTCGATGAAGCCGTAGTCCTTCGCCTCGGCGGCGGTGAACCAGCGGTCGCGGTCGGAGTCGCGCTCGATCTCGTCGATCGTGCGGCCGGTGTGGTGGGCGACGCGCTCCTGGAACATCTGCTTGGTGTAGAGCATCTGCTCGGCGAGGATGGCCACGTCGGAGGCGGTGCCGCCGATGCCGCCGGAGGGCTGGTGCATCATGATGCGCGCGTGCGGGAGCGCGTAGCGCTTGCCCGTGGTGCCGGCGCACAGGAGCAGCTGGCCCATGGAGGCTGCCATGCCCATGGCGATGGTCTGGACGTCGTTCTTGATGAACTGCATGGTGTCGTAGATGGCCATGCCGTCGTAGACCGAGCCGCCGGGCGAGTTGATGTAGAGCTTGATGTCGCGCTCGTCGTCCTCGGCCTCCAGCAGGATGAGCTGGGCGCAGAGGCGGTTGGCGAGCTCGGAGGTGACCTCGGAGCCGAGGAAGATGATGCGCTCCTTGAGCAACCGGTCGAAGACCATGGCGTCCAGACCGGGTTCGGCGGCGCCGCCACCGCCGCGGCGGGCGATCGCGTTGACGACGTCCTTCTCCAGCTGCGAGGAGAATGGAATCGAATGCTCCATGTCTTTGCACCTTCGTTCTGTCTCGGCGATATGGGCTCAGCTTTGCGGCTGCCAATCCAGACCTTAGCCCGTCGGGGCGACGATCGGACGCGCCTGGGCTCCGTGTTCGCTTCCAGCGGAGCGCGGCGGAGGACCAGTGTGGGGCATCGATGCGAGCGGATGCGCGGACCTGGTGTCCGTCGCGGCGGGGCGAGGTGTGCGGGCCCACGCGCGGAGGACCCGGCGCGGGGCCGGGTCCTCCTGGTCGTGCGGCTAGGCGGTGACGCGGAGCAGCAGGTTCGGGCTGCCTTGGGCGTCGGTGATGGCGCCGGTGGTGGCGGCGCCGGTGAGGGCGGCGGCGACCTGGGCGGGGGTTGCGGTCGGGTGGGCGGAGAGGTAGACGGCGGCGGCCCCGGCGACGTGCGGTGAGGCCATGGAGGTGCCGCTGAGCGCGGACGGGGTGCCGAGGAGGTAGGGCGAGGTGATGTCCTGGCCGGGGGCGAAGAGGTCGACGCAGGAGCCGAAGTTGGAGAAGTCGGCGCGGGCGTCGGCGTCGGTGGAGGCCGCGACGGTGATGGCGGCGGGGGTGCGGGCGGGCGAGACGCCGCAGGCGTCGGCGGTCTCGTTGCCCGCGGCGACGGCGTAGGTGACGCCGGAGGCGATGGAGGCGGCGACGGCCGCGTCGAGGGCGTCGCTGAGGCCGCCGCCGAGGCTCATGTTGGCGACGGCGGGTTTGACGGCGTTGGCGGTGACCCAGTCGACGCCTTGGATGACGCCGGCGGTGGTGCCGGAGCCGAGGCAGTTGAGGACCTGGACGGGGACGATGGTGGCCTGCTTGGCGACGCCGTAGGTGGTGCCGCCGACGGTTCCGGCGACGTGGGTGCCGTGGCCGTTGCAGTCGAGGCCCTGGAGGCCGGGGAGGATCGCGGAGTAGCCGGTGGCGGTGCGGCCGGAGAAGTCGGCGGTGGGGGCCCAGATGCCGGTGTCGATGATGTAGGCGTGGACGCCCGCTCCGGCGTTCGGGTAGGTGTAGGACGCGTCGAGCGGGAGGGTGGCCTGGTCGATGCGGTCGAGGCCCCAGGACGGCGGGTCGGTCTGGGTCGCTTGGAGTTCGATGGCCTGGTTCTGCTCGACGTAGGCGACGTCGGGGTCGGCGGCGAGGCGTTCGGCCTCGGAGGCGGTCATGGTGGCGAGGACGGCGTCGAGGGAGTCGAAGGCGGTCTCGACGTCGCCGCCGAAGTCGTCCACGACGTCGGCGGAGGCGCCGTCCTCGAAGGCGACGATGTAGGAGCCGGGGATGGCGTCGGGGCTGTCGGCGCCGAGGATCTCGGCGGTCTGGGCGGAGGCGGGGGCCGCGGCGAACCCGGCGGCGCCGAGGGCGGCGGCCGCGGCGGTGACGAGGAGGCGCCGTGCGGGGGAATGCATCACCATGAAAGGTCACCCTTCAGGAGAAAACGGGCTATGGCATCTGTCACAAGGTACCAAAATATTGATAGATTTGGTTACCTCGCAGTAACGGATTTCCGACGATCCCTCATACGTCCCCAATGGAGTCAATTGTGTCCGGTTCCCCTACCGCCCGTTTGCGTCTGCTCGGCATCCTCTTCTGGCTGGCCGGCGGCGCCGTCCTCACCCTCGGCTGGATGGGCATGGCCGAGCTGGCCTACGTCGACGGCCAGATGCCCTTCCTCGTCTCCGGCGGCGCCGCCGGGCTCGCGCTGGTGCTCATCGGCTCGACGCTCGTGGTCGTGTCCGCGCTCTTCGAGGCCGCCGAGCGCACCGCCCAGCGCACGGCCGAGCTGCTGAAGCAGGCGGCCGACGAGGCCGTGGAGGCCGCCGCGGCGGCAGAGCGCGCCGCGAGGACCGAGCCCGTGAAGACCGAGGAGAAGGCCGCCGCCGCGAAGGGCGACTGACACCGGGCTCTCGAAGAGCGCGGCATTCGAGTATCCAAGCACCGCAGCAGTGCCCGCGGGCCCCGGAAGAGCGCGTTCGGGGTCTACAAAAGCACTGGTGGGGACCTACTGTCGCGCGCTAGTCGAAAGTCTGGTAGTTTCGGGCAAGCGCTTGACCGAGTGACCTGTGGCACTCGCATCCCCTTACTCGAAATGAGAGCTCAATGAAGAGAAGACTCGTCCTCAGCGCCGGCACCGCCGGTGCGGCGGCCCTCCCCCTCAGCGCCTGCGGGTTCATCGGCGGGGGCGACGACGAAGGCGGCGCCGACAAGCTCAAGTTCTGGCTGTCGGGCGACGCCAACCAGGGCGGCGGCTTCCAGAAGATGGCCGACAAGTACTTCGAGGAGACCGGCGTCGAGATCGACATCGACGACATCCCCTACGACGACTTCGGCACCCGCCTGCGCAACGCGGCCCAGGCCGACGGCCTCCCCGACCTCGCCCGGGTCACCGCGATCGACCCGATCTGGATGGACCAGCTCGAAGACCTCTCCGACCTCGCCGCCGAGCGCGGCGTCATGGAGAGCCTCCTCGCCGAGAACGAGGAGGGCGCCGTCCCGACCTTCCTCACCGACCTCACCGCCGTGGGCCTCTACGTCAACAAGAGCCTCTTCGACCAGGCCGGCGTCGCGTACCCGACGACCGCGGACGGGCTGTGGACGTGGGATGAGTTCATCGCGGCGGTCAAGGAGGTGAAGGCCGCGACTGGAGCGCGCTACGGGCTCGTCATGGACCCGTCCTCGCACCGCCTTCGTTCCTTCATGTACCAGTTCGGGTCCGACGGGTTCACCCTCGGCGACGACTGCACGTACTCGACCAAGGAGGCCGAGACGACCGCGGCGCTCCAGTTCTTCGCCGACATCAACGACGACGACGTCATGCCCCGCTCCGTGTGGGTCTCCGGCGACGACGCGAACGCCCTCTTCAAGTCCGGCCAGGTCGCCGCCTACTACTCCGGGTCGTGGCAGGTCGCCGACTTCCAGGCGAACATCGCCGACTTCGAGTGGGCCTCGGCCCTCATGCCCGCCCAGACCCGCCGCGCCACCAACCTCGGCGGCGGCTACATCGTGGTCTACAGCGGCGAGAAGTCGCAGGCCGCCCTGGACTTCCTGAACTGGCTGTTCGCCCCCGAGAACTACACCGAGATCTCCGAGATCTCCGGGTTCCTCCCCGTCGTCCAGGGCCTCGACATCGACTACGGCGACGCCCAGGCGAGCTTCGACCTCTACAACGACGAGATCGCCAACTCCGCCGACGCCGCCGCCGCGCAGGAGCGCAGCGCCCTGGAGATGGTCTACAAGGGCCAGACCTCCGGGTCCGACGCCGACCCGCTCAAGGACGAGGCCGTGAAGCTCGCCAACGGGGAGCAGGACGTCGCCACCACCATCGCGAACATCATCGCTTCGCTCAACGAGAACATCACCTGCGAGTAGACCTTGACGGCCACCGCCATCGCGGACGAGCGCCGCACCGGACCGCGCAAGCGCCCCGGTGCGGCCCCCCGCCGCCCCCGCTACCGGTCCGCGCCCCTGGTGCTCGCCGGACTCAACATCGTCCTGTTCGGAGTGTTCTTCGTCTGGCCCGGCAGCCTGGGCCTGATCTACTCCTTCACCGACTACACCGGGATCGGGACGTACGACTTCATCGGCCTCGCCAACTACGAGAAGCTGTTCGGCGACCCGACCTTCTACCAGGCGCTCGTCAGGTCCCTGCTGTACACCGTGCTGTCCGTGCCGCTCGTGTACGTCATGTCCCTCACGGTCGCCTCGCTCCTGGTCTCCAAGTACGCCAAGGGCGGGTCGGTCGCGAAGATCGTGTTCTTCTTCCCGTGGCTCATCTCCCCCATCGTCGCGGGCGTGGTGTGGCGGTGGATGTTCGGCGAGAGCTTCGGCTTCGTCAACTACGTCGTCACCGAGCTGGGCAACGACCCGCTCGCATGGCAGACGAACGCCGACCTCGCGCTCATGGTCGTCGTCATGGCCGCGACCTGGGGCGGCACCGCGTTCAACATGCTCATCTTCATCGCGGCCCTCAAGAACGTGCCCCGCGCGTACTACGAGGCCGCCGAGATCGACGGCGCCAATGCCTGGCAGCGGTTCCGGCACATCACGCTCCCCTCGATCGCCCCCACCTCGTTCCTCGTGGTGCTCCTGTCCTCCCTCGGCGCCATGAAGGAGTTCGCGATGGTCCAGGCCCTCAACGGCGGCGGCCCCGGCACCTCCAACGTCATGCTCACGCAGTACATCTACGAGACCGGCTTCAAACGGGCCGACGTCGGATACGCCAGCGCCGTGTCCATGGTCCTCATGGTCATCCTGCTGTCCATCGCGCTGCTCCAGATGTGGGTCAACCGGAGGCGAGCCGAATGAGCACCCTGACGACCGCCCGCCCGAGCGCCCGCCGCGCCAAGAGGGCCCGCGAGGTCGGCGCGTCCGTGCCGCTGACGGCGTTCCTGTGGCTCCTCGCCGCCGTGTACGCGTTCCCGATGCTGTGGTTCCTGCTCAGCGCCTTCAAACCCGGCTCGGAGCTGTTCCGGTACCCGCTGTCGTTCCTGCCCGAGGACCCGACGGTCGCAGGGTTCGAGAAGGCGTGGGGACGCTTCGACTTCATGCTGTACTTCTCGAACACGCTCGCCGTCGCCCTGACCACCACGGTCCTGACGGTGATGGCGAGCGCGATGTGCGGGTACGCGCTCGCGAAGTACCGGGACCAGCGGTGGGTGCGGGTCTTCTTCGTCTGCATCCTCGCGACGACGATGCTCCCGACGGAGGTCATCCTCTCGCCGACGTTCATCGTCATCCGCGACCTCGGCATGTACGACTCGTTCGCCGGGCTCGTGGTGCCCTCGATCCTCACGGCCACCGGCGTGTTCATGTTCCGGCAGTTCTTCCTGTCGGTGCCCGACGACATCGTGGAGGCCGCGCGCATCGACGGCGCCCGGGAGGCCGGGATCTTCTTCCGGATCATGCTGCCGATGTCGCGGCCGATCATCATGACGCTGGCGATCTTCTCGTTCCAGTGGCGCTGGAACGACTACGTGTGGCCGCTCATCGTCGTGGGCGACGAGCGGAAGTTCACGCTCCAGATCGCGCTGCGCAGCATCGTGGGGGCCGAGAACATCGACTGGCCGCTGCTGCTCGCCGCGTCGGTGATGTCGATCCTGCCGCTGGTGCTCATCTTCATCGTGTTCCAGAAGTACGTCATGAACGAGGACATCAATGCCGGACTCAAGGACTGACTTCGCCGCGGCCGTGACCGCGGCCGCCGACGCGCACGCGCGGGAGGTGCTCGCCGGGGTGGACGCGCTGCTGGCGTCCGACCCGCACCACCGGCAGGTGATGGGCGCGGCGAAGGCGCTCGCGGCGTGCGCGGTGAACCCGGCGTCGGCGTTCTTCGCGTCGGCGCAGGCGCGGGAGGCGGCGCGACGGCTCGTGGACCATCTGGCCGGGATGCAGGCCGGGAACGGGCTGTTCGACGGCGAGAACTTCGCGTCCCCGCCGGACACGGCGTTCACGGTCAACGACCTGTGCGACACGTACGCGCTCTTGGCGATCGACCCCGGAGGGCTCGGGGGCCTCGGGGACGCTCTGGCGGATATCGCGGCCCGGGCCGCCGGTCCGCTGCGCCTGGGCGGGGTGCACACGCCGAACCACCGGTGGGAGCTGTCGTCTGCGCTCGCGAAGCTGCACCGGCATTGGCCGGACGGGCGGCTGGTCGCGCGGGTGGACGAGTGGCTGGCGGAGGGCGTGGACATCGACGCCGACGGCTGGTATTCGGAGCGGAGCCCGAACTACGCGCTGTGGGTGTCGAACCCGGCGCTCGTCGCGATCGGCGAGCATCTGGGGCGGCCGGAACTGCTGGATCTGGTCGAGCGGAGCCTGGAGGCGGTCGCGGCTGCGGCGCTGCCGGACGGGACCGTGGAGACGGTGCACTCGCGGCGGCAGGACCAGAAGGGGACGATTCCGCTGGCGCCGTTCCTGATGCAGTTCCGGCGCTTCGCGATCCGGGGCGGGCGCGGGGACTTCGCGGCCGTCGCGGAGGGGATCGCGGGGATCGCGGACCCGGCGAGCGCGCTGACGGAGATCCTGCTGGAGCCGGACTTGGCGGGGCCGCTGCCTGAGGCCGAGGCCCGGAAGGCGGGGACGGCGGTGTCCGCGGGGGCGGGCTTGGCCGTGGCGCGCGACGGGGACTTCGCGGTGACGGTGTACGGCGGTTCTGACTACGCCGCGCACGGGCGCATCCGCTCGGGGCTGGCGACGAACCCGACGTTCCTGCGGGTGTTCGCGGGCGGGGCGGTCCTGGACTCGGTGCGGCTGTCGCGGGACTTCTTCGGGCTGGGGCCGTTCCGGGCCGACGGGCTCGCCGCAGATGGGAACACGTTCCTGTTGCGGGAGAAGGCGAGTGCGGCGTACTACGGGCCGCTGCCGGAGGGGTTCCGGCGGGCGGACGCGGTCTACGCGCTGGCGGATGAGGGCCGGTTCTCGGCGGCGATGGACTTCGCGCGCCGGCCCGCCGAGCCGGTCGCACTGGAGACGCGGATCCAGGTGACCGTGGGCGAGCGCGAGGTGGCCGTGAGGATCGAGGCCGATCCGGGGCGGGTGCGGCAGGTCCTGGAGCTGGCGTTCCGCGAGGGCGGGGAGCTCGAAGGCGTGCGGCCTGTCGAGGGCGGGTTCGAGCCCGAGGGGAACGGGGCGGTCTACCGCGCCGGGGCGGACCGGATCTCGGTCGAGGTGGACGCGCGCGGGGTGTTCACGCGCGGGTACCACCCCGGGGAGGACTACACGCACCTCGGCGGTACCGATGCGGCCCAAGGGATGCGGCTGTACGTGCCGCTGCCGGGGTCGGGCCGGTGCACGCTGGTGCTGCGGGCCGGATGACGAGACGGAAGCGGCGCCCTCCCGGTGGGAAGAGCGCCGCTTCGTGTTCTGCGGGTCTACATTGCGCCGGTCATGTAGAGGGTCGTGCCGACGACCGTCATCAGCAGGGCCGATCCGGGGTGCATCCAGATGGAGGCGCGGATGTCGTGCTTGCCCCAGACGAACCAGATGCCCGGGAGCAGGAAGATGATCTTCGAGGGAACCGTCCAGATCGCCCAGAAGTGGTAGATCGAGAACAGCGCGGTGTTGAACAGCGGCGCCCAGCGGCCGAGCTGCGGGAGGCGGGGCAGGAGGAAGCCGCGGAAGTAGTACTCCTCGATCAGCGGCAGGAGGAACCCGGTGAAGCCGCCGAAGATGAGCATGGTGGTGACGATGGTGCCCTTGTCGTACGCGTCGAGGTAGGTGGTGCCGGAGCTGCCGGAGCCCTCGAAGGTCACCCAGGTGAAGAAGGTGTCGTAGGTCCAGGCGTCGAGCGGCGCGAGCGAGAGCGACACGACGGTCATGTACAGCAGGAACCCGATGCCGATGAGCGTGATCTTGCCGCGGGAGAACGGCTTGTCGCGGTAGCGGACCACGCCGCCGCGCATCGTGTACTTGCCGGTCGCCTGCTTGCCGAGCCAGAACAGGCCGAACCAGATCGGGAGGAGCACGACCATGAGGCCGATGGCCCAGGCCGCGAAGATCGGGAGGCCGACGGCCCGGGTGAAGGGCGCGCCGATCCAGGCGTAGGCGGCGACGATGAGCGCGCCGGGGACGAGGTGGAGGGCGATGGACAGGGGGACGGAGTGCTTGTCGGCGAGGAGCTTCGCGACGAAGCCGTTCTGCTTCGCGGGGGCCGCGTGCTGCGTTTCGTTCATGACAGGAATGTTCGCGGGCGGCGCTGACACGGCCCTGACACGCCGCTGACGGGATTAGGCGCCGAAGTACGCGGCCCTGACGGCGTCGTCGCCCAGGGTGTCGGACCCGGAGCCGGAGACGGTGATGCGGCCCTGCTGCATGACGAAGGCGGTGTCGGCCTGGGCGAGGACGCCGGCGTTCTGCTCGACCATGAGCACGGTGGTGCCGCGCTGGTTGATGAGCTTGACGGCGGCGAAGACCTGCTCGGTGAGCTTGGGCGAGAGGCCGAGCGAGGCCTCGTCGATGAGCAGGAGCCGCGGGGAGGACATCATGCCGCGCCCGATGGCGAGCATCTGCTGCTCGCCGCCGGAGAGGGTCCCGGCGAGCTGGTCGGCGCGCTCTTGGAGGCGCGGGAAGATCGCGTAGACCTCGCGGAGGTTCTCGCGCAGGCGGCGGGCGTCGCGGCGGATCGTCCACGCGCCGAGGCGGAGGTTCTGCTTGACGGTGAGCGCCGGGAAGACATGGCGCCCTTCGGGGACGAGCACGATCCCGGCCCGCACCCGGGCCCCGGGCGGTCCCTTGAGGACTTCGCCGTCGTAGCGGATCTCGCCGCCGGCGACCGGCAGGAGACCGGCGAGGGTCATGAGGGTGGTGGACTTCCCGGCCCCGTTCAGGCCCAGGAGGACCGCGTTGGAGCCCTCCTCGACGGCGAGGTCCACGCCGTGGAGGACCGGGACGGAGCCGTACCCGGCGCGCAGGTTCGCGACCTCAAGCAGTGCCATTGGACTTGCCTTCCGCCATGAGGGGCCATTCGGGGGGCTCGGAGGCGAACTGGACGGTGTCGTCGCCCGCGTCGTCCTCTGCGCCTTCGGGTTCCGCAGTGCCGCCGAGATAGGCGGCGATCACCTCGGGGTGGCGCTGGATCGCCTCGGGCTCGCCCTCGGTGAGGAGCTCGCCGAAGTTGAGGACGTACACGTAGTCGCAGACCTCGGCGACCAGCGGCACGTGGTGCTCGATCATGAGGATGGTGAGCCGCAGGCGGTCCCGCAGCTCGCGGAGGGTCGAGGCGAGGCCGAGGGCCTCCTCGGGGCTGAGGCCGGAGGCGGGCTCGTCGAGCATGAGGAGCTTCGGGTCGGTCGCGAGCGCCATCGCCATGTCGCAGGTCTTGCGCACGCCGTACGGGAGCTCCCCGGCGCGCTCGTGGGCGACCTCGTCGAGGCCGAAGTACTCGATGATCTCGGCGGCGTCGCGGCGCAGCTCGCGCTCGCGGTGCCAGGTCCCGGCCAGGCCGAGCATCCCGGCCAGCGCGGAGTACCCGGCCCGCTGGTGCTGGGCGAGCATGACGTTCTCGGTGACGGTGAGGGAGTCGATGACGCCGAGGTTCTGCCAGGTGCGGGCGATGCCGCGGCGGGCGCGGCGGTGGGTGGGCAGGTGGGAGACGTCGCGGCCGTCGAAGTAGACGCGGCCGCCCTGGGGCTGGTAGATCCCGGTGAGGCAGTTGAAGCAGGAGGTCTTGCCCGCGCCGTTGGGGCCGATGAGGCCGACGATCTGGCCTTCCCGGACGGTCAGCGACAGGTCGTTGAGGACCTGGAGCCCGCCGAAGCGCAGACGCAGTCCGTCCACTTTGAGGAGTTGCCTGCTCATCGGTTGCCTCCCTTCGTGAGCCAGCGGGTGGCGGGTCTGAGGAGCTGGCCGAGGCCGCCGGGGAAGAACCGGAGGACGATGAGGAGCATCACGACGACGATGAACGGCGGCGGCACGTGGTAGACCGCCTCGTTGAGGAACGGCGGCTGCCAGGGGAGCCCGGCGAGGAAGTTCGGGAGGGTCAGCGGCAGGAGCGCGAAGAACGCGGAGGCGAGGATGACGCCCAGGCGCGAGCGCAGGCCGCCGACGACGGTCATGAGGACCCACACGAGGGCCACCTGGAACTCGAAGTCCATGGCCTGGACGACCTGGTTCCAGTGGGCGAACAGGCCGCCCGCGAGGCCCGCGGCGAGGCCGGAGAGGCTGAACGCGGCGAGCTTGTAGCCGGTGACGTCGATGCCGAGGGTGGAGGCGATGCGCTCGTCGTTGCGGACGGCGGCGAGCGCGCGGCCGGCTTTGGTGGAGACGAGGCGCCAGTCCGCGTAGAGGACGAGGGCCAGGACGCCGAGGCACAGGAGCGCGAACGCGTGGTCGGAGGCGACGAGCGCGGGCCGGGGCGCGAATGCGCCCGCGCCGCCGCCGGTGAACTCGCGCCAGTTGAAGATCGTGGTCTCGGCGGTGAGGCCGAACGCGAGGGTGACGAGCGCAAGGTAGAGGCCGGTGACGCGGAGGGCGACCATGCCCACGACGGCGGCGGTGACCATCCCGGCGAGGGCCCCGGCGGCGAGGCCGAAGCCAAGGGGCGCGCCGAGGCGGGAGGCCATGAAGGCGGCGGCGAACGCGCCGATGCCGACGAACGCCTGGTGGCCGAGGGAGATCTGCCCGGCGTGCCCGGTGAGCGTGTTGATGGACAGGCCGATGATCGCGTAGATCGCGGCGCGGCTGATGCGCTGGGCCCACACGTCGCCGCCGAGGAGCAGCGGGAGCGCGGCGAGGGCGAGGAGCGCGATCACGATGGTGATGCGCAGGGCCAGGCCGAAGCGGCGGGCGGTCTTGATGCGGCCGAAGGTCATCGTGGCGGTCGCCATCATGCCTCCTTTCCGAGGAGGCCCTGCGGGCGGATGAGGAGGACGAGCATGAGGAGCGCGAAGACGCCGAGCTCGGCGGCGCCGGGGACCTTGAGCTGCTGTCCGAGGAGGTAGATGCCGAGGTTCTGGACGACGCCGATGGCGATGCCGCCGACGAACGCGCCGGGCAGGCTCGTCATGCCGCCGAGGACGGCGGCGGCGAAGGCGGGCACGAGCATCGTGAGGGTCATGAACCCGGGCGTGAAGATCCCGACGGGCGCGTACAGGAGCCCGGCGATGCCGCCGAGGAGCGCGGCCATGCCCCACACGAGCCGCGAGATCGCGACGGGGCTGATGCCGACGACCTGTGCGGCGCGGGTGTCCTGTGAGGACGCGAGGACGGCGAGTCCGAGGTCGGTCTTGAAGAACCAGGCCATCGCGGCCGCGAGCACGGCGAGGACGGCGAGGAGGATGAGCTGCTGCGGGAGGATGCCGGCGCCGAGGATGTTCACGCCGGTGCCTTCCATGAGGGGCGGCATGACGCGCGGGATGGGCTGTCCGAGGAGGACGATGATCGCGATCGTGAAGAGCGCGACGCCCACGAGCGCGACGAGCATGATCGTGCGGGACGCGGACTCCAAGGGCCGCACGATGACCCGTTCGACCGCCAGGCCCATGGCGACGGCGGCGGCGAGGCCGCCGACGATGCCGGTCCAGTACGGGAGGCCGAGGTTGACGACCAGGTAGAAGGCCGCGAACGCGGCGACGCCGCCGAACTCGCCCTGCGCGAAGTTGAAGACGCGCTTGGCCTTGTAGACGAGGACGATGCCCACGGCGAGCAGCCCGTAGACCGCGCCCTGGAAGATCCCCAGTGCGAAGAAGGCGCCCATCAGAATCCGTTCACGAAGGCGAAGTCGGTCTCGTAGTGGCCGCCGCCGGAGCAGACGTTGCGCAGGACGCTCACCTGGGTGGCGCCGAAGGGCCCGTTCTTGTAGTTCAGGTCCGGGAAGACGCCGGTGGAGAACGAGGACCCGGCGACGGCGTCGAGGAAGGCGCCCCGGTCGAGGTCCTCCCCCGCCTTCTCCAGCATCTGGTGCAGGACCTTCGACTGGCCCCACATCATCCACGTGACGTCGTCGGCCTCGATTCCGGCCGCGTCGACCGCCGCGAGGAACTCGGGGTCGTACTCGCCCGCGTCGGCGAACGCCGGGGTCGGGTTGAAGAACCGGGCGCCCTCGGTGGAACTGGCTGCGCTGCAACCGGTCGAGGCGACCTGGTCGAGGCCCATGGAGACGCCGACGCCCACGAACTGGGGGCGGCAGCCGGAGGCGGCGGCCATCTCCAGGTAGAACGTGGGGCTGGTGAGGACGAAGACCGCGTCGTAGTTGCCGACGGTGCCGGTGCAGAGGTTCCCGGCGGCGGAGGAGCCGCGCTCGTTCTTGTCGGGGCGGAAGACGTCCACGTCGCCGAACGCGTCGGTGAAGCCCTCGACGGCGTCGTCGAAGTTCGGGGTGTTCGTGACGACGGCGGCGACCCGGGACGGGTCGGTCACGCCCAGCTCGTTCTTGATGTACTCGGCGAGCATGGGGGTCTGCTGGTGGTAGGTCATCGAGGCCGCGAAGTACGTGTCGAGGGAGCCCATGCCGGTCTCGGTGACGCCGGTGGACAGGTACGGGACGTCCTCGCTCGCGGCGTACTGGGCGCACGCCTGGATCTGGTCGGTGCCGCCCGCGCCGATGAGCGCGAACGCCTTCTGCTCCTCGGCCATGGTCTGGCAGACCTGCCGGGCCGTGGAGGGCCGGTACTGGTCGTCGGCGAACACGGTCTCGACGGTGCGGCCGAAGATCTCGACGGGCTTGCCGTCGTTCCCGTACTGCCAGTACAGGTCCTTGCCGGTCTCGAAGGAGTCCTGGCGCAGCGGGGCCGCGCCCGTGAGGGGCGCGTGGATACCGATGGTGATAGTCGAGTCGGTGACGCCGGTGGTGTCGCCGTTCCCGGCGTTCCCGTTGTCGTTCCCGCCGCCGCCACCGCCGCCTCCCCCGCCGTCGTCGGCGTCGCCGCCGGTGCCGCCGCCGCCAGAGCCGCCGCTCTCGTCGGTGCCGCCGGTGCCGTCGGTCCCGGTGCCGTCCTCGCCGCCGAGGCCGGGGTTCTCGCCGCCGGCTTCCACGAAGTCGTCGTGGACGCCGTCGTACTGGCCGCACGCGGGCAGTGCGAGGAGCGCGGCGGCCGCCAGCGCGAGTGCGATGCGCCTGCGGCTCATGGGCGTTCACCCCGCCCGGTGAGGCGCTGCCAGAGGCCCGCGGGGACGGGCAGGGCCCAGCCGCGGCGGTCGAGGTTGTGGGCGCGGATGCGGTCGATGGCGCCGCTGCCGCCCGCGGCGGCCCCGGAGGCGCCCATGACGGCGTAGAGGAGGTAGGCGGCGACGAGGCCCGCGGGGATGAGGGTCCACACGTACCAGGGGGCGACGGGCTCGAACGGCTCGTACGCGGCCGGGGCCATCTCCTCCGCGGAGGTGGCCTCGGCGGTCGGGGACTCGTCGGCGCCCTCGCTGCCGCCGCCTCCCGAGCCGCCTCCGCCGCCGGAGGACCCGCCGCCGCCGGTGGCGCCGGAGCCGTCGGTCCCGGGATCGGCCGCGCCGTCGTCCTCGGGCGTGCCGGGGATGTAGGAGAAGGCCGCGCCGAGGCGGTAGGCGGTGGCCTCGTACTCGTCCACGGGGGTCTCGGTGTCGTCGCGCAGCGGGAGCTTGAGGTTGACCTGCCACGTGTCGATGGGGGTGGCGTCGTCCATGACGGGCATGAACATGACGCCGTAGTTCGCGAACGGGTCCTGGCCCCAGTCCTTCGCCATGGCGGTGAGGTCGAACGTCCAGGTCGGGAGCGGGACCTCGACGACCTCGGGGCTCTCGCCGCCGTTCTCGGCGGCCTCCTGGGCGGCGGCGAGGAGGGCTTCGGCCTCGGCGACCGCGTCGGGGTCGGGCTCCTCTCGCACGCCCTCAACGCAGCCGTCGCCGACGGGCGGCTGCACGTCCCACATCTCGGCCTCGCCGGTGGACCACGCCTCCGTGATGGGGCAGGCCTGGATGAGCTTGGCGAGGGGGTTGAAGGTGGGCGAGTCGCCCGCGTCGTTGCCTTCGGCGACGGTGAGGGTGAACGCGGTGACCTCGGAGCCTTCGGGGACGCCGCGCTCGGCGAGGTTGAAGGACAGGGACGAGACCTTGGTGTTCTCGCCGAGCTCGACGGCCACGGGCATCGTGGTGGCGGCCTGAGGGTTCGGGAGTTCGACCTGCTGGGCGAGCGGGCCGAGTTCGAGGGTCTGGTCGATCTGGCGGGTCCAGTACCAGGAGACGGCGTCCGCGCCGTAATCAAACTTAAGGTCCTCGCCTCCGGCGTCGTCCTGGGCGGCGGCCGGGGCGGGCCAGGCGAGGAGGGCCGCGGCGAGCGCTGCTGCGCCGAGTCTGGCCGCGATGGAACCCGATCGGGTGGGAATCATGGGGGGCACTCCCAGGGACGTTGCGTCGTTGCATCGAAGAGGTTAGATACACACCATAGGCGAAAGTGACGACCGTCTCTACCCGCGAGTAGCAAAAAATTCCGGCCAGACCCCTACCAAGCCGGTCCAATCATCTGAAAAGGACAAGGGGCCCAACGCTTTCGCGTTGGGCCCCAAGCAGTTCGGGTGCGGAGGTGCAGCTAGTTGCGGTCCTCGGCGTCGCGGTCGGCGGACTCGTCAGAGTCGCTCTCACCGGCGGTCTCGGCCTCGGCCTCGGCGGCGGCGCGGCCCGGGAAGAGGTCCTCCTCGGTCAGCTCCGCGCCGGACGCGTCGACGACCGACGCCTCCTTCACGACCTCTTCGAGGGCGAGCTGCTGGCGCAGCGACGCGGCGATCTGCTGGAGGCCGCCGTTCGTGCGCAGCTCGTCCACGAAGCGCTGGAACTGGTCCTGCGGGACGCCGCGCTGCTGGGCCTGGCGCACGACCTCGGCGGTCATGAGCTCGCCCGAGACCTCCAGCTCGCGCTCGCGCGCGATCTGGCCCAGGACGATCGACTGGCGCAGGTTCGACTCGACGTCGTCGCGCAGCTCCTGGTCGAACTCCTCGGCGGTCTTGCCGGTCATCTGGAGGTACTCCTCGAAGCCGCCCGCGACCTGCGCGACCTGCTCCAGCAGGTGCCCGCGGGTGTGGTCGACCTCGTCGGAGACGGTCTTCTCCGGCAGCGGCAGCTCGACGGCCTCAAGGAGGGCTTCGAGGGTCTTCGCGCGGGCCTCGTTGGCCTTCGCGGTCTTGCCCTGGGTCTCCAGGCGCTCGCGGGTCGCGCCGCGCAGCTCCTCCAGGGTGTCGAACGGGCTGGCCATCTCGGCGAAGTCGTCGTCCAGGTCGGGCAGCTCGCGCTCCTTGACCTGCGTGACCTTGACCTCGACCTGGGCGGTCTCGCCCTCCTGCTCGCCGGCGAGGGTCGACTCGATGGTCTTCTCGTCGCCCGCGGACATGCCGATGAGGGCCTCGTCCAGGCCGTCGAGCAGGTTGCCCGAGCCGACCTCGTGGCTCATGCCGGTGACGGAGCCGCCCTCGACCTCTTCACCGTTCTGGGTGGCGCGCAGGTCGATCTGCACGAAGTCGCCGTCCGCGGCGGCGCGCTCGACGGCCTTCAGCGACGAGAAGCGCAGGCGCTGGGACTCGATGTCCGCGTCCACGTCCTCCTCGGAGACGTCGCCGGCCTCGACGGTCACCTTGAGGGACGCGAAGTCGGGGAGCTCGAACTTGGGGGTGACGTCGGTCTCGACGGTGAACTCGAAGGGCTTGCCCTCCTCGATCGGCTTGACCTCGGTCAGCTCGGGGCGGCCCAGCGCGTTCACCTCGTTCTCGGTGACGGCCTTGTTCAGGTTCGCCTGCACGGCCGGGTCCATCGCCTGGGCGTAGACCGAGTCGCGGCCGACGCGCTGGTCGATCACCTGGCGGGGCGCCTTGCCGGGACGGAAGCCGGGGACCCGGATCTGCTGCCCGACGCTCTTGTACGCCTCGTTGATGTAAGGCGCCAGCTCCTCGAACGGCACCTCGACCGACAGCCGCACCCTGGTCGGGCTCAGGGTCTCGACAGTGCTCTTCACAGACGTACTCCTCGATCAGTTCTCACTCGATTGCTTTCGCGTCGGCCGGATGGCTGATCCGGACCGGTGGGCCGCCGGCAGCGCAGCACGAACCCCCGCTCCGATCGAGTCTAGGTCGTCGGGGGGTCGGGGCCCCGCCGGGTGTGGTCGATATCGCCGCGCGTCACTGTTGAGCTGCGGCGCGGCCGGCCCGGGCGGCGGAGGCCGAGATCGCCTAGACTACGGCCTGCAATCGTTCTCCCGAGGAGTTCAGCATGGCTACCCCTACGTTCCTGGTCTTCACGAAGACGACAGGTTTCCGGCACGACTCCATCCCCGCGGGCGTCGAGGCGCTGCGCGGCGTCGCCGCCGCGCTCGGCGGGGAGGTCGAGCACACCGAGGACGCGGCCGTCCACGACCCGGCCGAGCTGGCGAAGTTCGCGGCCGTCGTGTGGCTGTCGGCCTCCGGGGACGTCCTCGGGGAGCTGGAGCGGGCCGCGCTCGCCGACTACGTGACCGGGGGCGGCGGCTGGATGGGAATCCACGGCGCGTCCACGGCCGAGCGGTCGTGGCCGTTCTACAAGGAGCTGGTGGGCGCCCGGTTCATCGGCCACCCGCCGGGGTGCACTCTCGGCGAGATCGACGTGGTCGTCGCGGACCACCCGGCGACGGCCCACCTGCCGAAGCGGTGGTCGTGGACCGACGAGTGGTACAGCTTCGACGCGCGGCCCGAGGGCGTCGAGGTGCTCCTGGAGGCCGACGAGTCGACGTACGAGGCGGGCGACCTCGCCATGGGCGCGCCGCACCCGCTGGCGTGGCACCGGCGGCTCGAAGCGGGCCGGTGCTTCTACACGGCGCTGGGGCACGACGCGGCGGCGTACGAGGACCCCCGGTTCCTGGCGCACCTGACGGGCGGCCTGCGGAGTGTCGTTCACGGCGAGTGATCCGGCCCACGCGAGGGGATGCGCTACACTTGTGGCCGTTCCGCTTCGAGCGGACGCGCGGGTGTAGCTCAATGGTAGAGTCTCAGTCTTCCAAACTGATTGCGCGGGTTCGATTCCCGTCACCCGCTCCATAGTCCCGCAACTCGGTGCCGGCCCGCAAGGCGGGCATTTCGCGTATGCCGACAGAACGCCTCGGGCCCGATCGGGCCCGAGGCGTTCCGCGACTTTCAGCCCTTCCTGAACGCGGCGTTGCATTCGCGCTGGAGCGCCTCGTCCTCCCACATCGCGTGCTGCGGCGCGGCGTTCGAGCACACGATCGTCCCCCACGCCCCGACCCGCGCCGAATGCGCGACCGCGTCCCGGCAGATCCCGGCCCCGACCGGCCCCTCCTCGAAGCGGCCGTCCCGGGGCGTGTACCCGACCCAGCCCTCCCCGAAGTAGAAGGGCACGCCGAGGCGCTTCGCATGGTCGGCGGCGGCGTCGATCCAGTCGCGCAGGCGGTTCGCCATGGCGATGCGGTGCTCCCCGTAGTGGTCGTACAGGTAGCGGTCGAAGGCCGCCGGGTCGCACCAGTCGTGGACGTAGATCTCGGCGGGCTGCATGATCGAGGCCTTGAGCTTCCACCCGTTGGCTTCGGGCAGGGCCCAGTCCTTGAGGTCGGGCGCGCCTTCGCGCAGCAGGCGGGCCGCGGCGTCCTCCTGGGGGAACTCGGCGACGGGGCGGCGCAGGCCGAACTCGGCGATGAGGTCGTCGAGGACGCCGTACACGTAGGGATGGAATCCGAGCGCGGTCGCGTTGCGGGGTAGGCCGCGCATGGAGGCGACGGGCACGCCGCCGTAGTTCGGGGCGCACGGGACCTCCGGGTGCCGGGCGAGGAACGCGGCGATCCCGCGCTCAAGCCGGTCCCGCAGCTCCACGACCGCGTCCTCGACGCCGGGCAGCCCCGCGGTGAGGTGCCCGATCTGGACCTCGTTGTGCGGCTCGACGCAGGCGATCACGTGGGCGAGCCCGTGCTCCCCGAGGTAGTCGACCAGATCGGCCTGGGCCTGCGCGAGCACCGTGATCCGGTCCTCCGGCGCGACGGCGTGGAGGGCCTCGTACCAGGCGGGGCCGTCGGCGAACGCCGGGCTCTGCTGGTACTCCCAGGACGAGGCGATGACCTTGACGCCGTGGCGGTCCGCGGCCTGGAAGAACGCCAGCAGGTGCGCCTTCGCGTCGATCACCGTCGGCTCGCGCACGTCGTACCAGCGGACCCGCGCCCCGTACTCCCCGCCGAGCGGCTCCAGCCGGAGCGCCGACGTGTCGATCCCCGACCTGAAGATCAGGAACGGCATGGCGCAGATCCGGACGGCGTTGTACCCCAGCTCCACCGCCCGCGCGAACGCCGCGTCCAGGTCTTCGAACGGCTCGCCGGGACCGGTCCGCACATACCAGGAGAAGTCCCAGAGCGTCATCGAAAGCCGTTCGGGCAGGTCACCCGGGGTCGCATCATTCATGAATCCTCCTCAATGGTGAGTCGGGTCTCTTTGACCCGGATGACTGTCACAGATTCGACGGCTATCCCGTCCTCCCTTCGACGCAGCGCCGGATCGACCCAGACCCCGGCACTGCGGGCCCGGGGAAGGAGTTCGAGCCGGACGGAGCGAAGGGAGGTGACGTCGATGTCCCAAGGGCGGCCGTGCCAGAAGTGGTCGCTGATGAGTCGGCCGCCCGAGTAGGCGCGCGCCGTATCGCCGGTCCATTCGACGCGCAGCAGGGTCCGATCGGCGGTCGGCTCGGGCAGCTCGACGTGGACGACGGCCGCACCGGAGTAGTCCTCGGGAGCGCTGAGGCGCCCCATGGGCCCGCCGTACCGTGGAGCGGCCGCGGGCCCGTGGCCGGGGCGCAGGTCGGCGAGGAGCAGCTCCGAACCGGCGCCGGGGACGTTGAGTGCGTATGCGCGCCAGAGGGATGCGGGGTGGGTGGGGCGGGGGGTGGGGGGCCCGGAGAGGATCGCGAGGTCCACTCGCTCCCGGTCGGCGTGGACCACGAGGTCGTCGCCGTCGGCGTAGACCGGGGCGTCGGCGAGGACCAGGCGGGCGCGCCCGGCGACATGCAAGCGGTAGAGGCGGTTCGCGCTCGCGTCGTCCAGTACCAGGAGGCGCACGCCGTCGAGGTCGATGAAGCAGTCCGGCCCGGGAGGTCCGGGCAGGTCCGCCGTCGTGCCGTCGCCGAGGACGAGTTCGACCGGCACGCCGTCGGTCGCCGCGAAGACGACGAGGTCGCCCCCGCCTTCGGGGAGGGGGATTCGGGTGAGCAGTTGGACTGTGGCGCTTTGGAGTTCGAGGGCGTCGGTGAGGGGGTAGCGCAGGGGCCAGACGAGGGAGCGGCCCGCGGGGAGGTCGATCGGGGCGGTGGGCACCGTGATCGCGGCGTCGGGGAGCTGCACGGTGAACTGGACGCCTGGCTGGGCGGGGAGCCGGTGGTGGCGCGGCTGGTAGGTCGTGGCGAAGAGGTAGCCGCTGGTCCCGTCGGAGCGCACCGACCAGCGCAGGCCGCCGGGATCGTCGCCGATGTGCGGCGCCATGCGCGCGAGGCGGTGGCCGTCGGCGTCGAGCCACAGGTGCTGGCGGCGCAGCAGGTGGTGGTGCGGGCGGATCTGGCCGTGCTCGCCGATCGGAGCGCCGAAGTCGTACGTCAGGGACGGCACGTCGTTCGGGTACCCGGTCGCCTGCGACTCCTGCTGCGTCCCTTGGGGTCCCGTACGCTGGGTGCCGCCCGCGTACATGTAGTAGCCCTGCCAGGCCGAGCCGGACCCGAGCTTCGCGAGGGCGACCGCCGCGACGTCCTCGGGTTCGACCAGCGGACGCCGGTGGTACGCCACGTGCATGCCGCCGCCGAGTTCGCAGGTCGCGAAGGGCACGTCATCGCGGTCGGCGGCCGGGCCCGCGGCGACGCCGTCGAGGGCCTCGCGGAGGTCGGCGCCGACGGTGAGGTCGTCGCGCGTGGTGCTGTACCGGAAGTGGACCGGCGCGAACGCGGGCCACTCGGTCGTCGCCTCCTCCCAGAAGCCGTCGGCGTACGCGCCGAAGACGGGCAGGAGCGTGTCCGGGACCTGCGCGCCGCCCCAGCCCGTCGCGGTCCAGATCGGCACGCGCAGGCCGAGTTCCTCGGCCATGGCGCGGAGGGTCGCGAGGTGGCCGGGCTGGTCGTACAGTTCGTTGTCGACCTGGGCGGCGATGACCGGCCCGCCCGCGGCGTGCGTGAGGCCGCGGAGCCGCCCGATCGTCTCGGCGTAGAGCGCGCGCACGAGCGCGAGGTACGCCGGGTCGTCGGTGCGGGCCTTGAGGTCCCGTTCCAGGAGCCAGTCGGGGAACCCGCCGTTGCGGTACTCGCCGTGCGCCCACGGACCGAGACGGATCACGACGTCGAGCCCGTGACGGGCGGCGAGTTCCACGAACGCGCGCAGGTCGAGGTTCCCGGTCCAGTCGAAGCGGCCGGGCTCGGGCTCGTGCGCGGCCCAGAAGACGTACATCGCAACGGAGTCGAGGCCGCCCGCGCGGGCGTGGCCGAGGGTCTCGTCCCACCGCTCGCGCGGAAGCCGCGAGTAGTGGATCTCGCCGGTCCGCGGCATCCACGGGCGGCCGCCGCGCTCGATCCAGCGGCTCGTGACCTCGATGTCGCCGCCCCCGAACGGCAGGTGGCCGCGGATCGGCGGCGGCGGGGCGGAGACGCGGATGCTCCGGGTCATGATTCCTCCTCGTCGAGCTCCGCGAGTCGGGCGCGGAGTGCTGCGATGCGCTCGTCATGGGCGGCTTGGAGGTCGGTGGTGAAGAGGAGCATCTCCGGGAGCGACGTCGCGAAGTAGTCCACTGTGGCTTCAACGGCGGCCCGGGTTTCGATGTGCTCGGCGAGGCCGTCGCGGAGCGCTCGGGCGGCGGCGGTGTCGCCGAGGCGGCGCAGGGCCGTCACGGAGGCCGCGGTGTGCCCGGAGTACGCCTGGACGCGCATCCCCTGGAAGTCGCCTTCCTGGTGCGCCGCTTCACGCCAGGCCGCGCGGGCCGCTTCGGCGTCGCCCGCCGCGGCGAGAGCGTCGCCGAGGACGAGATGCAGGCTGGCGGTGTTCGCGAGCGGGTGGCGGGCCTCGCCGAGGTTCGCGGCCGGGGCCAAGGCGGCTCGCGCGTGGGCCACGGCGGGCGGGACGTCCCCGGCGGCGAGGGCCGTGCGGGCGAGGGCGAGGTGGGCGTCCTCCCAGGCGGCGAGGACGCGGCCTTCGCCGCCTTCCCAGGGCTGGAACGCGCGGCCCGCAAGCAGGTCGAGCGCGTCGGCGGGCCGGTCCGCGAGGGTGAGGAGTTCGGCGAGCTGCACGGTCAGGTCGTCGCGGGAGTCGATCAGGTCGCGGCGGTCTTCCAGGGCCGCAAGGCGTGTCGCGGGATCGACGCCGCGGCGGGCGTCGAGCTGGTCCGCTTCGTAGAGGAGGCGGGCGTCGTCGGGGGCGGCGGCGCGGGCGCGCGCGTACCACTCGGCGGCGCGCTCGGGGTCGCCCTGGACGTTGTGGGCGGCGACGCCGAGATTGCGCAGCACCACCGGGTCACCGGTGGGTGCGGCGGCCTCCCATGCGGTGACGGCCTCGGCGCGGCGGCCCGCGGCGTAGAGGCGGTGTCCGGCGAGCGCGGCGAGGACGGGGTCCCCGGGGCGGTGCGCGCGCAGGCGCGCGAGGGCGTCGTCTTCAGTGCGGGAGGGGAAGCACCAGGTGCGGTCGAGGTCGCGGACGCGTTGCAGCGCATGGTCGGCGGCGGCCTCGTCGCCGCGGGCGAGGGCGAGGTCGGCGCGGTGGAGCCAGGCGATGGGGGCGACGTTGACCTGGCCGGGGGCCGGGGCGAGGGTCGCGGCGGCTTCGAGGCAGTCAATGGCGGACTCGTCTTCGCGGATCGCGAGGTATTCGAGGGCGACGTCGAGGGCGATCGTGGGGTCGGCGGTGGGTTCGGCGTCGAGGCCGAGGCGGGCGGCGAGGTCGCGGGCCCAGGCGTCGAGGGGGTTGCCGCGGAGGGTGTCGGCGGTGACGGCGGCGGCGCGGTCGCGGTCGCCGCGGCGGAGGGCGGCGACGGCGAGGAGGTTGCGGGCCTGGGTGTGGCGGGGGCTGCGGGCGACGAGGTCGGCGAGCGCGGGTTCGGCGTCGAGGCCCGCGGCGAGGTCGAGGCGGGCGGCGGCGAGCGCGGCGGCGTCGGTCCAGGTCTGGTCCCAGGCGGCTGTGCCGAAGGCGGCCTTGGCTTCCGCGGTGCGGCCTTGGCGGGCGAGGACGAGGCCGAGGCGGTAGTGGGCCTCGCCGTCGCGCGGGTTGGGGTTGCGGCGGGTGAGGCGGGCGACGGCGGTGCGCAGGTGGGTCTCGGCGTCGGCGAGGCGGCCCGCGCGCATGAGGCGTGCGGCGAGCGCGGTGTTGCAGCGGGCGTCGCCGGGGTCGCGGCGCAGGGCTTCGCGCCAGTAGGGCTCGGGGGCGCGGGTGGCGTGGCGGTACTGGTCGAGGTGGAGGCCGGTGAGGTAGAGCTCGTCGGTGGAGGCGATCGCTTCGGGGGCAGGGGGTTCGGTGGCGGGGTGGGCGGTCGGGGGTTCGTCGGGGGTCGGGCGGGGGCGCCAGGTCACGAGGGTCCGGCCGTCGTGTTCGACGGCGAGTTCGAGGGCGGTGGCCTCGACGGGTTCGGGGAGGTTGATCTGTTCCGTGTAGGGGGTGCCGGGGGCGAGGTCCGCGGTGGTCTCGTGGAGCGTCCGGTCGGCGGTGCGCAGGAGGATTCGCGCGCCGGGCCGTGGGGCGGTCACGGCGGCGGCGATCCGGACCCGGGAGCCTTCGGCGTCGAGGCGGACGGCGGCGTCCAGTGTGGCCTGGTGGACGGGGCCGGTGTCCTGGATCGGGTACCAGTACTGGGAAAAGGTCTTGGTCTCGCCGGGCCGCAGGTGCGAGAAGTCGGGCTGGTTGTCGGTGAACACTCCGGCCATGAGCTCCACATAGGGCCCGTTCGTGTCGGTGAGGTGGGCGTCCCAGGCCCACCCGAAGGGCGCGTTGCCCCAGGTCCACTGCTTCTTGCCGGGGGCGGTGCGGTGGTCGGCCCAGTGGACGAATCCGGCGCGGGCGGCGTGGTCGTAGCCGCCGAAGAAGTCGTCGTCGGTGCCGAGGCACATGTAGGAGGTGGGGACGGGGATGTTCCGGTACCAGTCGAGGCGGTCGCGGCCGGGGCCGCGGGACGGGTAGTCGACGCCGTAGTAGCGGCCTCGGGCCGCGGGGAACGTGGTCGTGGCGCGCTTGGCGTGGTCGGCGACCACATGGACGTCGGTGGGGAAGAACGACTGGTAGTGGTCGCCCGCTTTTGCGGCGACGTTGGCCCACCACAGGAAGGTCTGCACGTCGTCGGTGCGGTTGGCGAGGTGGCCGCGCAGTTCGACCAGGGCGCTCCCGGGGCGCAGGCGCACGCCGTGCATTCCCTGCATGCGCGCGAAGGGGTCGTGGTCGGAGCACCAGGCGGTGACGGCCCCGTCCTCGTCCTCCTCGATCAGGGCCTCGACGGGGAGGTGGGTGGCGGGGCGGTGGTGCTGGGGCCAGTTGAACTCGACGCCGCCGGAGACCCAGGGCCCGGCGAGGCCGACGAGCGCGGGCTTGATGACGTCGTTGCGGTAGAAGAAGTCGTGGCCGCGGGTCTTGTCGAGTCCGATGTGGATGCGCCCGCCGAGGCCGGGGAGGATCATGAGCCGCACGTACTCGTTCTCCAGGTGGACCGCGTCCCACTCGCGCGGGGCCTTCTCGCGCGAGACGGCGTCGATGAACGGCAGCGGGTAGACCGCCCCGGAGGAGCCCTGGTAGACGCGCCGGTCGAGGTAGGCGGGGTACCGGTCGGGGGCGGCGGGCGCGTAGGTGTCGATCGCGACGGGTTCGCGCCAGGCGCGCACGGGGCGGCCGGCGAGGGCGGCGGGGGCCTCGGGTAGGACGATCCTCGACTCTGGTGCGGGCATGGTCTCGACCGTACGGGGCCTTGACGTGGTCGTCCATGGCCGATTCAATGAAGCGCATGGACGAATCGACGGCCGGTATCCGCGATGGCTTCGCCGGGCAGCGGATGCTCGTGGTGCCGCGCGGGACGGTGGCGAAGGCGCTGCGCCACCCGGTGGCGGGGAAGCTCCTGGTGACCGACGCGGGCTGCTACCCGCGCGCGGCCGGGCACCGGCGCTCGCGCCCGAACGGGGCGCGCGAGCACGTGCTGCTGGTGTGCACGGACGGCGCGGGCTGGTGCCGGGTCGGCGGCGAGGAGGTCGCGGTGGGGCGCGGCGGGACGGTGCTGCTCCCGGCGGACCGCAAGCACGTGTACGGTGCGGCGCAAGCGGACCCGTGGACGCTGTGGTGGTTCCACTTCACGGGCTCGGACGCGCCTGACCTGGTGCGGGCGGCGCACGCGGCGGCGGGCGGGCCGGTCACGCACCTGCGCGATCCCGCGCCGGTCGCGAGCCTGGTCTCCCAGGTCATCGACGCACTGGACGCGGGGCTGACGACGGCGGGCCTCATGCGGGCGGCGGGCGCGGCGTGGCACGCGCTCGCGCAGGTCGCGGCGACGGGCCGCCGCGAGCCGGGCCCGAGCCTGAGCCCGCTGGAGCGGGCGGTGGAGCACCTGCGCGAGACCGCGCCGCGGCGCACGTCGGTGACGGCGCTGGCGGCGATGGTGGGCTTGAGCGCCTCGCAGTTGAGCGCGCTGTTCCGGGAGCGGCTCGGGTTGTCGCCGTTGCGGTTCCAGGTGCAGTTGCGGATGGCGCGGGCCCGCGAGCTGCTGGACGGGACGTCGCTGCCGGTGGCGGCGGTGGCGCGGGAGGCGGGGTACGACGACCCGATGTACTTCTCGCGGCAGTTCGCGCGCCAGCACGGGTTGACGCCGACGGCGTTCCGCGAGCGCGGTCCGGTCGGCTAGGCGGTCCCCGGAGGCCCGGCCTCCGGGGACCGGGGGGCTAGACGCCGAGCCAGGACTGGGGGCCGGCGTACGTGTCGAGCAGCGTCGGCAGGGAGGCGGCGCTGTCGAGGGTGTACGAGTAGTAGTCGGACGGGTTGAACGCGGAGCCGCTGGTGATGCGGTCGCCGGTGCAGTCGACGCAGACGCTCCCGGACTGGCGCAGCTGCGCGGTCGAGTCGGGGTAGTACGGGTTGTTGACGTTGTCGAAGTAGGAGTTCTCCAGGACCATCTTGGTCGAGCCGCGGGAGTAGTTGCCGTACCCGGTGATGTCCTGGAGGTAGTTGTTGTACAGGTGCGCCAGCGCGACGTTGTCGGTGCTGGGGTTGCGCTGGTTGGTGCCGTGGATCCAGTTGTGGTGGATGGTGATCCGCGCGGTGACGTTCTCGGTCCAGCCGATGCCGAAGGACTTGTTGCCGGGGCCGAGCTCGTTCCAGGAGACGGTGAGGTTGGTGGTGTCCTTGCGGGAGTCGATGATGCCGTCGTTCATGTTGTAGATGCGGTTGTGGTCGATCCAGACGTTGGACGCGGTGTCCATCTGGATGCCGTCGTAGTCGTAGTCCTTGTCGTCGGGGTCGTCCTCGGGCATGAGGGTGTCGCGGATGGTGAGGTTGCGGATGATGACGTTGTTCGTGCCGGCGCCGAGGAAGAAGCCGCCGCCGACGATCTGGCCGGAGGTGCCGACGCCGATGACGGTCTTGTTGGAGCCGACGCTGATCTCTTTGCCCTTGGGGCTGATGTTGATGGCGGCGGCGACGCGGATGGTGTAGGCGCCGGAGGCGGCGGCGTAGCGTTCGAGGTCGGCTTGGGTGGTGACGGTGACGGTGGTGCCGCCTTGGCCGCCGGTGACGCCTTGGCCGAAGCCTTCGAGGCGGTCGACGTTGGCGGGGCGGGCGCCGACGGGGACGAGTGCGAACTGCTGGTTGGCGGCGCCGGTGGGGGCGTGCTGGGAGATCCTGCCGCCCTTGGCGGTGGACCATTCCCAGACGTCGAGGGCTTTGCCGGTGGCGCGGCTGACGAAGGTGGCGTAGCCGCCGCTCTCGGTGATGGCCCACTGCTGGTTGGTGGAGCCCGCGTCGCCCCACTGCTGGACCTTGGCGCCGTCGGCGGTGGAGCCGGACTCGACGTCGAGGACCTTGCCGGAGAGGCGGACCTGGATCTTGTAGTAGCCGCTTCCGGCGTCCACGAAGCGGAACTGCTGGTCCTGGGAGCCGTTGGCGTCCCATTGGACGAGTTCGGCGCCGTTGTCGAGGGAGGCGGCGCGGATGCCGAGGACGAGGCCGGAGCTGCGGGACTGGAGGTGGTACCAGGTGCCGGTCTCGAAGGCCTCGGCTCTGGCGGTCTGCCAGAAGTTGAGGGAGGCGGCGGCGAGTGCGGCGGCGAGGAGTGCGACGAGTGCGAGCGCGAGGCGGCGCGGGCGCGCGGACGTGATTGCCATGCGGGTGTCCTTGTCGGAGTCGGGTTCACGGCCTGCGACATGCCGGGAATCGAAGGTCGTGAGTATTTACTTTCATCAATTTACATAACCGGGGCGCGGGCACGCAAGAGCGGGCCGCTGGACGGGACCGCTGTTGCGAGAGGCATTCAGACTGATCTAAGGTAAGGCTTACCTAAACAAGGAGGAGCCCGTCTTGACCCCCCGTACCACCCTGCGCCCCAGGGCCGCCGCGATCCTGGCGGGCGCCGCCGGGCTGATGATGGCCGCCTCCTGCACCACCGACGCCCCCGCCGCCCCGGAGGACGCCGCCGAGCGCGAGGCCCAGGTGAGCGAGCAGTGCCAGGACGCCGTGGTCCCCGAGCTGCCCGAGCTCCCGCCCGTCGCCGAGGGCGCCGGCACCCAGACCGTGGCCACCGGCTTCGGCGACGTGGACCTGCCCGTCGCCCCCGAGGCCGCGCTGGGCATGTACACCACCGACGTCGACATCCTCATCTGGCTGCGCTACCCCCTCGCCGCGAGCCAGCCGATCCGCGGCGACGCCGGGTACACCACGTTCCCGTGCTTCTTCCCCCAAGAAGCGCTCGCCGACGTCGCCACGTTCGCGAACTACCCCGAGTACGACTACGAGTCGGTGCTCCTCGCCGAGCCCGACTTCATCCTCAACGGCCTCGGCTACGACCCCGACGTCGTCGCGCGCCTCCCCGAGATCGCCCCGACCTACAGCGTGGACGCGTTCGACGGCCGCCCGTGGATGGAGCATTTCGAGGAGACCGCCGCCGCCCTCGGCCGCACCGAGTACTTCGAGGAGTGGAAGGCCCTCTACGACGAGCGGGTCGCCGAGGTCCGCGCGAAGATCGAGGACCCGGCCGCGATCACCGTCGCCCCGGTCGGCTACTGGGAGGACCAGTTCCAGACCGGCTGCTACGCGGGCGTGGAGTGCCAGGTCTTCGAGGACCTCGGGCTCACCGTCGCCCCGACCTCCCTCGCGAACGACCGCGAGGGCGAGGCCCTCAGCGGCGAGACCGTCGGGCGGATGGACGGGATCGACTACGCGTTCATGATCCGCAACACCGGCGAGGAGGGCGACGCGCAGTTCCAGCAGCTCCTGGACGACGCCGCGCAGAACCCCCTCTGGGCCGACCTCGACTTCGTGCAGGGCGACGGGATCGTCGGCTACGAGATGGAGATGACCTTCGGCTCCCCCAGCGGCCAGCTCGCGTTCCTCGACGTCGTGGAGCGGGCGGTCCTCGGATGAGCATGCGGGTCATGCACACCGTGGCCGACGCCGACGAGGACCGGCTCACGGCGCCGGGGCCATGACCGCGACTGAGACCGAAGCCGTCGCGGCCCCGTCGCGACGGCGGCGGCGGGTCCTCGGGCTCGCCGCCGCCGCGGCCGCGCTCGCGGTCCTCGTCGTCCTCAGCCTCGTGTTCGGGTCGAAGCCGCTGCCGCTCATCGACGTCGTCACCGCGCTCGGGCGCGACAACGGCGACGCGCACGTCATCGTCGTCGGCCAGCGCCTCCCCCGCACCGTCCTCGCGGTCGTCGTGGGCCTCGCGCTCGCGGTCGCCGGGGCGCTCATGCAGGGCCTCACCAGGAACCCCCTCGCCGACCCCGGGCTGCTCGGGGTGTCGGCGGGCGCGGCGCTCGGCGTGGTCCTGGCCGTGCGGGCCGTCCCGGGCGCGGACGGGCTGCTCCAGACGTGGGCGGCGTTCCTCGGGGCGGTGGTCACCGCGTGCGCGGTGTTCGCGATCGGGTCGCTGGGCGGGCGCGGGCGCTCGCCCGTGACGCTCGTCCTCGGCGGCGTGGCGCTCGGCGCGGTCCTCCAGGGCATCGCGTCCACAGTGGTGCTCTTGAACGCGGACGCGTTCCTGACGATGCGGTCCTGGCAGGCCGGGTCGGTCGCCGACCTGGGGTGGCCCGCGGTGGGGACCGTGGCGCCGTTCGCCGCGGCCGGGCTGGTCCTCGCAGCGGTCGCCGCGCGGGGCCTGAACGCGACCGCGCTCGGCGAGGACCTCGCGACCGCGTTGGGCGGCAGCCAGTGGCTGACGCGCGTCGCGGTCGTCGGCGCGGTGACGCTGCTGTGCGGCTCGGCGACGGCCGCGGTCGGCGTCGTGTGGTTCCTCGGGATGATGGTCCCGCACCTCGCGCGGTGGATCGCGGGCCCGGACCAGCGGTGGATCCTCGCGTACAGCCTCCTCCTCGGGCCGTGCCTCATGGTCGCGGCCGACGTCCTCGGGCGGGTCGTCGTCGCGCCCGACGAGATCCCCGCGGGCGTGGTCACGGCCGTCATCGGTGCGCCCGTGCTCATCGGCATGGTGCGCAGGAAGAAAGCGAGCGGCCTGTGAGGCGCTATGTCGTGCTCCGCGCGGGCGGGGCGTACTCGTCCCGGTCGCTCCTGCGGGTCGCCGCCGTCACGGCCGTCCTCGCGGCGGTCACCGTGCTCGCGGCCGTGGTCGCGCTCGGCCTCGGCGAGATGCGGGTGTCCGCAGTGGACGTCGTCAGGGCGCTCATTGGGGACGCCGGGACCGCTGTCGAGACCGTCGTGGTCCAGTGGCGGCTCCCGCGGGTGCTCCTCGGCGTCGTCTTCGGGGCCGCCCTCGGGCTCTCGGGCGCGATCTTCCAGTCCCTCACCAGGAACCCGCTGGGGAGCCCCGACGTGATCGGCTTCGACTCCGGCGCGTACACCGGCGCGGTCGTGTCGATCATCGCCGTCGGCGGCACCGCCCTCGTCGTCCCCTCCGCGCTCGCCGGGGGCATCGCGACCGCGCTCGCGGTGTACCTGCTGGCGTACCGGCGCGGCGTCCACGGGTTCCGGCTGATCGTCGTCGGCATCGCCGTCACCGCGCTCCTCGGCTCGGTCAACACCTACCTGATCCTCAAGGCGAGCCTGTGGCAGGCGCAGATGGCCGCCGTGTGGGGCGCGGGGAGCCTCAACGGCCTCGACTGGGCCGACGCGCGCATCGGGACCGCCGTGGTTCTCGCGCTGGTCGTGCCGCTGCTGTGGCTCGGGCGGCGGCTGCGGATGCTCGAACTCGGCGACGACGCCGCCGCGGCCATGGGCGTCGCGGTGGAGCCGGTGCGGCTCGCGCTCGTCGTCGTCGGCGTGTCCCTCTCGGCGGTGGTCACCGCGCTCGCGGGCCCGATCCCGTTCGTGGCGCTCGTCGCCCCGCAGCTCGCGCGCCGCCTCGCCCGCGCGCCGGGCGTGCAGCTCGTGCCCTCCGCGGTCATGGGCGCGTTCCTGCTCCTCACCTGCGACATGGTCGCGCTCAACGTCCCGCCGATCGCGCTGCCGGTGGGGCTCATGACGATCATCCTCGGCGGCGCCTACCTCGTCTGGCTGCTCGTCGCGCAGTCGCGGAAGGAATTGCGATGACCCTCGAAGCCGCGAACGTGACGTTCGGCTACCGCGACCGGCCCGTCGGCACGGGCCTCGACCTCGCCGTCGAGCCGGGCTCGTTCACCGCGATCGTCGGCCCCAACGCGTGCGGCAAGTCCACGCTCCTGCGCGTCCTCTCCCGGCTCCTCAAGCCCACCGAGGGCGCGGTCCTCCTGGACGGCAAGGCGATCGCGCACCAGCCGTCGAAGCAGGTCGCCAAGCGGCTGGGATTGCTGCCGCAGTCCTCGACCGCGCCCGACGGGATCACCGCGCAGGACCTCGTCGCGCGCGGGCGCTACCCGCACCAGAGCGCCCTGCGGCAGTGGAGCCGCGCCGACGAGGCCGCCGTCCGGGAGGCCATGGCCGCCACCGGGACCGAGGACCTCGCCGACCGGCTCGTGGACGAGCTCTCCGGCGGCCAGCGCCAGCGGGTGTGGGTCGCGATGGTCCTCGCGCAGCAGACGGAGCTGCTCCTGCTCGACGAGCCGACGACGTTCCTCGACATCGCCCACCAGATCGAGCTGCTCGACATCTTCGCGGGCCTGAACGACCAGGGCCGCACCGTCATCGCGGTCCTGCACGACCTGAACCAGGCGGCGCGGTACGCGTCGCGGATCGTGGCGATGCGCGGCGGCGCCGTCTACGCGGAGGGCACCCCGGCGGAAGTCATCACCGAGGCGACCGTGGAGGCCGTGTTCGACCTGCCGTGCAAGGTGGTGCCCGACCCGGTGGCGGGGACGCCGCTGGTGGTCCCGCTCGGGCGGGCGCAGCGGGGCTGAGGTCTTGAGCGCGCTATACCGTTGAGGGGACCCGCCCCGCCGCCGCCCGGAGGACCCTCATGGACGAGCCCGCCCTCGCCGACCTGCCCGGATCGACCCGTGCCGCGGTGCTGACGCTGTCGGGCATGTGCGGGGTGGGGCTGGTGTGCGCGTTCGTCCTCGCTTTCGCGCTGGTGGCGCTCGCGCAGATGCGCGCGGGCGGGACGGCGGTGCCCGCGGGGGCGGGCCCGGCGCTGTACCGGTTCGCGGCGGGGACGGCGGCGTTCGCGGTGTGCCGGGGCGCGCTGGCGGCGATGATCCTGCGCCGCAGCAATACCGCGCGGAAGCTCGCGGGGCTGGTGGAGGCGGCGGCGATCGCGCTGGGGCTGCTGTCGTGGTACGGCGGGCCCGGGTTCGAGGGGCCGCGGGTGGGCTCGCTCGCGGTGGCCGCGGACGCGGCGTCGTGGTTCGGGGCGACGGCCGGGATCGGCGTGTCGCTGGCGGTGGTGCTGCTGCTGTGGTCGCGCGCGTCCGAGGCCTGGTGCAGCGCTTAGGGGATGATCGAGTCGACGTACCCGCCGTCGACGCGGACGGCCGCGCCGGTGGTGGCGGACGCGAGCGGCGAGGCGAGGTAGGCGACGAGGTTCGCGATCTCCTCGGGCTCGATGAGGCGGTGCAGGAGCGACTGCGGCCGGTGCAGGCGCATGAACTCGCGCTGGGCCTCGTCCCACGGCAGGTCCTTGTCGACGAGCTGGTACACGAAGTCCTCGACGCCGCCGGTGTGCGTGGGCCCGGCGATCACGGCGTTGACGGTGACGCCGGTCCCGGCGGCGGTCTTCGCGAAGCCGCGCGAGACGGCCAGGAGCGCGGTCTTGCTGGTGCCGTAGTGGATCATCTCCTCGGGGATGACGATCGCGGAGTCCGAGGCGATGTTGAGGACGCGGCCCCAGCCGCGGTCGGTCATGCCGGGCAGGTAGGTGCGGATGAGGCGCACGGCGGAGAGGACGTTGACCTCCCAGTACCGGCGCCATTCGTCGTCGGTGATCTGCAGGGCCGGGCGGGCGCCGAAGATCCCGAGGTTGTTGACGAGGACGTCGACGGCGGGGAGGGACTCGGCGAGGACGGCCGCGCCGTCCTCGGCGGCGAGGTCGCCGGGGGCCGCGAAGTAGTCGCCGCCGGTCTCGTCGGCGAGGCGCGCCACGGCCTGGTCGACGGTGGCGGGGTTGCGGCCGTTGACGCCGACGCGGGCGCCCGCGGCCGCGAGCTGCCTGGCGATGGCCTCCCCGATGCCCTGGGTGGAGCCGGTGACGAGTGCGGTCCTGCCGTCGAGGTCGATCGCGATCATGGCGCCGACTCTACCTGCGGGCCGGTGGGCTTGGGCCGGTTCGGAGTCAGCGGCCGGGGTCTTCGAGGCCGAGGTCGCGGCGGGGGTCGCCGACCATGGTCGCGGGGTCCACGATCCGGTCGAAGTCCGCGGCGTCCACGCCGAGGCCGATCGCGGCCTCGCGGAGCGTGGTGCCCTCGTGGTCGGCCTTGTGGGCGATCGCGGCGGCCTTGTCGTACCCGATGTGGGGGCTGAGGGCGGTGACGAGCATGAGCGAGCGGTCGACGTGCTCGGCGACGGCCTCCCGGTCGAGCTCGATGCCCTCGACGGAGTGGAGGCGCAGCGTCCCGCACACGTCGCCGAGGATGCGCGCCGAGTGGAGCACGTTCTGGATGACGATGGGCCGCATGGTGTTCAGCTCGAAGTTCCCCTGCGCGCCCGCGGCGGCGACGATGGAGTCCTCGCCGATGACCTGGAGGGCGACCATGACCGCGGCCTCCTGCTGGGTCGGGTTCACCTTCCCGGGCATGATCGAGGAGCCCGGCTCGTTCTCGGGCAGGCGCAGCTCGTGCAGGCCCGCGCGCGGGCCCGAGGAGAGCCAGCGCATGTCGTTGGCGGCCTTCATGAGCGCGACGGCGACGCCGCGGAGCGCGGCCGAGACGGCGACCATCCCGTCGAGGGAGCCCTGCGCGGCGAACTTGTTCCGGGCGGTCACCAGCGGGAGGCCGGTGAGCTCGGCGAGCTTCGCGGCGACGGCCTCCCCGAAGCCGTCTGGGGCGTTGATGCCGGTGCCGACGGCGGTGCCACCGGCGGCGAGTTCGCAGATTGCGTCAAGGGACTGCTCCAGGCGGGAGGCGGCGTCGCGGAGCTGCGCCTCCCAGCCGGACCACTCCTGGCCGACGGTGAGGGGCGTGGCGTCCTGGAGGTGGGTGCGGCCGATCTTGACGACGTCGGCCCAGCGGCGGGCCCGGTCGCCGATGGCGGCGGCGAGCGCGAGGACCTGCGGGAGGGTGCCGTCGCGGACTTCGAGGAGCGTGGCGACGTGCATCGCGGTCGGGAACGTGTCGTTCGTGGACTGCGCGAGGTTGACGTGGTCGTTGGGGTGGACGATCCGGTCGCGGCCGAGGCCGCCGGCGAGGAGCTGGCTGGCGCGGTTGGCGACGACCTCGTTGACGTTCATGTTCGACTGGGTGCCGGACCCGGACTGCCAGACGTACAGGGGGAACTCGTCGTCGAGGGAGCCTTCGGCGACCTCTTCGCAGGCGTGGACGATCGCGGCGGCGAGGTTCGGGTCGAGGCGGCCGGCCTCGGCGTTGACGAGCGCGGCGGCCTGCTTGACGATCCCGTAGGCGCGGTAGAGGGCCACGGGCATCCGGTCGTCGCCGATCGCGAAGTGCTGGAGGGCGCGCTGGGTCTGGGCGCCCCAGTAGTGCTCGGCGGGGACGTCGATCTCGCCCATGGCGTCGGTCTCGGCGCGGGTGCCGGTGGCGCCGGTGCCGATCGGGAGGTCGTGGTCGGCCTTGGGGAAGGGCATCGTGCACCTCGCGCTGACGGGTCGCCGCACGGGGCCCCGCACGGGGTGCCGATCCTACCCCGCGGCGGCGGCCTCGCACGTTGTGTATCGAAGTTGGTCAATGTATCCTGTTGGGACCCTCACGGAAGTTCCACTGGAAGTTTCGGCTTGAGCGGTCTCACCGTTGACGCCGGCCCGCCGGGCCGCCCCACACCGTCGATGATGGACTCGCCCTGGTCAGACAAGGACTGGCACCATGGCATCATCGATCGCACCCGGCTCCGCGCCGCCCTCCCCCGACCCCCACGTCCACCGCCCGGGGCGCTCCCGGCACCGCCGCAGGCTGCGGTTCGCACTCGTCGCCCTCGCGTCGGTCGCCCTCGCCTCGGCGCTCGCGCTCTCGACCCGGTTCAGCGCGGAGGCGCAAGTGCAGGCAATGTCCGAATGGGACGGCGAGGACTGCGCCGTCTCGATCCCCGGCACCTGGGCCTCCAGCGCCCTCCTCCCCGACCCGTTCACCAGGCTCGACGGCACCCGCGTCACCACCCGCGGCCAATGGGAGTGCCGCCGCTCCGAGATCAAGGAGCTCGCCGAGCGGACCGTCTACGGCGACAAGCCGCAGCCCGACTCGGTCACCGGCACCGTGACCTCCTCGCGGATCACCGTCAACGTCAGCGACGACGGCCGCAGCACCAGCTTCTCCGCCACGGTGCAGCTCCCGAGCGGGACCGGGCCGTTCCCGGCCGTCATCGTCTACGGCGGCTTCGGCGCCGACACGCAGACGATCCTCTCGTCCGGGGCCGCGGTCATCAACTACGACCCGGGCGCGGTCGGGGCGGAAGGCACGCCGCGCAACAACAAACAGGGCGCGTTCTACACGCTCTACGGCGCGACCAGCTCCACCGGCGTGCTCATGGCGCAGGCATGGGGGGTGAGCCGCATCATCGACGTCATCGAGCAGTCCGGCGGGTCGATCCTCAACAACTCGACCGGCGTCACCGGCTGCTCCCGCTACGGCAAGGGCGCGTTCGTCGCCGGGGCCTTCGACCAGCGCATCGACCTGACGATGCCCATCGAGTCCGGCTCGGGCGGCGTCGGGGCCATGCGCTCGATCGCCCAGGAAAGCGGTTCACAGCCGCTCAGCAGCGCCTACGGCGAGCAGCCGTGGCTCGGCGACGCGTTCAGCGCCTACACCGGCAACCCGGCCGGGCTCCCGGTCGACACCCACGAGATCGTCGGCATGATCGCCCCCCGGGGCCTGTTCATCATGGACAACCCGCACGTCGAATGGCTCGGCGCGCGCTCCGGCGCGGTCGCGGCCCTCGGCGGCGCGGAGGTGTACAAGGCCCTCGGGGCCGGCGCCAACATCTCGTACCACTCGAACGTCGCCGACGGCACCCACTGCGCCACCCGCAGCGAATGGCGCACCCCGCTCCAGCAGTCCATCAACGCCTTCCTCAAGGGCTCCGGCACCCCGCCCGGCGTCATCACCATGCACCCCAACAAGTCCGCCAACCTCTCCCAGTGGCGCACCTGGACCACCCCGACCCTCGGCACCGGCGACCCCGGCTCGACCACGACCCCCGCCGATACCACCACCCCGCCCGAGACGACCCCGCCGCCGACCGGCTCGGGCTGCACCGCCCGCGTCGAGACGGCGAGCACCTGGAACGGCGGCTGGCAGGGCAACGTCCACGTCACCGCCGGAAGCACCGCGATCACTGGCTGGCGCCTCACCTGGACCTGGCCCGGCGCCCAGCGCATCACCAGCTCCTGGAACGCCGCCGTCACCACCTCCGGAGCCGCCGTCACCGCCGACGACGTCGGCTGGAACGGCGCCATCCCCGCCGGCCAGACCCAGAACGCCTGGGGCTTCATAGCCTCCGGCACCACTTCCACCTCGACAGTGACCTGCACGGTCACCTGACCCGACACCCACGGAACACAGCGGGGGCCCGGGGCGAAAACCGCCCCGGGCCCCGCCCACCCCGCCGGGCGATGTCGTACCCAGCGGGCACGGTTGTAGCCGGGGGCGGCCAACCGCGCCTCGCCACTAGGCGTGCCCGAAAACCGCCGCTCACCCGCGCCTCGCCTCCGCTGTCACACCCACCAGGCATTGTTGAAGCCGGGGGCGCCTGGCGGCGCCGCCCGATCCGGCGCGCCCTCCGGCCGCCCACCCCCTCGCCCCACCTCACCGCGCCCCGGCTACTTACCGGCCGACCGGCTCGAATTCGTCACATCCGGCTCCCGCGATGTGAGCCGGGATCACCACTCCTTGGTACGTTCGCGAACGTGTCCGAGCCTGCCCAGTCGACGATCAGCATGCGGCGCCTGTTCGTGCCGATCTACGGCCCGACCGTCCTGATCTCCATCGGCATGGGGGCGGTCGTCCCGCTCATCGCGCTCTACGCGCTCGACCTCGGCGCCAGCGTCACCCAAGCCGCGATCATCGTCGGCCTCATCGGCTTCGGCCAGCTCACCGGCGACCTCCCCGCGGGCTCCCTCGCGCAGCGCTTCGGCGAGAAGCCCGTGCTCCTCGCCGCGTGCGTCGTCGAGGCCGTCGCGCTCCTCGTCGCCTCGCAGACCACGTCGCTGCTGGTCGTCTCCGCGTGCGTGTTCGCCATCGGCCTCGCCTCGGCCGTCTTCGGCCTCGCCCGCCACGCCTACCTCTCCGAAGCCGTCGCGATCGCCTACCGCGCCCGCGCGCTCTCGACGCTCGGCGGGACGTTCCGCATCGGCTCGTTCATCGGCCCGTTCGTGGCCGCGGCCCTCATCGCGCAGTTCTCGATCGGCGCGGCCTTCGCGTTCGCCGCCTGCACCAGCCTCGCGGGCGGCCTGCTCAGCCTCCTCCTCCCCGAACTCCCCGGGGACGGCGCGAGGCGCAAACCCGCGCCCGAGGCCGAACCCGAAGCGCGCCTGAGCCTCTGGCAGGTCATCCGCGACCACCGCAAGGTCCTCGCGCACCTCGGCTCCGGCGTCTTCCTCATCATGATCGCCCGCGCCTCGCGCACCGCGATCATCCCGCTCTGGGCCGCCTACCAGGGCCTCGACGCCACCACCACGAGCATCATCGTCGGTATCTCCGCGGGCGTCGACATCCTGCTCTTCTACCCCGGCGGCGCGATCATGGACCGCTTCGGCCGCATGTGGGTCGCCCTCCCCGCCATGCTCGTCATGGGTGTCGGCTTCCTGATCCTGCCGCTGGCGGACACGGCCATCCTCATCGGCGTCGTCGCCTGCGTCATGGGCCTGGGCAACGGCGTCTCCTCCGGCATCGTCCTCACCCTCGGCTCCGACGTCGCCCCCGACCAGGGCCGACGCCAGTTCCTCGGCGGCTGGCGCCTCTGCGCCGACCTCGGCAACGTCGCGGGCCCCGGCCTCATCAGCCTCGTCGCCCTCGCGTTCCCCCTCGGCGCCGCCGCCGTCGCCCTCGGCCTCATCTCCTGGTTCGGCGTCGGCTGGCTCGCCAAATGGGTCCCCGTCTACGACAAGTCCCGCGACGCCGTCCCCGCGAAGGTCTGAGCGGGCTCCGGGCCCGAAAACCGCTTCCGCCCGATGGGAGGATCGGGACATGCCAGCCGATCCGCTCACCGCACGCGCCAGAACGCTCTGGCAGACCATCGCCGCCGCGCCCGTGACGTTCCCCGACTCCGGCGTCCGGGTCGTCGCCTCCCCCGGGTCGCGGATGTGCCCGCCCGGATGGGTCGGGATCGTGGCGCTGGGCGGCTCGGCGATCGCGACCGTCCCCGCAGAAGACGCGGTCGCGCCCGTGCAGCACGCCCTCGACGGAATCGACACCGCATCGCTCACCCGGCCCGAGACCCTGCGGACCGCGCTCCCGGTCGCATCGGTCCTCGGCCCGGCGACCCTGGCCTACCTCGCGGAGGACTCCTTCGTCCTCCCCCGCTCCGACATCGCCGTCGAGCCGCTCGCCCCCGACCACCCCGACCTCCGCGCGCTGCTGGCGTCGGCCAGCGCCGACGACGCGGACGAGAGCGGGATCGACGAGATCACCTCCCCGGCGTTCACCGTGCGCGAGCACGGGAAGGTCGTCGCGGCCGCGGGCTACCGCACCTGGCCCGCCGCGACCGCGCACCTGTGCGTCCTCACCGCCGAGGCCGCCCGCGGCCGCGGCCTGGCGAAGCGGGTCGCCGCCGCCGCAGTGGGCGACGCGCTCGCCGCTTCCCTACTGCCCCAATGGCGTGCCCGCCCCGCGGCCTCCCGCCGCGTCGCGCGGGCGCTCGGCTTCCAGGAGCTGGGGAACCAGTTGAGCGTCGCCTTGGACCTCGACCGACTCGCCGAATCCGGCCCGGCCTGATCATCCGGTCTTCGTCGCCGCGCGGCGGACTGGCGTGCTCCCGCCGGAGCCTCGCACGGCTCGGTTCATCCGAAGCGGGCGGACGTCCACTCGCCGATCGACTGCTCGGTAAGCACCACGTCGAAGGCCGCTTCGGCCGCGCCGAGGAGGAACGCGTCCGGGCCGAGGGCCGAGGCGATCAGCTCGGGCGGGTCGTCGCGGCGGAAGCCCATGAGGCCGGCCTCGAACGCGGCGGCGAAGGGGCCGGGGGCCGCGCGGCGCAGCTCAGGGGCGAGGCCGCCGAAGGAGACCACTTCGGGGTCGAGGATGTTCGCGAGACCGGCCGCGCCGTGACCGAGCGAGGCGGAACACTGCTCCACGGCCGCACGGGAGGCGGGGTCCACGAGGGCGTCGATGAGGTAGGCGCGCGGGTCGTCGGGTTCGGGGCGGCCGAGGAGGCGCGCGACCGCACGGCCGTCGACCGCGACGTCCCAGCATCCCGTTGCGCCGCAAGGGCACGGCACCGCGGGGTCGCCGAAGGGCGCGTGGCCGAACTCGCCGCCCGCGCCCGTCGCGCCGGTCACGGCGAACGCGTGGTCGACGAACACGCCGCCGATGCCGACCTCGATCGTCAGGTACAGGACGGACTTGCCGGGGTGGGCGAGGCGGGCCTCCGCGAGCCCGGCAAGGGTCGCGTCGTTGCCGATCACCTGGGGCACACCGGGAAGCAGGGGCTCGACCTCGACGTCGCGCCAGCCGAGGACGCTGGACTGGCCGATGCGCCCGCGCCGGACCGTGGCCGCCGCCGAGACCGAGACGGCGCGGATGCGCGAGCCGTGCCGGGCCGCGATGCCCTCGACGGCTTCGCGGACGGCGGCGAAGACCGGTTCGGGGCGCTTGGAGCCGTGGCGGCCGGTGGCCGGTTCGCTCAGGGTCCCTTCGAGATCGGCGACGGCGACGCGCCATTCGGCCTGGCGGATGTCGACGACCGCGACGAGGGGGCCGTCCGGGTGGGCGTGGAGCGTGGTCGTGGGGCGGCCGCGGCCGGTCGGCGGGGCGGGCTGCTCGGCGATGAGGTCGAGGGCGCGCAGGCGCGAGCTGATCTCGGTGGCGGTGCCGCTGCCGACGCCGAGGACGCGGGCGGCCTCGGCGCGCGTGACGCCGGGCCGGGCGCGCACCAGGCGCAGGAGGTCGAGCGCGCCGCTCCAGCGGGCGGCCTCGGCACGTCCCACTTTGATGGGCCCGGAGTCCGGGTCTTGGGCTTGCGCCATGCCACCTCCAGCGTTTATCCTCGCGCTACGAGTTTAAATGATCCCCGGAGGGCTTCATGCGAAGCTACAGCAACCCCGCGGCCGTCCTGTTCGACATGGACGGCACCCTCGTCGATTCCGACGGCGCGGTCGTGCGCGCCTGGGCGGCCTGGGCCGCCGAGTACGGCGTCGATCCCCAGGTCGCGCTCGCCGACCCGCACGGCAACCCCGCCCCGACCACCGTTGCCAAGTTGCGGCCCGACCTCGACGCGCCCGGCGTCGCCGCCGCCGCGGCGCGGCAGCTTGAGTTCCAGTACGAGGACATCGCCGACGTCGTCCCCACCACGGGCGCAACGCGACTGCTCGCGGTCCTGGAGCGCTCCAGCATCCCGTGGGCCGTGGTCACCAGCGCCGACGACCGCCTCGCCAAGGCTCGCCTCGGCGCGGCCGGGATCCAGCCGCCGCTCCTGCTCACCATCGACGACGTGGAGCACGGCAAGCCCCACCCCGAGGGCTACCTCAAGGCCGCAGCGGCCCTCGGCTTCGCCCCCGCCGACTGCCTGGTGGTCGAGGACTCAACCCCGGGCCTGGCCGCCGGCCGCGCCGCCGGTGCGATGACCGCGGCGCTCAGAGGCCTCGACGGCGATGTATCTCTCGCAAACCTGGGCGAACTCGCAGACCTCCTGGAGCTGCGGGCCCTCGATGGGTCCTGAGATCGGCACCCGCGCAACGGATCAGGCAGACGACGGCACCGCGGACCGGCCATCCGGCGACACCGCCGCCGAGACATCGGCCAGCACGGCCGACAGCCTTGCCGGGGGTGCAGCCGACCAGCCTTCCCGCAGCACGGCCACCAGGCCCTCCGGCAGCACCGCCGAGGGTGCAGCCGGTCGGCCATCCGGCGGCACGACCGACAGGGCCGCGGGCCGCGCCGCTAGCGCATCCCCCGCCGACGCGGCCGACGGCACCGTCGCCGGTCCGGCCCGAGGCGCCGTCGAGAACGGGGCCGAGCGCCCCGCGGGCGGCCCCGTCGGCAGTGCGCCCGATCAGGCGGTCGGGCGCGTCGTGGCGTTCGCGCAGATCGGGCTCGGCTTTCTCGTCTCCTCGTTCGGGCCGTACCTCGCGGGGATCGCCGTGGAGCTCGACCGGCCGCGCGGGGAGCTGGTGTGGCTGACCATGATGTTCGGGGCGGGGCTCGTGCTCGCCGCCGTGATCGGTCCGGCCGTGCTCCGCAGCGGCGCAGGTCTGGTCATGCGGATCGCGTGCGGGGTCATCACCACGGGCGCGGTCGCCATGGCCGTGACGCCGGACCTGCGCATCGCAGGGCCCGGATCGGTGCTCGTCGGCGTCGGGTGCGCGGCGATCGCGCTCGCGACGCCCTCGCTGCTGCGCGGGCCGGGCGCGGCCAAGCGCATCGCGCTCGCGGTCGGGGTATCCAGTGCGGCCGGGGTGCTCGCGCCGCTCGCGTTCGGGGCCTTGGAGACCGCGGGGATCGCGGGCCGGTGGGCGCTGCTCGCCGCGGTCCCGGTGCTGCTGGCGGGGGCCGTGCACCGCACCGTCCGAGGCGTCGGCGACGCCGCGGAGGCGCGCGGGCGCGTGCCGGTCGGCCCGGCGTCGTTGGGGTGGCTGCGGATCGTGCTCAGTGTCGGATGCGAGTTCTGCTTCGTCGTCTGGGGCGTGGCGCGGCTGGTGGACACGGGCGTGGCGCTCGGCACCGCGTCAGCGCTCGGCGCGAGCTTCGGGATCGGGATGGCGGCGGGGCGGCTCGTCGGGACCAGATTCGTGGACCGGTCCTGGGCCGTTGGCGCCGCGGTCGCGGTCACCATGGCGGGCACCGTGATCGTCTACTTCGGGCAGGACCCGGCGACCGTCACGGCCGGGATCGCCGTGGCCAGCCTGGGCATCGCGCCGCTCTACCCGATCATGCTCGGGAGCCTCGTCAACATCCCGGACCTGACGTCGCGCCACTCCGCCTCCATCGGGTCCCTCGCCTCCGGCACAGCGATCCTCGCCGCGCCAGCGGCGCTCGGATGGCTCGACGGGCAGATCGGGCTGCGGGAGGCGTTCCTCCTGCCGATCCCGCTGCTGCTGGTGCTCCTGCTGCTGGCGAGACGGGCGCGCTGAGACGCCGAAGGCCCCGGATCGTGCATCCTATATCCTATAGGATGCACGATCCGGGGCCGGGCGTGCGATTACTGCTCGGGTTCCTTCTTCTTGGTCGCCGAGAGCGATCCGGCGTGCGCCTTCTCGTCGGGGTTGCCGCGGGTCTTTATGAGGCTCGCGACCGTGACGATCACGAGGACGCCGATCACGACGCCGAGGCTGACCGGGGTGGAGATCTCGGGGATCGACGTGTTCACGTCGACGTGCGCCCAGTGCATGATCAGCTTCGCGCCGATGAACAGCAGGATGAGCGAGAGCCCCAGCGACAGGTACACGAGGCGGTCGAGCAGGCCCTTCACGAGGAAGAACAGGGCGCGCAGACCCAGGAGCGCGAACGCGTTCGCGGTGAAGACGATGTACGCCTCCTGCGTGACGCCGAAGACCGCGGGGATCGAGTCGAGCGCGAACAGCAGATCGACCGAGCCGATCGCGATGAGCACGATGAACAGCGGCGTGACGACGCGGCGGGCGTTCTCCTTCGCGAAGAGCTTGCCGCCGATGTAGTCCGCGGAGACCGGCAGGAACCGGCGCGCGCCGCGGACCATGAGGTTCGACTCGACGTCGGGGTCCTCGTCCCTGTGCCGGAACAGCTGGATCGCGGTGTAGACCAGCAGCAGCCCGAAGATGAGGAACATGAACGAGAACGAGTTGATGAGCGCCGAGCCGAGCGCGATGAAGATGGCGCGCATGATGAGCGCGAGCACGATCCCGAACGTGAGGACCTTGTGCTGGTGGTGGTCGGGGACCGCGAACGTCGTCATGATGATGACGAACACGAACAGGTTGTCGACCGAGAGGCTCTTCTCGATGATGTAGCCGGCGAAGTACTCCGTCCCGGCGGCGTTGCCGTACTGCAAGCCGAACCAGACGCCGAACAGCACGGCGATGGCGATGTAGATCACCGACCAGGCGGTGGCCTCCTTGAACCCGACATGGTGCGGCCGCAGCGCCGCCAACAGCAGGTCCACCGCCAGCAGAACGACGATGAGTCCGATCGTCAATGCCCATGTGAGTGGGCTGATATCGAGCACGCTACCTCCGTCAGATTGCCATCATCACGACTGCGGGTTGACATCACGCGCAGTGCCCCGAATCCTAACGGCAAACCTTGCCATCGACCACGACTACCCCTCACGGGACGCGGTCACACGCGGCCGGCGCGGAACTCCTCCAGGGCGGCGGTCTGCTCGGCCGAGAGCGGGAAGTTCGCGTTGCGCGAGACGGGGTGGATCTCGGCCTGGTCCCAGTAGCGGGACGGGATGCTCGTGGCGACCCCGATGCGGCGCATCTCGGCGTGGAGCGTGTCGTACAGGCCCTGCGCGTCGAAGAGGTAGACGTGCTCGATGGACCAGGGCCGGTACGCGCCCGCGGAACCCGAAGGGCCCCCGCGCGGGCCGGTCATGACCAGGTACGTGTCGAGCTCCTCGGAGTCGGTCATGTCGAGCATGCCCTGGTTGCGGGTGTAGTGCTTGATGTTGACGCTGCGCCCGGCGAGCGGGCCGGAGCGGAAGAACCCGTCGACGACCTTGTTCGCGGCGGGCTCCAGCGCGATGTCGAAGACCTGCGCGGCGATCCAGTCGGAGAGGTGCCCGTGGACGACGGGGCGGCCGACCACGTCGGCGATGCGCTCGTCGATGGCGTTGCGCGCTCTGAGCAGCATGGCGATCGCTTTGATCTCGGCTGAGGACATCGGTGCTCCTTGTGACCCGTCCTCATCGTACCGAGCGCCCGCCGGGCCCGCCCGAATGCGGCCCCCGGACGATTGCCACCGGGCGCTTCCCCTGGCAGGCTATGGCGATGAGCGACTCCGGCGGTGCGACGCCGCCGACCCCCGACGGCGCTCCGCCCTCCGACGCGCCCGCGGGCCCGGCGGACCGGGCCTGGACGCTGTACTACATGACGGACCTCGAAGGGCTGGACCTCGCCTCGGCCGGCCCCGAGCCCCCCGCGGTCGGCATCGACCGCCTCGCCGACGAGCTGAAGGACCTGCTCACCGCGTCCACCGAGCCCCTCGACGGGCACGGGCACCTGGGCCACTTCGCGAAGGCCGCCGAGGAGGCCGCGAACGTGGCCGGGAACCCGAACCTCGTCGCCGGGACCGTCAGGTGGATCGTGACGGCCGGGTTCATGGCCGCCGGTGCGCCCCAGCCGTTCCCGCAGCTCGCCGGGTACTGCGCGTTCCGCACCGCCGAGCACCTCGCCGAAGCGCTCGCCACGGACGCGGAGACCATGCGCGCCAACGCGATCGCGGCGTTCAACGAGTCGCTGCACGTCGCCGACGCGCTCAGTTGCGCCAGCCGGGGCCTGCTCGACACGTGCGAGTCGCTGCGGGTCCTCCAGCAGCGGTACGACGACGGGCAGCTCGACGCGCTCGTGGACGGGTTCACCCCCGACGGGCCGCCGGAGATCGACCTGCCGTTCGCCCCGCACGACCCGGCCCCGGCCGAACCCGCGGAGCAGCCGTGGAGCCCGTTCCAGCGGCGCGCGGACTCCCCCTCGCGCGTCGTCAGACCCGTTGCGGTGCAGCAGGAGCACCGGGCGCCGAAGGAGGAGGCGGGGTTCCTGTTCTTCCGCGACCACGAGCGCACGCACGGCGGGCGGCTCGCGCCCGGGTGCCTCGACCAGTGGTGGCCCGCGCCGATCCGCGTGGGCGGCAGGCGGTTCGCGACGGCCGAGCACTACATGATGTGGTCCAAGGCGAAGCTGTTCGAGGACGAGCTGGCCGCGGCGGCGATCCTCGCCGAGGACGACCCCGAGCGGGCGAGGGCCCTGGGGCGCACCGTCACCGACTTCGACCTGCACGTGTGGGAGCGGCACCGGTTCCAGATCGCGGTGCGCGGCAGCATCGCCAAGTTCGGGCAGCGCGGGGAGCTGCGGAACTTCCTGCTGTCCACAGGGGAGCGGATGCTGGTGGAGGCGAGCCCGGACGACCCGGTGTGGGGCATCGGCCTGGAGGCCGACGACCCGCGCGCGGCCGACCCGCGGACCTGGCAGGGCCAGAACCTCCTCGGGTTCGCCCTGATGACGGCCCGGCGGCACCTGCGCGCGGCCGGATAGCGGAACGCCCGCTCCGACCGCATCGGAGCGGGCGCTGTGGTTGCGCTAGACGGCGTTCCAGCCGCCGTCGCTGGCGAGGACGACGCCGTTGGTGTTGCTGGCGTCGTCGCTGAGGAGCCAGGTGATCGCCGCGGCGAGCTGCTCGGGCTGGGCGGGCTGGCCCGCGTTGACGAAGTACGGCTGGAGGCGCTCGATGCCGAGCTGGGACTTCGGGGTCGCCTCGATGTTCGTGGCGACGCCGCCGGGCGCGACGGCGTTCGAGCGGATGCCGTCCTTGCCGTAGACGACCGCGACGTGCCGGGTGAGGCCGACGACCGCGTGCTTGGAGGCGGTGTAGGCCGCGCCCGCCGCGGAGCCGCGGATGCCCGCCTCGGAGGAGACGTTGACGATGGAGCCGCCGCCGGAGGCGGTCATGACCGGGAGCGCGGCGCGGATGAGGCGCAGCGGGGCGGTGAGGTTGACGCCGAAGACGCGGTCCCAGGTGGCGTCGTCGACCTCGCCCGCGGGCAGGAAGCCGTCCATGATGCCCGCGACGTTCGCGAGGCCGTCGATGCGGCCGCCCGCGGCGGCCACGACCTGGTCGATCACGGCCGCGGAGGTGAGGTCGCCCGCGACGGCGCGGATCTCGATCTCGGCGCCGAGCTTGTCGAGGCTCTCCTGGTTGACGTCGGCCGCGACGACGGCGGCGCCCTCGGCGGCGAGCCGCAGCGCGGTGGCGCGGCCGATGCCCGATCCGGCGCCGGTGACGATGACGGTCTTGCCGGTGAAGCGGTCGTTCGTTCCCATGAGTCCCCCTTTGGTCCCTGCCGCCCGGCGGGGCGGCCCGTGTCGCAGTATTCCTCCGGGCGGGGCCCGGAGGCGGCGTTTCACTCGATCCACTGCTTTAAGTCAAGTGACTGACTTAAGATTAGCTCGGTGGAGGCGGGGGTGCGCCAAGGGTGAAAGCTATGAAATCGGTCATCCTCCCGCCGGGACCTCGGCCGGGACGGGCTCCGGGAGCGGGGCCCGGCGGCGCTTGAGGTGCAGGTAGCCGAGGGCGAGGACCGCGATCCCCAAGGGCAGCAGGAGGTACCAGGCCAGGGCCGTGCCGATCAGGGCGGTGCAGGCCGTCGCGAAGACGGCGCGCTGCCGGGCCCGGCCCTGGAGGAGCTTCACGGCGGCGGCGCACGCGAGAACCGTGACCGCGGCCAGGACCGCGGACGTGGCGCGCATCTGCTGGTCCAGGCCCAGGCCGAGCGCGGTCGTCGTCGCGAACGCGGTGCCGGTGAAGGCCGCGAGCAGGAGCAGCGCCCGGTGCGGCGTGCGGCCCGGCTCGTGGCCCTTCGCGAGCGGCGCGGGCATCGCGCCGTCCCGGGCGAGCGCCGCGCCCAGGCGCGAGGCCCCGGCGATGAACGTGTTCATCGCGCCGAGGCTCAGCAGCGCCGCGCACACGGCGGTGAGCGGGGCCGCGGCCGGGCCGAACGCGTACGCGAGCAGGTCGGTGAGCGGCGTCGCCGAGGAGCCTGCGGAGGAACCGAGGACCCCGGCGGTCGCGGCGGCGAGGGCCAGGTAGATCGCGGCCACGACGGCCAGCGCGAGGGCCGTGACGCGGCGCAGCTGCCTTGCGGGGTCGCGGAACTCGCCGGAGAGGTGGCTGGCGGCCTCCCAGCCGGAGAACGCGTAGAACAGGACCGCGGCGGCCGAGAGGATGCCCGGGATGCCGTTGGGGGCGAAGGGGGTGAGGTTGGCGGGGTCGAAGTGCGGGAGCGCGGCGGCGCAGGCGGCGGCGAGGAGCGCGGCGAGGAGTCCCATGAGGACGAGCTGCGCACCGCCGGAGAGGCGCAGGCCGATGTGGTTGGCGGCGAACGCGGTCGCGAGGAGGACCGCGGCAATGGCGACGACGGCGGTGTGGCCGAGGCCGAGGGCGTCGGCGATGTAGGCGGCGCCGACGAGCGCGGCGGAGCTGGCGCCGACGGGGATGACGCTGAAGAACCACCAGCCGCAGACGGCGGCGGCGCGGTCGCCGAAGGCGGCGCGGGTGAAGGTGGCGACGCCCCCGGCGTCGGGGCGGCGGGCGGCGAGTTCGGCGAACGTGGCGGCCACGGGGATCGAGAGCAGCAGGAGCGCGACCCACGCGACGATCGCGGCGGGCCCGGCCGCGGCGGCGGCGAGGCCGGGGAGGGCGAGGACGCCGGGGCCGAGGATCGCGCCGAGGTAGAGGGCGGTCCCGCGGGCGGTGCCGAGGGAGCCGGTGGAACGGGTGGTCATGTCGGTCAACGCTAGACGCGCGGTCGGGCGTTCCGGGGTACGGCCGAACGGGCGGCCGGAATCGGGGCGATAATCCGTGGATGGACGAACTTGACGCGTCGATCGTGCGCCTCCTCCAGTCGGATGCGCGGCTGTCGAACCGGGAGCTGGCGCGGCGCCTGGGCGTGGCGCCCTCGACGGCGCTGGAGCGGGTGCGGGCGCTCACGCGCCGCGGGGTGATCCGCGGGTACGGCGCCGACGTGGACTTGAAGGCGCTGGGGCGCAACGCGGAGGCGCTGGTGTCGGTGCAGCTGGGCAAGCACCAGCGGGCGAAGTACGAGCAGTTCCGCGAGACCGTCGGGTCCTGGCCCGAGGTGGTGACGCTGTTCGTCGTCTCCGGCGGGAGCGACGTGGTGCTGCACGTGGCCGTGCGCGACGTCGAGCACCTCCACTCGTTCCTGGTCGACCGGCTCGGCACCCGGCCCGAGGTGGCCCGCTTCCAGACCTCGATGGTGTTCGGCCGCGACCACAACCGGGTCCTGGAGCCGATGCCGGAGGAGTGAGCACGCCCGGTCCAGAATGTGCGCATGAGCGAACTCCTGCCGCATGAGGACCCCGACCCCGCGCGACCCTGGCTGGACTACCGGGGCTCCCGTGAACTCGACCCGGCGCCGCGGCGCGGGTTCCCGTCCGCGAGGGCGTACGAGCCGGACCCGGACATGCCGGGGCACTGGGCGGCGGTGCGGGACGCCGCGGAGGCGGGGCTGCGGGACGCGGCCGGGTCGCCGGTGACCGAGCCCGCGATCGCGGCGGCGATGCGGTCCTATCTGGATGGCGGCGCGGACCCGCTGGGCGCGGCGGCCGCGCTGGAGATCGCCTCGGCCGTCACGAGCCTCTACGAGGTGTCGCGGCGGTACGCGCAGATCGAGGTGTGGACCGGGGAGCACGGTGCCGCGTTCGCGGCCGAGGCGCTCATGCGGCAGTGCGAGATCCGGGTCGTGAACCAGCACGGGAAGAACTACTCGCGGGTCGCGTGGCGGGGCGAGACCCCCGCGGTCGTGTGGGCGCCCGCGAAGCCGCTGGGCGCCGAGTGGGGCCGCGGCACCGAGTGCCGCCAGCTGCGGACCGTGCTGTCGGCCCTGCCGGAGGAGGAGTACCGGCCCTTCCGCGCGGTGCTGGAGCCGTACGGGCGCAACCACAGGCAGCGGCTGGTCCGCGCCTACCTCATGCCGACCGAGCGGGACTGGGCCGCCGAGGCGCTCGCCGAATGGCGCGAGCGCGACTCCAAGACGTGGCGGGACCAGAACCGCCTCGCCGGGATCGCGTCCTCTTTGGATGAACTGCGGGAGGCCGGGCTGGACCTGCTGTCGAACATCGGCGGCCACGCCCCGGCCGTGGCGGCCCTCGTGGAGGCGTTCGGCGCCGAGTGCGCGCCGCTGTTCGTCGCCTCCGTGGAGGCCGGGACCCGCGAGTACCAGGGCAAGGCCACGATCCACGAGGTCATCGCCGGACTCCCCCACGACGCGGCCGTCGCGTACCTGCTGGGGAACCTCGTGACCGAGCGGACCGGGCCGCTCGTCCGATCGGCCGCCGAGCGGTTCCCGCGCCGCACCCTCCGGGTGATCGCGCGGCTCGCCGCGGACGCGGACCCGTCGCTGCGGTCGCGGTTCGCGCACGTCGTCGCGTCGGTGCCCGCGCTCGGGGCCGCCCGCGAGGCCGCGCCCGCCGACGTCAGAGACGCGGTCGACCGGCTCACCGGCCTCGCCGACGCCCCGCCCGAGGCCGCCGAGCTGCACGCGTTCCTCGCGGGCCCGCCGTGGACGCGCAAGGCCCCCAAGCGGAAGAAGCTCATAGTGGACATCGCTCCGTCCGGTGAGGACGGACTGGTCTGGCGCGAGGGCGAACGGGACCGGTGGCGCGAGAGCCCCGACGCCGTGCAGCGGCGCCTCGCCGAGACCGGGGAGCCCGCGGAGGCCCTTGCGGCGCTGGCGAAGTCAGCGAACGGGCACCGCGCGCTCCCGCCGCTGGCCGGGCCCGCGGCGGCGCGCGTCGCGGCCGACTGGCTGGTGCGCCTGCGGTCCACGCGGCTGAGCGTCGGCGACTGGCTCGACCGTCACGGCCTCGACGCGGCCGTGTGGATCGCGCCCGACGCGGTCGGCAGGGCCGGGAAGCCGCGCAAGGCCGCCGAGGCGGTGCTCCGCGACGTCGCGCGCCGCTTCGGCGACGCGATGGTCCTGGAGGCGGTCGCGCGGTACGGGGAGGAGGCGGCCGCGTCGGTCGCCGAGATCCTCGCCGTCGACCCCCTGGACCTCGACGGCCGCAAGGCCCCGAAGGTCCCCGAGTGGGCCGAGCCGGTCCTGGGCATGCCGGTGCTCCTGCGCGGCGGGCGCGAACGGCTGCCGCGGGAGGCGCTCGCGCACGTCGTGGGCGCGATGGCCCTCGACTCGCCCGCGATCCCTTACGCGGGGCTCGACATTGTCAAGGAGCAGTGCGACCCGGCGAGCCTGAGCGCGTTCTCGTGGGCGGTCCTCGAATCCTGGGAGATCAACGACGCCCCCGCGAAGGACGCGTGGGCGCTGACGCAGCTCGCGCGCTTCGCCGACGCCGACGCGGTCGCGCGCCTGGAGGCGCTCGTGCGCGAATGGCCCGACCGGAGCCTCTCCAAGCGGGCCCTGAACGGCCTCGAAGTGCTCGGCGCCGTCGAGTCCGAGCACGCCCTGCGGGCCGTCCACCGCCTCACGCGCTTCCGCGGCTCCAAGGCCGTCAAGGCCGCCGCCGTCAACCAGCTCGAACTCGTCGCCGCCGGGCTCGGCCTCGACACGGAGCAGCTCGCCGACCGCCTCGTCCCCGACACGGGGACCGCGGCGGTCGCCGCCGAGCAGGCGACGCGGCTGGAGCGGGCCATGGCCGACGGCCGGACCTGGGCCGTCGCGGAGTTCCGGGAGCACCTCCTCGCGCACCCGCTCCTCGGAGAGCTGGCGCGGCGGCTGGTCTGGCAGGCCGACGGCACCGCGTTCCGGATCGCCGAGGACGACACGTTCGCCGACGCCGAGGACGACGCGGTCGAGCTCCCCGAGGGGGCCGCGGTCCGGCTCGCGCACCCCGTGCTCCTCGGCGGCGCACTGGACGCGTGGGTGCGCCAGCTCGCCGACTACGAAGTCCTCCAGCCGTTCAACCAGCTCGGCAGGCCCGCGCACACGGCGGCCGGGCTCGCCCCGCTCGAAGGCCGCAAGGCCCGGACCGGGCCGCTCCACGGCCTCGCCAAGAGCACCTGGAGCGCCGTCCGCGACGGGTCCACCACGGTCGCGATCGAGCGGCGCTTCCGCACCGGCACCGTCCGCGCCGACTTCTCCCCCGGCTACGGCGGCGGCCCGTACTTCGACGCCGACGCGGTCCAGGTCCTCGACGCCGTGCGCCTCCCCGCGGGCCTCGACCCGGTCTCGTTCAGCGAAGCCGTCGCCGACCTCGGGAAGGCCGCGAAGGCGTGACTACTCGGCGGCCTGCGCCGCCGCGCCCGGGAGATGCTCCAGGGCCGCGGTCAGCAGGCCGCCGACCGCCGTGATCCGGTCGGCCATCGCCTCGGGGTCGAGCGGGTCCTCCCCCTCGGTCACCCACAGGTACACCATCGCCCCGAACCCGCCGGTGATGAACGCCGCCAGATCGTCGTCGAGCCGCCCCGGCAGCACGTCCCCGAACCTCGCCCGGATCGACTCGCTCCGCAGCGGCGACAGCAGCCCGCTCACCTCCCGGTTGAGCGCGAACGCGCTCGCCGAGTTGAACATCGCCCGGTAGAACCCCCGATGCGCCGCGAAATGCCGCGCCAGCGCGAGCGACCTCGCCCGCCCCGTCGCCGTCTCGGGCGCGGCCCGCCACGGCTCGAACAGCTCCCTGCGCGCCAGGTCCAGCGCCGCCTCCAGCAGCAGCCGGTCCCGGTCGCCGTAGTGGAGGTACACGAGCTGGCGGCTGACGCCCGCGACGTCCGCGATGTCGGACACCGGCACGTTCGCCGTGCCGCGCTCGCTGACCAGCGCAATGGCCGCGCCCAGCAGCGCGGCGCGCGTTCGTCGCACCCGGCGGTCCTTGGCGGGTGAGGGAGGGTCGAATCTCACTCGACGAGGTTAGACACCTGTTAACAAATCGACAAGTATTCGATGATTTGAGCGGGCCCCGCTCCCGGAACGGTCAGATTCGATCCACGAATCGAAGCTGGGCGATCAGGTCGGAGAGCTTCGGTTCTCGCAGTTCCGTACGCCAGTACCGGCGAAGGCAATTCAGTACATATCCCCCGAAACGCTGCGTCAGATCGGCGTCTACGGAACTCGCACCGTGGGCCAGGACTGAGTCGTTGCGCGCCTCGACCATTCCCCGCAGATGGCGAAGCGCGTCCACCTCGCCGAGGCCCAGTCGTTTCATGACCTTCGCATCGACAGCGCTCAGCAGCAGCGCCGCGTCGATCAGCCCCACTCGCCACGGCAGTCCGCCCTCCTGCGGGTACACCTGACGGGACAGGTTCCGGTACCTGGATTCCAGCTCCGACGGGTCCCGGTGCAGCCGCGACCAGTCTGGGTTGCCGCACGAGAAACCCGGGGCGAGTCCTTCGAGATGTCGGCAGAGCAGATGCTCCAGCGTCCGGTAGTAGAGGAGGATCGCGAACTCGCGGCGGCCGTGGTGCTCGTAGTGCTTCCCGACCAGATAGAAATTGAGCGTGAGGTTCGGCCCCGACCGGTCGACGTCGAGTTCTCCGAGAAACCGCAATTGCGTGCGCAATCGGCCGATCACTTCGGAGGGCGGGCTGTAGAAGGGGTTCGACAATTGGGACGTGAGCCCCTCCATGTGCTCAGGCAGATGGTCCAGGTCGAAATCGCACCAGGCCTGGTAGCACTTGGCGAGGTCGCGGCCGAACCGCGCCTTCGCCGCGCGGTCCGTGGTGTTCGCAAGCTCGGAATAGCGCTCGTGGGCGGCAGCGAAGGCGCCGTGCCGGAGCAGGTGCTCCGCTTCATCCATCTCACGGTCGCCGAACAACCGCGTCGGGTTCGGCAGCAGCGCGAACCGGTCCGTTCCCGGTGCGGACTGCTTCAGCCACGGATCGGCAATGCCTTCGATGTAGCACATGGGAAGATCCAATTGCGACGCCGCGAGCGCCGCTGACGCGCTCATGACCTTCTTGCCCCCAGTGATGTCGACGAGGAACTTCAGCTCGTCCGATCCGCGGCGGTACTTCTCGACGACGGTCTTGATGCCGTTGTAGATCTCTAGAGGGTCACTCGGGTCCACTGAGAGCCATTCGAATCGCGATGCGGTGAGGCCAAGCGTGCTCTGAATGAAGTCGATCCCTTCGATCGCCTGCTTGGTGCCGATGACCAAGAGGCGCTTGGGCTGAACGTATTCGTACGCCATCACGGTCGTCTCCGGCGAGAATCCGGACAGGCTGATGAGCAGCTCCACCTCTCCCGCCGCTGATCGATCGGACGTTTCACGGATCTGCTCGATCATCCTGGGCAGCATCTCAACTCGCTTGTACTTCCGAGCCTGCTCGGCCGGAGCCCCTTCGCCGTCGTACGGCTCGACGCCCTGGATAATGCGCTGATATCGAAGATTCATGTGCTGCAACGAATCCGTCATCAAACCAGCGTAGCCAAGATGGAACCGGCGCGCATAGTCCTCGAATGTCGACGTTCACCCGATCGGGTGAACACGAAGCGTGGCATGCAAGCCGCGCCGAGTTCCGATACCGTAGACCGATGCAGTCTAGCGGTGGACGGACCGACACCGAGCGTGAATCCTTGCTGCGTAAGGCTTCCGCCGGCGAGACCGTCAAACTGGAAGTGAAGAAGCTCCTCGAACTCTGGGGCGCCGAGCGGCGCTCTCCCGATGTGGTGCGGCAGATCCGGTCCGATCTCCACCACCGTAACCTCACGACGGAGCCTCCGTTCACCGAGGTCTGGATCGGCAGCGAGGTGTCCCTCGTGCCGAGACCGGCCGGCGAAGCGCCGCCGGAACCCGCCGACGGCGATGAGGACGAAGAGTACGACCTGCCCACGGCCAGTTCACTTCAGATCAAGGCCCTGCCGCAGGCGAACAAGCATGTCGAGTGCGTCCACGTCGACGTTCCCATCCCCAACGTCGTCACGACGATGACCCACTCAGACTATTCGCAGCTCGGCGTCATCGATGGGGACGGCCGGTTGATCGGCGCGATCAGCGAACGGAGCATCGCCCAGGCCGCCGTTCGCGGCAGCCTCGGAACCGTCAAGGAAGCGTACGACGACACCATCCGGCATCTGCGCCCCGAAGCCCTCCTCTTCGATGTCGAAGGCGAGATCAGGAGTACCGGGTTCGGCATCGTCTGCAGCCCGGACGGCAGGCCCTGCGGCATCATCACCAGCGCCGACCTCGCCGAAGAATTCGCCTCCCGCCTCTTCCCACTCATGACGATCGAGAGCATCGAGCTCCGGGTCCGAAAGCGGGTGCTGTCGCGATTCACGCGGGAGCAGCTCCAAGCTGCAAATGCGATCCCGAAGCACCGCAACAGCAGCGACGTACCGACTCTCGGAGCCTATCGCCGGTTGCTGGACGGAGCCCATTGGGCGAAGCTCGATTGGCGGATCTCCAAGTCTTACTTCCTCAAGATGATCAAGAAGACCACCGACATGAGGAACCACCTCGCTCACTTCTCCCCCGATCCGCCCAATGAATCCGAACTCACCGAAGTCACCCGCTTCGAGGCCACCCTCCGGAAACTGACCTGATCCCCCGCCTCCAACCGAATACGCTCCGATCCCCCACCTCTCAGCATTCCCCCATCGCATCAGGAGCACCACCGATGAAAGAGACCCTTACCCAGCGCGACCGCGTTCTCCTCCTCGCTCTGCTCGTCCACGACCCCTCCTTCGACATCGCGAACACGCAACTACGCTCGGCCTTCGGAATCGGAGTCGAGAAGGCCAACCGCGAGCGGCTCTCTAGAGCCGGATACCTGAACTCCATCCAGGCCAAAGGCTCCACTGCGAAGCTCTACACCCTGACCCCCAAGGGACGCGAGCGTGCGATGTCGGAGCTCTCCAACGATGCCGACCCGAAGTCCACCGTCAACCTCCGAGTCGTCTACGCCGTCTTCAACTCCATGCATCGCTTCCTCCGCCGCAACCACCTCGATGCCGACGCAGTGTTCGAAGCGCAGGACGGCTCGTTCGACGACGCCATCGACGCGGAGCTCTCGAACTCGATCCAAGACGAGTACCGCCGACTCGCAGAAGGCCGGTCCATGTGGGTCCCGCTGCGGACGCTCCGAGCAGCCCTCCCAGACATCTCCCGTGAATCGCTCGACGAGACGCTCACCGCCCTCTGCAGCCACAGGATCGTCCACCTGACCAGCGAATCCAACCGCAAGTCCCTGCGAGACGCCGACCACGAGGCCGCGCTCAACATCGGCGGAGACGCCAAGCACTTCATTGCGATCGAGGCCGGATGACACCTGAAGAACGACGCGCGCTCGAACACCTCAGTCTCGACTTCACGGTCCATCGCGGTGCCATCTGGAGCGACGCGAAAACGCATGTTCACCTTCACAACTCGAAGACATATCAGTACCTCAACAGCGGCCTCGACAGGGCGGCGAAAGCCCGGTACACCAGCGCCCCGGGAGCCGTGATCTTCGGGGAGGACGGATCGGGCAAGACCCACCTCCTCAGGCAGCTTCGCATGTCCACCACCGACCGACATGGATTCTTCATCCAGTTCGACGCCGATTTCAAAGGCTCGTTCGAGCAGGCGGTACTTCATTCGTACTCGGCGAGCCTCATCCGACGAATAAACAACCGCCATACCCAGATTCACCTGTTTCTGCAACAGCTTCTCAAGTTGGCGCAGATCGACGAGTCCGACAAGATGCTCATCCTCGACGACGCACCGACGCGCGAGTCAGTCGATGCGGTCGTCCATTCGATCGGATCGAAGTACGACGAGATCGACGACATCTGCCGTGACGCGCTGAGAGTGCTCTGCCTACGCGCGTCTCAGAACGGCACCCACCGCATCCTCGCTGACAGGTGGCTGGCCACCGAGAAGGAATCCCGACGAGGCGAACGCGGGAGATGGGGCATCAGCGCCACCAGGCGCTCTCCACGTGAGATCGTTTTCGCGATCGCCCGAATCCTCGCCCTCTGCGGCCCGACCTTGTTCGCAGTGGACCAGCTCGACACCCTTGTGAAAGAAGTCGAGGGGCAGACCGACTCTGCATCACTCGATCGGAATCGGAAGCGTCTGAGCGAGCTCGCACACGGCCTGATGAATTTCAACGAATACTCGCGCCGGACCTTCACCGTGGTCTCGTGCTTGCCGAGCTCCTGGGAACAGCTCCAGGCATTCGGGGTCAAGTCGGTGGACGGACGGTTCCATACGGCGAAGATCCTCGATTCGAACCTCACCCCGGATGCCGCCCGCGCCATCGTGACCGCTCATGTGGAGCAGGGTCTGGTCGGAACTGGGTTCAAGCCGCCGCTCCAGACGTGGCCCGTGTCGAAGGAGGCGTTCACGGCGTCCGCCGGTATGAGGCCGCGTGAACTCCTCCGGGCGGTCGTCGACCACGTTCAGGCATGTCTCGATTCGGGCGAGTTCGAACTGCTCACCGAGTTCCCGGGACCGGAGACGACCACTGAATCGGACCCCGTCGCACCTTCACCGGATGCAGTCGAAGCTCGCTACCGGCATCTCCTCGCGGAAGCCAGCATCGACGACCTGACAGGCTCGGCCACTGAGGACGAAACAATGCCCGAAGTGCTCTCCTCAGCGTTCCGCTGCTTCGGCATGGAGCAGCAGAAAGACCTCGAAGCCGTTCCGGGATTGAGCGGGAGACAACAAGGCGTGCACGCAGAGGTCACGTTCGGAAAGCGCCGTCTTGCCGTGCGAGCCTTGGCCGCATCTGGCGGTATGCCGTTCAGGGGTCGTATCAACTGGCTCACGGAGCAGTCCGGCCTGACCGAGGCCGGTGGTGCCGAGGCGGTACTGATCAGGACCTCGGACCACCCGCTCCGCGCTGCCGGGCTGACAAGAATCGCGAAATTCACGAAGGACGGCGGCAGAGTCGTACAAGCCGATCCCAACGAACTGCGCGTCTTCAAAGCCCTCCACGCCCTGTACGACGAATCGCCTCCGGGCCTGCGAGACTGGCTCGCGCGCGCCCGACCCGCCGGTAGCACTCGGCTGATGCAGGGGATCTTCGACGAGCATGGGGGCCAACCTCCGCCTGCGGGGGCGCCAATGCTCCCTTTTCCGAATGAGGTCGAGGAAACCGCGCAGCGGATCGTTCTCGGCCGCTTCGAAGACGACACTGAAGCAGAGATCGAGCTTGAGGCACTCCGCAAGCACGTAGCCGTGTTCGCCGGTTCAGGGTCGGGGAAGACGGTCCTCCTGCGGCGACTGATCGAGGAGGCCGCGCTCCGCGGCGTCTCCTCGATCGTCCTGGACCCGAACAACGACCTGGCGAGACTGAAACTGCCCTGGGACGTCACTCCCCCGGCTTGGACCCCTGCCGACAAAGGCAAGGCGGCCGCGTACTTCGATGCCGTCGAGGTCGTGGTTTGGACGCCGCGAATCGAGAAGGGGCGCCCCATCAGCCTCCAGCCGCTTCCCGATTTCGGGGCGGTCCTCGACGACATCGACGAGTTCGGGGCGGCACTCGACACGGCGGTGGCGACGCTCGCGCCCCGCGCGAAGGTCGACGGCAACACCAACAAGCATGAGCAGGGCCGGGCCGTCCTCCGCGAGGCGCTCGCACATTATGCACGTCGGGGCGGCGAGGATCTCGGGGGTTTCCTGCAACTGCTCGCCGAGTTCCCCGGCGACGTGGTCGCGAGTCTGCCGAAGGCGCCCGACCTCGCCGCAGAGATGGCGCAGACCCTTGAAGCGAACCGCATCAACGATTCACTGTTCGGAGGGACCAATCCGCCGCTCGACCCGGGCGAGCTACTCTCCCCGTCCGAGGGATCACGTGCACGGATCTCGGTGATCAGCCTCGTGGGGCTTCCGGACACGCAGCAGCGTCAAGGCTTCGTCAATCAGCTCCAGATGGCACTGTTCGCGTGGATCAAACGGCACCCTGCGGTCGGACGGCCGCTCGGCGGGCTGTTCGTGATGGACGAGGCGCAGACCTTCGCGCCTTCGGGATCGATGACCCCCTGCACCGGAAGCACGCTCGCGCTCGCGTCCCAAGCGCGCAAATACGGGCTGGGACTGGTCTTCGCGACGCAGGCGCCGAGGGGCATCCACAACCAGATCGCCGGAAACTGCGCCACGCAGCTCATCGGCTATCTCAACAGCCCGACCCAGATCGCGGCGGTCAAGGAAATGGTGAGCGCCAGACAGGCGAGAGCCCTCACCAGCACGTCGCTCAGCGCCGGGGAGTTCTACCTCCGCACCGAAGGACAGCAGCTCCGGAGAGTCGTCGCGCCGATGTGCCTGAGCTTCCACCCGTCGAGCGCGCTGACTCCCGAGGAGGTCATCGCGCTGGCGAGGGAATGAGCTTCACTCGAAGCCGAGGGCGTCGACGTACAGCCAGGTGCCGCCGAGGCGTTCGAAGGCGCTGTTCTCGGTCTGGGAGTCGGGGCCGTCGGCGTCGGTGTAGCGGGCGCGGAAGCGGACGGTGCCGGTGGTGTGGAGCGGGGTGCCGCCGGTGGTGTCGAGGATGTCGAGGCCGGTCCAGGTGCGGGCGTCGGCGGCGAGGTCGAGGCGGTCGGGGCGCGTGCCGGGGTGCCAGGTGCGCAGGAGGTAGGGCTCGTCGCCGACGGCGAAGGCGCTGTAGCGCGAGCGCATGAGCGCCTCGGCGGTGGGGGCCGCGGCGGCGCCGGTGTGGAAGCGGCCGCAGCAGGCGGCGTAGGTCTCGCCGGAGCCGCAGGGGCACTGGGTCGGGCGGGCGGGCTTGCGGGTGCGTCGCGGCATACCGGGATTGTCCCGGAGGCGCCGGACCGGCCCGGAGGCCGGTCCGGCGGGAGGTCTAGCAGTCCTCCAGGTAGGGGGTCACGACCTCGGCGTACGCGGCCTGGCCGGCCGCGTTCGCGTGGAAGGACTCGACGTTCCCGGTGTAACCGAGGATCCACGGGTCGGCGGTGCAGACCTCGTGCCCGGCGAAGGCGTCGCGGACGTCGGCGAACGCGAAGCCGTGGTCGGCCGCGACGCCCGCGGTGGTCTCGGCGAGCAGGTCGGCGGTCTCGTTCAGGAGCGCCTGCTCGGCCGGGGTGATCGCGAGCGTCCCCGCGCAGGAGGTCTCGGCGAACAGGCGCGGGTTGCCGACGACGGTGACGTCGGCGCGCGGCGCCAGGTCCTCGACCTGCGCGTACAGGTCGTCGAGCTCGGCGGGGAGCGACGTGGTGATAATGTTCTGCGCGTTCGCGATCGCGGCCTCGCACAGGGCGGTGTCGGTCCCGGCGCACGCGCCGAGGACCGAGGAGAAGCCCGCGTCGTTGCCGCCGACGCCGATGGTGACCTCGCTGGTGCGCCAGGTCAGGTTGCCGAGCTGGTCGGCCACGACGTCCTCGACGCGGGCGCCGGAGCAGGCGTCGAACGAGAGCCGCGCGCCGGTCGCCTCCGCTGCGAGCACCGGGTAGGCGTTCGCGGAGCGGTAGCAGGTGGTGTCCTCGTAGTCCCCGGCGCCGACGCCGGAGACGTAGGAGTCGCCGAGGGCGGCGTACCGCGGGGTCCACCAGTCGGCCGAGGCCGGGCTCGCGAACGCGGCGGCGCCGATGCCGGCGGCCGCGGCGAGGGCAGCGGCGCGGACGAGGACGCCGCGGATCGTGCTGGGAGTTGCGGACATTGGTCTCCTTCTGGATGCCACGCGGCGGTTCACGGGTGGGGCCCCCGCCGCTGGTGCCGCCATTCTAAGGGCCGCGGTCCAATGTGTGTGTCCACGTTGGGGCGCAACGGGAACCGGCCCACGGGGGTCCCCCGCGGGCCGGTCCGGTGCAGCAGACTCGAACTAGTAGTCGAGCAGCGGGAGCACGACGCCGGTGTAGGCGTCCTGCCCGGCGGCGTTCGGGTGGAAGGACTCGACGTTGCCGGTGTAGCCGAGGATCCACGGGTCGGCCGAGCAGACGCCGTGGCCGTCGAAGGCGTCGCGGACGTCGGCGAAGTCGAAGCCGTGGTCGGCCGCGACGGCGGCGGTGGTCTCGGCGAGCAGGTCGGCGGCGTCGTTCAGGAGCGCCTGCTCGGCCGGGGTGATCGCCAGCGCGCCCGCGCACGCGGTCTCGGCGAACAGGCGCGGGTTGCCCACGACGACGATGTCGGCGTCGGGGGCCTTGGTCTCCACCTGGGTGTAGAGGTCGTCCAGTTCGGCGGGGAGCGAGGTGGTGATGATGTTGCGCGCGTTCGCGATCGCGTTCTCGCACAGGGCGGTGTCGGTCCCGGCGCAGGCGCCGAGGACCGAGGAGAAGCCCGCGTCGTTGCCGCCGACGCCGATGGTCACGTGCTCGGTGTTGACCGGGCGGAGGTGGCCCAGCTGGTTCGCGACGACGTCCTCGACGCGGGCGCCCGAGCAGGCCTCGAACCAGAGGCGCTCGCCGAGGGCGGCGGCCGACTGGCTGGCGTAGGCGTTGGCGGAGCGGTAGCAGCCGTCGTCGGCGAGGTAGTCGCCGGCGCCGACGCCCGAGGCGTACGAGTCGCCGAGCGCCGCGTACTGCTGGATCGTGACGTCGGCCGAGGCCGGGCCCGCGAGTCCGGCGACGCCGAGACCGGCGGCCGCCGCGACGGCGGCGATGCGGCCGAGCGCGCGGCGGGACTTGCCTTCCTTGAAGGACACAGGGTCTCCTTGTTGTCGACAGGGCCGACGGGAGGCGCCGTTCGGGCGGCCCCGCCGGAGGACCGCGTCATTATAAGCAGTGAAGTCCATTGTGTCGCAATAGAAACGGTGTGTGATGTAGCGTCCCCGGGGACGGGGCCCGGGTGCGGTCCTGGTGGCGGACGGGAGCCCGAAACGGTTTCCTGTCGCCGGAAACTGTTTCCGGTGAGCGGCTATCATGTCGGTACACGACATGGACGAGGTGCACCACATGAGCGATCCGGCCCGCCCCCGCGCGACGCTGTCCGAGGTCGCCGCGCGCGCCGGCGTCTCGAAGGCCACGGCCTCCAAGGTGCTCAACGCCCGCCCCGGCGTCGCCGAGGAGACGCGGCGGCTCGTGCGCGAGGCGATCACCGAGCTCGGGTACGTGCCGACCACCGGGCCGCGCGAGACCCCCGGCGGGCAGTCGATCCACGTCGTGTTCGACACCATCCTGAACATGTACGCCGTGTACGTCCTCGACGGGATCATCAGCGGCGCACGGGACCTCGGCGTCGCGGTGGTCACCAGCTCCCTTGAGGAGGGCGGGCCGGGGCATCCGGTGCCCTTGGGCGCGGACCGGATCAAGGAGATCGCCGCGCAGGGCGCCGCGGGCCTGGTCGTGGTCACCGCGGAGCTCACGGGCGAGGAGATGACGGCGTGCGAGCAGGCCGACCTGCCGCTGGTCGTCATCGACCCGGCGAACCCGCTCGACGAGCGCGTCACCAGCCTCGGCGCGACCAACTGGGCGGGGGGCGTGCAGGCCACGCGGCACCTGCTCGACCTGGGCCACAGGCGGATCGGCTTCGCGGGCGGGCCTGTGCAGTCGGTCCCTGCGCGCGAGCGCCTGCACGGCTACCGGGAGGCCCTGGAGTCGGCCGGGATCGAGCTCGACCCGGCGCTCATGGGCTCGGGCAAGTTCGAGGAGTCGACCGGCGCGGTGCTCACCGACCGGATGCTCGGCCTGGCCGACCCCCCGACCGCGATCTTCGCGGCCAGCGACAGCATCGCGGTGGGCGTGCTGCGCAGCGCCCGGCGCCACGGCCTCGCGATCCCCGGTGACCTCAGCGTCGTCGGCTTCGACGACACCTACAACGCGATGTGGATGGAGCCCCCGCTCACCACCGTCAAGCAGCCGCTGCGCCAGATGGGCCGCGTCGCCGCCCGCACGGTCATCGAACTCGCGGCGGGCAAGGTCCCCGACTCCCACCACGTCCAGCTCGCGACCACGATGGTCGTCCGAGACTCGACCGCCCCGCCGAGCCGCTGACGGGGAGAGAGCTTCGCCGGGCCACCGACAGCGCGAGCGCCCCGCCTGGCCGCTGACTGCACAACCGCCCCGACGACAGCGCGCGCCCCGTCCGGCCCCTGCAACCACGACCATCCCACCCGGCCGCTTACAGCGCGGGCGCTCCGCCCCGGTGCCCGGCGGGCTCCGCCGGACCTCCCCAGCGCGATCTTCCCAGCGCGCGGGCTAGTCGCCGTAGGAGTCTTCGAGTGCTTTCTCGTACGCGGCGAGCGTCTCCACGAACACGACCAGCTCGGTCGCGCTCAACGGCGCCAGCGCCTTCCGCCAGGCGGCGGCGCTCCCCGACAGCCACGACTCGATCTCCGGGCGCATCTCAGCGGTGATCGAGACGATGCGGCGGCGGCGGTCGGCGTCGTCCTCGCGCCGCTCCAGCACGCCCTTGCGGCTGAGGTCGCCGACCATGAGGCTCACAGTCGTGGGCGCGACTTCGAGGCGCGAGGCCAGGTCGTTGACCGTGGCGGGGCCGTCGAAGAGCAGCAGCGCGAGCAGTGACAGGTGGCGCGGGCTCAGGTCGAGCGAGCGCACGCTCTCAGGAACCGGGAGGCGCTTCGCGCGCCCGACCATCCGCGGCATGAGCAGCAGCAGTTCCCGGATCGCGTCATCGACGCCCCAACGCGCGGCCACGGTCGCACCCCCGAATTCCCCTTGAGGTCAAAATATCTTTGCTTTCAAAGCAAAGGTGTATTACCTTTGCTTTGAAAGCAAACAGTTCCCACCGTCATGCTACCCGAGCGCACGCCCCGTGCGCTGCGGTCGCATGCCCGAAACCAGGAGCGACACCCATGAACGACTTCGACGGCACGGCACTGGACGGCATGAATCTGGACAGTGCGATGCTCGACGGCACCGTGCTCGTGACCGGCGCCCGCGGCAACATCGGCTCGCGCGTCGCGAGCGCCCTCACCCGTGCGGGCCACGCGGTCCGGGCCTCCGGGCGCAGCATCGACGGCCTCGCGGTCCCCGAAGGGGCCGAGGCCGTCACGCTCGACCTCACCGAGCCCTCGGGGGCGGCCGCCGCGCTCGACGGCGTCCGCACCGTGTTCCTCTACCCGACGTTCGGCGACATCGGCGGCTTCCTCGCGGCCGCCGTCGAGGCCGGAGTGGAGCACGCGGTCCTGCTCTCCTCCCCCGCCGCGTACGACCCGGTCGAGCACGCCGGGCCGATCGGCGCCGCGCACCAGGCGATCGAGGGCGCGGTGCGGGCCTCGGGCCTGCCGCACACCGTGCTGTACCCGTCCTGGCTGGGCAGCAACGTCTTCCGCGACTGGGCCGGGCAGGTCCGCGCCGGGCGCGTCCCGATCGCGTTCCCCGAGTGGCAGATCAACCCGATCCACCTCGGCGACGTCGCCGAGGTGGCGGTGGACCTGCTGACGCGCCCCCAGTTCCGCGGGCGCAGCCTCGTCCTCACCGGGCCCGAGTCGCTGACGCAGCGCCAAGCGGTCGCCGCGGTCGCAGCCGAACTGGGGAGGCCGGTGGAGGTCGAGGAGCTGACCCGGGAGCAGGCCCTCGCCGGGCGGCCCGAGTGGTTCCCGGAGGCCATGTTCGACTCGCTGCTGGACGTCGCGGCGAACTTCGGCGACACCCCGGCGACGGTGAACAACAACGTCGAGCGCGTGCTCGGGCGACCGGCGCGCACGTTCGCGCAGTGGCTCCACGACGAGCGCGGCCGGTTCGACGCGAGCTAACGGAGGCGGGGCCGGGCCGCCGCACGGCGGGCCGCGTTCGACAAGCGGCCGGGGCCGGGCGGCGGGACGGCGGGCGGCGTTCGGCAGCGGCCGGGCAGCTGCACGATGGGCCGCGTCTGCCCCGCAGCAGGGGCCGGGCGGGCCGCGACGGGGATTGACTTCCCTCTATCGGACTCTACGATGTGGGAATGATCCTGGTCGAACGCGAGATCCGCACGGCCCCTGCCGAAGTGTGGGCCGTGATGAGCGAACTCGACCGCTGGGCGGAGCTCCTGCCCACGGTCGGCGGCGTCGAGAGGCTGAGCGGCCCCGGCCCGATCGACGTGGGCGCCCGGTTCCGGGTCGCCCAGCCGGGCCTGGCAACCGCCGTCTACGAGGTCACCGAGTGGCGGCCCGGCCAGGGCTTCACCTGGGCGGCGACGTCAGGGGGCGTGCGGACCGAAGCGGTCCACGAAGCGCGCGCCGACGGCGAGGGCCGCACCCGGCTCGCCCTGAGCATCACCTGGACGGGCTCAGGGGCGTGGATCGCGCGAATCCTGTTCTCCGGCAAGGCCCGCCGCTACATGGCCAAGGAGGCCGAAGCCTTCGCGGCGCTCGCCGAAGGCCGCTGAGCGGCCGCCGTAGGGAACGCTCCGAGATCTGAGTGCCCGGCGGGCCGAGCCCTCGGCCCGCCGACGGGCGGGCATTGCCATGTAAGCGCTCGCACGCTATGCTGACCCGACATCATTATATCGATTCAATTCGATGTGTCGATGGCATTGGAGACGGTCGCGGCTGCCCGGCACGCTGCGCCTCCGCCTCCGGCACCTCCGTACGGCCTTGCGCCCCTTCACCACCGATCACGCGGAGCACACATGCGCACCATCCACTCACGACCGACCAGGCACCGGCGCCTCCGCTGGGCCGCCCTCACCACGACCGCGCTCGCGGGCCTCGCCGCCCTCGTCGCGCTCCCCCAGGTCTCGGCCGACGCCGCGACCGTCCGCTACGAGGCCGAGACCTCCCCCGCGGTCTGCGAGGGCACCATCGACTCGAACCACACCGGGTACTCCGGCAGCGGGTTCTGCAACTCGAACAACGCCGTCGGCGCGGCCGCGCAGTTCACGGTCACCGCCTCGGCCGCCGGCACCGCCGGCCTGTCGATCCGGTACGCCCACGGCGCCACCGACACCCGCTCGGCGGACATCCTCGTCAACGGCGCGGCCGTCCAGACCGGCGGCGACTTCCCCGCCACGGGCGCGTGGACCACCTGGACCAACAAGACCGTGAACGTCCCGCTCAACGCCGGGAGCAACACCGTCCGCATCGCCGCGACCACCGCGGCGGGCCTGGCGAACATCGACTACGTCGAGGTCACCGACGGCACCGCCACGCAGACCGGGCCCATCATGGAGGACCTCGGCCGCGGCGTCACCGTCGTCCCGGCGAGCGGCGGCAACCTCGTCAGCTGGCGCCTCCTGGGCACCGACACCGCGAGCACCGCGTTCAACGTGTACCGCAACGGGACCCTCCTCAACAGCTCCCCGATCACCGGCGCCACCAACTACCTCGACACCGGCGGGTCCGGGACGTACACCGTCGCGCCCGTCAACGGCGGCAGCGTCGGCGCGCAGGCGGGCGCCGAGGCGGTCTTCAACTCCAGCGGCTACCGCGACATCCCCATCCAGGCGCCCAGCGGCGGCACCACCCCCGACGGCGTCGCGTACACGTACAGCGCCAACGACATGAGCGTCGGCGACCTCGACGGCGACGGGCAGTACGAGTACCTCGTCAAGTGGGACCCCTCGAACGCCAAGGACAACTCCCAGTCCGGCTACACCGGGAACGTCTACATCGACGCGTACGAGCTCAACGGCACCCGCCTGTGGCGCATCGACCTCGGCCGCAACATCCGCGCCGGGGCGCACTACACGCAGTTCCAGGTGTACGACTACGACTCCGACGGCGACGCCGAGATCGCCATGAAGACCGCCGACGCCACCGTCTCCGGCACCGGCCAGGTCATCGGCAGCTCCAGCGCCGACTACCGCAACTCCTCCGGGTACATCCTCAGTGGACCGGAATATCTGACGGTCTTCAACGGCGCCAACGGAGCGATCCTCGACACGATCAACTACCAGCCCGCCCGCGGCACCGTCTCCAGCTGGGGCGACAGCTACGGCAACCGGGTCGACCGCTTCCTCGCCGGGACGGCCTACCTCGACGGACAGCATCCGAGCATGGTGTTCGCCCGCGGCTACTACACCCGCAGCGTCATCTGGACCGTCGACTTCAACGGCACCGATCTCGTGTCGCGCTGGGTCTTCGACTCCAACAGCGCCGGGAGCCAGTACACCGGCCAAGGCGCGCACAGCCTCTCGATCGCCGACCTCAACGGCGACGGGAACCAGGACGTCGTCTACGGCGCCATGGCCGTGGGCTCCTCCGGGTCCGCGCTGTACACCACCGGGTTCGGGCACGGCGACGCGCTGCACGTGAGCGACTTCGTGCCCGGCCGCGCCGGGCAGGAGGTGTTCATGCCGCACGAGAGCACCTCGCAGCCCTCGTCGAGCCTCAACGGCGGCAACGGGGCGATCCTGTTCCAGACCCCCGCGTGCTGCGACAACGGCCGCGGCGTGGCCGCGAACGTCCTCGCGTCCAACGCGGGCGCCGAGTACTGGTCCTCCAGCGTCAGCGGCCTGCTCAACGCCTCCGGCGCGAACATCGGCGCCAAGCCCGCCTCGACCAACTTCGTGTCCTGGTGGGACGGCGACGGCGAGCGCGAGCTGCTCGACGGCACCGCGATCACGAACTACCCGTCCGGGACGCTGCTCTCGGGCTCGGGCGTCGCGTCCAACAACGGCACCAAGGCCACGCCGGGCCTGTCCGCGGACCTGTTCGGCGACTGGCGCGAGGAGGTCGTGTGGCGCACCAGCGACAGCTCGGCCCTGCGCATCTACGCGACCCCGTACACCACGAACCTGCGCATCGCGACGCTCATGCACAACCCGCAGTACCGCGTCGCGATCGCCTGGCAGAACACGGCCTACAACCAGCCGCCGCACCCGAGCTTCTACATCGGCAGCGACGTCACCAGCTACCCGTTCCCCTCGATCAGGGCGGCGTGAGGACCCTCCTCCCCCAGAAAACCGGGGCCCGGACGCGCGCGTCCGGGCCCCGGCCTGTGTCCGCCGTCTCCGCGGAACGGGCTTGCGGTTGACGTAGCGTCAACCCGTAACTTCGAGCGGGAAGGAGGCCGACATGCGGACCTGGACGACGACCGAGGTCACCCGCCTCACCGGCGTGACCTCGCGGACGCTGCGCCACTACGACGCCATCGGCATCCTCCAACCGGTCGCGACCGGCCACGGCGGCCTGCGCCGCTACGGCCAGGCCGAGCTGCTCCGCCTCCAGCGGATCCTGCTGCTCAAGCGCCTCGGGCTGCGCCTCGACGTGATCGCCGAGATCGTCGACGGCGCCCTCTCCGAGGCCGAGGCGCTCAAGCGCCACGCCGAGCAGCTCGACGAGGAGCGCGAGCGCCTCGACCGCCTGGCCGCCACGGTCGCCGCCACCATCCGCCAACTCGAAGGAGACCAGACCATGACACCCGAGACCTGGTTCGACGGCCTCGACGCGGGCAGGCACGCCGAGTACGAGGCCGAGGCCCGCCGCCGCTGGGGCGACGCGGTCGTCGACGCGGGCGACGCCGCCGTCAAGGCCATGAGCCCCGACGAGCGCCGCGCCATCCCCGCGAAGTTCGACGAACTCCACCACCGCCTCGCCGCCCTCCGCGAGGCCGGCGAACCCGCCGACTCCCCTGCGGCCCAAGCCGTCGCCGCCGAGCACTACGCCTTCATCGCCCGCCTCTGGGGCACCGTCCCCACCGCCGAGGCCTACACCGGCCTCGCCGCCCTCTACACCGACGACCCGTCCTTCAACGCCACCTACGACACCGTCGCCGAGGGCCTCGCCGCCTACCTCCGCGAGGCGATGGAGGCCTACGCGGCGGCGAATCTGTAGGTCACCGATGAATCCGGAGGCGACGCGTCGTCACCACTGGTGCAGACCGAGCGAACTGAGGAGCGAACGCACATGACCGAACCCGGTGCCGACTTCAAGCCCGTGACCGACCTGGTGGCCGGGCTGCTCGCGGGCGTCGAGGACGCCCAGTTGGCGGCCCCCACCCCGTGCGAGGAGTACCGGGTGGGCCACCTGGTGGACCACTTCCTCGGCCTGACGCTGGCGTTCACCGCCGCCGCCCGCGGCGAGCGGGGCCCGTACAACGACACCCCGCCCGCGGCGCCCTCCGCGGAGCCGCCCGCGGACTGGCGTCCCCTGCTGGCCGAGCGCCTCCAGACCCTCGCCGACGCCTGGGCCGAGCCCTCCGCCTGGGACGGCGACGCCACCGCCGGCGGCGTCACGTTCCCCGCCGCCATCATGGGCCTCGTCGGCCTCAACGAAGTCGCCGTCCACGGCTGGGACCTCGCCAAAGCCACCGGCCAGCCCTACGACCTCGACCCCGCCGCCATCACCACCCTCACCGCCTTCGTCGCCCAAGACGCCGACGACCAAGAGGCCCGCAACGGCATCTACGCCCCACCGGTACAACCCGCCCCCGACGCCACCCCGCAGGACCGCTTCATCGCCCTCACCGGCCGGAATCCTGGCTGGACGCCCTAACGGCGCGCGAGCACTGCATCGAGTGTGTCCGCGCCAACGACAGGAATGCCGTATTGCCGGGCTTTGGACGCCTTGCCTGACATCGAGTCGGGGTCGGCCGCCACCACGAGCGCGGTCTTCTTGGTGACGTTCGGGGCAACCGTGAGTCCGGCAGCCCGGAGCCGGTCGGCCCAGAACGACTTCGACTCGGCGAACGCCCCGGTGAGGACGGCGATGTCTCCGCGCCGGAGGCGGAACTCCGCTTGGGGCAGTGTTGGAGCCGAGCCGTCCTCTGCCGCACGGAGTGCCGCATCGACTTCCACTGCGGGTAGCGACAGGAGTGCGGCGACGCGATCCAGGTCGTCCCGCTCGGCGCTGGAGACGAATCCGTCCTCCAATGCGACCGTCGCGAGCGAGTGCAGGTAGCCGCGGTGGAGCCGGATCGCGGCATCGCGCCCGATGCCGAGGCCGGACGCCAACGCCACGAGCGAGTCCGCCTCGGTCGCCGAGATGTGCCGGTCCACCAGGGCACGGTCGAGGAGCGCGAGGTACATGTCCGCCTGCGGCGGGTCCGGGATTCGAGGGAGGTGGTCGACCAGCCTGGCGAGAAACGCCCCGCCGTCGGCGGCGCCGATGCCGCGGTGAACCGGCGCTGTCGCCTGCGCTGGGATCAGGGGCCACCGGGCCTCTGACAGGCCCGCGGCCCGCTGGTCCCACAGCGGCACCTGTCCCATGCTGTTCAGATAGAGGGCGAGGAGTTCCGTGGTGGCGAGGACATCCGACATGGCCTCGTGAGGGCGCTCGTTGGCGATTCCCGCGGCGGAGCAGCAGTCAGCGAGGCTGCGTCCCGCGTCGGGGAGGAAGTAGTCCGCCCACTGCATGGTGCAGACGCCGAAATGCCCGAGGTCCGGGATTTCGCAACCGATACGGAGGAACTCGTGTGAGAGCAGGCGGCCGTCAAATGCGAGATTGTGCGCGACCGGGACGCGGTCCCGGAGGAGCTCGACCACGTCTCCCGCGACCTGGTCGAACGTCGGGGCCTTCCGCACATCGGCGGCGCGGATGCCGTGCAGCTCTTGCGGTCCGAGGTCTCGTTGGGGGTTGACCAGCGTCTCCCAGGTGGCAGTGGCCCTGCCGTCGCGATCGAGCTGCGCTATAGCGATCTCCACGATCCGGTCCTTGTTGAACAGGCCGGTCGTCTCCACATCGATGACCGCGTACATCGGCTCTCCCGTCGTGTCACGAACCAGAGACACAATGTAGCCTCCCCCGGTCAAGCGCGGCTCCCCTGAACGGACGGGACCATCGGCCTGCGGGACAGCGCGAACCGTCCCACGGGCCGATGGTCTTTTTAAGACGGTGTGGCGCCGGTGATGGTGAGTTCGTAGGGGAACGGGTCCCCGACGCCGGTCTGCCACATCGTGTAGTTGCGGTGCACCGAGGGGGTGGCCGCGACGACGAGCATCATGTGGGTCTCGCCGGTCTGGAGCGAGAAGTTCGCGGTCTGGCCCGGGGAGTAGAACGGGCTGTAGCGGACCGAGAAGTCGGCCTTGACGGCGACGAGGCGGAAGCGCCAGTCGGCGCCCGCGAGGCTGGAGGCGCCGGTGAGGCCGACGCTGACGTTCGAGGTGGTCGGGTTGAGGCGGATCATGTTGTGGCCGTACTGGCGCGGGGCGTCCGTGGCGTTGATGCGGTAGCGGTTGGAGCCGAGGCTCGTGAGCGGGTCGGTGTGGAGCGGCCGGTAGCTGCCGCCGCCGCGCCACAGGTCGGAGCGCATGGCCGCGCCCTGGTCGAAGTCGTAGACGACCTGCCTGGAGGTCATCTCGCCGATGAGCGTGGCGAATTCCTGCTGGTCGAGTTGCAGCACGCGCTTGATCGTGTCGATCGGGTGCTCGCCCTGCCGGGCCTCGAACCAGAGCCGGTCGACGGCCGCGGCGCCGTACAGTTCGGCGATCGTGTCGAACATCAGCCAGTCGCCGTAGTAGGTCTCCTGCGCGAGCCAGCGGTACTGCTGCCGGTCCACGAAGTACCCGGACCCGACGACCACCTCGGGCCGCTGCAGCCGCGCCATGTAGTTCGCATGGGCCTCCCACACCGGCCCGGCGACTGGGTTGCCCGCGCCCCAGCCGCCGCCGTTCCCGTTGGCGATGTTGATGTCCACGGCGTAGGACTGGAGGATGTGGTTGAACTCGTGCGACTCGACCCAGTCGTCCCAGGTCTTGTCGTACGGCAGGCAGATGTGGCCCACCCCGATGTCGTCGGGCCCGGCCCAGTTCGCGGGCGGCAGGAAGCCGTTCGACCAGGTGCCGCACAGGTACAGGTTGATCCGGTAGCGCGACCCGACGCTGTGGTCGGCCGGGTCCACGAAGTCGACCTGGTTCACGTAGTAGTCGTAGATCTCCTCCATGTGGTTCGCGACCCACTGCGGGTAGTTCGCGTAGCCGTGCTGCTGTCCCCACGCGACGGCGTCGATCGCGTCGCCCCAGCGGACCGTGAAGTTCGCCGACTCGACGTAGCTGTCGGTCTCCGCACCGGCCTCGATGAGGAACGCCGGCGTGCGGGTCTGCTTCTGCTGCTGCGGGTTCCCGGTCGGCGTCTCCGTCGGCTCCCCGGCCGTCGGGGTCTGCGTGGGCGTCGAGGTCCCGCCGCACGCGATGCCGTTGACCTTGAAGCCGGTCGGGATCGTCCCCGTCCCGGTGACGGTCATCCCGAACACCTCGCGGGTCTGCCCCGCCGCGATCTGCGCATCGCAGGCGGCGGCCGATGCCGGGTCGGCCGCCACGAACGCCAGCGACGCCGCCAGCAGCGCCCCGCACGCCGCGAACACCGCGGCGGCCCTTCGCCGCAGCCGCACTCGCGCACGCCCGTCCTTGGGTATGACTTCCATCGGTTGAGCTCCTAAGAACCAGGGGGCTCAGCCGTCCCCGGTTGTCGAGGACCCGAACCCCCGCAACCGGAGAGCTCGTACGGACGACTACCCAAACATTCAAGTAGATCGATATGAAGGCAATCCCCCACCCAAAGCAACCCGAACCGCCCGCCGATCCCGGGAGCCTCGATCTTCGCAACACGACTCACGGAACGTGAGCCCTTGATACGTTCTGCTCATGGACATGAAACTGACAATCGAGTTCTTCACACTGGGCGTATTGATCGCAGCGCTCTCCTGGCCGCTCTCGTTCGCTTCAGGGGCAATGGCTCAGCGGTTCTCCATCACCTCAAGCATCGCGATGACCGAACAGAAACGGAGTTTGCCGTCGAGTCGCTCGAAGCGAATTCCGTCCAAGATCACTGCACGCATCGCAGTGTCGCTATTGTTCGCAATGCTGTCTGCGATCACTGCTCTTCCGTACTTCGCTTCAGCGATGTATCTCTACCGCAACGAGATCGAGCCGATTCCGTGGATCCTCGCAGTCCTCCTCGCATTGATGCTCATAGGAGTTCACGCCTACTCGGTCTCGCCATTTGCGGAGGATTTCAAGATCCAAGGCGTCGTGCCTCCCCTGTACGGATTCAATGTGTCTCGTAACGTTCGCAGGGCCATAAGCAGCTCAGGAGCACAGAAATTCGCTATCCGCATGTCGTGGCGGATCGCTGCCGACAAGACGACCACGCTCCTCGCCGCGCTGGTCATGGCCTCGATACTTCCGATCCTGTTCTACAACTTTCCGGACCTCGAATACCACCAACAGGCGTACATCACGGGGACGACGTTGAGCCTCATCGCCGTTGGCGTCCTCGGGTTCGTCTTCAAGCGTCGGACCGCTCTCGCCGGATGCGTTCAGCAATGCGTTCCGATTCTCACCCCCGCAGCAGGACGGAACGCGTTCACCGAATTCGCTCCGGATCAAACGCTGACATGGATCCGGAAATCGGCCGCGGAGATCGAGAGAACTGCGTGGCGGATCGACAAAGCCGACAGGGTCACGAACTCGGCTGATCGTCGATCCGACGCCTCTGCGCTACGCAATATCGCTGCGCAGCTCAACGCGATGGTCGGCGATCCCGGAGGGACCTCCGAGGCTGCGAGGCGAAGGGCCCGGCTGCTGATCTCCGACGCGGTCACCCTGATCATCGGCGCGGAGAACGGCGCAAAGCACGAAGAGATCACCAGGAGATACCCAGGGAGCGGCACGCCTTCACGGCGTCGCCCGCCCACCGGATTGGCACGGTTCTGGAGGTCTCTCAACGAGACCAATCCAGAGGTCATCACCACCGGTCGATGGGTTCTCCTGGTGATCGCCGTCGTGATCCTGATGGCGATCGGTCGGCTCAGTGTTGAAGGGCTGGCCTCGGTGTTCAACTGATCGCCTGTCCAGGCCCGGGATTCAGCCACGACCCCGATCAGTGACGCTCCGAATCCAGGCCAGGAGGCGGTTGAGTTCGGCCTCCTCGTCGTTGTACCAGTTGACGGACCAGGCGCGGTAGAGCTTCCAGCCGAGACCCTGGAGGACCTGTTGGCGGAGGATGTCGCGGTCGCGGGCAGAGCGGGAGGAGTAGTACTCCTCGCCGTCGCAGTCGATGCCGCAGAGGTAGCCGTGCGGCCAGTCGGGGTGGCGGATGGCCAGGTCGACGCGGTGGCCGGTGGTGCCGACCTCGTAGTCGACGGTGTAGCCGCGCTCGATGAGGCGGGCGCCGATGTGCTCGGCGAGGCGGGCACCCGGCTTCTCGTGGCCCGTGGCCTCGCCGTGGACACCGCCGTTCGTGCAGTACTCCAGCCAGCGGCGGAGCATGTAGCGGCCGGGATTGCCGTGCTCGTCCGCGGAGATGTCCCCGGGGAGCATCGAGGTGAAGGTGACGAGCTGCTCGCGGGCACGGGTGAACAGGACGTTCAGCCGTCGGCGCCCTGCCTTGCCGTTGACCGGTCCGAAATGCTGGTGGACGGGCCCGCCGGGCTCCTTCGGGCCGTACACGGTGGAGATGAAGATGACGTCGCGCTCGTCGCCCTGGACGTTCTCCAGGTTCTTCACGAACAGCGAGTCGATGCCGTCGCCCTCGACCTCCCAGCGGAGCTGATACGAGCGGAGTGCGTCGTCGGCGACGGCGCGCTCGTGGAGGAGGTCGTTGATGAGGTTGCGCTGCTGCACGTTCATCGCCACGACGCCGAGCGAACGATGGGCGTCCGTCCGGGCGAACCGGGCCACCGCGTCCACGATTGCCTCGGCCTCGACATGGTTGAGGCTCTTCTCGTAGAGGCCGTCGGCGAGGTGTTCGAGCCGCACCCCCATGCCGTCGCGGTCTTCCCACGCGGAGGGGAAGACCACGAGCTGGTCGTCGTAGATGATCCTGTTGGAAAACGCAATGAGGCTCGAATTGCGCGACCGGTAGTGCCAGCGCAGGCGGCGTGAGCGCGGGAGCGCGCGCCCCGCCATCTCCAGGACGGACTCGGCTTCCTCCGTGAAGTCCTCGTCGTCATCATCGGTGCTCGCGGCGGTGGAGCTGAAGAGGTCCGACGGCGGGAGCTGGTTGTTGTCGCCGACGATCATGACCTGTTTTGAGCGCAGGACGGCGCCGAGGGCGGCCCCGGGGAGCATCTGGGAGGCCTCGTCGATGATGCACAGGTCGAAGCGGGTGTCCCGGCTGAGGTACTGGGAGACGGCGAGCGGCGACATCATCCAGCAGGGTTTGAGTTCGAGCAGCGCTTGGGCGGCGCGCCGGGTCACGTCGCGGACCGAGTGCCGGTTGCGCTGGAGGTCCTTGACGTGGGCGAGGAGTCCCATCTCGGTGTAGTCGGATTTGCGGCCCCGGTTGACGCCGACCGGCGGCCGGGCGCCTTGGTAGAGCTTCGCGGCGAGCTGGGCCGCCGCGGTGCTCTGAAGGAGGTTGTCGGCCTGAGCGAGCCGGTCGCGCAGGTCGTCGAGCTCCGTGCCGAGGAACGCGCGCAGCAGTTCGCCGTGGGCGGTGAACACGTCGGTCGCGAGGCCGCGGTAGAGGTGGGCGAGCACGAGGGCGTGCGGGTGCGCGACGGCGTGGAGCCGGAGCCATGAGGCTACGGCGCCGAAGCCGAGTTCACTGAGGCGGACGGTGCGGTGGTGGACCATCGAGTGGGATTGCAGCCCTGCGCGGTCGGCCGCGAGTTCGGCCGCGTGGACGGCGCGGAGCTCGCAGTCCTGCGTGGCTGCGACCCAGCCGGAGTCGGCTCCGGTGGCGCGGTGCAGGTCGGCGATCACGTCGCGGCCGGACTCGGCGGCGTCGGCGTAGGCGGTGAGCCGTTCGGCGGTGTCGTCGAGGGTCCGTGCGGCGAGCAGTTCCGCGAAGACCCGGCTCAGTGCGGGCTCGGTCTCGCAGAGGTCCAGGGCGGTGAGTTCGCCGCGGAAGGAGGCGGTGTCGGTGTCGGGGCCGCGGAGTCGGGCGCCGAGGAGGTCGCGCAGGGGGTCGGCGTCGATGGAGGCGAGGTGGGCGAGCATCGCGTCGACGGACTCGGAGAGTTCCGTCGCCCGTTCAGGTGTGGTCGTCGCGGGATGCTTCAGCACGGTCGCGCAGGATGCCAGGACGGGCAGCAGTCCGTCCATCTCGGCGAGGGCGCTGCGGCGCGCGGCGACGGCGTTCGGGAGGTCGTCCACGGTGACGCGGTAGTCGGCGATGTCGATGCGCGCGAGCGTGGTGAGCAGGTCGGTGTCGCCTTCGAGCATGAGCCTCCGGAGGTTGCGGTACTGGATCCCGCCGAACCGGCTGTCGATGTCCTTGAGGTAGCCGACGAGTTCGCGGTGGAGGTCGAGCCGGGTGTCGAGCCCGGTGAAGACGGGGCCGAGGAGAGCGTGGACGCCGGGGTCGGCGATCAGGGCGTCGGTCGCGTCCCGCCAGGCGGCGAGGCGTTCGAGGCCCGCCGCCGCGCCGGGGGCGTCGAAGGGCTTGGGGACGAGTGCCACGCTGCGGTAGTGCTTCTTGGCGGCGCGGTAGGCGCTGCCGAGTTTGCCGATGGCGCCGGTGGACTCCAGGATCTGCGCGGCTTCGTGGGAGGCCCCGGGGTCGGCTTTGCGGTCGAGGCGGAAGAGCGCCGACAGCTCGTCGCGTTCGGCGCGGAGCGCTTCGATGCGGTCGATGACGGCCGACAGGTGCTGCCAGGCCCCTTCTGCGGTGTTCGCGGGGTTTCGCAGCCGGAGATAGGGGACGCAGTCGCCTTCGAGCGCTCGGGCGGCCGCGTCCAGGTCCGGGCAGTTGCTCGCGCCGATCCAGGGGAGGTCGGGCCGGAGCATCGCGAGGGACTCGGCTGCGGCCGCGCCCGCGTCGATCCTGGCCGATCTGCTGCGGCGTTCGTTCTGGTGGGCTTGGACGTCGAAGTTGCCGAGCTGGAGGCGGCGGGCGGCGTCCGCACCCAGGTCGAGCACGCGGTGCAGGGCGGCTGAGGCGGGTTCGCGCACCGACTTGGCGAGTTCGGCCCGTTCTCCGGCGGACTTTTCGCACGCGGTGAGGAGCGCCCGGAGCGCTTGACCGCGTCCGGTGCGGATGAGTTCGGTGACGAGTGCGGCGTCGAGCCCTGAGCGGAGCGCTTCGAGTTCGCGGGCTCGTGCGGCGAGGTCGCGCGGGGAACCGTCGGCGAGATCGGCGAGGGTGAACCCGCGGTCGGTGAGCACGCGCTGCTGGGCAGCGGCGGCCTCGAACCGCTCGGCGGCTCTCGCCGCGGCGCGCAGGTGCGTGTCGGTGGCGGACCTGTCGAGCGGGCCGGTGGCGATCCCCCGCCAGGACGATTCGGGGTCGGCGTTGGCCAGTGCCTGCTCGAACGAGGCCGCGGCCTCGACGATCGCGGTGATCTCGTGTCCGGCGAGGTCGCCGGTCCGGCAGGGGGCGGGCAGGTCATCGGCGGCGAGGCGGAAGTCGGCGGCGGAGGCGACCGCCTCGGACAGCACCTCGTGGACAGTGAGGCCGGTGCCGCCGAACGGGGTCGCGAGGAGGTCGAGGTACTCCTGGAGGCGTCCGCGGTGCCGGTTGAAGGTTTCGAGGTGGGCGCCGTAGCCGCGCGGTTCGGGGGAGCCGGGCATCTCGATGCGGGATTTGACCTGTTCGCGGAACGCCTGGCGTTCGGACCGGTCGGCTTGGAGGGTGAGCAGGAAGTCGAGGAGGCCGCGCTCGGTCAGGCGGGCCCGGACCACTTCGAGTGCGGCGGTCTTCTGCGCGACGAAGAGCACTTTCTTGCCCTGTTCGAGGGCGGCGGCGATGGCGTTGACGATGGTCTGGGACTTGCCGGAGCCGGGAGGTCCCTCCAGGGCGAAGCTCTCGCCCCGTGCGAGGTCGATGAGGGTGCTGACCTGGGAGGAGTCGGCGTCGGCGATGAGCAGTGGCGCGAGTTCGCGGAGTTCGGGACCGTCGACCGGGTACTCGGCGGCGAAGTCGCCGATGCCCGAGGCGCCGGCGGAGCTGATGAGCAGTTCGAGGGCCGGGCCGTCCTCCAGGGTCCAGCTCGCGGGGTCGAGGTCGTTGAAGACGGCGACCTGTGTGGAGTTGAAGGTACCGAAGGCGACGTATCGATGGAGTTTGGGTGAGAGCTGGCTCGGGACCGCCGCGGCGACGGCGGCGAGGTAGCGCTCGACGTCGCCGTCGAAGTCGTCGGGCAGTTGGACTTTGAGCTCCCGGCGGAGTTTCTCCGAGAGCACGAGGTTGGGTTCGGCCCGTTCTGCGATGCCCGCTGCCGTGTATCGCTGCGTGCGGCGGTCGAATTTCAGTGCGACGGGCAGGAGGAGGAGCGGGGACGTCGAGACCGCACCGGCTTTGGCCGGGTCGGACCATTCGAGGAATCCGAAGGCGCAGTAGAGGCTGTTGATGCCCGCTTCCTGCTGGGCGGTCCGATCGTCGTCGTAGACCTTGTCGAGGTTGCGCCGCATTTGCTCGGGCAGTGCGAGCGTTTGGATCTCGCGGTCGGTGTGCCTGCCGTCGGCGTGCGCCTTGTCGGGTCGGGGCAGTTCGAAGTCGGGGTCGACGCCGTTGTCCCTGGCGTGTCGCCGCAGGTCGTGGAGGGCGGGGTCGAACTGGTTGATGCGCTTGGAAAGTCCGAGGCGCTCGCGGAGGCGGTCCTTGAGTTCTCGTTCGGGGTCCTTGCGCATGGCGCGGCCGGCGGCTTCGCGTGCGAGCCTGGTCTCGACGTCGGCGAGGTACTGCTCGTCGGTGAACCTGGCTTCGTTGAAGGCGCTGAGGAACGGTTCGGACTGCTCGTCGGCGGGCGGGTCGGGGATCGGAGGGAGCGGGACGAACTCCATCGGGTTGCCGCCGGTGAGGTTGTCGTAGAGGACCTGAGGGAGTTCGTCCACGACGCGCAGGTAGCGGTTGTTCCTGCCGTCAAGGCGGGTGTTGACGAGCGGGTTGCGGCGGGAGAAGTTCAGCAGGTCTTCGCGGATGCGGTCGAGCTTGATCGCGGCGAGTTCGCGGTGGCCCAGCGGGCTCGGGGGAAGGGAGGGGTCCATGGCGCCTTCGGAGGTCGAGGGGTTGCTCAGGGGTGGCAATCGTACCGGAGTTCTCTTCGGACACACGCGCGCAGTCACCCGAAGGTGTCGGAGAGCGACCGTTTCGGCCGCTCTCCGACGGCGGGTCGGGCGTCAGCCGGAATGGGCGCCGTAGGCGTCGATGGCGGCGGCGGCTCGGGCGGCTCTGGATCGGAATCCCTGGTCGACAACCGCATCGAGGAGGTCGTCTCGGGTGGTGCGGCGGCGGTTCAGGGACTGGCGGAGCCAGTGCTGCCATTCCGGGTTCGCTTCGGCTTTCGCCACGGTCTTCGCCTTCCACAGCGGCATCGGGCGGAGCCCGGGCAGGTGCGGGTTCGTGCGGTAGTCCTCGGGCCTCGGCAGGAACTCGCGGATGGAGGCGTCGGTCCATCCGCGGACCTTGAGGATCGGCTGGGTGATCCAGACCGTGCCCGTCGGGATCGCCCGGGCATTGGATCGCGGCCTCGACTCGCTGCGGCGGTTGTCGTTGGTGTAGAAGCGGTCTCGTTCGGCCGGTGTGGAGGCTTCGGCGTAGCGTTCGGCCATTGTGGGGCGCTTGGGTCGGGTCGTGCGGCGCTGGATCTCGGATTCGTCCAGCACGACTCGGGTTCGGTGCTGCGGCTTGCACATGGTGTGTCCCCCGTTCAGGTGTTCCTGCGGGAGAGGTTAGTTACTGGTGAGTAGATGTTGGTGGCGACACGCCGGGTCAGTTGACGCGGTCGGGGTGGGTGTAGAGGTTCATGGTGTCGCCGCGGACGAAGCCGGCGAGGGTGAGGCCGGATTCGTCGGCGAGGTCGGCGGCGAGGGAGGAGGGGGCGGAGACGGCGGCGAGGATGGGGATGCCGGCCATGACGGCTTTCTGGACGAGCTCGAAGGAGGCGCGGCCGGAGACGGCGAGGACGTTGCCGCGCAGGGGGACGAGGTCGTGCTGGAGGGCCCAGCCGATGACCTTGTCGACGGCGTTGTGGCGGCCGACGTCCTCTTTGGCGGTGAGGAGTTCGCCGTCGGCGGTGAAGAGGGCGGCGGCGTGGAGGCCGCCGGTCTTGTCGAAGATCTTCTGGGACTTGCGCAGTCGCGCGGGGAGGTCGGCGAGGACGTCGGCGTCGACCACGGTGGCGTCCTCGGCGAGGTCCCAGACGGCCTTGGTGCGGACGTCGTCGAGGCTGTCCTTGCCGCAGACGCCGCACGCGGAGGTGACGGTGAAGTTGCGCTTGGCGGACTTCGCGGGCGGCTCGACGCCCTGGGCGAGGGCGATGTCGAGGAGGTTGTAGGTCTGCTCGCCGTCGGCGTCGACGCCCGCGCAGTAGCGCATGGTCAGGACGTCGGCGGGCCCGGTGATGACGCCTTCGGACAGGAGGAATCCGGTGGCGAGGTCGAAGTCGTCGCCGGGGGTGCGCATGGTGACCTGGAGGGATTCGCCGCCGACGCGCAGTTCGAGGGGCTCCTCCACGACGAGCGTGTCGATGCGTCCGGTGCGCTCGCCACCGGCGAGGCGGGTGGTCTTGCGGCGGACGGTCACGCGGCCCATGGTCGTTCCTTAAGTTGCCTTCAGGCGGCTTCAGCCTGGGTTCAGGTGGTCGGTGGTTCTCTTGCCTGCATAGCTCGACGGGGGCCGGGGCCGCAAGGGCCGCGGTCGAAGGTCACGGTGAGGAGGGAGCGGGGGTGTCGGCGGCGCTGTCGGGCTCGAAGCGGACGACGATGGACTTGGAAGTGGGGGTGTTGCTGAACTCGGCCACGGAGTCGAGCGGGACCAGCACGTTCGTCTCGGGGTAGTACGCGGCGGCGCAGCCGCGGGCGGTCGGGTAGTGGACGATCTTGAAGTGCGGGGCGCGGCGGTCTCCGTCGGACCATTCGCTGACGAGGTCGCGGTAGTCGCCGTCGGTCAGGCCGAGTTCGGCGGCGTCGTCGGGGTTGACGAGCACGACGCGGCGGCCGTCGTGGATGCCGCGGTAGCGGTCGTTGAGCCCGTAGATCGTGGTGTTGAACTGGTCGTGGCTGCGCAGGGTCTGGAGCAGCAGTCGGCCGGGGCCTGCTTCGGGCGAGGTGACCGGGTTGACGGTGAAGTTGGCTTTGCCGGTGGCCGTGGGGAAGACGCGCTCGTCGCGCGGCGCGTGCGGGAGGGCGAACCCGCCGGGGACGCGGGCGCGGGCGTTGTAGTCGGCGAAGCCGGGGACGACCCGTTCGATGCGGGCGCGGATGCGGTCGTAGTCGGCGGCGAAGTCCTCCCAGGGCGTGTCGTCGGCGTCGCCGAGGACGGCGCGGGCGAGGCCGGCGACGATGGCGACCTCGCTGCGCATGTGCGGGCTGAGCGGGGCGACGCGGCCGTGGGAGGAGTGGACGATGCCCATCGAGTCCTCGACCGTGACGAACTGCTCGCGGCCTCCGGGCGCGTCGACATCGGTGCGGCCGAGGGCAGGGAGGATGAGCGCGCGGGCGCCGGTGACGACGTGCGAGCGGTTGAGCTTCGTGGAGACGTGCACGGTGAGGCGGCAGCCGCGCATGGCGTCCTCGGTGGCGGCCGTGTCCGGGCTGGCGGAGACGAAGTTGCCGCCCATGGCGAAGAAGACCTTGACGCGGCCGTCGCGCATCGCGCGGATCGTGCCGACGGTGTCGAGGCCGTGGTCGCGGGGCGGCGCGAAGCCGAACTCGGCGCCGAGGGCGTCGAGGAACCGGTCGGGCATCCGCTCCCAGATGCCCATGGTGCGGTCGCCTTGGACGTTGGAGTGGCCGCGCACGGGGCACACGCCCGCGCCGGGGCGGCCGATGTTGCCGCGCAGGAGGAGGAAGGAGACGATCTCGCGGATCGTGGGAACCGCGTGCCTGTGCTGGGTCAGGCCCATCGCCCAGCAGACGACGATCTTGTCGGCGGCCAGGACCATGGCGAGGAGGCGTTCGATGTCGGCCGGGGACAGGCCGGTGCGGCGGACGGTCTCGGCGAGGGCGGCCGCGTCGTCGCCGCCCGCGTGGTGGGCGGCGAAGGCGTCGAAGCCGTGCGTGTACCGGTCGATGAAGTCGCGGTCGATCACGCCGGGCGCGGCGTCCTCGGCGCGCAGGAGCATCCGGTTGAGGTGGCTGAACAGGGCGAGGTCGCCGCCGACCTTGATCTGGAGAAACAGGTCGGTGAGGTCGGTGCCGCGCCCGGCGAGCCCGCGGGCGGTCTGCGGGTTCTTGAAGCGCTGGAGCCCGGCCTCGGGCAGGGGGTTGACCGTGGCGATCTTCGCCCCGGCGCGCTTGGCCTTCTCCAGGGCCGTGAGCATCCGCGGGTGGTTGGTGCCGGGGTTCTGGCCCGCGACGATGATGAGGTCGGCCTGGTACAGGTCGTCGAGGAGGACGCTGCCCTTGCCGATCCCGATGGTCTCGGCCAGCGCCGAGCCCGAGGACTCGTGGCACATGTTCGAGCAGTCGGGGAGGTTGTTCGTGCCGAGTTTGCGGGCGAGGAGCTGGTAGAGGAACGCGGCCTCGTTGCTCGTGCGCCCGGAGGTGTAGAACGCGGCCTCGTCGGGACTGTCGAGGGCGGTGAGTTCACCGGCGATGAGCGAGAAGGCCTCGTCCCAGGTGACGGGCGTGTAGTGGGCGGCGCCTTCGGCGAGGTACACGGGTTCGGTGAGGCGGCCCTGCTGGCCGAGCCAGTAGCCGGACTTGTCGGCGAGGTCGGCGACGGGGTGGGCGGCGAAGAAGTCGGGGCCGACGCGCAGGCGGGTGCCTTCTTCGGCGACGGCTTTGGCGCCGTTCTCGCAGAACTCGGCGGGGTGGCGGTGGAGGGGTTCGGGCCAGGCGCAGCCGGGGCAGTCGAAGCCGTCGGTCTGGTTGATCTTGCGCAGGAGGGGGAGTCCGCGTCTGATCCCGGCGGCGGAGCCGACGTGCCGGACGGAGTTGAGGACGGCGGGCAGGCCGACGGCGTGGTCTTTCGGGGGGTGGACGGTGGGCGCGTCCTGCGCGGGGTCGGTGTCGCGGGCCTTGCTCATCGGGCCAGTGTAGGCCGCGTGGTCGGGGCGTAGGCGGGAACGAGGCCGCGGCGGGCCCGTCGGGGACGGGGTGCGCCGCGGGGGCGTCTTCTCCCGGAAGGGGTGACGAATCGTCACGAGTGCGGATGAAGTCCCAGTTCATCGGGTATCGGGGCGAATCATCGCGGACCGTTCGGGCACTTGTGTGCAGGTAGGCTGAGCCGTGCGGATCGGCGCGCGTCCTCTACTGCGGACCCGCGAGGGCGTCCTCATTGGAAGGCGGTCGGATGCACAGGTCGGAAGCGGAGCCCCCGGGTCGCGGGCGGCTGCACGGGCGGCTGCTCCAGATCCTGGGGGCGTTCTCGGGCGTGGTCGCGCTGATCGCCATGTGGCAGCTCGGGGTGTTCGGCGGCGGTGCGGACCGCGAGCCGGTGAGCGCCGTGGACGGGCCGACGACGGCGTGGCCGTCGGCGGCGGAGGAGAGTTCGAGCGCTGCGGCGGTCGCGGAGACGGCGAGTTCGGCCCTGGAGACGCCGTCGGAGTCGGTGTCGGAGGCGGCGCCGTCCGAGTCGCCGTCGGGTGCGCCGACGACGGCCGCGGCTTCGTCGGATGCCGAAGCGCCGCATGAGGAGGAGTCGTCGGTGGAGGGGGCCGCGTGCGTCGCGTACCTCTCGGAGGACGGGTCGTGGCAGGACACGGTGGACGTCTCGGTCGCGGTGGTCAACGTCGGGGACGAGCGGCTGGCGTCGTGGGAGATCGACCTCGATCTGGACGATGTGGACATCTACCACTACTGGAACATGGACGACCTCGGGCGCGGCTGGTTCGGGTCGAAGAGCTGGAACGGGCGGCTGGACCCCGGCGAGGACGCGGTGACCGGCTTCCAGGCGGAGGTCGACGGGCGGTACGACCTGCCCGATTCGGTGCCCTGCACGGCGTACGAATAGCTTCCCGCGCGGCCGCTTCGGACGATACCCTCGTGCAAAGCGGTTTGGAGGCGGCTATGACCGAGTTCGAGCACGTCCAGGTGGTCACGACCACCGATTCTGCCGAGTCCGCGACCTTGTTGGCGCGCAATGCCGTCGAGGCCCGGCTCGCCGCCTGCGCGCAGGTCTTCGGGCCCCTGTGCAGCATCTACTGGTGGGAGGGGAAGGTGGACACCGCGCAGGAGTGGCGGGTGGTCCTCAAGACGACCGCCGCCGCCTACCCCGAGCTGGAGGCCCATATCAAGGCCGGTCACGGCTACGAGGTCCCCGAGGTCGTCATGCTCCCGATCACCGCCGGGAACCCCGAGTACCTGGAGTGGATCGACGCCGAGACCGCCCGCGCCTGAACTGTCGGACCCCGCGGGCACACTTGCCGCGACCGGTGGAAGCCGAGGCCGTGCCGCCGCCATGCGCCGGACGGCGGCACGGACGGAGGTCAGGCGGTCTGGAGTCCGAAGCCGAACGCGAAGAGGGGGTCATAGCCCGGGTCGCCGACGTTGAGCGGCTCGTCGTCGGTCTGGTGGGGCCAGGTCACGGGGAGGCGTCCGTTGTAGGGGGTGGCGCCGAAGAGCGGGTCCGCCACGCCGGCGCCTTCGCTGCCGGGGAGCCATGCGGCGACGAGTGCGTCGACGCCGCTGCCCGCACCGGTCGCGCCGAGGTGCGGTTCGATCTCGACGGGGCGTCCTGAGACGACGATGACGACGCATTCGACGGCGCCGCACACGGTCGCGATGGCGGCGGCGTCCGCTTCGGAGACGGCCATGTCGTGGTCCCCCGCGCCCGCGTCGCCGACGCCTTCCGCGTAGGGGTCCTCGGCGACGACGACGATGCCGACGTCGGCGCCTTCGACGGGCGCGGAGGCGTCCTCGCTGAAGGTGACCGCGGCGTCGGGGGCGACCTGTTGGATGCCCGCGAGGATCGTGGTGCCTTCGGTGGGCGGGTTGAGCGAGCCCTGCCAGGAGGCGGTCCAGCCGCCGGTCTGGCGGCCGATGGAGTCGGCGCCGGAGCCGGCGACGTAGATCGACTCCTGCCCGGTGAGCGGGAGGAGGTCGCCGTCGTTGCGCAGCAGGGTCTGCGAGGCGGCCGCGGCTTCGCGGGCGACCTCGCGGTGGGCGTCGGAGCCGATGTCGGCGGCGCCGGCGGTGTCGGCGTCGGGGTGCTCGAAGAGGCCGAGGGCGAACTTCTGGGCGAGGATGCGGGAGACGGCGTCGTCGATGCGCTCGACGCTGACGCCGCCGGACTCCACTTCGGCGAGCAGCGCGGCGATGAAGGCCTTGTACTCGAAGGGGACCATGACCATGTCGACGCCCGCGTTGATCGCGGTGCGGACGGCCTCGTTGTAGTCGTCGCTGAGCTGGTCGACCGCCTGCCAGTCGGAGACGACGAACCCGTCGAAGCCGAGTTCGCCCTTGAGGACCTCGGTGATGAGGTACTCGTCGGCGTGGGCCTTGACGGGGCCGCCGCCGATGTCGGTGGAGGAGAACGAGGCCATGACGGAGCCGACCCCGGCGTCGACGGCGGCCTGGAAGGGCGCCAGGTGGATCGAGCGGAGCTCGTCCTCGGTGAGGGTGGTGACGCCCTGGTCGAGGAGGTAGTCCTCGGTGGTGGAGGAGCCGTAGGCGGTGCCGCCGTCACCGACGTAGTGCTTGGCGGTGGCGAGGACGCTGGTGTTCGCGGCGAGGTCCTCGCCCTGGTAGCCCTGGACGACGGGCCCGGCGTACTCGAAGGCGAGGCCGGGGTCCTCGCCGTAGGACTCGTAGGTGCGGCCCCAGCGGCTGTCGCGGGCGACGCACACGCACGGCGCGAACGTCCAGTGGATCCCGGCGGCGCGGGTCTCGGCGGCGGTGACGGCGGCGGCGCGCCCGGCGAGGCCGGGGTCGTGGGCGGCGCCGAGGCCGATGTTGTGGGGGAAGACCACGGCGCCGGGGATCGCGGTGTTGCCGTGGACGGCGTCGATGCCGTACATGAGCGGGATGCCGAGGCGGGTGTCGAGGGCCTGGGCCTGGTGGCCGTCGATCATCGCGGCCCATTCCTCGGCGGTAGAGAAGAGGGCTTCGGAGCCGCCGTTGAGGAGGGAGCCGATGCCGTACTCGGCGACGTCGGTCGGGTACGGGTCGATCGCGCCGACGGTCACCTGCGTCATCTGGCCGACCTTCTCCTCGATCGTCATGCGGGAGAGGAGGTCGTCGACGCGCTCGTCGACGGGGAGGCTCGCGTCGAGGTAGTCGCCGTTTCCATCGGCGGGTCCGTCGTCGGTGCCGGGGACGACGAGCAGGACCGTGACGACGGCGGCCGCGAGCGCGGCGGCGAGCACCGACCACAGGATCGCGGGACGGCGGAAGAGTGTGGGCAGGCTCGCGCCCATGTGTCGGCTCCTAGAAGGGGTGAGCGGGTGGACAAGTCCCAACCGTGTTCCACAGTAACGGAAGAGCGCTCCCACGTCTATGGGCCGGACCGTTTGGAGGACGGGTGCGAGGTGCGGAGGCCGGGGTCAGGTGCGGAGGCCGTCGAGGACGATGTCGAGGTAGCGGGCGGTGGCGTCGCGGCTGGCCTCGGCGGTGAGCTCGGGCATGCGGCAGGACACGAGGCTGATGAAGTTGAGGAGGTCCGCGCCGTCGACGTCGGTGCGCATCGCGCCTTCCGCTTGGGCGCGGCGGACGGTCCGCTCGAAGCGGTCGAGCCAGGTCGTCGTGAGGTCGCGCAGCTCCTCGTCGGCGTCGCGGTGCTCGGCGAGCCAGGGGCGCAGGGCGGAGGCGAGCGCGCCGAGTTCGGGTTCGCCGCAGAAGCGCACGAGGCGCACGAGCGCGTCCCACCCGGTGAGGCCGCCGGGGTCGGACTCGGCGAGGGCGATGCCGCGGCGGAACATGTCGGCCGCCAGCGCGCGGATGAGGCTGTGCCGGTCGGGGAAGCGGCGGTAGAGGGTGCCGACGCCGACGCCCGCGTGCTGGGCGATCTCCTCCATGGGCACGTCGGGGCCGCGGGCGCTGATGAGGGCGGCGGCGCCCGCGAGGACGCGTTCGCGGTTGCGGCGGGCGTCGGCGCGCAGCGGCGCTTCTGGGTTCGCGGTCACCCCGCGATGGTACTGGACGATTTTCTTCCGCTTATGCTAGCGTCAGAAAACGGACGATATTCTTCCACTTGTATCGGAGACGGCACATGATCCTCGTGACCGGAGCGACGGGCTCCACCGGCAGGCACCTTGTCGCGCAGTTGAAAGCGCAGGGCGCGCGGTTCAGGGCGCTGGTGCGGGACGCCGCCAAGGGCGAGGCCCTCGGGGCCGATTACGCGGTCGGCGACTTCGACGACCCCGCGTCGCTCGCGGCGGCCATGGACGGCGTCGACCGGATGTTCCTCGCGTCCCCTGGGGCGCAGCCGGAGACGGAGGACGGCGAGCAGCCGATGGTCCGCTGGGAGCGGAACGCGATCGACGCGGCGAAGGGCGCGGGCGTGCGGTACGTGGTCAAGCTGTCGGTGCTGAACGCGCGCGTCGGGGGCCGGATGTCGGAGGGCGGGCACGGCGAGGCGGAGGCGCACCTGAAGGCCTCGGGTCTGGAGTGGACGATGCTGCGGCCCGGCGGGTTCATGCAGAACTTCCTGAGTCCCGCAACGGTCCTGTGGGACGAGCAGGGTGCGCTGATCGGTCCCGACGGTCCGGGGCGGATGGCGTTCGTCGACTGCCGCGACATCGCGGCGTGCGCCGCGGTCCTGCTCACGGGTGCGCCGGAGCCCGTTGGCACGCTTCAGATCACCGGACCCGAGGCGCTGTCGTACGCGGCGATCGCAGCGCACCTCAGCCGCGGCTGGGGCCGCCCGGTCGGGTTCAACCCGCACGCGGAGGAGGCCGTCGCGGCGCGGCTCCTCGGCTTCGGCCTCGCGCCGCAGCAGGCCGCGGAGCTGGCGTCCCTCTACGGTTCGATGGGCCGAGGGGACTTCCAGGAGGTCACCGGCGAGGTCGAACGGCTGACGGGCCGGCGGCCGCGCGCGTTCACCGAGTTCATGGCCGCAAACCCGGAGGACTTCCCGGGCCTGGAGGAGTAGGGTCCCCCGGTGACCTTCCAGACCCGCGCGCGACGCGTGCGCAACCCCGACCTGCCCATGGGCCAGCGGTACACGGCGCTGCGGTGCGCACTTGAGGAGTACCGGCAGATCGGGTTCCATGCGTCGTGGGCGTTCCTCACCGGGACGGACGGCCGGGCCGAGCTCGATGCCGAGACGCTCGTGCGGGCCCTGGACCGCCTGGAGGCCAGCCGGAACGCACGGATCGCCGAGAATGCGGTGTTCGCGCGGCGGCGGGCCGAAGCGAAGCGGGCCGGGCGGCGCGAGCCCGAGGCCGAGGAGGCCCGGTACCGGCGCGGGCGGCGCTGGCCGGGGCCCGACGCCCTTGAGGCGTCCAGGTTCGCGGTCGCCTTCGAGTGGCGTCGGATCGGACCGGGGGCGCGCGATCGGCTCGCCCCTCTCCACCGCCACTTGGAACAGGTCGTCGCCGCATTCCTCGACGGCCCCTTCGACCGGGCCGAGCGGCAGCTGCTCGCGCAGATGAGCGGGGACTTGGCGGCGATACGCAGGGAACTGCACGACCTCGGCCTGCGGTCGCCGGCGCTCAACGCGTGGCGGGTCCAAGAGATCATCAGCCTCGACACCTTCCCGCTGGTGCGGCGCGGGTGGGGCGGGGATGTGGAGGACGTGGCGCGGATCTTCTGGGCCACGAGGAGCGGGATGGCGTACCTGCCCGCGCTGTACACGCGGGAGCAGACCGACTGGTGGGTCAGGGAGGTCATGGTGCCGCAGTCGGAGGTGCTGGTGGCCGAGCACCGCGGCGTGCCGGTCGGGTTCGCGGCCTTGGAGGGAGACCTGCTGGCGCACTTGTACATCGAGCCGGGCGCGCAGGGCCGCGGGATCGGGGAGGCGCTGCTGGACCGGGCAAAGCGGCGGCGGCGAACACTGGACCTGCGGGTGTTCGCGGCGAACACCGGGGCGCGCGCTTTCTACGCGCGGCACGGGTTCAGTGAGATCAACGCCGACGACGGGTCGGGGAACGAGGAGGGCCTGCCGGACCTGCTCCTGCGGTGGCGCCGCTGAGCGGCCCCGTCGCCGGGGCCGCCCAACGTGATCCCTAGTAGACGCTCGATCCGATCCAGTCGTCGTGGCCGTAGCCGACGGGGTTCGCGTAGCTGCGAGCGGCGGCCGTGATCGCGCTGGCCGCCGTGCCGCACGCGGTCAGGACCAGGGACGATCCGGTCGCGGCGCCGTTGAACCCGATGCACAGGTTCGAGTGCCCGGCGGGGTGGATGCCGTTGGCGCCGAAGACGAACTCCTGGTTGAGGCCGCCGTGGCAGTCCCACAGGACCAGCGGGGTCCCGGCCTGCATGCGGCCCCCTTCGACGTCGACGCAGCGGTCGTGGGAGAGCTCGACGTGGAGCGAGCGCGCCGCCTCGTCGTACCAGAAGCCCTGGTTGCGGCCCCCGTGGCAGGTCCAGGAGACCAGGTCGGTGCCGTTGCGGGAGTCGTAGCCCTCGGCGTCGACGCACAGGCCCGTCGAGGTGTTCTTCAGGTCCTTGAACTCGAAGAGGCCCTCGTAGAGGACGGCGTTGTTCGTGCTCCCCGGGTCGACGCACGTCGAGGTCGCCCAGTCGGGGTGCTCGTAGAACTCGGTGATGCACTCCGCGAAGGCGCCGTGCCCCAGGTAGTTGGGGTGCAGCGACTGCCGGAAGGCGTTCTCGGAGGGCAGGACGCCGACCTCGACGTACACGCCGCGGGCCCAGGGCTGGGCCTCGCACACGCCGTGGCCGTCGAAGAGGCGCTGCGCGTTGAGGTACCGCGCGCCCTTGCCGAGGGCCGCGTCGCGGACGCCGTCCTCGAACAGGGGCACGGCCTTGTTGCGCGCGAAGGCCGCGTCGGCGAGGTAGAGGAGGCAGCCGCCGGAGTACCAGCCGGGGAAGTCCGGGTTGTCCTCGACGTCGGGGCCGCCGGGGCTCGGGTAGGACATGACGACCAGGTCGTAGTCCGTGCCGAGGTAGCCCGCGTCGGTCATGGTCTGGCGGACCGCGTCGATCGCGGTCTCGACGCCGTCCTGGGTGACCTCGACGCGCGCGGCCCAGTCATCGGTGTGCTCGTCCCAGCAGGGGCCGAGGAACAGGATGCGGTTCGTGACGCACTCGGTGGCGGTGGGGCCGAACTCGATGCCGCCCGCGTCGTTGGCGCCCACCACGATCCACACGAGCTCGACCTTGGTGTTGCGGGCCTTGATCGCGAGGTTGTCGCCCTGGTTGAGCTCGTCCCACTGGTGCTCGCCGGAGCCCTCGACGAGGTGCGGGGAGGCGCCGCCGGAGCAGGAGACGTTGTACTGGACGTCGCTCTCGATGCCGGTGCGGAACAGGGCCTGGTCGTAGGAGCGGTCGCACCAGTTGCCTTCGCGGTGCGTGTCCGGGTCGTAGTTGCCGACGCCTTCGCCGGAGATCTCGCTGTCCCCCATGGAGACCAGCGAGGTCTGGCGCTGGTCGAGGGGGCGGATGCCGGGGGCGCCGTAGAGGGCGGTGGCCTCGGCGGCACGGATCGCTTCGAGGTTCGCGGGGAGCGGGACGATGTCGGGGCGTTCCTGGGCTTGGGCGGGAACGGCCGCGGCGGACAGGGTGAGGGTGGTCAGCGCCGCAGCGAGGATCGCTGCGGCCCAACGTCTCCGGGGTGTGGACATGGCAGTCTCCTGTTCGGAAACATGGATGGCCGTCGATGGCCCGTAATCAGGAGACTACCGTTACCCGTCAGTAATGTGAAGCTTGTCTGCGTTGTCATACATCGGTGTCGTCAGAATTCGGCGCCGTCAGGCTTTTCGGGCCTTCAGTTCCGCACGGCCGCGGCCATCCGCTCGACCGCCTCGGCGAGGATCTCCGGGGACGTGCCGTAGTTCAGGCGCACATGGCCCTTGCCGCCGGTCCCGAACGGGAGCCCCGAGTTGAGCGCGACGCGCCCGCGCTCCAGGAACACCGCGGCAGGGTCGTCGCCGAGGCCGAGGGCCCGGCAGTCGAGCCACGCGAGGTACGTGCCCGGCTGCGGCCGGTACCGCACCTCGGGCAGGCGCTCGGCCAGCAGGTCCGCGAGCAGGCGCCGATTCTCCTCCAGGCCCGCCAGGAGCGCGTCGAGCCACGGCCCGCCCTCGCGGAACGCCGCGGCGTGCGCGATCGAGCCGAGGTGGCTGATGCTGCTCGACATCTTCTCGGGCATCCTCTCCAGGTCCGCGACGGCCGCGGTCCCGGCGATCGCGACGGCCCCGCGCAGCCCGGGGAGGTTCCAGCCCTTGGCCGCCGAGGTCAGCGCCAGGCCCGTCTCGGCGCCCTCCGCGGTCAGGTACGGCACGAAGACCGTGCCGGGCGCGACGAGCGGCCCGTGGGCCTCGTCGGAGACGACGCGCACGCCGTAGTCGGCGGCGAGGCGCGCCACCCGCTCCAGTTCGTCTCTGGTGTGGACGGTCCCGGTCGGGTTGTGCGGGTTGCACAGCAGGTACGCGGCCTTTCCGCCGCGCCCGAGCGCCAGCTCGAAGGCCGCCGCGAGGGCCGCGAAGTCGATGCGGTGGTCGGGGCCGAGCGGCGCCTCGATCACCTTGCGGTCGTTGAAGACCGGGAACGCGTGGAACGGCGGGTACACGGGGCTGTTGACGACGATCGCGTCGCCGGGCCCGGTGACGGCCTTGAGCATCTCGACCACGCCGAGCATGATGTCCGGCACCGTGCGGATGCGGCCGCGGTCCAGGTCGGTCCAGTGCCAGCGCTCGGCGGCGAAGGCCGCGACGGCGACGGCGTAGCCGGTGCCGGAGGGGTAGCCGGTGTCGCCCGCGGCGATGGCGTCCGTGACGGCCTTGGCGATGGGTTCGGCCAGGTGGACGTCGAGTTCGGCGACCCACAGGGGCAGCACGTCGGGGTCGTAGTGCCGCCATTTCTCGCTGGTGCGCTGGCGGAGCTGGTCGAGGGTGAGCTGCCGGAGCGGGTCGCCGGGCAGGTCGGTGGAGGCATTGGTGGTCGCGCTCATGCACAGAAGGTATCGGAGTTCTGTCGTCGTGTCACCTTGTGCGGCAGGGATCTCCGCCAGTGGCCGGGGTCACGTCCCGTCCGCTTGTAGTTCGTACTACGAACTATTATGGTTCGTAGTGCGAACTACTTTATCGGAAGAGGCGTGACCATGACAGAGCAAGGCAGGACCGTGGCGGTCGTCGGCGGCGGATACGGCGGCGCGGCCGTCGTGAAGGCCCTCGACGAGCACGCCGACGTGGTGCTCATCGAGCCCAAGGACGCGTTCGTCCACGCCGCGGGCGCACTCCGCGCCCTCACCCGGCCCGAGGAGTGGGCCGCGCAGATCTTCTTCCCCTACAGCGGGGTCCTCAAGCGCGGCAGCCACCTCCGCGAGTACGCCGCGGCGGTCGACGCCCGGGGCGTCACCCTCGCCTCCGGCGGGCGCGTCGAGGCCGACTACATCGTCCTCGCGACCGGCTCGGCCTACCCGTACCCGGCGAAGACCCGGACCGACTCGACCGCGGAGGCATTGGACCACTTCAAGGCGACCCACGCCGAGCTGGCAGGGGCCGAGCGGGTGCTCATCGCCGGGGCCGGGCCGGTGGGCCTGGAGCTGGCCGGGGAGATCCGGGACGTGTGGCCCGGCAAGCGGATCACCGTCGTGGACCCCGGCGCCGAGCTGGTCCCCGGGTACACCGCGGAGCTGCGCGCCGAGCTGGTGCGCCAGCTCGCGGAGCTCAAGGTCGAGGTGCGCCTGGGCGCGGCGTTCGACGCCGAGCCGGACGTGGAGCCCGGCCGGGCAGGTGACGTGCGCGCGACGGTGGGCGGCGAGCGCGTGGAGGCCGACATCTGGTTCCGCGCCTACGGTGCGAGCACCAACTCCGGGTACCTCGGCGACGGCCTCGCGCCGCTGAACGGGCGCGGGCAGGTGCCGGTCACCGAGCGGCTCAATGTGGACGGACACGCGAACGTGTACGCGGTCGGCGACCTCACCGACGTGGCCGAGGAGAAGCGGGCCGGGGCCGCCTCGAAGCACGCGGAGGTGGTGGCCGCCAACATCATCGCGCAGGTCAACGGGCAGGAGCCGAAGGAGGAGTACCGGCCGAGCCCGCTGCGGGCGATGCTGCTGCCGCTGGGGCCCGAGTACGGCGTGGGCCAGTTCCCCTCGCCGGAGGGGCCGGTGCTCATGCCGGCGGACCAGGTCGCGCAGTGGAAGGGCCGGGACCTGATGAACGGCCGGTTCGCCGACATGTTCGGCACCGCCTGAGACCCGGCCGCGGGCCCGTCCGATCGTCATCGGGCCGTGCGGCCGAGACCCCCGTCGCCGTCCGGCGGCGGGGGTTCCGCCGTGCCGGGCTCAGCCCTGGGCGGAGGGGCACTCGCCGTCGTTGAAGACGGCCGGGACCCGGTTGTCGATGACGACCCTGGTGAGGAGGGCGAGCAGCGTCTCGCGGTCGGCGGCCGCGAGGCCCAGCGGCAGCTCGGCGACGCGGCGGTCGATCACCTCGTGGAGCTCCTCGGCGAGCTGGGCGCCCTTGGCGGTCAGGGTGACGCGGGCGGCGCGGCCGTCGGCGGGGTCGGACTCGCGGGTCACGAGGTCGCGCTTCTCGCAGCGGTCGACGAGCCCGGAGATGCTGGACTTGGCGAGGCCGAAGGTCTTCGCCAGCTCGAACATGCCGTGCGGGCGGGACAGGAGCAGGCACAGCAGCGGCGCCTGGGCGCTGGTGAGGTCGAACTCGCGGGCGACCTCGGCGTAGACGGCGTCCACGAGGAACGCCGTGCGCACCAGGGCGGTGCCCATGCTCATCGCCTCGCCCGCGTACTCCTCCATCCCCCAAGCATACTGCGAGGCCAGGGCCGGTGCCGGTGTGCTCGGCCACCCTACGTCGGGGCTCCGACGGCCTCCGGTTCCGGGGCGGTGCGGCGGCGCGCGAGCCGGTCGACGACCGCCAGGCCCGGCGCGGTGAAGCAGGTGGTGGCGACCGCGACGACGACGACCATCGCGTACGCGGCCTGGTCGATGAGCCCCGCGCGCAGGCCGATGTCCAGGGCCACGAGCTGCATGAGGCCGCGCGCGTTCATGTAGCAGCCGATCCGGGCCGCGTCGGCCCACGACTCCCCCGCCGCGCGCGCCGCGGCCGTGCAGGCCCCGAGCTTGCCGAGGAACGCGAGCGCCACGAGCGCGGCGGCCCCGGCGGCCAGGCCCGCGCCGGTGATGAGCCCCAGGTCGGTGTTCATGCCGGAGTGGACGAAGAACAGCGGCAGGAACAGCACGGTGGTGAGCGGCCGGATGCGCTCGGAGAGGGCCTCGGCGGCGGCGCCGCGCGGGACGGCCGCGCCGAGGGCGAACGCGCCGAAGACCGCGTGGACGCCGATGAGCTCGGTGAACCCGGCCGAGGCGAGCAGCGCGAGCGCGGCGGCGACGAGGACGGCGTCCCGGCCCGGGTCGCGGGTGTCGAACCAGTGCCGGGCCCACCGGCGGACCAGGAGCAGGACCGCGGCCAGGGCGGCGAGGCCGCCGACGGCGATGAGCGCGGAGGCGCCGGCGCCGGTGCCGAACGCGGCGAGGACGGCCGCGAGGAGGACCCACGCGGCGGCGTCGTCCAGGGCGCCCGCGGTGAGCGAGACGGAGCCGAAGCGGGTGCTTACGTGGCCGTGGTCGGCGATCATGCGGGCCATCACCGGGAACGCCGTGATCGACAGGAGCAGCCCGATGAACAGGGCCCCGATCCAGGGCTCGACCCCGGAGGGGAACAGGCCGAGGCGGGGGCCGGCCCAGAGCGCGAACGTGAAGCCGAGCGCGAGCGGGACGACCATCCCCGCGCCGGAGACGGCCAGGCCGGTACGGGCGGTGCTGCGCAGCCGCCCGATCGGGAACTCCAGGCCGACGGTGAACATGAAGAGCACCAGACCGATCTGGCTGACCCCGTCGATGACGGCGAGGAGTCCGGGCCCGAACAGGGACGCGTGCGCCTCGGGTGCGAGCGCGCCGAACAGGCTGGGGCCCAGGACGATCCCGACGAGGATCTCCCCGATCACCGGCGGCTGGCCGATGCGGCGGCACACGGCGTGCGCGGCGCGGCAGGCGAGCACCACCAACAGGAGGGCCAGGAGCAGGACGGCGGTGGCACTCATCGGTCAGTCGCCCGCCTTGGCGGGGCTGGTCTCGACGATCTCCACGACGTCGGCGATGGTCTCGGCGTCGTTCATGCGGGTGTCGTCGATGGCGACGCGGAACTCCCGCTGGAGGCCGAGCGCGGCCTCCAGGCGGCTGAGGGAGTCGAGGTCGAGGTCCTCCAGGCGCGTGTCGGGGGTGAGGTCCTCGGGGTCGGCCTGGCACCACTTGGCGACGACGGCGGCGACTCGGGCGGCGTTGGTCATGTTGCGCTCCTTGGGTGTTGTGCGGTGCCGGGCCAGCGCAGCAGCGCCGAGCCCCAGGTGAACCCGCCGCCGAAGGCGGTCAGGAGGACGGTGTGGCCGGGTGTAAGGCGGCCTTCGCCGCGGGCGCGGTCGAGGGCGAGGGGGATCGACGCGGCGCCGGTGTTGCCGACGCGGTCGAGGTCGACCAGGAGGCGGTCGTGGTCGGCGCCGAGCTCGTCGGCGACGGCGCGGAGGATGCGGACGTTGGCCTGGTGGCCGCAGATGCGGTCCACTTCGGAGGGTTTGAGTCCGGCGCGGTCGAGGGCGGCCCGGGAGGACGCGCTCATGTGCGCGACGGCCTGGAGGAAGACCTCGCGGCCGTCCATGGCCATGTAGTAGGTCGCGGGGTCCGGTCGGGGGCGTTCGGTTCCGGTCCCGAGGCGGGCGCGGGAGGCGGAGCCGGGGGCGGCGAGGCTCGCGGCGCCGGTGCCGTCGGCGCCGAGGTCGAGGGAGAGGATCGCGCCTTCCTCGCCGGGGTCTCCGGCGCGCAGGAGCACCGCCCCGGCGCCGTCTCCGAAGAGCGGGTGGACGGTGCGGTCGGCGGGGTCGGTGAGGGTGGAGGCGGTCTCGGCCCCGGCGACGAGGACGCGGCGGGCGCCGGTGGCGATGAGCCCGGCGGCGGTGGCGAGCGCGTACACGAACCCCGAGCAGGCGGCGTTGACGTCGAAGGCCGGGCAGTTCAGGCCGAGCCGGGCGGCGGCGAGCGGCGCGGTAGCGGGGATCTGGTGGTCGGGCGTGTAGGTGGCGACCAGGAAGGCGTCCACTTCGGAGGGATCGGCGGCGGCGTCGGCGAGGGCGGCGCGGGCGGCCTCGGCGGCGAGACCTGAGGTGGGGGTGGTCGCGTCGGCGAAGCGGCGGGAGCGGATGCCGGTGCGCCGCTCGATCCACTCGGGGGTGACGCCGAGGCGCGCGGCGAGCTCGTCGTTGCCGACCTCCCGCTCCGGGAGGGCGCTGCCGAGTCCGATGAGGACGGCGGTCATCGGTCCTCCTCGGGGATGGGGAAGGTGGCGTACTGCCACGGGTAGTGCGGGAGGCGCACGAAGGAGGCGGTGTCGTCGAAGACCGCGGTCCAGTCGACGTCCTCGCCGTCGCAGAACGCGGCGCCGACGCCTTCGGGCGCGGGGGCGTCGCCCTCGGCGATGGCCAGGAGTGCGGCGGCGAGTCCGGCGCGGGTCTGGGCGTGGACGGCGGCGCGGTGCGCGTGGTGGGTGGTGCGGACGGCGGCGCTGTAGCAGACGTCGCGGAGGGCGTGCGTGTGCTCGGAGATCCATGCGGCGCAGTCGCGGGCGCGGTCGAGCAGGGCCGGGCCGGTGGCCGCGGAGAGCACGAACGGGTAGGCGCGGCCGTCGTCGGGGGCGGCCTCGCGGCGCGGGGCCTCGGCGAGGATCAGGTGCGCGTTGGCGGCGGAGATGCCCTGGCCGCTGACCCCGGCGAGGAGCGGGCGGCCCCGCCCGTCGAGGTCCACAGTGGCGGTGGGCACGGCGACGGGGAGTGCGGCCCAGTCGATCTTGGGGTTGGGGGTCTCGTAGTGGAGGCTCGCGGGGAGGCGGCGGTGCTTGAGCGACAGGGCGGTCTTGATGACCGCGGCGACCCCGGCGGCGCCCTCAGTGTGGCCGATGTTGGATTTCACGGAGCCGACGAGGACGGGCCGGTCGGCGGGGCGGTCCTTGCCGAGGACGTCGCCGATCGCGGCGAACTCGATGGGGTCGATCAGGGGCGTGCCGGTGCCGTGGGCCTCGATGAAGTCGACGTCGCAGGCGTCGATCCCGGCGTCCTCGTGGGCGAGGCGCAGCATCTCGGCGTGCGCGTCGATCGAGGGCGCGAGCAGGGACCCGGAGGCGCGGCCGTCGTTGCCGAGGTTCCCGCCGAGGACGAGGGCGTGGACGGGGTCGCCGTCGGCGAGGGCCTTGGCGAGGGGCTTGAGGACGACGGCGGCGGCGCCGTCGGAGGGCGCGAAGCCGTCGGCGCGGGCGTCGCCGAACTTGCAGCGGCCGTCGCGGGCGAACATGCGCGCCTGGGAGAGCAGCAGGTCCTCCTCGGCGTTGAGCTTGAGGTTGACGCCCGCGACGAGCGCGGTCTCGGTCTCCCCGGCGCGCAGCGACAGGCACGCGAGGTGGAGGGCGGTGAGGGAGGAGGAGCAGGCGGTGTCCACGGTGATGCTGGGGCCGCGCAGGTCGAACTCGTAGGCGAGGCGTCCGGAGAGGACGGACCGGAGGTTGTAGATGACGGAGGGCGTGATCGCCTCGGGGCCGCGGCGGGCGATGACGTCCCAGAAGTCGAGGTTCATGTTGCCGACGTACACGCCGGTGCGGGTCCCGGCGACGGCCTCGCGGGTGAGCCCGGCGTCGGCGAGCGCCTCGTAGGCGGCGTGGAGGAGCAGCCGCTGCTGCGGGTCCAGATAGGACGCCTGGGCGGGGGTCATGCCGAAGAACGGCGCGTCGAAGTCGAAGGCGCGCTCCAGGTATCCCGAGCGCTTCGCGATGACCTTTCCGAGCGCGGGCTCGGGCGAGTACATGGCCTCGGCGTCGTAGCGGTCCTCGGGGGTGGGCCCGGTGGCGTCGCCCCCGGCGAGCAGCAGCTCCCAGAGGGCGTCGGTGCCGTCGGCGCCGGGGAAGCGGCAGCCCATGCCGACGACGGCGATCGGTTCGCGGCGGTACTCCATGCGGCTCTCCATTAGGGATGGACGAAATGGGATTCTGGCGGGGCCCGGCCGGGCCGGGCCCCTGGGCGGTCTACGCGTTCAGGTAGATGAGGACCCCGGCCGCGGCGGCCAGGACCCCGAACAGCGGCGCCCCGGCGGCCTTGCCCGCCGGGTCCTTGACGCGCAGGTGCGTCAGGAGCGCGCCGACGGTGAGCGCGACGATCCCGGCCGCGGCGGCGGTGCCGACCCACCAGAAGTCGGTCACGAGCGCGCCGATCGCGAGGCCGGCGCCGCCGAGGAACTCCAGGACGCCGATCCCCTTGTAGGCGTTGTGCGAGATGCCGAAGCGGTCGGCGTCGGCCTTGGCCGGGGGCAGCGTGAGGATCTTGACGATCCCCGACGCCGCGAAGGCGACCGCCAGGACCAGGGCAAGGACGATGGTGGCGATGTTCATCAGTTCTCCGTGTTGTCGGTTGTTGCGTGCATTCGGGCGCCAAGGGGGCCCGCGGGGTCCGCGATGGACCCCGCTCCTTCCCAGGTCTTGAAGCGCCGCATGCCGTACAGGAGGGGGCGCGGCTCGCGGCGGGCGGTCACGCGCGCGACCGACCCGAAGACGACGACGTGGTCGCCGACGGTCTGGGCGCGGGCGACCCGGCAGTCGGCGGTGGAGTGGGCGTCGGCGGTGAGGTGCGGCCCGCAGGGGCCGGGGCGCCACCTGACGTGCGCGAACCGGTCCTCGGCGCCGGAGGCGAACAGCTCGGCGACGTGCCGGGCGCCGTCGTCGAGGAGGTTCACGGTGAACGCGCCGGAGGCGAGGACGGCCGCGGCGGTGGGGCCGTGCTCGCGCAGGCACACCAGGAGCGTCGGCGGGTCCAGGGCGACCGAGCACAGGGAGGAGCAGGTCATGCCGATCGGCTCCCCCGCGGGGTCGGCCGCGGCGACGACCGCGACCCCGGTGGGGAACGCGGCCATGAGGGTCCGCAGGTCGCCGGTGGCGGCGCAGGCGCCGTCGCAGGCGTGCGGGGCGGCGGGCGCGGCGCTCATCGCGGCCCGCCGGAAGGCTCGGTGCCGTACGGCGAGTCGGCGTCGAGTTCCTCGACGGTGAACCCGGCGGTGGACGCGTAGTCGTCGGAGATGCGTTGCAGCTCTTCGGGGGTGAACACGTCCTCGATGCGCTCGAAGCCTTCGGGGGCGCGCTGCCAGGCGAGGTCGATGACGCGCTCGGGGCCCATGCGGCGGTTGGCCTCCTGGACGCCGCGGGTGGCGGGGAGGCGCTCGGACTCGTAGCGGCGCAGCGCGGTCGCCACATCTGGTCCCTTGTGGAGATGCCAGGCGATGGCGCGGCCGTCGATGATCGCCTGGGTCGCGCCGTTGGAGCCGACGGGGTACATCGGGTGGGCGGCGTCGCCGATGAGCGTCACGGGCCCGTCGTTCCAGGTCGGCAGGGGCGCGCGGTCGAGCATCGGGTACTCGTGGATCTGCGCCGCGGCGGCCACGAGCCCGGGGACGTCGGCCCACGGGACCTTCCAGTCGCCGAACTGGGCGAGGACCTCCTTCTTGCGGTCGGCGAGGCTCTGCGCGGCCGAGGGGCCGTCGGCGGGGCGGCCGGTGACCCAGTTGACCAGGGCGTTCCCGGTGGCGTCCGCGGGGCGGATCGGGTAGACGACGAACTTGGCGCGGTCGTCGCCGAGGACGGCCATGGAAGCGCCGGTGAGGAACGGGGCGGCGCGGGTGGTGCCGCGCCACATCCACATCCCGTTCGTGTCGGGGTCGCCGTCGCCGGGGTGCATGGCGGCGCGCACGGCCGAGTGGAGGCCGTCGGCGCCGATGAGGAGGTCCGCTTCGACGTCGCCCGATCCGGTGTGGACGGTGACCTGGCTGCCGTTCACGGTGTAGCCGGTGACGGGGCGGCCGGTCTCCACCGTGCCGTGGCCGAGCCGGGCGGCGACGGCGTCGGCGAGGTCCTGCTGGAGGAGGCCCCGGTGCAGGGAGTACTGCGGGAAGCGGTGCCCGGCGAAGCGCCCGCGCGGCTCGGACCAGACGAGATCGCCTCGGCGCGTGTAGAACGCGAGTTCGGCGGTGGTCACGGCGTGGCCCTCGACGGCGGGTGCGAGGCCGAGCGCGTGGAGCTCGCGGACGGCGCTGGGCAGGATGTTCAGCCCGACGCCGAGGGGCCGCAGCTCGGGCGCGGCTTCGAGGACGCGCACATCGCGGTGTCCGGCGGCGTGGAGCGACAGCGCGGCGGTGAGCCCGCCGATGCCGCCCCCGGCGATCACGATCCTCATGCGGGCCTCCCGGCGGGGACGAGGGACTTGGCGGCGGCCGCGTTGTCGCGCGTCATGTCCAGGATGGACTGGAGGAGGCCGATGGAGCCGCCGCCGGAGCCGAGCTCGTAGAGGCGCACCTCCTCCTTGTAGGCCTTGCGGGCGATGCCGAGGTGGCGGCCGCGGAAGACCACGAGGCGGCGCATGACGCGGTGGAGCGCGGCGAGGTGCCGGGCCCACGGCTCGGGGTCGGGCTCCGCGGCCTCGCGCAGGCGCCGCACCAGCGAGGGCCGCTCGCGCCACTGGCCGACCAGGGCCCGCCACCTGGGGAGGGTGTGCTCGGCGGACTCCGCCAGGAACGCCTCGTACGCGGGGTCGTTGTCGTCGGCGGCCCACAGGGCGAGGTCGGCGAGGTAGAGCGGGACGTGCGCGGCGGCGGGGCCGAGCCAGTCGCGCCCGGCGACGGCGACCTCCTCGTAGTAGGGGCGCATCCGCTGCGCGAAGAACTCCGGGGAGACGCGGGCGACCACGTCGGCGATCGAGGTCTCGAAGGCGCCCAGAGCATCTGAGAGGTCGTCGAGGAGCGGCACGAACGCGGGGTCGGCGAGGTCGGTCCCGCCGAGGTCGTCGCAGCGCTCCAGGGCCCGGCCGAGCGCGGGGATCGAGGCGCGCGGTCCTCCCATGAGGACGGTCTCCTGCGGATCGCCGGTGTACATGCGCTGCCTGGGGCCCAGGGGGTTCCACTCGGTGTAGTGGTGGACGGTGTCGCGCGGGATCATGTCGGTGCGCCGGCCGAGCTCGGTGAGGACCGCCTCCAGGCCGGGGACGAGCGGCACGGGCTGCACGCCGTGGCGCTTGACCGAGCCGAGGAGGAGCCCCAGGTCGCGCATGGCGGCGAGGCATTCGCAGAAGTCGAACGCGGCGACCTCGGGGAGGCTGGGGGTGAGCCGCCGCAGGGCCGCGGTCAGGGCCGGGACGTCGGCGGCGGCGTTCATCGCGGGGACGGCGCGCAGGGGCGCGTCGGCCCCGAGCGGGTCCAGCGCGGCCGTGCGGGGCCCGTCGAAGCGGGGGTCGTCGAGGGTGGTGCCGTTGCGGTGCATGCGTTGTCGCCCTTCAGCGGACGGGCCCGGCGGTAGGGGCCGCCGGGCCCGGCGGCGGCTATTTCCCGTGCAGCTCGCGCAGGGACTCGTAAGCGGTCGGGAGGGTCGCCAGGAGCCGGTCGCGCTCCTCGGCGATGCCCGCGAAGACCTCGCGGGCGCCGTCGCCCGCGCGGAGGGCCTGCGTCGGGTAGACGTGGTCGGGCACGAGGTCGAGCCCGGAGAAGATGCAGTAGAAGCTGCCGTTGGTCCAGTAGTTGCGGAACTCGGCCTCGAAGTTCCCGTAGTACGTGGACTCGTCGGCGACCGGCAGGTTCACGGGCATCCCGGCCCGGTACATGTCGACCTTCTCCTGCATCCCCGCGTCGAGCACCAGGTTCTTGTTCTCCCTCCAGAAGGGAGTGTCGTTGCGGGGGGCGAACTTGAAGTGCGCCTGGATGAAGTCGCGGGAGTCGTCGAACATCGTCTCGATCTCGGCGTTGAAGCGCTTGGCGAGGACCGGGTCGAACCGCTTGTCCGGGAAGTGCTTCACCAGCTGGAAGATCGCCGCGTAGATGAAGTAGATGCCCGTGGATTCGAGCGGTTCGAGGAAGCAGGAGGCGAGGCCGACGGCGACGACGTTCTTCACCCAGGTGCGGCGGTTGCGGCCCACCCGGAACGAGATCTGGTTGAGCGCCGTGGTGTCGGGGTCGAGGCCCCACAGGCGGCAGAAGTCCTCGGAGGCGGTGTCGCGGTCGGTGAAGCGGCTGGAGAAGACGTACCCGGAGCCGAAGCGCCCGAGCATGGGGATCTTCCAGGTCCAGCCCGACTTCATGGCGATCGCGGAGGTGTACGGCTCGATGCCCCCGGCCTCGTCGTCGTGCGGGACGGCCGCGGCGACCGCGCTGTCGCACAGCAGGTAGTCGCTCATGTCGAGGAACGGCTCGCGCAGGGCCTGGTTGATGAGCAGGCCGCGGAAGCCCGAGCAGTCGACGAACAGGTCGCCTTCGAGGACCCGGCCGGTCTCGGTCTTCAGGGCGGTGACGAAGCCGCGCTCGTCCCGCACGGCCTCGGTGAAGCGGTCCTGGACGTGGGTGACCCCCAGGGACTTGACCGAGAAGCGGCACAGGAAGTCCGCGACGAGCTGCGCGTCGAAGTGCCACGCGTAGTTGGTCCAGCGGTTGCCGTCCCGGTCGCGCGGCGCGAGCTTGGCGTCCATCGCGGCCGGCTCGCGGTAGCACGCGTAGTCGAACTGCTCGTCGGTGCGCCCGGCGGCCTTGTCGGCGAACCAGTGGTGCGACAGCGGGAGCTGCTCGTGGTTCGGGAGGATGCCGAACGTGTGGTAGAAGTGGTCCGGCCGTCCATTGTGGGTGCGAGATGCGGCCTGGCCCTCGCCTTCGGTGCGCCAGTTGACGAACTTGACGGCCATCTTGTAGCTCGCGTTGCACTCGCGCATCCACTCGTCCTCCTCGATGCCGAGGAACGCGAAGAACGCCTTGTGCAGGTTGGGGACCGTGGCCTCGCCGACGCCGATCCGCGGCACCGCGGGCGCCTCCAGGACGGTCACGTTCACCGTGCCCTGGAACGCCTTGGCCACATAGGAGGCGGTCATCCACCCGGCGGTGCCCCCGCCGAGGACGACCACGTTCCGGATGCGGTGGTCGGTGGGAGAGGTGTCCATGCGCTGGCTCCTGTCCGGCGCACCGCAGCGCGATGCGTCCTGGTGTACGAAACGGGTTCCGGCACCGACGCTACGGAGGGTCACGATTGTTGACCACTCGCGCGATTGTTGCGCGACAACGCCTCCCGGACGGCGATCCGCGTCGGCCGCACCGGACCGGCGCGACCTGCCTCCGCGTGTTCGCCCCGCGAACATGGCCCCCGCTCGATACGATGAGGGTTGTTCACGCGGATGACCCGACCGGCACGGTTCCGAGGCGAAGAGCGAGGCCATGGGAAGACCTGAGCAACCGATCGACCCCGGGCGGGGGCCCCTGGAGCAGTTCGCGCAGCGCCTGCGCGAGCTCCGCGCCGCCGCGCCCGGGAGCACGTACCGGGCCATGGCGTCCCGGGCGCACTACTCGGCCTCGACCCTCGCGCGGGCCGCCTCCGGCCGCGAGATGCCGTCCCTGGAAGTCGTGCAGGCGTACGCCTCCGCGTGCGGCGCCGACCCCGAGGCGTGGGAGCGGCGGTGGCACCGGCTCCAGCGCGACGTCGCGGGCGCGCCCGCGCGGACCGCGCCGCGGGCCGCCCCGCTGCCGTACCAGCTCCCCGCCGACCTCCCCGACTTCGCCGGGCGCGAGGCCGAGACCGCGACGCTCCTGGAAGCCGTCCTGGACGCGCTCGACGAGCCGGACCGCCGCTCCCCCATCGTCATCGGCGTCACCGGTGGCCCCGGGCTCGGCAAGACCACGCTCGCCGTCCACCTCGCGCAGCGCCTCGCGCCCGAGTTCCCCGACGGGCAGCTGTTCATCAACATGCGCGGCTTCGACGAGCGGCGCCTCGCGCCCGAGACCGTGCTGCGCCAGTGCGTGCGCACCCTCGGGCACCCCGACGAGCGGGTCCCCGCCGACTTCGACGAGCTCGCCAGCGCCTACCGGTCGCTGCTGCGGCACCGGCGGTGCCTGCTCGTGTTCGACAACGCGCGGGGCGAGGCCGACCTGCGCCCGCTCCTGCCGGGAACGCCGGGGTGCGTGGTCATCGCCACGAGCCGGGGCAGCCTCATCGGCCTCGAAGGGGCGCGGACGCTCCGGCTGGAGCCGTTCAGCGCCGCGGAGTCTTTGGAGCTGCTCTCGCGGACGGCGGGGGCGGTGCGGGTGGCGGCCGAGCCGCAGGCGGCCGCGGAGCTGGCGGAGCAGTGCGGGAACCTGCCGCTGGCGCTGCGGATCGCGGGGGCGCGGCTGGCGTCGCGTCCGCAGTGGAAGGTGGGGACGCTGACGGAGCGGTTCCGCGACGAGCGGCGGCGCCTGAGCGAGCTGGAGGCCGGGGACCTCCAGCTCATGGAGGCGTTCTCGATGTCGTACCGGGCCCTGGAGGCGGGCGAGCGGCTCGTGTTCCGGCGCTTGGGAGCGCTGTTCCCGGGGCTGGACTTCGGGCCTCTGGTGGCGGCGCGGCTCGCGGGGATTCCGGAGGCCGACGCGGAGGAGCGGCTGGAGACCCTTGTGGACGCGAACCTGGTGGAGTCGCCGGGGCCGAGCCGGTACCAGATGCACGACCTGCTGCGGCTGTACGCGGCTACGAGGTGGATCGCGGAGGACGAGCCCGACGACGCGGCGCGGCGGCTCCTCGCCTGGTACACGGGGACGGCCGCGGCGGCGACGCGGCTGCTCATGCCCGACTGGTTCGGGCTCGACGTCCCGGCGCTGCCGGACGCCTCGGTGCGGACGGCGCGGGACGCCCTGCACTGGTACGAGCGGGAGCGGCACAACATCAACGCGCTGGTGCGGTTCGCGGCCGACGCGGGCGAGCACGACTACGCGTGGCGTCTGGCGTACGCGGCGGGCGGGCACTGCGTCCTGATGCGGCACTGGCAGTCCTACGCGGTCTCGGGAGAGACCGCGCTCGCGTCGGCGCGGCGGACCGGGGACGCGGCGGTGGCCGCGGCGCTCGCGGTGAACCTCGCGGAGGCGTACACGGAGCTGCGGCGCCCGGCCGAAGCGGTTGCGCTGCTGGAGGACGCGGTCGCCCACTACGAGGAGGTGCGGGACGCGGCGGGGCTGGTGCAGGCGCTGTGCGGGCTGAGCCACGCGTGCGTGCGGCGCGGGCGGGTCGACGAGGCGCTGGAGCACGCGCGGCGCGCGTACGACAACGCGGAGCGGGCCGGGACGCCGTGGGGCGAGGGGTCGAGCCTGTGCGCGATCGGGCGCGCGTACGCGGGCGAGGGCCGGTTCGAGATGGCGCTCAAGATGTTCCGGGCGGCGCTGGACCGCTCGGAGGTGATCGGGAACCGGTGGGCGCAGATGCGGTCGTTCCAGGTGATCGCGGAGACGTGCCTGGAGATGGGCGACCACCGGCGGGCCGCCGACGCGTACGGGAGCGCGCTGGCGCTCGCGGGTGAGATCGGCGACCAGTTGAGCGAGGGCCGGTTCCGGTACCGGCTGGGGAACCTGCGGTACGACATGGGGGACACGGCGGGGGCGCGGGAGGAGTGGCGGACGGCCGAGCCGGTGCTCGCGGCGCTGGGGGACCCGCTGGCGACGGCGGTGCGGTTGCGGCTCGCGGAGGGCGCGGTGCGGGTGCCGCGGCCGGTGGGGCGGCATCCGCGGCGGCTTCCGGCATAGCGGGCATTCCAGGTCGGGGGCGGTTGGATCGTCAACGACCCCTTGGGGAGCGTCCCTCGTGATCGCCGGTTCGATGGCGTAGGCTTTAGCCAGCCACGTCCCGCACCGGCGGCGGGACCCTCCGGGGCCGGGTGTCGACCGGCCCCACCGGAGACGCCGCGCGGCCCGGCGCGACGCCCCGGTCCCCCTGTGATCTGCCCATTCATCGCCGATTGGATTGCCGTGAACGAAGCAGCCCCCGAATGGCCTCCCAAGGGGATCGATCCCGACGTGCCCTCGACCGCCCGTGTCTACGACGCGATCCTCGGCGGCAGGGACAACTTCAAGTCCGACCGCGAGGCCGCGGAGGTCTTCGCCGCCCATATCCCCCAGGCCCGCGAGTGCGCGCTGCTCAACCGGGCCGCCCTGGTGCGGGGCGTGCAGTACATGGTGCGGACGGCCGGGATCGACCAGCTCCTCGACATCGGCTGCGGCCTGCCCACGAAGCAGAACACGCACGAGGCGGCGCAGGAGATCAACCCCGAGGCGCACGTGGTCTACGTGGACAACGACCCGATGGTGCTCTCGCACGGGCGGGCGCTGCTCGCCGACGACCGGACCACGACGGTGGTCACGGCGGACCTGCGCGACCCGGAGGGCATCCTCGCCAATCCCGAAGTGCGCGAGGCGATCGACTTCGACCGGCCGGTGGGGCTCATGCTCATCGGGATGATCATGCAGATCGCGGAGGACGAGCGGCCGGACGAGATCATCGCGTCCCTCATGGAGCCGCTCGCGTCCGGTTCGCACCTGTTCATCACGACCTGGCCCGACACGGGCGACCCGGCGCAGCACGCGCTGTCGCGGGCGTGCCTGGAGACCCTCGGGAACGGCTGGTGCCGTCCCGTGGAGCGGATCGAGCGGCACTTCCTCGGGATGCCGCTGGTCGCGCCGGGCCTGGAGTACGTCCCGCGGTGGTTCCCGGAGGACCCCGGGCGCGCCGTCCCCGAGGTCGCGGACATGGAGCCGTTCGAGCGGACCCAGATCGCGGCCATCGCCGTCAAGCCCTGAAACACGCCTGAAACCCTGGGGCGCAACCGGAACCGGTTCTTGACCTGGGTCACGCAGCCACCTTCGGCCCGGTTCGCCCCCGCCGCGTAGGCTCGATGCGGACCGCCGGCGCACCACACGCTCCACCCGCTTGCAGCGTGTTCGAGAAGAGAAGAGACCGCCCATGCCCATGCTTGAGATCCGACGGCACAGCAAGCGCAACGGCGACGAGGCCGTCCACCTCTCGCAGGAGGGGGTCGAACTGGCGCGCTGGTCCGGGACCCTCATGGGGCCCTTCGAGACCGTGGCGACGAGCGTCGCCCCGCGGGCGCGGGAGACGGCCATCGCGATGGGCTTCGCGGTCACGGTCGAGCTCCCGACCCTCCACAATGTGAACGCGTTCCTCAACGAGTCGCAGGCGGCCAACCACGACGTCGGCGCCCCGTTCACCCGCCTCGCGCGCCTGGTCGGGCGCCGCGGCAGCGCGGTCAGCGACTACTCGCACGCGCTGGCCCGGCAGTGGTCCGAGCTCCTCGCCCCGCTCGGCCCCGGGGACGCGGCCCTGGTCATCGGGCACGGCGGCCACATCGAGTGCGGTCTCGTGGCGCTGTTCCCCGAAGCGGAGCACGACGACTGGGGCCCGCTGTTCGGGTACATGGAGGGCGCGCGGCTCCACTACGACACCTCGGCGGGCCGCTTCCACGACATCGAGTTCGTCAGGAACTAGACGGGCGGACGGAGCGGGGGCCGAGGCAAGTCGGCCCCCGTTCCGCGTCTTCACGCGCGGCCGGTGCGGATCGCCAGGCGCGGCAGGTACCAGAGCGCGAACGCGACCGCGGCGACCGCGTAGGCGGCGAGGAGCGGCAGCGGGAACCCGTAGGTGATGCCGGTGTGCTCCAGGTCGAGGTTCGCGAGCGCGTAGGTCATCACGCCGGAGCTGAGCATGTCCTGGAACGTCAGCTGCGTCCAGAACAGGTCCTGCACGTGGACCAGGAGCAGCGCCAGCGCAGCCAGGAGCGCGAAGGGCCACGCGGCCTTGGCGAACGCCCCGTTGGCGCTCCCCCGGCGGCCTTGCGCGACGAACGCCCGGCGGCGGTCCTCCAGGCCCCAGCACAGGGCCGTGAACAGGAACAGCAGCGGGATCGCGATCCACGCCCGCGGCGGGAACGACCCGATCGCGACCCATTCCCCTTCGCCCGCGACGGCTTCGAGATGCGCGGCGGCCAGCGGCCCGGTCCCGACGAACAGCCACGGCGCGAACGGCAGCAGCAGCCACCTCGACGCGTCCCCGAGCGGCCGCAGCGCCCCGACCGCGAACCCGCCTACCCCGGCGGCGACCACCGCGATCCCGGTCGTCACCAGCGGCGGCCCCCACGTGCGCCGGATGACGAACCACAGATCCTGCGCCTCGGGCCCGCCTTCGGCGACCCGGGAGACCCACGGCAGCAGGTAATATCCGACGGCCCCGAGCGCCACGGCGAGCACGAGCAGCGCGACCACCACGGCACCGGCACTGCCCTTCGGTTCCCCGGACCGCCCCGCCTCCGGCCCCGCCCCGATCCCGAACGGCCCGGCACCCCCGGGCCCGCCTCGGTCCGGCACGGCAGCGCCTGGCGGCGACCCCGGCCCGCCTTGGCGCGGCACGGCGAACGCCGACCCCATGGCCCCCGGTCCGCCCTGACCCGGCACGGTCGCCCCGGGCGGCGGCGATCCCGGCCCGCCTTGGCCCGGCACTGTGAACGCGGACCCCACCGACCCCGGTCCGCCCTGGCCGGGCACTGCCGCGCCCGAGGGCGCGGACCCCGGTGCGGCCGAGCGGAACGCGGACGACCCGGGCACGACCGGGCCCGACGGCCCGAACCCGGCGGCCCCCGGCGTCGCCGGCCCGCCGCCGAGCGCCCCGGACCCCGACGACCCGAACCCGGGCGCCATCGGGCCCTGCGCACCCGGTCCGACTCCGGACGCGCCCGGCCGGGGCTCGGCCGCGCCGGACACCGCCGACCCGGGTCCGAACGCCGCCGATCCAGGCGCACCCGGCCGGACATCGGCCGACCCCGGGGCCGCCGGTCCCGTGCCGGGCGGGACCGACTCCGCGGCGGGCCGCGCCGCCCGCGGGAGGACGTCGATGCGGAACCGGGCGGCGGCGAACAGCACCGCGGCCCCGATGCCGAGGGCCGAGAGGATCGCCAAGAGCAGCATCGACTTCGCGGTCGCGCCGCCCACGTCGAGCCCGGCCCTGACGCCGTCGTAGATCTGGCGCAGGGGCATGGGCGCGTCGGGGGGCAGGCCGCTGATCGTGCCGTAGGCGAAGGTCTGGAGCCCGGCGGCGGCCAGGCCGATCGCGGTCAGGGCGGCGGTCGTCAGCACGGCCGCGGTGCGCCTGCCGTCGCCGCGCAGGGCCGCGAGCACGGCGAGCACGCCGGTGCCGATGACGACGCCGGACACCAGCAGCGGCCAGTCGTACACGGTCGCGTCCGAGCTGCGGCCGTCGAGGACGCCCGCGACGAGCCAGGCGACCGTCAGGGCCGCGGGCGCGAACGTGACCGCGGCAAGGGCCCACGCGACGCGCGAGACCGCGCGGACCTTCGCGCCGGCGCGGTGGACGAGCAGCGCCAGCAGCGGTGCGACGACGGCCCCGCCGAGCACCAGCAGCGCGGTCGGGCCGATCAGGTGCGCCATGCCGTTCCAGAACGCGCCTTCGTCGACCACCCGATCGTAGTTCGCACCCCCGACACTCTCGGGCTCGCCGAATCCGAGGCCGCCGAGGCGGCTGAACTCGAACGTGCGGATCGTCGGCAGCACGTACGCGACGACCAGCGCCGCGACCGGAATCGCCAGGAGCGCGAACCCGCCGACGGCGCGGGCCGCGTCGCTGCGCGGCTGCACCTGCGGCGGCGGGAACCCGGTCGCGGGAGGGGCGGGCAGGGGCCAGCGCGGCTGGAGGCGCTGGATCGCGAGGGTGGGGTCGTCTGGGGGCGGTGTCCCCGCCCCGGGCGGAAGGACCATGTGGGCTCCTGCAAGGAATGAGGGATGTGAAGAGAACTCTGTATCACGCGGATTTCCGCTGTGGACACCCGGCCATGTGACGGCGGAGGCGTCCGTGCACGGAGTGTCACGTGGAACCGGGGAGGCGTCGGTTCGGCAACGGCCCGGTCGCGCCCGGGAATCGTGTTGCCGCGCCGCCGCGCCGGTGCTTTGATCGGACCATGTCGGATACCGCGCACTTCCTGGCGTTCGTCGCCGCCTCGCTCATCCTGATCCTCATCCCGGGGCCCTCGGTCATGTTCACCGTCAGCCGGGCGCTGATCTACGGACGGCGGCAGGCGGTGCTCACGGCCTGGGGGAACGCCGCGGGCACGTTCTGCGCCTCGGCCCTGGCGGCGTTCGGGCTGGGGGCGCTCATCCAGGAGTCGGCGCTGGCGTTCGCGATCGTCAAGTACGCCGGGGCGGCGTACCTGATCTATTTGGGCGTCAAGGCGTTCCGTGACCGCAAGGGCCTGATGGCGACGCCGGAGGAGGAGTCGGCGGCGCCGAAGCGGGCGCTCGCGACGGTCGCTGAGGGCTTCATGGTGGGCCTGCTGAACCCGAAGACGATCCTGTTCTTCCTGGCGATCCTGCCGCAGTTCGTGGACCGGACCGCGGGCGCGGCGACGGCGCAGATGCTGATCCTGGGCGGCACGTTCGCGATGCTCGCGGCGCTGTGCGACACGGTGTGGGGCCTGGTGGCCTCGGCGGTCCGCGACGTCTTCAAGCGCCCGAAGCCGAAGCTCGTCCTGGCCCGCACGGGCGGCACGGCGATGATCGGCCTGGGCATCGCGGCCGCGGCGGGCGAGCGCGCCTGACCGGCTGGACCTGCGCCGCCCGGCGGTAGCGCCGGGCGGCGTTCCCGTGCCTCTTTGGGAGCGCTTGCCCATCGAAGGATGTGGATATATAGTGTGTGGACCCTCACCGCGATCCCCATCGGTTCCTCCGGCTCGCGCGGCCCGCTCCGAGGGCCGCAACGGCGCCCCCGGCAGCGTCAAGAGAGGTCTCCATGTCCACAATCTCCTTCCCCCGCATGCGCAGAGGACTGATGGCGGCCGCGACCGCCGTCTTCGTCGCGGCGGCCGCGCTCATCGCGGTCATGATCCCCAGGCCCGCCAGCGCGGCGAGCCTCACCGAGATCACGAACTTCGGGACGAACCCGAGCGCGCTCCAGATGTACCTGTACGTCCCCGACAACGTCGATCCCGAACCGGCCCTGGTGGTCGCGATCCACTACTGCACCGGGTCGGGCCCGGCCATGTACAGCGGCACCGAGTGGGCGCAACTGGCCGACCAGTACGGGTTCATCGTGCTGTACCCGTCGGTGACGCGGTCGAGCAAGTGCTGGGACGTGTCCTCGGCGGCGTCCCTCGCGGGCACCGGCAGCGACACCGTCGGCGTCAAGTCCATGATGGACTGGGTTGACGCGAGGTACAACGTGGACCCCGATCAGGTCTACTCCACCGGGATCTCCTCGGGCGCCATGATGACCAACGTGATGCTGGCGGTCTACCCGGAGGTCTTCGCCGCGGGCGCGTCCTTCTCGGGCGTGCCGTACACGTGCTTCGCCACCACCAACGGCTCGGAGTGGAACTCGGAGTGCTCGGGCGGGACGATCAACCGCACCCCGCAGCAGTGGGGCGACGCGGTGCGCGGCGCCAACCCCGGGTACTCGGGGCCGTGGCCGCGGATGCAGATCTGGCACGGCACGGCCGACGACACGCTGCGGTACCCGAACTTCCAGGAGCAGATCGACCAGTGGACCAACGTCCACGGCACCGACCAGACCGCTGACTACTCCGATGTGCCGCAGGCGAACTGGAACCGGACCCGCTACGGCGGCACCGGGGCGCAGGCCGCGGTCGAGGCGATCAGCCTCCAGGGGGTCGGGCACAACCTGTACTCGTGGGGCATGGCGTCGAAGGCGCTGGAGTTCTTCGGGTACGACACCGACGTCGACCCGACGACCTCCCCGACCGACCCGGTCACGACGCCCACGGGCGGCCCGGCGGGCGGGTGCTCGGCGGCAATCAAGGTCGTGAGCTCGTGGAACTCCGGCTGGCAGGCGAACGTCGACGTCACGGCCGGGTCCGCGGCGATCACCGGGTGGCGCCTGACATGGACGTGGACCGGCGGGCAGACGATCTCCAGCAGCTGGAACGCCACGGTGACCAGCAGCGGCACCGCGGTGACCGCCACCGACGTGGACTGGAACGGCGCGGTCGCCGCGGGCCAGACGAAGACCTCCGCATGGGGCTTCATCGGCACCGGCGCCCCGGCCACCCCGACGGTGACCTGCACCCCGATCTGATCCCCCACCCCCGGGGCGTTCGGGGGAGGGGGCCCCCCCCGAGGCACCCTTGATACCGGGGGCCCACCCGGCACCGCGACCGCGGTGTGCCCGGGACCGGTCCGCGGCGGAGCCGCGGGGGCGGCGCGGCCCGAACGGCACTGTCGGACCCCTGAGGCACCCTTGTACCGGGGGCCCATCGGGCGCTTCGGCATCTGGGTGCCCTCGGGGCGCCGGGGCCGAGTCCGGTCGGGCCGAGTGTCGGACCCGTCGGGCACAGTTGATCCGGGGGTGCCCGAGCGCTCGTCGGCATCGGCGTGCCCGGCGGCGGAGGCGATCGCCGAGCGGGCCGAGCCCGGCAGCGCAGCCGCCGAGACGGAGCGAGCGCCAGGCGCCGCGTCCTAGACTGGCGGGGCTCGCCGGTCGTGATGTTGCGGCCGGGCCGATGTCCGATTGGAGCCGCCCGACATGACCGAATTCCCGCCCGAGGTCCTCGACCGGTTCGCCGGTGAAGGGATGGACCTCCAGCAGTTGTTCTCCGCCGGGGAACTGGGCGCGCGCATGGGCATCGAGGTGCTGGAGGCGGCGCCCGAGCGCGTCGTCGCGCGCATGGGCGTCGAGGGGAACCGGCAGCCGTACGGGCTGCTGCACGGCGGCGCGTCGGCGGTCCTGGCCGAGACGCTCGGGTCGGTCGGCTCGATGCTGCACGCCGGGCCCGGGAAGATCGCGGTCGGCGTGGACCTGAACGTGACGCACCACCGGGCGGTCCGCTCCGGCACCGTCACCGGCGTCGCGACGCCGATCCACCGCGGGCGGTCCACCGCCACGTACGAGGTCGTCGTCAGCGACGAGGACGGCCGGCGCGTGTGCACCGGCCGCCTCACCTGCATGATCCGCGACGCGCCCGGCGCCTAAGGGCGGTCGAGGAGCGTCTGCATGGTCGCGAAGTCGATGCCGCCCTCGACGGCGTCGTAGGAGTCGGACTCCAGAAGGGACACCGTCGCGCGGCGGGCCGCCGCGTAGGCGGCCGAGGCGAGCTGGGGGCCGAGGCTGATGCGGGCCACGCCGAGGCTCGCCAGCGCGGAGGGCGCGGGGGCGCCGGGGCCCGCCATCACGTTGAGGGGCAGCAGGATCGCCTGCACGAGGTTGGCGATCGTGTCGGCGTCGGCGACGCCGGGGACGAAGATGCCGTTCGCGCCCGCCGCCGCGTACGCCGAGGCGCGTTCGATCACGGCCTCCAGGCGGGTCTCCGGGTCGCCGATGCCCGCGAGGTAGATGTCGATGCGGGCGTTGATGAACAGGTCCGGGCCCGCGCCTTCGCGGGCGGCCGCGAGGCGTTCGGCCTGGTCGGCGATCGGGCGGAGGACGCCGGGGGTCGCGGTGTCGGCGTCCTCGATGTTGACGCCGACCGCGCCCGCTTCCGCCACGGCCGCAAGGGTCTCGGCGACGTCCTTCGGGGTCGCGCCGAAGCCGGACTCCATGTCGGCGGTGACCGGCACGTCCACGGCGTGCGCGACGCGCTCGACGAGCGCGATGGCGGCGTCGCGGTCGAGGCGGTCGCCGTCGGGGCGGCCGAGGCTCCAGGCGACGCCCGCGCTGGTGGTGGCGACGGCGGCGGCGCCCGCGTCGGCGATGACCGCGGCGCTGGCGGCGTCCCAGCAGTTCGGCAGGAGCAGCGGCGGGGCGGTGTGGAGGGCGCGGAAGCGCGCGGCCTTCTCGATCGTCATGCGGCAATCAAAGCAGCCGTGTCGCCTCGTGTCTGGCCGAAAAACGACATGACCGTCAGGAGAAGGGGTCAACCGATCGGTTGACCGCGCGGATCAACCGCGGCCTCGGCTGCGCGGGCGATGGCGGCGGGCCCGGTTCCTGCGAGGGTGGTCCCATACCGAGCAGGGAGGAACCCCATGGCGATCATCGAAGTCGAGGACCTGGTCAAGCATTACGGGGACCAGCGCGCCGCCGACGGCGTCTCGTTCACAGTGGAGGAAGGGGAGGTCTTCGGCATCCTCGGCCCCAACGGGGCGGGGAAGACCACCACGGTCGAGTGCGTCGAGGGCCTGCGCGAGCGGGACGCGGGCCGCGTCTCGGTCATGGGCCTCGACCCGGCGAAGGACGCCGCCGAGCTGCGGCAGGTCCTCGGCATCCAGCTCCAGGAGAGCCGCCTGCCCGACCGGCTGCGCGTCGGCGAGGCCCTGGACCTGTACCGCTCGTTCTACCGCTCCCCCGCCGACCCCGACCGGCTGATCGACTCGCTCGGCCTGGGCGCCAAGCGGAAGACCCCGTTCGGGAAGCTCTCGGGCGGGCAGCAGCAGCGGCTGTCGATCGCGCTGGCGCTCATCGGGAACCCGCGCGTGGCGGTGCTCGACGAGCTGACGACCGGGCTCGACCCGCAGGCGCGGCGCGACACGTGGGACCTCATCGAGCAGGTCCGCGACTCGGGCGTCACGATCATCCTGGTCACGCACTTCATGGACGAGGCCGAGCGGCTGTGCGACCGCCTCGCCGTCATCGACGCGGGCAGGGTCGTCGCGGTGGACACGCCCGCCGGGCTGACCGCGCGCGTCAGCGCCGAGCAGCGGGTGCGGTTCCGGCCCTCCGCGGACTTCCCCGACGCGCTCCTGCTGGACCTGCCGGAGGTCGTCGCGGTCGAGCGCAGCGGCCCGCAGGTCGTGGTCTCGGGCACCGGGAACCTCCTCCAGGCCGTCGCGTCGGTCCTGGCCCGCGGCCACATCGTCGCCGCCGACCTGCGCGTGGAGCAGGTGAGCCTGGACGACGCGTTCGTGGCCCTCACCGGCAAGTCCGCACAGCACTGAGTCCACTCAGCACCGATACCGATCGCACTCCCCCGCAACAGAAGAGGAATCCCCCTGATGTCTTCGCTCGTGAAACTCGTCCAGACCGAGGCGCGGCTGTTCGTCCGCGACCCCACCTCGCTCCTCATCGGACTGCTCCTGCCGACGGTGATCCTCGTCGGGCTCGGGGCCGTCCCGATCCTGCGCGAGCCGTCCGCCGACATGGGCGGCGCGCGGTTCATCGACTACTTCGCGCCGTCGGTGATCGTCATGTCCGTGGCCGTCATCGGCCTCACCACCCTGCCCGCGGTGATGGCGGGCTACCGCGAGCGCGGCGTGCTGCGGCGCATGCGGACCACGCCGGTGCACCCGGGGAAGCTCCTTGTCGCGCAGCTGGTCGTGAACGTCGCGGCGGCCCTGGTCTCGGCGCTGCTCGTGGTCGTGGCGGGCCGCCTCGCCTACGGGGTGCCGCTGCCGCGGAACCCGCTGGGCTTCGCGCTCGCGTTCGTCCTCGGGATCACCGCGGTCTTCGCGATCGGTATGCTCGTGGCGGCCGTCGCGAGCACCGCGCGGGCCGCCTCCGGGATCTCGACGGTGCTGTTCATGTCGGTCATGTTCTTCGGCGGCGTGTACCTCCCCCGGTTCATGCTCCCCGAGGCGGTGGCCCGGGTCGGCGACTACGTGCCGCCGGGCGTGCAGACGCTGCTCGACAGCTGGAACGGCGAGAGCCCGGACGCCGTGCAGCTCCTCGTGATGGCGGTGGTCGCGGTCGCCGCGGGCGCGGCGTCGGCCCGGATCTTCAAGTGGGAGTGACGAACATGGGAGCCGAGGCGGCGGTGTCCGAGGTCAGGGCCCGACAGGCGGGGATCTTCGGGTTCTACGGCCGGTTCATGGACGTGGTCCCGTACCTGACGCTCGGCATCGCCGTCGGCCTCAGCTCGCTCATCACCGAGATGCCCCCGGCCGACCGGACCGCCGTCGCGGTCCTGTCGGCCGCGGCCGCGCTCTGGGTGTACTTCGGGTACTCGCGGATGCCCGCGGAGCCGCCGGTCCCGGCGGTGCGGATGACGGTGTACTTCGCGGGGCTCAGCGTCTTCGGGTTCACGTTGATGCGCTTCGACATGCTGTTCTTCGTCTTCGTCATCACCGGGTTCTTCCACGCCGGGCTGCTTCGTCCCCTGTGGATGATCGTCGCGGGGGTCGGCGCGACGTCGCTGGTGGTGAACTCGACGGTGACCGAGGAGCCGAGCGCCGAGGGGATCGCGGTGTACGCGGTGATCGTGTGCGTCCAGACCGCCGCGGTCAGCCTGGGCTTCGTGATGAACGACCGGATGGAGCGCCTCCGCGCCCAGCGGGAGGAGGCGTTCGCGGCCCGCGAGGCCGCCATGGAGGAGAACGCGGGCCTCCACATGCAGCTCATGACGCAGGCCCGCGAGGCCGGCGTCCTCGACGAGCGCCAGCGCGTGGCCCGCGAGATCCACGACACCGTCGCGCAGGGCCTGGCGGGGATCATCGCGCAGCTCCAGGCCGTGGACGCGGCCGACGACGAGCCCCGGCGCCGCCGCCACCTCGACAGCGCCGTGGAGCTGGCCCGCGAGAGCCTCGCGGAGGCGCGGCGCACCGTGCAGGCGATCGGGCCGCCGACGCTCGACACCGCGCAGCTCCCGGAGGCGCTCGCGGAGGTGTCGGCGAAGTGGTCGGCGGCCCACGGCGTCCCGGTGGAGCTGGTGACGACCGGGGACGCCAGGCCGATGCACCCGGAGGTGGAGGTGACGCTGCTGCGGGTGGTGCAGGAGGCGCTCACCAACGCCGCCAAGCACGCCGGGGCGGGCCGCGTCGGCATCACGCTGTCGTATATGGAGGACGAGTTGGCGCTGGACGTGCGCGACGACGGGGCCGGGTTCGCGCCCGGCCGGACCGAGGCGGGGGCGAAGGGCGGGTACGGGCTGTCGGCGATGCGCCAGCGCGTGGCCCGGATCGCCGGGAGCCTGTCGATCGAGTCGGAGCCGGGCCGGGGCACGGTGGTCTCGGCGATCGTCCCGGCGCTCGCGGCGGTGCCCGATGGCGCCTGAGCCGATCCGGGTGCTCATCGCCGACGACCATCCGGTGGTGCGGGACGGGCTGCGCGGGATGTTCGCGCGCGGCGGGGACATCGAGGTGGTCGGCGAGGCGGCGGACGGGCGCGAGGCGGTGGACCGGGCGCTGGCGCTGGAGCCGGACGTGGTGCTCATGGACCTGCGGATGCCGGGCACGGACGGGGTGGCGGCGATCCGGGAGCTGGGCGCGCGGGGCGCGGCGGCGCGGGTCCTGGTGCTGACGACGTACGACACGGACTCGGATGTGCTGCCCGCGATCGAGGCGGGGGCGGCGGGGTACCTGCTGAAGGACGCGTCGCCGGAGGAGCTGCGGCGGGCGATCCGGGCGGCGCACGAGGGCGGGACGGTGCTGGCGCCGTCGGTGGCGTCGGTGCTCATGGCGCGGGTGCGGCGGCCGGGGCCCGCGGCGGCGGGGCCGCTGAGCGAGCGGGAGCTGGAGGTGCTGGCGCTGATCGCGAAGGGCCGCAGCAACAGGGAGGCGGCGCAGGCGCTGTTCATCAGCGAGGCGACGGTGAAGACGCACCTGGTGCACGTGTACGCGAAGCTGGAGGTCAACGACCGGGCGGCGGCGGTGGCGGCCGCGTACGAGCGGGGGCTGCTGACGCCGAAGGGGCGGTGACCCGCCGCGGACCGGGGCGACCCGCGCGCGGTCAGAGAGCGCTCTCTGTCTGCGCGCGGCGATTCGGTCGCCCCGGTCCGCGGGGCCGTCAGGTGACGGTCAGGGTGAGCCTGGTCGGGTTGCCGTCGAAGGCGACGCCGGACTGGTCGGGGACGCCGTCGGGGGTGACGTCGTCGTAGGGGAACGCGTAGCCGATCGGCGAGTTGTCGTGGACGGCGCGCGCGTAGTGGTTGGTGACGTCGTTGGCGTAGAAGTCGGCGACGGGTGCGCCGTTCGGCTGGTCCGGGTGGTTGTGGACGGTGCTGCGGTTGAACGCGGCGGCGAGGCGCGCGAGCGCGGCCTTCTTGGCGTCGGAGTCGCTGGGCACGTTGGCGAACGGCCCGTGGTTGCAGGTGAAGATGTCGCGGTCGTCGGGCTTGGTGAAGGTGGAGCCGTCGTTGAAGACGAGGTTGTCGCCCTGGACGCGGCCGGTGAGGACGCCCCTCCCGCCCTGGAGGTCGATGCGGAGGTCGTTGCCGCGGTAGTGGTCCCAGACCTGGTTGACGTAGCCGCTCCAGTAGCCGTTGAAGGGCATGTCGGGCTGGCCGAAGTAGGGGGCCATGATGTTCTGCGGCGACATGACGCGGAGGATCTTGCCGCTCCCGTCGCGCATGACCAGGGTGTCCCAGGGCTGGCCGTCGGCGGCGGCCTGGGCTTCGAGGTCGGCGGCGATGCTCTCGACCGCGCCGCGGTCGAGGGCGGCCACCGAGTGGTCGCCGTCGCCTTGGAGGCGGAGGGCGATCGGGAGGGCGGTGACGAGGTCGACGTAGCTGACGTTCACGAACAGCTGCACGTCGTTGAAGGTGAACTCGCAGAACGAGGCGACCTTGCCGTAGTTGGCGTCGTTGACGTTCTGGAACGCGGGCTCGACGAGCGCGGGGCCGGGGTTCACGAAGAACTCCAGTTTGGACTCGCGCACGAAGTAGACGCGGGCGCCGTACATGCGCGGCAGCGTCACGACCACGGGCGCCGCGCCGGGCGCGTTGAGCGGGATCGCGCAGTCGACCGGGAGCGGCGTGTTGGTGCTCCCGGGCTGCTCGATGTAGTAGGGGCCCTGGCCGCCGGGGCGCAGGAGCATCATGCGGTCGGTGCCGAACTCGCGGCCGGTGACGTAGGCGTGGACGTTGGCCGTGTCGGTGTCGTTGGCGAGCGCGAGTTCGCAGGTGGCGGGAGCGGCGTCCGCCTCGGGGACGGCCCAGGTGCGCCACCAGGGCGAGCTGGCGGCGACGGCCCCTCCGGCCGCGGTCAGGGCGATCATGGTTCTTCTTGAGACCATCGCGAACCTCCGTGGTGCGGAAATCGAGGAATTCGCACATTAACATGGTTTGTTAAAAGATCAAAGGGGCGAACGCGGAAATACCAGTGTTTTACGGACAGGTCCGGGTCGTGCACCCGGGGTGAGCGCGATCGGGGCCGGGGCGGCGGGTATTGACCTGGGGGCGTTCGGGTTTGTAGAGTACCGATTAGATCGATGTATTGAAACGATTCATTCCCTGGGGGCCTCTTGTCCGCTCTCGAAACCGACCCCGCCCCGGCCGCCGCGCCGCCGCCCGCGCCTCCCGTCGCCTCCCTCAAGGGCGTCGCCAAGTCCTTCGGCGCCGTCCGGGCCCTGCGCGGCGCGCACCTGGACCTCTACGCCGGGGAAGCCCATGCGCTCGTGGGCGAGAACGGCGCCGGGAAGTCCACATTGATCAAGATCCTGGCGGGCCTGTACCGGCCCGACGCCGGGACCGTCGAGCTCGGCGGGGAACCGGTGGCCTTCGGCGACACCGCCGCCGCCATCGACGCCGGGATCGCCGTGATCTACCAGGAGCCCGCGCTCTTCGGGGACCTCTCCGTCGCCGAGAACCTGTTCATCGGGCGACAGCCCAAGGGCCGCTTCGGCCTCATCGACCGCGCCGCCATGCGCCGCGACGCCGCCGCGCTCTTCGCGCGCCTCGGCGTCCCCCTCGACCCCGACCGGCCCGCGAAGGGCCTGTCGATCGCCGACCAGCAGCTCGTCGAGATCGCCAAGGCCATCTCCCGCGACGCCCGCGTGCTCGTCATGGACGAGCCGACCGCCGCGCTCTCCGGCGTCGAGGTCGAGCGGCTCTTCGGGGTCGTGCGGGCCCTGCGCGAGGACGGTGCGGCGGTCCTGTTCATCTCCCACCGCTTCGACGAGGTCGAGGCGCTGTGCCAGCGCGTCACCGTGATGCGCGACGGCGCGCACGTCTCCACCGACCTCCTCGCCGACGTCACCGTGGAGGAGCTGGTGCGGCGCATGGTCGGGCGCGAGCTGGGCGCGATGTTCCCCAAGCAGGAGGTCGAGCCGGGCCGCCCGGTCCTGGAGGTCGCGGGGCTGACCCGGGAGGGATTGTGCCGGGACGTGCAGTTCACTGTGCGGGCCGGGGAGATCGTGGCGCTCGCGGGGCTCGTGGGCGCGGGCCGCAGCGAGGTCGTGCAGGCGGTCTTCGGGATCGCGCCGCGGGACGCCGGGACGGTCACCGTGGACGGCCGGGCGCTCCCGGCGGGGAGTCCGCGGGCGGCGATGCGCGCCGGGGTGGCGCTGGTGCCGGAGGACCGGCGGCAGCAGGGGCTGCTCCTCGACCTGTCCATTGTGCGCAATGCGACGATCACGCGCCGGAACCGCCTGTCGCGCTTCGGGTTCCTCACGGGGGGCGCGGAGCGGCGCGCGGCGGCGGACTGGAGCGCGCGACTGAACGTGAAGTTCGGTGACCTCGCGGACGCGGCCGGGACGCTTTCGGGCGGGAACCAGCAGAAGGTCGTGCTCGCGAAGTGGCTGGCCACGGACCCGAAGGTGCTCATCGTGGACGAGCCGACGCGCGGCATCGACGTGGGCACGAAGGCCGAGGTGCACCGGCTGCTGTCGTCCCTCGCGGCCGAGGGGGTCGCGGTGCTCATGGTCTCCTCGGAGCTGCCGGAGGTGCTGGGGATGGCCGACCGGGTCCTGGTGATGCGCGAGGGGCGGATCGCCGGGGAGCTGGCGCGGGGCGAGGCCACCGAGGAGTCGGTGATGGTGCTGGCGACGGGGGCGGCATGACGGCGATCGCGAAGGCGCGGACGGGGTCCGCGGGGCTCGACCTGGTGCTGCGGTTCCGGGCGCTCGGACTCGTGGTCGCGCTCGCGGTGCTCGTGGGGGCGACGACCGCGCTCAATCCTCGGTTCCTGTCCGCGCAGTCGGCGCGGGACCTGCTGTTCGCGGCGTCGGTGACGCTGCTGCTGGCGTGCGGGATGACCGTGGTGGTCCTGACGCGCGGCATCGACCTGTCGGTGGGCTCGGTGCTGGGACTGTCGGCGTACGTCACCGGGAGCGCGTTGAGCGCCACGGGGATGGGGACGGCGCTCGCGCTGGGGCTGGGCCTGGCGGTCGGCGCGGCGTGCGGGGCGCTCAACGGCGTCGTCATCCACTTCGGACGCGTGCCGCCGCTGGTGGCGACGCTGGGGACGCTGTACGTGCTGCGCGGCGTCGTGTACTTCGTCGCGGGCGGGTCGCGGATCAACGCCTCGGACCTGCCGCGCGGGTTCCTCGGCTTCGGGAGCGGGCACGTGCTCGGCGTGCCGTACCTGTTCGTGGTGTCCGTGCTGGTACTGGCCGCGGTCGGGGTGTTCCTGGGCCGGTACCGGGCCGGGCGGGACCTGTACGCGCTCGGGTCGAACCCGGAGGCGGCGCGCCTCGCGGGCGTCCCGGCGGGGCGGCGGCTGATGACGGCGTACGTGCTGTCGGGCGCCCTGGCGGGGCTCGGCGGGGTGCTGTACGCGGCCCGGTTCGGGACCGTGGACGCCTCGGCGGGGTACGGCATGGAGCTCGACGTGGTCGCCGCGGTCGTGGTCGGCGGCGTGGCGATCTTCGGCGGGTCGGGGACGGCGCTGGGCGCCGGGCTCGGGGCGCTGCTGCTCACCGTCATCGACAACGCCCTGCCGGTGCTGCGCATCGACCAGTTCTGGCAGCAGGCGATCGTCGGCGCTTTGATCCTCGCGGCCATCGCGCTCGACCGGCTCGTGAGCGTCAGGGCCGCGAGGGCACTGCGAACGAAGGGGTCCCATGTCCGCTGACCTGCGCCGCCTCGCGCGGCCCCTCATGACGTGGGACGCCGCGATCATCGCGGTCACCCTGGCGTTCCTGGTCGTCGCGTCGATGACGGTGGAGCACTTCGGGACCGCGCGCAACGCCGGGTACATCATTCTGGACCTGGCGCCGATCCTGCTGCTGGCCTTGACGATGACGCTCATCGTCACGACCGGGGAGATCGACCTGTCGGTGGCGAGCACCGTGGGCCTGACCGGGGCCGCGATGGGCGCGATGTGGAACGCCGGCATGGCGCTGGAGACGATCATGCCGGTGGCGGTGCTGCTCGGGGCGGTCCTCGGGGCGGTCAACGGCCTGTTCGTCACCGGGTTCGGGCTGCCGTCGCTGGCGGTCACGATCGGCACGCTCGCGCTGTACCGCGGCCTGGCGTACGTGGTCCTGGGCGACACGGCCGTGGCGGACTGGCCGCGGCTGTTCACCGGGTGGACGCTCGGGACGGTCGGCGGCGGGCCCGTGCCGAACGTGCTCATCCCGCTGCTGGTCCTGGCCCTGGCCTGCGGGGTCGTGCTCCACGCGACCCCGGCGGGCCGCTCGATCTACGCCGCGGGCGCCAACCCGGTCGCCGCCGCGTACGCGGGGATCGGCGTGGGGCGCTTGAAGTTCTGGCTGTACGTCGCGTCCGGGGCGATGGCCGGGCTCGTCGGCGTCCTGTGGACGCTGCGGTACTCCTCGGCGCGCGCCGACAACGCGGCCGGGCTCGAACTCACCGTCATCGCGGTCGTGCTCCTCGGCGGCGTCTCGATCTTCGGCGGGAAGGGGGCCCTGCCCGGGGTGCTCGCCGCCGTGGTCCTGCTGGTGTCGGTGCAGAACGCGCTGCGCCTGGCGCACGTCTCGACCGAGGCGCTCACCGTCGTCACCGGCTCCCTCCTCATCGCCGCCGTCCTCGCACCGAACGCCATGGGCGCCTTGCGGACCGCACTCCGCAGACGTCGCACCACCGCCACCGGCCGAACCGCATGAAAGGCAGCAACCCCATGAACCGCAGACGCCTGACCCTCCTCACCACCCCGATCCTGGCCGCGGCCCTCCTCGCCGGATGCGGCGGCACCACCCAGGGCGACGACGACTCGGGCGCCGGCCCCGCGGGCGACGCCAGCGCCGACCCGAACGCCGAGTTCGCGACCGGCCTGTCGTTCGCGATGCTCCCGAAGTCGGTGAACAACCCGTACTTCGACGCCTCCAGCACCGGCGCGGAGGCCGCGGCGACCGCCCTGGAGGGGACGTTCGAGTACACCGGGCCCTCGGACGCGTCGGCGTCCTCGCAGGTGTCCTACATCGACACGCTGAGCCAGCAGGCCACCGACGTGATCCTCCTGTCGGCCAACGACCCGAACGCGCTGTGCTCCTCGCTGGAGCAGGCCCGTGCGGGCGGGTCCGTCGTCGTCACGTTCGACTCCGATGTGGATCCCTCGTGCCGGGACCTGTTCGTGTCGCAGGTGGACAGCGACGAGGTCGGGCTGGCACTGCTGGAGATGGCCGCGGAGCAGATCGACGCCACCGGCGAGATCGCGATCCTCTCGGCGACCGCCAACGCCACCAACCAGAACGCGTGGATCGAGGTCATGCAGGCCGAGCTGGAGTCGAACCCCAGCTACGCCGACATGGAGCTGGTCGACGTCGTGTACGGCGACGACGAGGACGAGAAGTCGTTTTCCGAGACGCAGGGCCTCCTCCAGGCCCACCCGGACCTGAAGGCGATCATCTCCCCCACCACGGTGGGGATCGCCGCGGCGGCCCGGTACCTCTCGGGCTCGGAGTTCAAGGGCCAGGTGGCGCTGACCGGGCTCGGCACGCCGAACCAGATGCGCGAGTTCGTCACCGACGGCACGGTCACCGAGTTCGCCCTCTGGGACCCCACGGCCCTCGGCGAGCTCGCCGCCTACACGGGCGCGGCCGCCGCCTCGGGCATCGTCACCGGCGCCGAGGGCGAGGTGTTCACCGCGGGCGACCTCGGCGAGTACACCGTGGGCCCCGACGGCGTCGTGACCCTCGGCCCGCCCACGAGGTTCAACGCGGACAACATCGACGACTTCGACTTCTAATTCCGGCAAGCGCGCAGGCGTGATGGGAGCACGGGTCGAGCCGCCCCCGGATCAACTGTGCCCGCCGGGTACGACATCGCCCCCCGCCGGGCGGCCGCTCGCGCGGCCGCCCGGCCAAGGGGTTATTCGCGGGCGGCCTCGATTTCCGCGAGGGCTTCGCCGGGGACCCGGCGGGGCAGTTCGACCAGGACCTCCGTGCGGCCTCCGGCGAGGCGCTCGCGGAGTTCGCCGAGGCCCTTGGCGGTCACGCGGATCTGCGGCGGGTCGATGACGCGTCGGCCGGTCCGGGGGTGGGAGTGCGACTGGGGGATCTCGGAGAGCCTCCCGGCCGCGATGGCGGACTGGTAGACGCGCCACGAGTGGTCGCTCCGCTGGCGGTACGTCCACCCGAGGTCGCCGAGCGCGGCGAACAGGCGGTTCTGCCCGATCTCGATCGACGGGTCCCGAGAGAGGATCTTCGCGGAGTCGGCGACCGAGAAGTCGCCGCGCCCGGAGGCGAGCACCTCCCACGAGGCCGCCGCCGGGGCGATGTCGGCGAGCTTGATCTGCAAGCGGCGCTTGGCTTCCAGCGCGGCGAGGTAACGGCGGGCCACCTCGATCTCGTCGAGCTCGTCGGCGTCCACAGGGGTCGGCGCGACCGCGACGTCGGCGGCGATCCCGCGAAGGACCACGGCCGTCTGCGCGGCGTCCTGATAGCGCTGCCACGCGCGGTAACCGAGGTGCGGCATGGCGTCCCGCGCGGCGGGCTGCTGAACGGGGGCGGATTCGAGCATGTTCGGCTCCTCTCGGGAGGGCGTCCTCAGCGGCTTCCAAGGACCGTCCTACCTTCGATCATACGTTCGGGGTACGACATTTTCCCCGTCTGCGAGCACCCCGATTTCCGCAGTTCAGCGGGTGAATTTCGGCGCTCCGGGACACCGCCTCCGGCAGTCCTGCCCTACCCTTGGGGGCGACCATCCGCACCCCCCCGGGAGTGACCACTTGGACGACGCGGCCCCGACCCTCCAGGACATCCTGCGCCACCGCCAGCAGGACGACTTCGTCGGCCGCGAAGCGCGGCTCGCCGAGTTCCGCGGCAACCTCCACCTCCCGCCCGCCGACCCCGCCCGCCGCTACATCGTCAACGTCCACGGCATCGCCGGCGTCGGCAAGTCCTTCCTCCTCCAGCAGTTCCGCCGCATCGCCCAGGCCGAGGGCGCCGCCTGCGCGTACGCCGACGAGGAGTACTTCGAGGTCGTCGAGACCATGTCCGCCGTCGCCGCCGACCTCGCCGCCCAGGACGCCCGCCTCACCGAGTTCGAGGCCCGGCTCGCCACCTACCGCCAGCGCCGCACCGAACTCGAAGGCGATCCCAATGCGCCCCTTGGCGACATGCTCACCGCCTCGACGGTCCGCGCGGGCATGGCCCTCGCGAAGTCGGTGCCCGTGGCGGGCGCGATCACCGAGTTCGTGGACGCCGACGCCCTCGCCTCCCAGGCGAACCGCTTCCGCGCCTACCTGGTCCAGAAGTTCGGCAAGAAGGCCGACATCGACCTGCTGCTGTCCCCGGTGGACGTGCTCTCGCGCGCGTTCGTCCAGTCCCTCAACGACATCGCCGCACAGCGGCCCGTCGTGCTGTGCTTCGACACGTTCGAGCGCACCGCACCGTATCTTGAGGACTGGCTTCTCAACCTGTTCTCGGGCAAGTTCGGCGGGCTCTCCGCGAAGGTCGTCACGGTCGTCGCCGGACAGCTCGCGCTCGCCGACAACCGCTGGTCCCCGCTGCGCAGCCTCATCGCGTCGTTCCCCCTCGAACCGTTCACCGAGGAGGAGGCCCGCGCCCTCCTCGCCCAGCGCGGCGTCTCGGACGAATCCGTTGTGGCAGTGATCCTCTCGCTCTCGGGCCGCATCCCGATGTGGCTGGCGACCCTCGCCGAGAACAGCCCCCAGGAGCCCGGCGCGGTCCTCGACCCGACCGAGGACGCCGTCAAGCGCTTCCTCAAGTGGGAGCCCGACGAGGACCGGCGCCGACTCGCCGAGGCCGCCGCGCTCCCCCGCCGCTTCAACCGCGACCTGCTCCCCGCCGAACACGCCGACCTGTTCGACTGGCTCCGCCGCCTCCCCTTCGTCTCCCGCACCGGCGACTACTGGCGCTACCACGACGCGGTCCGCGACCCCATGCTCCGCTCGGCCCGCATCGCCTCCCCGCAGCGGTGGCGCGAACGCCACCAGGCCCTCGCCGACCACTTCGCCGACGAGCGCGACGCGCTCGGGATCGCAGTGGACCAGCGGTGGGACGACGAGCAGTGGCGGGCCCTCTACCTGGAGGAGGCGTACCACCGGCTCTGCGCGGCACCGGCGTCCACACTGCCGGAGGTCCTCGCCCGCGTCGCCTCGGCCGCCGACACGAGCACCGTGCTCGCCCGCCGCTGGGCCGCGATGCTCACCGAGGCCGGGAAGGCCACCGACACCGAGCGCCTGAAGTCGTGGGGGCCGCGCCTCACCGAGCTGCTCAAGGACGAGTCCGACGACACCGCGTTCCTGACCTCCCTGATCGACAGCGGCGACCTCGACCCGGACTCGCTGCGGCTCGCGCTGGTGAACCGCGCCTGGTCGCACCGGACGCACGCCCGGTACGAGGAGTCGCTCGCGGACTGGAACCGCCTGATCGAACTCGACCCCGAGCGCGCCGCCCACTACACCGACCGCGGCGTCGTCTTGCAGCTCATGGAGCGCTACGAGGAGGCGGTCGCCGACTTCGACCGCGCGCGGTCGCTGGCGCCGGAGGACGACAGGAACGTCGCGCAGCGCGGCTTCACCTTCCATCTTCAAGGCCTCCAGGAGAAGGCGCTGGCCGAACTCGACCGCGCGATCGGCATGAGCCCCGACGAGGGCTGGAGCTACGTGCTTCGCGCCTGGGTGCACGACGAGCGGGGCGACGAGGACGCCGCGCTGGCCGACTACGGCAGGGCCATCGAGCTCATCCCGGACGACAGCACCCCGTACGCGTTCCGCGGTTCGATGCACCGGTCGGCGGGGCGCCTGGAGGAGGCCTTGACCGACCTGGGCCGGGCGATCGCCCTCGACGCCGACTACGAATGGGCGTTGGAGCGGCACAGCGACACCTTGTTCGACCTGCGCAGATACGACCTTCTCGTCCCCGATGCCGAGCGGCTCATAGGGCTCGGCGTGGACAGCGAATGGGTCTACGTGCGGCGGGTCATGGGGTACCTGGCGTCGGGGGACGCCGCAGCGGCACTTGCGGAGACCGCCCGGATGACGGCCGAGTCGCCCGCGGACGGCACGCTGCGGTCGCTGCACGGGCTCGCACTGATGTCCGCGGGGCGGCGCGACGAGGCGCACCGCGAGTTCCTCGCCGCGATCGATCCGCTCCGGTCGGAGCCCGACCCCGACCCGATCGAGTCCGGGTTCGGCCGTGTGGTCGACCTGCTGCTCCTCGATCGGTCGGAGGAGGCGCGGGAGCTGCTCGGCGCGACCCTGCGGTTGCAGCCGGACGCCGATGCGATGGAGGGCTTCATGAGCGACCTGGACTTCCTGATCGCCTGCCCCGGGATCGAGGTCGCGGGGGTGGAGGAGTCCCGATCAGTTGCGGCCGAGTACAAGGACCGGCTCCCCGAGGCCGGGTGACCGCGGTGCCGCGAGCGGCACCGCGGTCGACGTGAACTACGCCTTGCCGACGGCCGAGACCAGGGCCTCAGCGAGCTCGACGGGCTTGGTGAACTGGGGCCAGTGGCCGGTCGGCAGGTCGATGTAGGTGACGTCCTTGACCGAGGCGGGCTCCTTGACGAACGGGACGCCCTGCTCGATCCAGGCGAGGACCATGGCCGAGCCGAACTCGCAGCAGATCATGGTGATGGGAACGTCGAAGCGGCGCTCGTCGGAGAGGACCTGCTTGTCGTAGGCGACGCCCTTGGGGGTGGGGATCGACCTGGCGCGGAAGGACTCCCGCAGTTCCGGGGTGAGGTCCACGAGGTCCTCGTCCTCGAAGACGTTCCAGTCGGGGAGCGGGATCTCGCCGTCCACGACCGGGAGTTCGTCGTTGACGACGCCGCCGGGGCCGAGCGGGGCCGAGTCGACGTAGACGACGCGGGCGATGCGGTCCGGGCGGGCGTCGGCGACCGCGTGCGCGACCGCGCCGCCGCCGGAGTGGCCGACGAGGACCACGGGGCCGTCGAGTTCGTCGACCTTGGCGACGACGTAGTCCACGTGGTCGCGCAGGCCGATGCCGGAGCGGTCGGCGTCGACCGACTCCATGCCCGGCAGCGTCAGCGCGTGGGTCCGGTGGCCGGCCTTCTCCAGGGACGGGGTGATCTCGTCCCACGAGGACGCGTCGAGCCAGAAGCCGGGGATCAGAATGATGTCCATGCCCCGACCCTAACGGCACCCGCCGACATTCCGTGCCGGTTCGCGAACCCGCAGGTCAGCGGCGGCAATCGTCCGCCAGGAGTCAACCAGCGCGGAGGGTCATGACGGTGATGTCCGCGTTTGCGCCGATGCGGATCGGGGGGCCGTTGGTTCCGGCTCCGTTGGTGACGTAGACCTGGGTGGCGTGGTGGGTTTCGAAGCCGGTGAGTTGGCCGCTGCGCAGGCGGGAGAGGACGTGGACGGGCCACATCTGGCCGCCGTGGGTGTGGCCGGAGAGCTGGAGGTCGACGCCGTAGCCGGCGAGGCGGTCGACGGCGCTGGGCTGGTGGGCGAGGAGGACGACGGGGCGGGCGGGGTCGCGGTCGCCCAGGGCCGCATCGAAGTCGGGGCCGGTCTCGGTGGCCTGCATGTGGCGCTGCTCCACGATGAGGTCGTTGACGCCCGCGAGGTCGAACCCGGCGAGTTCGACGCGCGTGTTGGGCAGGCCGGTCATGCCGAGCTCCTCGACGCGCTCGTACCAGGCGTCGGCGCCCACGTAGTGCTCGGCGTTGCCGGACACGAAGAACGCGCCGTCGCGGGAGGTGAGCCCGGCGAGGGGCTCGGTGGCCTCGCGGAGCTGGTCGGCCTCGTTGCTGGCGAGGTCGCCGACGAACGCGATGAGGTCGGCCTGCGTGCCGTTGATCCGCTCCACGACGCGGCGGCAGTAGCCGCTGCCGCGGATCGCCGAGAAGTGGGTGTCGCCGACGATCGCGATCCGGTACCCGTCGAACGCCCGGTCCAGGCGCGGCAGCGCCACCTCCACCGGTTTCAGGCGCGGCGTGCGGTAGCCCTCGTAGAGGCCGTCGCCGACCGTGCCGAGGGCGACGGCGGTCGCGCCCAGGCCGATCGCGCGGGAGACGACGCGCCGCCGCGACAGGCCCTCGGGGGTGCCCTCGGGTTCGGCGGTGATCCTCCTGATCGGACCCTTGTTGGACGCGACGCGGCTGCGGCGCAGCAGGAGCCAGCGCACCGGCTCGGCGACGAGAAGGACCCCGGCGAGGTACATGAGGACGCCGAACCAGATCCATCCCGGCCAGCCGACCGCCGCCTGGAACCGCATGGGGGCGTGGACGGACGGCGTGAAGACCACCGCGAGCATCCCGAGCGCCCCCAGGACGCCCAGCCCGGCCCCGCCCGCGAGCCGCCAGCGCGAGCCGCGGCGCGTGGTGTCGCGGACGAGGCGCAGCCACAGGTAGGCGTGGAGGAGGACGAACCCGACGGGGATGGCGATGTCGGGGACGGTCGACCAGAGTGCGTCCACGTCAGCGCCCGGCCAGGGCGCCGCCGTTGGACTGGATGATCTGGGCGGTCACGTGTCCGGCCGCGGGCGAGGCGAGCCAGGCCGCGAGGGCGGCGATGTCGCCGGGGTTGCCGGGCCGCTTGTTGTCGGTCTGTCCGATGAGCATGGTGCGGCGCTGCTCGGTCATGGCGGTGCCGAAGAACTCGGTGTCCTCGATGTAGCCGGGGGCGATGACGTTGGCGGTGATGCCGCGGGCGCCGAGTTCGGCGGAGAGGTCGATCGCGTAGGGGTGCAGGGCGGCCTTGGACGCGCCGTAGCTGCCGGTGCCGGAGCCGCGGTAGGCGGCGATGGAGCTGAACAGGAGGATGCGCCCGTCGTCGTTGAGGATCGGTTTGAGGCCCTCGACGAGGTGGACGGCGGTCATGACGTTGAGCCGCAGGTTCGCGGTCCACGCCCACGAGGTGCGTTGGAGCCCTTCGAGGTCGGCGGGGGCTTTGGCGGCGGTGTTGCCGCCCGCGGCGGCGGCGATGACGTCGATGCGCCCGGCGTGCTCGGAGGCGTGCTGGAGGACCGCGGCGGCCCCTTCGACGGTTTCGAGGTCGGCGGCCACATAGGACGCCTGCTTGCCGATCTTGTCGGCGGCGGCGGCGAGGACGTCCTCGCGGCGGCCGGTGAGGATGACGTCGTCGCCTGCGGCGGCGAGGTGTTCGGCGACGGCGAGGCCGATGCCCGTGCCGCCGCCGCTGACCACTGCGGTGCGTGCCATGCGGTGCTCCTTCGGTCGGGTCCGCCCGACTCTAGCGCGGCGCGGGCTCGGGCGAGGCGAGGCGCATCGTTCGGCGGTGTCGGTCGAGGTGACGTGGGTGTCGGTGGGGTGCGGCCTCGGTCAGGGGCGGGCGGTCTGGACGAGGTCGGGGGCGGCGCCGCGGCGGACGAGGAGGGCGCGGCCGGGCGGGAGCTGGCGGCTGGCGGTGCCGTGGAGGAGGCGTCCTTCGAGGCGGTCGCCGGAGAACATGAGGCCGGGGCTGGACATGTCGCAGAGCTGGCGCAGGAGCGGTTCGTAGACGGCGCGGCTCGCGCCGCCGGTGCGGCGGGCGAGGATGAGGTGGAGGCCGAGGTCGGCGCCGTGGGCGGCGAGTTCGGTGAGCGGCGCGAGGGGGTTGCCCGCGGAGGTGGGCACCAGGTCGTAGTCGTCCACGACGACGAACACTTCGGGGCCGGTCCACCAGGTGCGGTCGCGCAGCTGCCGCGCGGTGACTTCGGGGCCGGGCAGGCGCTTCTTCAGGGCCTCGGCGAGCTCGAACGCGTTCTGTGCGGTGTGCGGGCCGGTGTTGCAGTAGGTCACGAGGTTCCCTTCGGGGACCTCTTCGAGGTGGGAGCGGCGGTAGTCGACGAGGAAGATCCCGGCCTCGGCGCCGGGGCGGCGCACGATCTGGCGCATGATGGCGCGCAGGAGCGTGGTCTTGCCGGTCTGGGTGTCGCCGAAGACGACCAGGTGCGGGTCGGCGGTGAAGTCGATGGCGGCGGGCCGCAGGTCGCTCTCGGCGACGCCGACGACGGGCGCGAGCGCGTACGGGTCGCCGTCGGCCGGTTCGCGAAGGGGCGGAACTAGGTCGCTGAGGGCGAGGTCGGCGGGGAGGGCCTTGACGGGGGCGACGCCGGGTCCGGGCCAGCGGCGGCGCACCGCTTCGGCGAGGTCCGCGAAGCCTTCCGCGAGGTCCTCTGTGGAGTCCGCGCCGTCGATGCGGGGCAGGGCGATGTGCGCGAACCGCTTGTCGGCGGTGAGGACCCGGCCCGGGGCCTCCTTGGGGAGCTGTTCGATGAGCTTGCGGTCGATGCCGGAGTCGAAGGCGTCGGCGAGGCGCAGTTCGACGCGCCCGGAGATCGAGGCGGCGAGGCGGGAGCGGATCTGCGTGGAGTTCACGGCGGTGAGCACGGTGTGGACGCCGAGCGCCGGTCCGCGCGAGGCGATCTCCATGACGAGGTCGTTGGCGTCCTCTTTGGCCTCGGTGAGGCCGCCCCAGCCGTCGATGGCGAGGAGGAGGTCGCCGGGGACGTCCACGGCGCCGTCGGCCGCGGCCCGCCGCAGGCCCGCGGCCGAGTCGATGCCCTTGGCGCGCATGAGGTGCTCGCGGGCGTCGAGGAGCGTCCGGACCTCGGCGAGGGTGCGGGCGACGAGTTCGGGTTCGGCGCGTCCGGCGGCGACGGCGACGTGCGGGAGCCGCGCGAGGCCGCCGAGCGCGCCGCCGCCGAAGTCGATCACGTACGCGGCGAGCGCGTTCGGCGGGTACCGCAGCGCGAGCGAGGAGACGAGGGTCCGCAGGAGCGTGGACTTCCCGGAGGTGGGCGCGCCGAGGACGGCGAGGTTCGCGTCCGCGCCCGACAGGTCCCATTCGAGGGCGTCCTGGCGCTGCTCGCGCGGGTGGTCGGCGAGGCCGAGGACGGCGGCGATCCGGCCGCCGGGCTCGGCGGGCGCGGTGTCGAGCGCGTTGAGGGGCATGGACTCCGGCAGCGGCGGGAGCCACACCGGGCGGACGGGGGCGATGGCGTCGGCCCGCGCGGCGAGGGCGAGGGAGGCGACGAGGACGCGGAGCACCGAGTGCTCGGGGTCGGGCTGCTCCGGGCGCAGGGCCGCGGAGTTGACGAGCGCGTCGAGGACGTTCACCGCGGGCGGCACGGGCCACGGGAGCACCGGGAGGCTCCGCTGCTCGACCTCGCGCGGCGGCGTGTACTTGCCGGAGACCATGGCGGCCTTGAACCTCGTGAAGATCGTGGTGTCCACTTTGAGGTAGCCGGAGCCGGGCTCGGGCGGGAGCCGGTAGGCGTCGGGGACGCCGATGGCCTCGCGGCTCTCGGCCTCGGAGAAGGTCCGCAGGCCGATCCGGTACGACAGGTGCGATTCGAGGCCGCGCAGGTGCGCGGCTTCGAGGCGCTGGGTCGCCAGGAGCAGGTGGACGCCGATGGAGCGGCCGATGCGCCCGACCGCGACGAACAGGTCCGAGAAGTCGGGCTTGGCCGTCAGCAGCTCGGAGAACTCGTCGATGATGACCAGCAGGTGCGGCAGCGCCTCCATGTCGGGGTTCGACTCGCGAAGGCGCGCGTAGGCGTGCACGTTCGGGAGGTTCCCGGCGTCCTTGAGGATCTGCTGGCGCCGCGCCATCTCCCCGTAGAGGGCCTCGGCGAAGCGGTCGACCAGGCCGAGGTCGTCGGCCAGGTTCGTGATCGCGCCCGCGCTGTGCGGCAGGTCGTCGCAGTCCGCGAACGTCGCCCCGCCCTTGAAGTCCACAGTGAGCAGCGCGAGGCGGTCGGGCGGGTGGCGCACGGCGAGCGCGGCGACGAGGGTGCGCAGCGCCTCGGACTTCCCGGAGCCGGTGGCGCCCACGATGAGCCCGTGCGGGCCCATCCCGCCGAGCGCCGACTCCTTGAGGTCGAGTTCCACGGGGCGGCCGTCGGCGTCCACGGCGAACGGGACGCGCAGCAGCGAGGACTCCTCCCGGGGAGCCCAGGTCCGGCGCCAGTCCACATCGGCCGGATCGGCGACGCCGAGGATGTCGGTGAGGCCGTGGACCCCGGTGAGGGCGCGGGAGACGTCGTCGAGCGCGAGCCGCCACGGGCTGAGCGCGCGCGCGAGGGCGGCCAGGTCGGCGGGGTCGAGCCGGTCGGGGCGGCCGGCGGCGGTGGTCTCGGCGACCGCGCCGTCCGCTCTCACGATGCGGGTCACGGTGATCGCGTCGGCGTCCACTTTGATCCGGGCCGCGGTGTGCTCGGGTTCCTGGCGCTGCTCGGCGACGAGGGTCCAGACGTGGACGCCGAGGAGTTCGAGCCCTTCGGCGTCGGGCGCGATCCCCGGCAGGGACACCTGGTGCTCGCCGTCCACGACGACCAGGAGCCGTCGCGCGCCGGGCCCGGGCGGGCCGCCGCGGCGGCGGCGCAGCTCGGCGGCGCGCAGGGCCAGGTCGGCGGCGAGGAGTTCGGCGAGCTCGGCGGTGGTGGGGCAGATGAGCGGGACCGGGGCCTCCGCGGAGCCGGGGTCGGCGAGGAGGTGCGGCAGCCACGACAGCGACGTCCACTGGGGAGCGACCCGGGGGTGGGCGACGATCGCGATCCGCAGGTCCTCGGGCGCGACGAGGACGGCGAGCTGCGCGAGCATCGCCTGCGCGGCGGCGCGCGTGCGCGCGAACTCGCCGACGATCGCGGTCTCGCCGACCTCCCCGACGGGGACGGTGAGCGGCTGGTCGGCGAGGTCCGCATACTGCTCCACCAGTTCCTCTGCGCCCGAATGGCACACGGGGTCGTAGACCACGAGGGGGCTCTGCTCGTCGATCTTCAGCGACAGCGGCCGGCTCAGCGGCACCGAGGCGAGCCCGCACCTGACGTGCAGCAGGTCGGGGTCGGTGGCCCGCCGCTCCCAGCGGCGTCCGGGGTCGCACGCGAGGCCCAGGAGCAGGCCGGGGTGCGGGTGGCGGCGGGCGGCGTGGTCGCGCTGGGCCTTGACGGCCTCGCGGATGGTGCGGCGGGCGTCTTCGAGGTAGTCGAGGTAGCGTTCGCGCTCCTGCCGGAGCTTGCGCCGCGGCCCGGACCGCATGGCCGCGAACAGGACCACGCCCATGGCGACGCTCGCCACGAGCATGAGCAGCCCGGCCGTGGCGTACAGGGGCCGCTGGAGGTTCGACAGGACCATGATCATCGCGCCCGACCCGGACATGAGCGGCATCATGAGCATCGGCGCGCCCATCGCCGCCGACGGCGGATCGCCCAGGGCTGGAGGCGAGGCGAGCGTGATCGGGTCGGTGGCGACCTCGGGCGCGGGACGCCGCGCCGGGCGGCGGACGACCTCGGTGCCCATCAGATCCCGCCGATCATCGCGTACAGGCCCGACAGGTGCCCGGCGAGGGCGATCATCCCGGCGACCAGGAGCGTCTCGGCGACGGCGACCACGCGCCGCCACCACGCGGCCGAGACCGCCGAGCGGGACACGGAGGCCACCGAGACGTAGGCGAGCCCGGCGAGCACCGCGAGCGCGGGCAGCCACGACAGGAGCGGTTCGGAGTGGCCGATCCACAGCCATGCGGCCCAGGCGAGCGCGGCCATGCCGGTGAGGCGCAGCGGGGCGACGTGGCGCACCAGCTCGAAGATCCGGGAGCGGGTCAGGAGCGCGAGCGCGCCGCCCGCGCCCATGAGCGAGGCCCACGGGTCGGCTTGGGCGGCAAGGAGGACGGAGGCCCCGGCGGCGGTGGCGGCGAGGCCGCAGACGGCGCCGGTGAGGCGGGCGTCGGTGGCCCGGAGGCGGCGGGCCAGGTGCTCGTCGCTTGTGGGGTCGCCCGCGCGCACGTCGCGGTCGAGGGCGAACAGGCCCGCGGAGGACATGGCGAGGCGGGGCACGAGGGCGATCGTGAAGAGCGCGATGAGGAGTGCGAGGGTCTCGGCGCGGACGGCGGTGAGGCCCAGGCGGGACCACAGGGCCCAGGCGAGGGCGCCGAGGGCGAGCGCGGTGGCGATGCCGACGGCGTAGGCGGTGGCGAGGCGGGCCCCGGCGCGGGCGACGACGACGAACGCGAGGGCGGCGAGCCCGGCGCCGATCATGCGGGTCGCGGTGTGGGCGTGGCCGTCCGCGGCGAGGACCTCGACGGCGGTGTGGCCGGTGCGAGCGGCCCAGAGGGCGCCGCCGGTGAGCGCGAGGTGGGTCATGAGGTCGTGCTGGCGGGCGGACCACCAGGACATGAGGACGGCGAGGAGGCAGACGAGGCCGCCGGTGAGGAGGACGGCGGCGTCGGCGCCGGGGCTGAGCGCGGCGGCGGCGACGAGGAGCCCGGCGGTGCCGACGGCGAGGAGGCGGCCGGTGCCGGACTCCCAGCGGGCGCCTCCGGCGTCCACGGCGTCCTCGACGGCGTCGCGCACGTCCTCGACGGTGTCGGGGAGGGCCGCGGCGGTGGCGTCGTGGAGGAGGAGCACGCCGCCGTCGGGGACGCGGGCGGCGGCGAGGGTGTCGCCGGGCGCGAACGTCGATCCGTCCATGGTGGACAGGGCCCAGCCGGTGCCGTCCGGGTCGGGCTCGTCGGGCCCGGTGTGGCGCAGCAGCTGCGGGAGGAGTTCGGCGACCGGGAGGTCGTCGGGGAGCGCGAGGTCGCGGGTGGCGCGGGGGCCGACGATCGTGACGGTGCTGTATCGACCGGGCAAGGTGGGCCTTTTCAGTCTTGGTCGTGGGGCGCGGAGACCGCGGCGTCGCGCTCGGCCTGTTCCTGGGCGTCGCGCTCCTTCTGCTTCTGGAACGCTCCGGCCACGGCGATGGCGGCGACGATGAGGGCCACCGCGATCACGCCGATGAGCGCGGCGGGCCACAGGGGCTGTCGCTGCCGCCAGCTCCGGGCGGAGCCGTACAGGACGGCGGCGCGGAGCTGGCGGCGGCGCAGCGCGGCGGCCTGGAGCACGTAGCGCTCGCTCTGGCCGGTGCGCCGCATGACCATCGGCGCGAGTTCGGTGCCGGGGTCGGGCGCCGGTCGGGGGTCGGTCAAGAACCCCACCGGGCGTCGATGCGGGAGATCGCGCCGTTCCAGTTGGTCCCGGCGTCCTCGGTGGCGGTCGCGAGCTTGTTGAACGCGGCCTGGACGTCGGTGAACTCGGATTCGGTGGTGGTGTTGAAGGTCTGGAAGCCGGCGGTCCCGGCGCCGACCCACTTGGGGGTGACGGTGCCGACCGCCGACTGGATCTGCCCGAGGATCGCCTCGAAGCGGCCGCGGTAGGTGTGCTGGACCCCCGCGAGGTTCTGGAGCTCGCCGACGTTGCCGTACAGCTCGTATCCGGTGCCAGGCATGATGGACGGTCCCTTCTAGACGGCGATGTTGATCGGCTTGATTCCGGGGAGGCTCCCGCCCGCGGTGGTGAACCCGGCCTCGTTGGAGTCGTCGGTGGTGAAGCCGTCGGTGCTGGTGGCGCCCTGGGCCATCGAGGAGACCCCGTACTTGTCGGCGAGGGCGTTGTAGGCGGTGACGAACTCGGCCTTGGCGGTCCGGAACGCGGTGAGCGCGTTGCCGCCCTGGGCGTTGACGTCGTTCTCCATCTCCTGTATCAGGGCTTGGAGCTGCCCGAAGAGCTCTTCGACGGAGAGGGAGTGGTCGTTGGCGCTGACGTTGAGCGCATTGGCCTCGGTGAGACCGAACTCGTTTCCGGCCATGGGGGTTCCTCCTTATAGGCAAGGATGTGAATGGCCCGTGCTGGGGAGCGTATCGGTACATGTTGACACGCGCATGAAGCGGAAGTAAAGAGGCGAGGCGGCCCGCGGGCGGGTTCGGGAAGCGGTTCCACGACTCGCGCAACTTCCGTCACTTCCGTTGTGGCGCAAGCAAGACAGTTCATCCGATGTTATTCCAATCATCATGGGTTTCCGATACGCTCATCGCAGTCCACGTCCGCTCCCCCTCTGGAGGACCAATGGATTACATGGGCATGAACCCGGGCCCCGCGAACGCGAAGGGCGGCGAGACGATCGCCGCCGCCGACGCGTACGGCACGCTCCGGGGCGAGCTGCTGAGCATCGTCGACAAATGCGTCACCGCCGCGGGCGAGCCCGAGGTGGTCACCGGGTACGACGAGTTCGGCGCGACCTGGTCGACCGACCTGGCGAAGTCCGCCGAGCACGGCGAGTCGGTCGGCACGACCACGCACCTCACGGTCGGGGACGGCGTCGGCACCGACGCCGGGAACGCCGGCCTCCAGAGCGTCGACGCCCCCGCGCCGAGCGCGCCCGGCATCAACCTGGTCTGAACCGCTCCAAGGAGGACCCCATGGCGAGCATTCCCACCGCGGCCAGCCTCAGCATCCCCGAGTCCAAAGCGGACGTCGGTTCGCTGCGCGAAGGCGCCACGGCGCTCGACGCGAAGTCCGGGGCCATCATCGGCCGCGGCAGCGAGGTCATGGAGCGCATGAACTCCACGGCCGTCGAGTTCAGCGACCTGGTCTCCGGCCACCTGCGCAAGCGCGGGACCGAGGCGGTCGACGCCGCCCGCCGCGCCATGGAGGGCTCGGTGTGGGGCTCGGCCGTCACCGGCCAGTGGGCCGACGCCGCCGAGACGTACCAGAAGCTCGCCGCGAGCCTCCAGAGCCAGTGGTCCGAGGCCGTCGCGGGCGGCTTCGGCGTCACCGCCGCCTCCGCGGGCGTCACCGGCGGCATGCCGAACGACGTGGCCGCGAAGGTCATGGACAACGCCATGGCCGACGCCGGGGCCTCGCAGCTCGCAGGGCTCCAGAGCACCATCAGCGCGGCGTACGAGACGTACAAGGAGGAGGCCGGGAAGGCCGGGACCCGGCTCACGCAGGGCCCGACCCCCGCGAACCTCAAGTCCCTCGCCTCGGGCGGGGGCACCACGTGGGCGCTGTTCAACCTGTTCGGCGCGGCCGCGGGCGTCCCCCCGCTCACCGGCGCGCAGGGCAAGGAGTTCGCGGAGTGGCTGCGCGAGTTCATCAACGAGGACGAGGCGCTCCCGGCCGACAAGCGGCGCATGCTCGAAGCGATCCTGGCGCTGGCGCGGGACGCGCAGGACAAGCAGCGGCACGGCGGCCAGTTGACGGCGGGCCAGCTCGACTTCCTGGAGCAGTTCTTCAAGGGCATGGACCAGCCGTGGACGGAGCACAACCCGGTCCAGACCAGCGTGCTCTACCTGATCCCGGACATCCTCGACCACTCCAAGACCCCGCAGGCCGACCAGGACCTCATCATGGCCGCGATGGGCGGCGGGCTCCTCGCGCTGTCGGACCCGCGGATCGGCGGCGGCGGGACCCGCATGCCCGACTCGATGAAGACGCTCGTGGATCACTTCTTCGGCAAGGGCGACAAACCTCCCTACTCCCATGAGACCGCGGCGCAGCTGCGCGGCCTCGGCGAGTTCTTCGGGGCCATGAAGGGGCGGGGCCTCGACGACCTCGAAGGCGGCAAAGAGTACTCCGCGGCTCTGACACTCGCGATCGCCGACGCCGACCCGGCGTTCCGCCGCAGCGCCGAGGACCAGCTCATCGATATCCTGGAGGTCTCGACCCGCAACCGCGACGCCAACCACGGCCTGCTCACCGGGGGCCTCCAGCACCCCGACTACGGCAAGGACACCCCCGAGCACGTCCTCCGCGGCCTCTTCGGCCCGCAGTGGAAGGACGACGGGAAGGCCGCCGCGGGCCTCATCGACTGGATCGGCGACGACGCGTCCTCCAAGGACCGGGCCGTCGCCGACCGCGCGACCGAGGCCGCGTTCGCCCTGATCACGACCATGACGAACGAGGACAAGGCCGGGCACTGGGACCAGTCGGCCTACGAGTTCTTCACCGACTCCTACGGCGAGATGGGCGGCTTCGAGAACGCCCCGATCGGCGTCGCCAACCCCGAGGTCGCCTTCGCGATGGGCAAGAGCGCCGCCGCCTACCTCGACTACTTCGGGGCCGCCGACAACGGCGGCGACTCCGCGCTGAGCCTGTCGAACCCGGCCTCGCAGATGTACCTGTCGATGGACGACCGCCGCAACTTCGTCGAGATGATCATGGGCAGCCCCGCCGCGGGCGACAAGTTCGGGGAGGCCGTGTACAAGCACGTGCTCTCCGAGGCCGCCTACGCCGACCAGTGGCAGGACCCCACGGCCGCCAAGACCCAGGCCCTGGAGAACGGGATGCTCACCGGCCTGCTCGACCACGGCTTCAACAAGGTCTTCGAGGACGCCCAGGCCGACGCCGACCGCGCCACGTCCCTCGCGACCCAGCACGCGAACTGGACGCGCGCCGGGGCCGCCGCCGCCAAGGAGCTCATCCTGGAGCTCCCCGGCACCCGGTCCCTGGGGAAGATCTCGCAGCAGGCGATCCGCCAGCTCACCGAGACGTTCAAGTGGACGCCCGGCGTCGCCCAGTCCTACGACTTCATCTGGGAGTCCGGCACCAAGCCCGACCCCGCCGACTACAAGCAGACCTGGGACAACAGCAACGAGCAGTGGGACTTCGCCGTCAACCACGCCGTCGCCTCCCAGGCCCTCAAGGACCCCCACTCCGGGATCACCATCGCCGACATCGAGAAGGCCGACCCGCGCCTGGTCGAGAACGGGAAGCTCCGGTCGGCCGCGGACCTCCTGGGCGCCAACGACGCCCCCGTCAAGGGCAGCCCCAAGGAGAACCTCGACCACCGGCTCGCCCGCGAGGAGCTGCACCGCCTGTTCGACAAGGACCTCGCCGCCAAGGTCGAGCGGTACGTGGACGTCTTCAACGACCAGCGCAAGGACCAGTAGCGGCCCCGCGCCGCCGCCCGCCCCACCTCTCCCTTTAGGAAGCCCGACCCGTGACCCAGACCGATCCCCGTGCGCCGCAGCGCGACCTGCCCGACAAGATCCAGTCCTCGCTCGCGGGCCTGCGCGACCGCATCGGCGCCAACCGCGCCGTCGCCGCGACCGCGGCCGTCGTCGCCGTCGTGCTGCTGGTGGCGATCGTCGCCGCCGTCCTCGCCTCCGGCGGCGGAGGCGACGACCGGCCCGCCGCCGACCCCTCCGCCGACGAGACCGCCTCGGCCGCAACTGGAGGGGACGCGGCCCCGACGCTGCCCGCCGACGGCGCCTACCTCGTGCGCCAGGAGGCCACCGGCCTGTGCGCGACCGCCGGGCCCGAGCCGGGCAACGACTCGCGCACCGTCATGGTCCTCGGCGACTGCGCCGCCACCTACCCGGCGAGCTTCGGGTTCGTCTCCGAGGGCGCGGGCGTCTACACCGTGAAGCTCGACTTCGCCCAGGACGACTGGCAGGCGTGCTGGGGCGCCGACGACCCCGCCGACGAGCCCGGATACCTCAGCGCCGGTTACGAATGCGCCGACTCCGACCTCCAGCGGTTCCAGCTCACCGGCGCCGGGGCCGACTCCTACACCCTCGCCGTCCTCGCCTCGGGCCTGTGCCTGGGGCTGCTGGAGGGCGCCGCCGCCGAGGCGGGCGCGGCCCTCGCGACCGCCCCGTGCGCCCCCGACGACCCGAACCAGCGGTTCGCCCTGCTGGTCCCCTGACCCTCCTGTAAGGACCCCTCCTGTGGAACCCTGGCCGCCTCCCGCGCCCCGCGGGCCCCGGCACGCCTCGCAGCACGACCTGCCCGCGCGCCTCCGCGAACGATTCGAGCGGGCGCGGATGCGCCTGGGCACCAGCCAGACCCTCTCGGGGGTCGCCGCCGTCGTGGCCCTCGTCCTCACCGTCGCGGTCATCGCGGCGATCATGACGGCGGGCCGCGACTCCGAGCGCGAGGCGGCGGCGCAGCAGATCGAGACCTCCCTCGACTCCACACCGTCCCCTTCGGACACGCCGTCGGCGTCGCCCTCCCCGAGCCCCTCCCCCTCGCCGTCCGAGACCACCGCCGAGGAGGCCGCCGACGCCCCGCGCGACACCGCCGAGGAACCGGAGGCCGAAGCGCCCGAACCTGAACCGGAGTACCCGGCCGACGGCTGGTACCAGGTCAGGCAGGAGGCCAGCGGCCTGTGCCTGAGCACCGGCCCCGAGCCGTACAACGAGGGCCGCACGGTCGTCGTGCTCGCCTCGTGCGGCTCCGCGAACCCCTCGACGCTCCAGGTCGTCGCCTGGGACGAGGGCGTCTACGTCTTCAACATGCACTTCTCCGACTGGAGCGCCTGCATGGGCGCCGACGCCCCCGCCGATCAGGAGGGCTACCTCATGGCCGCCTACTCCTGCGAGTTCACCGAGACCCAGTTCTGGGAGCTCACCCCGCTCGGCGGCGGCGAGTACACGATCCAGACCTCGGCCTCCGGCCTGTGCGTCGGCATCCTCGACGGCCGATCGTCCACTTCGGGCGAACCGACCGCGACCGACTCCTGCGACTCGGGGAACACGGCCCAGCGCTTCACCCTCGTCTGACCAGGCCCTATATCCTATAGGATATAGGATGTACGATCCGGATCGTATATCGTATATCCTATAGGATGCACGATCCGCGTCAGTTCGCGTCGTGCTCGGTCTGGTTGGCGCAGATGTCCTCGGCGTTGGCCTTGATCCAGTCGAACATCTCCACGAGGCGGTCGCTGGTGCCGCGGCCGACCTCGTTGAGGCCGTAAGTGACCTTCGGCGGGGTGGACGGCTCGACCTCGCGCCAGACCAGGCCGTCGCGCACGAGGGTCCGCAGGGTCTGGGAGAGCATCTTCTCGCTGATGCCGTCGATGCGCTCGCGCAGCTCGAAGAAGCGGAGCTCCCCGTCGCGCAGGGCGAGCAGGACCCAGATGCCCCAGCGGCTCGTGATGTGGTCGAGCACCTGCCTTGCGGGGCAATCGGTGTGAAAGAGCCCACTGCCTTCCGGCGCCGCCCGTACCGCGGCCTGTTTTCCTCCCGGCATGTCATGAGCTTACCTCAAGGTACGTCCTTCCCAGAAGTAAGTTTCGCTCCTACCTTGGGATTCGCACCGTCTACGGAAGGAAACCAAGATGATCGTCGTCACCGGAGCCACCGGCAACGTGGGCCGCCCGCTCGTCGAGATCCTCGCCGCCCGCGGCGAGGACGTCACCGCCGTGTCCCGCGGCGAGGCCGAGCTCCCGCCCGGCGTCGCGCACCGCACCGCCGACTTCACGCGCCCCGAGACCCTCGACGCCGCCTTCGCCGGGGCCGACCGGCTGTTCCTGCTCACCCTCGACCACTCGCTCGACATCGCGGCGATCCTCAAGGCCGCCGACGCGGCCGGGATCGGGCGCATCGTGTTCCTCTCCTCCGAGCGGGCCGTCACCAGGCCGAGCGAGGAGGCCCAGGCCTTCGAGAACGCCGTCACCGCAAGCGGAATCGAGTGGACGATCCTGCGGCCGGGCGGCTTCGCCAGCAACGCCGTCGCATGGGCCGCCGAGACGATCCGCGCCCGCCGCGAGATGGTCATGCCGTTCGGGGACGTCGGGCTGCCGCTCATCGACCCCCGCGACATCGCGGAGGTCGCCGCCGCCGCGCTCACCGAGGACGGCCACACCGGCCGCGCGTACCTGCTCACCGGACCGGCCCTGGTCACGCCCCGGCAGCAGGCCGAGGCCATCGGGGCGGCGATCGGCGAGCCGGTCGCGTTCACCGAGCAGACCCGCGAGGCCGCCTTCGAGCAGCTCCTCCAGTACTGGCCCGCCCAGATCGTGGAGGGCTCGCTCGACGTAATCGGCTCCCCGAACCGGGCCGAGCTGCACGTCAGCCCGGAGGTGGAGCGGCTGCTCGGCCGCCCCGCGACCTCGTTCGCGCAGTGGGCGGAGCGGAACGCGGCGGCGTTCCGCTAGCGCGCACGCGACGAGGGGCCGGTCCACCGCGAAGCGGTACACCGGGCCTTTCACGTCCTCCGCGGCGGGCGCGGCCCTGCGCGCCCAGGGTCGCGGCCGAAGGCGCGGAAGGGAATTCTGCAACGTTGTAGATTTTCCTTGTGTTAGCGGTAATACTCGGTTAGGCTGCCCCTATACATCGATAGGCATGCATACCTCAATCCCATCGTTTTCGGGCGCGACGCCCGCGATCACCGAGAGCCCCCCGGCATCGCTCCCGGCCCGTCGATCCGACCGCCCCTCGCCGAGGAGGGGCAGAGGAGGCCAACCCATGACCACCGAGACCACCGGCCGCAGCAGGCGGCTCACCGCGGCGCTGGCGGTAGCCGTCGCCGCGTTCGTCAGCGCCGCGACCTTCCTGGCCGTCAACGCGAACGCGCAGGCCGACGACCCCGGAGAGGACGTCGCCGCCCGACAGGAGTGCGCCCCGGCGCAGCCGTCCTCCGTGGGCGGCAGCCTCGCCGCCCACGACCCCGCGCTGTGGGCCGGGTGCGCGGGCGAGCCGTGGTACGTCTTCGCCACCGGCGACGCGAACCGCGGCGGCGGCACCCCCTCGATCCGCCGCTCCACCGACGGCGGCCGCACCTGGCAGTCCATCGGCACGGTGTGGAACGCCAAGCCCGCGTGGATCACCCAGCAGATCCCCGGCGTCTCGAACCTCTGGGCGCCCGAGATCCACTACGACGCCGCGCAAGGCCTCTACTACCTCTACTACGCGGCCTCCACCTTCGGCTCGCAGCGCTCGGCGATCGGGCTCGCCACGAGCCCCACGCTCGACCCCTCCGCCCCCGGCTACGGCTGGACCGACAGGGGCGCGGTCTTCCAGTCCTACAACGGGAACGCCTACAACGCGATCGACCCGAACATCGTCGTGGACGACTCCGGCCGCCACTGGATGGTCTTCGGCTCCTGGTGGCAGGGCATCCACACGATCCAGCTCGACTGGCCCTCGGGCAGGCCCGCCGCGGGCGCGACCCCGATCCGCCTGGCCACCAAGGGCGGCGGCATCGAGGCGCCCTCGATGACCAAGCACGGCGACTACTACTACCTGTTCACCTCGATCGGCGCCTGCTGCGCCGGGGCGAACTCGACGTACAAGATCACCGTCGGCCGCTCCGCCTCCCCCACCGGGCCGTTCATCGACGCGTCCGGAGTGGACATGCGCAACGGCGGCGGCACCGTCGTCCTGGGCGCGTACGGAAACAACGTCGCCGCCGGCGGCCAGTCGATCCACCGCGGCGTCATGGCCTACCACGCCTACGGATCGAACGGCGGCTTCACGCTCGACATCGAGCGCATCGAATGGAACGCGGCGGGCTGGCCCGTCCTCAACGGAAGCTGATCGGAGCACCACCAATGACCACGACCCTCACACGCGGTCGCACCCTGCTCGCCACCCTCGTCATAGCGGCGCTCGCGGCCTTCGGCCTGTCGATCGCCACGGCGACGCCGGCCAAGGCCGCCGTCACCACGAACACCTGGTTCACCATCACCAGCGCCCACTCGGGCCTGGCCCTGGACATCCTCAACGCCTCCACCACGACCGGGACGATCCTCAACCAGTTCACCCCGAACCAGTGCACCTGCCAGCAGTTCCGCTTCGTGGACGCCGGATCGGGCTACTACAAGATCCAAGCGCGGCACTCGAACCAGGTCCTTGAGGTGTACGAGTGGAACGCCGCCGACGGCGCCACCATCGCCCAGTGGACCGACCTCGGCGGCACCAACCAGCAGTGGTCGGCCACCGAGCACGCCGACGGCACGTACAGCTTCATCAACCGCTTCTCCGGCAAGGCCCTCGACCTGTGGGAGTGGTCCACCTCGACCGGCGCCCGCATCTCGCAGTACACCTACAACGGCCTGAACGCCCAGAAGTGGCGCCTCGACCCCGTCCCCGCCTCCGGCGAGTCCACGGTCTCGAACCCGCTGCGCACCAACGGCGCCGACCCCTGGATCGAGTACTGGGACGGCTACTACTACATGTCCACGACCACCTGGGACTCCACGGTCACGATGCGCCGCGCCACGACGCTGAACGGCCTCAAGACGGCCGCCGACTCGGTCGTGTGGAACGACAGCGGCACCGCCGCCCGCTGCTGCTCCCACTGGGCGCCGGAGTTCCACCGCATCGGCGGCACCTGGTACCTGATGTACACCTCCGGCAACTCGCAGACGAACTTCGACGGCCAGAAGCTCCACGTGCTCCGCTCGACCTCCTCGACCCCGATGGGGCCGTACGAGTTCATGGGGACCCCGCTGCCGAACCAGTGGAACATCGACGGCTCCTACCTGGAGCTGAACGGCTCGCTCTACCTGATGTGGTCGGAGTGGGTCGGCGCCGACCAGTCGATCCGCATCGCCGCGATGTCGAACCCGTGGACGGTGACCGGCTCGCACGTCACCATCTCGAAGCCGACCTACAGCTGGGAGATCCAGGGCGGCAGGACGAACGAGGCCCCCGCGGTGCTCCAGCACAACGGCCGCACCTTCGTCGCGTTCTCCGCGTCCTCGTGCAACACCCCGGACTACAAGCTGGGCCTGCTCGAACTGACCGGCTCCAACCCGCTCTCGGCCTCCTCCTGGACCAAGACCTCCACGCCCGTGCTCCAGCAGGGCGGCGGCGTCTTCGGCCCGGGCCACAACGGCTTCTTCACCTCGCCCGACGGCACGGAGGAGTGGCTCGTCTACCACGGCAACACGACCTCGGCGCAGGGCTGCGGCTCCACCCGCCAGACCCGCCTCCAGCCCATCACCTGGAACGCGAACGGCACCCCGAACTTCGGGACCCCGCTCCCGAGCGGGGTGGTGATCGCGGCCCCCTCGGGCGAGTAGACAGGACCGGGTAGACAGGACATGGCAACGGCCCCTTCGCATCGCGAGGGGGCCGTCTTCTGCGGCTCAGTCGGCCAGGACCGGTTCGGGGAGGAGCGCCTCCACCACCTGCGCCACGCCGTCGTCCGTGTTCGACGCGGCCGCGAACCCGGCCGCCGCGGCGACCTCGGGAGGCGCGCCGGCCATCGCGTACGACCGGCCCGCCCAGGCGAGCATCGTCACGTCGTTGGGCATGTCGCCGAACGCCACCACCGCCTCGGCCCCGATCCCCCGCTCGGCGCACCAGGCGGCCAGCGCATCGCCCTTGTTCACGGTGTCGGCGTTGTACTCCAGGACCGGGAAGCTCCCCCAGTCCCACCGGACCATGCCGGGGGTCGCGATGCCGCCGAGCGCGTCGCGCATCGCCTGGCCGTGCATGGACCGGTGCTGGACGCGGTACTCCACGACCCCGTCGAGATCGGCGAGCACGTCTTCGAGCGCATCGACGTCGCGCCACGGCTCGCCGTAGTGCCCGCGCGCCCCCGGGGCCTCGCCTTCGGCGATGATCGCGGTCCCGGTCTCGATGGTGAACAGCGCGTCGGGGATTGCGGCGCGGGCGCGGGTGTGGAGTTCGGCCACGGCGGGAGCGGGGATGGTGCGGCGCACGTCGATCGCGCCGGTGGCGGGTTCGTAGAGGATCGCGCCGTTGTTGCAGATCGCGGCGTCCACGGTCTCGGCGAGGCCGGGCACGAAGTGCAGGCCGCGCGGGGTGCGGGCGGTCACGGCGAGCACGGTGACGCCCTGCGCGCGGGCGGCGAGCAGGGCGTGGCGGTTGCGTTCGGAGAGTTGCGTTCGGTCGTCGAGGAGGGTGCCGTCCAGGTCTGTCGCGATGACGCTGTAGTTCTGCACGCCCTGAGTATTCGGTCCGGCGGACCTTTTCCGCAACGGGTTTGGGGGTAGCCTGCGACTCGTCGCGAGCCGCGGGCCACCCCCGTCCAGGTCAGGTCAGGTCAAGTCGTCAGACGTTGTCGCTGCTGCAATAGGCCATGTAGACGTAGCTGGTGAAGGACTCGTCCACGGTCACCGGGGTGGCGTAGTAGCCCGAGCCTTCGCAGCCGCCGAGGGCGGTGGTGTAGTCGAAGCTGAGTTCGTCGATCGGCGGGTTGTAGACCTCGACGGCGTCGACCACGTACAGCGCCGAGGCGTTGGAGCAGTCGAAGGTGAGGAGGGTGCCGTCGGTGCAGTCGCCGGTGTCGGGGGTGACGGGGCGGCCGCCGTTGGCGTCCTCCTTGTCGATGGCCTCGACGCAGTAGAAGTAGTCGACCGGGCCGCCGAGGCCCTCGAACTCCTCGGTGTAGACGTACTGGTACGACTTCCACAGCTCACCGGGCGTCCAGCCGAGGTACTCCTCGCCGCAGACGGTGCCGCCCACCGATGAGTCGGTGAGGTCGCCGAACATGTCGACCTCGGCCCCGGAGTCGTCGGAGACGAGGGTGATGGTCCAGAACGCGGTCGGGTCGGAGCATTCCACGACCATGTCGCCGCTGCCGGTCACATCGGTCATGCAGTCGCCGACCTCGGCGGCCTCCGCGGCCTCCATCTGCTCGTCGGTGAGGACGGTGTCGGTGGCGGAGTCCGTGGTGGTGTCGTTGTTCGCGTCGTTGGAGTCGCCTGCATCGCGAATGAGGGCCTTCACGACCACGACGATGATGCCGACGACGATCACGCCGATGATGCTCAGCACCTTCGCTCCGATGCCGCCGCCGCGGTTCGGCGGGGGCATCGGGGGCGCGCCGTACGGGCCGGGCTGCTGCGGGGCGGGGAAGCCGGGCGGGGGCGGCGGGGTCGCGCCGTAGGGCGGGGGCGGGGCGCTGTAGCCGCCGGGCTGGGGCTGGGACCCGAACCCGGGCTGGGGTTGGGAGCCGTATTGGGGAGCGGAGCCGGGCTGGGGCTGGCCGTAGCCCTGGGCCTGGTTGGGGTCGTAGGGACTGGGGGGCGGGTAGGTCATGGGCTGACTCTCCGTGTTCCGGGCGGGGAGGGGTGGGGCAACAGGGGTTGGCGGTCATCATAAGGGCCGGGTGCGACAGCAAGAAGGCCCCCGCGCTGTGCGCGGGGGCCGTTCGATTCTGGGGGCCTAGCTGCGGCCCGTGGCGCGGAGGAGGCTCGTGAAGTCGGCAGCCCCGAGGTCGAAGACCGGGGAGTCGTGCCCGAGCTTGGAGTCCCGCACCTGGAATCCTGCGGCGGTGTTCCGGGCCTCAACACAGTCAGCGTTGGAAGTGTTGTTGCTCCGGGAACTCTTCCGCCAGGTCTGGCGGCACTCAACACAGTCAGAGTTCGCCGTGTTGCTACTCCGGGTGCTCTTTCGCCAGCCGGTGTATCCCACCATCTAGAAACCCTTCAATCCCTTGCGAGTCAGCCCGCAGGAGGCTGCGGCCTTGATCATACACGGCAAGGTGCTCGGGCTCGACCACGTGGCGGCTCTGGTCGAATGTCTCCACGTACACGAAATCCGGCCCCGCAATGCTCCGCTCATCGGCCTTGAACAGGTCAAATGCAAAAGGAACGATCAAAGGCGATCGGACTACGAGCACCTCACATCCAGGCATCGCGTTCACCTCGATCATCCGATCGATTTGCGCGATTCTGTCCTTTGCGGAGAGCTGATCGAACACGCCGAAGATGCTGGCCGGTACGTATATCTCCGCGGTCGGCGCTCCCGGGGCTCCGATTCGACTGAAGAAGTTGTCCTGGCGCTGCGCCTTCCGCAGCCAGTGCTTGATCTTGCTCGCCGCGCCTTCAAGCGGATCAGGCTGAAGCACCATGTGGAACGCTTCCGTCTGAACGAGTGAGGACGGCAAGACCGGGTCCCACTTGATGAAGGTCCCGTAAGTGCGCTCGGCACTTTCGACGACATACATGTTTCGCTGTTCCAGGTTCATGATCAGCTCGGACCCCCTCAGCAACTGGTGGCCCACATGAAGGATGAAATTCTTGCGGGACTCATCCACGCCTCCGAGATCGCAGATGAGCGACAGGTTGCCGATGTCCGGAAGTCGCGCCCTGTCCAGCCATGCCCGGATCGTGTTGCCGCTCTTGCCCATCACCCTTGCAAATTGGTTCGGAGTCCATCCGGCCGATTCCGCGATGGTGTGGACCTCAGCGAACAGATATGACCGTGCCAACTTCTGGTTCAGGACCGTTCCTGCCATCGCGGCCTCCCTTGCTGCGCGAATCACTGGTAGTAGCGATGATCGCACAAAGACGCCCAAGGACATTCATCACGACTCGTCGCAGTTTCGGGGCCCCGTAACGGGGTTCCATTTCGGTGTCCCGAAATTGAACACCCAGAACGGGACCCCATAATTGAACGCCGGAACTTCAAGGGAGACATAGCCATTGACCAGCCAAAACGTGGTTTATGGTGGTCTCATCGCAGGTTCGGTGGCCCGTCCTGCGACTGGTGGAAGGTCGGGGGGCCGTGCCTCCCAGCGACCAAATGCGGTCCCCCGGCCTCAGAAGTGTCGGGAATCCGACAATCTCTAATGGAGGAAGCGATGTCGTATCCGAGTACCCGTCCGAGGACCGCGCCCGTACCCGACCCGCTGGAGCGCGGGAGGTTCAGCGATGGGGTTCACCAGTACACCGTCTATGCCTCCAGCGCGGACGCGCCCGACTCGTTCCAGGTGTGCGCCAACAACAACCGTGCAGACCTGGTCCTGATCGTCTCGGGCCTCACCTCCCAAGACCTCCATGCCACCTGGGGAGACGAGTGGCGGACCCGCTCGGCGGAGTGGCGCGAGTGGGCGCGCTCGGCGGCGTTCCAGGTCTTCCACAACGGCAGCCTCCCGAAGCCCGCCAAGACGAGGTACTGCAATGGGTAACGGCGTGCGCCCCGACAACGACCCGTACAACCTCCGCTCCGACGGCAAGCCCGGCGTCGACGGCTACCTGGGCGACTTCCGGCGCGGGCCTGCGACGTTCACGCTGTACTCGATCGGCTCGCATCCGGCGCGCAAGCCCAAGATCATCGAGTACCTCCTGGACGTCGAAGACGGGGCCGGGGCCCGCGAGTGCTGCCGGTTCACCGACGACGCCGAGGACGTCCCCGAGTGGGCGCCCGCCTGGCGGCGCGACCAGTGGTGCCCCTGGATCCTCGAACAGTGCCGGGCCCTCATCGCCGAACCCGACACCGCGTAACCCCTGAAGCCGCTCGGCGGCCCGGCGATTGAACCTCGGGCGGGCCGTCGGGCTTCCCGGGCCGGTCGATCTTGGTGGAGGTCGGCCGGCCCTCTCACGTCCTCCGCGAAGCCACCGCCGTGACCGCGAGGGCTGCGAGGCCCATGGCGACGCCGATCCAGATGGGGGCGGTGAGACCCCAGTCGGCGTCGATGGCGAGGCCGCCGAACCAGGCGGAGAGGGCGATGCCGACGTTGAACGCGGAGGCGTTGACCGAGGAGGCGAGGGAGGGCGCGCCTTCGGCGGCGTCGAGCACGCGGGTCTGGAGGACCGGGACCATGGCGAACCCGGCGGCGCCGATGACGAAGACCATGATCGCGGCCGGGACCGGGGAGTGGACGGCGAACGCGAAGACGACGAGGGCGGCCGTGGCGGCGGTGAGGGTACCGTAGAGGGCGGGCATGACGGCGCGGTCGGCGAGGCGGCCGCCGAGGAGGTTCCCGGCGGTGAGGCCGACGCCGAAGAGGAGCATCAGCCATGGGACCGTTGAGGTCTCGAAGCCCGAGACGCGGGTGAGCAGCGGCTCCAGGAAGGTGATCGCGGCGTAGGCGGCGCCCCAGCCGAGCATGGTGATCGTCAGGACCACCCACACCTGCGGGCGGCGGAAGACCGCGATCTCGCCGCGCAGGCCCGCGCCCTTGTCCCCGGCGCGCGCCGGGACGAACGCGAGGATCGCGGCGAGCGCGACCGCGCCGATGACGGTGATCGCCCAGAAGGCGGCGCGCCAGCCGAGCTGCTGGCCGAGGGCGGTGCCGAAGGGCACGCCGATGACGTTGGCGAGGGTCAGGCCGGTCATCATGAGCGCGATGGCGCGCGAGCGCTTCTCGGGCGCGACGAGGCTCGCGGCCATGATCGGGCCGATGCCCATGAACGCGCCGTGGCACAGGGCCGAGACGATGCGGCCGGTCATGAGGGTGCCGTAGGTGGTGGCGACCGCGGCGAGCGCGTTGCCCGCGATGAACAGGGCCATGAGGACCACGAGCATGGTCTTGCGGGGCAGGTTCGCGCCGACCGCGGTCATGATCGGGGCGCCGATCGCCACGGACGCGGCGTAGCCGGTGACGAGGAGCCCGGCGGTGGGGATCGAGACCTTGAGGTCCTCGCCGAGCGGCCCGAGGAGGCCGACCACGACGAACTCGGTGAGGCCGATGCCGAAGGCGCCCAAGGCGAGTGCACCGAGGGCGAGGACGCGGCGGCGCTTGGCCTCCAGGTGGGCCGGGCGGGCCGGGGCGGCGGTGGTCACGGGGTTCCTTCCGGAGCGGGGCGCGGGACCGGGCGGGACCCCGGGGACGAGACGAGGTGTCCCCGGGGCACCGCGGACCAGTATTCCGCGCGTCCGATAATTAGTCCAGTGGTTTGTCCAACCATTCTGAAAACTCCTGGCCGAGTCGAGGCGCGCACGCCGCTGAGCGGGGGCGTCGTAGGCTCGGGGCACCGCAGAAGGAGGCACCGCCATCAGCGAATCACCACTGAACCTGAACGTCGACTGGCACGCGGGGTGGCCCTCGGCCAAGCACGACCCCGCGCCGGAGATCCAGGTGCACGCCGCCGAGCCGCGCACGATCATCATGCGGCAGAACATGTCCGTCAACTACGAGGCCCCGTTCATGTTCCTGCTCTTCGGGAACGACCGGGCGCTCCTGGTCGACACCGGGGCGACCCCCGAGCCGGTGTACTTCCCTCTGCGCCGCACCGTCGACGCGCTCATCGAGGCGTTCCTGGCCGAGCACCCGAACCCGGATTACGAACTGGTCGTGGCGCACACGCACGGGCACGGCGACCACAAGGCCGCGGACGCCCAGTTCGCCGACCGCGAGCGCACCGTCGTGGTCGGCCCCGACCTGGACGAGGTCGTGGCCCACTACGGCTTCGACGACTGGCCGCTGACCCCGCGCGCACTCGACCTCGGCGGCCGCACCGTGGACATCATCCCCGGGCCCGGCCACCACCGCTCGGCCACCGTCTTCTACGACCGGGCGACGCGCCTGCTGCTCACCGGCGACACGTTCTACCCGGGCCGCCTGTACGTGCAGGACTGGGAGGCGTTCGAGGCCACTGTGGACAAACTGGTGGCGTGGAGCGAGGCGCACCCCGTGTCGCACGTGCTCGGCTGCCACGTCGAGATGTCCACGCGCCCGGGCGTCTCCTACCCGCGCGGGTGGACCTACCAGCCCGACGAGGCCCCGCTCCCGATGACCGTGGCGCAGCTGCGCGACCTCCAGCGGGCCGTGAGAAGCCTCGGCGGCGCACCCGGCGAGCACGTCTTCGACGACTTCGAGATCTGGTGGAAGGGCGAATAGGGGGTCTTAGGACCTGCGGTGCAGGGAGAACCGGGACGCGGGACCGAGGGCGGTCGCCGATCCCGTTCCTAGCCTTGGGCGAGCGCGGACCGGAACCGGTCCGGGCCGAACCGAGGAGGACCTTATGACCATCGTGGTCACCGGAGCGACGGGCAATGTGGGCCGCAGCCTGGTCGAGGAGCTGGCGGCGGCGGGGCACCGGGTGCGGGCGGTGACCCGCGACCCGGCGGGCGCGCGGTTCCCCGAGGGCGTCGAGGCGGTCGCGGGCGACTTCGCCGACCCGGCGAGCCTGGAGCGGGCCCTCGACGGGGCGACCGCGCTGCACCTCATGACGACGTACGGGCCGAAGAACGAGACGGTCCCCGGCAGCGCGCAGCTCGCGTCGGCCGCCCTCGCGGCGGGCGTGAAGCGGGTGTCGCTGCTGTGGAACGGGTACCGGGGGGCGGTGGAGGAGGCGTTCGCGGCGCTGAACGCGGTGGAGCTCCAGCCCGGCGAGTTCATGTCGAACGCGCTGACGTGGGCCGAGGAGATCCGCGAGAGCGGCACCGTGAGCGAGCCGTTCGCGCACATCGGCCACGCGCCGGTCCACGAGGCCGACATCGCGGCCGTCGCCGCCGTCGCCCTGACCACCGATGCGCTTGCGGGGCAGCAGATCCCGCTCACCGGCCCCGGGGTGGTGACCGTCCCCGAGCAGGTCGCGGCCATCGCCGCCGCGGCCGGGCGCGACGTGGCCTTCACCGCCCTCAACGAGGACCAGGGCCGCCTCCGCATGCAGGCCCTCGGCTACGACGAAGGCGCCATCGACTACGTCATGGGCTGGCGAGCCGACCCGCCCGGATGGACCCTCCGCCCCTCCGACACGGTCGAACTCGTCACCGGCCGCCCCGCCCGGACCTTCGACGACTGGGCCCGCGAGCACGCCGACGCCTTCCGCTAGCCGCGACGGCGTCGCGGCCCGCGGGGGTGCTCCCCCGCGGGCCGCTTTCCGCTGTCCTGCGTTGCGCTACAGGGCCTTCGCGGCCTGGGCGATGGACTCGGCGATCGGGGTGGTCGGGCGGCCGATGAGGCGGGAGAGGTCGCCGCTGGTGCCGGCGAGGAGGCCGCGGGAGACGGCGTCGTCGATCCCGGCGATGACCGGGGCGAGCGTGGGCGGGAGGCCGACGCTTTCGAGGATGCCGCGGTGGACCTCGGGCGTGACGCGGTTGATCGGGAAGTCCTTGCCGATCGCGCGCGAGACCTCGGCGGCGTACTCCTCCAGGGACCAGGCCTCGTCGCCGCTGAGTTCGTACTCGGCGCCCTCGTGGCCCTCGCCGGTGAGCACCGCGACCCCGGCCGCCGCGTAGTCGGCGCGCGCGGCCGAGGCGACGCGCGAGCCCTCCGCGGCGCTCGTGAGCAGGCCGCCGTTCGCGAGGGACTGGCCGATCGCCTCGGTGTAGACCTCGTGGTACCAGCCGTTGCGCAGCAGCGCGTACGGCACGCCGGAGTCGATGAGGTACCGCTCGGTGATCTGGTGCTCGCGGGCCAGCTCGAAGTCGGCGGCCGGGCCGCCGAGGACGCTCGTGTACGCCAGGAGCGCCACGCCCGCGGCCTTGGCGGCGTCGATGACGGCCTTGTGCTGCGGCACGCGCTGCCCCACCTCGCTGCCGGAGATGAAGAAGACCCGGTCGCCCTCGCGGAACGCGTCCGCGAGCGAGGCCGGATCGCTGTAATCGCCCTGGCGGACCTCCACGCCCAGCTCGCCGAAGCGGGCGGCCTTGGCCGGGTCGCGGACGACGACGGCGATCTGCTCCACGGGGACCTGGTTGATGAGGCCCTCGACCGCGAGGGTCCCGAGCTTGCCGGTGGCACCGGTGACGACGTGCATGTGCTGCTCCTTCAGTGTCGATTGCGACGATCATTTCACTTTCTAAATGAAAGCACAATCAAAATGAAAGTACTATCGCGGAGGTAACATGAACGCATGACCACCCGTCCCGTCCCGCACGTCCTCGCCGAGTTCCAAGACCTCAGCGGTCGCCCCGACCTCGCCGAGTTCGAGGTCCTCGCCGAGGACTGCCCGTCACGACCGGTCCTCGACCACGTGACGGGGCGCTGGGGCACGCTCATTGTGCTGTCGCTCCACGACGGCCCGCGGCGGTTCAGCGAGATCCGCCGCGCCGTCGCCGGCATCAACGACAAGGCCCTCTCGCAGGGCCTGCGCCACCTCGAACGCGACGGCCTGGTGCTGCGCAACGCCTCCGACCGCTTCCCCTCCCGCGTGGAGTACCGCCTCACCGAGATCGGCGCGGGCATGGAGGCGCGGCTGCGCGAGATGGTGTCGTACCTGTACGCGAACATGGGCGAGGTCCTCGACGCCCAGGCCGGATACGACGGCGACCGCGCCGCGCACCGGCCCGCCGCGGCCGAGACCGACGCTTAGGCCGACGCCGAGTCCTACGCCGCAGTGTCCTAACGGTTCGCCCGAACTGCGCGAAACCGCAGGTGGCACCGCACCGGACCCCTAGACTCGGGCCATGGCTAGCGCGCGGGCCACGTTCCTGGGAGGACTGCGTCCGGCCACGGCTATCCCGCTGTGGGTCCGGCTGCTGCCGCTCGTCGCCCTCTTCGGCGCCTCGTTCTTCCTGCTCTTCCAGCCCGACCCGCTCCACGCGGGCATCGCCATGGCCGTCGTCCCCGTGCTCGCCGCGTTCGTGCTCGGGCCGGTCTGGACCGGCGCGATCGCGGTGATGGCGCTCGTCGTCGTGGCCGCCCCGATCCCGGTCGCGCGCCGCTTCGCGGTGGACGACATCGTCGTCGTCGGCATCGTCTTCGCCACGGCCATCGGCATCTCCTGGATCCGCCAGCGCTTCGAGAAGGGCCTGGTCACGGTCCTCTCGGTCTCCGAGGCCGCGCAGCGCGCGGTCCTGCCGGACCTGCCCGAGCGGGTCGGGGACCTCGCGTGCGCGGGCCTGTACCACTCGGCGCAGCAGGGCGCGAGCATCGGCGGGGACCTGTTCGACGTGCGGCCGAGCCCGTACGGGACGCGGCTGATCCTCGGCGACGTGCAGGGGCACGGGCTCGACGTGGTCGGCGCGGCCTCGATGCTCCTGTCGGTGTTCCACGAGGCGATCCTCGACGAGGCGGACCTCGGCGGGGTGGCGTGGCGGCTGGAGCGGCGCATCCTGGAGGACGGCGCGCACGGGTACATCCCGGAGCTGTTCGCGTCGGTGCTGCTCGCGGAGTTCTCCGACGAGTGCGACGAGGTGCGGCTCCTGTCGTGCGGGCACCCGCCGCCGCTGCTGCTGCGGGGCGAGCGGGTCGAGGAGGTCGAGCTGAAGACCGCGCCGGTGCTGGGGCTGCGGCTGGCCGAGCCGGTGCGGCACCGGGGCCCGGCGGCGGTGCCGTTCGAGATCGACGCGACGCTCCTGGCGTTCTCCGACGGCCTGGTGGAGGCGCGGGACGCGGAGGGGCGGTACTACCCGCTGGCGGAGCACCTCGACGGGCTGGTGACGCCGACGCCGCGGGCGCTGGTGGAGTTCGTGTGGGAGGACGCGTCGCGGTTCGCGGTGCGGATGGACGACGACGTGTCGATCCTGGCGGTGACGCGGGTGTACGGGAGCGGTCCCGGCGCGGAGTTATTCAATCGGTTATACGAAGGGTGTTTACAACCGTTCGGTTCTGTGTGAATATCCAAATGATTCGATTGGAACCCCCCGAAGGAGACGACGATGTCATCCCCCCGTCCCCCGCGTGCGCATCGCCCGCGCCGCAACGGCTTCAGACGCGGCGTCGCTGCCGTCGGGGCCGCCGGGCTCGCGGCGGCCGTCGCCGCGCCGAGCCTGCCCGCGCTCACCGCCAGCGCCGAGGAGGCCGACGCCGACGCGGTCACCGTCGTCCTCGACCCGTCCTACCGGCAGGCCGAGTTCGAGGGGTGGGGCACGAGCCTGGTGTGGTTCGCGAACGCCACCGGCGGCTACCCCGACGAGATCCGGAACGAACTGGCGGAGATGGTCTTCGGCGACGAGGGCCTGAACCTGAACATCGCCAGGTACAACATCGGCGGCGGCAATGCCCCGAACATCGACGACGAGTACCTGCGCGGCGGCGCCTCCGCCGTCCCCGGCTGGTGGGCCGCCCCCGAGGGCACCACGCAGGCCGACAAGGACTGGTGGGACCCCGAGAACCCTGAGCACTGGAACTGGGACGCCGACGCGAATCAGCGGTGGTGGATCGACGCCGTCAAGGACGACGTCACGCACTGGGAGGCGTTCTCGAACTCGCCGCCGTACTTCCAGACCGTCTCCGGGTACGTCTCGGGCGGGTTCGACGCGAACCAGGACCAGATTCGCGCCGACACCGTGGACGAGTTCGCGCTGTACCTGACCGAGGTCATGGAGCGCGTCGAGGCCGAGCACGGCATCGAGTTCGACACCGTGGACCCGCTCAACGAGCCGAACACGAACTACTGGAGTACCCAGCTGGGCCCCGACGGCGTGCAGCCCACGGGCGGACGCCAGGAGGGCGCGCACGCCGGGCCCGAGTCGCAGCAGCTGGTCATCAACGCGCTCGCCGAGCGGCTGTCGGCGTCCGAGCTCGACGCGGTCGTGTCGGCGATGGACGAGACGAACCCGGGCACGTTCGTGCGCAACTGGAACGCGTACACCGAACAGTCCCGGGCGAACGTGGAGCAGCTCAACGTCCACACGTACGGCACCGGCCAGCGCACCAGCGCCCGCGACCTCGCGAAGGCCGCGGACAAGCCGCTGTGGATGAGCGAGGTCGAGGGGTCGTGGACCTCCGGCCAGGACTACACGTCGATGGAGAACGGCATCGGGATCGCCTCGCGGATCACCGACGACCTGCGCGAGCTGGAACCCACGGCGTGGGTGCTGTGGCAGCCGGTCGAGGACGTGGCCGCGGGCCACAGCTGGGGCTCGATCCAGCTCCCGTTCGACTGCACCGCGGAGGACACGCTGGAGACGTGCCCGATCAAGGTGAACACGAAGTACTACACGATCCAGAACTTCACGCACTACATCGAGCCGGGCGACCACGTCATCGCCACCGACAGCGCGGCGGCGACCGCGGCGGTCGAGGCGGACGGCAAGGGCGCGAACGTGGTGTACACCAACAGCGCCGACGCGGCCGTGGAGGTCACGCTGGACTTGTCGGGGTTCGAGCGGATCGGGCGGGGCGCCTCGGTGACCCCGGTGGTCACGAGCGCGGACGGCGCGCTGGTCGAGGGCGACGCGGTGCGCGTGCGCGGCGGCGAGGCGACGCTGACGGTGCCCGCGAAGTCGGTGACGACGTTCGTGGTCGAGGGCGTCTCGGGCGTGGACTGCGACGCGGCGCTGTTCCAGGACGGGCACGTGTACCGCTTCGACGGCGTGCAGAGCGGCAAGTCGATCGCGCCGAGCGCGGACGGCGCCGGGATCGTGATCGAGACCGACGACGCCTCCGACGGGGAGCAGCTGTGGGAGGTCGAGCGGCTCACCGAGGGCTACACGAACATCGAGCGGTACTCGATCGTCAACGCGGCCACCGGTTCCCGCCTGGCGATCAGCGACGGGCTCGCGGTCCTGGAGCCCGGCGGGGGCGAGCCCTCCGCGGCGGCGACGTGGTACCTGTCGACCACCGGCGACGGCACGTACGTGCCGGTGAACGTGGGCACGGGCCTGGTCCTGGACGTGTGGGGTGAGGCGACCGCCGACGGGTCGCCGGTGCAGACGTACACGCCGACCTCGGCGCCCAACCAGCGCTGGGGCGTGGTGGACGAGACCGTGCTGCGGGCGCAGCAGGTGAGCGCGTACACCGTGCCCGGGTTCGTGCCGGTCCTGCCGGAGACGGTGCCGGGCGTGTTCCGCGACGGGGTGCGCGGGGCGCTGCCGGTCGAGTGGGACATGCCGCGCGAGTCCGCTTGGAACCGGGTGAAGACGGTGACGGTGTTCGGCGAGGCGGTGGACGCGCTCGGGAACACGTTCCGCGCCAAGGCGAAGGTCAGCGTCGACACGTTCTCCGAGACCGCCCCGGCCTCCGCGAAGACCTACCCGGGGTACTCACCGCCGCTGCCGGAGACGGTGACCGCGCTGGGCGACCACGGGACCGAGGCCGCGGTGCCGGTGATGTGGGAGGCGCCCGCGGAGGGCGCGTTCGACGACTACGGGACCGTGCGGATCGCGGGCACGGCGGTGCTCGTGGACGGGACGGAGCTGCCCGCGGTCGTGGACGTGGAGGTCACCGACCCGGTCGAGGCCAACGCGGCGCTCGCCGAGGGGACGACGGTCTCGGCGACGTACACCGAGCCGGGCTATTCGACCGCGGCGCTGCGCAACGGGGTCCTCACGGACAAGGCGTGGTCGAACTGGAAGTCCGGCCCGTTCAACACCGAGGACACGATCACGGTGGAGCTGCCGCAGGTGCGGGACGTGACCCGGGTCGTCTCCTACTTCTGGAGCGACGGCGGCCGGCCCTCGTACGCCGACACGCTCACCGTGCAGTACCTCGACGCGGACGGGAACTGGGTCGACGCGGGCTTCGCCGACGTGCCGACCGACGAGGTCCCGGTGATCGACGTGGAGGTGAACGCGAAGACGTCCGCCGTGCGGGTGGTCATGACCGCCGGTTCCGGCGGGACCGCGGGGTGGATCATCCTGAGCGAGATCGAGGTCTACGCGAAGGCCCCGGCCGCGTAGCGGGCGGGTGGCACACGGGCGGGGCCCTCATCGCAGGTCGGCGGTGGGGGTCCCGTCCCGTTCCGGGCCCGGATGTCGGACCCCGGATCTAGGCTTGCGCGGTCGCGACAGGGCGACCGAAGGGGGACGACGCCATGACCGACGACCCGGCCGTCGAGCAGACCGACGCACCGATCGCGATCGCGCCGCCGGTGCCGATCCTGCGGATCTTCTCCGTCGAGAAGGCCCGCGAGTTCTATGTGGGCTACCTGGGGTTCGCGGTGGCCTGGGAGCACCGCTTCGAGCCTGACCTGCCGCTGTACATGCAGGTCGAGCGCGGCGCCGCGGTGCTGCACCTGAGCGAGCACCACGGCGACGGGACCCCGGGGACGGCCTGCTTCGTGCCGATCCGCGGCATCGAGGCGTTCCACGCCGAACTCGCCGCGAAGGACTACCCGTACGCGCGGCCCGGAATCGAGGACGCCCCCTGGGGGTCGCGCACCCTGACGGTCGGCGACCCGTTCGGGAACACGCTCAGGTTCGACGAGGCGGCATGACCCCCGGGCCCCGCGGACCGCCTACGCGCCCACGGCGTCGGACAGCGCGGTCAGGGTGTCGAGCTCGTCCTGCGAGAGGTCGAGTTCGGCCGAGGCCAGGAGCGGGGCGAGCTGGTCCAGCTCGCGGGCGCCCGCGATCGGCCCGGCGATGCCCGGGCGGCTGCGGACCCACGCGAGCGCCACCGTGCCGACCGCGACGCCGTGGTCCCGCGCGATCGCCGCGAGCCCGTCGATGACCGCGAGACCGGTCGGGTTCAGGTACTTCGCGGCCGAGCCGCCGCGCACGCTCTGCTCCAGGTCGGCCTCCGTGCGGTACTTCCCGGTGAGGAAGCCGCTCGCCAGCGCGTGGTAGGGGAAGACGCTCAGGTCCTCGGCGACCGCGATGTCGCGCAGGCCCGGCTCGAACGTGGCCCGGCTGACCAGGCTGTACTTGGGCTGCAAGGCGACCGGGCGGGCCGCGCCGGTGCGCTCGGCGATGTCGAGCCACTCGCGCAGGCGCTCGGGGCTGTAGTTGGAGACGGCCACGTGCCTGACCTTGCCGTCGGTGACGAGCGCGTCGAACGCGGCGACGGTCTCCTCCAGCGGGGTGTCGGCGTCGTCGAAGTGCGCGTAGTACACGTCGATCGCCTCGGACTGGAGGCGCCGCAGCGACGCCTCCGCGGCGGCCTTGACGTTCGCGGCCGACAGGCCCTTGAACTCCGGGTGCTGCGAGACCTTCGTGGCGACCATGAGCCGCCCGGGGTGCTTGGCGAGCCACGAGCCGATCGCGGCCTCGGACTTCCCGCCCCCGTTGCCGGGGACCCACGCCGAGTACGAGTCCGCGGTGTCCACGAGCGTGCCGCCCGCGTCGGCGAACGCGTCGAGGATGCGGTGCGCCTCGGCCTCGTCGGTGGTCCATCCGAAGGTGTTGGTGCCCAATACGAGCGGGTAGACGTCGATGTCGGTCCTGCCGAGCTTGGTCATGGCGTGGCCTTCCGTGGTGGGCTCCCGGGGAGGCGCGGCGGCGCGGCCCCGGCCCGGCGCACGCCGGGCGATTTCCGAAGCGATCCTTTCACACGTTCCCGGCGCGCCTCTGCGGTATCCGGACGGCCGTCCGGGCCCGGGCCCTCAGTCGTCCAGCAGCCGCAGGTGGATGCGCATCTCCGTGCCCTGCTCCCCCGAGTAGGTGCGCAGCAGGTCCACGACGCTGTTGACCAGCAGCAGCCCCCGCCCGAACGGCTGCGTGGCGTCGATCGGGCGCCGCCCGGCCATGCGGTCGGTGATGCGGCCCGCGTCGGTCACGGCGCACACCAGCATGCGGTCGTCCGTCCAGATGTGGAGCGCGGCCGTGCCGCCGCCGTGGAAGACGCTGTTGATGAGCAGCTCCGTCACCGCGATCTCCAGGTCGATGAGCTGGATGCCCGTCAGGCCCGCCCGCCGCCCGAAGGCGACGACGAACCACCGGGCGTTGTCGACCGTGTCCACGGCCACGGCCCGCTCGACGGCGAACCTCGGCGGCGGCTTCAGCGGCGTGTTGTAGTCCTCGACGATCCGGCCCGGGTCGAACTCGGCGCTGGCGTGCTCCCCGGCCCGGTCGGTGTAGACCGGGTGGGACGCGCGGAGGTCGGACAGCGCCCTGGCGTCGAGGACGTCGGCGTCGTGCGGGCACAGCATGGCGACGTCGCGCCCGGCGAACGCGTAGTTGACGAGCGCCTCGTGCTGCGCGAACGCGGGGTAGTAGAGGTCGGTGCGGCCCGCCCAGTTCGACTCGCCCACGACCCAGGACCGCTGGCCCGCATGGATGTCGGTGAAGGCGCGCAGCACGCCGGGGATGATGCGGCCGGGGTTCGCCCCGACCTCCGACATGTTCAGCAGCCGGACGCGGTCGACCGAGACGCCCAGGGCCCTCCGCAGCAGGAGGAAGCGCTCCTCGGGGACGGCGATCGCGACGGGTGCGGAGCGGGCGAGCGCCTCCTCGATGAACGGGATCGTGCCGGTGAGGTACTCGTCGTCTCCCGAGTACGTGAGGGCGGTGTGCCTGAAGGGGTCGCCGGTCGCAGTACCGGCATCGGGGGCCAACGCGAGACTCCTTTGACCACAAGGATCTTCATGGAATATTCGCCGAAAGGCGATGCGGGATGACGAGAATCAGTCTAAACCTCCGGCGGCCCCGTTTCAACCACCACTCCACATTGGGGGCATAAGCCCCCGTGACAGACCTGCGGTCCGGGATTATCGTGGAAGCACAGTGGAGAATTTCGGGTACCCGCGTGGACCGGTGCTTGCGATGCCGGTCAGGTACGGGACAAGAGTCGTCTGACGTGCTCCAGCGGACATCGAACGGTGACGGGCCCCCGGGCCCGTCGCGGGAACGGACCCCTCCGCAGCGGGTCGCCCGCATCCCGCCGGCGTCCGCCTTGCCGCTCACGCGGTCCGCTCGTCGAAGCTCCGGTCCGCCCCGGAGGCCGATTCGACCGCTGTTAGGCGGTGACCGTCATGGTTCCACGACCCCCTGCTGCAATCTCCATGCTCGGACGCGGCGGCGACCGGGCGCGCAAAGCGCTGTTCGACCGGCTCGCGGCGCTCCCCGAATCCGACCCGAGGCGCACCGCGGTGCGCGACCGGCTCGTCATCGGCCACCTGGAATTGGCGATGCACATAGCGAAGTGCTACTCGGCCAAGGGAGCCGACGAAACGGAGCTGCTCCGCGCGGCCTTCACCGGACTCGTCCGGGCCGTCGACGGGTTCGACCCCGCGCAGGGCGACTTCCTCGCCTACGCGATCCCGTCCATGATGGACGAGGTCCGCCGGAGGCCCGAGGCCGAGACCGATCCGGTGCCGGTCTCCCGCGCCCTCGCGGCGGCACTGGAGGACCTCGACCGGCGCCTGCGCGAGGCACCCGAAGTCGGAGCCCTCCGGACCTCCCGCACCTGACCCCCTGATCGTCCCGGGGCGCGTGCCGCCCGCCCCGGGATCTCCTCCCGTGGAACCGCTTCCGCCGGAGATATCGAGTGTGATCTATCACTACGTTCGCCGGAATTGCCCGCACTGGTTATGATTCACGGCCATGACGTACATCTTCGACGTGTGGACCTGGGGCCGTGAGGGAAACACGCTCGACGGGACGCTCACGAGCCTCATCGGCGAAGACGTCCGGTTCGATCGCGGCAGCGGATTCGGGCTGCAACTGCTCATGGACGCGTGGTTCCAGGGCTTCGGGGCCACCGACATCGACCCGGCGACGGCCGCGGAGTTCGCGGAGTGCTTCGAGCTCATCCTCGGCAAGCGGGTGTGGATCGACGGCGAGGGCTTCGTGCTCGACGGCCGCACCAAGGAGCGCGTCGAGCCGGAGGTCAACGCCTACAACGAGTACGAGGGACGGATCGACGGGAGCGCGGGCAGCGCCGAGGGGCACGCGTACCTGCTGACCAAGCCCCAGGGCGAGGAATTCCGGCGGCGGGCCGACTCGGTGATCGCGTCGTTCGCGGTCGACCCGGAGGCCGACGGCGGGCAGGCGGGGTTCACGATCCGCGTCACCGACCCGAAGTACCTGGCGCACATGGCGAGCCACCGCAGTTTCCGGACCGCGTTCACCGGCGCGGCGGAGTGACCCGCCGGGGGGAAATGCGCTCGGACGGCGCACCGGACACCGGTAGCATCCCCGGGATGGACGCCTGGGAATGGGACGAGACGCTCTTCGCGGGCGCCGCCGCGCACTACGGGACCGGGCGGATGCCGTACCCGCCGGGCCTGGCCGACGCGGTGCGCGACGCGCTCGGCCTCGACGGGACCGGGCGGCTCCTCGACGTGGGCTGCGGGCCCGGCTCGCTGACCGTGCTCCTCGCGCCCCTGTTCGCCGAGGCCGTCGGCGTGGACGCCGACCCCGGGATGATCGCCGAGGCGCGGCTCAAGGCCCCCGGCATCGACTGGCGCCGCATGCGGGCCGAGGCCCTCCCCGCCGGGCTCGGGACGTTCCGGGTCGTCACGTTCGCGCAGTCGTTCCACTGGATGGAGCAGGAGCACGTCGCCGAGCGCGTGCGCGGCATGATCTGCCCCGAAGGCGCCTGGGTCCACATCGGCGCGACCACCCACCGCGGCGTCGAGACCGGCGAGCCGCTGCCGCTCCCGGCCCCGCCCTGGGACGGGATCGACGCGCTCGTCGCCCGCTACCTGGGGCCGGTGCGCCGCGCCGGCCAGGGCGTGCTCCCGGGCGGCACCAAGGGCTTCGAGGAGGACGTGCTCGCCCGGGCCGGGTACGCCGGGCCCGAGCGGATCGCCCTCGACGGGGGCCGCACCGTCGAGCGGAGCGAGGACGAAGTGGTGGCGGCCGTGCTCTCGCTGTCGAGCTCGGCCCCGCACCACTTCGGCGACCGGCTCGGCGACTTCGAGGCGGACCTGCGCGCGCTGCTGCGCGAGGCGGCCCCGGACGGGCGGTTCGCCGAGCGCATGCGCGGCGTCGAGATCGTGATCTGGCGGCCCTGAACGCGACGCGATAAGGTCTCGTGCCATGACCGAACCCGAATACCGGAGCGTCACGCGGACCCAGTACGACGAGTTCGCGCAGCTCTACTACGACATGTTCAAGGACTCCCTGCGCGAGCACCACTTCGACCGGGCGATGATCGACGCGTTCGCCGAGTTGGCCAAGGGGGCCGACGCCGGTCCCGTGGCCGACATCGGCTGCGGCCCAGGGCATGTCACCGGGTACCTGCACGCGCTCGGACTGGACGTGCGCGGCATCGACCTCTCGCCGGAGATGGTCGCGCTCGCGAAGCGCGAGCACCCCGGGATCGGGTTCGCGACCGGCGACATGAGCGCGCTCGACCTGCCGGACGGCGGCCTCGGCGGCGTGCTGTCGCGGGCCTCGATCATCCACACCCCGCCCGAGCGGATCGGCGGGGTCTTCGCCGAGTTCCACCGGGTGCTCGCCCCCGGCGGGCTGCTGTCGCTCAGCTTCCAGGCCACCGACCGGACCGACGCGCTCGCCCTGCCGTTCGACCACCGCGTCGCGCCCGCCTGGCAGTGGTCGTACCAGCGGGTGTCGGACCTGCTGGCGGACACCGGGTTCGCGGAGGTCGCGCGGCTCGTGGAGGCGCCCGAGGAGGACCCGGTGCGCGGGTTCCACTTCTGCCACCTCGTGATGCGCAAACCGGTCCCGGAGAATTCGTAGGCGCGCTCCCACGCACGGGTAAATCATGATATTTATTAGTATCGATAGATAAGCCTGTCCGCCGTCGGGTTGGGGTGAAGCGGATCCGAGCAGAGGAGTACCTGCATGGCATCCATGCCAACCCGGCCGCGGCGCCTCGCCGCGGCCGTCGCCCTGGCGGCGGCGGTGGCCGCCGCGACGCTGGGCATCGTGACGGCGGGCCCGGCGCACGCCGTCGGCTGCCAAGCGCTCGACTACAAGGTGGTGAGCGACTGGGGCACGGGCCACCAGGCCGCCGTCTCCCTCACCGCCGCCGACGGCGCCGTGGACGGCTGGGAGATCGGGTTCCAGCTCAAGCCCGGCGCGCAGGTGCAGAGCGCCTGGAACGTCGCGTGGTCCCAGTCCGGGACCGCCTTCACCGGATCGGACGTCGGCTGGAACGCCGCCGTCGCCGCCGGGCAGACCCGCGAGCTGTTCGGGCTCGTCGTCTCCGGCTCCGGGGCCGCCCCGGCCTCCTTCACGCTCAACGGGGTCGAGTGCGGCACGGTCGAGCAGCCCACCGACACCCCGAGCGAGGACCCGACCGACGATCCCACTGAGGAGCCCACCGACGAGCCCACCGAGGAGCCGACCGACCCGCCCGGGGACTGCCCGGCCGGGGCCGTCTGCGACGGCTTCGAGGACCAGGCCGGGACCGTCCCGGGCGGCGCGTGGAGCGTCGGGGCGCAGGACTGCACCGGCACCGGTACTGCCACAGTGGACACCGCGGTTGCGAACGGCGGCGGGAAGTCCGTGCGCGTCGACGGCGGCGCGACCTACTGCAACCACGTCTTCGTCGGCCGGGCCCTGCCCGCCGACGCCGAGTGGTTCCGGGTCTACATGCGCCACTCGACGGCCCAGCCGCAGAACCACACCACCATGATCGCCATGCAGGACCGAAACGACGCGAACTCGGACCTGCGCCTCGGCGGCCAGAACTCGATGCTCCAGTGGAACCGCGAGTCCGACGACGCGACCCTGCCCGCCCAGAGCCCCGCCGGGGTCGCGCTCAGCGCGCCGTTCCCCGTGAACACCTGGGTGTGCGTGGAGTACCAGATCAGCGGCGGGAACCTCGCGACCTGGATCGACGGCGAAGCCGTCACCGGCCTCACCGTGGACGGGGTCCCCACCCACGACGTGGACGAGCAGTGGCTCTCCAAGTCCGGGTGGAACCCCGACCTCGCGGACCTGCGGCTCGGCTGGGAGAGCTACGGGAACGACGCCGACACCGTCTGGTACGACGACGTCGCGTTCGGGCCGAGCAGGATCGGCTGCTGAAGCGGGGCCGCCCCGCTCCTGAGGAGAGGCGGGGCGGCCCTCACCGCCGCCGGGCCCACGGCGCGAGCTGCACGACGCCCCAGGCGACCTCGACGGCCAGGAACCCCCACAGGAGGTCCGGGCCGCCGTGCGCGAGCGCGTACGCCATCCACAGCGAGAACAGCACCCGTGCGGCCCCGTCGAACAGGCCGTGGACGCGCTGCGTGCGCAGCAGCCGCAGCAGGGACCACACGAGGACGACCGAGCCCATGAGGTTCGCGTACAGGACCTGCATCGGGTCGAGCGCGGGGAACGCGCCGAGGCCGAGCGCGCCGCTGAGGCCGTCGAGGGCGGCGTGGACGAGGGCGAGGGTCCACGGCGTGGCGAACCCGGCGGTCACCACGAGGTCGTAGACGGCGCTGGCGCGGACCAAGTTGAGGTACGGGGATCGTTGCGACGCAACGGTGTCGGTGGCGGTGGTGTCGTGGACGGCGGTCATGGGGTCGCTCCGTTCGTTCGGGTCGGGCTACCGTAAACGGTGGAGTGCACTCCAAGGTCAAATCGCGAGGGAGCGGTCATGCGAATCGGGGAGCTGTCGGAGCGGTCGGGGCTGAGCCGGGACGCGATCCGGTTCTACGAGCGGATCGGGCTGGTCGAGTCGCACCGGTCCCCCAACGGGTACCGGGACTTCCCCGAGGAGGCCGTGCCGTGGCTCGACTACGTGCGCACGGCGCAGCGCCTCGGGTTCTCGCTCGCCGAGATCGGCAGGCACGGCGCGGAGCTGCGCGAGGCCCCCGACTCGGCGGCGGCGCTGTCGGCGCTGTTCGCGGAGCGGATCACCGCGGTGGACGCGAAGATCGCGGAGCTGGCGTCCCTGCGCGCCGAGCTGGCCGCGCGGGCGGGCACGGGATGCCCGCTGGAGCCGGACCGGGCCCGGCGGCCGGGCCTCAGGCGACGGTGAGCACGGTCTTGCCGCGGGACTTCCCGGCCTTGAGCCGGTCGAGCGCGGCCGCGGCGTCCCCAAGGGGCGCTTCATGGTCGATGAGGAACCGGATCTGTCCCCTCTGGACGGACTCGGCGAGGGACGCGAGCGTCGCGGGCCGGGCGTTGGCGTAGAGGTTCCAGCCGCGCAGGCCCTTGCCGGAGAGCAGCTCGGCGTCGACCGCTCCGTTGGAGGAGACGATCGCGCCGTTCGGCTTGAGCAGCAGGGCGATCGGCTCGATGGTGTCGGCGTCGGAGACGAGGTCCACGACCGCGTCGATGCCGTCGGGGTGCGCCTCGCGCACCTGGTCGGCGGTGGGGCCCGCGGTGAAGTCGACGGTCTCGGCCGCGCCGAGCTCGCGCAGGAGGTCCGCGGTGGCGGGGTCGGCGGTGGCGATCACGCGGATGCCCTGGGCGGCGGCGAGCTGCACGGCGGCCTGCCCGACGCCCCCGGACGCGCCGTTGACCAGGAGCGTCTGACCGGGCCCGGCCCCGGTGCCCTCCACGAAGTCGTGGGCGGCGGCCCCGGCGGTGGGGATCGCGGCGGCGGTGGCGAAGTCGAGCGCGTCGGGGAGGCGGGCGAGCTTGGCGGCCTTGGTGATCGCGTACTCGGCGTAGGAGCCGCGGCCGAGCTGCACGTCCATGAACTGCCCGAACACGCGGTCCCCGGGCTCGAAGCGGGCGTCGGTCGGGCCGGGCTCCCCGGCGCTGACGACCGTGCCCGCGCCGTCGGAGCCGAGGACCAGCGGGAACTCGTGGTGGACCGACCCGCGCATGGCGCCCTCGACGACCTTCCAGTCGAACGGGTTCACGCCCGCGGCCGCGATCTTGACGAGCACTTCGCCGGGGCCCGGCTCTGGGACGGGCAGGTCCGCGACGGTCGGCTCGGTGTGGAAGTCGGTGGCGACGACGGCGCGCATAAGGGGTCCCCTTCGGTCCTGACCGGCGGACGCCCGGCTGCGCCCGGCCTGAATCTACACCGGTGCGTACCCGATCGACGCGGATCGAACGCCTCGCGCACGTATTACCATCCCTAGCCCCCACCCACCCCGGGGAAGATAGCGGCGATCCTCCCGCGCGGGTCCGACAGAACCGGCGCCCCGCGACCCGCGCGTCCCCCGGACGAGGGACACGGGTGAGACGGGAACGACACCGGCGCAACGGGATCGACTCGCATGAATCGGGGCGTTTCGCCAGCGCACAAGGGCCTTGTACGCTTCTCCGTGGACACGGCACCCCCTCTCGCCGGCCTCTGCGCGCGGCCCGTCCGCCCCTGCCCCGACCCCTCCGGAGGTGCCCCCATGCGTGCTTGGATGGATCGCGGTGTGCTGCGCGGCCGGATACACGGGCGTTCGCTCCTGGTCCTCGTCGCCGTGGCGGCGCTCGTGTCGGTGGCGGCGGTGTGGCAGTTCGGGTCGCTGCGCGATGAGCACGACCCGGACCTGGCCGACCCGGACACGCCCGGGGGCCCGCAGTTCACGGCCGCGGCGGAGGCGACGAGCGAGAGCGCCGCGGCGTCGGCCCCGGAGTCCCCCGAGTCCTCCCCCGCTTCGACGGCCGCTGAGCCGACGTCGTCGGCCGCGGCCGAGTCCTCGTCGGCGAGCGCGGCGGACGCCGGGCCGCGGTGCACGGCGTCGCTGTCGCTGGACGAGGAGTGGTCGTCGTCGATCTCGGTGGCGGTGTCCGTGGCGAACACGGGCGCGGAGCCGATCGACGGCTGGGAGGTGCTGCTGGCCCTCGACGGCGTGGAGGTCACCGCCGCGTGGGGCCTGGAGCACCTCGACGGGGACCGCTACGGCGACATCATGTTCAACGCGGCGATCGCGCCCGGCGAGAGCGTGGAGCCGAGCTTCTCGGCGGCCGTCGAGGACGGCTGGACGCTGCCCGCGACGGTCCCCTGCACCCCCGCTTAAGCCTCGGTGCGGATCTCCACCTTGTGGAGCACCGGGAAGTTCACGGACTTGGCGATGAAGCAGTCGCGGTTGGCGTCGTGGTGGAGCGCGGCGGCGCGCTCGGCCTTGGCGGGGTCGGCGATGGTGACGACGGGGTGGAGGACGACCTCGGTGAAGCGGCCGCTGTTGCCCTTCTCCTCGGTCATGGTGCCGGTCGCGGCGTCGGTGTAGGCGGTCACGGCGATCCGCTCGCGCGCGCACAGCGAGAAGTAGGTGAGCATGTGGCATTCGGAGAGCGAGGCGAGGAGCAGCTCCTCGGGGTTCCAGCGCTCCTTCTGGCCGAGGAACGCGGGATCGGCGCTGCCGCGGATGAGGGGCTTGCCGGGGGCGGTGATGTCGTGGTCGCGTCCGTAGTCGAAGTACTTGGCGGTGCCGTTGCCGGTGTTGCCGGTCCATTCGACGGTGACCTCGTAGTGGTGCTCGCGGCCGCTCATGGCGTGCTCCTTCCGTTGCGGTGAACCGAATCGTATCCGGGCCCAGGGCGGTCCTGGCGGGTCATTTCCCGGGGAGGAGGACGGTCTGGCGGTCGGGGACGGCGGCGGCGAGCTTGTCCCACCAGTGGTGGTGCCTGCGGTAGACGTCGGGTTCGCGGTCGGCGAGGAGCGCGGTGAGGCCCGCGGCCTCCTCGGCGAGGGCGGTCCAGACGTCGTCGGGGAGGGGGTGGAACGCGGTGGCCTCGATGCGGCGCTCGCCCGAGTCGTCCGCGACGGTGCGCCACACGCCCGCGGCGAGGCCGTCGACCAGGAGCATCGGGAGGACGTCGCCGTTGTTGCGGATGAGGGTGGTGCGGTACTCGGGCGGGACGGTGCGGGCGCGGTCGTGGAAGGCGAGGAACACGTTGTCCCACATGGCCATCAGGCGCGGGGGCGCGGGCGTGTCCGCGTCGGGGATTGCGGCGCCGGGCAGGTCGTAGAGGACCTCGCCGTTGGGGCCCTGGTGGAGTTCGAGGTCGAGAGGGACGAGGGCCTTCTTGACGCGGCCGCGCTGGACCATCGCGAACTGGGCGACGTCTGCGACGGAGACGGGCCCGAAGCCCTCGATGTGCCGCAGGATGAGGGCGGCGAGCGCGGTGTCTGCGGCGGTGTCGTCGCGGAGGGCGGGCCGGTCGGGGGCGGCGGTGTACTCGACCTTGTCGGTGAAGCTCCAGGGCCCCGCGCCGGGGGCGCGGAGCACGGGCGCGTACTGGCGGATGCCGGGCCACACGGCCTTGGCGGTCTCGGGGTCGAGGCGGTCGGCGAGCCAGGTCTCGCATTCGCGGGCGGTGCGGACCTCGCCTGCGGCGAACAGGGCCTCGTAGAGCGCTTCGGCGAGGGCGTACGCCTCGGCGCCGGTGATCCCGGCGGCGGCGATGCGGCCGCCGAGCTTGGCGGCGTAGAGGGACGGCTCGGTGGCCTCGCGGAACGTGCGGTACTCGTCGGCGGCGACGGTGTGGAGGGTCATGCGGACGGGGTTGCCGCGCAGGACCCGGCCCGCCTTGTAGGCGGCGTCGAGGTCGGCGGGGTCGAACCCGGCGACGCGGTTCCACAGGCCGATGTACCCGGAGACGGGCGACTGGGTCTGGAGGGCGACCGCGCCGCGGACCGCGGACTCGACGTCGGCGGCGGCGCGGTGCAGGAGGGACTGCCGGTCGAGGGTCGCGCGGTTCAACCGCCGGGTCGTGAGCTGCATGAGCCGAGGCTAGCTGGGCCCACCGACACCGGGCCGCGGACCGGATCGGGACAGGGCGCGGGAAGGGCCCGGGACCGGACCCTGGCCGGTCCGGTCCCAGATGGGGGGCGTCAGATCGTGAGGACGTACGCGGAGCAGGAGTCGAGGAGCATCTGGCTGCCCTCCTTGGCCATGTCGTGCTCCTCCTGCGTGGCGCAGTTCTGGGAGATCACGAGGCGGGTGCGGCCCTCGCCGAGGTCGGTGAGGTCGAGGCGCATGACCTCTTCGCCGCCGCCGGGGGTGTCCATGCCCATGACCAGCAGCTTGTCCTCGACGACCTCGATGTAGCGGCCCGTGATCGGGAACTCCTGGCCGTCGGGGGTGACGACGACCGAGGTGTACTTGCCGCCGGGCGACACGTCGAGCTCGACGGACCCGGGCTTGGAGTAGCTCCACGCCTCGTAGTGCGGGTTCTCGGTCCAGGCGCGCCAGACGGTGGCGACGGGGACGTCGACCTCGCCGGTGAGCGTGTAGGGGAAGCCTGCGGTGTTCTCGTTGGCGGTCATCTCGATCCTCCGTGTTCGGGGTTTTCGGTGTATGCACGTGTAGACGGGGCGGCGCGCGGGGATTCATCGCGCCCGCCGAGGCTTTTCCGGAATTTCTTCCGCGGGCTCGGGAGCGGCGGCGGTGGCGGCGGTCTGGGAGAATCGGGCGATGGACGCCGAACTCACCGTGACCGGTTCCGACGACCCCCGTGGGGAACTGGTGCTGCTGCGGAAGTGGCTCAGCCGCGAGGACGACTACCGGGGCCGGGTCGACTTCAAGCCCGCCGAGCCGCGCGAGGGCGAGCTGGGCTTCGCGACGGACGTGCTGCTGGCGGGCATCGCCGCCGGGGGCCTGGACGCGCTCGGGCGGACGATCGCGGTGTGGATCGATTCGCGCCGCTCCCAGATCGAGGTCGAGGTGAGCGCCGCCGACGGCACGCACTGGCGGATCTCCGCGAAGGGCCCGGTGGCGAAGTCGGTCGCGAAGCGGCTCGAAACGCCGCCCGAAAAGCCGCTCGAAAAGCCGCTCGAACCCGGGGAATAGCGATGCGCCTGCCCGACGGCGCGCGCTCGCGCGCCCTCCTCATCGGCACGACCGACTACGAGCACGAGAGCCTCGACCGCGTCCCGGCCGCGCGCAACAACGTGGAGGGCCTGCGGGAGTCCCTGGCGCGGGACGCCGGGATCACGGGCGACGACTGCCGCGCGCTGGTGAACCCGCGCGACCTGGCCGAGGTCGGCGCGGCCGTCGAGGACGCGGCGCGCACGGCCGAGGACCTGCTGCTGGTGTACTACGGCGGGCACGGGCTCGTGGACGGCGACGGGCTGCTCAACCTCGCGCTGCCGCAGTCGTCCCCCTCGCTCCTGCCGTGGAGCGCCATCCCGTTCCGCTTCCTGCACAAGGCGATCCAGAACGCGCGGGCCGCCACGAAGGTCGTCGTCCTCGACTCCTGCTACTCCGGCATCGCGATCGAGCCGCTGCTCGGCCCCGACCTCACCGGGCAGCTGCGGATCAGGGGCAGCTTCACGCTGACCTCCTCCCCCGCGAACTCGCCGTCCTACGCGTTCGAGGGGCGGTACACCGCGTTCACCGGGCTGCTCCTGGACGTGCTGAACGAGGGCGTCGCCGGCGCAGGGGACCTGTTGACGCTCAACGACATCTACACGGAGCTGCTGCACCGCGCCCGGGTTCGCGGCCTCCCCGAGCCGCAGAAGACCGGCACCCACCAGGCCGACACGCTCGCGCTCGCGCCGAACCGGCACCAGGGGCCGCCGCAGCAGGTGCAGGTCGCGGTGCCCGAACCGCGTGCGCGCCAGGCGGTCCCGGCGCCCGCGCCGTCCGCCGACGCGGTGGTCACGGCCGACGAGGTGCGCAGCGTCAAGTTCACGGCGGTGCAGCTTGCCGAGGGGTACGACCAGGACGAGGTGGACGCGTTCCTGGACAGGGTGGTGCTCGCGCTCGTCGAGCCCGCGGCCGGGCCGCAGCGGCTCACCCCCGACGACGTGCGGACCTCGATGTTCACCTCCACGCGCCTGCGCGAGGGCTACGACGTCAAGGAGGTCGACGCGTTCCTGGACCGCATCGAGGCCGAACTCGAACGGCGCCAGGCGGTCGCGGGGGGCCGGGTCTAGCTTTCGAGCGCGGCGACCATCGCGGCCACGCGGGCGCGCACCCGCTCGGGGTCGGCCTCGGGGAGCACGGGTGAGCCGACGACGGCGCGCATGACGCCCATGCCGAGGAGGAGCGCGCCGACGAGTTCGGCGCGCAGCGCGGCGTCCTCGCCGTCGAAGCGGTCCGCCAGGTCGGCGAGGTAGCCGTCGCAGACCTCCTCGTGGAGGCGGGCGCGCACCTCGGGGCGGCCGGCCGAGCGGAGCATGAGCAGCAGCGGATGCTCGCCGCCGTCCCCGGCCCGCTCGCTCAGGACGACGTTCAGGAGCGCGTCGGCGAACGCCACCGGCCCGGTCTCCTTCGCCCCCAGCCCCTCCGGGACCTCGGAGGTGAGCGCCGCCTCGAAGAGGTCCTGTTTGGACCCGAAGTAGCGGAAGATGAGCGTCGCGTCGACCCCGGCGTCGGCGGCGATCTCGCGCACCCCGGTGCCGTCGAAGCCGTGCTCGGCGAAGCGGCGGCGGGCGGCGTCGAGGAGGGCGGAGCGGGTGGCCGCGCGGTCGCGGCGCTTGGGCGCGTTCATGAAGTCAGCATAAGTCCTCACTTGTTGACATATCGCGCGGCCCGGACTAGTCTTTGTCATCGATCGATGACATACGACGAGAGGCGGCACCCCTGTGCGCACCTACCTGATCACCGGCGGCACCGACGGCATGGGCCGCGGCCTGGGCCTGCACTTCCTGGGACGGGGCGACCGCGTCGTCGCCGTCGCCAGCGGCGAGGCCAAGGGCCGGGCCTTCACCGAGGCCGCCGCGCGGCTCGGCGCGGCCGACCGGGCCCGGTTCCTGCGGGCCGACCTGAGCACCGTCGCCGGGATGCGCGCGGTCACCGCCGAGATCGAGTCCTCGGAGGAGCGGCTCGACGGCCTGGTGTTCGCGACCCAGCGGTTCCAGCAGCGGCGCACGCTCACCGCCGACGGCCTGGAGTACACGTTCGCGCTGTCCTACCTGAGCCGCTTCGTGATCGGCCACGGCCTCGTGCCGCTCCTGGACCGGGCCGAGGCCCCCGTGGTCTTCAACCTCGGCGCGCCCGGCGGGTTCCCGGGGCGGATCTTCTGGGACGACACGTCGTTCGAGCGCGAGCCGTACAAGGGCATGAAGGCCGCCACGCAGGCGTCCCGCTCCATCGACCTGCTCGCCGTGGACTTCCCGCGCCGCCATCCCCTCACCCGCGCCAAGTACGTCGTCTACAACCCGATGTTCGTCAAGACCGGCATGGCCGACCCGCTCCCCCAGCCCAAGAAGGCCCTCACCAACGCCATGGCCGCCCTCTTCGCCCAGAGGGTCGAGAAGGCCATCGTCCCCATGGCCGCCCTCATCGACGCCCCGCCCGCCGCCCCCGTCACCGCCTGGCGCCGCACCACCCCGCTCCCCTTGACCGGCAAGGACTTCGACCCGGAGGCGGCGAACCGCCTCCACCGGCTCACCGAGCAGATCCTGGAGCGGGTGGAGGCGGGGAGCGCCTGAGCTAGTCGACGAGGGCGTCGAGGTCGATCGCGTTCTTGACGGCGTCGAGGCGCTGCGTGGAGACCTCGGGGTCGACCCTGGTGCGGTCGATGTGGGCGAGCTCCTGGTTGGCCTCGGCGAAGGGGCGCATGCGGCGCTCGTAGCGGGCGAAGGCCAGCGCGTGGTCGGCGGTGCGGCCCAGCTCGAAGGCGAGGACGTACGCGCCGACGAGGGCGAGGCTGGTGCCCTGGCCGGAGAGGGGCGCGGCGCAGTGGGCGGCGTCGCCGAGGAGGACGGTGCGCCCGGCGGACCAGGCGTCCATCTTGATCTGCGCCATGGAGTCGAAGTAGAAGTCGTCGGCGGTCTTCATGCGCTCCAGGAATTCCGGGACCTTCCAGCCGAACCCGGTGAGGTGCTCGGCGACGAGGGCCTTCTGGGCCTCGGTGTCGCGGTGGTCGTACTCGATGGGGTCGGAGCCGAAGCCGAGGAAGATGCGCAGTTCGCTGTTGTCGCGGACGGTCATGGCGCAGCCGCCGAGGTTGGCGCCGTCGTTGAACCAGGTCTGCCACCGGTCGAGGCCGAGGAAGTTGTCCTGGCTGAAGACCGAGAGGTAGGTGCCGAGGTGGTGGATGTAGTCGGCTTCGGGGCCGAAGGCGAGGCGGCGGGTGTTGGAGTGGAGGCCGTCGGCGCCGACGACGAGGTCGAAGCGGCGCGGGGCGGCGTGCTCGAACTCGACGGTGACGCCGTCGGATTCGTCGCGGATCGCGGTGATGGAGTCGCCGTAGAGGTACTCGACGCCGTCGAGCTTCGCGTGGACGAGGTCCACGAGGTCTTCGCGGAGGATCTCGACGTCCTCGGAGTCGAGGGCGCCGGAGGAGAGCGCGAACTCCTCGGAGCGCATGAGCTCGTTGCCTTCGGGGTCGAGGACGTTCATGCCCTTGGACTCGTTCTTGAGGGCGCGGGCCGCGGCTTCGAGGCCCATGCGGCGAAGGACGTGGAGGGCCGCGCCGCGGACGTCGACGGCCTGGCCGCCGCGGCGCAGGGCCGGGGCGCGCTCGACGACGACGGGGGTGAGGCCCTGCTCGCGGAGCCAGTAGGCGAGGGCGGTGCCGGCGACGGAGGAACCGGAGATGAGGACGGTGGTCATGGCGTGCTCCTGGGATACGTTGTACTGCGCTGACTGGGACCACCGTAGAAAATTCGGCTCTGACCTGCAAATACGCCCGTGATCTGCCCTAGTACAGAGGGGGCGGGGAGGGCCGGGGCGCACTAGGATCTGTCGTAGGACAGCACGAGGGAGGGGCCGCCGTGGCCGCATCGATCGAACCGCCGTACGCACGTATAGCCGGGGAGCTGAGCAGGCGCATCGCCGACCGGGAGCTGCTGCCGGGCGACCGGGTGCCCTCGACGCGGCAGGTCGCCCAGGAATTCGGTGTGGCTCTCGCCACAGCGACGAAGGCGCTGGACGTGCTGCGGTCGGAGGGCCTGGTGGTGACCCGGCCGCGGTCGGGGACGGTGGTGGCGCCGCGGCGCGGGGCGAAGGGGGGCGAGCCCGCGGCGGAGCTGACGCGGGCGCGCGTGGTCGAGGAGGCCGTGGCGATCGCCGACGTCGAAGGGCTGGAGGCGGTCTCGATGCGCGCGGTGGCGGGGCGGTGCGGGGTGGCGCCGATGTCCTTGTACCGCTTCGTGGAGGACAAGGAGCAGCTCGTGGAGCTCATGGGCGACACCGTGTACGGCTCGCGCGAGTTCACTGTGGAGGAGTCCGATCCGTGGCGGGCGCAGGTCGAGTCGATCGCGCGGGAGCTGTGGCGGCTGCACCGCGCGCACCCGTGGCTGGGGCGCATCCAGCCGCTGACCCGGCCGCTGCCGCTGCCGGGGATCATCCGGCTCGGGGACCGGCTCCTCGGCGCGCTGGAGCCTCTCGGACTGCCGCCGCGGCGGCAGTTCGACGTGCACCTGCTGCTGTACACCCACGTGGTGGGCCTGGCGGTGAACGTGGAGCGCGAGGACGAGGCGATGTCGCTCTCGGGCGTCTCCTCGGAGGAGTGGACCGACCTCCAGTACCTGCCGAAGTTCGGCGACGACGCGTTCATGTCCTCGGTGCCGCACTTCGCCCGCCTCTTCGGGCCCGCGGGGTCCATGTCGGACGGTTACGATATGGACCTCGACGCGCTGTTCGAGCTCGGCCTCGGGGTGATCCTCGACGGCGTGGAGGCCCTCGCGGCCCGCTCGGAGTAGCACTTGCGTGCGATTACCCGAACTCGTATACTCGGAATCGAGTAATCGATCCGAGGAGGTCGCATGTCCGGCAGACGCGGCAACCTGACGGCGCTCGCGGTGCTCTCCGTGGCGGCGTCGAAACCCATGCACCCCTACGAGATGGGCCAGGCCATCCGCGGGTGGGGCAAGGACCGCGACATGAAGGTCAAGTGGGGCTCGCTCTACTCGGTCGTCGCGGCCCTGGAGAAACGCGGCCTCCTGGAGGCCGCCGGGACCGCCCGCGAGGGCAACCGGCCCGAGCGCACCGTCTACCGCGTCACCGCCGAAGGCCGCGCCGAACTCGCCGACTGGACGCGCGAGCTCCTCGCCACCGCCGACGGCGACCACACCCGCTTCCGCGCCGGGCTCTCCGTCGCGGTCGTCCTCCCGCCCGACGAGGTCGTGGAGATCCTGCGCGGGCGGCTGCGGGCCCTGGAGACCGGCCTCGCCTCCGACGAGGGCGAACTCCACCGCGTCAAGGGGACCGTCCCGCGCATGTTCCTCATCGAGGACGAGTACGCGCTCGCCACGGCCCGCGCCGAGATCAAGTGGATCTACGCGCTCGTCGCGGAACTCGCCACCGGCACGTTCCCCGAACTCGACCGGTGGCGGGCCTTCCACGAGCAAGGCGGCCTCGACGGCGGCGCCGCCGTATGGGAGCCCGCAGCAGACCGCTCCGGCGACCGCGCCTGACACCCCGCGAGGAGACCACCATGACGAAGAAGGCGACGACCGCGGTCGTCATCGGCGGCGGCGTGGCCGGGCCGGTCACCGCCGCGGCCCTGGCCAAGGCCGGGATCGAGGCCACCGTGTACGAGGCGTACCCCGGGCGGCCCGAAGGGGTCGGCGGGACGCTCGCGCTGGCCGCGAACGGCAAGCGGGCCTTGGGCGTCCTCGGCGCCGACGAGGCCATCGCCGAGATCGGCGATCCGGTCTCGGCCCAGGACCTCACCGTCCGGAACCGGCGCTTCTCCGTGCCGCAGCTCCCCGACGTCGGGCCGATGTGGACGGTCCACCGGGCGGACCTGCACCGGGTGCTCCACGAGCGGGCCGAGGCCATGGGCGTGCGGTTCGCGTTCGGGAAGCGCCTGGAGTCGATCCGCGAGGACGGGGACGGCGCGACCGCCGTGTTCAGCGACGGGAGCGAGGCGGGGGCCGACGTCGTCGTGGGCGCCGACGGCCTGTACTCGACCGTGCGGAGCCTCATCGACCCCGCGAACCCCGGCCCGAGGTACACGGGGATGCTCTCGTTCGAGGCGGTCTCCGACCACGAGGTGCCGGTGGGCCCCGAGGTCATGAACTTCGCGTTCGGCAGGCGCGGGTACTACCTGTACTGGCGCCTGGCGCAGGGCGGCACCCGGTGGGGCGTCAACCTGCCGCACCCGGACCCCATGTCGATCAAGGAGGTCCGCGCGAGGGCGAACGAGGCGTGGCTGGCGCGGCTGCTGGAGCTGTACGGGGACGACGACCCCGGGGCCGAGCTGCTGCGCCGCACCCCGCCGGAGCGGCTCCTCGGGCACGGCTCGCTGTGGATCATGCCGAGCGTGCCGGTGTGGCACCGCGGGCGCGCGGTCCTGGTGGGCGACAGCGTCCACGCGCCGTCGAACAGCTCCGGGCAGGGTGCCTCGCTCGCCGTCGAGAGCGGCATCGAGCTGGCGCGGTGCCTGCGGGACCTCCCGGTGCCCGAGGCGTTCGCCGCGTACGTGCGGCTGCGGCGCGCCCGCGTCGAGGGCATCGCCGCGAACGCCGCGAAGATCAACCGCGCGAAGGCCCCCGGCCCGTTCGCGCAGGCCGTCATGCCGCTCCTCATGCCGCTCGTGCTCAAGACCGCGATGGACCCGGAGAAGACCCTCGGTCCGATCCAGCGCCACCGCCTCGACTGGGACGCCAGGGTCGCGGCAGGGGTATAAACGGTTCCATCCACGACGAACCGGGAGTCCCCATGACCGATCTTCACGTCGTCCTCGGCGCGACCGGCGCCATCGGCGGCGCCGTCGCCGACGAGCTGCGGGCCCGCGGCCACCGCGTGCGGGCCGTGAGCCGCGGCGGCGCCGGCCCCGACGGGCTCGCCGCCGACGTCACCACCCCCGACGGCGCGGCCGCCGCGTGCGAGGGCGCCGCCGTCGTCTACCAGTGCGCGCAGCCGCCGTACGCGCGGTGGGCCGCGGAGTTCCCCGGGTTCACCGACGCGGTCCTCAGCGCCGTCGAGCGGGCCGGGTCCCGCCTCGTCATGGCCGACAACCTGTACATGTACGGACCCGTCAAGGGCCCCATGGGAGAAGACCTCCCGTACGCGGCCGCCAACCCGAAGGGCCGGGCCCGCGCGAAGGTCGCGGAGATGATCCTCGCCGCCCACCGCGAGGGCCGCGTGCGCGCCAGCCTCGGCCGCGCCTCCGACTACTTCGGACCCCGCGGGGTCAACACCATCCTCGGGCCGACGATCTTCGCCGCCGCCGCGGCCGGGAAGACGGCCCGCTGGATCGGCGACCCCGACGTGCTCCACACCGTCTCCTACCTGCCCGACATCGCCGCCGGGCTCGTCACCCTCGGCGAGCGCCCCGAGGCCGACGGGCAGGCGTGGCACCTGCCGGTCCTCGCCGCGCCCACCGGGACGGAGTTCCTGGACATGGTGTGGGACGCCGCGGGCGGCCGGGCGCGCAACGCCGCGCTGCGCCGCGGCATGCAGCGGGTCCTCGGCCTGGTCAACCCGGTCGTCAAGGAGCTCGGCGAGACCTGGTACCAGCGCGACCGCGACTGGGTCGTGGACGACACCGCGTTCCGGGCCGCGTTCGGCGACCCGCCCCTGACCCCGCACGAGGAGGCCGTGGCCGCGACCCTCAAGTGGTTCCGCGCCCAGGCCTGATTCCGCGAAAAGGGAGAAACCGGGCACCGGGGCTTCGTACACTGCGCACATTTCCGTCTTCAATGGAGGGCACCATGACGCAGGAATACGGACAGGCCGGCGCACCGGCGCGGGCGCCCCGGGAGATGAACGGGCTCGCGATCGCGGCGTTCGTCCTCGCGATCGTCGGCTGGTGCAGCCCGATCGGCATCCTCGGGCTGATCTTCGGCTACGTCGCCAAGGGCCAGATCACGCGCCGCAACAACTCCGGCGAGGGGCTCGCGAAGGCCGCGATCATCCTCGGGTGGATCTCGATCATCGCGTTCATCCTGCTCATCGTCATCGGCATCGCCGGAGGCATCTTCGCGAACTGGGACGAGTGGCGCCAGGACTGGAACGAGCACTACAACTAGGAGTCCCGGGCGGGGCCGCGGCCCCGCCCGATTTCCCCGATCCCCCGCCGCCGCCGCGGCGTTCGCCTACGCTTCGGGGCCATGGCATCGAACAGGACGAAAAGGACAGTGCTCGCCTTCGCGGCGGGCACTGTCGCTGCGGCGGCCGTGCTCGCCGCGGCCCCGGCCCAGGCCGCCCCGCAGTACCGGGCCGACCAGATCGCGCGCGTCTCCCCGGTCGCCGTCGCCGTCCAGGCGGGCGTCCGGCAGCAGATCGCCCACGACGACGCCGCGTTCATCAAGGTCCACTTCGAGGACGTCGTCCTCGGCGAGCGCGACACCATCACCGTCGAGCGCCCCGACGGCGGCGAGTCCCGCCGCTACGGCCCGGCCGACGTCCGCGACGGCGGCCTGTGGGCGCTCTCGGTCGAAGGGGACGCCGCCGAAGTCGTGCTCGACGACCGGCCCGACGGGACGACCGCCGCGGCGCGCGTCGCCGAGTACTCGCGGGGCCTGACCGACGCGGAGCTGGACACGCGGCCCGTCGCCGACGAGCCGTCCCCCGAGAGCGTCTGCGGGCGCGACGACTCCCGCAGCGCGCCCTGCTACAAGGACTCCGAGCCGCTCATGTACGACGCGGCGCAGTCCGTCGCCCGGCTCATCATCGGCGGCGAGGCGTACTGCACCGGCTGGAAGGCCGGGTACAACCGCTTCCTCACCAACAACCACTGCTTCAGCACCGACGCGCAGGCCCGGGGCACCGAGGTCCAGTTCGGCTTCGAGTGCGTCGCGTGCGGCGACCGCGAGACGCACGACCCGATCAAGGTGAGCGGCGCGAGCGTCCTCGCCACCGACTACACGCTGGACTTCACGCTGTTCACCGTGGACGACCCCGAGGCGCTCGCCGACCTCCCGGCCCTGCCGATCGCGACCGGCGGCGCGCAGGCGAACGAGAAGGTCTTCATCCCCGGCCACCCGGCCGGGAAGCCGCGCCGCATCGCCGCCGACAGCTCCTCGGAGCCGCAGGGCTCGCGCTGCCAGGTCCTCGACCCGTCGGTGCACGGCCGCGGCTGGAACACCGACCTCGACTACCTGTGCGACACCGAGGGCGGGTCCTCCGGCTCGCCCGTGATCGACCGGTCCACGGGGAAGGTGATCGGCCTGCACCACCTGGGCGGGTGCCCGAACCAGGCGGTCCGCATGGACCGCGTGTACCCGTACATCCGGGCGCACCTGGACGACGACTACTGACGGACGTTTCGCGGACGCGGGCGGCGGGGCACTCCCCCGGCCGCCCGTTCCGTTTCCCGGCGCCGCACGTTTGCGCTGGTTATGGTGATGATCAGTCGATGTGGAGGTTCCCGTGAGCGAGACGCCGACCGAAGAGCCCGCGGCCGCGGCCGCGGATGAGGACGCCGGGGGCGGCGTGCGGCGCGGGGTGTGGGGCGCGGTCCGGTGGGTCGTGGCGATGCTCGCGTGCGTGCTCGCCGTCGTCGCCGTGACCGGCGCGGTCGCCGCCTACTACGCGCGGCTGGAGCTGCTGACGACCGACCGGTTCGTGGAGCGCACCGACGTCATCGCCGAGGACGAGCAGGTCCAGGCCGCCATCGCCACGATGGTCACGAACGAGATCGCGAACGCCATCGACGTTGATTCGATCACGCAGCAGGCGTCGGGCTGGGTCGGCGTCGAGAACCCGCCCGCGTACGTCAAGGACCTCATCGCCTCCGCCGCCGAGAGCCTGCGCGCCTACATCGAGACCGAGGTCAACGAGTTCGTGGCGAGCCCGGCGTTCCTGAAGGTGTGGGACGCGGCCGTGACCGAGGCGCACTCCTCGCTCGTGTCGGCCCTCGAAGGGGACAACACCGGTTCGCTTGTGGCCGAAGGGAACACGCTGACGCTGGACCTGGGGAAGGTCGTGGAGGTCGTCAAGGAGCGCCTGGCGGAGAACGACTTCGCCTATGCCGCCGACATCCCCGCCATCGACGCGCAGTACGTCCTCGTCGACTCCGACCAGGTGCCCGAGCTCCAGGAGCGCACCGACCAGCTCAAGTGGGCCGCCACGTGGCTGCCGTGGATCGCGCTGGCGCTCTTGGTGGTCGCGGTGCTCGTGGCGCCGCGCCGGTGGGTGGCGGCGCTCGTGGTGGGCCTGCTCGCCGCGGTCCTCGCGGGGACGGCGCTGTTCGCGCTCTCGAAGGTGCGCGAGGAGTTCGTGAAGCAGGCCGGGGACGCCTCGTTCGCGCCGCTCACATACGACGCGTTCACCTCGGGCCTCAAGGGGTCCTACCTGGTGATGCTCATCGCGGCGATCGTCGTCGTGGTGGCCGCGGTCGGGGCGATGGTCCTGCGCCGCGAACGGGCGCAAGCGGAAACGGCCTAACGGGGCGAGGTCGCGGCCGCGCCTGGCGGCCGCGCCGACCGCGCGCTTGACGGTGTCGTCCACGGCCGCCGCGTTGAGGACGTCCAGTGCGGCGGCGGTGGTCCCGCCGGGCGTGGTGATGTCGTCCAGCAGCTCGGCCGCGGGCCGGTCGCTCGACTGCAAGTGCAGGCACGCGCCCAGGAGCATCTGGTCGACCATGACGCGCGCGGCGTGCGGGTCCATGCCGCCCTCGACGGCCGCGGTGGTCATCGCGTCGGCGAGGTAGAACAGGAACGCCGGGCCCGAGCCGCCCACGGCGGTGATCAGGTCCATCATCGGCTCCTCGACCGTGACGGTGACGCCGACGCGGTCGAACAGGTCCTCGATCTCGGTCAGGTCGGTGCCGTCGGCGGCGGTCAGCGCGGTCGCGGCCTCGCGGGCGCGGGCGGCGATGTTCGTCATGGCGCGCACGGCGGTCACGCCCTCGGGGAGGTGCCGGGCCATGGTCCGCAGCGGGACGCCCGCGGCGAGGGACACGACGACCGCGTCCCCTTCGAGGGCCGGGGCGATCTCGTCCAGGACGCCCTCGACGGCCCCGGGGCGGACGGCCAGGAGCACCACGTCGGCTTCGGCGACGGCGCTCGCGTTGTCGGTGCCGACCTCGACACCGTACGCGTCGGCGAGCACCGCGGCCCGCTCGGCGGGCAGCGCGGTCGCCCAGATCTGCGCGGGCGGCATCCCCGATTCGAGCAGGCCGATGAGCACGGCCTCCCCGAGATGGCCGACGCCCAGTATCGCAATGTCCATGACGCACCTCCTCCCAGAGCCGCAATGTAACGGGCCCGCCCCACCGCGCTCAGCGTTTCGGACGAATCAGGCCGAACGGAGCGCTTCCGCCATCGCCGTCAGCCACCGGTCGGTGGCGCGGGCCTGGATCGCGCGGGCCGCGGGCGCCGCGAGGCGGCTGGCGAGCGTCCCGGGCACCGAGAACGAGCGGACCGTGAACCGCGTGCGGTCTCCCTCCGCTTCGAGCACGAACGCGGCCTCGCCGCGCTCGGGGTGGCCCGGGAGCGAACCGTGCCCGAAGCCGGTGAACGCCGGCGACTCCTCGGCCCACACCACCCGGCACGGGATCTTCAGGACCCCGGCGAAGCGGAGCGCGACCTCGACGCCGACGGCCGCGCGCGGCCCGGTCGCCTCCGGGTGCAGGCCGCAGCGCTCGTGCAGGCCCCAGGTCATGAGGATCTCGGCGGGCTCCGCGAGCGGCGCGTCCAGGACGGCCGTGCGTTCGAGGTGGCGGTAGCCGGGCGGCATCGGGCCGGCGCGGGTGGCGCCCACCTCGGGGTAGTTCAGTTCCATCGGGGCTCCGATCGGGGGTTGGGGGCCTCGAACAGCACGTGGTCGCGCAGGCGGCCCGTCGCCAGCGAGTAGCAGGGGGTGATGCCCAGTCGGCGGAAGCCGTTGCGGGCCAATACCTTCTGCGAGGCCAGATTGTCGGGAAGCGTCTCGGCGCGGACCTGGTCGAGCCCGAGCTCCTCGAACGCGATCGTCTTCGCGAGCCGCACGGCCTCCGTGGCGATCCCCCGCCCCGTCTCGGCCGCGGCCACCCAGTACCCCACCGAGCACGTGCGGATGTACGGCCCTTGCACGATCGTGTTGAGCAGCAGCCCGCCGACGGGCCGCCCCCGGTCGAGGATCACATACGACCGCCCGGTCCCCGCCGCCGTCCGCGCCAGCGCCGCCTCGATCGCGTCCCGCACCCCCGCCAGCGTGTACGACGCATCGTCCTCATCGGGCTCCCACCGCGACAACAACCCCCGACTCGCCGTCCGCAACGCGGCCACCACCTCCGCGTCCTCCGGCGCAATGGGCCTCAGACTGATCGCAGGCGCAGCAGGCGGCCGTCCCAGCATGATCCCCCTCCCGCACAGACCCCGACCGCCCGAGCCTAACCCCCCACCCAAAACCCGGCGCGACCTTCGGATGGGGTGGGGCGACTTCGGTATGGGATCGGGGGTGGAGCGTTGGAGGGGGCGGGTGGGGCGGATAGGTTCGGGCGATGGCGAGGGAGCGGCGCGGGGCGCGGGGGTGGGCGGCGGATACGGCGCTGTTCGCGGTGGGGGTGCTGGCGTGGCTGTACATCAGCGGGGACCGGGTGCGGCTGGGGGTGCCGTCGCCGGCGTGGCTGTTCGAGGCGGACCAGGTGGCGGGGATCGCGGGGCTGGGGCTGCTGTGGCTGCGGCGGCGGTGGCCGGTGCAGGCGGGGCTCGCGGCGGCGGCGCTGTCGACGTTCTCGGAGACGATCGCGTTCCCGCTGCTGGTCCTGCTGTTCGCGGTGGTGGTGCGGCGGCCGCTGAAGACGGCGGTGTGGGTCTTCGGGGCGGCGTTCGCGGGCTCGGCGGTGTACGCGCTGGTGCGCCCGCAGGAGCTCGGGATCGTCGGGAACCTGGTGTTCGCGGCGGCCCTGTACGGGGGCGTCGCGGGCTGGGGCATGGTCACGCGGTACCGGCGGGCGCTGCGGGCGCGGGCGGCCGAGCAGGAGCGGGACGAGCGCGAGCGGGCCCGCCAGCGGGCGCGGGAGGAGCTGGCGCGGGAGCTGCACGACCTGCTGGGGCACCGGTTGTCGCTGCTGAGCCTGCACGCGGGGGCGATGGAGTACCGCTCGGACCTCTCCCCCGACGAGCTCAAGGGCGCGGCGGGCGTGGTGCGGGAGCAGTCGCACCTGGCGATGCGGGACCTGCGGGAGGTGATCGCGGTGCTGCGCGCGCCCATCGGGGAGCTGCCGCAGCCGTCGATGGCGGACCTGCGGGCGCTCGTGGAGGAGGCGCGGCCGGGCTCGCGGATCGCGTTCTCGTCCACCGCGGAGGGCGAGGCGCCGGAGCGGTCGGGGCGGACGGCGTACCGGGTGGTGCAGGAGGCGCTGACGAACGCGCGCAAGCACGCCGAGGGCGCGGCGGTCGAAGTCGCGGTCTCGGGCGGGCCCGGCGAGGGGCTGGAGGTCGCGGTGGTGAACGGGCCGGGGCGCGACACCGGGCCGGGCTCGGGGCACGGGCTCATCGGGCTGGAGGAGCGGATCGCTCTGGCGGGCGGGCGGCTGGAGTACGGGCCGGTCGGCGAAGGCGGATGGAAGGTGCGGGCGTGGCTACCCTGGACGGCATGAGCGAGCGCGTGAAGGTCCTGGTCGTTGACGACGATCCGCTGGTGCGGGCCGGGCTGCGGCTGATCCTCGGCGGGGCCGGGGACGTCGAGGTCGTCGGCGAGGCCGGGTCGGGCGCGGGGGTCCCGGGCCTGGTGGCCGAGGTGCGGCCGGACGTGGTGCTCATGGACCTGCACATGCCCGGGGTGGACGGGCTGGCGGCGACGGAGCGGCTGCGGGCCGTCCCGGGCGCGCCGGAGGTCCTGGTGCTCACGGCGTTCGAGGCGGACGGGCACGTGCGGCGGGCGCTGCGCGCGGGCGCGGGCGGGTTCCTGCTCAAGGACACGCCGCCCGCCGAGATCGTCGCGGCCGTGCGGAAGGTGGCGGCCGGGGAGCCGGTCCTGTCGCCGGAGGTGACGCGGCGGCTCATCGGGCTGGCGGTCGGCGGCGGCGCCGGCGACCGGCGGGGCCCGGCGCGCGAGCGGCTGCGGGCGTTGAACAACCGCGAGGCCGAGGTGGCCGCGGAGGTGGGCCGGGGCCGGTCGAACGCGGAGATCGCGGCGGCCCTGCACCTGAGCGTGCCGACGGTGAAGACGCACGTGTCGGCGGCGCTCGCGAAGCTGGGGCTGAACAACCGGGTGCAGCTCGCGCTGCTGGTCAGCGATGCCGGGCTGGTGGACTGAGTCCGCTTCTTCCAACCGTTGGAAAATCGCTTCCGGTTCGTGATGGACGGGGCGTAGGGTGCCTGTCGTTGCCTCGACGCAGCCGCAGCACACCTTGAAAGGCGCAGCCGCATGGCACGCTTCACTCCCCCGCGCGACCCCGGCGGGCCGCTCGCGCACCCCAACGACGCCGCCGCCGTCATCGGGTGGCTCTTCAAGTCCCAGTGGCGCACCCTCCTGACGAGCACGCTCGTGTCGTTCGCGTTCCTGGGCTGCCAGCAGTTCGTGCCGTACGTGGTCGGCCGGGCCATCGACGACGGGCTCGTCGGCGGCGACCGGGAGGCCCTGTACTGGTGGTCGGGCGCGCTCGCGGTGTGCATCGGGATCGCGACGGCCACGGGCGTCGCGAGCTTCGTGTACATGATGTACAACCAGATGGACTCGGACTTCCGGGTGCAGCGGCGCCTGGTGGACACCGTCGTCGCGGTCGGCTCGCGGCTGCGGGCCCGGGCGGACGCGGGCGAGCTGGTGGCGATCTCCGCGGCCGACTCGCACGCGCTCGCGGCGCTGTCGATGATGTTCGGGCGCCTCGCGTCCGCGCTGCTGGCGTTCGCCCTCGCGCTCACGATCCTGGCGGGCATGTCGTGGTGGTTCGTGCTCGCGGTGGGCGTGGGCGTCCCGGCGATGTTCGCGTCGCTGCGGCCGCTGTTCTTCCGGCTCGAAGCGCGCGGGCGCGAGCTGCGGTCGCGCATCGGCGAGCAGACCGGGATCGGCACCGACGCCGTCGCGGGCCTGCGGGTCCTGCGCGGCATCGGCGGCGAGGCGCACTTCGCCGGCCGCTACCGGGCGGCCTCGCGCGCGTCGATGGAGGCGGGCATCGCGGTGCGCCGGACCGCGGCGCTCCTGGAGCTGGCGCGGCTCGCGCTGCCGGGGACGCTGCTGGTGGCCGTGCTGTGGCTGGGCGCGGTCCTGACGCTGGAGGGGACGGTCACGGCCGGGGAGTTCGCGGCCCTGTTCGGGTACCTCATCGCCCTGACCAGGCCGCTGGGGTACACGATCCAGGGCGTGGACGCGTTCACGAAGGCCGTGGTGGCCTCGTCGCGGTTCCGGCGGCTCCAGGACGAGCACCCCGAGCCGTCCGAGGGGAGCGGCGTCCCCTGGCCCGCGGGCGCGGCGCTGGAGGACCCGGTCAGCGGGGCGCGGATCGAACCGGGCCTGACCACCGGGATCGCGACCGCCGACGGGCTCGGCGCGACCGGGGTCCTCGACCGGCTCGGCGGGTACGGCGACGAGCCCGCGCTCATCGGCGCGGTCCCCCTGGCGGCCTTCGACACCGCGGAGGTCCGCGCCCGCGTCCACCTCATGGAGGCGCGCGCCCAGCTCTTCAGCGGGCCGCTGCGCGACCAGCTCGACGTCGACGGGAAGCGCACCGACGCCGACATCATGCGGGCCCTGCACACCGCCTCGGCGGTGGACATCGTCGGCGTGGACCCCTCGCTCCTGGAGCGCGACGAGGTCCCCGCCGCCGGGTACGACCTGGGCACCGTCGCGGGCGAGCGGGGCCGGAACTTCTCCGGCGGCGAGCGCCAGCGCCTCATCCTCGCGCGGGCGCTCCTGGCCGACCCGGAGATCCTCATCCTCGACGACCCCGCCAGCGCGTGCGACGCCCAGACCGAGGCGCGAATCGCCGAACGCCTCGCGAGGCACAGGAAAGGACGGACGACGGTGATCGTCACGAACGCGCCGCAGCTGCTGGCGGTGTGCGACCGGGTCGTGTTCCTCCGGGAAGGGCGCGGCACCGGAGCGGACGCGGCCTCGGGGACGCACGCCGATCTCCTTGAGCGCGAGGACTACCGGGCGGCGGTCGCCCGGTGAGCGCGCTGCCGATCGCCTCCCCGGCCGAGACCCGCGCGTACCTGCGGCTCCTCATCGGGCGCCACCGCGCCCGCTTCCTCCTCGTCACCGCCCTCATCGTCACGGCGGCCCTGGCGGGGATGGCCACGCCCTACACCGTGGGCGCGATGACCGACGCGTTCGCCGCGTGGGCGCGCGGCGGCGGCGGGGACCCCGGCGCGGACCTGGTGTGGCAGATCCCGCTGATCCTCGTCTCGGTGCTGGCGCAGGCGGTCCTGACGTGGGCGTCGTACCGGAACCTCGCGGTCCTGTCGGAGCGGATCGTCGCCGACGTGCGCGAGGAGTTCATGGAGCGCACGCTCGCGCTCCCGCCCGCGCAGGTCGAGGCCGCCGGGACCGGGGAGCTGCTGTCGCGCACGAGCCTGGACGTGGGGCAGGTGCAGCACTCGCTGGTGCAGGCCGCGCCGCAGTTCTTCACCGGGTTCGTGACGGTGGCCGTGTACGTCGCGGGCGCGTTCGCCGTCTCGCCGGTGCTCGGGGCCGCGATCCTGGTCGCGGTGCCGCCCATCGTGATCGTGATGCGCTGGTACTTCAGGCGGGCGTTCCGGATCTTCCACGCCGTGCAGGCCGCACGCGCGGACCTGACGTCGGCGGTGGCCGAGACCATCGACGGCGTCAAGACCGTGGAGGCGCTCGGCTGGCAGCGGCGGCGCATCGCGCACACCGACCGGGCCATCGACCGGCTGCTCGACGCCCAGTTCGACTCGATGCGCCTGCGCGGCAAGCTGTTCCCGGTGCTCGACTTCTCGGCGTTCCTGCCGTGCCTGACGACGCTGCTCCTGGGCGGCATCCTGACCGCGAACGGGCAGTTGACGATCGCGCAGACCACGACGGTGGTGCTCGTCATGCAGATGGCGGTGGCGCCGTCGATCGAGATGATCCTGTCGCTGGAGTGGGTCCAGAACGGCAGCATCTCGCTCGCGCGGCTCATCGGGGTGCGCGGGGAGCGGGCGGCGGGCGGGACGGCCGAGCCGGAGCGGGACTCGGACGAGATCGTGGAGCTCAAGGGCGTCACGTTCGGGTACGACCCGCAGAAGCCGGTGCTCACCGGCGTGGACCTGGCGCTGCGGCGCGGCGAGCGGCTCGCGCTCGTGGGCCCGACCGGCGCCGGGAAGTCCACGCTGGCGCGGATCATGGCGGGCATCCACCGGCCCGACCGGGGGGCCGTGCGCATCGGCGGGGCCGAGGCCGACGGGATCGGCGAGGCGGCCCTGCGGCGCTTCGTCATCCTCGCGACGCAGGAGTACCACCTGTTCAACGACACGCTCGCGTCGAACCTGCGCCTCGGCGCGCCCGGCGCGAGCGACGACCAGCTGCGGGAGGCCCTCACGGTCGTCGGCGCGGGCGGCCTGCCGGGGCGGCTCGCCGAGGGCCTGGACACGAAGGTCGGCGGGCGCGACCACGCGCTCACCCCCGCCGAGGTGCAGCAGGTGGCGCTCGCGCGGGTGATCCTCGCGGCCCCGGAGGTGATCGTCCTCGACGAGGCCACCTCGATGCTCAGCCCCAACGCGGCCAGCGACATCGAGCAGGGTCTCAACCGGATCTTGAAGGGCCGCACGGTGGTGAGCATCGCGCACCGGCTCAACACCGCGCACGACGCCGACCGCGTCGCGGTCGTGGAGCGGGGCCGGATCACCGAGCTGGGCTCGCACGACGAGCTCATCGCCGCGGGCGGGTCCTATGCGGCGCTGTGGCGGCGCTGGCACGGCTGAGGACGGGCGAGGGCCGAGGCCACGGGTGGGTCACGGGGCGCACACTGGCAGACTGCTGGCACCGACGATTCTCGACATGACGGAAGCCCCATGACCGACACTGACGCACTGCGCAAGCGCCTCAACGAGATCCGATGGCAGCTCCGGGGCGAGGCCCGCCTCGCCGCCCTGGAGGAGCACCTGGCGGCCGTCGAGGCCGACGGGGACCGGCCGCTGCTGAACGCCGTCCTCGCGGCCCTGGTCGACTGCTACGAGTACTCGACCGACTCGACGCGGCTCCTCGTCCCCTACGCGCGCCTCCTCCACAACCTCGACACCGAGCCCGAGCACTTCGACGCCTCGCTGCTGCGCTCGGTGTACTGGCAGTTCAAGTGGATCGTGTACAAGCTGCGCGACCACCCCGACGTGCCGCTGGCGTCCGTGGAGGACGCCCTCGTGCAGTTCCGCACCCGCTACGCCGAGGCCGGGCACTCGCTGCACCCGTACTACGAGGCCGAGCACTGGGTGGCCTACCACCTCGGCGACGACGAGCGGGCCGCCCGCGCCGCCGCGCTCGTCGACGCCACCGAGCCCGACGACATGAGCGACTGCGAAGCGTGCCGCGTCAACGACATCGGCGACATGGCCGCGTGCGCCGGGGACGACGAGGGCGCCGTGGCCGCCTGGGCGCCGCTCCTGGAAGGCGGCCTGCACTGCGCCCACGAGCCGCACAACACGCTCGCCGACTCGCTGCTGCCGCTCGCGCGCCTCGGCCGCCTCGACGCCGCCCGCGCCAACCACCACCACGGGTACCGCATCAGCCGCGACAAGGACGACATGCTCGGGTTCATCGCCCGGCACCTGCGGTTCTGCGCGCTCACCGGCAACGAGGCCCGCGGCGTCGAGATCCTCGCGGCCGACCGCCGCGCCTTCGCGCTGCCGCTGGAGCCGTCCGTGCGCCTCCAGTGGCTCGAAGGCGTCCAGTGCCTCGCCGGGGCCCTGCGCGCCCGCGGGATGGGCGACACGCCGCTGGCCGGGCCCGAGGACCGCGACTGGACCGCCGACGACCTGCACGCGTGGGCCGACGCCGAGCGGCGCGCGATGTGCGCCCGCTACGACCGGCGCAACGGCTCCACCGTCCACTCCGACCGGTCCCAGGCCCGTGTGGAGCCGGCCGAGCCGTACCCGCACGTGCCGCTGGGCCTCAAGGCGCTCCCGCAGGTCGTCCCGGCCGTCGCCCCCGAGGCCGCCGAAGAGTCGTCCCTTGAGGACGCCCTCGTGCGGGCCAGGCGGGCCGTCGCCGACGCCGAGGAGGACCGCCAGGACCGGTGGCTCGCCGTCGCCCGGATCGCCGAAGCCCAAGGCGCGCAGCTCGAAGCGGCCGACGAGGCCGAGGTGCTCCTCGCGAAGGCCGACCCCGACGGGGCCCTCGAAGCGGCCCAGGACCTCGCCGCACTCGCGGCGGCCCTGTTCGCCGAGGCCGGGATGCCCGGCCGGGCGCTCCTGTGCCGCATCGCGAAAGCGGGCTGGGCGCTCCGGTCCGAACCCGCCGCGTTCCGCGAGGCCGCCCCCGGGTTCCTCGCCGAGGCGGCCGCCATCGCCGACGCCGATCCCGCCGGCGCCTCCTACGTCGACGCCTCCCGCGCGCGCAGCCAGGTCCTCATGGCGCTGCTCCAGGCCGGGCTCATGCTCGGCGAGCGGCCCGGACCGGACCTCGCCGCCGCGTTCGAAGAGGCGGACACCGACCTCGCGTCGCTGGCCCCGGACCGGCGCGCGCTCCTCTCGCGCGCCCAGCTCGCCCGGATGCTCCCCGAGTTCGAGACCGAGCCCGAGGGCCGCATCGAGTCGCTGCGCCGGGCGTTCGAGCTTGCCTGCGCCAACGGGTTCCGCTTCGAGACGTTCATCGGCGCGTTCCAGTACAGCGCCATGCTCAACCAGGCCGGGCGCCTCGACGAGGCGTTCGCGGTCGCCGAGACCGGCCTCGCCGCCGTCAAGCACGACGACCCGCCGTTCCCCGTGGCCGCGCTCAACCTCACCGCCACCGAGTGCGCGATCAACCTCGGCGACGCGCGCACCGCCGAGCACTACGCCGTGCAGGCCGCCCACTGGTACGACCGCGCGGGCGAGACCGGCTGCGCGGGCGTGGCCAGGCACCTCCTCGGCAAGGCCCTCGCGATGCAGGAGCGCGGCGAGGAGGCCGTGGTCATCCTCGAAGCGGCCCTTGCGGACCTGCCGGAGATGCACGAGGACGAGCACTGGCGCCTGCTGGACGCCCGGCGCCTCCTCGCCGAGAGCAGCCAGCGCACCGTCGACGCCCAGGCCGGGCTCACGCACATCCTGGAGGCCCTGCGCCTCATGGACGGGGGGCTCGCGCACCCCAGCCCCGTGTTCTACGCCCAGTCGGCGCACCTCGCAGGGGAGCTGCTCGAACGCACCGGCGAAGCGAAGTCCGCAGTGGACGCCTACGGGCGGTCCGCGGCAGCGTGGCGCGAGCTCGGCTCGCTCTCGGCCGCCGCCAACCCGATCCGGGCGGCCCTGTGGGCGCGCCTGCGCACCGACGACGCGGACCTGGAGGCGACCCTGTCCGAGATGGTGGCGCTCGCGGCCGAGCTCGAAGCCGACTGGCGCGACGCCGGGCACCATGAGCGGTACCGGGACTCGTGCCGCCAGGAGTACGCGAAGACGCTGCTCCAGGAGGCCCGCATGCGCGGCAACGAGGTAGAGGAGACCGACGAGCGGTGGGCCGCGCGGACTCTCGACGTCGGGACCACGGTGCTCGCCGTGGCCGAGGACGGGGAGTACCTCGTCGAGGTCGCTGTGCAGGCCGCGCACAACATGATCGCCGCCCACGAGGACCTGGGCGACCTCGCCGCCGCGCAGGCCGTGGTGGACCGCGTCCTCGCGCGCCTCAGCGACGAGCACGAGGGTCCCGCGAACTCGCTGACCGGGCACCTCGCGAACGTCAAGGAGCGCTTCGAGGAAGAGGACGGCGAGGCAGGCGAGGAGTAGCGGCGGCGCGGGCGATCCGGAGCCGGGCCGGACCCGGACCGCCCGCGCCGCCCCTGTCATTTGCGCGGGAGCGTCTCTGCGAAGGCGATGCCCCGGTCGATCCAGGCGCGCAGGTCCACGTCGGACGCGCAGATGTCGTCGCCGAGCTTGATCCAGCCGGTGACGGTGCGACCGCCCATGACCATGGGCTCGGCGCCGTCCTCGGCGAGCAGGTCCTCGTAGTCGTCCTTGGGGACGCGGACCATCGCGCCGCCCTGGCCGAGGACGGCCGCGGCCATGTTGCCGTGGACCATCCATCCGAGCCCGCCGAACATCTTCCGCTCGAACACGTACGGCCGGTTGTCGATAACGTCGCGGATGCGCTCGGCCAGCCCCTCGTCGTAAGCCATCGGGCCATGGTGCCACCGGGGTCCGACAGAACACCGCCGTTCCAGGTCAGGGGGCAGTGCGGAAGCGGTTGCGGTACTCGGTGGGGGTGGTGCCGAGCTGGCGGCGGAACGCCCGGATGAGCGTGTCGATCGTGTTGAAGCCGCAAGCGGTCGCGATGCGGTCGAGGGTGTCGTCGCCGCCTTCGAGGCGGTGCCGGGCGGCCTCGACGCGCGCGGCCTCCACGTACGCGGCGGGCGTGCGGCCCAGCTCGGCCTTGAACACGCGCGTGAGCTGGCGTTCCGAGAGGTGCGCGAGGCGGGCGAGGTCGCCGATGGCCAGCGGGTCGGCGAGGTGCCCGGCGATGTGGTGGCGCAGGTCCTCGACCCGGCGGGTCGTGGAGACCGGTTCGAGGGGGACGCTGAACTGGCTCTGGCCGCTGGGCCGCTTGAGGTACATGACGAGCTGGCGGGCCACGCGCAGCGCCGCGGCCTCCCCGTGGTCCTCGGCGACCAGCGCGAGCGTGAGGTCGAGGCAGGCGGTGATGCCCGCGCCGGTCCACACGTGCCCGTCGCGGATGAAGATCGGGTCGGCGTCCACCGCGACGGCGGGGTGCTCGGCGGCGAGCTGGGACGCGGTGGACCAGTGGGTGGTGGCGCGGCGGCCGTCGAGGAGCCCGGCCTCGGCGAGGATGTGGGCGCCGACGCACACCGAGGCGACGCGGGCGGTGCGGGCGGCGAGGTCCTTGACACGGGCGACGACCTCGGGGTCGGCGGCGGCGCGCAGGCGCCCGTCGGGGCCGGGCTCGACGCGGCCGGGCACGATGAGCGTGTCGATCGGCCCGGTGAGGGCGTCGAACGTCGTGTCGGGGAGGACGCGCACGCCCGCGAACGTGGCGACGGGCGCGTCGGTCTCGGCCGCCAGGAGCACCCGGTACTCGGCGTCCGCGCCGAGTTCGCGCTTGAGCAGGGCGAACACCTCGGGCGGGCCGGTGACGTCGAGGAGGTCGACGCCGTCGAAGAGCACGATGACGACGAGGCGCTGGTTCACGGGACCCACCCTAACCAGGGCGTGTCCGTATCTGCAAGTCGCACGACATTGCAGACACGCCCGGGCGGTCGTAGCGTGGGTGCCGGGCCGCCACGAGGCGGCCGGAACTCAAGGAGGAACCCATGGGCGCCATCACGTTGCGCGAGGTCATCGGCCTGGACCGGACCCCGGCGAAGCTGGCGGAGTCGACGCTGGTGCTGATCGACTACCAGAACACGTACACCCGCGGCGTCATGGAGCTGGAGGGCTGGGAGGCCGCGCTCGACGCCGCCGCGGACCTCCTCGACCGGGCCCGCCGGGCCGGGACCCGCGTCGTCCACGTCGCGAACGACGGCGGCCCCGGGCCGTACGACTACAGTGCCGAGATCGGGCAGATCCACCCCGCGGTCGCGCCGATCGCGGGCGAGGCGGTCGTGGTGAAGACCGCCCCGGACTCATTTCTCGGCACCGACCTGGGCGGCCTCGTGGACGCCGCGGGGAATACGGACCTGGTCGTCGCCGGGTTCATGACGCACATGTGCGTGGCGTTCACCGCGCAGGGCGCGTTCCTGCGCGGGAACCGGCCCACCGTCGTCGCCGACGCGTGCGCGACCCGGCCGCTGGGCACCGCCGCCGGGGACGCGACCGCGAAGGAGCTGCACACCGCGGCGCTCGCCACGGTCGCGGACCTGTACGGGGTCGTCGTCGTGACCGCCGGCGACCTCGGTTAGGCCTGCTCCCACGCGAAGCCGTCGGGGTCGGTGAACGCCCCGCCGGTGCCGCCGATGGCGATGCGGTGCGAGCCCGAGCCCTCGGGGTCGACGAACGCGGTCTTCTTGAACGCCTTGCGCGGGTAGAGCGCGAACTTGACGCCGCCCTCGGAGGCGAACTCGGTGTACTTGCCGCCGTAGCTCTTCTCCACGACGAGGCCCCGGTCCACGTAGAAGCTCTTGGACGCCTTCATGTCGGTGGTGCCCAGCAGCAGCACCACGTCGGTGTACTTCTTCTCCGCGGGCGCGGTGTCCTTCTTCGAGGAGGACGCGAACTTCAGGACCGTGCCGTCGGGCGCGCGCAGCACCCCGCCGTAGCCCCAGAAGGACTTCTCGGCGGCCTTGACCACCGTGGCGCCGGCGTCGATCGCGGCCTGGAACAGCAGGTCCACGTTCGCGGGCTGGGCGGCGATCAGGTCGATCGTGAAGCCCCGGAACCCGGAGGTGGGCGCGTCGGAGGCGCGGAACCGCAGCGGCAGGTCGGGCCCGAAGGCGGTCGTGTAGAAGTCCTCGGCGGCCTTCGGGTCGGCGGCCTCGATGGTGATCTCTTCGATGTAGGTCATGCTCAAAGGCTATTTCCGGGGCGGGCCCCCGCGCTTCTCGATTCGTGATCGCTTTCGGGGCCCGCCCCGCGAGGGGCTCAGGTGGTGACGCGGAACGTCGCGTCCGACCGTTCTGTGGCGGTCGCGACCGGGTCGAGCCGCAGCAGGTAGTCGTAGTGCCTGATGTACCGGGTCGGGTAGTTGTAGGAGGTGAAGGAGCTCCACGACGAGTCGGCGAGGCCCGCGACCCTGTTGAACGTGGCGTCGGCGCTGAACTGGGACGTCGCCTCGCGCGGGGCGAGCACGAAGTCGTAGTTCACGTGCCGCAGGAAGTATCCGGGGAAGTTCACCGACTCGAACGAGACGGCGCCGGAGGACGCCAGGCCCGGGACCAGGCGGAACTGGGAGTCGGCGGCGGGGCTGACCCCGGCGTCGATGCGCACGTCGAAGTTCGAGTGGCGCACGTACCGGTCCTGGAAGTTGTAGGACTGGAGCCGGTTGAACACCGGCGACTGGAAGCGGCCCAGGACCCGGGACTTCTCGGCGGCGGTGACGTTGAGGACGAAGCCGTGGCGCTTCAGGTTCGCGCCGAGGCTGTACCCCGAGGTCGTGCGGTACCCCGAGACGGCCGCGGGGTTGGTGGTGAGGACCGGCATGTAGCCGCGGCCGGTGGCGTACTGGTCGAGCCACAGCGCCCATTCGGTGCGGTCGTTGAACTTGGCCCACATGGGGCCCTCGACGCCGCCGCCGGTGAGGTTCGCGAGGTCGCCCAGGCGCGTCCAGGCGCCGGTCAGGGAGTTCGCGCCCTCGATGACGATCTGCGAGGTCTTGGAGGCGCGGCAGTAGCGGTAGCCGCCGGTGGAGGCGGGGACCTCGACGATCTGGGTGTCGATGAGCCCTTCGGAGCCCGCGAGGTTGATGTACACCTGCGGGGTGGTGATGGTGCGGAAGTCGGTGGTGCGGGCGCTCCAGATGCGGTGCTTCTTGATCCCGTTGAGGGTCGAGTTGGTGGCCCAGTAGAGCAGGTAGTTCCCGGCGGCGGCGTCCCAGATCGCCTCGGGGGCCCAGGCGTTCCCGGCGTCCCCGATGGAGTTCGCGACGCCGAGGAGCCACGGGAGGGACCAGGTGACCAGGTCGGCGGACTCCCACACGACGAGGTTGCGGCTGCCGCGGTTGGCGGCGTCGTCCCAGGAGGTGCCCGAGCCGATGCGCAGGTCGGTGGCGACGATCCAGTACCGGTTCCCGGCCTGGTTGCGGATGAGCACGGGGTCGCGCACGCCCTGGGTGCCGATCGGGCTGCGGAGCACGATCTGGCTCCGGTTGAGGTCGGTCCAGTTGAGGCCGTTGTCGCTGGCGGCGAAGTAGATCTGCTCGCCGCCGGCGCCCTCGCCGATGAAGTGGACCATGAGGTAGCCGGTGTAGGCGGTCTGGGCCGCGGCGGTGCCGGGGAGCGCGGCGGCGAGCGGCAGCGCGGCGGCCGCGGTGAACAGTCCGCGGCGGCTGAGCCGCGCGGGACGGGATGCTGACATGGCCACTCCAAGTGGGGTTAGGCAGCCGGAACAAGTGATGTGAAGGCTAACATCAACACATTGAGACAGTCAACATCATCTATTTAGTTGACTCTCGGAGGACCCCGTCCATGACATTCGTCAGGGGCAGATCGTGACGCGCGGTCGAGGCGCGGGAGCCCTTCCGGGGCGAAGCTCTACCCATGAGCAACACGAGCAGTCCCCCAGCGGTCGCCCTCGGCGGCCTGCGGAAGCACTACGGCGAGGTCGCCGCCGTCGACGGGATCGACCTCGACATCCGCCCCGGCGAGGTCGTGGCCCTCCTGGGCCCCAACGGCGCCGGGAAGTCCACCGCCATCGACATGATCCTGGGCCTCACCGCCCCCGACGCCGGGAGCGTCCGGGTCTTCGGCCGCTCCCCCGCCGAGGCCGTGCGCGACGGGGCCATCGGGGCGATGCTCCAGAACGGCACGCTCCTGGCCGACCTCACCGTCGCCGAGACCGTCCGCCTCGTCGCCTCCCTGCACCGCAAGCCGATCCCCGTCGAGCAGGCCCTGCGCCGCGCCGGATGCGAGGACCTCGCCGCCCGCCGCGCCAATCGCCTCTCCGGCGGCCAGGCCCAGCGCGTGCGCTTCGCCGTCGCCCTCGTCTCCGACCCCGCGCTCCTCGTCCTCGACGAACCGACCGCCGCCATGGACCCGGCCACCCGCCGCGACTTCTGGAAGGCCATGTACGAGGACACCGCGGGCGGGCGCACCGTCCTGTTCGCCACCCACTACCTCGAAGAGGCCGAGGAGTACGCCGACCGCGTGGTCCTCATGAACGGCGGCCGCATCGCCGCGGACGGCACGGTCGCCGAGGTCAGGGCCGTCGCGGGCGGGCGCACCATCCGCGCCGCCGTCCCCGGCGCCGACGCCGCCGCGCTCCTGGCGCTGCCCGCGGTCACCGCGTGCGAGCTGCGCGAGGGCCGCGCCCAGATCGCCACCGCCGACTCCGACGCCACCCTCCGGGCGCTCCTGGCCGCCCACCCCGGCGCACACGACATCGAGATCGCCGCCGCCGGACTCGAATCCGCCTTCCTTTCCCTCGTCAACGCCTGAGGAGCCTGCGATGAACCCGACCTACACGCGCCTGGAGATCGTGCGGATGCTCCGCAACCCGCGCTTCCTGATCTTCGCGTTCTTCTTCCCGGTCCTGCTGTTCCTGTTGCAGGCCAACGTGTTCGTCACCGGCTCCGGGGCGGAGAAGTCCTCGGCGGTCGCGGTGGTCATGGTGAACATGATCGCGTTCGGGGCCGTGTTCGCGGCCATGAACAACGGCGCCCGCCTCGCCGTCGAGCGGGCCGCGGGCTGGCAGCGGCAGCTGCGCCTCACCCCGCTGTCGGGCCGCGGCTACATGTTCGGCAAGGGCCTCACGGGGATGCTGCTGGCCCTGCCGGTGGTCGTCGCCATCCCGGTCCTCGCGGTCCTCGCCGAAGGCGTGCGCCTCGGCGGCGGCGAATGGACCCGCGTCATCCTCGGCATCTGGATCGGCGCGATCCCGTTCGTGCTGCTGGGCCTGCTCATCGGCCAACTGGTCACCCCGGACACGCTCCAGCCGGTGAACATGGGCGTCTCGCTGGCGATGGGCTTCCTCGGGGGCCTGTGGATTCCCGTGGACGCCATGCCCGACTGGCTGCGCACCGTCTCGCCGTTCCTGCCGAGCTACTGGCTCACCCAGATCGGACGCGGCGCGGTCACCACCGACCTGACGCGGAGCCTGGGCCTGTCGGCCGCGGTGCTCGCGGCCTGGGCGATCGTCCTGGGCGCCCTCGTGGTCTGGCGGTACCGTAAGGACTCGGCCCGGGCCTGACCGGGGAAGACGTGGAGAGGCGAGGGCCCGTGCGACAGGGGAACGGGACCGGCGAGGGCTGGTGGAGCGGCGACTCCACCGGCCCGTTCGCCGGACGCGGCAACCACCGGTGGCTGCTGCTGGCCGTGGTGTTCCTGGCGCCGTTCGTGATCCCGGTGGTCGCGAACGCCGCCAGGGAAGCGGACTGGGCCGTCATCGCGGTGGTCCTGCTCTACGCGGCCTGCTACGCGGTGTTCCCGTGGGCGGTGTCCATGCGCGGCATGGCCTCGCGGGTCGGGTTCGGCGCGGTGATCCTGGGGCTCGGGTGGACGCTGTTCGCCGTGCTCGACACCGGGGGCGTGTACGGCCTGCTGTACGCGATCATCCCGATCGCGATGGGCCTGCCGCTGGGCTGGATGCTCGTCCTCGACGGCGGCACGGTCCTCGCGCTTGGAGTCATCGAGGCCGCGGGCGCGGACGTGGGCGGCGGGTTCGCCTACAGCGACCTGTGGGCGATGTTCGGGATCACGACCACGCTGTTCTTCGTGGTGCGGCTCATCAGGACCGTGCGGAGCCTGCGGGCCGCCAACGAGCAGATCGCGGCGCTCGCCGTCGGCGCCGAGCGCGAACGGCTCGCGCGGGACCTGCACGACATCCTCGGGCACAGCCTGACCACGATCGCCGTCAAGGCCGGGGCGGCCCGGCGGCTGCTGGAGACCGGGCAGGGCGAGGCGCGCGCGATCGAGGAGATCCGCGACGTCGAGTCGCTGTCGAGGTCCGCGCTGTCGGACGTGCGCGCTACGGTCTCAGAGTACCGGGAGGTGTCCCTCGCGGGCGAGCTGGCCGGGGCCCGCGCTGCGCTGCGGGCGGCCGACATCGACGCGGAACTGCCGCGCGCCGTGGACGACGTCGACCCCGCGCACCAGGCCGTGTTCGGGTACGTGGTCCGCGAGGCGGTCACGAACGCGATCCGCCACTCGGACGCGTCCCGCGTGACGGTGACGCTGGGCCGCGACTGGATCCGCGTCGCCGACGACGGGCGCGGCGGCAGCGGCGGCGCCCCGGGGACGGGCCTGCGCGGCCTCGCAGAGAGGCTCGCCGCCGTCGGCGGCGTGCTCGACGCCGGACCGGACCCGGACGGCGGTTTCACCGTGAAGGCGGAGGTCCGATGATCAAGGTGCTGCTCGCCGACGACCAGGCGATGGTGCGCGGCGCGCTCGCGACGGTGCTCGGCCTGGAGCCGGACATCGAGGTGGTCGCGCAGGTCGGCTCCGGGGACGAGGCCCTCGACGCGGCCGCGCGCACCGCGCCCGACGTGGCGCTCCTCGACGTGCAGATGCCCGGCAAAGACGGCCTGACCGTCGCCGCCGAGCTGCACCGGGCCCGGCCCGGGTGCCGGATCATCATCTGCACCACGTTCGGCCGACCCGGGTACCTGGCTCGCGCGATGACCGCGGGCGCGGTCGGCTTCGTCGTCAAGGACGCCCCGCCGGAGCAGCTCGTGGAGGCCGTCCGCAGAGTCCACAGCGGACTGCGCGTGGTCGATCCGGCGCTCGCCGCCGAGTCCCTGGCGACCGGGAAGGGCCCGCTGACCGCCCGCGAGCGAGAGGCCCTGCGCCTGGCCCTCGACGGCGGCACCGTCGCCGACATGGCCGCCTCGCTCCACCTCACCGAGGGGACCGTGCGGAACCACTTGTCAACGGCGATCGGCAAACTCGGGGCGAGGAACCGCGCGGAGGCGGCGCGGCTCGCGGACGAGCGCGGGTGGCTCTAACGAGGGCTCGAACCTGCGGCCGTCTGATGAGAAGTCCGATGGCGCACCGTTCGAGCCCGCGAAGCGCGCCGGGGTCGTCCCCACGACCCGCTTGAAGTGCCGCGTCAGGTGCGGCTGGTCGTAGAAGCCGGTGGCCGCGGCGACCATCGACGCGGGCATCCCGTCGAGGAGGAGCCGCCGGGCGCGGTCGACGCGGCGCGTCACGAGGTACCGGTGCGGCGCGATCCCGAACTCGGTGCTGAAGGCCCGCAACAGGTGTACCGGATGGGCGTGCAGCTCCCCCGCGGCCTCGCGGAGGGTCACGCCGGAGGCGATGCGGCGGTCGAGGAGGTCGCGCAGGCCGCGGGCGAGGCGCCGGTCCCGCACCGGCGCCGCGACGGGCTCGCGGCCGAGCAGGTGGCGGCGGAGCCGGTCGGCCACGAGCGCCACGCGGCTCTCGGCCTCCAGCTCGTCACCGGGCCGCAAGGACTCGTGGACCCCGTGGACCGCTTGGCGCAGTTGCGGATCGGCGATCTCCGGGCCGTCCACGGCGCGGCCGATGAGCGCGTCGTCCAGGAGGGTCCCGTCGAGGTAGAGCACCCGCTTGCGGAACCCGTGCGGCGTGGCCGACTGGCCGTCGTGCGGGACCTGCGGCGGCAGCAGCGTCACCATGCTCTGGAGCGCGCCGTGCTCGTGCCGGTCGAGGTCGTAGCGGACCGCGCCCTCGTCGATGAGGAGCAGCGTCCACGTGTCGTGGACGTGCATCGGGTAGGCGTGGTCGGTGAAGCGGGCGTGGAACGCCTCCGCGACCCCGCCCACGGCCGGGCGCCACGCCCTGACCTCGGCTGCGACCACCATGCTGCAAACGTACAAGACTCCGGGCCGCGGCCGTTCGTACCGTTGCGGCATGGATCAAGCAGCACCTGTCCGGTTCGACACCAAGATCGCCGTCCTGCTCCGGGGCGACCTCGCCGTCTGGCAGCGCCTCAACGTCACGGCGTTCCTGGTCAGCGGCCTCGGCACGGCCGAGCCCGAGGTGGTCGGGGAGCCCTACGAGGACGCCGCGGGGAACGCGTACCTGCCGATGTTCCGCCAGCCGGTGATGGTCCTGGAGGCGACGGCCGAGCAGCTCGCCGCCTCGCACGCGAAGGCGCTCGCCCGAGGCCTGCGCATGTCGCTGTTCACCGCGGAGCTGTTCGCCACCGGCAACGACGGGGACAACCGCGCCGCGGTCCGCGCGGCCGACAAGCTCGACCTGGCGGGCCTTGGGGTCTACGGCCCGAAGAACGCGGTCGACCGGGTCGTCAAGGGCGCCCGCATGCACCCGTGAGCGGTCCCGGGCGGGCCGACCCGCCCGGGACCTCCTGCTACGCGCCCCAGTCCGCGGCGGCCCGGCGGCGCCGGACCAGCACGAACCCGAGGACGCCCAGGACCGCGGCGCCCGCGAGCGCCGCCGTCAGCGCGACGCCGGTCGTCGGGAGCTTCCCGCCGCCTTCGCCGGGAGCCTCGACGTCCTCCACGAACTCGGCGATCCCCCAGTTGGCGTTGGTGTTCCACGACAGCCCGGTCGAGTCGTACCAGGTGCGCACGGCCGTGCGGGCCCCGTCGGTGCCGTCGTTGACCTGGAGCTCCAGGCCGTGCTCGGTGCCGATCGCGGCCTGCTCGGGTGCCATCGCGATCGCGATCTCCACGACGTACCCGGTGTCGGTCACGGCGGCGGCGCTGGTGATCTCCCCGGCGTCGGGTCCGTTGCCGCCCACCGAGACCGCGTTGGTGAAGCTGACGCGGTACTGGCCGTCGGCGGGGCCGTACCCGCCCTCGCGGGTGTTGCCGGGGTTGAGGAAGACCTCGACGGAGTCCTGCTCCCAGGGGTTGGCGCTGCCCTCGTCCAGGGACGGGTCGGCGACCTCGAAGAGCGCGTAGAGGCCCGCCTCGTCCCACAGGAGCGAGACGTCGGCCGTCGCGCCGTCCTCGGCGCCTTCGATGACGACGTCGGTCGCGACCGTGGAGGCGTCGTCCCAGACGGTGTCGCGCTCGCCGTCGATCGCGGGCGCGGCGTCGGCGAGGGGCACCTGGACGCGCGCGTACTCGGGCTCCTCCTCGTCGGGGATGTCGGGCAGCACGCTCGGGTCGACGATCCCCCAGTACGCCCACTTCGATTGCAGCGCATCGGTGAACAGCAACGGGCTCTCCAGCGGCCGGGTCTCGGAGCGGAGCCAGGAGCGGCCGTCGTGGAGGCCCCAGACGGTCACGGACTCCAGGAGGTCGCCGTGCTCGCGGTACATGGCGAACAGGTCGCGGAAGTAGTGGCCCTGCTCGATGAGGCGGGCCTCCATCTGCGGGAACTCCTCGCCCTCGCCGGGGGCGCCGATCGCCACGTCGAGTTCGGTGACCGCTTGCAGCACGCCGAGGTCGGCGAACTTGAGGAGGCTGTCCTCGATCTGCGCGATGGAGGTGTTCAGGTTGATGTGGGTCTGGTGGCCGACGCCGTCGACCGGGACGCCGGCGTCGAGCATGTCGGCGACCAGGTTGTACAGGTTGTCGCGCTTGCCGGGGTTCTCGGTGCCGTAGTCGTTGATGAAGAGCTTGACGTCGGTGGCGCCCACGGCGTCGAACTGCTCGCGGGCGATGCGGAACGCCTCGTAGACGTACTCGGGGCCGTCGAAGATCTCGTACCAGCGGCTGTGGCGGTAGACCTCGGCGTTGTTGTCGCTGATGACCTCGTTGACGACGTCCCAGGCCTGGATGCGGTCGCCGTAGTGCTCGGCGAGCGCGCCGATGTGGGCTTCGAGGCGCTCCAGCATGATCTGCCGGTCCTCGTCGGAGTTGCCAAGGGGTTCACCGGCGTTGGGGTGGCCTTCGGGGTACTCGAACCACCACTCGGGGACCTGGGTGGTGTGCCACAGGAAGGTGTGGCCGTAGATCTCCATGCCGTTCGCCTCGGCGTAGTCGACGAGCTCGTCGGCGGCGCTGAAGGTGAACTCGCCCTCGGTCGGCTGGATCGCGTCGGGCTTCATGTGGTTCTCGGCGGTGATCTGGTTGAAGTGCTTGCTCAAGAGCTGCCCGGAGTCGCCGGTGGTGTCGCGGGCGTCGATCGCGGCGCCGATGCGGAAGTCGTCGGCGACGACGTCCTTGAGGTTCGGGATGTCGGGCTCGATGCCGGGCGGCTCCAGCTCGGTGACGGTGAAGTCGTCGATCCAGTAGGAGGCGTCCACTGTGGGGGACTCGACGTAGAACGTGAGCGCCGTGGCGGGCGAGGAGATCGTGTACTCGCCGCTGAGCTCGGTCCAGTCGCCCCCCGCGGGGGCCTGGTAGACGACGCTGTCGTAGGAGGTGCCGTCGGCGGTCTCGCGCTGCACGGTCGCGGTGAGGGCCTCGCCCTCGGAGCCGTCGGCGAAGCGCACGGACACGGCGATCTCGTAGACGCCGCCGGGGGCGATGACGCCGGTCAGGTCCACCGACGGGCCGTGCCAGTCGGCGCTGCGCCCGGTGGTGAGGAGCGCGCCGTCCTCGACGGCGAGGGTGACGGGGCCGCGCGGGGCCCAGTCGCCGACGGTGCCGTCCTCGAAGTCCGAGGAGTAGACGACACCGTCCTGGGCGGCGGCGGGAGGGGCGAACGCGAGGGCGGCGACGGGCAGGAGCAGGGCTCCCGCCGCGAGCGCGGGCAGCCGTCGGCGCCGTTCGCGGGTGTGGTGACTCATGTGTTGCAGGCTCCATCGCGGAGGAGGGATACGAAGGCTCCGAAAGTTTCAGTGATTCCGTGAAACTTTCAGGTGAGGGTGCCGCCATGATATGGGCGACTTCGATCCCTGTCAATCTCCGGGCCCGCTCAGGCGGCGGCGAGGGCCTCCCGGGCGCGCAGGCGGCGGTCGATCAGGTACACCGCCAGGAGCGTGAGGGCGATGATCGCGGCCAGGCCGGAGCGGTCGACCGCGTTGTGCGCCATGATGACCATGCCTCCGGCGCTGTGCGCGACGAGCGCGCCGCCGATGAGCGCGAGCGTGTGCCGGTCGGTCCACTCGCGCGAGTCGGTCCAGCGCAGCAGGGTCCGGTAGCCCCAGGCGATGCCGATCGCCGCGGCGGCGAGTGGCGCGAGGACCCACAGGCCCTCCGTGAACGCGGGCTGCCGGGCCCCGAACACGGGGAACGTCAGGGCGAAGAACACGAGGGTGGCGAGCCCGGAGGCGAGCGCGAGGGGCCGGAGGCCGGGGACGCGGGCGGCGGTGACCGGGCGGTTCGGCGCGGGCACGGCGGTCAGCGCGAGGACGCCGACGACGAGCACGACGGCGAGGCAGCCGATCACGAACGCCGGAGGCGCCTGGTAGCCGGGGTCCTCCGAGGGCGGGACGGAGACGCGCAGGACGAGCACGCCGAGGGCCATGACGATCGCCGTCGTCGTCAACCCGAAGCGGCCCATGTAGGGGCGGTCCCGGTGGGAGGGAAACAGCAGTCCCGTCAAGGCGATCGGGATCGCGACGGTGAAGACCGCGTGGTAGCCGGTGTTGGCGAACCAGTACGGCACGTTGAACCCGAGGAGGCGGGCGCCCCAGTCGGCGGCGTCGTACAGGCGCGGACTCGTCAACGCCTGCAAGCCGATGCCGTCTTCGAGGAGTTCGTAGCAGACGGCGAGGAGCAGGATCGTGGGCCAGCCGCGGCCGCGGCGGACCGCCAGCTCGCGGATGAGCAGCACGCCCGCGCCGTAGATCGGGATCCACAGCAGGACCAGCCAGGCCATGCGGATCGGGGTGGAGCCGAGCGCGAGCTCGGCGATGAGCGGGGTGATCGCGACGAGGGTCCAGGCGGCCCTGCGGCAGTACCGCTTCGTCGGGGCGTCAGCGGTCATGCGCGGCGCGGGTCGGCGCCCGCTTCCTTGACGAGGCGGTCGCCGACGTCGAGGTCGTTCCACAGCTCGCGCGAGACCCGGACCTTCGAGGCGGTGCCGTCGTCGAGCCGGACCACCACCCGCCGGTACATGTTCGCGCCGTCGAAGGCCGCGCGCTGCTTCTTCTCCACGACGCCTTCCCAAGCCTCCTCGGACATGGCTCCCCCTTCGTTCGCTCCACTCGAAGCTTATCACTGATAAACATGAACGAGAGTGAGGTTATCATCGATAAGCATCGGCGGGCGCGGGCCCGCCCCACCACACCGGAGACGAGGTCAGGGTGCCGCACCCACGACAACTGGAACGGTCGGCGATCGTCGCCGCGACGCTCGCCGTCCTCGACGAACGGGGCCTCGACGCCCTCTCACTGCACGCCATCGCCAAGCACCTCGGCGTGCGCCAGCCCGCGCTCTACCACCACTTCCCCAGCAAGGCCGCGCTCCTGGACGCCGCGGCGGCGGAGGTCCTCGACCGCCGCCACACCGAGCGGGTCCCCCGCGACGGCGAGACCTGGCGCGACTTCCTCGCCCGCAACGCCCGCAGCCTCCGCACCGCCCTCCTCGCCGTCCGCGACGGCGCCCGCCTCATCGCCGCCACCGGCCCCCGCGCCCCCGAACCCGCCGCCACCCTCGCCCGCATCGACTGCTTCGCCGCCCAAGGCGTCGGCCCCGCCGACGCCATCCTGGCCTCCATCGCCGTCAGCCGCTACGTCATCGGCTGCGTCCTCGAAGAACAATCCGCCCCCGCCACCCCACCGCCCCCCACCCCCGAATCCACCCGCCTCCACGCCATAACCGCCACCCTCGCCACCCTCACCCCCGACCGCGAATTCGACACGGGCCTGGAGGCCCTGATCCGGGGGCTCGAACCCCGCTAGGACGCGCACATGGACGCGTCCCGACGACCGCGACACTCGCCGGGCCCGTCTCCCCGTAAGGGAAGCGCGTCCAAGGCCGCGCGGACCTCCGCTGCGTCCTGGTGGCCGAGGCGGTCGAGGATCTCCAGCGCCCGCCCGTAGTGGACGCGCGCAGAGTCGGCATCGCCGGAGGCCGTGCAGTTCTCCGCCATGCGCACGAGCGTGTCGGCGGCCCGGTACCGGTTCCCTTCAGGACTCTCGTAGAAGTCCAGGGCGCGCTCGTAGCAGTCCTCGGCGGCCGAGTGCTCCCCGCGGGCGGCGTGGACGAAGCCGAGGCTGTCCCAGCAGACGGCGAGGCCGTCGCCGTTGCCGAGTTCGCGGTAGATCCCCAGTGCGTCGCGGCAGTGGCGCTCGGCGGTGTCGTACTCGCCGACCTGGGCGAGGCTCCACCCGATGTTGTTGAGCGAGTCGGCCTGCCCGTTCCGGTCCCCAAGCCGCTCATAGCGTTCGAGGGCGGCGACGTTGCACGCGGCCGCATCCCGATGGCGGCCCTGGAGGTAGTCGATGTACCCGCGGTTCTTCAGGACCGAGGCCTCGCCCTGGGCGTCGCCCTCTTCCGCGAAGACCTCCTGCGCCCGCGAGAACCGGGCCCGGGCGGCGTCGAACTCGCGGAGGTTGCCGTGGACGCGGCCGAGCTTGCGGTGCGAGGTCGCCTGCCAGTGCCGGTTCCCGGCGCGCTCGGCCGCGGCGAGGGCGATCCGCTCGATCTCCATCCAGGTGCGCCAGCGGTTGCGGCGGTGCAGCGTCTCGGTCACCGTCCACGCCAGGGGCCAGACCAGGTCGTCCCAGCCGCGCTCGTCGCACTCGCGCACCAAGGCCAGGAGCGCGGTCGTCTCGGCGTCGAACCAGGTCTGCGCCTCCGCGGAGGTCTTCAGGTCGGGGACGGTGACGCCGGGCCCGCGCTCGGGCAGGTCGATGGGAGGGCGGCCGGGGACGAGGAGCAGCGTCGCGGCGTGCGCGGTGTGCGCGTAGTGCAGGACGAGCCTGCGGAGCGCGGCGTCGCGCCGCTTGGGCGGGTCGGTCTGCTCGGCCTGCTCGACGGCGTAGGCGCGCAGCAGGTCGTGCGCGCCGTACCGTCCCGGCTCGTGCTCGGACGCGAGTCTGGCGGTGGCGAGCTCGTCGAGGAGGCGGGCGGTCTCGGCGGCGGGGCGGCCGGCGAGGCTCGCGGCGGCCTCGACGCTCGCGTCCGATTCGGGGGCGAGGGTGAGCAGGCGGAACAGGCGGGCGGCGTCGCGGCCGACCGAACGGTAGGACCAGGAGAGGACGGCGCGGACCCCGGTGGCGGGTTCACCGGTGTCGAGCGCGTCGAGGCGGCCGCTCCCCAGAAGGTGGCGGGCGAGGTCGGCGAGGGGCCGGGCGGGCCCGGTCTCGGCGCGGGCGGAGGCGACCGCGAGGGCCAGGGGAAGGCCCGCGCAGGCGTCGATGATCGCTTGGGCCGCTTCGGGTTCGCGGTCGAGCGCGGCGGCGCTGAGACGTGCGGCGAGCAGCCGGTGCGACTCGCCGGGGTTCAGCGTCTCCAGGGCGATCGACGCGGCGCGGTGCTCGACCAGCAGCCCGGTCAACGGATTGCGGCTGGTGATGAGGGTCAGGGCACTGCCCGCGCCGGGGATGAGCGGGCGCACCTGGGCGGCGTCGCGGGCGTTGTCGAGGACGACGAGGAGCCGCAGATCGGCGGTGACGGTGCGGAAGAGGCCGGTGCGGGCCTCGGTGTCCTCGGGGATCTCGCGGGGCGGCACGCCGAGCGACCGCAGGAACCGGCCGAGCACCTCGCCCGGGGCCGCCGGGGCGGCGTGCGGGCTGAATCCGTGGAGCTCGGCGTGGAGCTGCCCGTCGGGGTACTCCCCCGAGATCCGGTGGGCCCAGTGGATCGCGGTCGTGGACTTGCCGACGCCGCCGGCGCCGGTGAGGACCCGGACGGGGCGGTCCGAGCCCCGCAGCCGGTCCAGCGCGTCCTCGCGGCCGATGAAGACCGCGGGCGCGGCCGGCAGTTGCCGGGGCACGGCCGCGGGCGGGGGCCGGGACGGGCCCGCCGACAGCGGCCGCCCGGCGAGCAGGTCGGCGTGGAGCCGCCGCAGCTCCGGGCCGGGGTCGGCGCCGAGCGCGTCGCCGAGCGCGGCCCTGACGCCTTCGTACCGGTCGAGGGCTTCGGCGCCGCGTCCGCTGCGGTCCAGGGCGATCAGCAGCCGGGTCCACAGGGTCTCGCGCAGCGGATGGGCCGCGACCAGGTGCTCCATTTCGGGGATCAGCTCATCGTGGCGGCCTTCGGCGAGGTCGAGGTCGATGCGCCGTTCGACGGTCTCCAGCCGCATCGCGTCGAGGCGGGGTGCGGCGGTCGCGGCGAGCCAGTGGCAGTCGACGTCCTCGAACGCCTCGCCGCGCCACAGCGCCAGCGCCGCCGCCAGCTGGGCGCGGTCTCCGGCGCCGCGGGCCAGGCGCTCGAACCGGGCCGCGTCGACGTCCTCGTCGCACGCGTGGAGGACGAGCCCGTGCGGGCCGCCGCCGATGCGGTCGGCGCCGAGGAGGTCGCGCAGCCGCCCCGCGTAGGTCTGGAGCGTGCGCCGGAGGTGGCCGGGCGCCTCGTCCTCCCAGATCGCCTCGCCGAGGCGGTGGTAGGGGACGGTGCGTCCCGGGGTGAGCGCGAGGATCGCGAGCAGGCACCGGAGACGGCCGGCCGTCACCTCGACGGGCGATCCGTCCCGTCGGACCGTGAGCGGGCCGAGCAGGCCGATCGTGAGGTCGCCTTCGGTTTCGTCCATGATGCCTACCAAGCCTAAAGCCGTCTCCGGCGCTTCGCGGACCCGGTCGTGAACAGGCATGACGCCGCGATGGGAGCCGATTGAGGCGCACGCGGGCTCCCATTGGGCCGGACGGCGACGGGACCGGGGCGAGGCGCGCCCCGGCGGGCGACTCGGGGAGCGCATGGGTTCAGGCGAGGCGGGGTTCCGCGAGGTCTTCGCGAGCGGCGAGTTCCGCGTGCTGTGGCTCGCGCAGGCGCAGTCGCGCATCGGCGACCAGCTCGCCCGCGTGGCGCTGGCGCTGCTGGTGTTCGACCGCACGTCCTCCGCTGCGATGACCGCGCTGGTGTACGCGCTCACGTTCCTGCCGCCGCTGCTCACCGCACCGCTGCTCGCGGGACTCGCCGACCGGTACTCGCGGCGGTCGGTCATGGTCGCCGTCGACCTGCTCCGGGCCGTCCTCATCGGACTCATGGCCGTGCCCCAGATGCCGTTGGCGGCGTTGATGGTCCTGGTGACGCTGGCGACCTGCCCGCAGCCGCTGTTCTCGGCCGCCCGCAACGCGACCCTGCCGCAGGTGCTGCCCGACGGCCGCTTCGCGGTCGGGATGAGCGTCATCACCGCCACCGACGGCCTCGCGCAGATCGCCGGGTTCACCGTCGGCGGACTCCTGGTGGCCGCCACCGGGAACCCGCACCTCGTGCTCGCGGCCAACGCCGCCACGTTCGCGCTCTCGGCGGCCCTCCTGCGCTGGGGCATCGGCCCCCACCGGCCCGAACCCGACGGGGAGGACGGGGACAGGGCCCGCCCGGGGGGCTTCGCGCTGGCCGGCGTCCGGCACGTCCTGCACGACCGGACGCTCCTCGGGCTCGCCTCCCTCATGTGGATATTCGGATGCTTCGTGGTCCCCGAAGCGCTCGCCGTCCCCTATGCGGCCGAGATCGGCGCTGGCGACGAAGCCGTCGGCTTCCTCATGGCCGGCGACGTGATCGGCATGACCGTGGGCGCGGTCGCCATCGCCAAGACCGGGGCCCTTTGGCGGCGACGGCTGCTCGTGCCGCTCGCTGCGGCGACGGGCCTGCCGCTCATGGCGACCGCGCTCACTCCGAACGTGCCGGTCACGGTCGCGCTGTGGGCGGCCGCGGGGTGCCTCGGCACCTACATGGTCATCGCGCAGATCGCGTTCACGCAGCTCGTGCCCGACCGAATGCGGGCGCGCGCCATCGCGTTCGCGTCGGCGGGGCTCCAGACCGCGCAGGGCCTCGGGGTCATGTTCGGCGGGCTGCTCGCCGAGGCCGTGCCGCCTTCGACCGCGATCGCGGTGAGCGCCGCGGTCGGGTCGGTCGGGGCGCTGGTCGTCGGCATCGGGCACCGGCTCGGCCAGGTCGACCCCGATTCCCGCGGGCGGGAGCCCGCCGAGCCCGAACCGGCGCGGTCATGACGCGACGAGGGCAGCGGGCGTGTCGCGCGAGGACGACTGGCGCGTCCCGGCGTTGCGAGCCGAGACCGAAGCTCCCGCCCCGGACCCGGGGCGGGCCCGTCGAGCAGCGAAGGAGGTGCGCCATGCGAGGCCGCGACTACTAATGCCGCCTGTTGACGGCGGTCCGTGGGACGACGCCGTCCGACGCCCCGGTACGCCGGCCCTTGTACGGCGCGCCGGCTCCGCAACCGGGGCACCCGCGTCCGCGACGCTCCTCCTCGCGGGCACGGGGCAGACGGCGGCCCGAATCCACTATGGATTCGGGCCGCCGGTCCCGTGCTCCGGCCGCGGACCCGTCCGAGAGCGGCGCCTTCCGGCGCACGGCGGCGGGGCGAGGGGGCGGACGATGCCGGCGCCAGGCCATGCCGCCGAACCGACGACGATGCCAGGAAAGGACTTCTCTCCATGATCGTGACCACGACCGCCCGGCCGGACGAGTTCGCAACCGCCGCCGAGGTCCTCGCCGAGGCCTTTCTGCACGATCCCGTGGCCCGCAGCATAGTTCCGGCCGACGCCGACCGGCGAGAACGCCTGGCGCACTTGTTCACCGCGGTCCTGCGATCCGGACCGGGAGCGTGCGGCGTCGTCGACGTCGCACGGCGGGAACACGACGAGCGCATCATCGGCGTCGCGGCCTGGGAGGCCCCGGAGGCGCGCCAGGGGGCGCTGCGCCGCGAACTGGGGCAACTGCCCCGATTCATGCGCGCGTTCGGCCTCCTCGGGCTCCCCCGCGCGATGGTGATGGAGCACCGCCTCCAGCACCACCGCCCCGCCGCACCCCACTGGTACCTCGCCGACATCGGTGTCAGCCCCGCCGCTCGCGGACTCGGCGTGGGCTCGGCGCTGCTGCGGTCCCGATTGGACGCCGTCGATCGGACCGGGCTTCCGGCCTATCTCGAATCCTCCACTCCCGACAACCGCCGCCTCTACGCGCGCTTCGGGTTCCGCGAACTCGCGCCGGTCTCCGGGATTCCGGGCACCTCACCCGTCGCCATGCTCCGCTGACCGCGGCCGCGTCGGGTTCGGCCTCACCAGGTGACGAACAGCGCGGCGACGCAGGGTCCGGTGCTGACCTCGGCCGCTCCGACGGTGACGGCGACCGGCTCGCCGCCGGCGGACCCGGTGACGTCGGCGGTGACGACGCCGAACTCATCAAGTGCGAACGCCTCCACGAGGAGGTCGGGTCGCTCCCGGGCGAGGTCGTCGACGGCGGTGCGGACCATCTCCTCGCTGCCCTCGCAGACCAGTGTCATCGCACCCGCGGCGTCTCCGGCCTCGACCTCGTCGAGGAGGTCCGCGATGACCTGCTCGGTCGGTGTGGCCGCCTCGGCGTCCGCACCGCCGGTGGTCGGGTCCGGCACTGCTGGAGACACTGCGGAGGCGTCCCCTGTGGAGGCGGTGCCGGTGCCGTCGCCGCCTCCGCCGCCGCACGCGGCGAGCAGGACGCTCCCGGCGAGCAGACCCGCGGCCAGAATGAACGGCCACCTCTGGTTCATGAATCGACTCTCGTTGTCTCGACGGTCATCTCGGCGACTACTCAGGGTTCTCCTGAAGCGCTCGAACCTCGATGCGCGAGCCCAGGGCGGCCGACGCCTGCTCGGCCCAGATCAGCGCCCGCTCCTCGTCGGGGGCCTGGATGATCCAGAATCCGCCGACGTACTCGGCCGCCTCCACGAACGGGCCCGGCGTGCGTCGCGGAGTCCCGCCCGTGGCGTCGACGGTCACCGCGGTCGACGGCGGCTGGAGGCCACCGGCGGTGACGAAGGCGCCGGCCTCCCCGAGGTCGGCGTTGAACTTCTCGACGGCGGCCATCATCGCTTGCAGCTCGGCGGGATCGATGTCCTGCATCGACTCCATCGTCGGCTCTTCGGCGGACTCGTGCGGAACCGTGAGGAAGTACTGGGGCATGTGGTCTCCTTCAATCTGTCTGACGGACGCAGTACACCGCGCCCGCCACTCGGGTGTCCATGGAATGCCGACAGTCAAGGTCCGGCCGCTCTCGCCCCGGCCTCACCTCGGCCTCACCGCAGATCAGCCGATCACGGCACTGTGCCTACGGACGCACACGAAAAAACACCGGGAACATCATCGATGCTCCCGGTGTCCGTCTGTCGGGACGACAGGATTCGAACCTGCGACCCCCTCGTCCCAAACGAGGTGCGCTACCAAGCTGCGCCACGTCCCGGTTCGGCCGCTGCGCGGCCTTCGCAAGGGTACAGCACGGATGCCGGGTGGTGGGGGGCGGTGGCGGGGGCGGGGGATGGGGGTTGAGCTGGGGCGGGAGGTCAGACGGTGGGGGCGGCGGGGCCGTTGAGGAGGCGTTTTGTCAGGTTGGCGACGATCATCCAGAGGAGGAGGACGAGGGGGAGGCTGAGCAGGCCGAAGAGGACGACGAGGGGGATGAAAACGGCCCAGTCGCCGGCGCCGGGGGCCCAGGCGCGGGGCTCGTCGTAGCCGGTGAAGAGGGAGGGGCGGCCGGGCATGAGGCGGGCCTCGACCTGCTGGCCGATCTCGCAGCGGCCGTCGACCTCGATGCGGGCGTCGGTGGCGGGGCCGCCGCCGGCGGGGGTGAAGGTGCCGCGGCAGACCTGCTCGTCCTTGGTGTCGGTCGCGGTGGCGACCGTGGCGGTGCCGAGGGTGCCCGCTTCGCCGTGGGACGCCCGGTAGCCGTCGATCAGGGCCGTCGTGTTCGCGTGGAGCGCCAGGGGGAAGGCCGAGAGCACCAGGACCACGACGGTCAGGAGCACCGCGGTGAGCGCCGGGTGGAGGCGCTTGGCGGCGGGGTCGTCGGCCATTGCGGGCTCCCCGGGGTCGATCGGGACGGTCTTTCACAGGATGCACCGGCACTGCCAGCGCCCGGGCCAACGGGAGCCGAAAATTCGCGGATTTGCTTGCAACGCACGCGAGTCGGGCACGCGTAATTGGTGCGGCCGGGGTGATCCGCCCCGGAATCCCCACGAAAGGACGACATCGTGCCGAACACGAACGAGCCGCGCGCCCTGATTCGCCGCGCACTGGCGGCGGGCGGTGCGCTGACCGCCGCCGCTGCGGCGGCCGCGGTCATGCCGGTGCAGGCGGCGGTCGCCGCGCCGGGTGAGGAGGCGTGCGTCCTCCAGGAGCTGCCGATGCCCGAGGACAAGTACTTCAGCATCGTCACGGGCATGAGCGGCGACGGCGGCGTGGTCGCCTACCGGGCCTACCCGGCCGGGCTGGAGACCTACGAGCGCTACCCGTACCTGTACGAGGACGGCGAGGTCACCGAGGTCCCGATGCCCGGCGAGGACCAGTCGCTCAACGGCGTGAACGAGGACGGCGTCGCGGTCGGGTCGGCCTGGGTCGACGGCGTGGTCCTCCCCTACGTCTACAAGGACGGCGTGCTCACCGAGCTGGCCGCGAACGACGGCGGCGGCGCCAGCGACGTCAACGACGACGGCGACATCGTCGGCATGAACGGCCAGGACGTGCTCGTGCCGGTCGTGTGGCGCGAGGGCCGGGTCAAGCCCGAGGCGCTGCCGCTCCCCGAGGGCGCGAGCAGCGGCAGTGCCGGCGCGATCGACGAGGACGGGAACATCGCCGGGGGCGTGGCCTACGACGACGGGACCCGCGCGCCGTACGTGTGGCACGCCGACGGCACCGGCGAGGAGCTGGCGCTGCCGGACTGGGTCGACCCGGCCGAGGTGATGGCGTTCGCCGCGAACGACATCGCGGGCGAATGGGTCTCCGGGTACCTGCTCACGGCCGAGGAGGAGAACGCGGTCCGCTGGAACCTGGAGGACGGCACCGTCGAGGTGCTGAAGCTGAACTACGCGCCCGCGATCAACGAAGACGGGCTCACGGGCGGCGCGAGGGACCCGGAGGCCGCGGTCGTGAACGCCGACAGCGAGCTGACGTTCCTGCCGGGGCTGGTCGATCCGGCCCGGAACTGGTTCGGGGACATGGTGTCCGAGGTGAGCGAGGACGGCGAGCGGCTGGCGGGCCAGGTGTTCGCCGGTGAGGACGAGGCCGGGAACCACATCCTCAAGGCCGTGCTCTGGGAGTGCGACTAGTCAGGGGCCGGGCCCGAGAGGGCCCGGCCCTCACTCGTCCTCGGCGTCGCAGCGGCGGTGGGCGCAGAGGATCGGGTGGAGCAGGTGGGCGAGGTCGTGCTGGCCGGCGACGGGGCGGGCGAACTCCAGGCGCATCCAGCGGCGCCGCTCGCCGCGCGCGGAGCCGGGGCCGGGGTTGAGGTCGAGGACGATGCCGTAACGGTCGAGCCGCATGGCCTGCGGCGGTCCGTGCGCGAAGGCCCGGGGGTCGTCGAGGAGGCGGCGGAGGTAGTCCTCAAGCTGGGTCCGGTGGTGGTCGGCGAGGTCATGGAGGAGGTCCCGCTCGCATTCGTGGAGCGGGTCGGGCTCGGCGGCGGCGTACGCGGCGGGGTCGATGATCTCGGTCGCGCCGCCGCGCTCGGAGGAGGCGCGGCTGAGGGTGACGCGGGACGGTTCGAGGCGGTGGATCGCGACGCGGTCGCCGGGGTCGGAGCCGACGTCGAAGAGGTCGGGGTCGGCGCTGGAGCCCGCGTATTCGAGGACCGCCTCGCGGGTCTCGGCGGGCGACACGGGGCGCAGGTCGCCGACGATGCGGACGCGGCCGAGGCTGGGGGCGCCGGGGCGGGGCGGGACGTCGTCCACGCTGAGCGACAGGCGGACCGGGCCTTCGGCGCGGGCGAGGCGGGTCGCGAGCTCCTCCCCCGCCGGGGCGAGGAGCAGGGGCCGCCCGAGCCGGTCGGTGGCGTGCTGGATCCCCGCGACGGGCAGGTCGCCGAAGGGGCCGCCGGAGGAGGCGCCGGGGGAGGCGTCGCCGATCCGGACGAGGCCGGGCAGGCGCCCGCGGGCCAGGGTGCGGGCCGTCTCGGCCGCCGATGGGCGCATGGCGACTCCTTCCGTCGGGTTGGCGCAGAGCCGTGAAGTTAGCTGAGCCTACATGAATTTAGGCTAGGCTAACAAGCACCTCCCTAGGAGAACCGGCCACATGGCTGAAGCGCCGCGGCCGCGGCCGCGACCAGGATTGCCGTATGGACACCACCCCGCCCCTCCCGACCCGCCGCCGTCGCGAGTGGATGATCGCCGCCGGGCTGATCCTCCTCGCGCTCGTCCCCTCGATCGCCGGAGCCTTCCGCATCGGCGAGATCGCCTCGGGCGCAGCGCAGACCGAGGCGAACGCCCGGTTCATGCAGATGCCGCTGCCCGTCGTCCTGCACATCGCCGGGGCGCTCGTGTACGCGATCGTGGGCGCCTTCCAGTTCCTCCCGGGCCTGCGCCGCGACCACAACGGGTGGCACCGCTTCGCCGGGCGGTACCTCCTCGTCCCGGCCGGGATCGTCGTGGCGTCCACAGGGCTGTGGATGACCGCGTCCTACGACGTGCCGCCCACCGACACCGGCCCGGTCGCATTCTCGCGCTACGTGGTCGGCGGTCTCATGCTGGCCTTCATCGGCCTCGGGATCGCCGCGGTCGCGCGGCGCGAGTACGTCGCGCACGGCTCGTGGATGATCCGCGCCTACGCGCTCGGCATGGGCGCGGGCACGCAGGTCCTCACCTCGGGCCCGGCGCTCGTCATCCTCGGCGAGCCGGACGCGCTCATGCGGCTCGTGCAGATGGACGCGGGCTGGATCATCAACGCGCTCTTCGCGGAATGGGTGATCGCCCGCCGCCGCCGGGCGCTGCGGCTCGAAGCGGTCCCGGCGTGAACCGCCTGGGGCGCACGGCGGTCAGGGCCTGGGCGCGGCCCCGGGCCGCCGGGGGCGAAGGCCCGCGGGCCCGGGACGCGCTCCTGGTCGCCGGTGCGGCCCTGGTGTCCGTGTTCGAGGGCGCGGTGCGGCCCGACCTCGAATGGCCGCCGGCCACCGTGCTGGTGACGATCGCGATCCTCCCGGTCCTGCTGTGGCGCCGCTCCGCGCCGCTGGCGGCGGTCGCGGTCCTGACGGCGTGCACCTCGGCGTTCGCGTTCGCGCACAAGGCCGCCGGGATCGAGCCGAACGCGCTGGTGACGACGTTCGCGTTCCTGACCGTGCCGTACGCGGTCTTCCGCTGGGGCTCGGGCCGGGACCGGATCGCCGGAGCGTCCATAGTGGTGGCCGGGTTCGTGTTCACGAGCCTCCTCGGGAGCGACCCGGTGGCTGACATGATCGCCGCGGTCGCGTTCATGGGCGGCGCGTGCCTCATCGGGGCGCTGCGCCGCGAGCGCGTGGAGTCCCGTGCGCGGCAGGCGGACTCGGTGCGCTCGCGCGAGCGCGAGGCCCTCGCGCGGGACCTGCACGACACGGTCGCGCACCACGTCTCGGCGATCGTCATCCGCGCGCAGGTGGCGTCCGCGGACCCGGCGCAGGTCCCGGAGTCGCTGCGGGTCATCGAGGCCGAGGCGCAGGCGGTGCTCGCGGACATGCGCTCGCTCGTGCGCACGCTGCGCGCCCCGCCGGGCCTCGCGCCGATGCCGGGCCTGGAGGAGCTGGCGCGCCTGGCCGACCCGGGGCCGCCGCCGGTGGCCGTGCGGATCGACGCCCCGGTGGAGGTCCCGGGCATCGTGGCCTCGACGCTGTTCAGGATCGCGCAGGAGGGCGTCACGAACGCGCGCAGGCACTCCCGCGGAGCGAAGGGGATCGAAGTGGTGGTCGCAGTGGACGAGGCGTCGGCGCGGGTCGCCGTCACCGACGACGGCGCGCCGCCGCGTCCGGTCTCGGGCGAAGGCCATGGGCTGCAGGGGATGGCCGAGCGCGCGGCGCTGCTCGGCGGGGAGACGAGCGCCGGGCCGGGCCCGGACGGGGGCTGGACGCTGCGCGCGTCGGTGCCGCTGCGGGGTGCGCCGTGATCCGGGTGCTCGTGGCCGACGACCAGGAGCCCGTGCGCACCGGCCTGCGGCTCCTGCTCCAGTCGCTGCCCGATGTGGAGGTCGTGGGCGAGGCCGCCGACGGCGTCGAGGCGGTGCGGCTCGCGCGGGAGCTGCGCCCCGACGTGGCGCTGCTCGACATCAGGATGCCGGGGCTCAACGGGATCGAGGCGACCTCGCTGCTGGCGGGCGCGGCGGTCGGCGAGCCGGTCGCGGTCGTCGTCATCACCACGTTCGACCTCGACGAGTACGTGCACGGCGCGCTCCGCGCGGGCGCCAAGGGGTTCCTGCTCAAGGAGTCGGGCCCGCAGCTCATCGGCGAGGCCGTGCGCGCCGCGGCGAACGGCGACGCGCTCATCTCCCCGCAGGTCACCGCCCGGCTCCTCGGCGAGTTCTCGCGCCCCGCGAAGCGGGCGCGGCAGCCGAGCTCGCCGCTCACGGCCCGGGAGGAGGAGGTCCTGGCGCTGCTGGCGACGGGGCTGACGAACACCGAGATCGGCGAGCGCCTGTACCTGTCGCTCGGGACGGTGAAGACCCACATCGCGGGCGTCCTCGCGAAGCTCGGCGTGCGCAACCGGGTCGAGGCGGCGATGTGGGCCTACGAGACGGGCCGCGTCGGCTAGGAGCCGATGGGCTCGCCGGTCTCCAGGAGCGACTTCAGGCTCGACAGGAGCGCGGGCCAGCCCTGCGAGACCATGTCGCGGGCGGTGCTGAGGTCCGGGAAGCCGTCGTGCGTGACGGTGAGCTTGACGGCCCCGCCGTCGGGTTCGAGGTCGAAGCGCACCTTCGAGCGCGGCTCGGCGGCGAGCTTCGCGAGCACGTCGCCGGGGACGCCCACGCGCTCGGCCCACTCGGGCGTGAACGTGTGCCAGGTGTAGGCCAGGCGCTTCGGCGGGTCGTATTCGAGGACCTCCTGGCCCGGCGCCGACGTGGTCGCGCCGTTCTCGTCCCAGGTCATCGGCGAGCCGGGCGTCCAGTCGGTGTCGAAGGCGACGCCCCAGTAGCGGGTCGTGAACTCGGGTTCGGTCAGGGCCCGCCACACCCGCTCGGGCGGGGCCTTGACGTAGGTGACGCAGACGAACTCGCTGCCGCTCATGTCCTGCTCCTCCGGTCGACCGTGGCAGCGTATCCGCCGGTCCCGGCCGCGTGGCCCGGTCCGCGGAATCGAGCTAGCCTTGAGGCGGACGCGGCCTCGGCCGGCGCCCCGGACGAGTTCGCCGTACCCGGTCACGACAAGACGGCGGAGCAGTTGCCAGCTCTCGTCTTGGAGGTGCCGTCATGGCATGGGTCGTCCTCGTTCTCTCCGGAATCCTCGAAACCGTCTGGGCCGCAGCCCTGGGGGCCTCCGCGGGCCTGTCGAAGCTGCGGCCGAGCCTGCTGTTCTTCGCGGCCCTCGCCGCGTCCATGGCCGGGCTCGCGTACGCCATGCGCACCATCCCGATCGGCACCGGCTACGCCGTGTGGGTCGGCATCGGGGCGGTCGGGACCGCCGTGTACGGCATGGCCGTCCTCGGCGAGCCCGCGACCGTCCCGCGGATGCTGTGCCTGCTCCTGATCGTCGCGGGCGTGGTGGGCCTGAAGTTCCTGCACTAGCGGCGCAGAGGGCGGTGCCGTCCGCCGGCACCGCCCTCGCGCGTCAGAACGCGGCGTCGATGGTGGGGGCGGCGAACGCGGTCAGGGCGAAGGCGGCGGCCAGGAGGCCGAGGCCGACGCCGCGGGTGCGGCGCTTGCCGAGGGGCAGGGCGGCGGCCACCAGCAGGATGATGGCGATCAGGTAGAACAGGGCTTGGAACGTGGCCATGGGGGCCTCCTATCGTCGCGGCCGGCTCGCGCCGGCCTGCGTCGGAGGTACCCAGAAGCGCACAGGGGACACCGGTTCCCGTTCGTGCATTTCGGAGGGTGGGCGGGCGGGCGACCGCGCCCTGGAGACGACGAAGGGAAGGGGCCCATCGCTCCTTCCCACTTCAGTTTATACAACGACTCACCCGGCGACGGGTGCATCGGGGTCCCGAAAGGGCGTCTGACCTGCTGCACAATATGCATCCTGACCACGAGACGGGAGCCGGGTATGCGATTTCTGATGACGACCTTCGGGTCGCGCGGGGACGTCGAGCCGATCGCGGGACTGGCCGCGGCACTGCGGGCGCAGGGCGCAGAGGCGGTGGTGTGCGCGCCGCCGGACGAGGAGTTCGCGCGGCTCCTCGCCGGGCTCGGCGTCGAGTTGGCGCCGATGGGGGCGCCGGTGCGCCCGCAGATCAGCGGCCCGAAGCCGCCCTCGATGGCCGACGCGCCGAGGCGCGCGGCCGGGCTCGTCGAGACCCAGTACGCCGCGGTCGTGGCCGCGGGCGAGGGCTGCGACGCCGTCGTCGGCACCGGCCTGCCGCCGGTCGGGGCGCGGCTCGCGGCCGAGCGGCTCGGGACGCGGTTCGTCTACGCGGGCTTCGTGCCCGGCGTGCTGCCCTCGCCGCACGTGCGGCCCCACGGCAGGCCCGGGAAGCCGTTCCCCGAGGGCGAGACCGACAACCTCAAGCTGTGGGAGGTCGACCGGGAGAACCTCCACGCGCTGTACGGGCCGCCGCTGAACGAGCGCCGCGCCGCACTCGGCATGGAGCCGGTCCCCGACGTGCGGGACTACCTGCTCGACCACCGCCCGTGGCTCGCCACCGACCCGGAGCTGGGCCCGTGGACGCCCGCACCGGGCTACGAGGTCGAGCACCCCGGCGCGTGGTTCGCGCCGGACGACCGGCCGCTCCCGGCGGACCTGGAGGCGTTCCTCGACGCGGGCGATCCGCCCGTGTACATCGGCTTCGGGTCGATGCCGTTCCAGTCGGGCCGGGACGCGGCCGCGGCGGCGGTCGCCGCGATCCGCGACCGGGGCCGCCGCGTCGTGGTCTCGCGCGGCTGGGCCGAGCTCGCGGCGGACGGGGACGACTGCTTCGCCGTGGGCGAGGCCAACCACCGCAGGCTGTTCGCGCGCGCCGCGGCCGTGGTCCACCACGGCGGGGCCGGGACCACCCACAAGGCCGCGCTCGCGGGCGCGCCGCAGGTCGTGGTCCCGCAGATCGCCGACCAGCCGTACTGGGCCGGGCGCGTCGCGGCCCTCGGCCTCGGCGCGGCCCACGACGGGCCGGACCCGACGCGCGCGTCGATGGCCGCGGCCCTCGACGTCGCCCTCGCGCCCGAGACGAAGACGGCGGCGGCCGGGTTCGCCACCCGGATGCGCACCGACGGCGCCGAGCGGTCCGCGCGGCTCCTCATTGAAGGGGGCCGCCGGTGACGAGCCCCTTCGCGCTCCCCGACCGCCTCGCCGCCAAAGCGGACCCGGCGCTCATCGCCGAGGACGAGGCGCAGTTCGCGGCCATCGAGGCGAGCCTCGCGGCGTCCATCGCGGACCTCACCGCGCGCCTGGAGGCCGCCCGCAGGTCCGAGGGCGGGTCGGGCCAGTTCGACGGCCAGCACGCCGCCGACCGCGACCGCGACATCCACCGCCTCACCAACCGGCTCCAGACCCTCCGCCGGTACGGCCTGGACCTGTGCCTGGGCAAGGCCGTCGGCCAGGACGGCGGCACCGTCTACATCGGGCGGATCGGGCTCACCGACGGGAAGGGGACGCGCCTGCTCGTGGACTGGCGCTCCCCCGCGGCCGAGCCGTTCTTCGGTGCGACGCACGGCGACCCGATGGGCCTGGACAGCCGCCGCCGCTACCGCTGGACCGGGCCGCGGATCACCGACTACTGGGACGAGGTGTTCACCGCCGACTCCTTCACCGGCCACGCCGCCGCCCTCGACGACCAGTCCGCGTTCATCGCCAGCCTCGGCACCGAGCGGTCCGAGCGCATGCGCGACGTGCTCGGCACCATCCAGGCCGACCAGGACGCCGTCATCCGCGCCGGTTCGAGCGGCGCGCTCGTCGTGGACGGCGGGCCCGGCACCGGCAAGACCGTCGTCGCCCTCCACCGCGCCGCCTACCTGCTGTACTCCGACCCGCGCCTGGGCCACCACCGCGGCGACGTGCTCGTGGTCGGCCCCTCGGAGCCGTACCTCGCGTACGTCTCCGACGTGCTCCCCAGCCTCGGCGAGGAGGGCGTCCAGACCTGCACCCTGCGCGACCTCGTCCCCGGCGGCGCCGAGGCCGCGGCCGAGACCGACCCGGAGACCGCGCGGCTCAAAGCGAGCGCCGACATGGTGCGGGCGATCGAGCCCGCCGCGCGCCGCTACGAGCAGCCGCCGCGGCGCGGCCTGAGCGTCGAGACCAACTGGGGCGACGCGTACCTCACCGCCGCCGACTGGGCCGACGCGTTCGCCGCCGCCGGGTCCGGCACCGCCCACAACGAGGCGCGCGACCAGGTGTGGCGCGAACTCACCGAGATCGTCCTCGCGAAGCTCCCCGAGGACGCCGAGGTCTCGGAGGACCTGCTGCGCCGCTCCCTCGCCCGCAACCGGGAGCTGGTGGCCGCGTTCGACAAGGCGTGGCCGCTCATCGAGCCGGGCGACCTCGTCGCCGCGTTCTGGGCCTCCCCGGAGTTCCTCCAGTGGTGCGCCCCGCACCTCGGCGACGCCGACGTGCAGCGGTTGCAGCGGAAGGACCCGTTCGCGTGGACCGTGTCCGACCTGCCGCTGCTCGACGCGGCCCGCCAGCGCCTGGGCGACCCCGAGGCGTCGCGCAACGCCCGCCGCCGCGAGGCCGAGATCGCCTCCGAACGCGAGGTCATCGACAGGGTCGTGGAGGACATCCTGGAGGCGGGCGACGGGAACGTGGAGGAGATGATCCTCCTCAAGGGACTCGACCTCCAGGACGCGCTGGTCCACTACGAGGACCTGGAGACCGCCGACCCGGACCTGCTCGCGGGCCCGTTCGCGCACGTCGTCGTGGACGAGGCGCAGGAGCTGACCGACGCCGAGTGGCAGATGCTGCTCCAGCGGTGCCCGTCGCGGTCGTTCACGATCGTCGGCGACCGGGCCCAGGCCCGCCACGGGTTCACCGAGTCGTGGACCGAGCGCCTGGAGCGGGTCGGCATGGGCCGCATCGCGATCAGCACGCTGACGATCAACTACCGCACGCCCGAGGAGGTCATGGCCGAGGCCGAGCGGGTCATCCGGGAGGCGCTGCCGGACGCGAACGTGCCGACCTCGGTGCGCCGCAGCGGCGTCCCCGTCGCGCACGGCCCGGTCGCGGACCTCGACGCGATCCTGGACGAGTGGCTCGCGGCCCACGCCGACGGCACCGCCTGCGTCATCGGCGCGCCCGGCTTCGCGCCGCCGCCGCGCGTCCGCTCGCTCACGCCCGAGCTGTCGAAGGGCCTCGAATTCGACCTGGTGGTCCTGGTGGACCCCGACGGGTTCGGGACCGGCGTCGAAGGGGCCGTGGACCGGTACGTCGCCATGACCCGCGCGACCGGGAGGCTGGTGGTCCTCGACTGAGGCCGGATCGGCGATTCGCGTGCGGCGATGAATCCGGTGATCCAGTCTCGTCCTATCCCCAGAAACCCTGAACCGCGAGGAGACGACATGACCGATCCGACGACGCACACGCTCGAAGCGCCCGGCGCCGAACTGCACTACGACGTCCGGGAGGGCGAGGCGGCGAACGCGCCCACGCTGCTGATCATCGGCTCGCCGATGGCCGCGGCCGGGTTCGCCACGCTCGCCTCGCACTTCCCGGACCGCCGCGTGGTCACCTACGACCCGCGCGGGTCCGAGCGCAGCCGCCGCACCGACGGCGCCGCCGAGTCCACGCCCGAGGAGCACGCCGACGACCTGCACCGGGTCATCGCCGCGGTCGGCGGGCCCGTGGACGTGTTCGCCTCCAGCGGCGGGGCCGTGAACGCCCTCGCCCTGGTCGCGAAGCACCCCGAGCAGGTGCGGACCCTCGTCGCGCACGAGCCGCCCGCGTCCAGCGCCCTCCCCGACCGCGACGCGGCCCTGGCCGCCGCCCGCGACATCCAGGACACCTACCGGGCCTCCGGGTTCGGCCCCGCCATGGCGAAGTTCATCGCCCTGGTCTCCTACGACGGCGAGATCCCCGCGACCTACCTCGACGGGCCCGCGCCCGACCCGGCCGCGTTCGGCCTCCCCGCCGAGGACGACGGCACCCGCGACGACCCGCTGGTGGGCCAGAACATCGTCACCTGCAACGCCTACGAGCACGACTTCAAGGCGCTCCGGGCGGCCCCGACCCGCATCGTCCTCGCCGTCGGCGCCGACTCCGGCGAGACCCTCGCCGCCCGCGGCGGCCGGGCCGTCGCCGAGCGCATCGGCGTCGAGCCGACCGTGCTCCCCGGCGACCACGGCGGGTTCCTCGGCGGCGAGTACGGCCAGACCGGCAAACCCGACGAGTTCGCCGCGGCCCTGCGCGAAGTCCTCTCGGCGTAGGAGGACACGACGATGGGGAGCGAAGTCTGGCCGCTGGTCCACGCCGAGCGCGCCGCGCTCATCGAGGACCTCGACGGCCTCGATGCGGCGCAATGGGACACGCCGTCGCTGTGCGAGGGCTGGAGCGTCCACGACGTGGCCGCGCACCTGGTGAACACCGCGAGGACCACGCGGCTGGGCTTCCTCCTCACCATGGTCGGAGCCGGGTTCGACTTCGACCGCCAGAACGCCCGCGGCGTCGCCCGGTCCCGCGGCGCGACCCCGCGCGAGACCCTGGAGCGGCTCCGCGGGGCCGCCGCGCTCACGAAGACCCCGCCCGCGCCGCTCGACACGCGCCTGGTCGAGGAGGTCGTCCACGGCGAGGACATCCGCAGGCCCCTCGGGATCGCGCGCGAGTACCCGGCGGAGGCGGTGGCCCGGGCGCTGCGCGTCCACACCGGCATGTCCGCCTCCATGGGCGGCGCGAAGGAGCTCACGGCCGGCATCCGCCTGGCCGCCACGGACGCCGACCTCGTCATCGGCGACGGCCCGGAGGTCCGCGGCCCGGCCGCGTCCCTGCTCCTGGCCGTCTCCGGACGCCGCACCGCGCTGTCCGAACTCGACGGCCCCGGCCTCGCCCGCCTCGAATCGGCCTGAACCGGGCCGCACCGGCTTAGACTGGCGCGCATGGCACCAGCGAGGATCACGCCGTGCCCGGCTGGCTGAGCGCGGGCGGCTGGGGCCTGCTCGCGGGCGGCGCGCTCGTCGCCGGCGCCCTGTTCGGGTACCTCGTCCGCGTCCCGCAGCCGGTCATCGCCGCGATCATGGCGTTCGGCTCCGGCGTCCTCATCTCCGCGGTCGCGTTCGACCTCATCGCCGACGCCAACGAGCGCGGCGGCCTCCTCCCGACCGCCGTCGGCGCGGTCGCCGGGGCCCTCGCCTACACGCTCGCCAACGTGGCGCTCGCGCGCCGCGGCGCCCGGCACCGCAAGCGCTCGGGAACCCAGCAGGCCAAGGAGACCGACCGGCCCGGCTCGGGCGCGGCCATCGCGCTCGGGGCGCTGCTCGACGGCATCCCCGAGTCCATCGTCATCGGCACGAGCCTCCTCGGCGGCGGCCCGGTCAGCGCCGCCACCGTCATGGCCGTGTTCGTCAGCAACGTCCCCGAAGGGCTCTCCAGCGCCGCGGGCATGCGGCGGGCCGGGCGCGGACGCGCCTACGTGTTCGGGCTGTGGACGGCGATCGCCCTCGCCAGCGGCCTGGCCGCCGCGGCGGGGTACGCGTTCCTCGGGGACGCCCCCGCGGAGCTGCTCGCGGCGATCACCGCGCTGGCGGCGGGCGCGATCCTGTCGATGATCGCCGACACGATGATCCCGGAGGCGTTCGAGGACGCCCGATTGTGGACGGGGCTGATCGCGGTCCTGGGATTCCTGGCCGCGTTCGCCATCGCCCAGTGGTTAGCCCGCGTGGGCCTCGTTGTACTTGGCGACGACGCCGTCGGGGAGCTTCCCGCGGGTCTTGACGGGGAGGTCGTTCTCCTCGGCCCAGCGGCGGATGTCGCGGTTGCGGTCGCGGTCGTCGCGGGTGGGGACGCGGGGCACGCGGGGCGGGACGGCCCGCGCCACGTGGTAGCGGCCCAGCTCGGTCCCGAACTCGCGGTAGGCGGTGAGGCGGTCGCGGAGCTCGTCGGCGTGGGCCCCGGAGAGGTCCACGCTGTACAGATAGCCGTCGATGCCGAACTCGACCGACTCGGCCGCTTCGCTCCCGTCGATGTCGTCGAACAACGTGACCACGGTCTTCTTCGCCACGGCTTCGCCTTCCTAACAGGATTGTGACCAGTGCCGGTGCGCATTGGAGCGCAGCAGTTCCGCACATACTAGCGAAAGCGCCTCCCCGCCTTTCTGACGCGGGCCTCGCGAGTGGGACCGCCCCGGGGGCGGCGCGGCGGTCACTCCAGGCGCAGCGCGGCAGCGGGGCACAGCTGCACCGCTTCGGCCACCTCGGTGTCGCAGTCCTCGGCCTCGTCGGCGAGGAGGACGACGCGGCCGTCCTCGTCGTTCTGGTCGAAGTACTCCGGCGCGGTCAGCGCGCACATGCCCGACCCGGCGCACTGCTCGGTGTCGGCGACGATCCTCACCACGGTCGGCCTCCGCTCCTCGATGCCTGCATATATGGAGACTATACGTATACGCGGGCGGTCGGGGTCAGGCGGGGAGCACCAGCGTGTTCCGCCACCCGCCGTCGGGGGTCGCCTCCCAGGTCAGCGTCCCGCCGAGGAGCACCGCGCGCTGCTGGAGCCCGAGCAGGCCGTGCCGCGAACTCGGCAGCGCCACGGGCGTGCGGGTCGGCGCGGAGTTCGCCACCGTCACCGTGATCGCGCCGCCCTCGTGCGCCAGCGCGATGTCGGTGCTCGCCCCCGGGGCGTGCTTGCGCACGTTCGTGAGCGACTCCTGGACGGTCCGGTAGACCGCCCGCTCCTTCGGCGGGTCCAGGTCCGGCAGCTCCCCGACGCGCAGCACCGCGTCGATCCCGGAGTTGCCGACGAGGTCGCCGAGCTGCGCGAGGGTCGGCTGCGGCGCGAGGTCGGTGGGGCCGCCGCCCCCGGCGCGCAGCACGTTCACCATGTGCCGCAGCTCGTCCAGGGTCCTGACGCTCAGCTTGCGGATCGTCCCGGCCGCCTCCTTCGCCTCGGGGTCGGCGGTGCTCACCTGGAGCGCCCCGGCCCGCACCGCGATGAGCGACACCTGGTGCGAGACCACGTCGTGCATCTCCCGCGCCAGCTGCGCGCGCTCCTCGGCGAGCACCTTCTGCGTCGCCATGAGCTGCTCGTGCTCGCGGGCCTCGGTGATCTCCTCCAGGCGGGCCGAGAGCTCCCGGCGCACCTGCACGAGCTGGCCCAGGAACGCCGCGGCGGCGGCCGGGGCCAGCGCGTACGCGATGCTCGCGAGCCACCACGAGTCCGCGAACAGGTCGGCCGGGCCCGATTCGAGCGGCCAGATCATGCACATCGCCAGCACCACCGAGCCGACCGCGAGCAGCCAGCGCCGGTGCGTGGAGGCCGCGAGCGTGTACAGGGCGATGAGCGGCGCGGCGGCCTCGCCCATGAAGTACGCGGTCGGCAGCGTCAGCGCGAAGACGGCGAGCGGGAAGCGGCGCCGGAACGCGAGCGCGGCCACGCCTGTCCCGGTCACCGACATCTCGAAGGTGAGCGGCGGCCACCACCAGTACGTGAACCACAGGTCGGCCGCGGCGACGGCGACGAGCGCCGCGTCCGTCATCCACGGGCGCCACCACCGCTTCACCGCTCGCCCCGCAGGAGCCCGGCCCGCTCGGCGACGAGCGCGGCCTGGACCCGGCCGTTCACCTTGAGCTTGGTGAGGATGGCGCTGACGTGGTCCTTGACGGTGCCCACGCCGAGGTAGAGGCGGGCGGCGATGTCGCCGTTGGAGAGCCCTTCGGCGAGGAGCACGAGGATCTCGCGCTCGCGGGCGGAGAGGCGCTCGACGGCCGCGGAGGAGCGGGTGCGGCCCGCGAGATAGCCGTCCACGACGGTGGAGGTGACCTTCGGGGAGAGGACCACGCCGTCGGCGGCGAGGGTGCGGACCTGCACGGCGAGGTGCTCGGGGTCGGTGTCCTTGAGGAGGAACCCGGCGGCGCCCATGCGGAGCGCGGCGGCCACGTACTCGTCGGTGTCGAACGTGGTGAGCATGGCGACCACGGGCGGGGAGGGGAGCGCGCGGAGGCGTTCGAGGATGGTGAGGCCGTCCACGTCGGGCATGCGGATGTCGAGGAGGACCACGTCCGGGCGGAGGCGGCCGACCTCGGCGAGGGCCTGGCGGCCGGAGACGGCCGCGACCACCTCGATGTCCCCGGCGGCGTCGAGGATGTGCTGGAAACCGGTGCGGATGAGGGCTTCGTCGTCGACGACCAGTACCCGGATCATGCGGCCTCCTTCTTTCGGTCCGGTCCGATTCGTAGCACGCGCGCGCCACCTCGTGCGCGCGAGGAGCGGCGGGGGTGTGCGCGTTGTCGCAGTTCCGAGCGGTGGCCCGGCCCGCGATCCCCGCCGATCGGCGGGTGCGGAACGGCCGGGCGGCGGGACGGCCCCGTCCCGGCGGCGGGCGCGGTCCCGCGCATCGAAGGATGGGAACGGCCCCGGGCCCGCCGCACTCTGGGGCGATGACTGACACCGTCGCCTTGCGCGCCGAGAAGCGGGAGCCGCAGGACCCCGCGCTCGCGCCGCCCCCGGACAAAGGCCCGTCGATCGGGCGCATCGTGGGCCTCGACGCCGCCCGCGCCGTCGCCGTCTTCGGCATGTACTACTCGCACGTCGGCCCGTGGTCCGACGAGACCGGCACGTGGAAGTCCTTCCTCATGGACCTCCCCCACGGCCGCTCGTCGGCGCTGTTCGCGACGCTCGCCGGGCTCTCGCTCGTGCTCATCGCGGGCGGCTCGGAGCCGAAGACGGGCCGGCCGCTGCGCCAGGCCGTCGTCAAGATCGCGATCCGCGCGGTCCTGCTGCTGGCCCTGGGCACGTGGCTCACCAGCACGGGCACCTCGATCGTGGTGATCCTCGCGTTCTACGGCCTGTACTTCCTGCTCGCACTCCCGTTCATCAGGCTGCGGGCCCGGACCCTCGCGATCCTCGCCGCGGCCTTCGGCCTCGGCGGGCCGATCCTGGTGCAGCTCATGTGGACCGCCACGTGGACCGAGGGCTTCGACAAGCACGACCCGCTCGTCCAGTGGGGCGGGGACGGCCTGCTGTCGCTGCTGCTCATGGGCACGTACCCGGCGATGGCGTGGATGGCCTACATCCTCACCGGCATGGCACTGGGCCGCCTCGACTTCGCCCGCAAGGCCGTCCGCGTGCGGCTGGCCGTCATCGGACCCGCGCTGGGCCTGCTCGGCTACGGCGGCGCCTGGCTGTGCGGGAAGCTCGTGCGCGAACCCGCCGCGGCGGCCGACGACGAGGCGTACGCGGCCTTCGACAAGGCGTGGTCGGCGGCGGTCGGCAGCGCCGACACCGACACCTGGACCGAGGAGCAGTGGAAGGCGTTCGACGAGGAGCACGCCTCGCTCTGGGACAAGCTCCCTGCGGGCGACGTCGCGGGCACCGGCTCGGGCGTCGACTGGGCGGGCCTGACGGCCGCGTACCCGCACTCGGGCACCCCGTTCGAGCTGGCGGGGAACATCGGCGTCGCGATCAGCGTCATCGTCGGGCTCGTCGCGCTCCTGGGCCACTGCGGCGCCGTGAGCAAGTGGTCCCGCCGCGTCCTCGCCCCGCTCATCGCGGTCGGCTCGATGTCGCTGACGGTGTACGTCGCGCACATCGCGGGCGTCTGGTTCCTCGTGGACCACCCCGCGAACGGGGTCGGGTACGAGACCGGCTGGCGCATGTGGGCGGTGTTCTGCGTGGCCGCGATGCTGTTCGCGCTCATCTGGAAGCGGCTGCTCAAGCGCGGCCCGCTCGAATGGGCGCTGACGCTCGCGACTAGACCTGCGAAGTTCGTGAAGTAGGGAAGTACGTGAAATAGGACGGTCGGCGGGGGCCGGTGCGGCGGCCCCCGCCGACCTGTCCAGGGTCAGCGATCCGGGTCGGGAGCGGGACGGCTCCTAGTTCAGACCGGCGGCGATGGCGTTGACGAGCTGTCCGTTGCTCGTGTCGCCCGAGAGCTCCCAGGAGAACGCGCCGCCGAGGCCCTGGCCGTCGAGCCAGGCCGTCTTCGTCGCGATCGTCGCCGGGGTGTCGTAGCTCCACCACTCGTTGCCGCACTTGGCGTAAGCGGTGCCCGCGACGGTGCCCGTGGCCGGGCACTCGTTCACCAGGACCTTGTAGTCCTCGATGCCCGCCTCGTAGGTGCCCGGGGCCGCGCCGGTGGCGGAGCCGCCCGGCGTCGCCTGGGTGACGCCCGTCCAGCCGCGGCCGTAGAAGCCGAAGCCGAGGAGCAGTTTCGATGACGGAACGCCGAGCGACTTGAGCTTGGCGATCGCGGTGGCGCCGTCGAATCCGGCGATGGGCTGGCCGCTGTAGGAGTTCAGCGGCGAGTGGGGTGCGGTGGGGCCGTCGGCGTCCCAGGCGCCGAAGTAGTCGTAGGTCATCACCTGGTAGTAGTCGACGTACTGGGCGGCCGTGCCGTACCCGCCGAGGTCGATCTTGCCGCCGGAGGTGCCGTCGGCGGTGATCGCGGCGGTGACGAGCTCGTTCCCGAACTTCGAGCGCAGCGCGCTCATGAGGTTCGTGAACGCTTGCGTCCCACTGGAGTCGCAGGTGAGGCCGCAGGCGTTCGGGTACTCCCAGTCGATGTCGATGCCGTCGAACAGGCCGTTCCAGCGGGAGTCGTGCAGCAGGTTGTAGCAGGACTCGGCGAAGGCCGCCGGGTTCTGCGCGGCCTGCCCGAAGCCGCCGGAGTAGGTCCAGCCGCCGAAGGACCAGACGATCTTGATGTCCGGGTACATCTCCTTGAGCTTCAGGAGCTGGTTGAAGTTGCCGCGCAGGGGCTGGTCCCACGTGTCGGCGACCCCGTCGACCGACTGGTCGGCGGTGTAGGCCTTGTCGATCGCCGCGTACGAGTCGTCCAGCGTGCACTGGCCGTTCTTGACGTTGCCGAAGGCGTAGTTGATGTGGGTGAGGTCCTCGGCCGAGCCGGAGGAGACGATGTTCTTCACGTGGTAGTTGCGGCCGTAGACGCCCCACTCGGTGAAGTACGCGGCGTTGATGGAGCCGCCGGTGCCGGGTTCGCCCGTCGGTTCCTCGGTGGGCTCCTGGGTGGTCGGGTTCGCGCTGGTCGTCGGGTCGGTGCCGCCGCCGCAGGCGTCGAGCGTCTGCCAGACGCCCCACTCGCCGGTGGTGCCGGGTTCCTCGTTGGTGGTCCACCACTTGGCCTTGTAGTTGTAGCCCTCGTGGCTGACCAGGTCACCGCCGACGTAGACCTTCGAGGAGGCCCACGGGGTGTTGCAGGTGACGGCAGCGTTCGCAGTGAAGGGATTCGCGACGGTGTAGATCAAACCGGTCGTGAACAGGGCCAGAGCCGCGGTCACGACGGCGATGAAGCGCCGGGTCCTCAGTCGTCTCAATGTTCCTCCCAAAAGTAAAGAGACTTAACTGATAGGTATCTTTATTTTTATGGGAGGGCCTGTCGAAAGTCAAGCATTCGCATCGAAAAATTTCAATGGCGGCTTTGTTACCGAAATGGGAGCGCGGCCGCGGCGCGCACGCACCGTCACCATTGGCTCGACGCTTTCGCTTTGCGGGGCACCGCTAAGGTGTTCATTGAAGGCAGGCAGGGCCGGAGGGGCGGATCCGCCGCGAGGGCGCGTCGTTCGCGATGCGGCCCAAGGTGGACCCGCCCCTCACTGCGCCCCATTGCGATTCACGGACATCGATCCGTAACAGCCAGCCGTTGCGTTTGAAACCTCGGAAGAGTAGGACGCACACGACCACCATCGCCGCCAGCGCGAGCGGGTACCCGACCACCCAGTGCAGCTCCGGCATCACCTTGAAGTTCATGCCGTAGATCCCGGAGATGATCGTCGGCGCGATCGCGATCGCCGCCCACGCCGATATCTTCTTCGTGTCCTCGTTCTGCCACGTCCCGATCTGCCCCTGGTGCGCGGTGAGGACCGTGGTCAGCAGGCTCATGCACGTCTCCACCGAGGAGTCCACGCGGATGAGGTGCCCGGCGACCTCCCCGAAGCCCGAGCGGTCGAACACCGGCGCGCCCGCGCGGCCCTGGCGCACCGCGTGCGCGAAGGTCGTCAAGGGCCGCACCGCGTTCTGGAACTCCAGGGTCTCGCGGATGAGGAAGTAGATCTCCTGGTTGCGGTCGAGGCGCTGCCCGGAGAAGACGGCGCGCTCCAGGTCGGCCACGTCGTCGGTGAGGTCCTCGACGGCGTCGTCGTAGTGCTCCACGACGGCGTCGAACAGGGCGTGGACGACCGCGCCGACCCCGCCGGAGCGGAACTTCTGCTCCTGGAGTCGTTCGCGCACATGGGGAACGGGGTCCACGACGCCGCGGCGCACGGTGACCAGCGACCGGCCGTCGGTGAAGATCGCGAGGTCCCCGGTCTCGACCTGGCGGGTGGACTCGATGTACCAGACGGTCTTGACCAGCAGCAGCGCCGCGTCGTCGATAACCTCCACTTTGGGCCGCGGGTGGACGGCCGCGGCCGGGTAGGTCCCGAAGCGGTCCATGCCGAGCGCGGCGAGCGCCTCGGGCAGCGCCTCGGCGTCGTCGGCCTCGAACTCGACCCACGCGAACGCCCCGTCCGCGCCCGCATCGGCCCTGAGCCGGTCGCCGCCGCCGCGCCGGTCCTCCGCCCCGTCGGCCGTGACCACGGTGTAGTCGATCATCCGCTCCCCCAGTTCCGCCAGGGTTCCGAGTCTAAGCCGCCCAGGACGATGCGTTGGGCGGCTTCGTGGGCGCGGCGGGTCAGGCGGCGGTACTCGTTGAGGAACCGCTCGGTGTCCTCGCCGAAGCCGAGGGTCTGGGCGAGCGCGGCCAGTTCGGGGCCCGAGCGCGGGAGGTCGTCGCGGGGGACGCCGCGCGCGAGCGTCATGTCGTTGCGCACCCGCGAGACGAACAGCCACGCCTCGCGCAGCGACAGGAGGTCGGCGGCGTTCAGGTGCCCGGCCGCGGCCGCGGCTTCGAGGGCCGGGACGGTGCGGGTGGTGCGCATCGCGGGCTCGTCGCCGTGCTCCAGTTGCAGCAGCTGCGCGGTCCACTCGATGTCCACGAGGCCGCCGCGGCCGAGTTTGGTGTGGCCGTTGGGGTCCGCGCCCCGCGGGAGGCGCTCGGAGTCCACGCGGGCCTTGACGCGGCGGAACTCGACGCGCTCGGCCTCGGTGAGCCCGCCGGGGCGGTACCTGACGCCGTCGGCGAACTCGGTCCAGACCGCGGCGAGCGCCTCGTCCCCCGCGACGGGCCTGGCGCGCAGGAGCGCCTGGCGCTCCCACAGCCGGGCCCGGTCGGCGTAGTAGCGGCGGTACGCGGCGAAGCTCGGCGCGATCGCGCCGCCCTTGCCCTCGGGCCGCAGATCGAGGTCGAGGTCCAAGGGCGGATCGGCCGTGGGGGCGCCGAGGAGGGTGCGCACGGTGCCGACGACCTTCGCGGCGGCCTTGCGCTGGGCGTCGTCGGCGCCGTCGTGGACGAACACCACGTCCGCGTCGGACCCGTACCCGGTCTCGCGCCCGCCCAGGCGGCCCATGCCGACGACGAGCATCGGCGGCACGTCGTCCAGGCCGCGCGAGCCGATCTCCAGGGCCGCTTCGAGGACGGCGTCCGTCAGGTCCGAGAGCGCCAGGCCCACTTCCTGGTCGTCGATGAGCCCGAGGAGGTCGGCGGCGGCGATGCGGATGAGCTCGCGGCGGCGGATCGAGCGGACCGCACCGACCGCGGCGGTCGGGTCCGAGTGGCGCGCGGCGGCCTGGCGCATCCCGGCGGCCAGCTCCTCGCGCGGGCGCGGCGTCAGGTCGGCGTTGTCGGAGAGGTACCGGAGCGACTGCGGCACATGCAGGAGCAGCGACGCGAAGTACCGGGAGGTGCCGAGCAGGCGCGCGAGCCGGACCGCCGCGGGGCCGCCGTCCCGCAGCAGCCGCAGGTACCAGGGGGTGGTGCCGAGCTTGTCGGAGACCTGCCGGTACGCGAGGAGCCCGCGGTCGGGCTCGGGCGAGTCGGCGAGCTCGTGGAGGACGACCGGCAGCAGCGCCTTCTGCACGGTGGCCGTGCGGGAGACGCCCGCGGTGAGCTTCTTGATGTGGGTGAGCGCGCTCGCGGGGTCGTTGAAGCCGAGGACGGCGAGCCGCCCGGCGGCCTGCGCCTCGCTCATGCGCAGCTCGGCGGTGGGGACGCGGGTGACGGCGTCCAGGAGCGGCTTGTAGAGGAGCTTCTCGTGGAGCCGCCGCGCGGTCGTGGCGTGCGCGCGCCAGGCGGCGAGGAAGCCCTCGTCGGTGGTGTAGCCGAGGGTGCGGGCGAGGTGGTGGAGCGGCTCGCCGCTCTCGGGGACGCGGTGGGTGCGCAGGAGGCGCTGGAGCTGGAGGCGGTGCTCGACGGTGCGCAGGAAGACGTAGGTGTCGGCGAGGTCCTCCCCGTCGCGCCGGGCCAGGTACCCGCCCGCGACGAGCACGTCGAGGGCCTCCAATGTGGACCGCACCCGCAGGGCCGGGTCGCCGCGGCCGTGGACCAGTTGCAGGAGCTGCACGGCGAACTCGATGTCGCGCAGGCCGCCCGGGCCCAGCTTGATCTCGTACCGGCGCTCGGCGGCGGGCACGGAGTCGACCACCTTGCGGCGCATGTCGCGGATGTCGGCGACCACCCCGGGCCGGTCGGCCGCGCCCCAGATGAACGGCTGCACGGCCGCGAGCCATTCGAGCCCGAGCTCCAGGTCCCCCACGGCCGGGCGGGCCTTCAGGAGCGCCTGGAACTCCCAGGTGCGGGCCCAGTCCTTGAGGTACGCGGTGTACGACTCGATCGTGCGCACCAGCGCCCCGGACCGGCCCTCGGGCCGCAGCCCGGCGTCGACGGGCCACGTCGCGGGGCCGACGACCTGGATCAGGTGCGCGGCCTGGCGGGTGGCGAGCGCGAGGTCCCCTTCGGCGACGAACACGACGTCCACGTCGGACACGTAGTTGAGTTCTTCCGCACCGGTCTTGCCCATGGCGATCACGGCGAGTCGCGCGTCCCCGGGGTGCTCCTCGCGGGCCAGCTCCAGGCCGCGGGACAGGACCGCGTCGGCCAGGCGCGAGAGCGCGTCGGAGGTGGCCTTCAGGTCCGTGGCGCCGGTGAGGTCGGCGGCGGCGATGCGGAGCAGGTTCTCCTTCCAGGCGGTGTTCAACCGGAAGGGCCCGGCGGCGCGCAGCCGCGCGAAGCCGGCGTCCTCGTCCTCGGTGAGCGCCGGCTCGGACTCGGGGTGGGCGCGCAGGAAGTCGGCCAGCGCGTTGCTGGCCGCGACGACCGCGAGGCGCGCCTCGTCCGCGTCGATCACATGCTCGCTCTCAGACGTCAAGGAGCGGCAGCATCTTCTTCTCGCCCGCGGCGACCTTCGCGAACCGCTGGAGGATGGGCTTCCACGTGCGGACGATGTGCTCGTCCACTTCGGCGGCCTTCGCGAGCGCGGCCTCGTCGAACCCGTCGAAGCCCGCGAGCTGCTCCGGCGTGAACTCGAAGTGCGACTGGACGCCCCAGGCGCTCTCGCGGATGCGGAAGATCTCAAGGGCCCCTTGCGGGGAGGCCGCCAGCAGCGTCGCGTCCTCGGGGAGCTCCACGAGCTCCTGGCGGCGCCAGCGGATCACGTCGATGGTCATGGGGGCGGGGCCGAACACGAGGTCCCGTCCGGCGGCGTCGCGCTTGGCGAGCATCCGCGGGCCGTTCGGGGCGTCGTGGTCCTCGACCCGGCCGCCGAACGCGGCGGCGAGGAGGCGGGAGGAGGAGCAGATCGCGAGGAGCGGCGTCTGGTCGGCGACCGCGGTGGTCAGGAGTCCGGCGAGGTCGTCGCTCCAGTCCTTCCCGCGGCCGCCCCCGAGCGCGATCAGGGCCTCGTGCCCCCCGGCCGAGTTCGGCACGGCCTCACCGAGGTGCGGCCGCACGACGTCCAACTCCATACCGGCCTCGGCCAGCCATGCGGCGGCCCGCCCGAGGCCCTGCTCCGGATCGTTCTCGATGACAAGCGCGGTGGTCACCCGTACATGCTAAACCGTCACAGATTGATGTAGCGCTTCCGCTCGAAGGCGGTCACCTGGGTGCGGTAGTCCTCCCACTCCTGGCGCTTGTTCTTCAGGAAGTAGTCGAAGACGTGTTCGCCGAGGACTTCGGCGACGAGCTCGGAGGACTCCATCTTGTCGAGGGCCTCGGCGAGGTTGCTCGGGAGGGACTGGTACCCGGCGGCGACGCGTTCGGCGCTGGTGAGGGCCGAGACGTCGTCCTCGGTGCCCGGGGGCAGCTCGTAGCCCTCTTCGATGCCCTTGAGGCCCGCGCCGAGGAGGACGGCGTAGGCGAGGTAGGGGTTCGTGGCGGAGTCGAGGGAGCGGATCTCGACGCGGGCCGAGTTCGGCTTGCCGTAGACGGGGACGCGCACGAGCGCGGAGCGGTTGGCCTTGCCCCAGGAGACGTACGAGGGCGCCTCGGAGATCTGGCCGGGCTGGGCGCTGGAGTAGAGGCGCTTGTAGGAGTTGACCCACTGGTTGGTGATCGCGGTGAACTCGGGCGCGTGGCGCAGGAGCCCGGCGATGAACGCCTTGGCGGTCTTGGAGAGGCGCTGCTCGTCGCCCGGGTCGTGGAAGGCGTTGTCCTCGCCCTCGAAGAGCGACAGGTGGGAGTGCATGCCGGAGCCGGGCTGGGTGTTGTACGGCTTGGGCATGAAGGACGCGGTGACGTCGGAGGTCATCGCGATCTCCTTGACGACGTGCCGGAACGTCATGATGTTGTCGGCCGTGGTCAGCGCGTCGGCGTACCGCAGGTCGATCTCCTGCTGGCCGGGGGCGACCTCGTGGTGGGAGAACTCGACGGAGATGCCGACCCGCTCCAGGGCGAGGATGGCCTGGCGGCGGAAGTCGCGGGCCACCGAGTGGGTGGTGTGGTCGAAGTAGCCGCCGTCGTCCACGGGCTCGGGCTTCGCGCCGGTCTCCGGGAAGATGTCCTTGAACAGGAAGAACTCGATCTCGGGGTGGACGTAGAACGTGAACCCGCGGTCGGCGGCCTTGGACAGGGCCCGGCGGAGCACGTGGCGCGGGTCGGCCCAGGACGGGGCGCCCTCGGGGGTGAGGATGTCGCAGAACATGCGGGCGGACTCGCCGATGCCGCGGCCCTCGAACGGGAACACCTGGAACGTGGTCGGGTCGGGCATGGCGACCATGTCGGACTCGTACACGCGGGCGAAGCCCTCGATGGCGGACCCGTCGAAGCCGATGCCCTCCTCGAACGCGGACTCCAGCTCGGCGGGCGCGACGCTCACGGACTTGAGGGTCCCGAGGACGTCGGTGAACCACAGCCGCACGAAGCGGATGTCGCGTTCTTCGAGCGTGCGAAGCACGAACTCCTTCTGTCGTTCCATGGTGTCCTCCTCTGTCCTGGGGCGGCAATTGTCTCACCCGATTATGTCGCCGAAGTAAACCCGGCCAGGCCGAGTCCAAAACGTGAGTGGAGGTACATTCGGAAGCATGTTCGCAGGTGAGATCACAGCATTGTGGCGTTATCCGGTCAAGGGCCTCAGGGGGGAGCCCTTGACGTCGGCGGTGGTCGACGCGGCCGGGATGGCGGGCGACCGCCGCCTCGGCCTCTACGAGCCCGGCACCGACAAGTCGGTGTGGGGCGGCAGCCACCCGAAGATGATGGGGTGGGAGGCCGCGTTCCCGGCGCAGTGCGGCACCGCCGACTCCTCCGCGGGCGACCCGGTGCTCTACGAGTCCGGCGGGGCCGCCTGGGGCGTGGACGACACGGGCCTGCCCGCGCGCCTCGCCGAGACCATCGACGCCGGCAAGGGCGTCGAGATCCGGCCGACGAAGGGCGCCGGGGACCGCGTCCTCGTGGTCTTCGAGGCGAGCGTGCGGGCGCTGAGCGAGCGGATGGGCCGCGAGATCGAGGCGGCGCGGTTCCGCCCGAACGTGATCGTCTCCGCCGACCTGGAGCCCTTCGCCGAGTACCGGGTCCCGATCGGCACGCCGATCCGCTTGGGAGACAACGAGTTCGTGCTGCACAAGCCGTGCGAGCGGTGCGTCCTGCCGAGCTGGACCCCCGACGGCTCGAACGTGCGGGACAAGGAGCTGCACCGCACGATCATCGCCGAGCTGGACAACCACTTCGGGCTGTACCTGAAGACCCCCGAGCGCGCGGTCATCCGCGTGGGCGACAAGATCGCCGCCTGAGCGCTAGGACGCCCTGAGCCGGGGATCGGTCGGCTCAGGGCGCAATCCCAGCATAAACGCCGGGTGCGACATGCTGGGTTCACGAGCCCGTGACGCGCGCGACCCTCACGTGTACGCGTTCTATCCCTCGGTCGCCCAGCGGTGGATGAACCCGTACAGGTCCTCCACTGAGCGTCCGGTGGCGGTCGCGCGGGGCCACGGGCGGCCGTAGTGGTCGATGTAGGCGGTCGGGCAGCCGCGGTCGGCGGCCGGGGCGAGGTCGTTGACGGGGATGTCGCCGACGCTGAGGATGCGCTCGGGCTTGCGGTCCTCCAGCAGGTCGTCGAGCATCCGCTCCAGGCCCACGGGCTTGGCGGCGTCGCCGACGACGCGGTCGAACAGGCCGTCGAGGCCGAGCCGGTCGAGCACGGGCTCCAAGGTCGCTTCGGGCGCGTTGGTCACGAGGTGGACCTCGACGCTGCGCGGCAGGCTCCAGATGAACTCCGCGAAGCCCTCCGGGGCCCAGACCGCGAAGTCCCCCGCGGCCATGCGCTCCCGGGTGGCCTCGTACGCGGCGGCGCGGGCCGCGTCGGGAACGCCGAACTCGCCCGCGAGGCGGCGCACGGCGTTGTCGGCGTCGAAGGCGTCGAACGTGGACGCGGTGGTGGGCTTGCCCGCGACGAACGCGGCGTGGGCGGCGAGGAAGGCGCGTTCGTCCTCGGGTTCGAGTTCGGCCGCGACGAGGCGGGCGTAGTGGGTGGCGTGCTCGGAGCCGAGCCGCACGGTGCCGTCGTAGTCGAAGAGCAGGATGGCGTCGTTCACGTACTGAGACGCTACGCGATGCGGCACCGGAACCCCTAGGGCCGGGCGCGTTCGCGGCTCGAAAGCTTCGTCACACGCGCCCGGCGGGGGCTGCTACTCGAAGCCGTGCTCCTTCGCGGGGAACTCGCCCGCGCGGACCTCGTCGGCGTAGGCCTTGACGGCCCCCTGGAGGACGGACGCGAGGTCGGCGTAGCGCTTGACGAAGCGCGGGGGCTTGCCCTGCCGCAGCCCGGCCATGTCCTGCCAGACGAGGACCTGCGCGTCGGTCTCCGAGCCCGCGCCGATGCCGATCGTGGGGATCGGGAGGCGCTTGGTGATCTCGGCGGCGACCGAGGAGGTCACCATCTCCAGGACCACGGCGAACGCTCCGGCGTCGGCGACGGCGTGCGCGTCGGCCTCGACCTCCGCGGCCTGGGCGTCGCGGCCCTGGACGCGGTAGCCGCCGAGCGTGTGCTCGCTCTGCGGCGTGAACCCGATGTGGCCCATGACGGGGATGCCCGCGCCGGTGAGGGCCCGGATCTGCTCGGCCATGCGCCGCCCGCCTTCGAGCTTGACGGCGTGCGCGCCGGCCTTCATGAACCTGACGGCGGTCTCCAGGGCCTGCGCGGGCCCGGCCTCGTAGGAGCCGAACGGCAGGTCGGCGACGATCAGGGTCCGGCGGGTCGAGCGGGCGACGGCCGCCACGAGCGGCAGCAGCTCCTCGACCGACACCTGGAGGGTCGTCTCGTAGCCGTAGACGTTGTTCGCGGCGGAGTCGCCGACGAGCAGCGCCGGGATGCCGGCCTCGTCGAAGAGGGCGGCCGTGTACTGGTCGTAGGAGGTCAGCATCGCCCACTTCTCGCCGCGCTCCTTGGCTTCGACGAGGTGGCGGGTGCGGACCCGCTTGACGGTCTTGCCCGGCCCGTACAGGCTCGGGATCTCGTCGGGGGAATTCGATGCGTCGTTGGCTGACAGCGTCATCGCAGTGCTCCAGAATCTCCTCGTGGCCGGCTCGCCGGTCCCCGGGTGGTTACAGAACAAAACTAACGCTCATCGATATATATGTCACGCGTCCGCAATGCCGATGTGACAAATCACCCCGGGGACCGCCCCCGGGGTGACCGACTACTTCCCCCGGCTGGGCTTCCCTCTGAACTGGTTGGTGATCGGGAGCCTGCGGTCCCTCCCGAAGGACTTCACGGTGATCTTCGTGCCCGGCGCCGACTGGCGCCGCTTGTACTCGGCGCGGTCGACCAGGCCGGTGATCCGCTCCACGACGTCGGCCGGGTAGCCCTGCTCCACGAGGTCCTCGCGCCCGGCGTCGCCGTCCACGTACCCGGCGAGGACGCCGTCGAGGACCTCGTAGTCGGGCAGCGAGTCGGAGTCCTTCTGGTCGGGCCGCAGCTCCGCGCTCGGGGGCTTCAGGATCGTGTTCTCCGGGATCGGCTCGGGCTCGCCGAGGCTGCGGGCCTTCGCGTTCCGCCAGGTCGCGAGCTCGTAGACGAGGGTCTTGTAGACGTCCTTGATCGGCGCGAACCCGCCCACGGCGTCGCCGTAGATCGTCGAGTAGCCCACGGCGTACTCGCTCTTGTTGCCCGGCGCGAGCACCAGGTGCCCGTGCTGGTTCGACAGGGCCATGAGCAGCGTGCCGCGCACGCGCGCCTGGAGGTTCTCCACGGCGAGCCCCGAGACGGCGATCTCCGAGAGGTAGGCGTCCACGATCGGCTGGATCGCCTCCACCGAGTACTCCAGGCCGCATCGGCGCGCCAGCTCGGCGGCGTCGTCGAGCGAGTGGCCCGAGGAGTACTGGCTGGGCATGGACACGACGTGGACCTTGTCGGCGCCGATCGCGTCGCGCGAGAGGACCGCGGTGAGCGCGGAGTCGATGCCGCCGGAGAGCCCGAAGATCACCGACTTGAAGCCGTTCTTGCGCACGTAGTCGCCCAGGCCCAGGCGCAGGGCCTCCCAGATCTCCTCCAGGCGGTCGAGCTCGGGCGCGAACGGCGGCTCGATGCGGGTCTCCACGGCGGCGGGCGCCTCGGAGAGGACGTGCAGCGAGGTGCTCATCTCGGTCGCGGAGTGGTTCGCGAGGTCGCCGTCGGCCGCGGCCTCCAGTTCGAGGTCGGCGACCAGCAGCTCCGAGCCGAAGCGGCGGCCCGAGGCGAGGAGCTTCCCGTCGGGGGCGGTGATGAACGAGCCGCCGTCGAAGACCAGCTCGTCCTGGCCGCCCACGATGTTCAGGTACGCGATGGGCGCCCCGGCCTCGGCGGCCCGCTGCGCGACGATCGCGCGGCGCCGCTCCTGCTTGCCCTGCTCGTAGGGGGAGGCGTTGACGTTGACGACCAGGCCCGCGCGGGCCTGCGCGGCGGCGGTGACCGGGACCCCGCCCCACACGTCCTCGCAGATGGTGAAGGCCACGTCCACGCCGCCGATGCGCGCGAGGTGCAGCTCGTGGCCCGGCACGAAGTACCGCTCCTCGTCGAAGACGCCGTAGTTAGGGAAATGCCGCTTGTAGTAGCGGAACAGGACCTTGCCGTCCTGGATCAGCGCCAGCGCGTTGCGGATGCCGCGCCCGCCGACCGCGCCGATGCTCGCGGGCACGGACCCGTCTGCGTCCAGGTATCCGACGGCGACGGGCAGCGCGCCGTTCCCGTCCGCGGCGAGTTCTTCGGCGAGGCGGGCGAGGCGCTCGCGGCTGGCCTCGACGAAGGAGTGGCGCAGGGCGAGGTCCTCGACCGGGTAGCCGGTGAGGGACTGCTCGCCGGTCGCCAGCAGGTGGGCGCCCGCGGCGGTGGCCGCGGTCGCCGCGCTGCGGATGAGTTCGGCGTTGCGGTCGAGGTCGCCTACGACCGGGTTGTCCTGGGCGAGTGCGATACGAAGCGTCGGCATGCGCCTATTCTTCCGCGCTTCCGTGCCTTACGTCATGTGACTTGCGCGAAGTCCACTTTTTGAACGGGGCTAGAAGGAGCGGTAGAGGAGGATGCCGGAGAGCACGAACCCGTAGACGACGATCGCGATGCGCAGGGGCCGCTCGGGGATGCGCTGGAAGATGCGGGCGCCGATGTAGCCGCCGATGAAGGTGGCGGGGACGAGGGCCGCGATGGCGAGCCAGTCGACGTCGGCCCAGACGCCGTACATGACGCTGGTGACGATGCCGACGATCATGGTGCAGAAGTTCTTGAGCGCGCCGACCTTCGCGAGCTTCTCGGAGACGCTCATGGCGATGACGGCCATGAGGATGAGGCCGAGCGCGGCGTTGAAGTAGGAGCCGTAGAGGCATCCGGCGAAGACGCCCGCGTGGAGCGCGGCCGGGTGGAGGTCGCGGCCGCCGTTGAGGGCGGTGACCTTGCGGTTGATCCACGGGCCGATCGCCATGAGGACGGTCGCGGCGAGGACCAGGAACGGCACGATCGCCTCGAAGACCGAGTGCGGGGTGTTCAGCAGCAGGAGCGCGCCGCACACGGAGGCGGCGAGCGCGGTCGGGATGAGCAGCAGTGCGCGGCGCTTCTGGGGGCGCAGGTTCTCCCGGGAGCCGACGGCCGCGGCGGCGTAGGCGGGGGCTACGGCGATGCCGTTGGTGGCGTTGGCCTGGAGCGCGGGCACGCCGACGGCCATCAGCGTGGGGTAGGTGATGAGCGACCCGCCGCCGGCGACGGCGTTGAGCCCGCCGCCGAGGAGGCCCGCGACCACCAGTAGGGAGACCTGGAGCAGATTCATGGCCCGGCCAGCGTACGCTTGACCGCTGGGACGAGATGGCCAGGCGGCCGCGGCAGTGACGGGAGACCATCACTGTCGAGGAACGTCCGGGCTCCACAGGGCAGGGTGGTCGCTAACGGCGACCCGGGGCGACCCGCGGGACAGTGCCACAGAGAACAGACCGCCAGCTCGACTGGTAAGGGTGAAACGGTGGTGTAAGAGACCACCAGCGCCGCCGGTGACGGCGGCGGCTCGGTAAACCCCACCCGGAGCAAGGTCAAGAGGCGCCGCGAGGCGCTGCGCGAAGGCCACACAGGGCTGCCCGCCCGAACCCGCAAGGGTGCCTTCGCGGGTAGACCGCTTGAGCGCATCGGCAACGGTGCGCCTAGATGGATGGCCGCTCAACGACAGAACCCGGCGTACCGGTCATCTCGTCCCTCAGTCTTTTTCCGCCAGGGGTCCGAGTCCGTAGTGGGACAGGAGCTTCGCGGTCGCGCGGGTCATCTCCGGGAGGTCGTCGGCGGGGTGCCAGCCGGCGTCCCAGACCTCGTGGCCGTCGACGATGACCTGGGTGGTCTCGGGGTCGCGGACGAGGCGGAAGACGTTGTCGACCCAGCGGCCGTTGGTGTGGACCACGGCGTTCGGCCTCGCGGGGGCGAGCTCGTCGAGGTCCGCTTCGATGCCGGTCTCCTCGTTGAGCTCGCGGCGGGCGCCTTCGATCGGCTGCTCGCGGCGGTTGAGAAGCCCCGCGGGGAGGGACCAGCGGGTGCCGGGGGGCTGTTTGAGCATGAGCAGCTGCGTGCGTTCGGCGTCCATGACGAGGACGACGGAGCCGAGGGTGTACGTGGGGGTCGCGATCCGCACGATGCGGCGGCGCAACGGGTGCGGGAGGCTGTAGAAGACCGTGCCCACGAAGCGCCGCAGCAGAGGCGCTTTCCGGCGCCGCACAGAGGGAGTCACGCCCACACCCTACAGACGCGCGAAAGGCCCGGAGCGTGGCGCTCCGGGCCTTTCGATGCGTCCTTGCTACTGCGGGCCGAGCTTGCGCGTGCCCGTGTAGTACTCGTAGGTCAGGCCGCCGACGGCGAACAGGACCGCGACGATCCCGGCGGTGATGAGCCACGGAAGCCAGAAGACGAGGCCGAGGCCGGTGAGGACCGCGGCGAGCGCCAGGCCCAGGGGCCAGTAGGAGCCGGGGCTGAAGAAGCCGACCTCGCCCGCGACGTCGGAGATCTCGCCGTCGGGGCGGTCCTCCGGGCGCGGGTCGATGCGGCGGGAGATCACCCAGAACACGAGCCAGACCATGCCGGTCAGGAGCCCCGAGAAGATGAGGGCGATGGTGCCGACCCACTCGACCTGGCCGGGGTGCCCGTAGGCGGGGTTCTCGTTGAGGTACGTCCAGTAGCCGTATCCGGCCGCGAAGATGAACATCGTCACGGCCACGATCGCGAACAGCTTGTTCTCGGTCTTCATCGCTGGTCCCCTAGCTCGCTTCGCCCGAGGCCGGGTCGGTGTTGAACGGGTGCGTGGTGGTCGCGTACGGGTCCTGGCCGATGAGCTCCAGCGCCTCGGGGGTGGTCATCCCCTCGACGCGGGCGTTCACGAAGGTCTCGTAGTCCTCGGGGGAGACCACGCGCATCTCGAAGTTCATGAAGGCGTGGTAGGCGCCGCAGAGCTCGGCGCAGCGGCCCACGAAGGTGCCCTCGGAGTTGAAGTCGACCTCCCAGCGGGTGGTCTGCGCTTCGCTGCCGGGGATGAGGTCGCGCTTGAAGAGCAGGTCGGGGACCCAGAAGGAGTGGATGACGTCCTCGGCGTTGCCGACGAAGCGCACGTCGTCCTCGTTGGGGACCACGATGATCGGGATGTAGTCGGAGTCGCCGGTCTCGGTGACGGGCTGGCCGTCGGCGCCGGTGAGGGCCTCGCAGTTCTCGTCGGTGTACGTGAACTGCCAGTTCCACTTGAAGGCGGTGACCTCGGTGCAGGCGTTCGGCTGGTCGCTCAGCTCGGTGACGTTGTCCTGGACGACGACCGTGTAGTAGAAGAGGATGCCGATGAGCACGAACGGCAGGGCCGTGAAGGTCAGCTCGGCGGGGAGGTTGTACTTGGTCTGGCGGGGCAGCTCGGTGTCGCTGTCCTTCTTCTTGTAGGCGGCGACGCACCAGAAGATCAGGCCCCACACGATGACGCCGACCACGAGGGCCGCGATCGTGGAGCCGACCCAGAGGTCGAACATCTGCTCGGACTGCGTGGTGGGGCGAGTCCGGGGCCAGCCCAGGTAGAAGGCGTCGTCAAGGCTGCACCCCGCGAGGACGATTGGGAGCAGCGCGGCGATCCCGGTGAGACCTATCGCGCGGCGGGCTCGGCCGCGACGTTCTCGGGACGGTTTTCCGACCACCTGTCTCATGCCTTTCTCAGCGCTCGGCTCCGCGTCCGCCGCCGGGCAGGCGACATGGCACGGACTTGACGGCAAGAGCCTACTGCTTGGCTCGTGAAGCGGGGCGCAAGGGGTTGGGTTCGGGTCCGGGTGTCTTCTAGATTGGAACGGTGACCGAGACCTACTTCGACGGCGCGACCGCCCAGCCGCCCCATCCGGCGGCCCGCGACGCCTATGCTGCGGCTTTGTCGGAGGGCTGGGCCGGGCCCGGCCGACTGTACACATTGGGCCGCCGGTCCCGGATGCTGCTGGAGGCGGCGCGCCAGTCGGCGGCGGCCTCGCTCGGCGTGAGTGCCGATGAGGTCACTTTCACATCGAGTGGGACACAGGCCGTGCACGCGGGCGTACTCGGCGTCATCGCGGCCCGCAGCGGGCCCGGTCCGCTCGTCCACAGCGCGGTCGAGCACTCGTCGGTGCTGCACGCGGCCCAGTGGCACGAGGCCCGCGGCGGCCAGGTGTCGGTCGTCCCGGTGGACCGGCTCGGCCGGGTCGATCCGGACCCGCTCGCGGTCGTCGACAGTGCGGCCTCGGTGCTGGCCGTGCAGTCGGCGAACCACGAGGTCGGGACCCGGCAGCCGGTCGCCGAGATCGCGGCGAACGCGCAGGGCGTGCCGCTGGTGGTGGACGCGGCCGCGAGCCTGCCGTGGGAGCCGGTGCCCGCGGGCTGGTCGGTGCTGGCGGCCAGCGCGCGGAAGTGGGGCGGCCTGTCGGGCGCGGGCATCCTCGTGGTGCGCAGCGGGGTGCGCTGGCGCAACCCGTTCCCCGGGGAGGACTCCTCGATCCGGGAGGCGCTCGGGGAGGTGGACGTGGCGGCGGCGGTGGCCGCGGCGGCGTCGCTGCGGGCGGTGGTCGCGGAGCGGGAGGCGCTGTCGGCGCGGATGCGGGTGCTGACGGACCGGATCAGGGAGCACATCGCGGAGACCGTCCCGGAGGTGGAGCTGCCGGGCGATCCGGTGGACCGGCTGCCGCACATCGTCACGTTCTCGTGCCTGGGGGTGGACGGGGAGGTGCTGCTGACGGAGTTGAACCGGGCCGGGTTCGCGGTGTCGTCGGGGTCGGCGTGCGCGTCGACGCGGCTGCGGCCCTCGCACGTGCTCCAGGCGATGGGGGTGCTCTCGCACGGGAACGTGCGGGTGTCGCTGCACCGGGAGACGACGGAGGCGGACGTGGAGCGGTTCCTGGAGGTCCTGCCGGGGATCGTGGAGTCGATCCGGCGGCTCGCAAGGTGATCGGGACTTAGGTCCTAAGACGACAGGGATCACGGGGCGACGCGCGCGGCTTTCTATTGCAAAGGACTTGCAGTTGTGAAACGGTTGCAACAACGTTCGACTGCCGCGACAGAGAGAGGCGACGATGACCGTCTACACGCTCCCGGACCTGCCCTACGACTACGGCTCGCTGGAGCCGCACATCAACGGGCACATCCTCGAACTGCACCACGACAAGCACCATGCGGCGTACGTCAAGGGCGCCAACGACACCCTTGAGCGCATCGAGGAGGCGCGCGACAAGGGCGACTTCACGTCGATCGTGGGCCTTGAGAAGACCCTCGCGTTCAACGTCTCCGGGCACGTCCTGCATTCCCTGTATTGGGAGAACATGAGCCCCGACGGCGGGGACCGCCCCGAGGGGGACCTCGCGGAGGCGATCAACGAGTACTTCGGGTCGTTCGAGGGCTTCCACGGGCAGCTCTCGGCGGCGACGACGCTCGTGCAGGGCTCGGGCTGGGGCGTGTTGTCCTACGAGCCGACCTCGAAGCGGCTCATCGTGGAGCAGGTCTACGACCACCACGGGAACGTCGCGCAGACCTCGGTGCCGCTGCTGGCGTTCGACGCGTGGGAGCACGCGTACTACCTCCAGTACAAGAACGTGCGCCCCGACTTCGTCAAGGCCATGTGGGAGGTCGTGAACTGGCGCGACGTGGCCGCGCGCTACGAGGCCGCCAAGGGCGCGTAGGCCCGTCCGGTCTCCGGGCCGCGTCCGCTCACCCCCGTGGCGGACGCGGCCCGGTCCCGTCTCAGGCGGCGGTGCAGCGGGCGAGCGAGCCGGTCTCCAGGGCGGCCCAGACCGCGCCGTCGGGGCCCGCGGCGAGGCCGTGGGGCTCGCTGCCGGGCTCGGGGAGCGCGGCCGCGGCGATGTCGCCCGCGACGGTGATGCGGCCGATGCGGTTGCCGCCCCACTCGGTGAACCACAGGGCCCCGTCGGGGCCGGTGGCGATGGCGTGGGGGCGGGAGGCGCGGTCGGGCAGCGGGTACTCGACGACGGTGCCTTCGGTGTCGATGCGGCCGATCTGGCCCGCGCCGATCTCGACGAACCAGACCGCGCCGTCGGGACCCGCGCCGATGCCGACGGGCGCGGCGGCCTCGGTCGGCAGCGGGTGGACCGCGATCGCGCCGTCGGTGGTGATGCGTCCGATCGCGTTGGCGGCGTTCATGGTGAACCACAGGGCCCCGTCGGGACCGGCGGTGATCGCCGAGGGGAACGCGTTCGCGACCGGGAGGTCGAAGCCGGTGACGTCGCCTGCGGTGGTGATGCGGCCGATGCGGTTCGCGGCGGTCTCGGTGAACCAGAGCGCGCCGTCCGGTCCGGCCGCGATGCCGAACGGGGCCGCGCCCGCCTCCAGGTCGAACTCGGCGACGTCCCCGGCGGTGGTGATCCGGCCGATGCGGTGGGCCTGGTACTCGGTGAACCACAGGGCCCCGTCGGGGCCCGTGGCGATGACCGTGGGGCCGCAGCCGGGGTCGAGCGCGAAGGTCTCGGGCTCGGTGCCCGGGACGAGGCGGCCGATGCGTCCGCTGTGGACGAGGGTGTACCACAGGGCCCGGTCGGGGCCGGTGGTGATCGCGTAGGGGCCGCTCTGGTCGTCGGCGACCGCGAGCGTCGTGATGTCGATACCGGTCAAGAGGTCCGCTCCAATCCGTTGGCGACGGGCGACGATACCCGACGCCGGGCCGGAGCGCACCGGGCTTTCACCAGCGCAGGTCGGCGCCCTCGTCCTCGTCGGCGCGGGTCTTGAGGTGGCCGACGGCGAGGAGGACCATGATGACCGGCAGGCCCGCGGCGGCGGCGAGGAGCGGGAGCTGGTCGGCGGGGCCGAACCAGGACGGGGCGGCGTCCTTGAGCAGCGCGGTCAGCTCGTAGCTGGCCCAGTCGCCGATCGGGAGGTCGCCCGCGAGCTTCTGGACGCCGAACCAGGCGATGATGGCCGTCCCGGCGGCGCTGAGCGACCCGGTCGCGTGGACCGACCACTGGGGACCGAAGCGGATGGCGACGGCCAAGGCGGCGAACAGGACCGCGATCGCGAGGTAGGCGACGGCGGAGTCGGTGAACCGGAACCGCACGATCTCGTCGAGGTGCAGGAGGTAGAGCTCCACGAAGTCGTCGCCGCGGGCGCGCAGGACCTCGGCGGCCCCGGCGCGGGCCTCGATCGCCGCGATCCACACCGCGGCCGCGCAGACCAGCGAGACGGCGGCCACCGCCGAGGTCGTCAGGAAGGCCGCCCGCGAGCGGCGCGGGGCGGGGTCCGGGAGCCCGGTCAGCGGTCGGAACAAGGGAGTCTCCGATCATCGAGTGATATCCCATCCTACGAGGTCGCACCCTTCCGGGCCAGCTCGCTCCGGGCGGCGCGCCTCACCCGGGCGCGCCGCGGCCCGCTAGCCTTGGACGCAAGACCCCTCCCGCCACACCCGAACCACGTAGAACGGCACCCCAGTGACCCCAGAGCACCTCCGCGACGCCGCCGGGATCGCGGCCGTCTTCGGCTTCTTCGCGATGAGCTGGTTCGGCTGGGCCCAGGAGAAGCCCCCCGCGGCCTGGCTGTGGCCCTTGCGGACCGGATCGGTCCTCAGCGGACTCACCGCCGTCGCGGGCGGGCTCCTGGTGTGGCGGCACTGGGACGACGGCACCGTCATCGACGCGAGCGTCGGCCCCGCGTTCGGCGTCGTCGTCGGCATCGAGTTCGCCGCCGCGGGCATCGGCGCCGCGTTCCTCGCCGTCCGCGGCAAGGCCCACCTGATGTCCGCGTGGATCGCGTTCGTCGTCGGCGTGCACCTGTTCCCCGTCGCGGTGCTCCTGGAGATCCCCTGGCTCCACGTCCCGGCCGCCCTCGTCACGGTCGCGGCGGCCGCCGCCCCGTTCCTCGCCCGAAAGCGGGGCGTCCTCGTCTCGGCCGTGGTCGGCGCGACCACCGGCCCGATCCTCCTCGTCGCCGCCCTCGCCTCCCTGGCCGACGCCCTCACCCGCTGAACCCGCGGCGGCGCTCGGCAAGGGGGCGTTAGCCTCACGTGATGAGGGTTCTGCAACTGTCGGACACGCACCTGACCGGCGACGGCGCACTGCACCGCACCGGCGTCGACGCCGCCGAGGCCCTCACCGGCCTCCTCGCCGACCTCGAAGCGCTGCGCCGCATCGACCTCGTCGTCGTCACCGGCGACATCGCCGACGACGGCTCCGCCGCCGCCTACCGGCTCGCCCGCGACCGCATCGGCGCCTACGCCGCCGACCGCGGCGCGCCCGTCCTCTTCACCACCGGCAACGCCGACGACCGCGCGAACTTCACCGCGGTCCTCGGCAGCGGCCACCTCGGCCCCTCCGGCCGCCCGTGCTCGATCGACGCGGTGGACGGCCCCGACCGGGCCGCCGCCACCGCGCTCGACGGCGTCCGGTTCATCACCCTCGACACGCTCGTCCCCGGGAAGGTCCACGGCCGCATCGGCTCCGAGCAGCTCGCCTGGCTCCGCGGGCTCCTCGCCGCCCCCGCCCCGCGCGGCACCGTCCTCGCCTTCCACCACCCGCCCATCCGCTTCCCCAACGCGGTCCAGGAGCCCCCGACGCTCGTCAACCCCGACGACCTCGCCGAGGCGATCGAGGGCAGCGACGTCCAGGTGATCCTCACCGGCCACTACCACCTCCAGCTCGCCGGGAGGCTCGGCGCCGCGACGGTGTGGACCGGCCCCGCCGTCGTCAACCGCCGCGACCTCTCCTGCGGCGACGACGCCGTCAGGTACGTCAGCGGCTCCGCGGCCACCCTCATCGACCTCGCCGACCCCGCCGCCCCCGTCTTCCACACCCTCCAAGCGGGCGCCCCGATCGCCGAGATCGGCGGCGACCGACTCCGAGAAGCCCTGCGCCACACCAGCCCCGAAGACTGACGACGGGACGGGAGGCCGGACCGGGGGGAACCGGCCTCCCGTCCCGCGGCGGGCTACTTCACCGCGTGCGTGACGTCGCGTTCCTCGGCGTAGAAGCAGGCCGTCGGATGGGTGCCGCCGTCGCCGGCGTCCAAGGTGGGGACCTCTTCGGCGCAGTGGTCGGTGGCCTTCCAGCAGCGGGTGCGGAAGCGGCAGCCCGAGGGCGGGTCGATCGGGGATGGGACGTCGCCTTGGAGGACGATCTCGTCGCGCTGGCCGCGCAGGTCCGGGTCGGGGACCGGGACCGCCGAGAGCAGCGCCTGCGTGTACGGGTGGCGCGGGCGGTCGTAGATCTCCGGGCCCGAGCCCTGCTCGACCACCTTGCCCAGGTACATGACCGCGACCTCGTCGGCGATGTGCCGCACCACCGACAGGTCGTGCGCGATGAACACGTACGCCAGGCCCAGCTCGTTCTGAAGGCGCTCAAGCAGGTTGATGACCTGCCCCTGGATCGACACGTCCAATGCGGACACCGGCTCGTCGCACACCAGCACCTGCGGGCGCAGCGCGAGCGCCCGCGCGATCCCGATGCGCTGGCGCTGCCCGCCCGAGAACTGGTGCGGGTACCGGTTGATGTGGTCGGGGCTGAGCCCGACCATGTCGAGCAGCTCCTTCACCTCGGCCGCCCGCTTGGCCCGCGGCACCACCTCGGGATGGATCTCGAACGGCTCCCTGACGATGTCGCCCACCGTCAGGCGCGGGTTCAGCGACGTGTACGGGTCCTGGAACACGAGCTGGATGTCCCGCCGGAACGGCCGGATGCGCCGGTTCGACAGGTGCCCGATCTCCTTGCCCAGCAGCTTGATCGAACCCGACGTGGGCGCCTCCAGCCCCACCAGGAGCTTCGCGAGCGTCGACTTCCCGCACCCCGACTCCCCCACCACGCCCAGGGTCTTCCCCGGGTACAGCTTCAGGTCCACGCCGTCCACGGCCTGCACCTGACCCACGGTGCGCTTGACGACCAGGCCCCGCTGGATCGGGAAGTGCTTCACCAGGTCCCGCGCCTCCAGGACCGGGTCCACACCCAGGTCCGCCTGTCCCAGTTCAGCGTTCATCGGTGTAGACCTCCTCGGCGAAGTGGCAGCGGGACCCGTGGCCCTCCGCGGGCTCGGCCCACGGCGGCACCTCGGTCTTGCACTTGTCCTCCGCGGCGAAGCACCGCGGATGGAACGGGCAGCCGCCGGGCAGCCGCGCCGGGTTCGGCGGCAGGCCGCCGATCACCTCCAGCTCCTGCCCGACGGTGTCCACGCGCGGGATCGCGCGCAGCAGCGCCTTCGTGTACGGGTGGGCCGGCCGCTTGAACGCGTCGCGGATGCCCGCCCGCTCGACCACCTCCCCCGCGTACATGACCGCCACCTCGTCCGCTACGTCGGCGACCACGCCGAGGTCGTGGGTGATGAGGATCAGGCCCATGCGCCGCTCGGTCTGGATCCGCTTGAGCAGCCGCATGATCTGCGCCTGCACCGTGACGTCCAGGGCCGTGGTCGGCTCGTCGGCGATGAGCACCTCCGGGTCGAGCGCCAGCGCCATCGCGATCATCACGCGCTGGCGCATGCCCCCGGAGAACTGGTGCGGGTAGTGCCCGACCCGGTTCTTCGCGTCGGGGATGCCGACCTGGTCGAGCAGCTCGACCGCCTTGAGCCGCGCGTCTTTGCGGCTGGTGCCGCGGTGGACGCGGTACAGCTCGCCGATCTGGAACCCGACCGACCACAAGGGGTTGAGCGCCGACAGCGCGTCCTGGAAGACGATCGCGATGTGGTTGCCGCGCACCGACCTGCGGGTCTCCTCGCTCTGCTCCAGGAGGTCCACGCCGTGGAGGCGCACGGCCCCGCGGGTGATCTTCGCGGGCGGGGTGTCGAGGATGCCCATGATCGCCTGGGAGGTCACGGACTTGCCGGAGCCGGACTCGCCGACGACGGCGAGCGTGCGGCCCTGCTCCAGCGTGAAGCTCGCGCCCCGCACGGCCGGGATGCGCTCGCCGCGCACCCGGAACTCCACGTGCAGGTCGTCCACTTCGAGCAGCGGGGAGTTGAAGTCGGCGCCCGGGAGGGTGTCGCCGATGACGCGGACGGTCTCTGCCACCGGGGTCACCTCAGTTTCGGGTCGAGGGCGTCGCGCAGCGCGTCCCCGAAGGTCGCGAACGCGAACACGGTCAGGACGAGCAGCCCCAGCGGCCAGGCGAAGAGGTAGACGTACCCGCCGCCCGCCCACTCGGTGCCCTTGGACAGCAGCACGCCCCAGGAGGTCGCGGGCGGCTGGACGCCGATCCCGAGGACCGCCAGGGCCGCCTCGGTGACGATGATCCCGCCGATGGTGGTGGGCACGACGGCGGTGACCGGGACGATCGCGTTCGGCAGGATGTGCTTGAACATGATCCGCCGGTCGCTCGCGCCGAGGCACTTGGCGGCCACCACGTAGTCGAGGTTCTTCGTCTCCAGCGTGGCCGCCCGCGTGTAGCGGCAGAACTCCATCCATCCGAAGAGCGTGAGCGCCAGGAACGGGACCGCGATCGTCTCGAAGAGGTTGTCGGTCGAGACGCGGCCGCGGAACAGGCTCAGGATCAGGATGGCGCCCATGAGCATCGGGATGACGATGAACACGTCGAGGGCCCGGGAGATCACCGTGTCGAGCCAGCGGCCGTAGTACCCGGCGTAGATCCCCAGGATCAGTCCGATGAGGACCGAGGCGGTGATGACGCTGAGCGCCAGCGTGATCGTGGGCCGGGTGCCGTGGACGAGCGTGGCGGCGAAGTCGCAGCCGAACGCGTCCGTGCCGAGCGGGTGCTCCCCGGTGAACCACGTGCCCGGCCGGAGCCGGGCGTCGCGGCCGACGCACTGCGTCGGGTCCTTGTCGGTGAACAGGCCCGGGAACGCGGCCATGGCGAACACGAACAGCAGGACGGCCGCGGCGAGGATGACGTCGGGGCGGCGGCGCATGCTGCGGAAGGCGTCCGACCACAGCGATGCGGCGCGCTCGGCGGTCGGCACGGGTGCGGCGAGTTCACTCATAGCGGATCCTCGGGTCGAGTACGGCGTAGAGCAGGTCGACGACGAGGCTCACGAACACGACGACGAGCGACGAGACCGTCAGGCCCACGATGACGAGGTTGCCCTCCTGGCGCTGGACGGCCTCGAAGATCATCCGGCCCATCCCCGGGATGCCCATGACGCCCTCGGTGAGGACCGCGCCGGAGAGCATGAACGCGAACAGGAACCCGATGCCGGTGACGATCGGGATCATCGAGTTGCGCATGACGTGGACGACGGTGATCCGGTTCTCCCTGAGGCCCTTGGCTTTCGCGGTGCGCACGAAGTCGGCGCCCATGTTCTCCAGGAGGCTCGCCCGGATCAGGCGGGTCATGGTCGCCAACCCGACCGTGCCCACGATGATGCCGGGGATGATGATCGTCGTCCATGGATAGTCGGGGTTGTAGTTCGGTCTGAACACCTGGCCCATGAACGACTCGGTCCCCCAGATGCCCCTGGCCCACCGCGTGAGCGGCACCGCCACGATGTACACGTAGGACAGGAGGATCAGGAACACCGGGATCGAGTCGGCGAGGATCGTGGTGCCCCTGACGGTGTGGTCGATGAGCCCGCCGCGGTGGCGGGCGGCCCAGGTGCCCAGGAGCATCGAGACGGCCACCAGCGTGATCGTCGCGAAGATGAACAGCCGCAGCGTGTTCGGGATGTAGATCGAGAGCAGCTGCGCGACGTCGCGGTTGCCGTTGAGGGTGGTCCCCAGGTCGCCGGACACGTAGTTCTGGAGCCGGTCCACGAACGGCGCCAGGCACGGGTCGCCGATCCGTTCGTAGCACTTGTTGTCGAGCCCGTAGAGGCGCTCGACCTGCGCGAGCATCGCCGGGTCGGGCGTGCGTTCGCCGCCGAAGAACAGCAGCGCGGGATTGCCGCGGACCTGCACCGACAGCGCCATGAGGTAGTGCAGCAGGAACAGCACGATGCCGAGGGTGAGCAGGGATTGGAGCAGGCGGCGGATGACGTAGCGTCCCATGTGATTATCCGTTCCAAGGGCCGCGGGCGGGCTCTCGCCCGCCCGCGGTCGCCGTTCGGTCCGCTAACCGACGATCGTGACTTCGCGCAGCTCGCAGTCGCCGCCCGGGCCCGAGTAGATCCCGTGGACGTACACGTTCTCCAGCCGGTCGGTGTAGAAGTAGTTGAACTTCTCGCCGAAGACCGGGACGCTCGGCATGTCGTCGGCGAGGATCTGCTCGGCCTCGCCGTACAGGGCCACGGCCTCGTCGAGGGTCGCGGCGGAGCCGGCCTCGGCGATCTTCGCGTCGTAGTCCGCGTTCTCCCAGCCCATGTCGTTGACGGTGGGGCCGCCGCCGTAGATCGGCTCCAGGTAGTTCTCGTTCAGGTTGTAGTCGGGGCTCCAGCCGTTGCGGAAGGGGCCGTCGAGCCCGTGGCCCTCGCGGGTGGTCAGGTAGTCGGTCCACTCCATCGGGACGAGCTCGTACTCGATGCCCAGGGACTGCGAGATCGAGTCGCCGATGGCGCGGAAGATGTCCACGTTGTCGTTGGCGTCGTTCACCCAGATCTTGAGCTTCTCGCCCTCGGGCCAGCCGCCGGCGCTGGCGAGCAGCTCGGCCGCCGCTTCAGGGTCGTAGGTGCAGTACTCGCCGCAGGTGCCGAGGCCGCCGCCGAGGATCGAGGACGGCACGAAGGAGTCGAGCGGGTAGAAGCGCTCGGGGCCGACGACGTTCGCGACGCCCTCGCGGTCGATCGCCATGGAGATCGCGCGCCGCAGGTCCACGTTCTGGAACTTCGGGTCGTACAGCGGGAACGAGAGCATCAGGATGCTCGGGTCGTCCTCCTGGATGTGCCTCGACTCCAGGTCGGGGTCGTTCATCGCGTTCTCGTAGTCGGCCGCGGTCGGGCGGCAGACGTCGATGTCGCCGGTGAGGAAGTCCGCCCAGCAGTCGTCGCCGCCGACGTAGACCTTCCAGTTGACGCCGTCGATCTTGGCCGGCATGTCGCCCGCGTAGTCCTCCCAGCGGACCGCGGTGCCGCCGGACTCGATGTCGTACTCCCCCTCGAACATGAAGGGGCCGTTACCGATCGGCTTCTTCTCGCAGGCCTCGGTGTCGGCCAGGCACGCCTCGGCGACCGGCAGGAACGCCTCGTAGCCGAGCATGGTCGGGAAGCCGATGAACGGGGCGCTGAGCTTGACCTCGATGGTGAGGTCGTCCACCGCGGTCACGCCGGAGAGGTGGGTGACGTCGATCGGCGCGTACTCGGGGACCTCCGGGTCGGCCCACTGGTCCTCGGGGAGCGGGTCGGGGTTCATCTCCGCGTAGCCCTCGAAGGTGGCGAAGAAGTAGTTGAGCGGCAGCGCGTTCGAGGCGAGCGCGGTGCGGTCCCAGGAGCGGATGAAGGCGTCGGCGTCGACCGGCTCGCCGTTCTGGAACGTCAGGCCGTCCTTGATCTTGATGGTCCAGACCTGGTTGTCGGGCGAGGAGATGTCCTCGGCCGCCAGGTTCACGGGCTCGCCGGACTCGCGGTCGTAGTAGATCAGGCCGTCGTAGACGTTCTTGATGATCCGGTAGCCCTCGGACTCCCCTGAGCCGCCGGGGATCAGGCTGCGGACCTCGCCGATCTGCATGTTGATGGTGCCGCCACCGCCGCCGCCCTCGCCGTCGAGGTCGCTTTCGTCGCCGGCACAGGCAGCGGTCGAGACCGCGAGACCGGCGACCGCAATGGCGGCCACCGTCATTCGCATTCGTCGCACTGGGAACGCTCCAGGGTGTGAGTGGGTCGTGGGATAACTCACACCATGTCGCACAACACAACAGAATAAAAGAGTGCGTTGTGAAATCGTTACCTGTCGGACGGTAAGCAGAGACCTTTCGCGCGGGATGTCACGGCGGTATTACCGGCTATATCCCGCTTTGTGAGACGAGTGTTTCCGTTGCGGGTCAATACGACGCGTGAGTTCACTCGGGCAACAGGTATGCGGACGCCTCGGCCGCCGCGGCGGGCCCGTAGGACTGCTCCAGGCGGTTGACGAAGTCCACCGGGTTGACCGAGTACCCCTGCGGGCCGACCGATTCGAGCGCCAGCGCGGTGAGCTGGCTGCCGACCTCGGAGGCGCGGCGCAGGCTCATGCCCCACCCGAGCCCGGCGAGGAGCCCGGCGGTGAACGCCTCGACGCCCCCGGCGGGGTCGATGATCTCGCGGGCGCGGGCGAAGGGGACGCGCACGCGGTCCATGTCGTGGCCGGCGATCTCGACGCCGTCCTGGTCCAGTGTGGTCACGCGGACGCGGACGCGCTCCAGGATCTCGTCGTCGGCGAGGCCGGTGGTGGCCTGGAGCAGGTGGTACCGGTCCTCGCTGGTGACGAGGAACTTGGCGCCGGAGAAGAACTCGACGGCCTCCTCGCCCTCCAGGTCGCCGGGGTCGGCGCTGAACTCCAGTCCGAGGTCGCGGGCCTGGTCGGCGTAGGCGTGCATGGCCTTGGCCTCGGACGGTCCGATGTGGATGAGTCCGAGGGAGCCGCCGCGCTCCATGACCTCGATGAGGTCGAGCTCGTCGCGGCCGAGGACGACCGGGGCCTGCCCGAGGCGGGCGAGGCCGTTGCCGACGGCTTCGGCGGTGGTTCCGGTGACGGCGGTCTTCATGCCTTGCACGACAAGTGCCACTGAGCTGGTCCTCGCATCGGGGACGGGAAGATCGGAAAAGGAAAGCGCGGGACGAAAGTGGTGCGTCCGGCGGGGGGCGCCAAGCCTAGCGCACGGCGAAGCCCGGTCGGCGAAAGCGTCCGACCGGGCTGCGCGAGTCTGGCCGGGGCCTAGTGGAACGAGTCGCCGCAGGCGCAGGAGCCCTGGGCGTTCGGGTTGTCGATGGTGAAGCCCTGGGCGTCGATGCGGTCGGCGAAGTCGATGTTGGCGCCGATGAGGTACGGGACGCTCATCTTGTCGACGATGACGCCGAAGCCCTCGTAGTCCTGGACGACGTCGCCGTCGCGCACGTCGGTGTCGAAGTACAGGCCGTAGCGCAGGCCGGAGCAGCCGCCGGGGCTGACCTCGACGCGCAGGCGCAGGCCCTCTTCGCCTTCCTGCTCGATCAGGGCTTTGACCTTGGTGGCGGCGGCGTCCGTGAGCACGACGCCGACCTTGGCGGTGTCCTTGGCGTCGGTGGACTGCTCGGTGTCAGCCTGCTGAGTGGCGCTCACTTGCTACTCCTCTGATGTGTGCGAGACCCGGGTCGACCGGGCCGATTCGACCCGTCAACAGTACCCAACCGCATCGGCAGTGTCCCTATTCCCTGAGCGAAGCGGCGGGAATCCGGAACGGCGTCCGAGATCACTCGTGGAGTGCGGTGACGTGCTTGAGCGGCCGGTGTCCGACGGTACCTATTCCTGCCATTCCTTCGCCACTTTCTCGGCGAGTGCGGTGAGTCCCTCGACCGGCCTGGCCATGGCCTCCTTCGCGCTGCCGAGCAGTTCGGTGACCGAATGCACGCCCACGAGGTCCGGGTGGGTGTCGTTCGGAAGCATCGCAAGATCGGAGCGCCCGGCCATGACGAGGCAGGGCTTCCCGTGGGCGGCGGCGCCGGAGGCGACCTCGGCGGCGAGCTTGCCGCGCAGGCTCTGGGCGTCGAAGGAGCCCTCGCCGGTGACGACGAGGTCGGCGGCGGCGATCTTCGCGTCGAGTCCGACGGCGTCGCAGGTCAGGCGGGCCCCGGAGGCGCGGGTGCCGCCGAGGAGGAACAGCGCGAAGCCCATCCCCCCGGCGGCTCCGGCGCCGGGGCTGTTCACCGCGCCGGTGCGCCCGGCCGCGGGTTCGACGGTGCCCGCGAAGTGGGCCACGGCCTGTTCGAGGAAGGCGACCTGCCGGGGGTCGGCGCCCTTCTGGGGGCCGAAGACGTGGGCGGCGCCGTGGGGGCCGAGGAGGGGCGAGTCGACGTCGGTGGCGGCGATGAACTCGGCGCCGCGGGTGCGCGGGTGCCACTCGACGGTCGCGGTCTCGGGGAGGCCGATGCCGCCGTAGGCGATCGGGCGTCCGGCGGCGTCGCGGAAGGTGCAGCCGAGGGCGGTGAGCATCCCGGCCCCGGCGTCGGTGGTGGAGGAGCCGCCGAGGCCGACGACGACGCGGCGCGCGCCGTGCTCGACGGCGTGCGAGACGAGGAGGCCCACCCCGTAGGTGGTGGCGCCGAGCGGGTCGCGCTCGCCGGGGCCGAGGAGGTGGAGGCCGCAGGCGGCGGCGGACTCGATGTAGGCGGTGTCGCCATCGAGGAGGTATTCGGCCTCGATCCTGCGCCCGAGGGGGTCGGTCACGGCGACCGTCTGGAGGGCGGCGCCGGGCTTGGCGCGGGCGAGGACCTCGACGAACCCGGGGCCGCCGTCGGCGAGCGGGAGGGTCTCGGCGGTGTCGCCGGGGCGGGCGCGCAGCCAGCCTGCGGCGATGGCGTCGGCGGCCTCGCCGGCGCTCATGGTTCCGGCGAACTTGTCGGGGGCTATGAGGATGCGCACATCTAGAGGGTAGTGGATGGCCCGGAACGAGAGGTAACCGCTTGCCGGTGCTGAGTCGCCCCCGGCTTCAACGGTGCCTGCCGGGTACGACATCGGGGATCGGGCCGGTGTGCGCGGGCAGCCGCGATGGTGGCGATCCCTCCGGGCCCCCGGACTCTAGGGTGACCCAGGGGTGCGACAAAACGGCCGGGGAGGGCCGAGGCGGACGGACGGTGGATTTCTTCGACCTGAGCGGGGCTCGGAAAGGTCTAGGATTGCGGCCATGACGGGCTTCACTGAACCTGCGAACACCCAGACCGCGCTCCTGCTCCTCGGCCGCGGCTCCGACGCCGGGTCCGAACGCGGCGTCGACTGCCCCGGCGAGCTGCCCGCGCCCTCCGACCCCGACCTGGTCGCGCGCGCGAAGGCGGCGAAGGAGGCGCTGGGCGGCAACGTGTTCGTCCTGGGCCACCACTACCAGCGCGACGAGGTGATCCAGTTCGCCGACGTCACCGGCGACTCGTTCAAGCTCGCGCAGCAGGCGGCGGCGCGGCCGGACGCCGAGTACATCGTGTTCTGCGGCGTGCACTTCATGGCCGAGAGCGCCGACATCCTCACCGGCGACCACCAGCAGGTGGTCCTCCCCGACATGGCCGCGGGCTGCTCCATGGCCGACATGGCGACCGCCTCCCAGGTCGAGCAGTGCTGGGAGGACCTCCAGCGCGTCGGGATCGCGGAGGTCACCGTCCCGGTCACGTACATGAACTCCACCGCCGCGATCAAGGGCTTCGTGGGCCGCGAGGGCGGCCTGGTGTGCACCTCCTCGAACGCCGAGCGGGCCCTGCGCTGGGCCTACGACCACGGCGAGAAGGTCCTGTTCCTGCCCGACCAGCACCTGGGCCGCAACACGATGGTCCGCGACATGGGCTACTCGCTCGACGACTGCGTGCTCTACAACCCGCACAAGCCCAACGGCGGCCTCACCGACGACGAGCTGCGGAACGCGAAGATCATCCTGTGGAAGGGCCACTGCTCGGTCCACGGCCGGTTCACCCTCGAATGCGTCGAGGAGATGCGCCGCGTCGACCCCGACGTGAACATCCTCGTCCACCCCGAGTGCAAGCACGAGGTCGTCGAGGCCGCCGACTACGTCGGCTCGACCGAGTACATCATCAAGCTGCTCGAAGCGGCCGAGCCCGGCTCCTCGTGGGCCATCGGCACCGAGCTGAACCTGGTGCGGCGCTTGGCGAACCGCTTCCCGGACAAGAAGATCTCGTTCCTGGACAAGACGGTCTGCTACTGCTCGACGATGAACCGGATCGACCTGCCGCACCTGGTGTGGGCGCTCGAAGAGCTCGTGGCCGGGCGCGTGCCCAACGTCATCACCGTGGACGAGCAGACCGCCGTCTACGCGCGCGAGGCGCTCGACCGGATGCTCGCACTGCCGTAGCGCCGGAGGCCCGGAGTCGTTCGCCACAAAGTCGTCCGCGAGGTGAACGGTTCCGGGTCCCTCGAACGTGTATCCATGGAGGCCGCGGGTGCGCATGATCACCGAGGGTTATACGGCTACCTGGGCGTTTTCCATGTGGCTATTCCGTTATCGTTGGTCCGCCAAGTTGTTTCCCGGTGAACGAGACATCGCCGCGAGACGGCCGTCGCATTGACGCTTCCCGGCTTCCGTAACCAGTACTCCCTTCCATCCGAGGAGATCTGTTGAGCAGCACCGACGCCACCCCCGAAGACATGCTGATCATCCACGGCGGCACCCCCCTGGAAGGGGAGGTGACCGTCCGCGGGGCGAAGAACCTCGTCTCGAAGGCGATGGTCGCCGCCCTCCTGGGGACGTCGCCGTCGGTCCTGCGCTCGGTGCCCGCGATCCGCGACGTCGAGGTCGTCACCGGTCTGCTGCGCGTCCACGGCGTCGACGTCGAGCTCGACGGGGACACGCTCTACATGGACCCGACCTCGGTCGAGTCCGCCGGCGTCGAGGAGATCAACGTCCACGCCGGGACCAGCCGCATCCCGATCCTCCTGTGCGGGCCGCTCCTGCACCGCCTCGGCCGCGCGTTCATCCCCGACCTCGGCGGCTGCAACATCGGCGGCCGCCCCATCGACTTCCACCTCGACGCGCTCCGCCAGTTCGGCGCGGTCGTCGAGAAGGACGCCTCCGGCACGCACCTGTCCGCCCCGAACGGCCTCCACGGCATCCGCTACGAGCTGGAGTACCCGTCGGTCGGCGCCACCGAGCAGGTCCTGCTCACCGCCGTCATGGCCAAGGGCACCACCGAGCTGCGCAACGCCGCGATCGAGCCCGAGATCGTCGACCTGATCTGCATCCTCCAGAAGATGGGCGCGATCATCAAGGTCCACACCAACCGGGTGATCGAGATCGTCGGCGTCGACGAGCTCAAGGGCTACCGGCACCGCGCGCTCCCCGACCGCATCGAGGCCGCCTCCTGGGCGTCCGCAGCGCTCGCGACCGAGGGCAGCGTGTTCGTGCGCGGCGCGCAGCAGGCCGACATGATGACGTTCCTGAACGTGTTCCGCTCCATCGGCGGCGCGTACGAGGTCGACGACGACCCCGTCGAGGGCGGCATCCGCTTCTGGCACCCGGGCACGCCGCTCAAGCCGGTCGCCCTGGAGACCGACGTCCACCCCGGGCTCATGACCGACTGGCAGCAGCCGATCGTGGTCGCGCTGACCCAGGCCGACGGCCTGTCGATCATGCACGAGACCGTGTACGAGAACCGCTTCGGCTACACCTCGGAGCTGCGCCGCATGGGCGCGAACATCGAGCTGTACTCCGACTGCCTCGGCGGCACGCCGTGCCGGTGGGGCCGCCGCAACTACCTGCACTCGGCCGTCATCGCCGGGCCCTCCAAGCTCCACGCCGCCGACCTCCAGATCCCCGACCTGCGCGCGGGCTTCAGCCACCTCATCGCGGCCATGGCCGCCGAGGGCACCTCCCGCGTCTACGGCGTCGACCGCTACATCTCCCGCGGCTACGAGAACTTCGAGGAGAAGCTCCTCGGCCTCGGCGCGAAGATCGAGCGACCTGTCACGAAATAGGCGATGTTCGGGGCGTAGGTATGCTTGCAGGACCACCGCCCGCAGCGAGTTGAGGAAGGCCGATCGTCCGTGGCCAAGAAGTCCGTCCAGGCAGCACCCGAAACCGAGGAACCGAAGCCGGTTTCGGCCACGGACAAGAAGGGGAAGGCCACGCCCAAGCGGCCCAACCAGTCGAAGGCCCGCCCCCCGGTGAACCCGCCGCTCACGAACAAGGAGAAGCGGGAGGCCGCGAAGAAGTCCGGCCCGCTCACCAAGGAGCAGAAGAAGCAGGCGCGCGAAGACGTCAGGGCCGAGCGGGCCCGCATCGCCGAGGGCCAGTGGAAGGGCGACCCGCTCTTCGACAAGTACCACCTCCCCCGCGACCGCGGGGCCGAGCGGCTGCTCGTGCGCGACATCGTGGACGCCCGCTGGTCGATCGGCCAGTACTACATGTTCGCCGCGTTCGCGATCCTCATCCTCTCCACCGGCTCGGTCCAGCTCCAGAGCTACCTGTTCATCGCGCTCCTGGTGCTCACCGGCGCGATCGTGATCGAGTCGGTGTTCCTCACCCGCAAGGTCAAGCGCATCGTCCTCAAGCGCTTCCCGAAGACCACGCAGCGCATGGGCGGCCTGAACTGGTACGCGATCCAGCGGAGCATCATGCCCCGCTCGATGCGCAACCCGCGCGCCCGCATGAGCTACAAGGCCACCGAGGACGACCTCGGCAAGATCGTCAAATGACCAGGCGGGGCCGCCCGGCCCCGCCGCAACGAAGCGATCGCGCCCGGGGTCGCTCGACTGTCCCTCCCCGGTCCCGATGGCTTACCCTCGATACTGACGTAGCCCTCTCTGACCCCGGAAAGTAGTCAACGTGGTTGATGTCGCGGCGGACTTGCGGGCGGGGCTGTTCCGCGCCCTCGGCCCACTCGATCGCGCCACCATGCGCCACGCCATCGCCGACACCGTCGCCCTCCAGCAGATCCGCGAGGAGGCCACGCTCCGGCTCGCACGGCACGCCGCCGAGGCCGACCAGTCGCGCCTCCTCGGAGTGCGGGCCGTCATCCTCCGCGTCCTCGGCGACTTCGACGGCGCCGAGGTCGACGCCGCCGCCGCCGTCAAGTACGCCGAGGCCGTCGGCGCCGACCTGCTCCTGGCCCCCGCCCGCGCCCGCCTCGCCCAGATCCTGCGCGTGCGGGGCCGCTACGAGGAGGCCGACCAGCTCTTCGCGCTCGCCGAGGCCGGGGAGCTGCCGCGGACCCTCACCGGGGCCGTCCGCGCCTACGCCGGGCTCTCGTGCATCGCGCAGGGCCGCATCACCGAGTCGCTCATCCACGTCCAGCGCGCCTCCGAGCAGAACCCGCACGGGTTCGTCATGCAGATCGTGGAGACCGCGCTCAGCCTCATCGAGGAGCACGCCGCGAAGTACGGGTTCGGCGCGCCCCCGCGCGGCTGGGCCGAGCGGGCCGGGCACCCCGCGCCCGAGCGGTTCCAGGACCCCCAGACCGGCCGCTTCGGATACCTCGGGCACGACGGGCGGCCCGTCGTGCAGGCCGCGTTCAGCCAGGCCGGGGACTTCCGCGGCGGCGTCGCCGCCGTCTGCCAGGCCGACTGGGGCGCCATCGACCGCAACGGCACCGTCGTCGTCCCCATGCTCTACGGGTCCATGGAGACCCCCACCGCCGACGGGCGCACCGTCACCGGGTTCGTCAACGGCGTCGCAGTCGCCGCCCAGCGCGGCCGCGTCATCGTCGTCCACAAGACCGGCCGGGTCGTCGTCCCCCCGCGCTACCAGCGCGTCGAGGTCCACCCCGCCGGGTTCCTCGTCACCGACGGGTACTCGTGGGGCGCCCTCGGGTTCGACGGCAACGAGCTCATGCCCGTGCGCTCCGACCGGGCCGAGTCGCTGCGGCACCTCGACGCGGCCGTGTCCATCGACGACGGGCCGCTCTAGACCCCTTGTGATCGCGGTTGCCTTTGCGGCTAGCCGCACGGCAGGTAGGCTCTGTACCCATGGAATTCCGTCATCTCGGCCGCTCTGGCCTCGTTATCTCCGAACTGGTCTACGGCAACTGGATCACCCACGGCGGGCAGGTGGAGGAGGACGCCGCGATCGCGTGCGTGAACGCCGCCCTCGACGCCGGGATCACCACCTTCGACACCGCCGACGTGTACGCCCAGGGCGCCGCTGAAGAGGTCATCGGCCGGGCGCTCAAGGACCAGCGCCGCGACGGCATCGAGATCTTCACCAAGGTCTACTGGCCGATGGGCCCGGGCAAGAACGACCGCGGCCTGTCCGCGAAGCACATCAAGGAGTCGATCAACAACTCCCTGACGCGCCTCCAGACCGACCGCGTGGAGCTGTACCAGGCGCACCGCTGGGACGTGGAGACCCCGCTTGAGGAGACCATGCAGGCGTTCGCCGACGTGGTCCACTCCGGCAAGGCCCACTACATCGGCGTGTCCGAGTGGAACGCCGAGCAGATCCGCGCCGCGGCCGCGCTCGCCAAGGACCTGAAGATCCAGCTCGTGTCCTCGCAGCCGCAGTACTCGCTGCTGTGGCGGGTCATCGAGGAGGAGGTCGTCCCGGCCTCCGAGGAGCTGGGCATCGGCCAGATCGTGTGGTCCCCGCTGGCGGGCGGCGTGCTGTCGGGCAAGTACAAGCCGGGCCAGGCGGCCCCCGCGGGCTCGCGCGGCGCCGACCCGAAGTTCGGGCGGTTCGTCGAGGCGTGGCTCAAAAACGACGTGCTGGAGCGCGTGCAGCAGCTCGGCCCGATCGCCGAGGAGCTGGGCCTGACCATCGCGCAGCTCTCGCTCGCGTGGGTCCTCCAGAACTCGAACGTGTCCGCGGCGATCATCGGCGCGACCCGTCCCGAGCAGGTCGTGGAGAACGTCAAGGCCGTCGGCGTGAAGCTGCCCGAGGACGTCTACGCGAAGATCAACGAGCTGTTCGCGCCGGTGTCGGTCACCGACCCGAAGGAGACGACGGCGCCGAACCCGCGCGCGTGATCGCCTTTTCGACCAGCTGAGGATCGGCCGCATCGAACCATTCGATGCGGCCGTCCCTTTTGAACCAGGAGCGCTGGCGGCGCACGAACCGGCGGGTGCCCTGCGCGGTCAGCCGGAACGCCTCGTCCTCGTCGTACTCGCCCGCGAAGTGCGCGAGCACCTGCTGGTAGCCGAGGGCGCGGGAGGCGGTGCGGCCCTCGCGCAGGCCCTTGGATTCGAGGTCGCGGACCTCGTCGAGGAGCCCGGCGTCCCACATGGCCCGCACGCGGCGCTCGATGCGCTCGTCGAGGGCGGCCGTGTCGAGGTCCACGCCGATGCGGACGGCCTCGAAGTGGGCCTTGGGCTCGGGGAGCGAGGCGGTGAAGGAGCCGGTGAGCTCCACGACTTCGAGGGCGCGCACGACGCGGCGCCCGTTCGAGGGGAGGATCGCCTTCGCGGCCTCGGGGTCGCAGGCCCGGAGGCGCTCCCAGAGTGCGGCGGAGCCGTCGCGGTCGAGGTCGGCTTCGAGGCGGGCGCGGATCGCGGGGTCGGTGCCGGGGAAGTCCATCTCGTCGAGCGCGGCCTGCACGTACAGGCCGGAGCCGCCGACGAGGATCGGCCGGTTGCCGCGGGCGCGGATCTCGCCGATCGCCCCGCGGGCGAGGCGCTGGTAGGCGGCCACGTCGGCGGCCTCGGTGACGTCGAGGACGTCGAACACGTGGTGGGGGACGCCGCGGCGCTCGGCCGCGGTGATCTTCGCGGTGCCGATGTCCATGCCGCGGTAGAGCTGCATCGAGTCGGCGTTGACGACCTCCCCGCCCAGGGCCTCGGCGAGCGCGACCGACAGGGCGGTCTTCCCGGCCGCGGTGGGGCCTACGACGGCGATCACCGGCGGTTGTAGGGTTGGGTTGCCGCCGACTACGCTCCTCAATTGAATGACCCCCTCGGTTCGCGCGGCCCCCACCCGGCTGGCGGCGACCCGCCGACCACCGTAAGGTACGGGAAATACGTCCCTAAGTTCGTGTGAAGGATTTGAGATTACCGCGATGAGTGACCTCGGAGACTGGACCAGCTTCGGCCGCATCGACGCCGACGGCACGGTCTATGTGAAGACCTCCTCCGGCGAGCGCGCGGTCGGCTCCTGGCAGGCCGGCTCCACCGATGAGGGCCTCGCGCACTTCGCGCGCAAGTACGCCGACCTGGTGGTCGAGGTCGATCTCATCGCCGCCCGCCTGAACTCGGAGTCCGCCGACGTCGAGCAGGCCGCCTCGCAGCTGCGCAAGCTCCGCGAGGGCCTGGACACGGCCGCGGTGGTCGGGGACGTCGAGGGCCTGGCGACCCGCCTCGACGGCCTGTCGAAGCACGCCGAGGACAAGCTCGGCGAGTTCAAGGCCGCCAAGGAGACCGAGCGCGCCGAGGCCGTCGCCGCCAAGGAGGCCCTGGTGGCCGAGGCGGAGGACCTGGCGTCCCGCGACAGCCACTGGAAGGCGTCGGGGCAGCGCTTCAGCGAGATGATCGAGGAGTGGAAGGCGATCCACGGGGTCGACCGGAAGACCGATCAGAAGCTGTGGCGGCGCTTCTCCGCCGCGCGCGACACGTTCACGCGCCACCGCGGGGCCTACTTCTCGCAGCTCGATGCCGAGCGCAAGGTGATCGGCTCCAAGAAGGAGGAGCTGATCGCGCAGGCCGAGGCGCTGTCGACCTCCACGGACTGGGGACCCACGGCCGACGCGCTCAAGGGCCTCATGGCCGAGTGGAAGGACGCCGGGCGGCTCGCGCCCGACGCCGAGCAGAAGGCCTGGAAGCGGTTCCGGGCGGCGCAGGACGTCTTCTTCAACGCGCGCTCCGAGGTCTTCTCGGCCCGCGACGCTGAGCTGGAGGCGAACCAGGCCGCGAAGGAGGAGCTGCTCAAGCAGGCCGAGGCCCTCGACATCGAGGCCGACCCGAAGGCCGCGCAGAACGCGTTCCGCGACCTCCAGGCCGGGTGGCACGACATCGGCGCGGTCCCGCGCAAGAACCAGGCGAAGCTCCAGCGGCGCCTGCGGACCGTCGAGGACAAGCTCCGCGACGCGCTCGACACGGCGTGGCGCAAGGTCCCGGTCGAGGAGAACCCGCTGCTGCTCCAGATGCGCCAGCAGGTCGCCGAGGCCGAGGAGAAGCTCGCCCGCGCGAAGGCCGACGGGAACGCCGGCCGGATCAAGAAGGCGGAGTCGGACTTGGCTTCCAAAAAGCAGTTCCTGCAGCTTGCGGAAGGAACCAAGTAGCGCAGCCTGCAGTTGGCTGAGGGCTCGAAGTAGACGACCGCTGCCGTTTCCCCGGGGTTCGCTGGGACGCATGAGGGCGTTCGGCGACCCGTCGGGATAATGGAGCAGGGCTACGACGGCGTGGACCGCACCGGTCTGCGCCGTTCGCTTTGCCCGCAACCGACCATGTCCCCCAGACAGGAAGGCGGCATCATGTCGTTCAAGAGCACCGCGCTTGAATCGCTCCCCCACCAGTTCATCGACGCCGAGAAGGTCTTCAACCTCCGCGACGTGGGCGGCTGGGACGCCGCGGACGGGAAGAAGGTCAGGACCGGCCGGGTCTTCCGCTCCGACAACCTCGGGATGGTCACCGAAGCGGACGTGGACCTGCTGGTGAACCGGCTCGGCGTCCGCCACGTCATCGACCTGCGCCGCGCCGAGGAGTGGGAGGTGGCCGGGCGGTTCCCCGAGACCCCGGGCGTCGAGTTCCACCACTTCGAGCTGCTGCACGTCAGGTGGGAGGCCATCGGCCGCGAGTACCCCGAGGGCGCCGACGTCGTCCCGTTCCTGCGGCAGCGCTACTCGGGCATGTTCGAGTCGGGGTACCGGTCGGTGCGCGACTCGCTCGACGTGATCGCCTCCGGTGAGCCGGTCCTGTTCCACTGCATGGCCGGGAAGGACCGCACCGGCCTGGTCGCGGCCGCGCTCCTGTCGGTGCTCGGCGTCGACGAGGCCGACATCGCCGCGGACTACGCGCTCTCGAACGTCGGGATCGCCCGCTGGCGCGCGTGGCGGGACGCGAACCTCGGCAAGCCCGCCGCCGAGAGCGGCCTCACCACCCCGGCCGAGGCGATGGCCGCGACGATCGCGGAGATGAAGGAGCGCTTCGGGTCGATGCGGGACTATGTGCGGGCCACCGGGTTCGACCGGGCCGAGGCGCTGCGCGAGCAGCTCCTCCACTAGCAGCGGCGCGGGCGGGGCCCGGCCCCGCCCGCTCCTTACCGGTCGGCAGGTGGGAAATCGATTGCGGAATGTCGTAGGCCGCTCGTAGGTTTGAACAGTGGGCTCAGAGCGGTTGAAAACTCCAGAAGAATCCGACAATCCCCCCGAACGTCAGACGGCGCTGACGAACCTCTGGCGGATGAAGAAGTACCTCCATCCGTACCGGTACCGACTCGCACTGCTGTGGTCGATGGTGCTGCTGAACATCGTCTCCGGCCTCGCGATCCCGCCGCTCGTCGGCCGGGCCATCGACGGGCCGATCGCGCACAAGGACGTCGCCGCGCTGTGGGCGATCGTCGGCGCCATCGCCGTGCTCGGCCTCGCCGACGCGGTCCTCAACCTGGTGCGGCGCTACTTCCAGACCACCACCGCGATGGCCATCGAGGCCGACATCCGCGGCGCCCTGTACGAGCACCTCCAGGTGCTCCACACCGGGTTCCACGACCGGTGGCAGACCGGGCAGCTCCTCGCCCGCGTCACCTCCGACCTCGGCATGGTCCGGCGGTTCTTCGCCGGCGGCCTGGTCTTCGCGATCACCTCGATCGGCATGATCACCATCATCATGGGGCAGCTGCTGTTCATCGAATGGCGCCTGGCCCTCATCGTCGCGGCCTCCGCGGTCCCGCTGTTCCTCATCGGCCGCAAGTTCTTCCGCGAGTACCTCCCCGCGGCCCGGTCCGAGCAGGACCAGTCCGGCGAGGTCTCCAGCGCCGCCGAGGAGTCGGCGCTCGGCATCCGCGCCATCAAGGCGCTCGGGCGCGGCCCGCTCATGGCCGCCCGCTTCGAGAAGGAGGCCGAGGAGCTGCGGTCCCGCTCGATCTTCAAGAGCATGATCGCGTCCCGCTCCTGGTCGGGCTATGACGCCATCGCCACCGCCGCGGTCGGCGGCGTCCTCGTGCTCGGCTCGGTCATGGTCGCGAACGGCTCGATGTCCGTGGGCGACCTGACCGCGTTCATCATGCTGCAACTGGCGCTCCTGTGGCCGATCGAGGCCTCCGGCTGGGTCATGGCCCACGGCAACGAGGCCATGACGGCGGCCGACCGCGTCTACGACGTGTTCGACACCGAGCCGGCGATCAAGGACCGCCCGAACGCCAAGGTGATCGAGCGCGGCGAGGTCCGCGGCGAACTCGTCTTCGAGGGCGTGCGCTTCGCGTTCGAGGACGACACGAAGGAAGTGCTCGCCGGCGTCGACCTGCGCGTCAAGCCCGGCGAGACCGTCGCCATCGCGGGGAAGACCGGCTCGGGCAAGACCACGCTCGTGTCCCTGCCCTCGCGCCTGAACGACCCCACGGCCGGACGCATCCTCCTGGACGGCACCGACATCCGCGACCTCAAGCTGGAGAACCTCCGCTCGGTCGTGACCACCGCGTTCGAGGAGGCCACGCTCTTCTCCATGAGCGTGCGCGAGAACCTCGCCCTCGGCCGCCCCGGCGCGAGCGAAGCGGACCTCGAAGAGGCCGTGCGCGTCGCCCAGGCCGAGTTCGTCTACGACCTGCCCTACGGCCTCGACACCCGCATCGGCGAGCAGGGCCTGTCCCTGTCCGGCGGCCAGCGCCAGCGCCTCGCGCTCGCCCGCGCCGTCGTCGTGCGGCCCGCGGTGCTCGTCCTCGACGACCCGCTGTCGGCGCTCGACGTGCACACCGAGGAGCTCGTGGAGCGGGCCCTCGCGGAGGTCCTGCGCGACACGACCGCGCTGGTCGTGGTCCACCGGCCGTCCACGGTCGCCCTGGCCGACAAGGTGGCGCTGCTGCACGAGGGCCGGATCGCGGCGTTCGGGCGCCACTCCGACCTGATGGCGTCCAGTCCCGAGTACGTCGACGTGCTGTCGGCCGAGTCCGAGGAGGTTGCGGCGTGACCGTCACCGAGACCGAGAAGCCCGACAAGCACGCGGCGTGGCGCGGGCGCGCGGAGTCCGCGGAGGCGGACCGCACCAGCGCCGAAGTGGACGACGCGGAGTCGATCAAGGAGCTGCGGCTCAAGAGCCGCGCGCTGCTGGGCTGGATGATGCGCCCGCACAAGAAGGGCATCGCGTTCCTGTGCGCGATCCTGGTGGTGCAGAACTTCACGAGCATGGCGACGCCGCTGCTGGTCATGTTCGGGATCGACAACGCGATCCCGGCGATCTCCGAGCGCGGCGACTACTCGATGCTCATCGGGATCGGCGCGGTGTTCGCGGTCGTGTCGGTCCTGAAGTACGTGTGCGTGCGGCTGTACATCGCGCAGTCGGCGAAGGTCGGCAACGCGATGCTGTTCGCGCTGCGCGGCAGGGTGTTCCGCAAGTTCCAGGACCTGTCGGTGTCGTTCCACGAGCGGTTCACGTCGGGGCGCGTCACGGCCCGGCAGTCCTCGGACATGGAGTCGATCCGGGAGATGACGGAGAACGGCGTCGACGACCTGGTGCTCGCGGCGCTCAACGTCGTGACGATCACGATCGTGATGCTGGTGATCGACCCGCTGCTGGCGGCCGTGTCGCTGCTGACGTTCCCGCTGATGCTGATGCTGGGCCGGTGGTTCAGCCGGGTGTCGGCGGTGGCGTACCGGAAGGCGCGCGAGACCGTGGCGCTCCTGATCGTGTACTTCGTGGAGTCGATGGGCGGGGTGCGCGCGGTGCAGGCGTACCGGCGCGAGCCGCGCGACCGGGAGCTGTTCGCGGGCCTGAACACCGACAACCAGTTCGCGCAGGCGAAGGGGCACCAGCAGAACGCGTTCATGTCGGGCGGGATGCGCGGCATCGGGCACCTGGCGACGGTGGTGGTGCTGCTGTTCGGCGGCTGGCAGGTCATGCAGGGCAACACCGAGCTGGGTGTGCTGGCGGCGTTCCTGCTGTACATGAAGCGGTTCTTCGACCCGCTGAACGAGCTGGTGCAGTTCTACAACGTGCTCCAGTCGGCGACCTCGGCGCTGGAGAAGCTCTCGGGCGTCCTGGACGAGCCGGTGGAGGTGCCCGAGCCCTTGGAGCCCAAGGCGATCGCGTCGCCTCGCGGCGAGCTGCGGTTCGACGCGGTGGAGTTCCGGTACCGGGAGGACCAGGTGGTCCTGCCGGGTCTGGACCTGCGCGTCCCGGGCGGGCAGACGCTCGCGCTGGTGGGCGCGACGGGCGCGGGGAAGACGACGATCGCGAAGCTGGTGAGCCGGTTCTACGACCCGGGTTCGGGTTCGGTGTCGCTCGACGGCGTGGACCTGCGGGACCTGTCGGAGGCGGACCTGCGCGGGAACATCGTCATGATCACGCAGGAGAACTTCCTGTTCAACGGCACGATCGCGGAGAACATCGAGCTGGGCATGCCGGGCGCGCCGCGGGAGCGGATCGTGGAGGCGGCCAAGGTGGTCGGGGCGCACGAGTTCATCGACGCGCTGCCGGACGGGTACGACACGCACGTGCGCAAGCGCGGCGGGCGCCTGTCGGCGGGCCAGCGGCAGCTCGTGGTGTTCGCGCGGGCGTTCCTGGCGGACCCGCGGGTGCTGATCCTGGACGAGGCCACCTCGTCCCTGGACATCCCGTCCGAGCGCCTGGTGCAGCGGGCCCTGCGCACGATCCTGGCCGACCGCACGGCGATCATCATCGCCCACCGCCTCTCCACTGTGGAGATCGCGGACCGCGTCCTGGTCCTGGAGCACGGCCGCATCATCGAGGACGGCCGCCCCGACGAGCTCATCGACCACGGCGGCGAGTACGCGACCCTCCACCGCCAGTGGGAGGACTCGCTCGTGTAAGCGCGCGCCAGGGGCCGGGCCTTCGGCCCGGCCCTGCGGCGTGTCCGGCTCAGCGCGCGCTGACGATGTAGTAGTCGATCCAGCCGTTCTCGTAGCAGCGCAGCCAGTTGCGGCCCCAGGAGTCGCGGAACTCGGTCTGGGACATCCAGCGGTCGAACTGACGCCAGACGTGGTCGCCGACGGGTTCGACGGCGACGTGGGCGAATCCGGCGGCGTCGAGGTCGGCGGCGAAGGCGGTGGCGGGGCGGAGGACGTCGATGCCGGAGGCGACGGTCTCCAGGAGATCGGCGAGGGGGCGGTCCGCGGCGGCGTCGGTGGTGAAGAACGTGGCGGCGGCGAAGTGGCCGCCGGGGCGCAGGACCCGGTGCGCCTCGCGGGCGACGGCGGCGAGGTCGTCGACGTGCTGGAGGGCCTCGACGGAGTAGAGGCCGTCGAAGGAGTCGGCGGGGAAGGGGAGGTCGGTGACCGAGCCCTCCTGGAACTCCAGGCGGCCCGAGAGCAGTTCCAGCGCTTCGGCGTTGACGTCGGCGGCGCGGGCGAGCTGGGCCTTGGAGCGGTCGAGGCCGGTGGTGTAGGCGGCGTACTCGCGGGCGACGAGCGCGGTGCCGACGCCGATGCCGCAGCCGAGTTCGAGCAGCTGCGCGCCCGGGGGCGTGGGGAGGCGCGCGAGGACCCGGCGGTAGAGCTCGGCCTGGCTGGCGGTGCGCTCGGCGAGGGTGAGGTCGCGGCCCGGGTCGATCTCGTCCCAGTACCCGTAGTTGATGAAGGACCCGGAGAAGAGCGTCAGCGAGCCCAGGTCCAGCTCCCCGTACATCTGGTCCCGCTTGGCCTGTACGTCGATTTCCTGTTCCATCGCCCGATTCTGGCACGGGCGGCGGCGGCGCGGATCATGCGCCGGGTCAGCACGACCCGCAGCCGGGGGCCTCCTGCTGCGGAAGGGCCTTGCGGCCGATCGAGGGCATGCCGAGGCTGACGCCGGGGAGCTTCGTGGCCTTGCCGGAGGCCCACGCGTCGCCCGCGCGGGTCGCGCGGTGCGACAGGACCGGGCCGTCGGCGACGAGGTGGTGCGGGGCGCCGTAGGTGATCGCGGTGGTGATGACGTCGCCGGGGCGCACGCCCTCGGCGTTGCCGCACGCGTCCGTTTCGGAAGGGGTGACGTTGAAGTGGACGAGGCGGCCGTCGCGGGCGCGGCCGGAGAGGCGGCCGGTGGCCTCGTCCTTGCGGCCGTCCCCGGCGGTCACCAGGACCTCGACCTCGGCGCCTTCGAGCTTGCGGTTCTCCTCCCAGGAGACGCGCTCCTGGAGGGCCACGAGCCGCTCGTACCGCTCCTGCACGACGGCCTTGGGGATCTGGCCGTCCATGGTCGCGGCGGGCGTGCCGGGGCGGATCGAGTACTGGAACGTGAAGGCGCTGGAGAAGCGGGCCTTCTCGACCACGTCGAGGGTGGCCTGGAAGTCCTCCTCGGTCTCGCCGGGGAAGCCCACGATGATGTCGGTGGTGATCGCCGCGTCGGGCATGGCCGCGCGGACCTTGTCGAGGATCTCCAGGTACTTGCCGGAGCGGTAGGACCGGCGCATCTCCTTGAGGACGCGGTCGGAGCCGGACTGGAGCGGCATGTGCAGCGAGTGGCACACGTTCGGGGTCTCGGCCATCGCGCTGATGACGTCGTCGGTGAAGTTCTTCGGGTGCGGGCTGGTGAAGCGCACCCGCTCCAGGCCCTCGATCTCGCCGCACGCGCGCAGGAGCTTCCCGAAGGCGAGCTTGTCGCCGAACTCGACGCCGTAGGTGTTCACGTTCTGGCCCAGGAGGGTCACCTCGGAGACGCCCTCGGCCGCCAGCGCGCCGACCTCGGCGAGGATCTCGCCGGGGCGGCGGTCCTTCTCCTTGCCGCGCAGCGAGGGCACGATGCAGAACGTACAGGTGTTGTTGCAGCCCACGGAGATCGACACCCACCCGGAGTAGGTGGACTCGCGCTTGGTCGGCAGCGTCGAGGGGAAGGTCTCCAGGGACTCCAGGATCTCGACCTCGGCGGCCCGGTTGTGGCGGGCGCGCTCCAGCAGGACCGGGAGCGAGCCGATGTTGTGCGTGCCGAAGACCGCGTCGACCCAGGGGGCGCGCTTGACGATCTCGCCGCGGTCCTTCTGCGCCAGGCAGCCGCCGACGGCGATCTGCATGTCGGGGTTGGCGCGCTTCGCGGGCGCGAGGTGGCTCAGGTTGCCGTACAGCTTGTTGTCGGCGTTCTCGCGGACCGCGCAGGTGTTGAAGACGACGAGGTCCGGGGCGGACTCCCCCTCGACCGGGACGTAGCCCGCCGCTTCGAGCAGGCCCCCGATGCGCTCGGAGTCGTGCACGTTCATCTGGCAGCCGTACGTCTTCACCTGGTACGTCTTCACACCGTTCGCAACCACTCCCCCAGGATAGACGCGAGGCGCGTCACACGATCAGGGCCGGGAGCGCGACGGGCCAGTGACGCTCCGCTGTCGTCAGACCGCCCACAGTGCACTGTCGTTCGTCCGCCTGTTCACAACCTTTCACAGAGTGCGCGATGTTCACCCTGATTGTTCACGGTAAAGCCCGCTAGTCGCCCAAACTTATCCTTGTCCGGTCTTGTGCGGCTCTCACCGTCCTTATAAGGTGGCCTGCGTGCCGCCTGATCCCCCACGAGACGGTGGCTTCCCCACCAAAGACCCCACGAGCCTCTCTCATCATCATTTCCATTCAAGGAAGAACATGCGCCTCAAATCCACCACCGGCGCGGCTCTGGCCGCCGCCGCACTGCTCGCGACCGGTGCCTGTGTCTCAGACGACACGAACCAAGCCTCCTCCGACAGCGCCCTCTCCGGCTCGGGCACGGGAGCGGACTGCACCATCGACGAGACCGTCAAGATCGGCGCCGTCTTCAGCCTCACCGAGGCAGCCGCATTCGCCGGCACCTACCAGCAAGAAGGCCTCGCGATGGGCTTCGAGGAGCTCAACGCCGCCGGGGGCATCACCTACGAGGTGATCCAGGAGGACGACAAGACCAGCGTCGAGGACTCCGTGGCCGCCTTCGGGAAGCTCATCGACCGCGACGAGGTGAGCGCCATCGTCGGCCCGACCCTCTCGAACATGGCCTTCACGACCTACACCGACGCCGAGAGCGCCGGCGTGCCCGCGCTGGGCGTCTCGACCACCGCCGAGGGCATCCCGGAGATGGGCGACTACATCTTCCGCGCCTCGCTGCCCGAGGAGGTCGCCCTCGCCGCGTCCATCCCGGCCGCCAAGGAGGCCCTGGGCCTCGCCAAGGTCGCCGTCCTCTACGACAACGCCGACGAGTTCACCACCTCCGCGGCCAACACGATCAAGGACGTCCTCACCGACGAGGGCATCGAGATCGTCGCCGAGGAGACCTTCGAGACCGCCGACACCGACTTCGCGGCGCAGCTCACCTCCGTGCTCGAAGCCGAGCCCGACGCCGTCATCCTCTCGGCCCTGCCCGGCGCGACCGTCCCGCTCGTGAAGCAGGCCCGCAACCTGGGCATCGAGGCCCCCATCGTCGGCGGCAACGCCTTCAACTCCCCGGTCCTGGTCGGCGCGCTCGAAGACGCCTCCGAGGGCCTGATCGTGGGCGGCGCGTGGAGCGCCGCCGCCGACACCACCGGCAACGCCGAGTTCATCGCCAACTACACCGAGAAGTACGGCCGCGCGCCCGACCAGTTCGCCGCCCAGGCCTACACCGCCGCGTACCTCCTCGACCAGGCGATCCGCGCCGACTGCGACGCGAACCGCGAGGCCATCAAGGACAACCTCGGCCAGATCCTCGAATACGACTCCATCCTCGGCCCGATCTCGATCGACGAGAACGGCGAGGTCACCCAGGAGGCCGTCGTCCAGATCGTCCACGACGGCGCCTTCACCCTGCTGTAACCGCCTCGCCCCGGCGAGTCCCCGTCCCCATCCCCGTACAGGAATCCAGACATGCTGCAACAGTTGGCGAACGGCGTGTTCGCAGGCTCGATCTACGCGCTCTTCGCGATCGGCTTCACGCTCGTGTTCGGCGTGCTCCGACACCTGAACCTCGCCCATCCGGCGGTGTTCACGGCCGGCGCGTTCGTCGGCATCGAGGTCGCGGCGCGGACCGCGATCCCGATCTGGATCCTGTTCCCGGTGGTGGCCCTGTTCGGGGCGCTCGCCGGGGTCCTGGTGGAGCGCATCGCGTTCCGGCCGCTGCGCGGCCGCGACGACGAGCACTTCGCCGGCCTCATCTCCTCCGTCGCGCTCGGCGGCATCGTCATCGCGCTCCTCCAGGCGCGGTACGGCACCGACCCGCAGCACTTCGCGGCGGACTACTTCCCCAACCGGCTCTTCGAGGTCGCCGGCGTCAGGGTCACCCTGACGCAGCTGGTGACGCTCGGCCTCGCGCTGGTCCTCATGCTCGGCCTCGCGTGGCTCGTCTCGGCGACCTCGCTGGGCCGGTCCATGCGGGCCGTCGCGGAGAACCCGACCGCGGCGAAGGTCCTCGGCGTCAACGTGGGGCGGGTGACCGCCGGGACGTACGCGCTCTCGTCGGCGCTCGGCACCGTCGCCGGGGCCCTCCTCGCGCTCAACCTCGGGCAGGCCGGGCGCGACCTCGGCGCCTCGATCGAGCTGGTCGGATTCGCGGTGATCATCCTCGGCGGCCTCGGCTCATTGTGGGGCGCCATGGCCGCCGGGGTGGTCCTCGGCATCGCCGAGGCCCTGACCATCCACCTGTTCGACTCCACGTGGAAGAGCATGGTCGCGTTCGCGCTGCTCTTCGCCGTGCTCGTGCTGCGCCCGCGGGGCCTGTTCGGCCACGTCAAGGTCAGGGAGGTCTGATGCTCGCCGGATACGAGGCCCTCATCACCACGATCGCGCTCGGCGCGATCCTCGCCTACTCGTTCCACGTGGTCCTCATGGCCGGGCAGCTCAGCCTCGGCCAGGCCGGGTTCGCGTCCCTCGCGGCCTACGTCTCCACGCTGGTCGTCCCCACCGAGCCCATCGCCGGGTCGATCTCCCCCGTCCTCGTCGGCCTCCCCGCCGGGGCGGTCGTCGGCGCCGCCGCCGCGTTCGTCGTCGGCCTGCCCGTGCTGCGCCTGCGCGGGGTCTTCCTCGCCATCGCGACCATCGCCTCCGCCGAGATGATCCGCGTGTTCATCAACAACGCGGAGTGGACGAACGGCGCGCTCGGCATGCGCCTGGAACGCTGGGTCACCTTCGACTTCGCGTGGGCCGTCGTCGCGGTCCTCGCGTACCTGTTCTGGCGCCTCGGGCCCTCCCGCTCGGGCCGCGCGTTCGCCGCCGTCCGCGAGGACGAGCTCGCCGCCGGGTCCATGGGCGTGGACGTCGCCCGCACCCGCATGGCCTCGTTCGTCGCCTCCGGCGCCATCGCGGGCGTCTACGGCGTCATGTTCGCCTACTTCTTCGGGCGCATCACGCCCGTCTCGTTCGACTTCAGCCTCACCGTCAACGGCCTCGTCACCGCCGTCCTCGGCGGCTACCTCGTGTTCTTCGGACCCATCCTCGGCGCCGGATTCCTCTGGGCCGTACCGGAAGTGCAGAACCTGCTGGGCCTCGAAGCGGGCTGGATCCACCCGCTCGTCACCGGCGTGCTCCTGCTCGCGGTGATCCTGTTCCTCCCCGGCGGCCTCTCGACCCTGTTCGCGCGCCTGCGCCGCGCGCCCGAGCGGCCCGGCCCCGACTACGCCCCGCTCGACGCCCTCGACCCGCTCCCCGACCCCGGGACGCCCCTCGCCTCCGTGACCGGCCTCGCCAAGACCTACGGCGCTGTCAAGGCCGTGCGCGGCGTCGACCTGGAGATCCGCGCCGGAGAGGTCCTCGGCGTCATCGGCCCCAACGGCGCCGGGAAGACCACCCTCGTCAACATGGTCTCCGGCCTCGAACCCCCCACGGCCGGAGAGGGAACCGTCCTCGGCGTCCCGATCGGCTCGCGGCCACACCGCTTCGCGCAGGCCGGGGTGAGCCGGACCTTCCAGCACTCCAAGCTGTTCGAGCGCCTCACCGTCCTGGAGAACGTCCTCGTCGGCACGCACGTCGTCAGCCGCCCCACCTACCTGCGCCGCCTCCTGTGGCTCCCCTCGGCCCGCCGCGACGAGCGCCGCGCCCTCGCCCTCGCCTGGGCCCAGCTCGAACGCGTCGGCCTCGCCGAGCGCGCCGGCGTGCGCCCCGGGGCGCTCTCCTACGGCGACCGCCGCCGCCTGGAGATCGCCCGCGCCCTCGCCGCCCACCCGACCCTGCTCATCCTCGACGAGCCGGCCGCGGGCATGAACCACGTCGAGGCCGCCGAACTCGCCGCACTCATCCGCGGCCTCGCCGACGACGGCGTCACCGTCCTGTTCATCGAGCACAACGTGAAGATGGTCCTCGAAGCCTGCACCCGCCTCGTCGTCCTCGACTTCGGCGAGGTCATCGCCGAGGGCGAGCCGCGCGAGGTCGCCGCCGACCCGCGGGTCATCGAGGCGTACCTGGGCACCGAGGCAGAGCACGAGGAGTCCGAACATGTCTGAACCGATCCTCGAAGTCGAGTCGCTCAAGGTCGCCTACGGGCGCGTGCAGGCCGTCAGAGACGTGTCCTTCAGCGTTCCCGAAGGCGGCCTCCTCGCGCTCGTGGGCGCCAACGGCGCGGGCAAGAGCTCCGTGCTCGCCGCCGCCTCCGGCCTCGTCCGGCCCTCCTCGGGCCGCATCCGCTTCCAAGGCGAGGACGTCACCCGCCGCCCCGCGCACCGCCGCGTCGCCGCCGGGCTCGTCCTCGTCCCCGAGGGCCGCCAGATCCTCGGCACCCTCAGCGTCGCCGAGAACCTGCTCCTCGGCGCCCACCGGCGCCGCCGCCTCGCGGCCCCCGAATCCGAGATGTACGACCTGTTCCCCGTCCTGGCCGAGCGGCGGGCCCTGCCCGCCGGATCGCTGTCCGGCGGCGAGCAGCAGATGCTGGCGATCGCCCGCGCGATGATCGCCAGGCCGAGGGTCGTCCTCCTGGACGAACCCTCGATGGGGCTGGCCCCCAAGATGGTCGACGAAGTGTTCACGGTCATCGAGAAGATCCGCGCCTCGGGCGTGACCGTCGTGCTGGTCGAGCAGAACGCCCGCCGGGCGCTGCGCGCGGCCGACACCGGACACGTCCTGGAGACCGGGGAGATCGCCCACAGCGGCCCCGCCTCCGAACTCCTGCAAGACCCCCGAGTCGTGAAAGCCTATCTGGGCGTCGAATAGCGCCGGCGCCCGCCGAAGGAACCCCTGAGATGAACGATGAGCTAGCCGAGTCCCCGCCGTCGCAGTCCAAGCGGCGCCAGCGCGGCGGTCCCTGGTCCCGCATGAGAATCCGGACCAAACTGACGATCATGCTGCTCGTCCCGGCGCTCACCCTGGCCGGGATGGTAGCGCTCCGTCTCGTCGAGTCCGCCGACGAGGCCCAGGACATCGGGGCGACCGCCGACGCGGTCGAACTCGCCCGCGACGTCAACGACGTGATCGTCGCGATCCAGGCCGAGCGCAAGGACGCCGCCAGGCTCGTGTACCAGGAGCAGACCGGCGTCACCGACGTCGAGTCGATCCAGAACTCCTTCAGCGGCAACGAGACCGACACCGGCGACGCGCTCGAATCGCTCGCCGCGACCCGCGCCGCCCTCGACCTGGACGCCGAGTCCGAGTCGCTCCTCCACCGCGCCGACGCGCCCCTGGAGCGGCTCGGCATCGCCCGCGAGGCCGTCCACGACGGCTCCGTCGCCGCAGTCCACCTCACGGTGTACAACTCGGTCGTCTCGCGCCTGGCGGCCGTCCTCGACCACGCCGTCGACCTGGCCGGGACCTCCGAGCTGACCCGGATCGTGCGCACCGCGGCGCTCCTGTCCGCCATCGACGAGTCCTCCGAGCAGATCCGCATGCTCGTGCTCTCGCTGGAGGACGGCAAGCCGCTCGCGGGCAAGCACCGGACCTTCATGCGGCTCACCGCCGCCCGCGAGGAGTCGCTCGCCGAGTACCGGCGCATCGCGGCCCAGACCGACCCCGACGCCGCCGTCTTCGAGGTGGGCGGCCTCGGCGCGGGCGACGCCCGCGAGGCCAACGCGTTCGAGAGCACCATCGCCGGGTCCCGCTCCGACGAGGAGCAGGAGGTCGAGCACTACGCGCTCATGGCCGCCTACGACGCCCGGCACGCCGCGACCGCCGAGCTCGTGGGCGCCTCGCTCGACGAGGCGACCGCCGAGGCGCAGGCCGTCAGCGCCGCCGCGATCCGAAGGCTCGCCACGGAATCGATCATCGCGATCGTGGCGCTGGCCATCGCGTTCCTCATCGCGTTCACGATCGGCCGCTCGGTCACGCGGGGTCTGCGCGACCTTTCGGGCTCGGCCCGGCAGATCGCCATGGTCGACCTCCCGCAGGCCGTCAAGCGCGTCGACCAGCAGCAGGGCCTGGGCGGGCTCAGCCCGTTCGAGTACGCCGCCCGCACGACCCCGCCGATGGCGGTGCGCGGCGACGACGAGCTCAGCGAGGTCGGCGAGGCGTTCAACATCGTCCACCGCGAGGCCATCCGCGTCTCGGCGCAGCAGGCCCTCCTGCGGTACCACGTCGGCGCGATCTTCGTGCGCCTTGCCCGCCGCGGCCACTCGCTCACCGGGCGGCTCACCGCCGAACTCGACGCGGCCGAGCAGAACGAGCAGGACCCCGAGCGCCTCCAGCGGCTGTTCCGCCTGGACCACCTCGCCTCGCTCATCGGGCGCGCGAACGACTCCCTGCTGGTCCTCGGCGGCTCCTCGGCCGCGAAGGTCCGCACCACCGACGCCTCGCTCGACGACGTGCTCATCGCGGCCCAGAGCCGCATCGAGTACTACACGCGCATCGAGGCCGCCGCCGACGAGGGCGCGTGGGTCAAGGCCGACCACGTGGACGACGTCGTGCAGCTCCTCGCCGAGCTCATGGACAACGCCACCCGCTACTCCGAGTCCGCCGCCGAGATCACCGCCCGGGTCCTGACCGGGAAGGTCATCATCCAGGTGCGCGACCACGGCATCGGCATCGAGCCGGACCGGATGGAGCGGTTCAACGACCGCCTCCGCCGCGACACCCCGGTGGACCTGGAGGCCATGCAGGCCATGGGGCTCACCGTGGTCGGGTTCCTCGCGGGGCGCCACGGCATCGAGGTCGAGCTGCGGCCGTCGATCGGCGGCGGCGTCGTCGCCGAGATCGCCGTGCCCGGCACGCTGCTGTCGTTCACGCCGCCGCCGCGCAGCCAGCGCCAGGCGAGCCTGACGGGCGGGACCGCCGGGGCCCGGACCGTCCCGCTGCCGCGCCCGCGGCGCAACGCCCCGCTGTTCGGCCGCCCCGACGGCGCCGACGCCCCGCCCGCCGCCCAGGTGCCGGGGCAGCGCCAGCCCGCCAAGCACGTTGCGCCCGAACCGAAGGCGCTGCCCGCGGGTCCGAGCCCGCGTGTCTCCGCTGTGGACGATACCCGTCCGCTCCCGGTACTCTCCTCCTCGACGACGGCCGTGCTCTCCGAGCTCCCGGAGATCAAGTTCGACGTGACCGTGGTGCACGCCGACCCGTCCCTGCGGGCCGGTCACGCACTCCCCCAACCGAAGAAGCCCCCCACCTTCGGGCCGAACGGCCTGCCGCGGCGGGACCCGATGACGAATCTGGTCCCGGGCGCGGTCGCCCCCAGCCCGGGTCAGGACGGGATGGTCATCGAGCGCAATCCCCGGAGCATCGGCGCGACGTACTCCGCGTACGCCCGCGGCCTTTCGAGCAGCAGGACCGCTGGACCCCAAAATGAGAAATGACCCGGAGAACGATCATGAACACCACTAGTGCGCAACTGGACTTCCTTCTCAACGACTTCGTCGGCCGGGTGCCCCACGTGACGCACGTGATCGCCGTGGCCGCGGACGGGTTGCTCATCGCCTCGAACAACACGCTGCCGCGCGATGAGGCCGAGCGCCTGTCGGCCATCGCGTCCGGTCTGACGAGCCTCCTCGCCGGTGCGGCCCGGTCGCTCCAGGCCGACCCCGTGATCTCGAACCTGACGGAGATGAACGGCGGCTTCATGTTCTCGATGTCGGTGTCGAGCGGCGCGAGCATCCTCGCGCTCGCCGGCCTCAACTGCGACATCGGCCAGGTGGGCCACGAGCTCGCCAACCTCATCAACCAGGTCGGCCCGGCCCTCACCCCGGCCGCCCGCCAGGTCTACGCCGCCCAGTACCAGCAGCAGCGCTGACCTTCCTCCCGCACGCCCGCGGTCATGCAGATCGCACTTGCAAGAAGGGGCCGGGAGCCGCTGAGCGGCTCCCGGCCCCTGCCGGTGGTTCAGGCGGGTTCGGTGGTCCCGGGCGGTCGGAGGACGCCGATGTCGGTCTGGACGAAGTCGTCGCCGACGCACAGGACCGGCCAGTCGAGTTCGGCGGCGACGCCGTAGACGATGCAGTCGCCGAAGTTCAGTTTCGCGGGGTGCCGCCCTTTGCCGAACCGGCGCCATGATTCGAGTGCGCGTTCGGCCGACTTGGCCGTCACATCGACGATGTCGATCTCGGCGTCGCGGGCGAACCGGGCGGCGATCCCGGTCTCGCGCGGGCCGAAGCGGGACTCCAGGACCATGCTCAGCTCAAGATAGGTCGCCGCGGGCATGACCGCCGCGGTCGTCTGCGCGAGCGCGTCGGCGAGCCAGTCGGCGCCGGGCTCGTCGCTCAGGACGGCGACGGCGGCGGAGGTGTCCACCACGAGGAAGTCGGCGTCGGTCACGTGGGGAGGCCGTTCTCGTCGTATCCGAGGATCTCGTCGGGGGCGCGGTCGTCGACGACCGGCGCCTGCCGCAGCTCGGCCCGCAGTGCGTCGAGCCGGTGGCGGATGCGCCGGGAGCGCGCGCCCTGCGTCTGCCGCTCCAGCCGTTCGCGGATCGCGGTCTCCACGGCCTCGGTCAGGGACTCGCCGGTGGCCGCGACCAGTTCGCGCGCGAGCTGATCGGCCGCCGGGCTCTTGATGCTCAGTGCCATGTCCGCCATTCTACCTTTCTTTCTAGAAAGGTAGAAGCGGTTCTGGGGGCGAGGTCCCGGAACGGCAGGGGCCGGGAGCCGCTCAGGGCATGAGGTCGCGCATCTTCTTGCCGACCTCTTCGAGCTGGTTGTCGGTCTGGACGGCCTGGAGCTTCTTGAAGTTCTCGCGCTTCTCGGACTCGGCGACCCACTCCTTGGCGAAGGTGCCGTCCTGGATCTCGCCGAGGATGCGCTTCATCTCCTTGCGGGTGTCGTCGTTGATGATGCGCGAGCCGCGGGAGACGCCGCCGTACTCGGCGGTGTCGGAGACGGAGTACCACATGTTGGTAAGGCCGCCCTCGTAGATCATGTCCACGATGAGCTTGAGCTCGTGCAGGCACTCGAAGTAGGCGGCCTCGGGCGCGTAGCCCGCTTCCACCAGGGTCTCGAAGCCGGCGCGGATGAGCTCGGCGGTGCCGCCGCAGAGGACGACCTGCTCGCCGAACAGGTCGGTCTCGGTCTCCTCCTTGAAGGTGGTCTTGAGGACGCCGGCGCGGGTGCCGCCGATGGCCTTCGCGTAGGAGAGCGCGACGGCCTGGGTGTCGCCGGACGGGTCCTGCTCGACCGCGACGAGGGCGGGGACGCCCTTGCCGTCGACGAACTGGCGGCGGACCATGTGGCCCGGGCCCTTCGGGGCGACCATGGCGACGTTGACGTCCGCGGGGGCCTGGATCAGGTCGTAGCGGATGTTGAAGCCGTGGCCGAAGAACAGGGAGTTCCCGGCGGACAGGTTCGGCGCGATCTCGTCGGCGTACAGCTTGGCCTGCACGGTGTCGGGGACGAGGATCATGATGACGTCGGCCCACGCGGCGGCCTCGGCCGGGGTGAGCACCTTCAGGCCCGCCTCCTCGGCCTTGGGGCGGGACTTCGACCCTTCCTGGAGGCCGATGACGACCTCGACGCCGGAGTCCCGCAGGCTCAGCGAGTGGGCGTGGCCCTGCGAGCCGTAGCCGAGGACGGCGACCTTCTTGCCCTGGATGAGGGCCAGGTCGGCGTCGTCGTCGTAGAACACTTCAGCGGACATGCAAATGCTTCCTTCTTGACTAGCTATTCGGTGAGACGTAGCGCGACAGCGAGGCCATCGATTTGGCCCCCCGCCCGAGTGCGACCGTCCCCGACTGGACGAGCTCCTTGATCCCGAACGGCTCCAGGACTTCCAGGAACGCCTCGATCTTGTCGTGGTTCCCGGTGACCTCGAAGGTGACCGTGTCGGGTGTGACGTCGACCGAGCGGGCCTTGAACAGCTCGGCGGCGGCGATCACCTGGCCGCGGGTGGCGGCATCGGCGCGGACCTTCACCAGCAGCAGTTCGCGCTGCACGGAGGAGCCCGCTTCCAGTTCCACGATCTTGAGGACGTGGACGAGCTTGTTGAGCTGCTTGGTGACCTGCTCCAGCGAGCCCGCCTCGACGTCCACCACGATGGTGATGCGGCTGACGCCGGGGTGCTCGGTCAGTCCGACGGCGAGGGACTCGATGTTGAACCCGCGCCGGGAGAACAGCGCGGAGACGCGGGCGAGGACGCCCGGCTTGTTCTCCACGAGCACGGAGAGCGTGTGCTTGCTCATCATCTAGATCTCCCCCTCGTCGTCGAAGTTCGGGCGCACGTCGCGCGCGTAGAGGATCTCGTCGTTGGAGACCCCCGCGGGGACCATCGGCCACACCATGGCGTCGGGGCCGACGGTGAAGTCGACGACGACGGGCCGGTCGTTGATCGCGTTGGCCTGGGCGATGACCGCGTCCACTTCCTCGGCCGTCTCGGCGCGCAGGCCGACGCAGCCGAGGGCCTCGGCGAGCTTCACGAAGTCGGGGATGCGCGGGGACGCCTCGGAGTGGTGCGTCGACAGGTTCGTGTTGGAGTACCGCTTGTCGTAGAACAGGGTCTGCCACTGGCGCACCATGCCGAGGTTGCCGTTGTTGATGACGGCGACCTTGATCGGGATGCCCTCGACCGCGCAGGTCGCGAGCTCCTGGTTGGTCATCTGGAAGCACCCGTCGCCGTCCACGGCCCACACGGTGCGGTCCATCTCGCCGAGCTTGGCGCCCATGGCCGCCGGAACGGCGAAGCCCATGGTGCCCAGGCCGCCCGAGTTGAGGAACGTGCCGGGGGCCTCGTACTTGATGAACTGGGAGGCCCACATCTGGTGCTGGCCGACGCCCGCGGTCCAGATGGTGTCCTCGGGGGCGAGCTCGCCGAGGCGCTGGATGACCCACTGGGGGGTCAGCAGCCCGTCGTCGATGTCGGTGTAGCCCAAGGGATACCGGCCGCGCAGGTCGTCGAGGGTCTCCCACCAGGTCTTCAGGCGCTCCTTGCCCGGGTCCGCGTAGGCCTCGGTCATGGCGGCGATCGCGGCCTGGCAGTCGCCCACGATCGGGACGTCCACTTCGCGGTTCTTGCCGATCTCGGCGGGGTCGATGTCGACGTGGACGATCTTCGCCTCGGGCGCGAACGTGTCGAGCTTGCCGGTGACGCGGTCGTCGAAGCGCGCGCCCAGGGCGACGATGAGGTCGGACTTCTGGAGCGCGTGGACGGCGGGCACCGTGCCGTGCATCCCGGGCATGCCCAGGTGCTGCGGGTGCGAGTCGGGGAAGGCGCCGCGGGCCATCAGCGTGGTGATGACGGGCGCGCCGGTCAGCTCGGCGAGCTCGCGCAGCTCGGCGTGGGCGCCGGACTTGACGACGCCGCCGCCGACGTAGAGCACGGGGCGCCTGGCCTCGGCGATGAGCGCGGCGGCCTCGCGGATCTGCTTGCCGTGCGGCTGCGTCGTGGGCCGGTAGCCCGGCAGGTCCATCTTGGGCGGCCACACGAACGGCGCGGTGCCCGAGAGGATGTCCTTGGGGATGTCGACCAGGACGGGCCCGGGGCGGCCGGTGGCGGCCACGTGGAACGCCTCGGCGAGCACGCGCGGGATCTCCTCGCCGGTGGTCACCAGGTACGAGTGCTTGGTGATCGGCATGGTGATGCCGACGATGTCGGCCTCCTGGAACGCGTCCGTGCCGATCGCCGTGGAGGCGACCTGGCCGGTGATGGCGACGATCGGGACCGAGTCCATGTGGGCGTCGGCGAGCGGGGTCACCAGGTTGGTCGCGCCGGGCCCGGAGGTGGCCATGCACACGCCGACCCTGCCGGTGGCGAGTGCGTAGCCCTGGGCGGCGTGGCCGGCGCCCTGCTCGTGGCGGACGAGGATGTGGCGCACCTTCTCGGAGTCCAGGAGCGGGTCGTAGGCCGGGAGGATCGCGCCGCCCGGGATGCCGAAGACCGCTTCGACCTCAAGCTCTTCGAGGGCGCGGACGACGGCCTGCGCCCCGGTGAGGACGGGCGCGGCGGCGGGAGCGCCGAGCGGGGGTGCGGGCCTGGGTGCCTTCGGCCTCGCGGGCTGAGCTTTGGCAGCCTGCGTCCCTGCCGTTTTGGCCTGCGGCCCTGGCTTGGGTGCCTTCACTGGTGTGCTCATGTCCTTCGTCCAATAGGGAGATGTGGCTGGTTCGACATGCTGCGTCGTTCCCCGGGCAGAAAAAATCGCCCGCGTGCTAGGACGCACGGGGCGAGCGCACCGTCAGAGAACGACGGTGCGCTAGGTAAGTACTACGACGAGCGGCCGGGCGGCGAGGGCCTCGGTCGCGTTCTGGTCGTAGTTCTGCTGCGGCACGCCCCCCATGATTCACGATTCCGGCCCGTGAGTCAACTTTTCTCAGACTCCGGGACGTCGGTCGGCGTGTCGCGGGGCCCGGGGACGCCGTACGGCTCGGTGGTGAGGGCCCTGGGCTCCTCGGTGAGCCAGCGCGTCAGGTCGTCGGGGTCCATGGGCTTGGCGAGGAGGTAGCCCTGCACGAGCGGGGCCTGGGCGGCGATCATGGCGTTGAGCTGGAGGTCGGTCTCGACGCCTTCGGCGATGACCTCCATGCCGAGGATGCGGCCGAGGGCGACGGTGACGGCCGCGAGGGGGCCGACGCCGCCGTCGTCCTTGGCGATGAGGTCGCGGTCGATCTTGAGGATGTCGACGGGGAGGCGGTCGAGCTGGCCGAGGGAGGAGTACCCGGACCCGAAGTCGTCCAAGGCGATCCGCACTCCGGCGCCGCGCAGGGCCCCGAGCTGGGCGATGAGGGTGTTCATCTGGTGGGAGAAGTCGTGCTCGGTGACTTCGAGCACGAGGCGCTTGGCGGGGACGCCCGCGGCGATGAGCGCGGTGTTGACCTCGGTGGCGAACAGGGCGGTGTGGAGCTCCTTGACGGAGACGTTCACGGAGATCCAGGCCTTGATGCCCGCGGAGTGCCACTGGGCGAGCTGCTCGGCGGCGCGGTTGACGGTCCACACGGCGAGGTCCTGGGTGAGGCCGGACTCGGTGGCGGCGGGGATGAACTCGCCGGGGCTCACCTGGCCGAGGCGGGGGTGGTGCCAGCGCATGAGGGCCTCGGCGCCGACGATGGTGCGGTCGGAGACGGAGAACACGGGCTGGTAGACGAGGTGGAGCTCGTCGCGGTCGATGGCCCCGCGCAGCTCCTGGGTGAGCTCGTTCTTGCGGCGCACGACGCGGTCGAACTCGGCGTCGTAGGTGGCGTAGCGGTTCTTCCCGGCCTGCTTGGCGGCGCGCAGGGCGAGGTCGGCGTTGCGCAGGAGCAGTTCGGGGTCGCCCAGTCCCTCTGCGGCGGTGGCGATGCCGACCGAGCCGGTGACGAAGACGGTGGACTCGTCGTGGAACTCGTACGGTTCGGCGAGGCGGTCGACCAGGGCCTTGGCGGTGGCGACGGCTTCGGAGCGGCTGGCGCGCAGCAGGATCGCGAACTCGTCGCCGCCGAGGCGGGCGCCGACGTCGGTGGGGCGCAGCAGTTCCTTGATGCGGCGGGAGACCTCCACGAGGAGTTCGTCGCCGAAGTCGTGGCCGCGGGTGTCGTTGACGTTCTTGAAGCCGTCGAGGTCGAGCAGGAGCAGCGCGGTCTGGTGCTCCTCGGCGGCGACGCCGTCTTCGAGGCTCTGGAGGAGCGCGCGGCGGTTCGCGAGGCCGGTGAGGGGGTCGGAGTAGGCCATGCGGGCGAGCTCGGTCTCCAGGCTCCTGCGGGCGCCCACGTCCTCGATGCGGGCGACGAGGCCGCGCACCTGGGGGCGGCCGCGGAGGTCGGAGACGACGGTCTCGGTGTGGCGCCAGCGGCGGGAGGCGTCGCGGACGCGGACGTTGAGGGAGACCTGCCCGGTGTGGCTGAGGCCGTTGAGGAGCGTGTGGAGGTCCTCTTCGGCGTGGCGGCGGTCGTCGATGTGGACGAGGTCGAGGAAGGACGCGCCGAGGCACTCCCCGGCGTCGGTGGCGGGCCGCCACGCGGAGTCCTCGGGGTGCCAGGTGACGGTGAGCTCCTCGTCCAGGACGAGGACGGTGTCGGAGGCGACGCCGACGATGGCGGAGAGGCGGCGCTGCCGGGCCGTCGCCTCGCCGGTGACGCGCCTGACGTCGAGGTAGGTGAGGACCAGGCGCGCGCCGAGGGCGCCGACGGCGGCGAGGCCGAGGAGGGCCGCGTCGAGCGGGAGGGCCCCGCGGGTGGCGCCGTTGATGAGGACGGTGGCGGCGGCGAGCGCGCCCGCCCCGGCCATGACGGTGTAGTGGACGCCGGGGTAGTTCGGCTTGTCGATCGGGGCGGGCTTCTGGTGGCGGGCGGCGAGGTAGGTGACGCCGAGGAGGGCCGCGCAGGTGGCGACCCAGGCGACGGACCACCACAGGACGCGCTCCTCGGGGCGCAGCCACTGCCAGGCGACGAACGTGGACAGGCCGGTGAAGTGGACGGCGAACACGGCGAGGTACGCGGAGGCGTGGCGGCGGCGCCAGCGCTGGATGCGGAAGGTGGTGGTGAAGCCGACGCCGAGCATGACGACGCCCATCATCCCGGGGATGACGATCGCGAGGTCGCCTTCGCCGAGGGGGCCGCGCATCTGCGCGAACAGGGGGCGCGCGAACAGGGTCCAGGCGAAGAAGAGCACGCACAGGCCGACGAAGGAGCCGTCCACGAGGCGCCGCTGCACGGCCTGGGGGGCCCAGCCGCGGTCGGGCAGGCGCAGGAGGGCGAGGGCCCAGAGGACGACGGCGGCGGCGAACCCGGACCCGGCGACGGCGTCCCCGGCGGCGTCGGGGAGCCAGCACGCGGCCGCGAAGGACGCGGCCATGGTCTGGATGCCCGCGGCCATGAGCTGGTAGGTGGTGCGGCGGCCGGGCTCGATCCGCTTGGCGGCGCGCCACATGAGCGAGCCGGCGCAGGCGGCGCCGAGGGAACCGAGGGCGGCGGCGGTGCCGGGGGCGATGGTCCCCGGCACGGTGTCGAGGGCGACCGTGACGGCCGCGGCGAGCACGGAGCACCACACTGCGGCGGTCGCGGTCCACGACAGCGATTGCCGGACGCGACGGGGGGTTGGCGTCATCCACTGGTCCGATCGTAGGAAGCCTCGTGCATTACAGGATGCCGCATGGTCCGCCGTTTCCGTATCGGGCCCTCCGTGATTCCCGTTCGCGTCCGGTCAGTCGGACCCCGGCAGGGCCGTGATGAGGCGTTCGAGGGCGGTGCGGTCGGCGAGGTGGGCGGCCGCCCGCTTCTGGTCGGCCGCGGAGGCGTCGGCGCGGGCGGCGAAGAGCGCGGCGCGCAGGTCGGCGATCTGGGCGTCGCGCTTCTCGGCCTCCCGGCGGGCCTTCTTCGCGTCGCCGCGGTACATGAGGAGCGGGATGAGCGCCCCGAGCGCGACGGGGACCGCCAGGCCCCACAGGCCGATCGCGGCGACGGCGGCGGCGAGCGCGAGGAGTCCGGCCCCGGCGGCGGTGAACCGGGGCTTCGAGGGGCCGTCGGTGTCGAAGCCGCGGCCGATGCGGTCTTCGAGGGCGGCGGCCTCGTCGGCGTCGTGCCCGGCGGCGGTGACGTCCACGGAGCCGCCGCGGCGCTTGACGGCGACGACGGCGGGCGCGGGGGCCTCCATGGCCTCCAGGAGGCGGTCGAGGCGGGCGCGCAGGAGCGGCGCGGCGAGGTCGAGGGCCATGCGGCGCAGGGCGATCGGCGTCTCGGGGTCGAACACGTCGCGGCGGATGAGCTCGGCGGCGGTCCCGGCGGACTCGGCCCAGGCCGGGCGGGAGCGCAGCGGGGCCTCGCCGACGGCGAGGTCCTCCAGGCGCCGCACGAGCGGGAGCTCGGCGGGACTGGGCTCCTCGATGAGGTCCTGGAGGCACCGGCGCCAGCGGCCGTCGAGATCGGGCAGCTCGCCCGCGGTCTCGGCGGTGAGGTGCAGGCGCAGCGAGACGAGGGCTTCGGCGAGGGGCGGCTCCGCGCCGCCGACGGACCCGAAGGCCTCGATCGCGCGGTCCCACTCCTTCACATCGGTCTCGTCGAGGCCGGGCGCCGACCCGTCGGCGCCGGGGGCGAACAGCTCGCGCAGGCGCCCGGTGAGCTGCACGGCCGCGGCGGGGCCGAACTCCCCGAGGGCCGCCTGCTCCCACAGGCCCCGCCAGCCGTCCGCGACCTGGCCGGGCTCGGCGGCGCCGAGGTCGGGCGCGTCGGCGATGAGCCGCAGGAACGCCGCGTCCACGAGGACCGCCTGCCCGAAGCAGCGTCCGACGGCGAGGTTGAACAGCTCGGCGCGGACCGCGTCGCGGGCGCGGGCGGCGGCGAGCCCGGTCGTGAGGTCCGCCGGAGGCACGGTCCCGCCCGCGGGGCGGCCGCGCAGCACCAGCGGCAGGGTCGCCGAGGCGGCGGGCAGGAGCCAGTACCCGGGCAGGTCGTGGAGGTCCGGGAGCCGGGCAGGACGGCCTTCCGCCAAGGCGCGGAACGCGTTCCGGATGTGCTTGCGGGCCTCGTACTCCTCGAATTCGAGGAGCCGGAACCGCAGGTCGGTCCAGGCGAACAGCGTCTCGATGCGTTCGGACAGGCGCGTGGAGGCCGCGTCGATGCGGCCTTCGAGGCGCAGCTGCGCCTCCCGCTGCCGCTCCTCGGACTCAAGGGCCTGGCGGCGCTGCCTGCGGGCGAGCTCGCCGATGGCGTGCTCCTGCCTGCGGTCGCGCCCTTCTTCGGTCCAGACCCAGCGGTTCCTGGCGATGTCGTCCAATGCGCTCACGCGGGCACACTCCGGGGGCGAGGGGATGAGAGGACTTCATTCTGCCCCGGGAACGCCAGCGGCGGAGCCCTCCGTTCGGAGGACCCCGCCGCATCGTGTGTCCTTAGTCGACCTTGCGGACGGCGCCGTCGCTCGCCGGGGTCGCCATCGACGCGTACGCCTGGAGCGCACGGGAGACGACCCGGTCGCGCGCGACCGGCGTGTACGGCTGCTCGCGCTTCTCCTGCGCGACCCGGCGCTGCTGGAGCACCGCGTCGTCCACCTGGAGTTCGAGCCTGCGGTTCGGGATGTCGATCGCGATGACGTCGCCGTCCTCGACCAGGGCGATCACGCCGCCGCCCGCGGCCTCGGGGCTGATGTGCCCGATCGACAGGCCCGAGGTGCCGCCGGAGAAGCGGCCGTCGGTGATGAGCGCGCACTTGCGACCCAGGCCGCGCCCCTTGAGGAACGAGGTCGGGTACAGCATCTCCTGCATGCCGGGGCCGCCCTTGGGGCCCTCGTAGCGGATGACGACCACTTCGCCCTCGACCACGGACTTGTCCAGGATGCCCTGCACCGCGTCCTCTTGGGACTCGAAGACGTGCGCGGGACCGGTGAACGTCCAGTTCTCCTCCGGGACGCCCGCGACCTTGACGACCGAGCCGTCCTCGGCGAGGTTCCCGAACAGGACCGCCAGGCCGCCGTCCTTGGTGTAGGCGTGCTCCACCGAACGGATGCAGCCCTCCTCGGCGTCCGTGTCGAGGGTCTTCCAGCGGTTCGAGGTCGAGAACGCCTGCGTGGTGCGCACGTTGCCGGGCGCGGCGTGGAACAGCTCGATCGCCTCGGGCGCCGGGGCCTCGGAGCGGATGTCCCACTTGGCGAGCCACTCGGCGAGCGAGGGCGAGTGGACCGAGCCGACGCCCTCGTTGAGCAGGCCGCCGCGGCGCAGCTCCCCCAGGATCGCGGGGATGCCGCCGGCGCGGTGGAAGTCCTCCATGTGGAACTTGGGCGAGTTCGGGGCGACCTTCGCCAGGCACGCGACGCGGCGCGAGATCGCGTCGATGTCGGCGACCTGGAAGTCCAGGTCCGCTTCGCGGGCGGCGGCCAGCAGGTGCAGGATCGTGTTGGTGGAGCCGCCCATGGCGACGTCCATCGCCATCGCGTTCTCGAACGCGTCCTTGGTCGCGATGCTGCGCGGCAGGACCGACTCGTCGTCCTGCTCGTAGTAGCGGCGGGCCAGGTCCATGACCGTGCGCCCCGCCTCCTCGAACAGGGCCCGGCGGGAGGTGTGCGTCGCGAGCGTCGAGCCGTTGCCCGGCAGCGACAGGCCCATGGCCTCGGTGAGGCAGTTCATGGAGTTCGCGGTGAACATGCCCGAACAGGAGCCGCAGGTCGGACACGCGTCGAGCTCCATCTGGCGCAGCTGCGCGTCCGACACGTCGTCGTTCGCGGCCGCGACCATCGGGTCCACCAGGTCGAGCTTCTGGACGACGATGCCGTCCTTGTCGACGGTCTTCCCGGCCTCCATGGGCCCGCCGGAGACGAACACGACCGGGATGTTCAGCCGCAGCGCGGCCATGAGCATCCCCGGGGTGATCTTGTCGCAGTTGGAGATGGACGGGAGCGAGTAGAGCATCCCGGAGTGGCCCATCGCGATGCCGTCGTCGACGGCGATCGTGTGGAACTCCTTCGAGACGCCCCCGGCCTCACTGATGGCCTCGGCGACGATGTCGCCCATGTTCTTGAGGTGGACGTGCCCGGGGACGAACTGGGTGTAGGAGTTGGCGATGGCCACGATCGGCTTGCCGAAGTCGGAGTCGGTCATTCCGGTGGCGCGCCACAGCGCGCGAGCGCCCGCCATCTGGCGGCCGTGCGTGGAAGTGCGAGAACGAAGCGCTGGCATGCCTCCAGTCTGCCACGTCTCGCATACCGGGACGACGCGCCCGGTGGTTAGGATCGCCTATCCCGTCAGAAACCGTGCACCATCGTGCCGAAGATCATCTGCTCGGGGCAGGGGCCGTGGCGCCGCGAGTCCTCCCCGTCGGGGTTGTCGCTGAGGAGGTAGTAGTGCCCGGCCGGGACGGTCCCGCCGCCGCCGGGGAGGGCGCCGTCGGGAATCGGGTCGCCGGGTCCGGCGGCGACGCGCTTGATCCACCAGGGGGCCTTGGCCCGCCGGACCTCGGCCCAGCCGAGCGCGGGGTCCGGGGCGGCGACCACGACCACGTCGCCGACCGCGATCCGCCTGGTGCGCTTGGCGAGGACCTCGCCGCCGTCCTTGAGCGAGGGCTCCATGGACCGGCCCTCGACCTTGACGAGGGTCCAGCGCCGCCGCAGCTGCCGGACGCTCTCGGCGACCAGGGCCGCGGCGGCGATGAGCAGGAGCGGGAAGAGCCAGCTAGAAGAGGTCATCGAGCCCGCCGTCGTCGGCCGGCTTCTCGGACCGGCGCCCGAACAGGCGGGCCACGGAGAAGCCGGTGAGGCCCAGCAGCGCCGAGACGGCGAGGACGCCGAAGGCGAAGAGCAGGAGCATCCCCCCGCCGATGACGATCCAGCCGACCAGGATGCCGAAGGCGGCGCCGTCGGCGTTGTGGACGTTCGTCGGATCCATGCCGGGATCTTACGGGAGGTCGTTGATGATGTCGGTGATCGTGCGGCGCTTGCCGGTGAAGAACGGGATCTCTTCGCGCACATGGCGTCTCGCACCGGAGGCGCGCAGCTCGCGCATGAGGTCGACGATGCGGTGCAGCTCGTCGGCCTCGAACGCGAGGATCCACTCGTAGTCGCCGAGGGAGAACGCCGGGACGGTGTTGGCGCGCACGTCGGGGAAGTCGCGGGCCATCTGGCCGTGCTCGCGCAGCAGGTCGCGGCGCTCCTCGTCGGGGAGGAGGTACCACTCGTAGGAGCGCACGAACGGGTAGACGCTCACGTAGCCGCGGGGCTCCTCGGTGAGGAACGCGGGCAGGTGGCTGCGGTTGAACTCGGCGGGCCGGTGCAGGGCCATGTTCGACCAGACGGGGGCGAGGTGGCGGCCCAGCGGGGAGCGCCGGAAGTCCGAGTACGCCTTCTGGAGGTCGTCGCTGGACTCGGCGTGCCACCAGACCATGAGGTCGGCGTCGGCGCGCATCCCGGTGAGGTCGTAGGTGCCGCGCACGGTGACGCCCTGGTCGCCGCAGTGCTTCTTGAAGAACGCCTCCATGTCGCTGGCGAGGTCCTGCCGGATCGACGGCATGGGCTCCTCGGCGCGGAACACCGACCACAGCGTGTACCGGATCGTGTCGTTCAGCTCTTTGATCCGCGCGGCGTTGGGGTTGTTGGACTGGCGTTCGGTCACGATGCGGCCCTTCTACTTCGGTGAAAGCTGTTGAGCAATGTCGTCGGCGGCGGCCTGGCCCGAGGCGATGCACGCGGCGATGCCGACGCCGTCCACGGCGGCCCCCGCGATGGCGACGCCGCGGTGGCGGGCGAGCGCGGCGCGCGCGGCCTCGACGCGGGCGACGTGGCCCGGCGAGTACTGCGGGAGCGCCCCGCCCCACCGGTCGACGCGCTGCTCGACGGGGTCGGGCAGGCGCCGCCCCAGGTGCTCGCCGAGTTCGCGCAGGGCGGTCTTGGCGAGGGTCGCGTCGTCGTACTGGAGGAGCGCCTCCTCGCCGAGGCGGCCCATGGAGACGCGCACGATCTGGCGGCGGCGGCCCAGGTGCGGCCACTTCTTGGACGCGAACGTCGCGGCCTTGACGGTCTTGCCCTCCGATGCGGGCGTGAGGAACCCGGAGCGCTCGGGCAGCTCGACGGCGTCGAACGCGAACGCGGCCAGGGCGACCGAGGCGTAGGCGACGCCCGAGAGCGCGGCGGCGGCCTCGGGGGCGACGGCGCGGAGCAGGTCGGCGGCGGGGGTCGCGGGGACGGCGAGGACCACCGCGTCGGCGGTGACCCGGATCGGGTCGGGGACCGGGCCGGTGATGACCTCCCAGCCCTCGGGGGTCTGGCGCAGCTCGCGCACGGTCATGCCGAGGCGGATCTCCGCGCGCGCGGCCGCGGACGTGGCGGTCACGAGCCGGTCCAGGCCGCCGTCGATCGTGGCGAACACGGGCTTGCCGGTGGCGGGCCTCTTGATCTCGGCGACCGCTTCGGTCAGGCGCGCATGGCGTTCGAGCGCGGCGGCGAGCTGCGGCATGACGGCCCGCACGGAGAGGCGGTCGACGTCCCCGGCGTAGACGCCCGCGAGCATCGGGGACACGAGCCGGTCGAGGACCTCGTCCCCCAGGCGCGAGCGCACGAGCGCGCCCACGGACATGTCCTGGCCGGGCTCCAGGATCGGGAGGCCGTTGTCGGGGCGCTCCTTGGCGTTCGCGATGGCGGCGACGTCGGCGGGGTCCCCGGGGATGCCCATCATGTGCCCGGCCGGGAAGTCGACGAGCTCGCCCCCGAGGCTCAGCGCGGGCTTGAGGGACGCGGGGTGGACGATCGCGTCGCCCAGGCCGACCGCCTCGGCGAGGCGGATCGCCTCGGGCCGCGCGGCGAGGAGCGACTCGGCGCCGGTCTCGACGGGCCGCCCGGCGAAGTCGGCGGTGCGGATCTTGCCGCCCAGGCGCATCGACTGCTCGGCGACGATGATCTCCGCGTCGGGGCCGAGGCGCTCGCGCAGGCGGTGCGCCGCGGCGATGCCGGTGATGCCGCCGCCCGCGACGAGGACCCGGGTGCGCCCCGGGGTGCCCGTGACGCGGGCGGGCGTCATGGGGCTCATCGGGTCGTGGTCTCGTGGACGCGGTCCACCACGAGCTTCAGCTTCGCGGGGTCGGAGTACGGGAGGACGCCGTGCCCGAGGTTGAAGATGTGGCCCTTGGCGGCCCGGCCCGCGGCGACGACCTTGTCGGTCTCGGCGATGAGCGCCGCGTCGTCGGCGAGGATGAGCGCCGGGTCGAGGTTCCCCTGGAGGACCTTGCCGGGCAGGCGCTTCGCGGCCTCGTCGAGCGGGGTGCGGAAGTCCACGCCGGAGATCTCCGCGCCGGTCTCGGCCATCGCTTCGAGCAGGTGCCCGGTGCCGACGCCGAAGTGGATGCGCGGCACCGACTCGGCGACGCCCGCCAGCGCGGCGGTGGAGTGCGGGAGGGCGAACTCGCGGTAGTCGGCCTCGGAGAGGGCCCCGGCCCAGGAGTCGAAGAGCTGCACGGCGTTCGCCCCGGCGTCGACCTGGACGCGGAGGAACTCGCCGCAGATCGCGGCGAGGCGGGAGGCGAGGGCGTGCCAGACGTCGGGGCGGGACTTCATGAGCGCCTTGGTCTTCGCGTGGTCGCGGGAGGGGCCGCCCTCGACGAGGTAGGACGCGAGGGTGAACGGGGCCCCGGCGAAGCCGATGAGCGGGGTGGAGCCGAGCTCCTTGCCGAGCAGGCCGACCGCCTCGGTGATGTAGGGGACGTCGCAGGGGTCGAGGTTGCGCAGGCGCTTGACGTCGGCCTCGGTGGCGAAGGGCTCGGCGACGACGGGGCCGACGCCGGGGACGATCTCGATGCCGACGCCGATGGCGGCGAGGGGGACGACGATGTCGGAGAAGAAGACCGCGGCGTCGACGCCGTGGCGGCGCACCGGCTGCATCGTGATCTCGCAGACGAGCTCGGGGGTGCGGCACGCTTCGAGCATGGAGGTGTCGCCGCGGGCGGTCTTGTACTCGGGGAGGGAGCGTCCGGCCTGGCGCATGAACCAGACGGGTGTGCGGCTGGGCTCCTCACCGCGGCAGGCCGCGAGGAACGGGGACTCGTGCGATGAAGGAACGGCGTTGACCACAGGGCCATCCTTGCACGCGGCGGGGCGGGCCGCCCGCAGCGGCGAGTGCGATGTGGCCCGCACCGGGAGGGGCACTGTGAGGGAGGTCGGCGGGGGTGGCCGTCCACCATGGAGGAGAAATAGGGTGATTAACCCACTATCGGGTGGAAATCGGTCTCCTGCGCGGCGGGGCAGTAGCGCGCGCAGGTTACCTGCCCGTACGGTGAACAGGTGACCGATCCCCAGCCCGAACCAGAAGCCGTTCTCCTCACCGAGCCGCGCGAAGGCATGCCCCCGCTCGTCCAGACCTCCGCGGACCTCGCCGAGGCGGCCGAGCGGCTCGAAGCCGGGTCCGGTCCGATCGCGGTGGACACCGAGCGCGCCTCCGGCTTCCGGTACTCGGGCAGGGCGTACCTGATCCAGCTGCGCCGCGCCGGCACGGGCACGATCCTGGTCGACCCCATCCCGATCGAGGACCTCGACCCGCTGCGCCGCGCGCTCGCGGGCCCCGAGTGGATCCTGCACGCCGCCAGCCAGGACCTGCCGTGCCTGGAGGAGCTCGATCTGCACCCAGCACGCCTGTTCGACACGGAGCTGGCCGCGCGCCTGTGCGACTTCGAGAAGGTCGGGCTCGCCTCGATCACCGAGCAGCTCCTGGGGTACCGGCTGGAGAAGCAGCACTCGGCGGCCGACTGGTCCTCGCGCCCGCTCCCCCACGACTGGCTCGTGTACGCCGCGCTCGACGTGGAGCTGCTGACGGAGCTGCGCGGCAAGCTCGCCGCCGAGCTCTCCAAGCAGGGGAAGTCGGCGTGGGCCGAGGCCGAGTTCGAGCACGTGCGCACCGCGGGCCCGCCCAAGCCCCGCAAGGAGCCGTGGCGGCGCACCAGCGGCATCCACAAGGTCCGCGGCGCGAAGGCCCTGGGCCGGGTGCGCGCGGTGTGGGAGGCCCGGGACGCCTTGGCGCGCAAGCTCGACCGCGCGCCCGGGAAGGTCCTGCCTGACGCGGCGATCGTGGAGGCCGCGACGGCCGACCCGACCGACTTCGCGGAGCTGATGGGCCTGCCCGGGTTCCGCCGCCGCGGCGGGCGCACGAACGCGCGGCTGTGGCTCCAGGCGCTCGCGGACGCGCGCCTGGTCCCGGCCGACGAGCTGCCGTCCACGACCCCGCCGCAGGACGGCCCGCCCGCGACGCACCGCTGGGCCGACCGCGACCCGGTCGCGGCCGAGCGCCTGGCCGCGGCCCGCGAGGTCGTCACCGAGATCGCCGGGAAGCACCGCCTCCCGGCCGAGAACCTCATCTCGCCCGCGCTGGTGCGGGGCCTGGCGTGGGAGCCGCCGAAGAAGGTCTCCGAGAAGCACGTGCGCACGGTCCTCGCCGAGGGCGGCGCCCGCGAGTGGCAGATCGAGCTGCTCGCCGAGGGCCTCGCCGAGGCGCTCAAGGACTGACCCCCTCCCGACGGAACGGCCCCGCCCCGGCGGGGCCTTCGCCGTCCCCGGGGCGTTCGCGAGCTGGGCGGACGTTTGGCCGCAGACGGATGTCCGACACGCGGCGGGGGGCCGTGACACTGAACTTACTAACGGGTAACATCGGTTGTGACGTTGCACTCGCAAGACATGCACTCACACCGACGCTGCATACCCAAAGGAGGGGCTGGCGTGAACGACACCATCCGCGATGTCGTCTTCGTCGACGGGGTCCGCACCCCGTTCGGCAAGGCGGGCAAACTCTTCGAGGACACCCGCGCGGACGACTTGATCATCCGCGCCATCAGGACGCTGCTGCGCCGCAACCCGGGGCTGCCGCCTGAGCGGGTCGACGAGGTGGCCCTGGCGGCCACCACGCAGATCGGCGACCAGGGCCTGACACTGGGCCGCACCGCGGCGCTCCTGTCGGGCCTGCCGCGGTCCGTCCCCGGCTACTCGATCGACCGCATGTGCGCGGGCGCGATGACCGCGGTGACGAGCGTGGCCTCCGCGATCGCCTCCCGCCAGTACGACATCGCCATCGCCGGCGGCGTGGAGTCGATGTCGAACCACCCGATGGGCGAGGGCGTGGACCCGAACCCGCGGATCATCGCCGAGCGCCTGGTCGACCCGGACGCCCTCCAGATGGGCGTCACGGCCGAGAACCTGCACGACCTGTACCCGCAGCTCACCAAGGAGCGCGCCGACGCCTACGCGGTGCAGACCCAGCAGCGCTACGCCGCCGCGGTCGACAAGCTCGCGGGCGACATCACCACGATGGCCGCCCGCTCCGACGAGGGCTGGACGATCGCCACCGGCGACGAGCTGCCGCGCCCCTCGACCAGCATGGAGGGGCTCGCGAACCTGCGCACCCCGTTCCGCCCGCACGGCCGCGTCACCGCCGGGACCTCCTCGCCGAACACCGACGGCGCCACCGCGTGCCTGCTCACGGACGCCGAGACGGCCGCCGAGCTGGGCCTGCCGGTCGCCATGCGGATGGTCGGCTTCGCGTTCGCGGGCGTGGACCCCGAGACCATGGGCGTCGGGCCGATCCCGTCCACCGAGAAGGCCCTCGCGCGCGCGGGGCTCACGATCGACGACATCGGCCTGTTCGAGATCAACGAGGCGTTCGCCGTCCAGGTGCTCGCGTTCCTCGACCACTTCAAGATCGCCGACGACGACCCGCGGGTGAACCCGTGGGGCGGCGCCATCGCGATGGGCCACCCGCTGGCCGCCTCGGGCGTGCGCCTCATGACGCAGCTCGCCCGCGAGTTCGCCGAGCACCCCGAGGTCCGGTACGGCATCACGACCATGTGCGTGGGCCTCGGCCAGGGCGGCACGGTCATCTGGGAGAACCCGAACTTCAAGGGGGCCAAGTAATGTCCGCGACGCCGCTCGACCTTCCCGACTTCGAGGCAGAGGTCGTCACCGAGTCCCACGTGCGCTTCCTGGAGCCCCGCGGGCTCGGGGGCAAGGCCGCGATCATCACCCTCGACAACGGCTACGACCACACCAAGCCCTCGTCGTTCGGCCCCGGCGGGCTCAAGGCCCTGTGGCGGGCGATCGACGAGGTCGAGGCCGAGGAGGGCGTCAAGCTCATCGCGGTCACCGGCAAGCCGTTCATCTTCCTGGCCGGCGCCGACATCAAGCTCATGCCGAGCCTGGAGACCCGCGAGCAGGGCCTGGCCCTCGCACAGGCCGGGCACGCGCTGTACAAGCGGCTCAAGGACTCCGCGGTCCCGACGTTCGCGTTCGTCAACGGCACGGCCCTCGGCGGCGGCTTCGAGCTGGCGCTGCACTGCCACTACCGGACCGTCTCGACCACCGCGGTCGGGCTGGGCCTGCCGGAGGTCTCCATCGGGCTCATCCCCGGCTGGGGCGGCTCGCAGATCCTCCCGAACCTCATCGGGGTCGAGAAGGCCGCGCAGGTCATCATCGGGAACCCGCTGAACCAGAACCGGATGCTCAAGGGCGCCGACCTGGTGCCCCTGGGCATCGCCGACGCGCAGTTCGAGGGCGCCGACTTCCTGGAGGAGTCCCTCGACTGGGCCGTCAAGGTCGCCACCGGCGAGATCACCGTCGAGCGCGAGCCGGTCGACCGCGACGCGTGGCCCGCCGTCATCGCCGGGGCTCGCAAGCTCGTGGACGAGAAGGTCCACAACGCCTCCGCAGCCGCGGTGCGGGCCCTGGACCTGCTCGAACTGGCGCAGCACGCCACGTTCGAGGAGGGGTCCCTCGCCGAGGACGAGGCCCTCGCCGACCTGGAGGCCGGGCCGCAGTTCCAGGCCAGCATCTACGCGTTCAACCTGGTCCGCTCGCTCGGCAAGCGCCCCGAGGGCGCCCCGAGCCCCGGGCTCGCCAAGGACGTCACCAAGGTCGGCGTCGTCGGCGCCGGGCTCATGGCCGGGCAGATCGCCCTCATGTTCGCGCGCCGCCTCGAAGTGCCGGTGGTCATGACCGACCTCGACGAGGAGCGGGCCCAGAAGGGCCTGGCGTACGTGCGGGCCGAGATCGACAAGCTCGCCGCCAAGGGCCGCACCTCCAAGCTCAAGGCCGCGAAGCTCCGCGCGCTGGTCTCGGCCAGCTCGGACAAGTCGGTGTACGCCGACTGCGACCTGGTCATCGAGGCCGTGTTCGAGGAGCTGGGCGTCAAGCAGGCCGTGTTCGCCGAGGTCGAGTCGATCGTCTCGGACGAGGCCCTGCTCGTCACCAACACCTCGGGCCTCTCGATCACCGCGATGGCCTCGCAGCTCAAGCGCCCCGAGCGGCTCGTGGGCATGCACTTCTTCAACCCGGTGGCCGTCATGCCGCTCGTGGAGGTCATCGCGACCGACTCGACCGACGACGAGACCCTGGCGACCGCCTACGCGGTCGCGAAGAAGCTCAAGAAGACCGCCGTGGGCTCCGCGGACCGGCCGGCGTTCATCGTGAACCGCCTGCTCGGGCGCATGCTCGCCGAGGTCACCGGCGCGGTCGACGCGGGCACGCCCGTCGAGACCGCCGACGTGGCCCTGGACGGGCTGGGCCTGCCGATGCGCCCGTTCGCGCTGCTGGAGCTCGTGGGCCTCCAGGTCGCCTGGCACCTGTGCCAGCACCTGAACGAGGACCTCGGGCCGCGCTTCCCCGCCTCGGAGAACCTGCGGAGGATGGCCGAGGCCGACTTCCCGGTGTTCGACCCGGCCGCCAAGGGCAAGGGCAGGCTCACCGACGAGGCCAAGGCGCAGATCGCGCTCGGGGACTCGCCGCAGAGCGCCGAGGAGGTCCGGGAGCGCGTGCTGCGCGGCCTGACCGAGGAGATCGGCCTCATGCTGGAGGAGGGCGTCGTGCCCTCGGCGAAGCAGATCGACCTCGCGATGATCCTCGGCGCGGGCTTCCCGTTCTGGCTCGGCGGGCTCACGCCGTACCTGGACCGCGAGGGGATTTCTACCGATGTGACCGGAAAGCCCTTCGCCTCGTAGCGCCAGGTGTGCCCGGTCACATTATCTTTGCGGCGAGCCCGGACTCCTCCGAAAGGACGAGTCCGGGCTCGTCCCGTGTACCGACGGGGGCGGACGGCAGCGGTGACGCGCTCGGGCGAGGGCGACGATAGGTCCGGTACCCGGCAAATGCCATAGAGGCTACTCGCGGGTAAGGAAACCCCTTGCCACCTGGGTTTCCGCGGACGCGACCCGGTTTTACCTGGGGATTTTCGCCCCTAGGTTTGCCCAGTGCATTTTCGCAAGATCATCGAAGGCGTGACCGGTCCGGTCCGGAGCGCCGCCGCCGCGCTCTCCCAGCGGCTGTCCTTCCATGACGAGTCCGGCGAGCACCACCGCTTCCGCCGCACCGCCACCGTCGGCCTCGCCGCCGCCGTGTTCACCGTCTCGGGCGCCACCGCCGCCTGGGCCATCTCCAACACCGACGAGCCGGTCGAGGAGACCGCCGCGGTCGAGGAAGTCCCGGCGACGACCGAGGAGGCGACCACCACCGAGGAGGCGGCCCCCGCGACCGAGGAGCCGACCGAGGAGGCCACCACCGAGCCCGCCCCCGAGCCCGTCGTGGAGGAGACCACCGAGGAGCCCGCCGGGCCCGTCGACATCGACGTCGCCGACATCGACGACGAGCAGGAGGCCAACGCCGTCACGATCATCGAGACCGGCAAGGACATGGGCTTCGACGAGCAGGGCTGGGCCGTCGCCCTCGCCACCGCGATGCAGGAGGCGAAGCTCTACAACGCCGCCTCCGACTCCGTCCCCGAGTCCTGGGACTACACCGACTCCTCGGTCCACTACGAGGACCACGACTCGGTCGGCATCTTCCAGCAGCGCACCTCGATGGGCTGGGGCTCGGTCGAGGAGCTCATGGACGTCTCGACCTCCGCGAGCAAGTTCTACGGGACCCTTGAGGACGTCGACGGCTGGGAGGGCATGTCCATCGCCTCCGCCGCCCAGGCCGTCCAGGTCTCGGCCTTCCCGGACTACTACGCGCAGTGGGAGGACCTCGCCTGGTCCATCATCGACGCCTACGAGAGCGCGTCCTAAGTACTTATCCTCCTCCCGACGGAACGGGCCTCGCGATCTCCACATCGTGAGGCCCGTTCCCATTTCCACGGAATGTCGTACCCCTGCGGGATAATGAAATCCGGGGGTCCCTTAGGCGCTCCGATGCTCGGTGCCCTCGATTCGGGGGCGGCGGGGCCGCGGCGCGTTTGGAGGAACCCGAGAAAAACGGCGCGGCCGGGCGGCGCGGCGGGTCGGGACACTGTCGGAACCCCACAAAGTCTGCCTGATTTGTCCGGTTACTGGTTTGACATGGTCCCGACACTGAGCGTATGGATCAGCCCATCGCGCCGACGGAACACGTTCCGCACCAAGCCCCTCCGCCCCCGGCGGACCCGCCCGGCCGCCGCGCCGAGGTCACCGCCAAGTCCGTGCAGATCGTCCTGCTGTGCCTCGGCGGGCTCCTGCTCACCGCGGGCGTCATCGTCTTCACCGCCGTCGCCTGGCGCCAGCTCGGCGACGGCGGGCGGCTCACCATCCTCGCCGGGACCACCGGCCTGCTCCTCGCGGTCCCCTTCGCGCTCACCAGGTTCCGCCTGTGGGCGACCGCCGAGACCCTCGCCGCCACCGCCACCCTCGCCATGTGGTGCTCAGCGCTCGCCGGGTACTACCTGTACCTGCCGAGCGGCACCGGCCTGACGGCCGTGTCCGTCGCCCGCTGGACCGCCGCCGTGCTCGCCGCCGCCGCGCTCTACCGGGTCGCCGCCCGCGTCGCCGCCCCCGCCTGGGCGCTCCTCCCCCTCGCCGCCGCCGGCGCCGCGTTCGCCGCCTTCGGCGACGCCCTCGAAGCCGCGCTCCACATGGGCGCCGTCGGGCTCCTCCTCGGCGGCGCCGCCTGGACAGTCAAGGCCGCCCCGACCCGGCACGCGAACGCCGACCGGTGGGCCGCACGGGTCCTTCTCGCCGCCGGGGCGACCACGGTCTTCCTCGCGGGCCTGCGCGCCGCGTTCGGCCTCGAAGCCGCGGTCCTGCCGACCGCGGCCGCGCTCGCCTGCGTCCTCGCCGCCGCCTGCATGCTCGCGACCGCCCACGCCCGCCACGCCGGCGCCGGGCCCGCCGCCGTCGGCGTCCTCGCCGCCGCAGCGGGCGCCCTCACCGCGGCCTCCTGGGTCCTCGCCGCCCGGGCCGCCGAACCGCTCATCGCCGTCCCCGCGTTCGGGCTCGCCGCGGTCGCGGTCATCCTCACCGCCTCCTGGGCCGACCCGAACGGCTACGAGCGCCTGCCGCTCAGCGCCGCCGCCACCGGCCTCACCGCCGCCCTCGCGGTCCTCGGAGCCGTGACCACCGGCGCGTACGAGCTCACCGCGTTCGCCGCCGCCATTCTGCTCGTCATCGCCGCGTCCCCGATCTTCCCGAGCGCGCTCGCCGACGCGCTCCGAAAAGGCGCCGCGGTCCTCGGCGCGGCCGTGCTCGCCTGGTGCGCCTTCGTGAGCGCCGCCGCGGTGCCGTTCGCCTTCGGCGCGGCGCCGAACCCGCTGCTGCGCTGGGAGATGCCCGCCATCGCCGTCCTCGGCGGGGCCGGGGTCCGCTTCGTCGCCCGCGGCTGGCGCCGGGACTTCCTGGTCCTGTGCGCCGCGGTCGCCGCCCTGGGCGCGGGCGGGCTCGTGGAGGTCCGCTGGGCCCCCTCGCTGTCGCTCGCCGTCGTGGCCGCCCTGGCCGTGTTCACCGCGTTCGCCTCCCCGGGCCCGGGCCGCCGGGTCCTCGCCTGGACGACGGCCTACCCGGCGATCGCCGCCGCGGCCCTCGCCGCCGCCTACCGCCCCTTGACGAACGACATCGACACCGGACCGGCGCTCGCGCTCGCCGCGGCCACCGCCTCGGTCCTGCTCATCGCCACCCGTCTCGTCCCGCGCACCGGAGCGGACGTCGCCTGGGCCCGCATCGGCGCGCACACCTCCCTCGCGGTGTACCTGCTGTGGCTCACCGTCGCCGCGCTCGTCGAGGGCGTGGACCTCTACGCGCCCACGGCGTTCACGGTCTACGCGTGCGCGCTCGCGGCGGTCGCGATCGTGGACCCCACGGCCCGGCTCGGGCACGCCCTCGGCTCGTGCGGCGCGCTCATCGTCGCCTCCCTCATGTTCGCCGCGGACGCGGGCGCCGCGGCCGTCGAGTGGTACACCGTGCCGCCCGCGGCCGTCCTCGCCGGACTCGGGCTGTGGCTGCTGCGCCGGGACGCGGGCACCAGCTCCTGGCTCGCGCTCGGACCGGCCCTGGCGGTCGCGTTCGCGCCCTCTCTGGCGACGGCGCTCGGCCCGGACGGGGACCCTTGGCGCCGGGCCGCCATCGGGGTGGTCGGCGTCCTGGTGCTCCTGGGCGGCGCGGGGAAGCGCTGGCAGGCGCCGCTCGTGCTCGGCGCGGTGGTGCTGGCCGCCCTGGCGGTCAACGAGATCGCGCTGGTGTGGAGCGCCGTCCCGAGGTGGATCCCACTCTCTGCGGGCGGCGCGGTCCTCATCGCCGCGGGCGCGACCCTGGAGCAGCGCCGCCGCGACCTCGCCCGGATCGGGCGGTCGCTCAAGGCCATGCGCTGACAGCGGGATGGGCGTGACGGAACGGTCCCTGTGCTGTGTGGCGCGGGGGCCTTTCCGTGTTTCGGGGGGTCGTGGGCGGGGTTCGAGCGGGCGGCGACGAAGGGGTGGGAGGGTGGTTCGGGTGGGTTGGGTGTCCTTGGGGCGCAGGGGGGTTGGGGCGGCCCCGGGGCGGAATGTGAGGACATTGCCCACCTGCGGGTGATGACAGTCCGGGCCTGCACGAGGGACACTTGGGGTACGCACAAGGACATGGAATTCGTACAGGTGTTGAGTAGGTGCAAGCAGACTAAGCCAAGCCTCTGGCCTCTCGCAAACCGGACCGATTCCGAGACATCAAGCCATCGTTCAGGGCTTTGGATCTCATCCTCTGGTGCTATCGCGACCCGCAGCAGCCGACGACCCTCTCAGGGCGTCACCGGGCGGCAGACCTCCGGTTGGGATCACCTCGACCGCAGGCAGTGCTCCTTACGAGGCACACGACCTGACAGCCATTGCTACCGATGAGGCCGATCAAGACCGCCAGCGCGACCAGGGGTGCCACCCGCCGGGCATTAGAGGACCCGGCATCGGCGACGCAGGCAGTGCACAGCGGCAAGGGCCCACGCGCAAATCGCACCACCTCAGATTGGGCACCAGTGCGCCTGAGAGGAGCAAGATGCGCAGCCAGGAGACAGCATGCCCGGCCACCGTTCGACCGTGGTCCGTTTGGAGGAAACCTGACAAATCCCGGGGCCGGAGCGGACGGGTGGGGCGGGTGCGTTGTAGGACGTGCACAACTGATGCCGGTTTTGTTCGGTCACCGATTTGACAGGCCCAGCACACTGTGCACATGACGACGTACAACTGCCCCCGCTGCGGGCGCCCCTCGACGGCCGCCGGGTGCGCGGCCTGCGGGCGCGGCCCCGAGCCGCTGCTCCAGCGGCTCGGCGACCTCGACGCGGTCCTGGCGTCGATGCCCACCGCCCTCACCAGCCGCGCCGCCGTCGAAGCCGAGCGGATCGAGGTCCTCGGCGGGCTTCGTGACGTGGCCTCCAGGTATCTGGCCGAAGCGGAGCGGCAGGCCCAGGCCGCTCCGGCGCCCCAGGTGCCGCAGACGCCGGCGAGCGGCGTGCCGCAAACCGCGCCGGGTGCTGTCGGACTCGCGCCTGGCGGGCCGGATGCCGCTGGCCAGCCCGGGGCGGCCACGAGCCCGGTCGCTCCTGGCGCTGCCGCGCCCATGCCGGGCACGCCGACGGCCGCCGGCCTGCCCGCGCCCGGGACGCCGCCGCACGGGCAGCTCGGCGTTCAACCGCCGCAGCCGCACACGCCGCCCGGCGGCTCTCCGGTGGCGTCCTACTTGCCGCCGCCTCCCCCGCCCCCGCGAGGCGAGGTCGGCAACAAGACCGTCCAGACCGTGCTCCTGAGCCTCGGCGGGCTGCTCGTCGCCGCCGCGCTCATCATCTTCACGGCCGTGGCGTGGCGCAACATGGGCAACGGCGGCCGCGCCGCGGTCCTGAGCCTCGTGACGATCCTGCTCCTCGCGGTCCCCTTCCCGTTCAAGCGGTTCAAGCTGTGGGCCACCGCCGAGACGTTCGGCGCGCTCGGCGCGCTCGCCCTGTGGTGCACCACCCTCGCGGGCTACTACCTGTACCGCCCGCCGGGCACCGACTTCGGCCCCGACACCGTCGCGGCCTGGACCGCCGGGGTCCTCGCCGTCCTGGCCGCCTATCGCGGCGTCTCCCGGCTCAGCGCCACCAGCTGGGCCATGCTGCCCCTCGCCGCCGTCGGCGCCTCCTACGCCGCCGCCAGCGGCCTCGGCCTGGCCGTGGTCCTCATGCTCACCATCGCGCTCGCCCTCGGCCTCGCCGCGTGGCTGACCGCCCGCTTCCCCGGGCGCTTCACCCGCTCCGACCTGTGGGCCTCGCGCCTCCTCACGTGCGCCGCGGTCGTCGTCGCCTGCTCGGCGGGCCTGCGTGCCGCGTTCGGGCTCGACGACCCGGTCGTCCCCACCGCCGCCGCGATCGTCGCGCTCCTGGCCGCCGCGAACCTCGTCGGCATCGGCTTCGCCCGCCGCCTGCGGGTCACCGGCACCCCGATGCTCATCGCCGCCTCCGCCGCCGGGTCGCTCGTGCTGTGCGCGTGGACCCTCGCGATCCGCTCAGGCTCCCCGGAGCTGGTCGTGCCCTCGCTGGCGCTGCTCGTCGCCGCCGTGATCCCTTTGGCGACCTTCGGGTCCCGCGACGACACGTGGGCCTTCACGCTCGCGCAGGCCGCCGGGCTCGCCTCGCTCGCGGCCTTCGCCGCCGTCGCGTTCGACGCCCCGGACCTGAGCGCCTACTTCGCCGCGTTCCTCATCGCGCGCCTGGCCGCGCCGCTCCTGGGCGACCCGCTCGGCGGGCCGCTCAAGCTCGCGTCCTACCTCACCGGGGCCGGGACCGCGCTCGCCGCGTCGGTCACCGCGATCACCGGCATCGGGGTCCTGTGGTCCGGGGACGCGCCCTCGGGGCTGTTCACGTGGGAGGTCCCGATCGTCCTGGTGGCCCTGGGCTTCGCCTCGGTGCTGCTCCCGGCCCGGTTCCGGGCCGAGGGGGCGGCGCTGGCGGTGACGTTCGCGGTCGTGTCCGCGTCGATCCTGGTGTGGGCCGCGGACCCGCAGCGGTGGGACGCCGTGCCGTTCTTCGGATTCGTACTGTGCGCGGTCATCGGGCTCGTCGCGGCGTTCGCGTCCCGCACGCTCGGCGGCCGGTGCGCGGGCTGGGCCGCGATCGCGGTGTGGTCGGGGGTCGCGGCGCTGACCGCCGTGGACACCGCGAGCGTGAACCCCGGCGACGGCGGCATCCCGTTCTGGCTCACCGTGACCGCCGCCGCGATGCTGGTCGTGGCGATCGGCGCGCCGCGGCGCTCCCGGCCCGACCGGGTCCTGGGGGTCGTGCTCGCGCACGTCCTCGCGGGGATCGCGGCGTTCGCCGGGCTGTGGGCGTGGGTCGAAGGGCTCATCGGCTCCTCGCCCTCGCGGTACCTCCTGTCGGCGCAGATCGGCGTGTACACGCTCGCGCTCGTCGGCGCGGCCCTCATGGCGCCGGTCCGCAAGTGGGGCTACGTGATCGCGGCCCTGTGCACCGGCACGCTCGGCTGGTGGGCGCTGCTGGCCGCGAACAGCGTCACGACCCTGGAGTTCTTCACCGGGCCGCCCGCCGCGATCCTGTTCGCCATCGGCCTGTGGCGCTTGGAGAAGCGCCCGAACGCCGGGTCGTGGGCGGCCCTCGCCGCGCCGATCCTCGTCGGCATCGGCCCCTCGCTGCTCCTGGCGCTCGGGGACGGCGAGCCCGCCCGCCGCGTCGGCGTCGGCGCCGCCGCGATCGCGGTCATCGTCGCCGGGCTGGGCCGCCGCTGGCAGGCGCCGCTCGTGCTCGGGTCGATCGCGCTCCTGGTCCTCACGGTCAACGAGCTGACGCTGGTGTGGGACTACATCCCGGTGTGGATTCCGCCCGCGATCGGCGGCGTCGTCCTCATCGGAGCGGGCGCCACGTTCGAGAAGCGCCGCCGCGACCTCGCCCGGATCAGGCAGGGGCTGAAAGCGATGCGGTGAGGATGCAACCGTCCGGCGCCCCGCGGCGTCTGAATGAGTAGCACCGGGCGCGGCGGTTCCACCAGGACCGCCGCGCCGCTTTCATGCCCGGGGCCCTAGTGGTGGTGGTGCGCGTCGGCCTCGCCGCGGCGGTGGACCTCGGCGGCCAGGCGCTCGGCGATGGCCGCGGGCGTCAGGCCCAGGTCTTCGAGGAGCTCGGCGCGGGAGCCGTGCGGGTGCCAGCCGCGCTCGACGGCGAAGTCCACCAGCGGAATCTCGTCGCCCGTCGCGGAGGCGTAGTCGCGCAGGGACTGGGCCAGCGCGTCGCCGAATCCGCCGGTGCGGATGCCGTCCTCGACGGTCGCCACGAGCGGGTACTGGCCCGCGAGCTTGACGAGCGCCTCCGGGACCGGGGAGATCCAGCGCGGGTCCACGACCGTGGCGCGGATGCCCTGGGCCGCGAGGAGGGCCGCGGCTTCGACGGCGGTGCCCGCGAGCGAGCCGCAGGCGACGAGGAGCAGCTCGTCGTCCTCGTGCTTGACGAGCAGGTCAAGTCCTTCGTGGACGTCGACGGCCGCGATGTCCTTCTCGGGCACGGCGCCGGTGGGCCAGCGCAGCATCGTGGGGCCGTCGTCCACGGTGAGGGCCTCGGCGAACTCCTCGCGGAGGGTGGCGGCGTCGCGCGGCGCGGCGATGCGCAGGCCGGGGACGACGCGGAAGATCGAGGTGTCCCAGATGCCGTAGTGGCTGGGCCCGTCGGGGCCGGTGATCCCGGCGCGGTCGAGGACGAACGTGACGGGCAGCTTGTGCATGGCGACGTCGAGGACGGTCTGGTCGAACGCGCGGTTCATGAACGTGGAGTACACGGCCACGACGGGGTGCATGCCGTTCATGGCCAGGCCCGCGGCGGAGGTGACGGCGTGCTGCTCGGCGATGCCGACGTCGAAGACGCGGTTCGGGTGCAGTTTCATGAGCTTGTCGACGCCGGTGGGGCCGGGCATGGCGGCGGTGATCGCGACGAGTTCGGGGCGCAGGTTGGCCTGGGCGACGAGTTCGTCGGCGAACACGCCGGTCCAGCGGCGCTTGGAGGAGCCGACGGGTTCGCCGGTGATGGGGTCGAACGCGGGCGGGGAGTGCATCTGCTCGGCCTCGTCGGCGCGGGCGGGGGCCCAGCCGCGGCCCTTCTCGGTGAGGGCGTGGACGATGACGGGGCCGCCGAAGCCCTTGGCGCGCTCCAGGGCGAGGGTGAGTTCGCCGAGGTCGTGGCCGTCGACGGGGCCGACGTACTTGATGCCGAGGTCGGAGAACATGCCTTGGGGGGCGAGGGCGTCCTTGAGGCCGGTCTTGGCGGCGTGGAGGCCCGCGTAGGCGGCGCGGCCGAAGACGGGGATGCGCTCGACGAGCTCTTGGATCTTGCGGAGCGCGGGCTCGTAGCCGGGGTTGAGGCGCAGGGCGGAGAGGCGCTTGGCGAGGCCGCCGACGGTGGGGGCGTAGGAGCGGCCGTTGTCGTTGACGACGATGACGAGCTTGAGGTCGTCGCGGGCGGCGATGTTGTTCAGGGCCTCCCAGCACATGCCGCCGGTGAGGGCGCCGTCGCCGACGAGGGCCACGACGTGGCGGTCGGAGCCGGAGAGCGCGTGGGCCTTGGCGAGGCCGTCGGCGTAGGAGAGGGAGGTGGAGGCGTGGGAGTTCTCGACGAGGTCGTGGGGGGACTCGGCCCGGCTGGGGTAGCCGGTGAGGCCGCCGCGCCCGCGCAGGCCGGTGAAGTCGCCGGCGCGGCCGGTGAGGGCCTTGTGGACGTACGACTGGTGGCCGGTGTCGAAGACGACCTGGTCGTGGGGGGAGTCGAAGACCCGGTGGATCGCCATGGTGAGCTCGACGACCCCGAGGTTCGGGCCGATGTGGCCGCCGGTCCTGGCGACCGCGTCGACGAGGAACCGGCGGAGCTCGTCGGCGAGCTCGGGGAGGTCGTCCTCGTCCAGCGACTTGAAATCGGCCAGTGCGCCGATGCTCGACAGCAGCGGGCCCATCTCGGGTTCGTCGTGCGGGTTCATAACGCGGAAGTCTATCCGCGGCGCCGCCCGGAGGGAACCTCCGCGAGGGCGGCTGGGACGTGTCTCATGGGCGTGCGGGGGCCGTGATCAGGGAGTCATTCCGGGGCCGGGGGGCGGTCACGGTCCACACGGGCGGCGGTCACGGCGGCACGTGTCCGGCCGGGTCGGCGGCGGGGCGCCGGAAATTCATCCGAAGGAGGGACACCGCGCCTGACTGTCGGAAAGCGGTCAGTCCCCGAAAGGGACACGCCGTGCGAATGTCCGGCCCCTCCGTGATCGAAATGTGATCATCCCAACATGGACCTCATCGACCTGCACCAGAACACGGAATGGCCCGCGCGCCTCGATCAGGTGTTGAGCTCCTCCCCGGTGGACTGGGGCGACCGGCGCGAGAGCGTGCGGGACGTCTCGCCGGGGCTGGCGCGGCTCCAGCGGATGTCCGCGGTGCCGCGGTTCGACCTCGACGCGGTGGACCCGGAGGTCTACGAGGGCATCCTCGTGGACGCGCTGGCGGCGGCGGCCCGCGGGGGCGCGGTGTACACGGAGCTGCGGCTGCCGCAGGAGTCGGTGGTGTACCCGCAGTTCATGGAGCGGTTCGAGGCGGCGCGGGAGCGGGTGGCGGAGGACTTCCCGGAGTTCGACGCGGGCGCCGTGCTGAGCATGAACCTGTGGGACCCGATGCTGCGGGAGCTGTGCGACGCGTTCGCTGACGCGGCGGCGGCGGGCCTGTCGGGGGTGGAGATCATCTACGTCCCGTATGCGGCGGAGGCGGACTGGACGCGGGGCCGGGTGGTGGCCGAGGCGGCGGGCGCGGCGGGGCTGGGCGTGACCGTGCCGGCGGGGGCGTTCAACGCCTCGAACCTGGCGTCGCTCGCGGAGATCGAGCAGATCGGGCGGATCGGGCACGCCGTGGGGGCGGCGACGGACCCGGGGGTGATGCGGCTGCTGGCGGAGCGGGGCGTGACGGTGGAGGTGTGCCTGACGTCGGCGGTGGTCCTGGGGATGGTGCCGGCGCTGGAGGCGCATCCGCTGCCGCGGTTCCTGGAGGCGGGGATCGCGGTGGTGCTGGGGACGGACTCGCCGATGCGGATGGGCACGAACATCGCCGGGGAGTACGAGAAGGCGCGGGGACTGGGGCTGAGCGACGCGGATCTGGCGGATCTGACGCTGCGCGCGAAGGCGTCGCGGCTGCCGTAGGGCCGCTGCGGGAGGTCACGGCCCGGCCTCGGCGGGGTCTCCGCACGGTCTCAATTCTGTCGAATGTCTGTTTGTAGACAATCGAACTGGAAACAATCATAAGCTGAATTTCACGACTTCTGCCAGCGGAAACACTGGAACGCAACGTCCCGTGTCGATCTTCTCACGCGATGCTCGGGGTTGAAAAACCACAGTTGTTGACTACTGTTCCAAGTGTTGCCGCCCCCGGAAGACGCCCCGCGCCGTGCCCCCTCCCCCAAAGGCCGGGCAGTGAAAGGAAGCAATGCCAGCGATCGAAGTGGAGTCCCTGTACAAGGTCTTCGGCAAAGGCGCGAAAGGCGCCGTGGCCCAGCTCAAGAGCGGTGTGCCCCGCGACGAGCTCGCCAAAGGCGTCACCGCCGCCGTCATCGACCACAACTGGTCCATCGAGCCCGGTGAGACCTTCGTGGTCATGGGCCTGTCCGGGTCCGGGAAGTCGACCCTCATCCGGATGCTCAACGGGCTCATCAGGCCCACCTCCGGGTCGGTCCGAATCGGCGGCGAGGAGCTGAGCACGCTCTCGCACCCGTCGCTGCGGCGCCTGCGCCGCGAGAAGGTCTCGATGGTGTTCCAGCACTTCGCCCTCCTCCCCCACCGCACCGTCGTCGAGAACGTCGCGTTCGGCCTGGAGATCAAGGGCGTCAACAAGACCGATCGCCTCGCGCGCGCCAGGGAGGCCGTGGAGCTCGTCGGCCTCGCGGGCGACGAGGACAAGCTCCCCGCGCAGCTCTCGGGCGGCATGAAGCAGCGCGTGGGCCTGGCCCGGGCGCTCGCGGCCGACACCGAGATCCTGCTCATGGACGAGGCGTTCAGCGCCCTCGACCCGCTCATCCGCCAGGAGATGCAGGACCAGCTCCTGGACCTCCAGGGGAAGCTCGGCAAGACCATCGTGTTCATCACCCACGACCTCAACGAGGCCATGCGGATCGGCGACCGGATCGCCATCTGCGACGGCCGCGTCAAGCAGCTCGGGACCGCCGAGGACATCCTCATGCACCCGGCCGACGAGTACGTCGCCGAGTTCACCGCCGACGTCGACCGCACCCGCGTGCTCACCGCCGAGGCGGTCATGGAGCCGTGCGGGACCCGCGACACCAGCGCGTTCCCGAAGGTCGAGTCCGGCGTGCCCGTGAACGAGCTGTACGAGCCGGTCCTCAACTCGAAGGCGCCGCTCCTGGTCGTCGACGACAACGCCGACCCGCTCGGCGTGGTCACGCCCCGGTCCATCATCAAGTCGCTCGCGCCCGACCCCGAGTCCGCGGGCCGCACCGAGCAGGAGGCCCAGCCCGCATGATCGAGTACCTCCGCAACTGGCTCTGGACCTACATCTGGAAGCCCCTGCCCGACATGCCGTTCGGCGACTGGATGGAGACGTTCATCCGCTGGGCCAGGGACGCGTGGGCCGCCGGGTTCGACGCCGTCGACACCGGCCTGGAGTTCCTGTACGTGCACCTCGCCGACGGCCTGCTGTGGCTCCCCTCGGGGGTCATGGTGCTGCTGTTCGCCGCGGCCGCGTGGGCCGCGAAGGGATGGAAGCTCGGCGTCGGCATCGGCCTGGGCATGTTCGTCGTCGCCTGGACCCCGTACTGGGAGCAGACGATGCAGACCCTGTCGATGGTCCTCGTCGCGGCCGTCATCGCGATCGTCCTGGCGATCCCGCTGGGCATCGCCGCCGCCGAGAACCGCACGTTCTCCGCGATCGCGCGGCCGGTCCTGGACTTCATGCAGACGCTGCCCGCGTTCGTGTACCTCATCCCCGTGGTGATGCTCTTCAGCGTCGGCGTCGTGCCCGGCATCATCGCCACCATCATCTTCGCGATGCCCCCCGGCGTGCGCCTCACCGAACTCGGCCTGCGCCAAGTGGACCGCGAGGTCGTCGAGGCCGGGCAGGCGTTCGGCGCCTCCCCCGCGCGCATCCTCGTCCGGATCAAGATGCCGCTCGCGCTGCCCACGATCATGGCCGGGCTCAACCAGGTCATCATGCTCGCACTGTCCATGGTGGTCATCGCTGGCCTCGTCGGCGGGGGCGGCCTCGGCGCCGTCATCTCCGGGTCCCTGGGCCGCCTCGACATCGCCGCCGGGTTCAACGCCGGGCTCGCCGTGGTCCTCCTCGCGATCCTCCTCGACCGCGTCACGCAGGGCCTGTCCGACCGCACCCCGGTGGCCCGCGCCGCCCGGCTCGCCCGCTAGCCGACCCCCGAAACCGAACGCCCCCAAAAGAAGGCGCGCGCCCGTGCGCCGGAAAGCAGGAGACATGCAACGACGTTCGATCATGAAGGGCGCCGTCGCCACCGGTGCGACCGCCTCGCTGGCCCTGGCCGGATGCTCCGTCGAGGAGGAGCCCGGCGACGCCGCCGCCGAAGGCGTCGACTTCGGCCTGCCCGAGGGCGAGGGCGAGATCGTCATCGCCTACATCAACTGGGACGAGGCCGTCGTCGCCACCGAGCTGTGGCGACAGGCCCTCGAATCCGCCGGGTACACCGTGAGCACCCAGGAGTTCACCGAGGTCGGGCCGCTCTTCGAGGGCCTGTCCTCCGGCGACCTCGACGTGTTCCTCGACGGCTGGCTGCCGATCACGCACGCCACCTACATGGACACCTACGGGGACCAGCTGGAGCAGCTCGGCACCTGGAACGAGAACGCCGCGCTCACCGTCGCCGTCCCCACCTATGTGGACGTGGACTCGCTGGAGGACCTCAACGCCAACGCGGACCTCTTCGGCGGCCGCATCGTCGGCATCGAGGCCAGCGCGGGCCTGACCGAGGCCGTGCAGAACAGCGCGATCCCGACGTACGGCATCACCGACCTGACGCTGGAGACCTCCTCCACGACGGCGATGCTCACCGAGCTCGACTCGGCGATCGCCGCCGAGGAGCCGATCGTGGTGACTTTGTGGCAGCCGCACTGGGCGTACGCGAAGTACGACCTGAAGAACCTCGCGGACCCGCAGACCACGCTCGGCGAGGCCGAGACCATCAACGTCCTGGCGCGCACCGGTTTCACCGAGGAGTTCGCCGACGTCGCGGACGCGCTGGGGACGTTCGCGATGAGCGACGACCAGCTCGCGGACCTGGAGAACCTGGTGTTCGCCGAGAACGGCGGCGACGTCCAGGCCGGGGTCACGGCGTGGCTCAAGGACAACGAGTTCAAGGACCTCATCGCCTAGGGGCGGACCGTACTCGCGCGCGGCGCCGCGGCTCCGGGGCATTGGGGGCCCCGCGGCAGGAACGAGGACTGAGCCGCCTCCACCGCGGTTCGCGCGCGTCGGCCGTACGCGGCCCGGCCGTCCGCCCCCACAGGCGGCGGCCCTCCGGTGCGGGACCGGCCGATCCCCGGTCCCGCACCGGAACAGTCCGGGAACGTTCGTTTGTATTGAAATATGTTGATGGGTCGGTTACGATGTGACTCGGCAACCGGTCTCCAGACCGGCGGCCGCAGGTTGGCGGTGGCATTCCCCGGCATCGCGCACCGCATGGCGCATAGGAGCACCATGTCGTTCCACAACCGTGACAAGTCCATCCGGCCCGACGACCCCGCCCCGGCGGGACCGGGCCTCGACCGGCGGCGCCTCATCAAGGGCGCCGTGGCCGCGGGCGGCCTCGCCGCCGCGGGAGCCGGCGGCCTCGGCCTGGCCGCCGCACAGGAGCCGTCCACTGAGGACGCCTCGACGGCCGACCTCTCCACCCTGGCGGTCCACCCGGGCCTGCTGCACACCCAGGCCGACTTCGACCGCATGAAGGCCAAGGTGAACGCGGGCCTGGACCCGTGGCACTCGGGCTGGAACAAGCTCATCGCCAACTCCCACGCGCAGAGCACGTGGACCGCGCGCCCCACCTCGGTCATCGTCCGCGGCGGCGACGGCCAGAACTACCCGCAGCTGTACAACGACATCGCCGCGGCGTACCAGAACGCGCTGCGGTGGCGGGTCGCCGGCACGACCGCCCACCGCGACAAGGCGATCGAGATCCTCAACGGCTGGTCGCACACGCTCACCTCCGTCACCGGCAACGCCGACCGGTTCCTGGCGGCGGGCATCTACGGGTACCAGCTGTGCTGCGCGGCCGACATCGTGCGCGGCCAGTCCGGGTTCGACCTGGGCGCGTTCCAGGACATGATGACGAGCATCTTCCTGCCGATGAACAACTCGTTCCTCACCAACCACAACGACGCGTGCATCACGAACTACTGGGCGAACTGGGACCTGTGCAACATGGCGTCCAAGCTCGCGATCGGCCTCATCTGCGACGACAACGCCATCCGGGACCAGGCGATCGACTACTTCTGGAACGGCGAGGGCAACGGCTCCATCGAGAACGCGATCCCGTTCGTGTACTCCGGCGGCCTCGCCCAGTGGCAGGAGTCCGGGCGCGACCAGGGCCACTCCATCATGGGCATCGGGCTCATGGCGACCTTCATGGAGATGGCCTGGAACCAGGGGATCGACCTCTACGGCGCCAACGGCAACGCGTTCGCCAAGGCCGCCGAGTACGTGGCGCGCTACAACCTCGGGAACACCGTGCCGTACACGACGTACAGCTGGGGCACCGGCCAGAACTGCGCCTACAGCGAGCAGACGGTCATCGGCTCCGGCGGGCGCGGGCAGGTGCGCCCGGTCTGGGAGATGGTCTTCCACCACTACACCGCCCGCAAGGGCTTCGCGATGCCCAACGTGGCGGACATGTGCGGCGCCAACAGCCCCGAAGGCGGCGGCGGCGACTACGGCACCACCTCCGGCGGCTTCGACACCCTCGGCTTCGGCACCCTCGCGCACGTGCGCCTGACATGGGCCGAGATGCCCACGAACCTGAAGCCCCTGGGCTAGCCCCGACGCGGCCGGGTGCCCCGCACCCGGCCGCACGGGACGCGCGGGCCCTTCGCGTCGCCGTGAGCCGGTAGCATCCCCGAGCAGGACCCGCCTCCAGCCGCCGGCCCCGCCGGTGTGCTGCCGACGAGGAGGGCCTGGCCTATGGGTCAGGGCGAGGCGGTATCCGAGTCCGTTCGTTCGCTCGCAAGGCGGAGGGGCCTCCCAATACCGGTGTTGTATTGGGAGGCCCCGACAACGCGGCGAGCGGGCGAACGGGCCGGATAACGTCCGTTCTGACCCATAGGCCAGGCCCTAGGAGACCCGTTGTTCGGCATGCTCGCCCCCTGCCCGTCCCGCACCCCCAACGACCTCAAACCCCGCTGGATGGGCCACTTCTGCGGCCTGTGCCTCGAACTGCGCGACGACGCCGGGCACCTCGCCCGCCTCACCACCAACTACGACGCGCTCGCGCTCTCGGTGCTCGTGGAGGCCCAGCAGGACATGGCCGACTCGCGCGACGCCGGGCCGTGCGCGCTGCGCGGCATGCGGCGGCAGACCGTCGCCACCGGCGACGGCCCCCGGCTCGCCGCGACCGCCTCACTGCTGCTCGCCTCCGCGAAGCTGCGCGACCACGTCGAGGACGGCGACGACATCGCTGCCCGCCCCGGCGCCCGCGGCCTCGCCGGGATGACCGCGGACCGGCTGCGCGCCAAGGCCGTCGGCCTCGGCGAGTCGATCGGGCTGGACGTGGAGCCGCTCGTCGCGGCCATCGCGGGCCAGCGCGGCGCCGAAGCCGCCTGCGGTCCCGGCACCGCGATCACCGCGGTCACGGCCCCGGCCGAGACGGCGACCGCCGAGCTGTTCGCGCACGCCGCGGTCCTGGGCGGCCGCCCGGGGAACGCCGGGGCGTTCCGGGCCGCGGGCGCGGCGTTCGGCCGCCTGGCGCACCTGCTCGACGCCGCCGAGGACTTCGAGGAGGACGCCGCGAAGGGCGCGTGGAACCCGCTGGCGGCCACCGGGGTCGGCGTCGAGGGCGCGCGGCCCCTGGTGCGCGGCGCGCTCGCCGACCTGCGGGCGGCGCTGGAGTCGGCGGCGCTCATCGACCCCACGATGACGGGCCTGCTGCTGGACCGGTATGCGCACCATGCGGTGTCGCGGACGTTCGGTTCGACCTGCGCGACCTATCCGGCCGCCGAGCGGCGCGAGTACCGGCGCTACCGGGAGCGCCGCCGCGACCGCCGCGACCGCCGCGACTCCTACGAGCACGACCGGTACCGGCCCGAGCCGCGCGGCTTCTTCGGGGGCCTGTGCGCGTTCACGGTGCTGTGCTGCACGTGCCAGATGTGCTGCCGGGAGCACTACGAGGGCCCGTGGTCCCGGAAGCGCCGCGAGGGGTGCTGCCGGGACGGGTGCGACTGCTGCGAGTGCGACTGCTGCCCGTGCGGATGCGACTGACGCAGGGCCGCAAGCGGGTTCAGCGCGGCGGCTGAGGCCAGTGGTGCTGGGAGCCCTGGCCCGGCTGCTGCGGGGGCTGGTAGCCGTACGGGGGCTGGGCGGCCGGGCCCGCGGGGTCGCGCCACTGCGGGGGCGGGGCCTGCGGGGCCGCGGGAGGCGGCGTGTCGGCGCCCTTGGGCCGGTTGCCGGGGCGGTCGGCCAGCCACGCGCGCACGGGCTTGGTGAACGCGAGCACCAGGATCAGCAGGGCGGCCGTGATCTGGAGGATCGCGAGCACCACCGTGAACGGGTTGAAGACCCGGAACAAGGCGATGAGCGCCAGTGCCCCGAGTCCGATATAGATCGGGAGACGCGGGTTGTCGGACCCGAAGCGGCCCAGGGCCTCTCGGGCGACGGCCCAGATGAGGACGAGGTTCACCGCGGCGGCGACCGCGCCGAGGGCGACGCTCAGCCCCACGGAACCCGTGAGACCGAGCAGGGTGGCGACCACCGTGGCGGCCAAGTGGACCCACAGGGTCTGGAGGATCACCGTGACCTGCCGGGGCCGGTCGTCGCTGGCGAGGACGCCCCAGCGCTGCCCCCAGGTGGGCGGCGGCGGCAGGACCGGCCCGGACGGCTGTCCGTACTGGACCTCCCCCGGGTCCTGCGGCCGGTACTGGAAGGCCGCGCCCCGCGGCGGGCGGCTCGGGTCGGGTGCGGGCCCGGAAGTAAAGGGAGAGTTGGTCATCGATCGGCTCCGAGGAGTGCTTTCCGTTGAGGCGACAGGCTACCCCACCACCCGATTATGCGCCTCAGTCGACCGGCTCGAAGAGGGCGACCGTCTCGAAGTGCTGGGTCATCGGGAACGCGTCGAACGCGCGCAGGCGCTTGAGCTCGTACCCCTCGATCGCCAGGTCGCTCGCGTCCCGCGCCAGCGCGCCCGCGTCGCACGCGACGTAGCAGATCGCGCGCGGCCGGGCCTCGCCGAGCGCCACGACGACCTCGGGCCCGGCCCCGGCGCGGGGCGGGTCGAGGACGACGAGGTCGACCGAGCCGAGGTCGGGGATGATCGCGGCGACGTCGCCGTCGAGGGCCCCGGCGTTCTTGAACGCGGCGAGGTTCGCGGCGGTGCGCGCGGCGGGCGCGTTCTCGACGGCGACGACGCGCCCGGTGTCCCCGACGGCGGGGGCGAGGCCGGTCGCGAAGAGCCCGGCGCCCGCGTACAGGTCCCACGCGGACTCGCCCTCGCGCGGCTGGAGGAAGTCGAGCGCGGTCTCCAGGAACGTGGGGGCGGCGGCGGGGTGGACCTGCCAGAACGCGTCGAAGCCGATCTCGAACACGGTGTCGCCGACGGTCTGGTGCAGGAGCCTGGGGCCGCTCTTGTGGTGGGGGCGGGCGGTGCGGCGCAGCTGCGTGTACACCGACAGCTCGTCGTCGTCGGCGTGGACGACGCCCACGGCGCCCATGCCGTCCCAGTTCCGGTCGAGGACGTCGGACTCGCGGATGCGCTCGGAGGCGATGCGGCACCAGTCGATGTGGACGAGGTCGTGGGACTTGTGCCGGCGCAGGCCGGGGCGGCCGTCCTCGTCGACGGCGTACTGCATGCGGGTGCGCCATTCGAGGGGCCCGCCGGGGAGGGCCTCGACCTCGACGCCGTCGAGGAGGGCCGGGTCGATGCCGCCGATGCGGGTGAGCTGGTCGAACAGGACCTTCGCCTTGAGGCGGCGCTGGGCCTCGGGGGCGGCGTGCTGGAAGTCGCAGCCGCCGCACTTGCCGGGCCCGGCCCACGGGCAGGGGGGCGTCACGCGGTCGGGGGAGGCGTCGAGGACCTCGACGGCGTCGGCGAACGCGAAGCGCTTCTTGCGGTCGGTGATCTCGATGCGGACGCGCTCGCCGGGGAGGGCGTGGCGCACGAAGTAGACCTCGCCGTCCACGCGGGCCACGCAGTGGCCTCCGGCCGCGACGTCTCCGACGGTGACGATCATGGTGTCCTTCTTCCCCCTGGGCCCGCGCCGGGCGCGGCGGGCCGCAGGCAAGGATACGGGACCGCGCTACTTGGGGATGCGGCGCAGCGGCGGCGGCTCGGTGCTGTCGCCGAGGATCCACGGGACGGTGCAGACCATGACGCCGGGCTCGTACTTGAGCTGGCGGTGGAGGGCCTTGGTGGTCTGGTTGTGGAGCAGGCTGGTCGACCAGTTGAAGTAGCCGCGGGACAGGCGGCCCTTCTGGGGGCCGAGGCCGACGACGTACTCGGGGAGGTAGACGGTGACGACGTCCCGGGGCGCGTCGCGGCGGCGGGCCTTGACGTAGTCGACGATCGGGCCGGTGATCTCGCGGTAGGGCGAGTCGAGGACGGTGAGGGGGACGCCGATGCGGCGGCGGTCCCACTCGGCGACGAGGCGGCGGGACGCGGCGGCGTCGACGTTGACGGTGAGCGCGGTGATGGTGTCGGGCCGCGGGGCCTTCGCGTACGAGAGCATCCGCATGAGCGGCAGGTTGACGCTGGAGGCGAGGACGATCGCGTGGCTGCGCGAGGGGAGCTGCGGCCTGCCCTTGGGGAGCTCGATCTCGCCGCGCACGGCCGCGTAGTGGGTGCTGATGGCGCGCATGAGGAGGTAGCAGCCGCCGATGATGAGCACGGCGATCCAGCCGCCGCGCCGGAACATCGTGAACGCGACGATGGCGAGGACGGCGGCGCACGCGAGGACCGCGGCGACGGCGGTGGCGCGGGCCCGGTGGGCGCGGGCGCGGCGGGCCGGGTCGCGCTCGACGTCGAGGACGCGCCGCCAGTGGCGCGACATCGCGGCGTGCGACAGGACCATCGAGAGGAACACGCCCACGACGTACAGGCCGATGAGCTCGTACGCGCCGCCGCCGTAGAGGACGACGAGGAGCGCGGCGGCGACGGCGAGGATGAGGATGCCGTTGGAGTACACGAGCCGGTCGCCGCGCTTGTGGAGCTGGCGGGGCAGGAGCGAGTCCTCGGCGAACACGGACGCGAGCTGCGGGAATCCCACGAACGCGGTGTTCGCGGCGAGGAGGAGGACCCCGGCGGTGGCGAGCATGACGGGCCACAGCGCGGCGGGCGAGGAGCCGAAGACGGTGTCGGCGAGCTGCGCGAGGAGCGGGTGCCGCAGGTCGGGGGCGCTCGCGGGGTTGGCGGAGGTCTGGGCGCCGGTGAGGAATGCGAGGACCACCGTGCCGATGAACAGGGCGACGGTGGCCGCGCCGACGGCGGTGATCGCGGCGGCGGCGTTGCGCCCGCGCGGGGGCCGGAAGAAGCGCACGCGGGTCGTGAACGTCTCGATGCCGGTGACGGCGACCGATCCGGCGGCGAAGGCCCTGGCGCACAGCAGGAACAGGGCCGCGGAGGTCCACTCCTGGGCGCCTTCGCGGGCGTCGTGCCCGGCCGAGGCGGCCGTCAGGTCCTCCCCCGCGGCCAGGCGCACGAGCCCGGTGAGGACGATCGCGGCGACTCCGGCGACGAACGCGACGGTGACGGCGGCGGCGACGCGCCCGGAGACGCGCAGGCCGCGGAGGTTGAACGCGGCCAGCAGCGCGATCGCGGCGGCGGCGAGCCATTCGCGCCAGGGGCGCAGGCCCGGCACGAGCGCGTCGACGGCGGCGACTGCCGCCGCGGTGGACACGGCGACGGTGAGGATGTAGTCGAGGACGAGCGCGGCGGCGGCGAGGCGGCCCGCGCCGGGCCCGAAGTTCGCGGTGACGACCCGGTAGTCCCCGCCGCCGCCCGGGTACGCCTGGACGGTGTACCGGTACGAGGCGATGACCGCGACCATGACCGCCGCGACGGCGAGCCCGGTCCACGGCGACAGCGCGTACGCGGCGGTCCCGGCGACGCCGAGGACGAGGAACACCTGCTCGGGGGCGTACGCGATCGAGGAGATGGGGTTGACCGCGAGCAGGGGGATGGCGTACCGCTTGGAGAGCACCAGGGACGATCCGCGCCCGGAGGCGAACGGCTCGCCCACCAGCAGCCGCTTGAGGACCGCCCACGACCTTGTCACGGCCGTAGCGTAGCGCCCCTCGGCACGGCACGGGGCCGCGAGATTCCCCGCGGCCCCACTGGTGCCCGCCGGTAGCGGGCGGCCCGGTCGTGAACGGCCGGATCGTGAACGGATCAGTCGTGAACGGATCAGTCGCGGACGGCCGCCTCGACGGTGAGCGTCCCGGCCGCGGTGTCCAGGACCGCGCCGGTCCCCAGGGGCACCACGCGCGGGTCGAGGTCGTGGCCGATCTTCAGGCCGCCGAGGACGGGCACGCCGAGGTCCCCGAGCTTGTCGAGCAGGACCTCGTTCATGGTCCACTCGCCGGGCTTGTACTCGTCGAGGGGGTGCGGCACGAACTGGCCGACCGCGATCCCCGCGAGGCCGTCGAAGTGCCCGGCCCGGATGATCCGGGTGAGCATGTTGTCGACCCGGTAGCGGGCCTCCTCGACCTCTTCGACCAGGAGGATCGCGCCGTCGAGGTCGGGCCAGTTGGACCGGTCCGGCTCGGCGGCCATGAGGGACAGGTTCCCGCCGAGGAGCTTCCCCGAGGCCGTCCCGGGGACCTCCACGCCCGCGGTGGACTCGGCGGGGTCGCGGGTGAGGACCACGGGGTCGGCGGTCATGATCGCGGCCTTGAGGGACGCGGCGGTCGCGTCCGTGTTGTTCGAGGACCAGGCCGTCATCGGCGAGTGGAGCGTGGGGATGCGGGTCTGGTCGGCGACGGCGAAGTGCAGCGCGGTGATGTCGGAGTAGCCGATGACGAGCTTCGGGTGGTCTTCGAGGGCCTCGACGTCGGCGTCGTCGATGATCCGGGTGGTCCCGTAGCCGCCGCGGACGGTCATGAGCGCCTTGGCCTCCGGGTGGGCGAGCGCGTAGTTGAGGTCGGCGAGCCGGTCCGCGTCGGGCGCCGACAGGTACCCGAACGTGTCGAGGGCGTGCTCGGTGAGCTCGACGCGCAGGCCCCAGGATTCGAGGATCGCGGTGCCGCGGGCGACGGCCGCGGCGGTGGAGGGCCCGCCGGGGGCCGGGACGACGACGAGGTCGCCGGGGACGAGCTTCTTCGGCTTGCGGCCGCGGCCCTTGGCGGCGGCGGGCGCGGCGGTCGCGGCGGCGGCGACGGCCCCGGCGGCGAGGCCGCCGATGAGGGCGCGGCGGGACAGGGACGGGCGACGTTCCATGATGGCTCCTTCTGCGGCAGAACACGTTCCATTACCTAGACGCTTTCTCGGGCCGGATGACGCAGCCCGGTGCGGCATATTTCGGGAACGTCCGGGCGGGACGCGAGCGGGGCGCGGCGACCGGGGGCGCGGTAAGGTCACTGCACGTCCGATCGAGGGGTGGGGTGCCGGTGCACGTGGTGATCATGGGGTGCGGGCGCGTCGGCTCGTCCCTGGCGCGGAGCCTGGTGGAGCGCGGGCACACGATCGGGATCATCGACCAGGACCCGAAGGCGTTCCGGCGCCTGGGCCCGGACTTCGACGAGACCACGGTGCGCGGCGTCGGGTTCGACCGGGAGGTCCTCGCGAAGGCCGGGATCGGGCGCGCGGACGCGTTCGTGTCGGTGTCCTCGGGCGACAACTCGAACATCATCGCCGCGCGGGTCGCGCGCGAGAACTACGGCGTCCCGAAGGTGATCGCGCGGATCTACGACCCTCAGCGCGCCACGGTCTACGAGCGCCTCGGCATCCCCACCGTGGCGACGGTCCGGTGGACCGCCGACCGGCTCCTGCGCCACCTGGTCCCGGACGGGCAGGAGGCGCTGTGGCGGGACCCGACGGCGACGCTGTCGATGGTCGAGGTCCTGTGCGACGAGGGCTGGTACGGGACGGCGCTGTCGGTCCTGGAGCAGGCCACGGGCCACCGGGTCGCGTACATCAACCGGTTCGGGCGGGCGGCGCTGCCGACCGCCTCGACCGTCCTCCAGGACGGCGACCAGGTGTTCATGCTCGTCGCCGACGGCGACGAGGCGGGGATCAAGCGGATCGCGGGCGCGGCCCCGCAGGGGGGTTCGTGATGCGGGTGGCGATCGCCGGGGCCGGGAACGTGGGCCGGTCCATCGCGTCGGAGCTGGTCGGCAACGGCCACCAGGTGCTCCTCATCGAGCGCGACCCCGACTCGATGCGGCCCGAGCGGGTCCCCGAGGCCGAGTGGCTCCTCGCGGACGCGTGCGAGCTGGAGAACCTGCGCCAGGCGCACCTGGAGCTGTGCGACGTGGCGGTCGCCGCGACCGGGGACGACAAGGTGAACCTGGTGGTGAGCCTGCTGTCGAAGACGGAGTTCGCGGTGCCGCGCGTGGTCGCGCGGGTGAACCGGGCCGAGAACGAGTGGCTGTTCAACGAGGAGTGGGGCGTGGACGTCTCGGTCTCCAAGCCCCGGCTCCTGGCCGCGCTCGTGGAGGAGGCCGTGAGCGTCGGGGACCTGGTGCGGCTCTTGACGTTCCGCCAGTCGCAGGCGAACCTGGTGGAGATCACGCTGCCGGTGGACGCCCCGCACGTGGGGCGGCGGGTGGCCGAGGTGCCGCTGCCGCACGACGTGGCGCTGGTGGCGGTCATCCGGGGCCGGCGGGTCATCGCGCCGACGCCCGACGACACGGTGGAGGCGGGCGACGAGCTCGTGTTCGTGTGCCACGAGGACGCCGAGGACGCGACGCGCGCGGTCATGCTCGGCAAGACCCGCCTCTGACCGGGGCGCGCTTTTCATCGGGCGAGGCGACGAAATTTCCCCTGGTGGGGTTTACATCCGCTCCGCGCTCACGTTACATTGAAAGTTCTCAATGTTCCTATATTTTGGGAGCGCTATCATGCTCAACTTCCGAAGACGAGGCCCGCACGGCACGCGGCTGCGGAGCCTCATCGTCCTCATCGCGGCGCTGTTCGCGGCCGGGACCGCCGCGGTCCTGTTCGTCCAGCCCGCCTCCAGCCACGGCACCGCCATCGGCCCCTCCTCGCGGCACTACAGCTGCTGGGAGCGGTGGGGCTCGGACTTCCAGAACCCCGACATGGCCCAGGAGGACCCGATGTGCTGGGCCGCCTGGCAGAACGACCCCAACGCCATGTGGAACTGGAACGGCCTCTACCGCGAGCAGGTCGGCGGCAACCACCAGGCGGCCCTGCCCGACAACCACCTCTGCTCCGGCGGCCTGACGGGCGGCACCCGGTACGCCCCCCTCGACGACCCCGGGCCCTGGAAGACCACCCAGGTGGACGCGAACTTCACGTTCACCAACTGGGACCAGGCCAACCACGGGGCCGACTACTACCGGATCTACGTGACCAAGCAGGGGTACGACGCCGAGACCGACGCGCTCGACTGGGCCGACCTGGAACTGCTGAAGGACACCGGGGACATCGACCCGGGCGTGGGCCGCACGCCGCCCTCCGGCGGCGGCACGCTCATCGACATCCCGGTCTCGGCGCCGAACCGCACCGGGCACCACGTGGTCTTCATGATCTGGCAGGCCAGCCACTTCGACCAGTCGTTCTACTCCTGCTCGGACGTGTGGTTCGGCGACGGCCAGCCCGAGGAGCCCACCGGCGGGCCCACCACGGGCGGGCCCACGGGCGGCCCGACCAGCGGTGAGCCGACGGAGGAGCCCACCACCGGCGGCCCGGCCGCCGGGTACGCGTGCTCGGCGACGGGCGCGGTCAACTCGTGGGGCTCCGGCGCCACCGTCAGCGTCAAGGTCAAGAACACCGGCACCCAGGCGATCCACAACTGGATGCTCCACTGGACCTGGCCGGCTTCGGGAGTGACCGTCAGCCAGATATGGAACGCCGAGCACTCCGTCATGGGCGGGGTGGAGATGGCGTCCCCGGTCTCCTGGAACGCCGCGGTCCCCGTGGGCGGCACCGTCGAGTTCGGGTTCAACGTCTCCGGTTCGCTCACGGGCGCACCGGTCTTCGAGTGCTTCCCGAGTTAGGCGCGGACGCGCAGCGGCCCGGAGCGGACGCTCCGGGCCGCTGCGCGCACGTCTCAGGCCGCGTTCGGGGACGCGGCGCCCGCCTCCTCGACGGCCTTCATGTGGCGGCGCACCGCCCAGATCGTGAACGCCGTCAGCGCGATCGTCACCGGCCAGCCGCCGAACAGCGTCACCAGACCAAGCGCGTTCTCCGCGTCGATCCAGTACAGCCAGATGCGGACCGCGTTCTTGGCGATGAAGACGATCCCCCACAGGATCGTGATCCGGCTCAGCACGTCCACGAGCGGCTTGTTCTGCCGCCACTCCTTCTTGCCGCCCTGCGCCACGACCGCGTAGATCCACCCGATCACCGGGTGGCGCACCAGCGCCGAGACGATGAGCAGGACCCCGTAGATCGCCCCCTGGATGATGCCGGGGAGGTAGAAGTCGCGCGCGTCGGTGGACCGCCAGGCCAGGAACGCACCGAGCGCGATCCCGAAGAGCCCGTTGAGCGCGTGGCGCACCGACTCCTTGCGGACCGCCCGCCAGGCCGCGATGCCCAGGGCGCTCGCGGCGGACAGGATGATCGCCCACTGGAGGCCCGACAGCGGCCCGATCCGGTCGGGCAGCAGCGGGTTGAGGACCACGAACAGGGTGATCGGGACGGCGGCCTCGACGACGCCCTTGACGCCGCCGAGCTGCTGGGAGAGCTGCTCGGTGAACGGCGGGAGCTCGTCCGGGTCGGCGCCGTCGCGGGACTCGGCGTCGGGTTCGCGGCTCGGCGTCTCGGTGCTCAATGCGGGCCTTCCAGTTCGGGACGGTCCGCGCTCAGGGGCGCAGCTCGTAGGACGGGTTGAAGATCGCGAGGCGACCGTCGCCCAGCCGGCCGACCCGTCCGCGTGCGACGAGCCTGGTCCCGGCCTCCAGGCCCACGATACGCCGTCGGCCCATCCAGACCAATGCGACCTGACCGGTGCCGTCGTACAGTTCCGCCTCCACGGACGGCGAGCGCCCGTCGGCGCGGTGCACGACGGCCCGCAGCCGCCCGGCCACGACGGCGAGCTGCCGCGCCTCCAGGTCCGCGAGCGGGACCGCGTCCGGGTCGGTCTCGCGGCGCACCTCGGCGGCGAACAGCTCCTGGTGCGGGACCGCCAGGCGCCGCAGCCAGGCGCGCAGGCCCGGGCGGGCGGGGGCGGCGTCCACTACCGCTTCGGGCGGGGCGAGGGCTTGCGGCGCACCTGCGGGCGCGGGGTGTCCCCGGCCGCGATGATCGCGCGGGAGCCGTCGCCGCCCTCGGCCTTGCGCTGGGCGATGCGGGCCGCGGCCTCCTCGGCCATCTTCGGCGGGAGCTTCAGCGGCAGCGGCTCGCGCACCGGCATGGCGATGCCGCCGCGGTCGATCACCAGGTTCGTGAGGGCCTCGTCCAGTTCGGGCGCGGCGTCCTCGTCGAGGGCGCGCTGCCCCTGGAACGTGGCCTGCACGAACCAGCGCGGGCCGTCGACGCCGCAGAAGCGCACCGAGTTGACGCCCTTCTTCGTGGCGACCTTCGCGATGAGCTCGGTGCCCCAGCGGCCCTCGACCTCCTCGGTCTCGCCGCCCTGGCCCTTGACGGTGGCCGCGAGCTCCTCGCGGATCTCCGGCCAGATGCCCTCCGAGCGGGGGGCGGCGCGCACGAGCAGCTGGAGCGCGGACGCGCCCGTCGTGAGCAGGACCTGGCTGATGTTGCCCTTGGCGTCGGTCTGGGCCTGGAAGCCCACGCCCTTGGGGACGGGCAGTCGGATCGCTCCCAGGTCGATGCGCCGGATGTCGTCCTCGGGGGCGTCGGCGGCGTCGTAGGGGCCCTCGGTGGCCTCACGCTCGTAGGTGTCGCCGCTCTCGGCCAGCGAGTCGAGGACCGCGCCCTCAGCGGGGCGCTGCTTCTTCGACCCCCGTCGCCGTTTAAACACGTTCGCTCTCCTCTGCAAGTCGGCGGTGCCCGCCGGTGGATCCGTGGCCGCCCGTGCCGCGCGCGGTGGGCGCGAACTCGTCGACTTCGGTGAAGCGGGCTCGCACCACCGGTTGGACAACCAATTGTGCGACACGGTCGCCGCGTTCGATGACGGCGGTCCGCTCGGGGTCGAGGTTCACGAGGTTGATCTTGATCTCACCGCGGTACCCGGAGTCGATCGTCCCGGGCGCGTTCACGATGGTGACGCCGAGGCGGTGCGCGAGCCCGGAGCGCGGGTTCGTGTAGCCGACGTGCCCCTCGGGGATCGCCACCGCGATCCCGGTGCCGACGAGCGCGCGCTGGCCCGGGGCGAGCGTGACCCCCTCGGCGGCGTACAGGTCGGCGCCCGCGTCGCCCGGGTGGGCGTAGGCGGGGACGGGCAGGTCGGGGTCGAGCCGCCGGACGGCGACCGGGACTTCCGCGGTCATCGGGTTCCTCTCACTCGCGCCGCACGCCGCGGCGGGAACCGGGGGTGCGGGGATATGGTCTCAGACATGAGGAGTGGGGAACGGTACGCCGAGCGCATGAGCCTCCCGGTGGCGGGCTGGCTCGCGGTGCTGGCGCTCGCGGTGGTCGCCGCGGCCCTGTCGAACATGGGCGACATGCGCTGGTGGCGCGTGGCCGCCAGCGCGGTGGTCCTGGTCGTGCCCCTGGTGGGGGCGTGGTGGCTGGGCCGGCTCCCGGTGCGGGTGGTCGAGGAGTCGGGCGAGGTGTGGCTGCACGTGGACGACGCGCGGCTGCCGATGTCGGCGGTCGCCTCGGTCGAGGTGCTGGAGCCGGTGGCGTACTCGGACGCGCTGGGCGTGGCCCAGCACCCGCTGGCGTTCGCGGTGCAGCGGCCGTGGCTGAACCGGGGGGTGCGGATCGTGCTCGACGACCCCGAGGACCCGACGCCGTACTGGATCGTGTCCTCGCGGCGCCCCGAGCGGCTGCGTGCGGCGATGCTGGCGCCGGAGCCCGCCGGAGTCTGAACGGCGGGTGAACGGGCCCCCGGGGGCAAGCGAGACGGCCCGCAGGGAGTTCCTACGAGCCGTGCGCTGTCCGAGGGGTCGCTTGCCGCGCCTACGCGCAGTCCTTGCAGATCGGCTGCCCGTTCTTCTCCTTGGCGTACTGGCTCCGGTGGTGGACCAGGAAGCAGGAGGAGCAGCGGAACTCGTCCTGCTGCATCGGCAGGACCTTGACGGAGAGCTCCTCGTCGCCGAGGTCGGCGCCGGGCAGCTCGAAGTTCTCGGCGACCTCGGCCTCGTCGACGTCCACCGAGCCCGATTGATCGGTGCGGCCCTTCGCGAGGGCTTCGATGCCGTCGGGTCCGGCGTTCTCTTCCTTGTCCCGGCGGGGGGCGTCGTAGTCGGTTGCCATCGTTTTCCACTCCCATTGGTTTTGCATTCGTGGCACCGGATCCGGGCTCGGGGTGCTGCCGTCGTGCTCGGGTGGCACGGCGGCTCGGCTCGGGTCCGGGCGGGTTCGGTTCCTCCGTGCAGGCGGCGTACCTTACCGCGTGCAGTCCATTCCTATACACGATGCCCCCCGCTTTTTCATCCCCGTTGTGGCGAGAAACACTTTCCTTACGAGGGCTGCGAGTGTACCGCCTCTCGCCCACGGAGACGACCCGCGCACGATAGCCTCTCCATGGCAACGTTTGCGGGACGTCGGATCGTCTAGGTGCCAGAAGATGAACTGCTGGGGTCAGAACACTCGGGGAGGCAAGCCGTGCGTATCGCTCGTATCCGCGCTTTGATCGTGCTGTGCGCATTGGCGCTGGTCGCTGGACTGGCGACGCTCTGGGCCATCAGGAACGACTCGCAGCTCTCCGCGAGCAGCGACTGCGAGCCGGGCGCCGTGGAGATCAAGACCGCCCCGATCCCCGACCCCTCCGAGATCGAGGTGGTCGTCCTCAACGGGACCGACCAGTCCGGCCTCGCCGAGCAGGCGGCCTCCCAGCTGGAGGACCGCGGCTTCGTCGTCGTGGACACCGGCGACGCCCCCGAGGCCTACGACGGCACCGCGCTGGTCCAGTACGGGCCCGAGCAGTACGCCGCCGGGCTGCACACGTACGCGTACTTCTACCAGGGGCGCGACGGGTTCGCGCTCGACTGGGACCAGCCGATCACGATCACCCTGGGGAGTGACTTCCGCGAGGTCAGGTCCGCGTCCGACGCACGGCAGTCGTTCGCGCAGAGCGGCGGCATCGAGGCACCCGAGGGCACCTGCACGGTAGAATAGGCCGCCGTCACCCCCGACGCCTCACTGAAAATGCGGAAACACAGCTCGAAACGGCATCACGGACGGGCCGCAGGCGATTTTCGGCGCTACAATTCACGCCTGCCCGGTCGTTGTGCCGACCTGGGCTGCCGACCCAATATCCAATGCTCACCCGCTATGGAGCCCGGCTGCGCCGTGCCCGCCATTGCCTCGGAAGGTTGCTCGTGACTGACGCACGTCCCACCGGCACAGACGTCAATTCCCTGACCGACTCGCTGCTCGCTCTGGCCCGAGAGAGCAACGGGCAGCTGACGTCCGCGACGGTCGCCCAGGTTCTGGAGTCGGCGTCGGCCTCCCCCGCCGAAGGCAAGAAGGTCCTCCGCGCGCTCGCCGAGGCCGACGTCACCGTGGTCGTGGACGGCTCCTCCTCCACGCGCAAGCGCGTCCCCGCCGCCCGCACCGCCACCTCCTCCCGGACCACGACGGCCAAGGCCGCCAAGAAGACCGCGGTGAAGAAGACGGCCGCGAAGAAGGCCGCCGCCGCCGAGACCGACGAGGCCGACGCCCCGGTCCGGAAGGCCGCGAAGAAGACCGCCGTCAAGAAGGCGGCCGCGAAGAAGACCGCGGCCAAGAAGGCCGTCGCGAAGAAGGCCGCCCCCGGCGAGGAGGAGCCCGACGAGGCCGACCTCGCCGCCGCGGCCGAGGACGACGACGCGCTGGCCGAGGCCGCCGCCGCGGCCCCCGCGAAGAAGGCGTCCCGCAAGAAGGCCGCCAAGAAGGCGACGTCCCGCAAGTCCAAGAAGGACGACGAGGACGACGACGAGGAAGACGGCTTCGAGTGGGACGAGGAAGACTCCGAAGCCCTCAAGCAGGCCCGCAAGGACGCCGAGATGACGGCCTCGGCCGACTCCGTCCGCGCCTACCTCAAGCAGATCGGCAAGGTCCCCCTCCTCAACGCGGCCCAGGAGGTCGAGCTCGCCAAGCGCATCGAGGCCGGCCTGTACGCCGTCGAGCGCATCAAGCAGCTCAAGGAGGCCGGCGGCGAGATCCCGACGCAGATGCGCCGCGACCTCGAATGGATCGTCCGCGACGGCGACCGCGCCAAGGACCACCTCCTGGAGGCGAACCTCCGCCTCGTCGTCTCCCTCGCGAAGCGCTACACCGGCCGCGGCATGGCGTTCCTGGACCTCATCCAGGAGGGCAACCTCGGCCTCATCCGCGCCGTCGAGAAGTTCGACTACACCAAGGGCTACAAGTTCTCCACGTACGCCACCTGGTGGATCCGCCAGGCGATCACCAGGGCCATGGCCGACCAGGCGCGGACCATCCGCATACCGGTCCACATGGTGGAGGTCATCAACAAGCTCGGCCGCATACAGCGCGAGCTGCTCCAGGACCTCGGCCGCGAGCCCAGCCCCGACGAGCTGGCGAAGGAAATGGACATCTCCCCGGAGAAGGTCCTGGAGATCCAACAGTACGCGCGCGAGCCCATCTCGCTGGACCAGACCATCGGCGACGAGGGCGACAGCCAGCTCGGCGACTTCATCGAGGACTCCGAGGCCATCGTGGCCGTCGACGCCGTCTCCTTCTCGCTCCTCCAGGGCCAGCTCCAGCAGGTGCTCCAGACCCTCTCCGAGCGCGAGGCGGGCGTCGTGCGCCTCCGCTTCGGCCTCACCGACGGCCAGCCGCGGACCCTGGACGAGATCGGCCAGGTCTACGGCGTCACGCGCGAGCGGATCCGCCAGATCGAGTCCAAGACGATGTCCAAATTGCGACACCCGTCCCGCTCCCAGGTGCTCCGCGACTACCTCGATTAGCGGGGTCCGGTTTCGCTGTCGGCATACACCGCAGCCGAACCGCTCGCCGCAGCAAGGCCGGGACCTGGTGTGTATCACCCGAAAGGGTGGGTACCTGAAAGACGCGCCGGGTTGTCGATCGCCGCTTCGTGGGCTACGGTGTGGAACAACTATCCCGACCGCAAGAGCGAGTGAGCCGAGTCTCAGTCGGAACTTGTCGGGAAGGGGTAGTACAGTGCAGGCGTTGAACGGAACGTGCCGGTCAACCGGCTGACAGAACACCCGCGTTGTGCAGATTGCACAACGACCGAACGCAGCGGAGGACCTGGTATGACATCCACCCTGACGCCCCCGCCCCAGACGGAGGAACGTCCGATCGCGGGCGAGCGCTGCGATCGGTGTAGCGCCGCGGCAAAGCTTCGCGTGACCCTGGCCGAAGGCGGCGACCTCGTCTTCTGCGGCCACCACGCGAACCAGTTCGCCGAGAAGCTCGTCCCGATCGCCATCGACTTCACCGCCGACCCCGAATTCGAGTGGCGCGGCACCGACCTCATGGCCTCGGAGAACTAGCCCGTACGACAAAGACTTCAAGGGCCCGAGCGGATCTCCGCTCGGGCCCTGCGTCGTCCCCGGGACTTACATCCGCGAACTCACCACGATCGGATCTCCGCGATCCGCTCCTCCAGCTGCTCGATCGTCGCCTGCGCGCTCGGCGGCCCGCCGCACTTCGAGCGCAGCGTCGCGTGGATCTTCCCGTGCGGCTCGTTCGTGGAGAACGAGCGCGCGCCCACCAGGGCGTTCAACTGCTTGCGCAGCTTCAGGCGCCGCTGCGCGTTCGTCATCGGCGGCTCCGCGGTCTGGCGCTCCGCGACCTCCGTGCGGGCCCCGCCGCCCTTCTGCTTCGACATCTGCTCGCGCTGGCGCTTCTGGAGCAGCAGGTGGATCTGCTCGGGCGTCAGCAGCCCCGGCAGGCCCAGGTACTCCTGCTCCTCGTGGCTCCCCGACTGCACCGGCAGACCGAACGAGCCGCCGTCGAAGATCACCTGGTCGAGCTCCGCGCTCGACTCCAGGGTCTCGCGCTGCCCGCCGAGTTCGGTGCCCTCGTTGAGGACCCGCTGCGCCTGCTCCAGCAGCAGCTCCGGGTCCTGGTGCTCCGACTTCGGCTTGATCACGTGGTCGCGGTCCTGCTCCAGGTTCTCCGCGAGCGTCAAGAGCGGCACCACGCTCGGCAGAAACACCGACGCGGTCTCCCCCGGGCGGCGTGACCGCACGAAGCGGCCGATCGCCTGCGCGAAGTACAGCGGGGTGTGCGCGTTCGTCGCGTAGACGCCGACCGCCAGGCGCGGGATGTCCACGCCCTCCGACACCATGCGCACCGCCACCAGCCACTCCTGTTCGGACACTGCGAACTTCGCGATCTTCTCCGAGGAGCCCGCGTCGTCCGAGAGCACGATCGCCGCGCTCTTGCCGGTGACCCGCTTCAGGATGCCCGCATACGCGCGCGCCGAGTTCTGGTCCGAGGCGATGATGAGGCCCCCGGCGTCCGGGATGCCCGCGGCGCGCAGCGACGTCAGCCGCCGGTCCGCGGCCCGGATGACCTGCGAGATCCACTCCCCCTCCGGGTCGAGCGCGGTGCGCCACGCCTGGCTGGTGAGGTCCTTCGTCAGCGGCTCCCCCAGGCGCACGGCGAGCTCGTCGCCCGCACTCGTGCGCCACTTCGCCTGCCCCGAGTAGGCCATGAACATGACGGGGCGGACCACGCCGTCGGCGAGCGCGTCCCGGTAGCCGTAGAGGGAGTCCGCGCGCGAGCGCTTCGCGCCGTCGTCGTACTCCTCGTAGTCCACGAACGGGATCGGGTTGTCGTCCGAGCGGAACGGGGTGCCGGTGAGCGCCAGGCGCCGCTCGGCCTCCTCGAACGCGGTCTTGACGCCGTCGCCCCACGAGCGGGCGTCGCCGGCGTGGTGGATCTCGTCGAGGATGACGAGGGTGCGGCGGGCGAGCGTGCGGCGCCGGTGCACCGCCGGGTCCGCGCCGATCTGCGCGTAGGTGAGGACCACGCCGTGGTAGTCGGCGGCACTGTGGACGGCCGAGTTGCGGAACGCCGGGTCGAGCTGGATGCCGAAGCGGGCGGCCGCGCCGGACCACTGGACCTTCAGGTGCTCGGTGGGGCAGACGACGGTCACCGTGTCGACGGTGCCGTCGGCGAGCAGGTCGTAGGCGATGCGCAGGGCGAACGTGGTCTTCCCGGCGCCGGGGGTGGCGACGGCGAGGAAGTCGCGCGACTGACCCCGGTGGTACGACACCATCGCCTTGCGCTGCCAGACCCGAAGCGACGGAAGCGACTCGGGTGGGGCGGCCGGGATCATGCGGGCTCCTTCCGGTGGACGACGGACCCGGATGATTCTAGGCCGAGGGACGGGTCACGTTCAGCGCTCCAGGAGGATGGTGTTGGGGCCGACGTTGACACTGGAGACGCGCATCATGGCGCCGAACTTCCCGGTCTCGACGTGCGCCCCGAGCGCCCGCAGGTGCGCGGCGACGGCCTCGACCAGGGGTTCGGCGACCGGGCCGGGGGCCGCGGCGTTCCAAGAGGGCCTGCGGCCCTTGCGCGTGTCGGCGTAGAGCGTGAACTGGCTGACCAGCAGGACCGGCGCGCCGTCGTCGGAGGCGGACCGCTCGCCCTCGCGGATGCGCAGGCTCCAGATCTTCTCGGCGATCCAGCGCGCCTCGGCGTCTCCATCCGTGTGGGTGACGCCCAGGAGCACCAGGAGGCCCTCCCCGATCGCGCCGACGCTGGCTCCCTCGACGGTGACTTCGGCTTCGGCGACGGTCTGGACGACTGCTCTCATGCCCCCGATCCTCCCCTATGGCGCAGGCGTACGCTCGAAGCAGGGTGGGCGGGCGGACGAGGAGGCACGGCATGGGTCGGCGCGAGAAGACAGCGGTCATCACCGATGCGGCCATCTCCCTGGAGGAGGAGCGCCGGTACCGGACCATCCGCTACATCGTGATGATGTCGATCCGCGGGTTCCTGGTGATCCTGCTCGGCGTCCTCGTCATGGCCGACGCGCCGTACCTGTGGCTGTGGCTGCTGTTCGGCGTCGCGGGCATGGCGGTGCTCCCGTGGCTGGCGGTGCTCCTGGCGAACGACCGGGTCGTCAAGCGCCCCGGCCGGTTCTTCCACCGGCAGCGGCGGGCCCAGACGCTCCCGGCGCCCGACCGGCCCATGATCGATGCGGAGTAGCGCCCCGCGGCGCGGCGACCCGGCCGGTGATCGTTTCCGTGTCCAGACCACCGCGTGGCAATATTGAGGGATATTGCCCGCGCGATGAGGAGTGAGCGAACGTGAGCGGACTTCCCGAGACCGGCACCGGCGGTCTGGACGGCGGCGGTTCGACCCTGCTCGAAGAGCAGACCCAGACCCAGCCGAACTACACCTACGAGGACGGCGACGAGGAGCGCTTCTCGCACTACGTCCCGAAGGACAAGCTCATGGCCGCGATGGTCGACGGCGTCCCGGTGAAGGCCCTGTGCGGCAAGATGTGGGTCCCCACGCGCGACCCCGACCGGTTCCCGATCTGCCCGCAGTGCAAGGACATCTACGAGAAGATGCGGAAGTAGCGCGCAGCGCGCCTCTCACCTTCCTCCCGAGTGCCTGTGTGACGCGGGCCAAGCTGCTATAACGCTCGTGTGGCCATCCCTGGATTCGAGCCGACGAGCATGAGCCTCGTCGCGGAGCTGATCGGCACCGCGGTGTTCGCCGCCTCCGGCGCGAGCGCCGCGGTCGGCAAGCGCCTGGACCTGTTCGGCGTCGTCGTCATCGGCACGCTGTGCGCGCTCGGCGGCGGCGCCGTCCGCGACATCCTCATCGACGCCAAGCCCCTCGTGCTCACCGACTGGCGCTACCCGCTCGTGGCGGTCCTCGCGTCCCTCGTGGTGTTCCGGTTCCACCCCGCGCTCTCGCGCATGCGCCCCACCATGCTGGTCCTCGACGCGGCCGGGCTCGCGCTGTTCACCGTGGTCGGGACCCTGAAGGGCCTGGACTACGGCTTCGCGGTCTACGCGGCTTGCATCGTCGGAGTACTCTCCGGTATCGGCGGCGGCATCCTGCGCGACGTCCTCGTCCAGGAGATCCCCGCGGTCCTGCGCGAGGACTTCTACGCGATGGCCGCGGTGATCGGCGCGATCATCGTCGCCGTGGGCGCCCGGTGGGAGTCGCAGATCGGCCACTGGACGCTCATGATGATCGCCATCGCGACGATCTTCGTTGTACGGATGGTGGCCATCAGGTATCGCTGGCAGGCCCCGAAGCCGAATATCTGATCGTGTCTCCCGGGTTCGTGCCACCCTTCGAGCCGGGGGATCGCAAAGCGAGAAATCCGCTGCAAGCTGGTAAACCCGAGCCCGGTGCCCGCCGGGCGCGGTGCGGGGCCCCTCCCGCACGGGGGGATTGCAGCGAAAGGCGAAACCGATGGCACCTGTCGACAGCATCCGTCAGCGACCGGCCCAGCGACCGGCGCAGCGCGCGACCGAGTACTCCGGCGACCCCGTGCGCGCCTATCTCAACGGCATCGGCAAACACCGCCTGCTCACCGCCTCCGAGGAGGTCGAGTGCGCCAAGGCCATCGAGGCCGGCCTCATGGCCGAGTGCCGCATCTGCGAGACCACCGACCCCGACCGCCGCTCCGACCTGGCCCGCGTCGCCGCCGACGGCCGCGCCGCCAAGCAGCGGATGCTGGAGTCGAACCTGCGCCTGGTCGTGTCCGTCGCCAAGCGCTACTCCGGCGCCGGGATGAGCCTGCTGGACCTCATCCAGGAGGGGAACCTGGGCCTGATCCGCGCGGTCGAGAAGTTCGACTACCAGAAGGGCTACAAGTTCTCCACGTACGCCACGTGGTGGATCCGCCAGGCCATCAACCGGGCCGTCACCGACCAGTCCCGCACGATCCGCGTCCCCGCCCACACGGTGGACCAGATCAAGCGGATGAACCGGGTGCGCCAGGACCTCATGGCCGAGCTGGGCCGCGAGCCCCGCTACGAGGAGATCGCCCGCGAGCTCGACACGACCCCGGGCAAGGTCCTTGAGCTCATGTCCTACGACCGCGAGCCGGTGAGCCTCGACCAGACCGTCGGCGAGGACGACTCGACGGCCCTCGGCGACCTGGTCGCGCACCTCCCCCGCGAGAACGCCGGCGACGACGCCGTCTCCTACGCCCTGCTGCGCCGCCACATCGCGAACGTCCTCGCGTCACTGCCCGAACGGGAACAAACCGTCCTGCGCCTGCGTTTCGGTATCGACGACGGGCGCCAGCGCACCCTCGAAGAGGTCTCCGCCGACTTCGGCCTCTCCCGCGAGCGGGTCCGCCAGATCGAGAAGAACGCGCTGCACCGCCTCCGCCAGCCCGACTACGCGGGACGGCTCGCCGACTATGTGGCGTGAGGCGCCTCACGCCTCTGCGATCGCAGACCTGTTCTTGTCGCACCCCGCTCATACGGTTGGGGCGTGATTCGAGCCTTCAAGTATCCGCTGCGACCGACAGTCAAGCAGCAGCGTGCACTTGAGGCGATGTTCCTGGACCATTGCGAGCTCTACAACGCCGCATTGGAAGAGCGACGGACCGCTTGGTCGAAGCGCAGGGACCGGATCGGATACTTCGACCAGTGCGGCCAGCTCAAGGACGTCCGGCGGGACGACCCGGAGGGCCATGGCCGGTGGGCCGCCGCCTCCCAGCAGGCCACGCTCCGAAGGCTGGACCACGCCTACGCCGCATACTTTCGCCGTTGCAGAACCGGTGGGAAACCCGGGCACCCCCGCTTTCGGTCCGCTCGGCGGTTCGACTCGGTGACCTGGCCGCAGCACGGCAACGGGTGCGGATGGGATCCGAATCCCGACGACCCGGTGACGAGGGTCCGCCTCCTTGGAGTCGGGCACGTCCGGGTGCACCGGCACCGGCCGCTGGAAGGCCGGATCAAGACGATCACCGTCAAGCGCGAAGGCCGTCGCTGGTTCGTCGTGCTCGCCTGCGAAGCGGCAGTGCCCGCGCCGCTGCCGAAGACCGGCAGGGCGATCGGCCTCGATCTCGGCATCACCCGTTTCGCAACGATCTCGACCGGCGAGCACGTGCCGAATCCGAAGCACCTTGAGGCGTCGGCGGCGAAGATCGCCGATGCGCGGCGGGCACTCGCCGCCTTTCCTGCGAAGACCCCGTACTCGAAACGGACCAGGAAGCACCGGCTCGCTTCGGAGAAAGTCGCGGACCTGCACCGGAAGGTCGCGCGCCAGCGAGCGGACTTCGCGCACAAGACCGCGCTCGACCTGGTCCGCCGATTCGACGCGATCGCCGTCGAAGCGCTCAACGTCCGGGGCATGACCCGACGCGTCGAACCGCGAGCCGACCCCGATCGGCCCGGCGGGCACCTCAGCAACGGCGCGGCCGCGAAGACCGCGCTGAACCGGAAGATCCTCGATGCCGGATGGCGGCAGTTCCTGAACTTCCTCGCGTACAAGGCAGCATGGGCCGGTCGTGAAGTGAAGGCAGTCAACCCCGCCTATACCTCTCAGAAGTGCCCGCGTCAGGACTGCGGGCACACCTGCGGCGACAACCGGCATCGGGAGGTCTTCCACTGCACCCGTTGCGGCTATCATGATCATGCCGATCGCGTGGGTGCAATGAATGTAGCTTCCCGGGCCGGGCTGGTCCGCTTCGATGGGGCATACGTCGCACCGGAGGAAGTCGAGCCGATGTGGCGAACACGGCGAGACGGAGTCATCATTGGTGCAGACAGGGGGTCTGGCGGCTACTTGACCCACCCCGCCCGGTGCCCTGCGGGCGGACAGAGTGAAGGAACGAAGCTGTGACCACGGACCTCGTCGACACCACCGAGATGTACCTGCGCACGATCCTCGAACTGGAGGAGGAGGGCGTCCCTGCGCTGCGCGCCCGGATCGCCGAGCGGCTGGAGCAGAGCGGTCCGACGGTCTCGCAGACCGTCGGCCGGATGCAGCGCCACGGCCTGCTGAACGTGAAGAGCGACCGGCACCTGGAGCTCACCGAGGAGGGCCGCCGTCAGGCGGTCGCGGTGATGCGCAAGCACCGGCTCGCCGAGCGGCTCCTGGTCGACGTCATCGGGATGTCCTACACCGAGGCGCACGACGAGGCGTGCAAGTGGGAGCACGTCATGAGCGACACCGTCGAGAAGCGCGTGTACGAGCTGCTCAAGCACCCCACGAGGTCCCCGTACGGCAACACGATCCCCGGCCTGGGCGAGCTGGACGCCGACGCGCCCTCGGATGCGCGCGAGGCCGACGAGCGGCCCTTGAGCGTGGTCTCCTCCGGCGCGAAGGTGCGCGTGACGCGCCTGTGCGAGTCGGCGCAGACCCACCCGGACCTGCTGAACGCGCTGCACGAGGCGGGCGTGGACCCGGGCGCGGAGATCGCGGTGGACCGCCAGGACGGCGAGGTCGCGGTGACCTCCGGGACGCGGATGCTGCGCCTGTCGGTGGACGACGCCGCGAAGATCTTCGCCGTTCCTGTCGTTTAGTCCGAATTCGTTGCGGCGCAAGCCGTTTCACGGGCACTGCCGTGTCTTTCAAGCGCCTGACTGAGTCTTGACCACGGGACTACCGGGGCGTAGGCTGGCCAAAGCGTTGGAAACGGTTTCAACTGCGCGGTAGCTCCGCTCCCGGAGCCGAACGCCTGAAACCCCCCGAACTGCACTCCGCACCTGAGCGCCCTCCTTGCACCCCCGGCAGGGAGGGCGCTCGCGTGTGCGGGGGAACGGAACGGCCGCCGGACATGAGTCCGGCGGCCGTTCCTCATGCTGCGGTCACCCGGCGGCTTCGGCCTGGGCAGTGGAGATGCCGACGGCGAGCTGCGCGAAGCCGTCCACGAGGCCCTCGACCGCGGCCGGGTCGGTGTCCACGGGCGTGGTGTAGCGCATCTCGAAGATGGTGCCGCCGTCGTACCAGCCCATCTCCAGGGCCGGGCCGGCGCCGGTGTCCTCGGTGTGGACGACCCAGTACGCGGCCTCGCCGAGGCCGGTGACCTCGGAGGTGCCGTCGGCCAGCTCCTCCTCGTAGACGTCCACGGAGGCCTCGGTGCCGATGATGAACAGCGTCAGGTCCGGGTAGGCGGCCTCGCCGGTCTGGACGGCGCAGGTGAGCTGCGCGGGCGCGTCCTCCCCGGCGTCCTCGCCGGGCCCGCCGGAGGCGAAGCGGAAGTCCTCGCCGGTGGTGGAGTTGAGGAGCGCGGAGTCGATGAACGGGCAGGCGCCCGCGGCGTCGGCGAGGTCGAGCTCCACGGGCTCGGTGTCCTCGGCGGACGCGGACTCCTCGTTGGCGGCGGTGTCGAGCGGGCCCTCGTCCTCGGGGGTCTCGTCGCTGCACGCGGCGAGGGCGAGGAGCAGGGCCGCCGGGGCGGCGATCAGGAGTCGCTTCATGATTCCTCCCCGCGGGCGATCTCGCGGCCGCGCGCGGCCCAGTCGCTCCAGGATCCGATGTACACCGGCGGCGTCGGCAGGCCCGCGGCGGTGACGGCGAGCGCGCTGCGCGCGGCGCCGACCCCGGAGCCGCAGTAGAACGCGGGCTCGGGGACGGACTCGTAGCGGGCGCGGATGCGGTCCACGTCGCCCAGGTCGTCCTCGCCGAGGAACAGGTTGACCGCGCCGGGGACGTGCCCGGCGACGGGGTCCACGGGCTCGAACTCGCCGCGGTACCGCTCGGGGCTGCGCACGTCCACGAGGCTGTGGTCGGCGGCCCAGGCGGCGGCGCCGTCGGCGTCGAGCACGGGGAGGCCGCCGGGGCGCACGGTCACGTTGCCAGCGGGGCGCTGCGGGACCTGGGTCTCCAGGGGGAGCCCGGCCTCGGTCCAGGCGGCGAGGCCGCCGGTGAGGACGCGGACGTCCTCGATCCCGGCCCAGCGGAGCGTCCACCAGGTGCGGGCGGCGGACATGCCGTCGCCGCCGTCGTAGACGAGCACGGGGGTGCCGTCGTCGATTCCTGCTGCGCGCAGGACCCCTTGGAGCGCTTCGGGATCGGGCAGCGGATGGCGTCCGCCCACTGGACCGACCGGGCCGCAGACGTCCCGGTCGAAGTCGAGCCAGACGGCCCCGGGCAGGTGCCCCGCGGCGTACTCGGCTTCCTTGGAGTCGCCGCCGAGCGTCCACCGGACGTCGATGCGGACCGCGTCGGTCCAGGCGGCGGCCTCGACTGCGTCGATGAGTGGCCTCATGGGTCCCAGGTTATAGGAGGTGCGCGTTCGGCTCCGCGGCCGCCGCCGCGAATTCGGGCATCACGGTCACGACCACCCCGTGCTCCCGCAGGAAGGCGTCTCCGCCGGGCGCGGCCACGAAGGTGAGCGGCTCGGGCATGGCGTACGCGGTGCGGGCGACCCCGGCGTCGGCGAGGAGGTGCGCGCAGGGCGCGGGCCGGGAGGCGCGGCGGGCGCACGGCTCCATGGACGAGTAGGCGACCGCGCCGCGGGCGGCGGCCCCGGCATGGCGCAGGGCGACCTCCTCGGCGTGGTCGCGGGGGTCCTCGGCGCGCGACCAGCCCTCGCCGACGACGCGCCCGTCCTTGACGAGGACGGCGCCGACGCTGAACGCGGTCGCCGAGGGCGGGCAGCGCAATGCCAGCTCGCAGGCGCGGCGCATCCAGCGCGCGTCGTCCTCATCGGACTCGTTGGCGGCGTTCGGGGCCGGGCCGTTCGGGTGCTGCACGGGCCCTACCGTACCGGCAGGGTCCGCGACAGGGCGGCAGCCCGCGGGCGTTGCCGCTTGCCGATACCATGTGGGAGTCCCCCGACACTCCAGTCACGGTTGCGTGCGCGAGGCGCAGTCCCGACAGTCGTCTTCGAGTTGAGGTGCAGCAGTTTTGGCCGTCCAGTCCCCTCCAGCCCCGACCCAGGCGCCGCCTGCCGCGGGCCCGCCGGCCCCCGGCGCGGCCCCCGGCCGCTGGACCGACCGGGTCGCGGCCGCGCTGCGGCAGACGCCCGGCCAGCTGCGGGGCGTCCTCGCGGTCCTCGCCGTCCTGATCCTCGGCGCGGGGGTCACCGGCATGACCTCGATCCTCGCGAAGTCCGCGGTCATCGAGGAGACCACCAGCCAGTCCGGCCGCCTCTCGGTGGCCGCGCTCCAGCTCTACCAGGCGCTCTCGCAGGCCGACGCGACCGCGGCGTCCTCGTACCTGACGGCGGGCACCCCGTCGGAGGACATGAACGAGACGTACCGGACCGCGCTGCGCGACGCCACGGTCGCGCTCGCGACCGCCGCGGGCGAGGTGAAGACCGCCGAGGACGTGGAGCTGGTGGCCCAGCTCAACGCCCGCCTGCCGGTGTACACGGGCCTGGTCGAGACCGCCCGCACGTTCAACCGGCTCGGCGAGCCGGTCGGCGCGACCTACCAGGAGCAGGCCTCCACGCTCATGCGCCAGGAGATGCTCCCGTCGGCGCACACGCTCCAGGAGAACGCGCTCGCGCAGCTCACCGAGTCCCGCGACGGCGCCGCGGCGTTCCCGTGGGCCGCGGCCGCGCTCGTGGTCCTCGCGCTCGGGACGCTGTTCTGGGCGCAGCTGTGGCTCACCCGCAAGACGAACCGCACGTTCAACCTCGGGCTCGTGGGCGCCACGGTCCTGCTCGTGGTGTTCGCCGGGTGGCTGGCGATGGCGTCGCTGGCGTCCGCGGGCCACACGAACCGGTCCCACGAGGAGGGCTCCGGGCCGCTCGAACTGCTCGCGCAGGCCGAGATCGCGGCCCAGCAGGCCCGCGCCGAGGAGTCGCTCCTGCTCATCGCCCGCGGCGAGGACGACGACGCCGCATCCCGGTACGCGGAGCACATCGAGGAGCTGACCGCCGACGGCGGCCTGTTCGACCAGCTCGACGCGGCCTTCGCCGACGACCCCGGGCTCGGCGCGAAGGTGGACGCCGCGCGCGACGCGGCTACCGCGTGGAGCAACGGGCACGGCGAGGTCGTCAAGCTCGCCCAGGAGGGCAGCTACACCGAGGCCGTGGCGCTCGCCGTCGGCGACGACGAGGCGAGCCTCCAGACCTCCTTCAACGGCCTCAACGCGGCCCTGACCGAGGCCACCGAGACCAGCGCCGACCGGTTCGTCGACGCGACCCTCGACGCGCAGCGGACGCTCTCGGGCGCCGCCGCGGGCCTCGCGGCCCTGTCCCTGGCGGCGCTCATCTGCGCGGCCGTCGGCATCCAAGTCCGAGTGGCGGAGTACTACGCATGAACCGAACCGGAAGATCGCTCGCCGCGTTCGCGGCGGTCGCGTGCCTCGCCCTCGCCGCGTGCTCCGGCCCCGCGAGCATGGAGCCGCCAACCGTGGACGTGCCGACGCCGCTGCCCGACGGCATCGACTTCGCCCCCGAGGCCAGCCCCGCGGACGCCGACGTCAGCTGCGACCCGCTCTCGTCCTACTCCCCCGGGGCGGTCACCGCGGAGCAGGCGCGGGCGCTGCTGGAGAACCCCGAGCAGATCAGCATCGGCATCAGCCAGTCCACGAACCTCATGGGCTACCGCGACCCCGAGACCAACGACCTCGCCGGGTTCGACATCGACATCGCCGAGGCGATGGTCCAGGCCGTCATGGGCGACGCGACGAAGGTCCGCTGGGTGCCCATGAACTCCGCCGACCGCGAGCAGGCCCTCGCCGACGGCCGCGTCGACATGGTCGTGCGGACCATGTCGATCACCTGCGAGCGGTGGGAGAACGTCGAGTTCTCCACCGAGTACTACCACGCGGGCCAGCGCCTCCTGGTCGCCAAGGACTCCGGGATCGCCGGCCTCGCCGAGATGACCGCCGAACAGCAGGTGTGCACCGGCGCGAGCTCCACGTCCGTGGGGAACATCGCGGCGGTGAACCCCGAGGTCCAGCCGGTCACGGTCCCGGACTTCAACGACTGCCTGGTGCTGCTCCAGCAGGGCACCGTGGACGGGGTCGCGATCGACGACACGATCCTCGCGGGGATGGCCGTGCAGGACCCGACGCTCCAGGTCGTGGGGGACGCGTTCTCCGAGGAGCACTACGGGATCGCGTTCCAGAAGGGCGACACCGACCTCGCGCGGTTCGTGAACGGGGCGCTCGCGGACATGATCGCGGACGGGCGCTGGCAGGACTCGTACGACACGTGGCTGGCCGGCCCGCTCGCGACGGGCCCGGCCGCGCTGACCACGCAGTACCGGGACTAGTAGGGGAGCCGATGAGCGACCAGCAGCCGCCGCCCGAGCACACCCAGCGGTACATGGCGGGCCAGTACCAGCAGCCGCCGACCGAGGAGAGCGACACGCTCGCGGTCCGCAGGCGCATGTCCACGCCTCCGGCGGTGCCGCCGCAGCCGGGCTTCGCGCCCCCCGGGCCGCCCGGGCCGGGGACGGCCGCACTGTCGCCGCCGAGCCTGACGGCCCCCGTGGGGCCGCCGCAGGCGCACGCGGCGCAAGCGCAGGTGGCGCAGTCGCAGCAGGTGGTGCCCGCGAACGCGGTCGCCTCCCCGCCGCCCGCGCCGTACCGGGCCCCGGCCGCGCCGCTGCCGCAGCCGATCACCGGGCCGGTGACGCGCTCGACGACGTCGAGCACGCGCCAGCGCGGGGGCCTGTCGGACATGCCGCCGGTGCCGCCGCGCGACCCGGCCGAGGCGGTCATGGCATCGCCGCAGGTGTCGGAGCACAAGCGGTTCTGCTCCTCGTGCGGGAAACCGGTGGGGCGCCCGCAGGCGGGCCGCGCGGGCCGCGTCGAGGGCTTCTGCCCGTACTGCCGCGCGCGGTACTGGTTCACGCCGGCGCTGGCGCCCGGGGACCTGCTGTCGGACCGGTACGAGGTGCTGGGCGCGATCGCGCACGGCGGGCTCGGCTGGATCTACCTGGCGAACGACCGGAACTTCGCTGACGACCTGACGCAGCGGTGGGTCGTCATCAAGGGCCTGATCAACACCTCGGACGAGGACGCGATCGAGGCGGCGATCAACGAGCGGCGGTTCCTGGTCGGGATCGACCACCCGAACGTGGTGGACATCCACGACTTCGTGACGGCCGCGGACCCGCGCTCGGGGCAGCTCCAGTCGTACATCGTGATGGAGTACATCGCGGGGAAGTCCCTGCGGGACATCAGGGACGCGAGCGACGCGGAGGGCGAGCGGAAGCCCCTGCCGCTGGAGCAGGTGCTCACGTACACCGCGGAGCTGCTGCCCGCGTTCAGCTACCTGCACGACCGGGGCCTGCTGTTCTGCGACTTCAAGCCCGACAACGTGATCCACGTGGAGACGTGGCTCAAGCTCATCGACCTCGGGGCCGTGCGGCACGTCGAGGACATGGAGTCGGCGATCTACGGGACGCCCGGGTACTCGGTGCCGAACGACGAGATCCTCTCGGTGGGCCCGTCGGTGACCTCGGACCTGTACACGATCGGCCGGTCGATGGCCGTGCTGGCGCTGGACTTCAAGGGCTTCACGACGACGTACCGGGACCACCTGCCGCCGGCGTCGGAGGCGCCGCAGTTCGCGGAGTACGGGTCGTTCCACCGGCTCCTGATGCGCGCGACGCACATCGAGCCGCGCTCGCGCTTCCAGGACGCGGACGACATGCGCACGCAGGTGCGCGGGGTGCTCCACGAGGTGCAGTCGATCCAGCGCGGGGAGCCGCGCTCGGAGCCCTCGACGCTGTTCTCCGGCGAGCAGTCGGTGTTCGGGGAGCCCGACGTGGAGTACGACGTCCACAAGATCGGGGACCCGTTCGAGGTGGCGCACGCGCTGCCGACGCCGATGGTGGACCTCGCGGACCCGATGGCCGCGTTCCTGGCGACGCAGCAGGCCACGGACGTGAACGGCATCCTCACGGAGTTGAACTCGGCGCCGCAGCAGAGCCCGGAGGTGCAGCTGCGGCGGGTGCGCACGCTCGTGAACGCGGGCGAGCTGCACCAGGCCGCGGCGGTGCTCGACCAGTTCGCGCAGCGCGAGGGGAACACGTGGCAGGTGACGTGGCTGCGGGGGATCATCTCGCTGCTGGCCGCGGACTTCGCGACGGCGGCGGCGCATTTCGACGCGGTCTACTCGCACCTGCCCGGGGAGCTGTCGCCGCGCCTGGCGCTGGCGGCGTGCGCGGAGCTCGCGGGCCGCGCCGACCTGGCGCTGCCGCACTACACGCGGATCTGGGCGTGCGACCACCGGTTCGTGTCGGCCGCGTACGGCCGGGCGCGCCTGCTGGACCTCGAAGGGAACTCGACGGACGCGATCACGACGCTGCACCAGGTCCCGAAGACCTCGGCGCAGTACGGGATCGCGCAGACCGCGGCGATCCAGACGGCGCTGCACTCGCGCACCGCGCCGCCGTCGCTGCTGGACCTGCACCACATGGCCGGTCGCCTGGACGAGCTGAAGCTCGAACCGCGGCGCCGGCACCTGGTGTCGACGCGGATTCTGCACCTGGCGCTGGAGACGGTGCAGCGCACCGGTCCGGCCGCGGAGCCGCCGGTCTTCGGGGCGCGCCCCGAGGAGCGCGAGATGCGCCTGGCGCTGGAGCGGGCCTACCGGGACCTCGCCCACGCCTGCACCCGCAGGGAGGACCAGGTGTACTACTTCGACCTGGCCAACCGCCACCGCCCCCGCACGATGCTGTAGCGAAGGAGCCCTATGCAGCCCTCACCGACCATGGGCGCCGCGAAGCGTTGCACCGCTTGCGGTCTCCCGGCAGACCTCGGACGCTTCTGCGAGGACTGCGGCGGCGACCTGGAGGAGTTCGAGGTCCCCGCCGAGGCCGTCCCGTGGCGCTCGTCGGCGGCGGTCGAGGAGAACCCGGAGCATCCGGGCGGCTCCGACGACCACCTGACGTTCGAGATGCCGGGGATCGGCGCGGCGACGGACGTCGGGAAGCGCCACCACTACAACCAGGACTCGATCGCGATCGCCCTGGCCGAGGACGGCCGGAAGATCACGGTGGTGTGCGACGGCGTCTCGGGCGCCTCCGACTCCGAGCGGGCGTCACTCGCAGGGGTGGAAGCGGCGGTGACGGAGATCCGCTCGGCGCTGGCCGAGGGCCTGTCGGCGGAGGACGCGTCGCGGCGCGGGGTGGGCGCGGCCCACTCGGCGGTGGCCGCGGTCGGCAAGCAGTACCCGAACTCGCCGCCGTCGTCGACGTACGTGTCGGCGGTGGTCGAGGGGAACCAGGCGGTGCTGTGCTGGGTCGGGGACTCGCGGGCGTACTGGGCCGGGGAGAAGGAGGCGCGGTGCCTCACGGTGGACGACACGATCCAGGCGCGCCTGGAGTACCAGGGCGTGGACCCGTCCGATGAGCGGTACAAGAATCCGTACGCGAAAGCCCTGCTGGCGTGGCTCGGCGCGGACGCGCCGACGCTGAACCCGAACCTCCTCCGCGTGGATCTGGGCGGCGGGCATGTCGTAGTGTGCAGCGATGGTCTGTCGCGTTATTTCAATGACGATCACGACCTTCTGCCACTGCCGGACGGCAGTGTTGGCGAGAAGGCGGTAGCGTTGACACGACAAGCGCTCGCTAACGGCGGGCATGACAACATCAGTGTCGCGGTGGTGGAACTCGAATCCCCCGGTTCGGCCCAGGTCGACGAACGCGCGCGCGAGCGCGCTGACCAGGGCTCGCCGGTCGGGGAGAACGGGGCCGCCCCGCTGCTCGGTGTCGTCAGCGAGGCCGAGTACACCCAAATGCTTGGAGGGGGACGACCTTGACCTACCAGCCGACCTACGGCGGTGCCCCACAGCCGGGCGGGTACCAGTGCGCGTGCGGGGCGTTCCCGCAGGCACAGTTCTGCGAGCAGTGCGGGACCCCCAACCCGGCGTGGCAGCAAGGCCAGCCTCCGCAGTCCCCTGCGGCGTTCGGACAGGGCTACCCGTCGAACGACCCGTACGCGCAGGACCCTTACGGGCAGCAACAGCAGCAGCCGGGCGGGTACGGGCAGGACCCCTACGGCCAGCCGCAGCAGCAGGACCCCTACGGCCAGCAGCAGCCCGGCGGCTACGGACAAGACCCCTACGGGCAGTCGCAGCCCCAGGGCGGCGGGTACGGCCAGCAGGACCCGTACGGGCAGCAGCAGCCTGGTGGCTACGGGCAGGACCCGTACGGCCAGCCGCAGCAGCAGGACCCCTACGGCCAGCAGCAGCCCGGCGGCTACGGGCAGGACCCGTACGGCCAGCCCCAGCAGCAGGACCCGTACGGCCAGCAGCCGGGCGGGTACGGCCAGCAGGACCCTTACGGGCAGCCGTCGCAGCCCCAGGACCCGTACGGCCAGCCGCAGCAGGACCCGTACGGGCAGCAGCCCGGCGGGTACGGGCAGGACCCGTACGGGCAGCAGTCGTACGCGCCGACCTCGGCGCCCCCCGGGCCGCCTCCGGGCGTGCCGGCCGCGCCGTTCGGCGCCCCGACCTCCGCGCCGCCCTCGACGGGCACCGGCGGGTTCTCGATGCCCGACTCGCAGCCCGCGGACCTCGCGTCGAACTACGCACCGTCGCAGGCGGCCACCCGCTGGGGCGTCGCCGTCACCGCGGACCAGGGCTACTTCAACAAGGTCGCGGCCTCGGACGGGGCCTCGCAGCTCCAGTACCCGTCGTTCGCGAAGCCGCGCCGCTTCCCGCTCGACAAGGGCGAGCTGGGGATCGGCCGCTACAGCGCCAAGCGGGGCATCACCCCGGACATCGACCTGTCGGGCGACGTCGCGGACCCGGGCGTGAGCGCGCAGCACGCGCGGCTCTACGCCAAGCCCGACGGCTCGTGGACGATCATGGACGTCGGCTCCTCGAACGGCACGTTCCTCAACGGCTCCGACGAGCCGCTGGCGCCGAACGTGGAGTTCCCGGTCGGGGACGGCACCTACATCAACATCGGGGCGTGGACGCGCCTGACGATCCACTACGAAGGCTAAGCGCCGCAACGTGAAAGGGCCGGGTCCGATCGGACCCGGCCCTTGTCGCGCCCCTAGCCCCGCATGAACTGCGTCACGGCGCTGGAGACGGCCGGGTTCGCGAGGATCTTGCGGTGGCCGAGGCCCTCGGTGGCCATGAGCTCGGCGTTCGGCCAGGCGGCGGCTACGGCCTCGCCGTGGCGGAACGGGTTGGGGCGGTCGCGGCGGTCGTGGACGATGAGCGCCGGGGACGGCACGTCGACGCCGCGCAGGGAGAAGTCGTCGAGCTTCACGCCCGCCTTGGCCTCGCCCAGGGGCGCCAGGCGGTCCATGATGCGCGGGCCGACCGGGACGATCGCGCCGATCGTGTCGCGGAAGCCCTCCTTGCCGCCGATGAACGGGGCGAGCATCGCCAGGCGGACATCGGCGAGGTCCTCGCCGCCCGCGAGCATCCCGTGGACGGCGCTGAGGCAGCCCATGGAGTGGCCCACGACCCCGTGGGGGGTGCCGAACTTCTCGTGGACGGTGGACATCGCGTCGACCAGGTGCATGCCGTTGGCGTGCCGGTCGCCCCACGGGCCCGCCCCGGAGTTGCCGTGGCTGGGCGCGTCGAAGGCGACCACGCGGAAGCCCGCGGCGACGAGGTTCGCGGCGATGAACTTGAAGTCGCCGGTCGAGCCGCCCCAGCCGTGCACGAGGTAGACGAGGGGGCCCTCGCCCCAGTCGTACCCCCACACGGTGGTGCCGAGGCATTCGAGCTCGAACACCGAGGCCCCCGCGGGGGCCGGGCCGCGCAGGCGCTTGTCGGGGCCCGCGGGGAGCCGGAACCACATCTCGCACAGGAACTTCGCGGCCGGGCCGGGCGCGACGCGCTCGGCGGCCGTGAAGGCGGAGCGGATATACCAAGGAGCACGAACGGTCGTGCTTTTATTTGACGAGCCGGAACTCTGGGTCGTGGACGCCATGGGTGCGTGGCCTTCCTGGTCAGAATCTGTGACTGTCGATCAGCCGGTGGAACGCCGCCCAAGCGCGGTCGGCGGCGTCGGGATAGGACAGGATGCGGCTCATCCAGTTGTAGGACAGCAGGATGCCGAAGACCTCCTGCGCGACCTGGAAGACGTCGGTGTCTTCGGCGAGCTCGCCCTCGGCGACCGCCGTGGACGCGATGCGGGCGAGCGAGTCGAGCATCAGGCGCTGCTCGGCCACCATGCGGTCGTGCAGGGGGCCGGGCAGGTCGTCGAACTCGGCGGCGGCGGCCAGGAACAGGCAGCCGCCCGGTCGTGCGTACCAGGCCATCCAGTGCTCGACCACGGCCTGGAGCCGGGTCGTCCCGCGCGGCTTCGCCAGCGCGGGCCGGAAGACCTCCTCGCTGAACTGCTCGCTGTTGCGCGCCATGCACGCGAGCTGGAGGGCCTCTTTGGACTTGAAGTGGGCGTACACACCGGACTTGGACATGTCGGCGGCGGCCGCGAGCGACCCGATGGTCAGCCCGGACAGCCCCGAGTACCTGGCCATCCGGACCGCGACGTCGAGGATGGCCTGCCTGGTGAGTTCGCCTTTCCGCACGTCCTCAAAATAGCACGGTCGTGCTTGAAAAAGCCAGACCGCGGACTAGGACATCGCGTACACCGCCGCGGTGAACTCCACCTTCATCCAGGTCGAGGAGTCCTCCGGCGTCACGGAGGTGACGTCGGCGACCACGATCTGGGCCTTGTCGGTGTACAGGCACAGGCTCATGCCCTCCGTCAGCGGGGCCGCGGCCGGGTCCCACGGGTCGATCGTCCACGACAGCGCCGGGTTCGACCCGTCGATCTCGGCCCAGCACTGGTCGGCGGTGACCGCGGCGTCGAAGAACGTCCCGGAGATCCCCGACGGCGTGGTCAGGTAGCTGGTCTGGCCCGTGTTCGTCGAGTAGTCGATGTCGCACGGGTTGAGCACCAGGTCCGTGTAGTACGCGGGCGCGTCGGAGGTCATGTACTCGGTCCAGATCGAGCCGTTCGTGGTGATGTCGTCGAAGTCGACCGCCATGTACTGGCAGGTCGAGGCCGAGTCGAAGGTCGTGGTCAGCGAGACGGTGTAGTCCGAGTAGACCTCGGTCCACTGGCCCGAGGAGGCCGTGGTCGGGTCCTCGTCCGGCTCGGACGTGTCCGGGTCGTCGGGCTCGGAGGTGTCGGGGTCGTCCGGGTCGTTCTGGGAGACCGCCTCGGTCGGGTCGTCGCCCGGGTCGTCGCCGTCGCCGTTGAGGAACCACACCAGGCCCCCGATGAGCGCGATCGCGAGGATGGCGGCGATCACGGTGACCCCGATGGCGGTCCCGTTCGACTTCGGCTGCTGCCCGAACGGCGGCGGCGCCCCGTAGACCGGCGGCTGGCCCGGGTACTGCGGCGCCGTGTACTGCCCGGCCTGCTGCTGCGGGGCCGTGTACTGCATGGTCGGCTGCTGCATCGACGGGTACTGGCCGGGCGAGACCTGGCCCGGCGCGTAGCCCGGAGCCGGGGACTGCGGGGGCGCCGAGTAGGACCCCGGCTGCGCGTACGGCACCGACGTCACGGGCGAGGCGGGAGGCGCGGACATCGGGAACGCGGAGCTGGGGGCCGGGGGCTCCCCGCCGGGCACCGCGCCCGGGTAGGCGGCGGCGGGGGGCGCGGAGGAGCCGTCGAAGACCGACGCCGGCGCGCTCGGGGCCGGCGGCGGGCCCGTCGGGGCCGCGGTGTCCACCAGCGTCGAGGGCACCCCCGAGTCCCCCAGGAGGCTCGACAGCTCCCAGCGCTGGCGCTCGGCCAGTGCGTTCACCGCGTCGGGCCAGGGGCGCGTAGAGGGCGCCACAGGGCCGATGAGCGACATCAGCTCCGCGGGCGTGGGGCGCGCGCCGGGGAGGCGGATGAGGCAGCGCTCCACGATCGCGCGCACGCGCGGCGAGAGCACCGACAGGTCCGGCTGCGACCGGACCACGTTGTTCAGCGTCTCCAGGGTCGAGGCCCCGGTGAACGGGCTCGCGCCGGTCGCGGCGAGCACCAGGACCGAGCCGAGGGAGAACACGTCCGAGGCGGCCGAGACCGTGCCGGACTCGGCCTGCTCGGGCGACATGAACCCCGGCGTGCCGATCACGCCCCCGGTCTTCGTCAGGTTCGTGTCCGTGACGCCGTCCGCGGCGCGCGCGATCCCGAAGTCGATCACCCGCGGGCCGTCGGCGGCCAGGATCACGTTCGCGGGCTTGAGGTCCCGGTGGACCATCCCGGCCTTGTGGATCGCCGCCAGCGCCGACGCGAGCCCCGCGGCGAGGCGCACCACGGCGGCCTCGGGCAGCGGCCCGGAGGCCTCGACGACGTCCTTCAGGTTGGGGCCCAGGAGGAACTCGGAGGCGAGCCACGGGACCGGGTCGTCGGGCCCGGCGTCGAGCACCGAGGCGGTGTACGCGCCCGCGACCTGCTTCGACGCGTCCACTTCGCGCCGGAACCTGGCCCGGAACTCCTCGTCCTGGATGAGCGCGGCCGCGATGAGCTTGACGGCCACGGGGCGGCCGTCGGGCGCGCTGGCGAGGAACACGCGGCCCATGGCGCCGCGGCCGAGTTCGGCGATGGTCCGGTAGGGACCGATCCGTTCGGGATCGCCGGGAGCCAAGGGCTGCATTGGTGCCTCCGGGGAGCGAGGGGCGGGCGGTACCCCCCATTCTATTGCCGTTGTGCCAGCGTGCGCTGGACGCGAGGCGCTGGGCCTATGGGACACAAGCGGATCAGACCACGCGAAAGGGGCCGTTCCGCATCCGCGGAACGGCCCCTGACGGGTCGATCGATACCTAGCTGCAACCGCTGGTCGCGCCGCAGCCCTCGCAGGCGTAGCAGGAACCGGCGGGGCGCATCTTCGTGCCGCAGTTCATGCACAGCGGCGCGTCGGCGCTGCGGGCCTGGGCCGAGGTGAGGATGTCCAGGCGGGAGGGCTTGGACTCGATCTGGACGCGTTCGGCGACCGCCTCCTCGATGGGCGCGGAGGCGCGGAGCGCGTCGAGGTCGACCTCGGGCTGGGAGACCTTGGCGGGGTCTTCGCCGTTGAGCTCGGCGGTGCGCTCGGCCGTGGTGAGGATGCCGATGGCGGCGCGCTCCTCGTACGGCAGGTAGTCCAGGGCCAGGCGGCGGAAGATGTAGTCGACCACCGAGGAGGCCATGCGGATGTCCGGGTCGTCGGTCATGCCGGCGGGCTCGAAGCGCATGTTGGTGAACTTCTCGACGTACTTCTCCAGCGGCACGCCGTACTGGAGGGCGATCGAGATGGACACCGACAGGGCGTCCATGACGCCCGCGAGGGTCGAGCCCTGCTTGGACATCTTGAGGAAGACCTCGCCGAGGCCGTCGTCCGGGTAGGACGAGGAGGTCATGTAGCCCTCCGCGCCGCCGACCGAGAACGAGATGGTCTGGCTGGGGCGCTTCTTGGGGAGCTTGCGGCGGATCGGGCCGTGGGCGGCCACGGTCTCGATCGCCTTCTCCACGGCCGCCTCGACGGCCTGCTCCGCTTCCTTCTTCTTCGCGGAGAGCGGCTGGCCGACCTTGCAGTTGTCGCGGTAGATCGCGAGGGCCTTGAGGCCGAGCTTCCAGCCCTGGAAGTAGACCTCCTCGATGTCCTCCACCGTGGCCGACTCGGGCAGGTTCACGGTCTTGGAGATCGCGCCGGACAGGAACGGCTGCACGGCGGCCATCATGAGCACGTGGCCCATCGGCGCGATCGCGCGCTCGCCCATGGCGCAGTCGAACACCGGGTAGTGCTCCTCGCGCAGGGCCGGGGCGCCGACGACGTGGCCGTGGTCGGCGACGTAGTCGACGATGGCCTGGCGGTCGTCGTCGCTGTAGCCCAGGCGGGTCAGCGCGCGCGGGATGGACTGGTTGACGATCTCCATGGAGCCGCCGCCGACGAGCTTCTTGTGCTTGACGAGGGCCAGGTCCGGCTCGATGCCGGTGGTGTCGGCGTCCATCATGAACGAGATGGTGCCGGTGGGCGCGAGGACCGAGGCCTGGGCGTTGCGCCAGCCGTTGACGGCGCCGATCCCGTTGCCCTTGGCCCACTCGGCCTTCGCGGCCTCCAGGACGGTGGCGTCCACGTCGCCGAACGTCTCGACGGCGTCGGCGGCCGCGGCGTGCTTGGCCATGACGCGCTGGTGCGGCTCGGCGTTGCGCTCGTACCCGGCGTAGGGGCCGACGGCCCCGGCGATCTCGGCGGAGCGGCGGTAGGACACGCCGGTCATGAGCGCGGTGATGGCGGCGGCGAGCGCGCGGCCCTCGGCGGAGTCGTACGCGTAGCCCGAGGTCATGAGCAGCGCGCCCAGGTTCGAGTAGCCGATGCCGAGCTGGCGGTAGTCGCGGGTGGTCTCGCCGATCTTCTCGGTCGGGAAGTCCGCGAAGGAGATCGAGATCTCCATGGCGGTGATGACGAACTCGACGGCCTTGGTGAAGCGGTCGACGTCGAACGAGCCGTCGTCGCCGAGGAACTTCATGAGGTTGAGGCTGGCGAGGTTGCACGAGGAGTCGTCGAGGCTCATGTACTCCGAGCACGGGTTGGACGCGTAGATGCGGTCCGTGTTCGGGTTGGTGTGCCAGTCGTTGATGATGTCGTCGTACTGGATGCCCGGGTCGGCGCACTCCCACGCGGCCTTGGCCATGCGGCGGAACACGTCGCGCGCGTCGCGGCGCTCGATCTCGTCGCCGGTCTGGCGGGCGGTGAGGGCGTAGTCGGTGCCCTCCTCGACGGCCTTCATGAACACGTCGGAGACGCGCACGGAGTTGTTGGCGTTCTGGTACTGGACCGAGAACATGTCCTCGCCGCCGAGGTCCACGTCGAACCCGGCGTCGCGCAGGGCCCGGATCTTGTCCTCCTCGCGGGCCTTGGTGTCGATGAACGCCTCGATGTCGGGGTGGTCGACGTCGAGGACGACCATCTTGGCGGCGCGGCGGGTGGCGCCGCCGGACTTGATGGTGCCCGCGGAGGCGTCGGCGCCGCGCATGAAGCTGATCGGGCCGGAGGCGTTGCCGCCGGAGGAGAGCAGCTCGGCGGAGGCGCGGATCTTGGAGAGGTTGACCCCGGCGCCGGAGCCGCCCTTGAAGATCATGCCCTCTTCCTTGTACCAGTCGAGGATCGACTCCATGGTGTCGTCCACGCTGAGGATGAAGCACGCGGAGACCTGCTGGGGCGCGGCGGTGCCGACGTTGAACCAGACCGGGGAGTTGAAGCTGAAGTACTGGTGGAGCAGGAGCCAGGTGAGCTCGTCGGCGAAGACCTGCGCGTCCTCGGCGGTGGCGAAGTAGCCGTACTTCTCCCCCGCGTTGTGGTAGGCGTGGACGACGCGGTCGATGACCTGCTTGAGGCCGGTCTCGCGCTGCGGGGTCCCGAGGGCGCCGCGGAAGTACTTCGAGGTGACGATCTGGGTCGCGTTCTGGCTCCAGAAGGCCGGGAACTCGACGCCGCGCTGCTCGAAGTTGACGGTGCCGTCGCGCCAGTTCGTCATGACGACGTCGCGCGACTCCCATTCGACCTCGTCGTACGGGTGGACGCCCGCGGTCGTGAAGACGCGCTCGACCGTGAGGCCCTCCTTGGGCCCGGTCTTCTTGGCGGTCCTGGTCGTCGGCGCTGCTGCGGCCTTGGTGGTCTTCGGCATGTTCCTCGCCCCTGTCTGCTCATGCCTGGTCATGGGAATCGGATGTCTCGGGGTGGTGCTAGCCGCTGTTGCGGGCGGCGTGCTCCTCGCGGAGCTGGGCTATGGCGGCCTCGAAGTCCTCTAGGGACTCGAAGTCCTGGTACACGCTGGCGAAGCGCAGGTAGGCGACCTCGTCGAGCCGGCGCAGCGGCTTGAGGATCGCCAGGCCCACCTCGTGGGCGGGGACCTCGGCGGCGCCGGTCGAGCGGATCTCGTCCTCGACGGCCTGGGCCAGCTTGGCGACGTCGTCGGCGTCCACGGGACGGCCCTGGCAGGCCTTGAGGACGCCGCTGGCGACCTTCCCGCGGCTGAACGGCTCGGTGGCCCCGCTGCGCTTGACGACGGCGAGGATCGACTCCTCGACGGTGGTGAAGCGCTTCTCGCACTCCTGGCAGACCCGGCGGCGGCGGATGATCTTGCCGTCCTCCGCCTCGCGCGAATCGACCACGCGACTGTCGGGATGGCGACAGTAAGGGCATCGCATATCGCTAGTCTCCTTCTCACAACCATCGTCTCGCGGGCCGCCGACACTCCGTGCGGCTCCGGCCGTCGCGCCGGGAGGGACAGTCTGCCCCTCGCCGTCCCGGCGGGTGCGGGAACCCCAACACCTAGTGAGAGACGATACAACACACCACAAGATCTAGTGGCAAGAATAGCGCAGATCGCTGCGCGGCGAGCTTCGGAAACCGGACCCCGGGGACACGAGTCAACCAGACCGGGTCGTAAAATCGTTCACCCGTTCGGGTGAATACACCCTGAAACACATTCCTACCAGCGCGGCGACACGCCGACGTCGCACGAATGTTTGACTAGAGACCGCACGTGAGTTACATTGTCGGAATCAGACATACCGTCCCATTTGTCTTACAGGAGCCTCCTGTGGCTAGCGAGACCACGACATCCCGGCCGAAAACGCGCAAGTTGACGCGTCGGCAGCAGCAAGTCCTCGAATACATCGAGGAGTTCATCAACAACAAGGGCTACCCCCCGAGCGTCCGCGAGATCGGTGCGGAGGTCGGACTCGCCTCGGCGTCGTCCGTCGCGTACCAGATGAAGCAGCTCGAACGGAAGGGCTACCTCAACCGCCTGGCCGGACGGCCGCGCGCGGTGGGGGTCCGCCAGTCCACGCCGGGCGGGGTCCAGACCTGCTCCCAGCACCCGCGGCCCCGGTACGTCCCGATGGTCGGCGAGATCGCCGCGGGGCAGCCGATCCTGGCCGAGGAGCGCGACTACGACGTCATGCCCCTGCCCGCGGAGTTCGTGGGCGAGGGCGTCCACTTCCTCCTGCGCGTCAAGGGCGACTCGATGACCGAGGCGGCCATCACCGACGGCGACTGGGTCGTGGTGCGCCAGCAGCCCGACGCGCTCAACGGCGAGATCGTGGCCGCGATGATCGACGGCGAGGCCACGGTCAAGACCTGGAAGCGCAAGAACGGCAAGCCGTGGCTGCTCCCGGCGAACGCGCTGTACGACCCGATCGACGCCTCCGAGGCCGAGATCCTGGGCCGCGTCGTCGCGGTGCTCCGCAAGATCTAGTCAGACCTCGAACGCCAATTTCATTGCGCGCCTAGCGGTTCCGACCGTAAGTCGTGCCGCCTTCAGGCGGGCCCCAGTAGCCGTCATCGGCGTCAGGGGTCCGTTCGGCGTTTCCGCCCCCGTAGACCCCGCCCTGCTGGCGCTGCTGCTGCTGCCGGTTCTGCTGCGCGCCGTACACGTTGCCGGTGGGCTCGCGGCGAGGCGGCGGCTGCTGGCCGCCTCCGGCCCCGTAGACGTTCCCGGAGGGCTCCTGGCGGGAGCTGAAGGACTGGCCGGGCCCGGCGTTGTCGTAGACGCTGCCGTGGCCGCCGCCCTCGAACGCGCCGTACTGCGGTTCCTGGCGGCCCTGCGGGGGACGGCCCTGCTGCTGTTGCTGGCCTCCGCCGCCGCCGTAGACGTTCCCGCCGCCGGGCTCGGAGCGGGCGCCGCCGCCGTAGACGCCGCCCTGCTCGGGGCGGGCCTGCTGGCCGCCGCCCCCGTAGACGTTCCCGCTCGGCTCCTGGCGGGCGCCGCCGTACACGTTGCCGCGGGCGACCTCCCCCAGGTCCGGGTCGGGCTGGCCCGATTCGAGGCCCAGGTCCACGGGGTCGTCGTCGGCGAGGAAGGACTCCCGGCGACCGCGCGGGGCCTCCTCGGCCGCGAAGCCGAGCTCGTCGTCCCCGTCGTCGCCGTCCTGGTTCGCCTTGCGGTGCTTGCGGATCACCACGATGCCCAGGACCATGACGAGCATGCCGAGGATCGCGATGCCCGCGAGGATCTTCACGATCGTGCCGAAGCCCAGGTCCAGGATGCGGTCCACGAGGCTCTTGCCGTCGTCGCCCGAGGCGGGCGCGGCCTCGTCGTCGCCGCCGGAGGTCTCCTCCTCCGCGACGGGCGCGGCCGGCGCGTACTTGGTGACGGTGCCGAACGAGCCGTCGTCGTCTTCAGACGCGAGGGTGACGAAGTTGCCTTCGGCGTCGTAGGCGAGGCCCTCGGCCTGCCCGGAGTCGGCGACCGGCGTGGCCGCGGGCTCGCCGCCCAGGGCCGCGAGCACGTCGCCGCCCTCGACGGTCCACTCGTAGACGTTCGACTCGGTGCGCAGCGCGACCTTCGAGCCGTCGGCGTTCATCGCCCCGCCCGAGACCGCGCCGCCGTCGGGGAGGGCGACCGTGCCGACCTGGTCGAGCGGCGTGTTCTCGGCCTGGTTGTCACCCGAGGGCGAGTAGAGCGTGGCCTCGCCCGCGTCGGAGGTGACGAACAGCGGCTTCTTGCCCGGCAGGAGCAGGAACGTGCCGACGTCCTTGGGACCGTCGGGGAAGACGTAGCGCCAGACCGCGCTGTTGGGGAGGTCGTTCAGGTCGAGCTGGTTGAGCGTCAGCCACTCGCGGTTGGCGCCGTCGCCGATGTCGCCGACCCACAGGTACTCGCCGTTCTCGCTGTCGAGGACCAGCGCCTGCGGGTCGCGCGGCTGGTGGTCGATGAACGCCTCGTCGGCGCCGCGCGGGTTGCAGTCCTCGCCGACGCGCTCGACCGACAGCGTGCCGTCCTGGTTGTCGGCGGACGACACGATCCACCAGCCGTCGCCGTCCGCGGCGGCGGCGATGCCCGCTGGGTTCTGGTTGCGCGGGTCGTGCAGGGTGCACAGCACCTCGCCGCCGGACTCTTCATCCTGGGCGAAGACGGGGGACGCGGCCGTGACCAGGACGAGCACTCCGGCCGTCCCGGCGACGAGCCGCGCAGGCAGGGGCCGACGGCCCACACGGCGCTCTCGCATCACGCAAGTGTTCCAGAACACGCCATGTCAGCGCGGGGACCCCCATGAGACATGTTCAGGACCACTGCGATTCAGTCCTTTTCCAGGACGAACGCTCGCAATTCACCGGCCAGTCGGTCGTCCACACGGGCCGTTATGACCGTGCCGTCACCTCGGTGTTCAGTGGTGAGCACCTCGCCGCGGGACCGCAGGCGCGAGACCAGATCGCCTCTGACGTAAGGGATGCAGACCGTCAGCTCCGTATTCGGCTGCGGCAGCGCCTGCTCGATTGCGTCGCGGAGCTTGTCGATCCCCTCGCCCGAGTGCGCCGACACGAACACCGCGTCGGGCCAGTCCGAGCGCAGCTGGAGCATCGTGTCCGGGTCGACCAGGTCGAGCTTGTTCACCACGACCAGCTCCGGGATCTCCTCGGCGCCGACCTCGGCGAGCACCTCGCGGACCGCCTCGGCCTGGCCGAGCGGGTCCGGGTGCGAGCCGTCGATCACGTGGACCACCAGGTCCGACTCCGCGACCTCTTCGAGCGTCGAGCGGAACGCCTCCACGAGCTGGTGCGGCAGGTGCCGCACGAACCCGACCGTGTCGGTGACCGTGTACTCCCGGCCCTCCGCGGTGCGCGAGCGCCGCGTCGAGGTGTCGAGGGTCGCGAACAGCGCGTCCTGCACGAGGATGCCCGCACCCGTGAGGGCGTTGAGCAGGCTCGACTTCCCGGCGTTCGTGTACCCGGCGATGGCCACGCCCGGCACCCGGTTGCGGGTGCGCGAGTCGCGCTTGGTCTCGCGGGTGACGGTGAGCTTCGCGAGCTCCCGGCGCAGCTTCGCGACCTTCGCGCGGATGCGGCGGCGGTCGGTCTCCAGCTTCGTCTCGCCGGGGCCGCGCAGGCCCACGCCGCCGTTCGAGCCGCCCTGGCGGCTCATGGCGTCGCCCCAGCCGCGCAGGCGCGGCAGGAGGTACTGGAGCTGCGCCAGCTCGACCTGCGCCTTGCCCTCGGCGCTCTTGGCGTGCTGCGCGAAGATGTCGAGGATCAGGGCCGTGCGGTCGATGACCTTGACGTTCACGGCCTTCTCAAGGGCGATGAGCTGGCCCGGCGACAGCTCGCCGTCGGCGATCACCGTGTCGGCGCCCAGCGCCTCCACGGTGTCCTTCAGCTCCATGACCTTGCCGGAGCCGATGAACGTGCCCGCGTCGGGCTTGGAGCGGCGCTGGATCAGGCCGTCGACGACCTCCGAGCCCGCGGTCTCGGCGAGCTGCGCGAGCTCGTCGAGGGAGTTCTCGGCGTCCTCGACCGTGCCCTCGGTCCAGACGCCGACCAGGACGACGCGCTCCAGGCGCAGGCGCCGGTACTCGGCGTCGGTGACGTCGGCCAGCTCGGTGGAGGCCAGACCGGAGACGCGCCGCAGCGCCTGGCGCGCCTCCAGGTCCAGGTCGCCCGTCGAAGGGGCGTCGGAGGAGAAGTCTTCTCGGGTGTTCTCAAAAGGTTCGTGCATCACCACAAGCTTGACACGCGCCGCCCCCGGAGGCGAACCGATATCGCGCACAGCGAACGGCGTCGATCCCTGCCGCGCCGCGGCGCTGTGGCGGGGCCCCGGCCCAGCGCAGGGCCCAGGCGGCGGCGTCCCGAACAGTGGCATCATTCAAGAATCCGGCAACTGGTCCACAACGAAGTGCACATCAAAGGAGCGGCATGAGCACTGCCCGTCTTCCCAGCGCGGGGTTCTCCATCACCGTCCGGCTGGCCCTCTCGGCCGACCCGGGCGCCGCGGGACGCCTCGCCACCGTCGTAGGCCAGGCCGGGGCCATCGTCACCGCCCTCGACGTGGTCGGTTCCGACAACAAGCGCATGACCGTCGACCTCACCTGCGACACCTCCGACGCGTCGCACGCCGAGCAGGTCACGCACATCCTGGAGTCGATGCCGGACTTCGACGTCAAGAAGGTCTCCGACCGGACGTTCCTCATGCACCTCGGCGGCAAGATCGAGGTCGCCCCCAAGGTCCCGCTGCGCAACCGCGACGACCTGTCGATGGCGTACACCCCCGGCGTCGCCCGCGTCTGCATGGCCATCGCCGAGAACCCCGACGACGCCCGCCGCCTCACCATCAAGCGCAACACCGTCGCCGTCGTCACCGACGGCTCCGCCGTCCTCGGCCTCGGCAACATCGGCCCCGCGGCCGCGATGCCCGTCATGGAGGGCAAGGCGGCCCTGTTCAAGAAGTTCGGCGACGTCGACGCCTGGCCGGTGTGCCTCGACACGCAGGACACCGACGAGATCGTCAACATCGTCGCCGCCCTCGCCCCGACCTACGGCGGCATCAACCTGGAGGACATCGCCGCGCCGCGCTGCTTCGAGATCGAGGCCCGCCTGCGCGAGCGCCTCGACATCCCCGTCTTCCACGACGACCAGCACGGCACCGCCATCGTCGTCCTCGCGGCCCTCACCAACGCGCTCCGCGTCGTCGGCAAGGACTTCAAGGACGTGCGCGCCACCGTCGTCGGCTGCGGCGCCGCCGGGACCGCGATCATGCGGCTCCTGGAGAAGGCCGGCATCGGCGACATCATCCCCGTCGACCGCGACGGCGCGCTCCACTCGGGCATGGAGTGCGAGAACGAGACGTGGAAGTGGCTCGGCGAGCACTTCAACAAGACCGACTACTCCGGGGACCTCTCCGGCGCCGTCGAGGGCTCCGACATCTTCATCGGCGTGAGCGCCCCGAACATCCTCAAGGGCTCCGACGTCGCGAAGATGGCGAAGGACCCGATCGTGTTCGCGCTCGCCAACCCCGACCCGGAGATCTCCCCCACCGAGGCCGCGCGCTACGCGGCGATCGTGGCGACCGGCCGCTCGGACCAGCCGAACCAGATCAACAACGTGCTCGCGTTCCCGGGCGTCTTCCGCGGCCTCCTGGACGCGCAGGCCCGCGACTGGAACGACGACGCGGCCGTCGCGGCGGCCACGGCCATCGCCGACTGCGTCGGCGAGGACAAGGTCAACGCGACCTACATCGTCCCGAGCGTCTTCGACCCGAACGTGGCCCCCGCGGTCGCGGCGGCGGTCAAGCGAGTGATGCGGTAGCAGGCAGGCAAGGAGCCCTGGGAGCCTTCGGGTCCCGGGGCTTCTGTCGTCGCTACAGCCGGAAGGCGCCCTCGGCCACGATCACGGCCGGGCCGGTCATGTACAGGGTGTCCTCGGCGACCTCGATCGTGAGGGTCCCGCCGGGGACGTCCACCCGGCACACGCCCGTGTCGAGCCCGGCGTGGCGCAGCGCGACCGCGCCGACCGCGCACGCGCCCGTGCCGCACGAGGCGGTCTCGCCGACGCCGCGCTCGTGGACGCGCATGCGCACGTGCGGGGCGGTGCCGGTCACGAACTCGACGTTGACGCCCTCGGGGAACAGCGCCGCGTCGTACCGCGGCTGGTGGAACAGCTCCAGGGCCTCCAGCTCGGCCTCGTCCCCGAGTTGGCACACCAGGTGCGGGTTCCCCATCGAGACGACCTGTCCGGGCCATGTGAACCCCTCGACGGACGCCTGGGAGGTGGTCCCGAACTCGGCCGCGCCCATGTCGACGCGGAGCTCGTCCCCTGCGACCGTCACGGTCTTGATCCCGGCGCGGGTCGCCACGGCGACCTCGGGGCCCTCGGCGAGGCCCTTGTCGAGGAGGTAGCGCACGAAGACGCGCACGCCGTTGCCGCACATCTCGGCGATCGAGCCGTCGGCGTTGCGGTAGTCCATGAACCACTCGGCCGCCGGGTCCTCCGAGGGCGCCACGCGCAGCAGGCCGTCGCCGCCGATGCCGAACCGGCGGTCGCACAGGAGCGCGACCTGGGCGTCCTTGAGCGGGAGGGCGTCCTCGGGGTCGGGCACGATCACGAAGTCGTTGCCGGTGCCGTGCCCTTTGGCGAACTCGATGGTGGTCACTTGGCAATTGTGCCCCACCGCCCCCGCGCTAGCCTTGTGCCGTGACACAGACGACCGACGCCGGGCCGCTCGCCGAGCTGAAAGCGAAGTTCCCCAACGGGGTGTGGACGACCCGCGCGAACGCGCGGCTCCAGGACGCGCTCATCGAAGGATCGGGCCTCGGCCGCCTCCAGGCCGCGGTCGGCTGGGCCGCCCGCATGCAGGCCACCGACGCCCCCGAGCCGTTCGCCGCGCCGCGGATGCTCCTGTTCGCCGGGGAGTACCCCGAGAACTGGGACGCGGGCGACTACGCCCCCGTCGCCGACCAGGCCGCGGCCCTCGAACGCGGCGAGGGCCCCCTCGCCGAGCAGGCCGCCCGCTCCGGGCTGCCGCTGACCGTGGTCCGCACCGGCGCCAGCGACGGCGCCGAGGGCCCGCTCCTCGACGACACCGAGCTGGACGCCGCGCTGCGCCTGGGCCGCGAGACCGCCGACCGCGCGATCGACGAGGGCGCCGACGTCCTCCTCATCTCCGGGCTCGGCGCGGGCGCGGTCACCGCGTCCGTCGCGGTCTGCTCGTTCATCGCCAAGGACGAGATCACCAACTTCCAGCCGCAGCTCCACGCCCCCGGCGGCTCGGTCTTCGACGCCGCCTGGATGGGCCGCGTCTCGGCCCTGCGCGACCACCTCGCGTTCAACCGCGGCTTCAAGCGCAGTCCCCAGGAGCTCATCGCGCGCCTCGGCGGCGCGGAGCTCGGCGCGATGGCCGCGGCGATCTTCACCGCCGCCACCCGCTCCACCGCGATGATCGTCGACGGCCCCGCCGCGGTCGCCGCCGTCATGCTCGCCCGCGACTTCGGCCTGGCCGCCCCCAAGTGGTGCTACGCCCCGAACCGCTCCGCCCACCCGGTCGTCGCCAAACTCGCCAAGCAGGCCGGCCTCGCCGACGACCTCGCCCTGGACCTCGACCTCCCCGACGCCGCCGCCCTCCCCCTCGGCTGGGACCTCGTCCAGAACAGCCTCCGCATCTCCCAGTCCCTCCCCATGCCCGCCAAGCAAGAACCCGAGCCCGAGCCGAACGAGCCCGTCATCGGCGGCATCGGCCCGGTCCCCACGCCCGAAGCCAGCGAGGCGACCCTCGAAGAGGGCACGGCCGAGCAGTAGGACGGACACCGAACCGGCCCGCAGCGCCCGCTGCGGCCCGGTTCGTCGTCGGTGCGTCAGTCGTTGATCGCGCGGAGGACCGGTTTGGTGGTGAGGGCCGCCGTCAGGGTCGGGGAGGCGGCGATGATGTCGCTGGTGACGGTGAAGACGGTCTGCTCGCCGGGGATGAGGGTGACGAGGGCCTTGTCTACCAAGGCGGCGGGGTCGAGGCGGTCGGCGAAGATGCAGAGGTCGCGCAGGACGGTCTCGGCGGTGATCGTGACCTGGACGCCGCCGGGGACCGGGGCGGTCTCGGCGGTGAAATCGGCGGTGGGCCAGTCCATGTCCTTGTCCTCCTTGGTGAACCAGGTGGCGCGGGGGAAGTCCTCGCGGCCGGTCACGAGGAACTCGCCGGGCTTGGGGGCGACCTGGGCGTCGAGGACGAGTTCGGCGGTGTCGCGGGCCGGGACGCCGATGGTGAGGAGGGCGCGGCCGTTGATGCGGCCCTGCGCGGTGCACTTCCAGAAGCCCACGACCGAGCCCCAGGGGGTGTCGGAGTCGTTGACCAGCACCAGTTTGACGCCGTCCTCGTGGGGCTGGAAGGTCGCGATGCGGTCGGCGTAGGCGTCCTTGAGGGCGTACCAGAGGGGCTTGAGGCGCTCCTCGCCGTCGATCGCGGCCCAGGAGGTGACGGGCCAGCAGTCGTTGAGCTGCCACACGATCGAGCCGGCGCAGTACGGCTGGAGGGCGCGGAAGTGCTCGATGCCGAGGCGGATCGCCCTGGCCTGGTTGACCTGCGTGAAGTACAGCCAGTCGTCGAAGTCGCGCACGGGCGGCAGGTGCGCGTCGAGGCCGCGCTGGAGCTTCGCCTGGCCGTCGTCGGCCTTCTGGTGCCACAGCATGCTCGGGCTCTCGGCGCGGAGCGGCTCGTCGGTCGTCATGCGCCGCACCGTGGCCCACGTCGGCGGCGCCTGGTAGCCGAACTCGGCGACGAAGCGCGGCCGCCAGTCGCGGTAGTGCGCGTAGTCCTCCCGGTTCCACACGTCCCAGATGTGGACGGACCCGTGCGCCTGCTCGTTCGGGTGCAGCTCGCGCGCACCGGAGTACGGGCTGCCGGGCCAGTACGGGCGGGTGCCGTCCACTTCGGAGACGAGCTTCGGGAGCAGGTCGTGGTAGTAGCCCGCGCCCCACGTCAGGTCGCCGAGGGGCCCCTGCCAGTCCCAGTCGTGCCAGCCCCAGAGGTTCTCGTTGTTGCCCGTCCACGTCACCAGGCTCGGGTGCGGGGCCAGGCGGGCGAGGTTGTCGCGGGCCTCGGCCTCGACCTCGGAGCGGAACGGCTCCTCCTCGGGGTATGCGGCGCAGGCGAACAGGAAGTCCTGCCCGACCATGAGGCCCAGCTCGTCGCAGAGCCGATAGAAGTCCTCGGACTCGTAGACCCCGCCGCCCCACACGCGGATGTAGTCGATCCCGGCCGCCACGGCCTGCCGCAGCCGCCGCTCGATGCGCGCGGCGTCGATGCGGCCGAACAGGGCCTCGTCGGGGATCCAGTTGACGCCCTTGACCCACACGGCCCGGCCGTTGACCTTCAGCGTGTACGGGCGGCCGTCGGCGTCGGGCTCGGTGTCGAGTTCCACGGTGCGGAAGCCGATCCGGCTCGTCCACGAGTCGAGCTCCCCGCCGCCCGAGCGCAGCGACACCGCCACGTCGTAGAGGGGCTGGCCGCCGCGGTTGTGCGGCCACCACGGCTGCGGGTTCGGGACCTCGACGCGGACGGGCACGGTCGCGGCGCCGGCCGGGACGCCCACGGTCGTGGCGTGCCCGCCTGCGGTGCAGACGAGTTCGAGCTCCGCGTCGGCGGCACGCTGGAGATCCACAGTGAACTCGACGACGCCGGTGAAGGTGCGATCGGCGACCTCGACGGTGGCGCGCGGGACGACCTCGGCGATCCGCGCGGTGCGCCAGGTCTCCAGGCGCACCGGCCGCCAGATGCCCACGCCCGCGAGGTTCGGGCCCCAGTCCCAGCCGAAGTTGCACGCGGCCTTGCGGATGAAGTTCCCGGGCTCGGGGTAGGCGTTGGGGCGGTCGCCGAGCCGGTCGCGCTGGGCCTCGGCGTACGCGTACGGCGAGGTGAAGGCGACTTCGAGCTCGTTGGCGCCCTCGCGCACCGCCGCTCGCGCGTCGAAGCGGTAGCGGCGGTGCATGTTCGCGGTCTCGCCGACCGGGGTCCCGTTGAGGCGCACCTGCGCGACAGTGTCGAGGCCGTCGAAGACCAGGTCGACCCGGTCCTCCTCGCCCGCCGCGAAGTCGAAGGAGGTCCGGTACGTCCAGTCGCGGCGGCCGACCCACGCGAGGTCGCGCTCCGCCTCGTCGGTGTACGGGTCGGCCACGAGGCCCGCGGCGAGGAGGTCGGAGACCACCTCGCCGGGGACCGACGCCGGGATCGCCTCGACGGCGGGGAGCGCCCCGGGGCCACCGGTGACGGTCCAGCCTTCGTGCAGGGTTCGCTTGACGCTCAATGGGTCTCCTCTGGCTGGGTCGGTCGGCTCCGTCCGCCCGCCCAGGGGTGCGGGCGGGTCGTCGGCACGGGTCCGCTCCACGGTGGCACACGTCTCGATCGCGGGCGCGCTCCCGCGCCAAAGCGACTGAACCGAATAAGCAGCCCGAAAGTATAGGCTCCGGCGCCGATCGTCAACACCTTGCCGACTCCGTGACCGAATTGAAGTCATACATGTCGATAGATTGTTAGCGCCATTCTTGCTCAGAGCCCTGGCGATCCCTCCGGAACATCAATATTCTGACATTCGGAAATGTTCTTGACTTATCCGAGCACCGGTGGGCCGCCTGCACCGCCGGCACTTGACAGCCGCGACCGCAGGTGGTTCAGTGCCATCACTGACCCGGTTAAGGTGCCAGCGGTCACACCGTCGTCGCGCCCTCATCCGACTGCACCGGACCGCGTCCCCCGTCCATCCCTCGTACGAATTGCGGAGCAGACCATGATCAGACGGCGCACACTGTTCACCATCACCGCGGGCTCGGCGGCCCTGGCCGCCGCCGGCTGCACCGACGACGGCGGCGGGGGCGGGGACCCCGCCGACCTCTCGATGAACGAGTTCCCCCGCAACGAGACCCTCTACTCCACCGGCACCGCCTGGAGCCCGCCCTCCGACTGGAACACCGTCACCCCCGGCGAGGCCACCGGCCTCAACGGCCTCGGGTACGAGACCCTGTTCCTGTTCGACCCCAACACGACCGAGCTCACCCCCTGGCTCGCCGAGTCGGGCGAGTGGACCGAGGAGCTGGTCTACACCCTCAAGCTCCGCGCCGGCGTGCTCTGGTCGGACGGCGAGCAGTTCACCGCCGACGACGTCAAGTACACCGTCGAGCTCGGGCAGGTCGAGGCCGTCCCGTACCACAACATCTGGGACTGGCTCTCCGCCGTCGAGGTCGTCGACGACCTCACCGTGGCCCTCACCTTCACCGAAGCGCGCCACCAGGAGTGGAACAACTTCCTGTGGGCCGAGCAGATGCTCCCCGAGCACGTCTTCTCCGCGCTGTCCGAAGAGGAGATCCTCACCGGGGCCAACGAGGACCCCGTCGTCACCGGCCCCTACACGGTCCACAGCTACGACCAGGACCGCCTCGCGTGGGTCAAGCGCGACGACTGGTGGGCCACCGAGGCGCTCGGCCTGGAGGTCCAGCCGACCTTCATCGTCGACATCGTCAACACCTCCAACGACGTCACGCTCAACCTCATGGCGCAGGGCGAGATCGACATCTCCAACAACTTCCTGCCCGGCATCCAGGACCTCATCGCGTCCAACCCCGACCTGAGCACCTACTTCGACGGCCCGCCGTACATGCTCTCGGCGAACACCGCGATGCTCATCCCCAACACCACGATCGAGCCGCTCGACGACCCCGAGTTCCGCCGCGCCATGGCCTTCGCGATCGACGGGCCGAAGATCGTCGACTCGGTGTACGGCGGGCTCGTCGCCGCCGCCAGCCCGACGGGCCTGCTCCCGATCTGGGAGCAGTACTACGACCAGGCCGTCCTCGACGAGGTCGGCTTCTCCTACGACGTCGACCAGGCCAAGTCGATCCTCGCCGCCGCCGGGTACGAGGACGCCGACGGCGACGGCTTCGTGGAGACCAAGGGCGGCGACCCGATCGCGTTCAAGCTCAACGTCCCCACCGGCTGGACCGACTGGGAGGAGGCCGCCCGCAGCATGGCCGCCGACCTCCAGGCCGCCGGCATCAACGTCACCGAGGAGTTCATCGACGCGGGCGCCGTGGACGACGCCCGCACCACCGGCGACTTCCAGCTCATGCTCAACAACTGGAGCGGCACCAGCCACACGCCGTGGACCCACTACCGGTACCTGTTCGAGCTCCCGGTGCAGGACAACCAGACCGTCGCGAACTTCTCGCGCTGGACCAACGAGGAGGCCTGGACCCTCACCCAGCAGCTCGCCGCGACCGCCTCCGACGACCCGCAGTACCAGGCGCTCATCTCGCAGCTCCAGCGCCACTCGCTGGTCGACATGCCCGCGATCCCGATCTGGTACAACGGCGCCTGGTCCCAGGTCAACAACAGCGTCTGGACCAACTGGCCCGCCGACGCCGGGGACGCCCCCAAGGTGTTCCCCTCCATGTGGAACAGCCTGTGGAACATGGGCGCGATCTACATGCTCACCGAGCTCAAGCACCCCGAGTAGGCCCGAGGGGGCCGGGCCGCCGCGGCCCGGCCCCCGCACCGACCCTCCGGGAAGGAGACCCATGGGCCGATACTTCCGGCGCAAACTGCTCATCTACGGCATCACCTTCGTCATCGCCGTCACCATCAACTTCGCGGTCCCTCGGCTCATGCCCGGGGACCCGGTGTCGCGCATGCTCAGCCGCAACTCGGTGGCGAACCTCGAATCCTCGCAGGAGATGCGCCACTACTTCGAGAACCTCTTCGGGCTCGACGTCCCCATGTGGCAGCAGTACCTCAACTACTGGGCGGCCCTGTTCAAGGGCGACATGGGCGTCAGCGTCTTCGCGTTCCCCGCCCCCGTGTCGTCGGTGGTCCTCGACGCGCTGCCCTACACGCTGGCCCTGCTGCTCCCGGCGATCCTCCTGAGCTGGTTCGCCGGGAACGCCATCGGCGCGATGGCCGCCCGCAACCGCCTGCTCGACAACGGGGTCCTGCCGATCGGGTACGTCCTCAACGCCGTCCCCTACATGTGGCTGGCGATCCTCCTGGCCTGGGCGGCGGGCATCATCCTCGGCTGGTTCCCCGTCGCCGGCGGCTACAGCTTCGCGATGACCCCCAACGCCAGCTGGGCGTTCTTCGTCGACCTGGTCCACCACTGGTTCCTGCCGTTCCTGTCGCTCTTCCTGGTCTCCCTGGGCGGCTGGGCGATCGGCATGCGCAACCTCGTCATCTACGAGCTGGAGTCCGACTACTCCAACTACCTCCAGGCCCTCGGCGCCCCGAACCGGCTCGTGCGCAGGTACGCCTTCCGCAACGCGGTCCTGCCGCAGGTCACCGGGCTCGCGCTGCAACTGGGCGTCGTCGTCGGCGGCGCGCTGGTCACCGAGGTCGTGTTCGCCTACCCCGGTCTCGGGAGCCTCCTGCTGGAGGCCGTCAACAGCCGCGACTTCTTCCTGCTCCAAGGCATTCTGCTGTTCATCGTGATCGGGGTGCTCGTGTTCAACTTCCTCGCCGACCTGGTGTACGTCCTGGTCGACCCCCGCACCCGCCTCGGCCTCGAAGGAGGGCAGTCATGAGCGCCGAAGCGCTGCTCCAGTCCGAACCGGTCGGCCGCCGCAACGAGCACCTCTACTTCGCCCTGCGCAACCCCAAGGTCTCCGTCGGGCTCGTCCTGGTGCTCGCGCTGCTGCTGCTCGGCGTGATCGGGCCGCTGTTCCTCTCCGACTCCCCCAACGAGTACGTGGGACCGAAGTCGGAGGCGCCCTCGGGCGAGTACTGGTTCGGCACCACCTACTTCGGGCAGGACGTGTTCACCCAGTTCGTCCACGGCCTGCGCTCGTCCTACCTCGTCGGGGCCCTCGGCGGCGGGATCGCCTTCGCGATCGGCCTGACGATCGGCTTCACCGCCGGGTACCGCGGCGGCCTGGTCGACGAGTTCCTCAACATGATCACCAACGTCGTCCTGGTGCTCCCCGCGATCGCCGTCCTCATCGTCATCAGCTCATACCTGGAGGTGCGCGGCATCGTCACGCAGGCGGTCATCATCGGGGCCTTCTCCTGGCCCTGGGTCGCCAGAGCCGTGCGGGCCCAGACGTTCACGCTCCGCAACCGGGACTATGTGGACCTCGCACGGCTCACCGGCAGGCGGGCGCCGCAGATCATCGTCCGCGAGATCATGCCGAACATGGCCTCCTACCTGCTCATGACGATGATCCTGCTGTTCGGCGGCGCGATCCTGTTCGCCGCGACGCTCGACTTCATCGGCCTGGGCCCCACCAACGCCGTCTCGCTCGGCACGATGATGCAGCAGTCGATGGCCTGGTCCTCGCTGCACCTGGGCATGTGGTGGTGGTTCGTCCCGCCCGGCGCGGCGATCACCGTCATCGTCGGCGCCCTGTACATCACCAACGTCGGCCTCGACGAGGTCTTCAACCCCAAGCTCCGGGAGATGTAGCCATGGCATTGGAAGTGGAGGACCTCAAGGTCCACTACCGCACCACCAAGGGCGACGTGCGCGCGCTCGACGGGGTGTCGTTCTCCCTGGCCGACGGCGAGATCGTCGGCCTGGCGGGCGAGTCGGGCTGCGGCAAGACCACCCTCGGCAAGAGCCTCATCCGCCTCGACGGGCGCATGCGCCACGTCGGCGGCAGGGCCGTCCTCGACGGCGACGAGCTGCCGATCGGCGACGACAGGGCCATGAACGCCCGCCGCTGGAAGGAGGTCTCGATCATCCCGCAGTACTCCATGAGCGCCCTCAACCCGACCCGCAGGATCGGGAAGATGACCGCCGAACTGCTCCGGGCGCGCGGGAAGTCCTACCGGGCGCTCAAGGACGAGCTCGTCCACCGGCTCCATCTCGTCGGCCTCTCCGAGGACGTCCTCGGGAACTACCCGATCGAGCTGTCGGGCGGCATGAAGCAGCGCGTGGTCATGGTCCTGTCCACCCTCCTCGACCCGAGCCTGCTCATCGCCGACGAGGTGACCTCGGCGCTCGACGTCACCAACCAGAAGGCCGTCGCCGAGACCCTGGTCCGCTTCCGCGACATGGGCTTCGTCAAATCGATGATCGTGGTCACCCACGACCTCTCGCTGGTGTACCAGATCGCCGACACCATCATGGTCATGTACGCCGGGCAGATCGTCGAGAAGGCCCCCGCCGAGACCATCGTCACCTCGCCCAGGCACCCGTACACGAAGGCCCTCATCGGGGCCCTGCCCGAAGTGGGCCTCGAATACGGCGACGAGAAGCTCAAGAGCATCCCGGGCAAGCCCCCGCACCTGCTCGACCCGCCGACCGGCTGCCGGTTCCGGGCCCGCTGCCCGCTCGCCGCGGACGAGTGCGCCCAGGAGCCGCCGAAGGTCGCGATCGACGACCGCCACGAGGTCGCCTGCTGGAAGGCCGAGGACTGACATGCTGCAGCTTGAGAACGTGTGGAAGTCCTACCGGGTCGGCGCGCTCGGCTCGAAGCACCTCACCGCCGTCCGGGACGTGAGCCTCCAGGTCGCCCCCGGCGAGGTCCTCTCCGTCGTCGGCGAGTCCGGCAGCGGCAAGACCACGATCGGCAAGATGGTCCTCCAGCTCACCTCCGTCACCCGCGGGCGGATCCTCCTCGGCGGCGAGGACGTCACCGCCAGGCGCCACGCCGAGCGCAAGGAGTACTACCGGCGCGTCCAGGGCGTCTTCCAGGACCCGTTCAGCTCCTACAACCCGATCTTCAAGGCCGACAGGGTCTTCGAGACCGTGCGCGAGTCGTTCCGGCCCGGGACGGGCGCGGCGCAGTGGCGCGCGCGGGTCGAGGAGGTGCTCCACTCGGTGCGCCTCGACCCGGCCTCGGTGCTCGGCAAGTACCCGCACCAGCTCTCGGGCGGGCAGCTCCAGCGCATGCTCATCGCCCGCGCGCTGCTGCTGGACATCGAGGTGCTGGTGGCCGACGAGATCATCTCCATGCTCGACGCCTCGACCCGCATCGACGTGCTCAACCTCCTGGGCGAGTTGAAGGAGCGCGGCCTGGGCGTGCTGTTCATCACCCACGACCTGTCGCTGGCGAACTACATCTCCGAACGCGTCGTCATCATGCGCCACGGCGCCGTGGTCGAGACCGGCGCGACCGCCAAGGTGTTCACCGACCCGCAGCACCCGTACTCTCGGAACCTGCTGTCGTCGGTGCCCCAGCTCCACCGGAAGTGGTCCGACGACCCCGTCGAGCCCGAGGACCTGGAGCCCGACGGGGACCGCGACACACCTCCGCCTCCGCTGCGCGAGCACGCGGAGCAGCACTGGGTCGCGGCCGGCTGACCCGGACCGACCAGTGCCACGAGGAGCACCCAGATGAACAGGCGCGTGACCATCGCCGACATCGCCGCCGCGGCGGGCGTGTCGAAGGGCGCGGTCTCCTACGCGCTCAACGGCAGGCCCGGGGTCTCCGAGGCCACCCGCAAGAAGATCCTGGCGATCGCCGCCGAGATGGGCTTCGTCCCCAACCGGGCCGCCCGCTCGCTGTCGGTGTCCTCGGCGCAGGCGGTCGGCATCGCGCTGCGCCGCTCGGCCCGCACGCTCGGCATCGAGCCGTACTTCATGGAGCTCATCAGCGGCATCGAGGCGACGCTCTCGGCCGGGTCCTTCGGGCTGACCCTCCAGATCGTCGACACCGTCGAGGAGGAGCTGGAAGTCTACCGGCGCTGGTGGGCCGAGCGCCGCGTCGACGGGGTCCTCCTGTGCGACGTGGGGACCGCGGACCGGCGGCTCGACTTCATGGCCGACCTGGGGCTGCCCGCGGTGGCCGTGGGCGGGCCGGTCGAGGGCGCGCGCCTCCCGGCGGTCTGGCACGACGACGCCGAGCCGTGCCGCGAGATCCTGGAGTACCTGCACGCCTTGGGCCACAGGCGGATCGCGCGCGTCGCCGGGTTCGCGCACCTGCTGCACACCGAGATCCGCGACAACGCCTACGCCGAGACCGCCGCCGACCTGGGCCTGGAGTCCATGGAGACGTTCCACAGCGACTACACCGGCGAGCAGGGCGCGCGGATCACCCGGCGCCTCCTGTCCTCGGCGGGGCGCCCCACCGCGATCATCTACGACAACGACGTCACGGCCGTGGCCGGACTCGGCGTCGCCCACGAGCTGGGCATCGGCGTCCCGAACGGGCTGTCCATCGTGGCCTGGGACGACTCGCCGCTGTGCCGCCTCACCCATCCCGCGCTCACGTCCCTGACGCGCGACATCAGCGCCTACGGCTCGCAGTGCGCCGAAGCGCTCCTGACGGTCATCGGCGCCGAACCGGGCGCCGACCGCGCTTTCTCGGTTCAGTGCCGGCCCGCCCAGCTCTCCCCGCGCGCCTCAACCGGCCCCGCGAAGCCCTGACGCGCGGCCCGGCGTCGTTCCTGCCAGGGCAATTCCCGAGCACGTCTTGAACCCCATCAATATTTATGGTTCTCTATGTTGAAGTCGGGGTGAACCGATTCACCTCTGACCTGAACCTACAGATGGGATCACCATGGAACACGGCACGACCGACGCCGCCCCGGCACGGCGTCGGATGCGCAGATGGCTCATGGCCGTACTGGCCGCCACAGCGATCGCCTTCGGCGGCCTGTGGCAGCTCGTCCCGGCCGGCGCCCAGCAGGGCGGCTTCTCGATCGACGGCACGCAGCTCATCGACGCGAACGGCAACCCGTTCATCATGCGCGGCACCTCCCACCCCGACGTCTGGTACCAGGGCGAGTTCGCCAGCTACGGCGAGATCTCGGACCTCGGCGCGAACACCGTCCGCGTCGTCCTCGGCTCCGGCCAGCGCAACTGGGGCGTCTCGACCGCCGCGCGGGTCCAGCAGATCGTGGACGAGTGCAAGGCGCAGCGCCTGATCTGCATGCTCGAAGTCCACGACACCACCGGCTACGGCGAGGAGTCGGGTGCGGCCACCCTGGATCAGGCCGTCACCTTCTGGCAGGGCCTGTTCAGCGTGCTCGACGGCGAGGAGGCGTACGTCCTCATCAACATCGGCAACGAGCCGGTCGGCAACACCAACCCGCAGCAGTGGACGCAGCAGACCGTGGACGCGATCGAGCGGATGCGGTCGATCGGCTTCGAGCACACGCTGGTCGTGGACGCCCCGAACTGGGGCCAGGACTGGCAGAACGTGATGCGCGACAACGCCGAGACCGTCGCGGCGGCCGACGAGGACGGCAACACGCTGTTCTCGATCCACATGTACGCGGTCTACTCGAACCCGCAGACCGTGATCGACTACTTCGACGCGTTCGAGGAGATGAACCTCCCGCTCATCGTCGGCGAGTACGGCGACACGTTCCAGGGCCAGACGGTCGCGTGGGAGACGATCCAGTCCGAGGCGCAGGCCCGCGGCATCGGCTGGCTGGCGTGGTCCTACTCGGGCAACACCGGCGGGGACCTCGACCAGACCACGAGCTTCAACCCCTCGGCGCTGACCACGTGGGGGCAGCGGGTCTTCACGTCCACCAACGGCATCCAGAACACGGCCGAGCGGGCCACGGTCTTCGGCGACGACCCGGACCCGACCGACCCGACCTCGTCCCCGACGGACGGCCCGACCACGGGCGGTCCGGTCGGCGGCGACTGCACGGCCGCGATCGGCGTCGTGAACGACTGGGGCTCGGGCTGGCAGGGCAAGGTCACGGTGACGGCCACCGGCGCCGCCCTGGACGGCTGGCGGCTCACTTGGACGTGGGCGGGGTCGACCCGGATCACGTCCTCGTGGAACGCGACGATCACCAGTTCCGGCGCGGGCGTCACGGCCGCCGACGTGGGCTGGAACGGCGCCGTCGCGGCGGGGCAGAGCCGCGAGGTCTTCGGCTTCATAGGGTCCACCCCGGCGGCGACGCCGACGGTGTCCTGCGAGGCGATCTAGCGCAGAGAAGGGCGGAGGCCGCCGGACCGATGCGGTCCGGCGGCCTCTGCTTGGCCTCGCTGTGAATTCAGCCGTTCTTGGTGGGGAGCTGGAACTTGCCGACCCCGCCCTTCGGCATCTGCGAGCGGACCTTCGACTTCTTGTCGCCGATCGACTGGTGCCCGGCCTTGCCGGACTTCTTGCCGCGGGCCAGCGCCCGGCGCTCCTCGCGGTTGAGCGGCGCGTCGTCGGCGGCGTCCTGCTGCGGTTCCGGAGTTTCAGTCATGCGGATCCCCTTCTCGGGTCGAGCTTGAAGAGACGTGAGCGCGAAACGGAGCGTTGCTCGACGTCTCATGGCCGTGCTTCCAGCGGAAGCTGCACTCATCGTGGTCGGCCGGTCGGCATTCCCGCCCACAGCGGCCGTATCTCTTCTAAAGGATCATGCCGCTCACTCTAGCGCCCTCCCGCCGCGGGCACAACGCCCTTTCCGCCCGCGCCATCGGTGACTACCCTCATACGCATGGCACAGGCCCCTTCCCCGGTGAAACTCGCGCGCGTCCGCACCGTCGCGCAGGACGCGATGCGGGGCGCGCGGTGGTGGACGCTCCTCGACCTGGAGAAGACGCTGCGCGCCGACACGGAGTTCTGGCGGGACCTGTGGGCGCCGTCGCTGGCGATCGCGGCGCACAAGGTGGGGCTCAAGGGCGCGCGGGCGCGGCTCGACGAGGCGATCGAGGCCGGGTTCCACCAGACGGACCTGTTCGAGCCGGAGCTGTCGGCCGCGTTCGGCGCGGACCCGGACTGGGCGGAGGTCCTGGATCGGGCCAGGGCGAACGTCCCGGCGCCGCCGCTGCGGATCACCGCGTGGCCCGAGCCGGCGGCGGGCGCGCCGCTGCGGCTCGACCGGATCGAGGCGCACCGGGAGGGCCAGCTCGCGTCCCGGCTGCCGCGGCCGCGGGAGGGCGCGTGGCAGACCGCGCGGGACCTGCTGGCGTGGACGTCGGCGCTGTGGCGGCACGCGAACGCGCGGATCAACGCGGGCGACGCGGTGGACGTCCTGGAGCAGGTCGCCCTCGGCGCGCGGTACTCGTGCGTGGAGTACTCGATCGTGCTGGCGCAGGGCCTGAACGCGCTGCGCATCCCGGCCCGCCGGGTGTGGCTGCGCCGCGGGGACTACCACGACGGGGTCGGGCAGGGGCACGCCGTCGCGGAGGCGTGGATCGACGACCTGGACCGGTGGGTGCTCCTGGACGGCCAGCACGGCGCGTACTGGGCCGACGAGGACGGTCGCCCGCTGAGCCTCCCCGAGCTCCAGGCCCGGGAGCATCCGGCGCGGCCGGTCCACGTGGGGCCGCGGCAGGCGATCCAGGACCCGGCGATGTGGTGGGCGTACTTCGCGCACGCGTCGGTGACGGGCGCGGCGTGGGCCCCCGAGGGGTTCGTGCCGGTGTTCCAGGAGGGCCAGGTGCTCCCCACGGAGCGGCTGCTGCGCGACCCCGCGCCCGCGTACCCGCGCCTCTCGGACGTCGCGGTCGGCGTGGTCGCCCAGGACGGCGCGCCCGCGGTGCGGATCAGGCCCGAGCACCCGTACGCGGTCGGCGGCGTCTGGAACGGCGAGCCCCTCCCGGCACCGCCGAAGGACGCCGAACGGCGCTTCACCCGCGTCCTCGACCGCGAACCGGGCGAGTACAAGGCCGACCTGGCTGCGCTGACCCCCTACGGCCCCTTGCCGAGCCGCGAACTGCGATGGACCGCCGCCTGACGCCTGCGACACGGGTCACGACCCGATCGGGTGACCACACCCGGGCCCGGATTGTCGGTCCGGGCGGGGAGGGTGGCTGGGAGTATTACCCACCCATCGGGTGGGTAGGGCCCCGCCCGCCGCTGCCCGGCCGCGCGCACCCGCCCCATGGCCGCTCGCGCCCCTGCCTCACAACCGCGCTCCGCTTCCGCCCGCCTCTCGATCACGCGCCTCCTCCGCTCGCCTCTGCCGCCGCGCGCCGCGCCCGCCACCGCCGACGTCCCCGCCCGCCCCCACCCGCGCTCTCGCCCGCCGAGTCGCCTCCGCCCCCATCCCCGGGTCGCCCGCCCGTCCTCCTCCGGAGCCACCCTCTCCCCCGTTGCCGACGGGTTTCGCAAGTGGAACGATCCGAAATATTCTCTAGTATTCCGATGGGATTACTGCTAACTTCGAGTCATGAAGCCCGCCAACGCACTCGCAAGGCGGCGCGAGGTCGACCAGATGCGCGTCGCCAGCGCCCTCTGTCGCTGACCCCCGACCCCCGCCGGTCCGGGCCAGGCCGTTCCTCCCCTGCGACGCCGTCCCGGGCCGGCGGTACTCCACTCCCCCGGCGCCGCCGCGCGCCCACCGACTCCGCATCCCCGCCACCTGCCTTCCCACCGCAAGGAGCACCATGACCGCCATCTCCCGCCGCGCCGTCCTCGCCGCGGCCCCCATCGCCGCCACCGGGGCCGCCATCGGCGCCGCATCACCGGCCGCGGCCCACGGCGACAGCGCCGCCGTCCTCGACTGGTTCGACGCCACCAACGCCGCGGTCACCGCGGCCCCGGCCGCCGCCCAGGTCACCAACAGCCGCACTTGGGCTATCGCGTGGCTCGCCGCCGCCCGCGCCGTGCAGCGGGTCCCCCACGGCGTCAACGCGAAGCACTACCGCGAGGCCGCCCTCGCGGCGGCCGTCCACCGGGCGCTGTACGCGCTGGCCCCGACCCAGCAGGCCGCGCTCGACGCGGCGCTGGAGGAGGCGCTCGCCCGCGTCCCGGACGGCCGGGCCAAGCGCAAGGGCGTCGCGGCCGGGGTCGACCGCGCCGACGACCTGCTGAGCGAGCGCGTCGGCGACGGGCTCGACCCGGCGTCGGTGAACGCCGCGTACACGCCCCCGGCCGCCGCGCCGGGCGTGTGGCAGCCGACGCCGCCCGCGTTCGGGCCGGGGCAGCAGGCGGGCACCCGCTTCGCGGTGCCGTTCGCGCTCGACAGCGCCGACCAGTTCCGCCTCGACGCGCCCCCGGCGCTCGGGACACCGCAGTACCGGGCCGACGTCGCGGAGGTCTACGTCTACGGCGGCCTGAACAGCACCGCCCGCACCCAGGAGCAGACCGACACCGCGCAGTTCTGGTTCGGCTCCTCGTTCACGCTCTACAACCCGGTGCTGCGGGCGGCCCTGGAGCACCACACCGGGTCGCTGCGCGACCAGGTCGAGCTGGTGGCGCTGTTCCACGTCGCGTCGGTGGACACGCAGATCGCCACGTCGGACTCGAAGTACGCGCACGTGTGGTGGCGGCCGGTGACCGCCATCGCCGGGCCGCTCGACGACGGCGACCCGGCCACCCTGCGGGACCCCGACTGGCTGCCGTACCACAACACGCCGTCCCACCCGGACTACCCGAGCGGGCACAACACCTACTCGGGTTCGGCCGAGGAGGTGCTCACCCAGCTCGTCGGCGACGGGCCGGGCGCGGCGTTCACGATCCCGAGCCCCAGCGCGCCGGGCGTGACCCGCACGTACACGACGTGGCACCCGCTGACCACGGAGAACACGGACGCGCGCGTGTGGTCGGGCATCCACTCGCGCTCGGCGGACCTCGCGGGGGTGGAGCTGAGCCGGAACGTCGCGGCCTTCGTCCTCGGCCGCGCCGGAGACCTGCTGGCCTAGAAGGACTTCACTCCTGAGGAGTCGGGCGCCCCGCCGAGTGCAGACGGCCGGGGCGCCCGTCTTTGTGTGGCGCAAGGGGACCGGCGCGTCGCGGGGTGCCGTGGGCGCCCTCCCAAGGCACTTAATATTGACCGTTTACGATGTATTGACAGGCAAGCGCTCCCACGGTAGGTTTGCTGCAATTCCCTCAAATCCATCCCGCGCCGAAGTCCCGGCGCTCCCCCTAAGTGATTCGCCTGTTCCTCCCAATCAGCAGGCGTTTCGCAATTGGGAGCGCTCCCTTGGGCGAAGACCCCCGGCTCCCGGCTCGTCGGCGGGTCTTCGCCCTCCGCCTTGCCGGACCGCGTCGCCTGCTACCGCAGGGCCTCGTCGAGGATGTACCGCTCGGCGTCGAGCAGCCGCAGGTCCCGTGCCGGGCGGCGCAGGTGCCCCTTCTGCACGATCCGCTCGAACGCGGGGTCCCCGGCCTGGGCCATGCGGCGGATGCCCTCGATGTGGTCTACGATCCGCTTGCGGATGACCTTGATGAACCGCTGCCTGTCCCGGTCGGAGAGCCCGTACGCGTCGGCGAACATCCGCAGCCGCCGCGCCCGGTCGGGCTTCTTCCAGCCCAAGGTGATCGAGTCGCGGTCGGTGAAGATCGGGACCCACGTCCACGCCGCGTACGCGACGTCGTAGATCCGCGCGCCGGGGCTCGCCAGGTCGAAGTCGATGAGCGAGAGCGTCCCGTCGGGTCGCCACACCACGTTGTGCGGCGCGGCGTCGTGGTGGCAGATCACCTCGGTGTCGGGGGGCGGCGGCCCGAAGGACCGCCAGGTCGCGCCGGGCGGCGGCCGGAAGCCGTACTGCGCGTCGTGGTACATGCGCAGCATCTTCGCGACCGCGCTCATGGTCTCGTCGGTGGTCCAGTGCGGCGCGAGCGGGTACTTGCCCGGCTCGCCCTCCACGAAGGACAGCACCTCGCGCGCGTGCTCGTCGACGCCCAGGACCCGCGGCGCTCCGGTGAAACCGGCGCCGTCGAGGTGCCTGAGCAGGGCGTGGACCGCGGGGGTCCAGGGTCCGGTGTTCCGGCGGACCGTGTCCCCCAGCCGGATGACCGTGCTCGTGTTGCCGCCAATAAGCGGAATCTCGTCTTCGCTCACCGGTCCCCGCTGTGCGTGTGCATCGTCGTCAGCTCTCGGCGCCGTCGACGAGTGCGTCGACGAACGCTCCGACCTCGAACGGGGCCAGGTCGTCCGGGCCTTCTCCGAGTCCGACCAGCTTAACCGGTACCCCCAACTGCCGCTGAACCGCGATCACGATCCCGCCCTTGGCGGACCCGTCGAGCTTGGTCAGGACGATGCCGGTCACCTGCACGACCTCGCCGAAGACCTTCGCCTGCTGGAGCCCGTTCTGCCCGGTGGTCGCGTCGAGGACCAGGAGCGTCTCCGCGACCGGGCCCTGCTTCTCGATGACGCGCTTGACCTTCCCGAGCTCGTCCATGAGCCCGGCCTTGTTCTGGAGGCGGCCCGCGGTGTCGACCAGGACCACGTCGGCGCCGTCCTCGGCGCCGGCCTTGACGGCGTCGAACGCCACCGAGGCGGGGTCGGCGCCCTCGCCGCGGCGCACCACCTTCGCGCCCACGCGGGCGCCCCAGGTCTCCAGCTGCTCGGCGGCGGCGGCGCGGAACGTGTCGGCCGCGCCCATGACGACGGACTTGCCCTCGGCGACGAGCACCCGGGCGACGCGCCCGCAGGTCGTGGTCTTCCCGGAGCCGTTGACGCCGACCATGAGGATCACCGCGGGCCCCTCGCCGGAGGGCGAGGCGGTGGCGATGGACCGGTCGAGACCGGGTTCGAGGACCGCGGTCAGCTCGGCCTTGAGCAGGCGCCGCAGCTCCTCGGGGTCGCGGGTGCCGAGGACCTTGACCTGCTCGCGCAGGCGCTCGACCACCGCGGTCGTGTCGGCGAGGCCGACGTCGGCGGTCAGGAGCGTCTCCTCGACCTCGTCCCACACGTCGTCGTCGAGCTTGTCGCTCGCGAGCAGGGCCAGGAGGCCCTTGCCGAGCGCGTTGTTCGAGCGGGCCAGGCGCGACCGCAGCCGCACCAGGCGGCCCGCGACGGGCTCAGGGGCCTCGATGACGGGCGCGGCGGGAGCCGCGGCCTTCGGTGCCTCGGTCGGTGTCTCAGTCTTCGGCGCGGCCTCGACCTGCGGTTCCTCGGCGGGCGCCTCGACAGGCGGCTTCGACCGGCCGCGCACGGCCAGCACCACGCCGACGACGACGGCCACCGCGACGACGGCGGCGACCAGCCAGATCCACAGGTTGTCCACAGGTAAAGCCCTCCACGAGTCGACGATCGTCAACCACTGTACTGGGCTGCCCTTACTCCTCTTCGCGGGAGAACTTCTGGCTGATGACCTGCGTGACACCCGCGCGCATGGTGACGCCGTACAGCGCGTCGCCGATCTCCATCGTCCGCTTCTGGTGCGTGATGATGAGCAGCTGCGAGTTCTCCTGGAGCTGGCGCAGCAGGTCGAGCAGGCGCCCCAGGTTCACGTCGTCGAGCGCCGCCTCGACCTCGTCCATCAGATAGAACGGGCTGGGGCGGGCGCGGAAGATCGCCACCAGCAGCGCCAGCGCGGTCAGCGACCGCTCCCCGCCCGAGAGCAGCGAGAGCCGCTTGACCTTCTTGCCGGGCGGGCGGGCCTCGACCTCGACGCCGGAGCGGAGCAGGTCGTCGGGGTCGGTGAGCAGGATGCGGCCCTCGCCGCCGGGGAACACGGTCTGGAAGACGTGCTCGAACTCGCGGGCGGTGTCGGCGAACGCCTCGGCGAAGACCTGCTGGATGCGGTCGTCCACCTCCTTGACGACGGTGGTGAGGTCGGCGCGGGTCTTCTTGACGTCTTCGAGCTGCTCGCTGAGGAACTTGTACCGCTCTTCGAGGGCCGCGAACTCCTCCAGGGCCAGGGGGTTCACCTTGCCGAGGAGCTTGAGCTCGCGTTCGCCGCGGGCGGCGCGCTTCTCCATGAGGGGCCGGTCGAACTCGGCCGGGAGCGGCTCGGGCTTGCCCTTCTCGGCGGCGGCGTTGATCTCGTCGGTGCTGGGCGGGACGGGCTGGTCGGGCCCGTACTCGGCGATGAGCGTCTCGATGTCGACGCCGAACTCGGCCCCGGCCTTCTCTTCGAGGGCCTCGATGCGCAGGCGCTGCTCGGCACGGGCGACCTCGTCGCGGTGGGCGGCGGAGGTGATGCGTTCGAGCTCGGCGGCGGTGGCGGCGGCGCGGGTGCGCAGCTCGGTGAGGGCGGCCTCGCGGCGGGACTGCTCGGCGGCGACGGTGTCGCGTTCGATGGCGGCGGCTTCGAGGGAGTCGGTGAGGCGCACGCCCGCTTCTTCGGCGGCCTCGGCGACGAGGGCGGCGACGGCCGCGCCGCGGGCGCGGGCGGCCCGGCGGGCCTCGGCGCGGGCGCGGGAGGCGCGCTCGGACTGGGCCTGGCGGGTGAGGGCGTCGGCGCGTCCGGCGAGCGCGGAGGCGCGCTCCTCGGCGGCGCGGATCGCGAGGCGGGTCTCCATCTCGTTCTGGCGGGCGGCGTCGAGCTGGCGGGAGAGGACGTCGCGCTCGTCGGTGGAGGGCTCCTCGATCTCAGGGAGCGATTCGAGCTCGTCGAGCTGCGCTTCGAGGCCCTCGATCCCGGCGCTGTCGGCCTCGCGGGCGGTCTGGGCGCGGTCCTTGGCCTGGGCGAGGCGGGCGACCTCGGCTTCGGAGCCGCGGGCGGCGGCGCCGAGTTCGGCGAGGCGGCGGGCGACGACGCTGTGCGCGGCCTGGGCCTGGCGCTGGGCGCCGCGGACCTGCTCGGCGGCGGCCTCGGCGTCGGCGTGGGCGTCGCGGGCGGCGTCGAGGCGCTCGCCGAGCTGCGCGGCGAGGGACTCGGCGGCGATCTTCTTGTCGCGGGCCTCGTCGACGGCGGCCTGGATCTCGATGTAGGACTGGGCCTTCGCGGAGCCGCCGTGGGCGGTCGCGGTGCCGAGGACGTCGCCGGCGCGGGTGACGGCGGTGAGGCCGGGGTGGGCCTCCACGATGGCGCGGGCGGCGTCGAGGTCGTCGGCGACGACCATCCCGGCGAGGACGGCGCGCACGGTGGAGGAGAGCTCGGCGGGCGCGGAGACGGTGTCCGCGACCGACAGGAGTCCACTGGGGACGGTCACCTGGGCCTGGGCCCCGGCGATCAAGAACGCGGCCTGCCCGCCGTCCTCGTCGCGCAGGAGGCGGATGGCCTCGGCGGCGGTGGCGGGGCCGGTGACGGCGATGGCGTCGGCGAGGCGCCCGAGCGCGGCGGCGAGCACCGGCTCGAAGCCGGGCCTGACGGTGAGCAGCGCGGCCACGGACCCGAGGACCCCGGGGACGGCGTCGTCGCGCGCGAGCAGGGCGGCCGCGCCGTCCTTGCGGCGCAGGCCCACGGCGAGGGCCTCCTCGCGGGCGGCCCACTGGGACGCTTCGCGGTCGGCGTCGCGCTCGGCGGCCTGGAGGCGGTCGAGTTCGGCCTTCGCGGCCGCGGTGCGGGCCTTGGCTTCGGCGATGGCGTCGTCGAACTCGGCGTCGGCCTCGACCGCTTCGCTCTCGGCTTCGGCTTCGGCGTGCGCCTCGGCGGCGGCCTCGGCGCGCTCCTTCGCCTCGGCGAGCGCGATGGAGGCGCGTTCGAGCTCCTCCGCGGCGGCGGCGGTGCGGGACTTGAGGGAGTCGACGCGCCCGCGCAGCGTCGCGAGGGCCTCGCGGCGCTCGGCGGCGGCCTTGACGGCGCCGACGATCCGCTGCTCGGCGTCGCTGAGCGCGGTCTCGGTCTCCTCGCGGGCCTCGACGGCGGCGGCGAGCCGCTCGGAGTCCTCGGCGATGCCTTCGCGCAGTTCGATCTCCTGCTCGCGGATGCGCTGCGCCTCGGTCTCCAGGACCTCGGGGTCGCGTCCGGCGCGGTCGTCCTGCTCCTCGGCGAGGTAGCGGCGGCGCTCGGCGGCGAGCTGCGCGGTCGAGCGGAGCCGCTCGGCGACCGCCTGGAGGCGGTACCAGGTCTCCTGGAGGCGCGCGAGGCGCGGCTTGTCGGCGGCGTGCGCGGTCTCGACCTCGCCGACCTGGAGGGCGAGGCGCTCGTGCTCGTCGGCGAGGACGGTGCGGCGCTCCTTGATCGCCTCCTCGTCGGCGAGGTCCTTCGCGATGTTCGAGCGCAGGGACGCGAGGTCGTCGGCGAGGAGGCGCAGGCGGGCCTCGCGCAGGTCCATCTGGATGGTCTGGGCCCGGCGCGCGAGCTCGGCCTGGCGGCCGAGCGGCTTCAGCTGGCGGCGCAGCTCGCCGGTGAGGTCGGAGAGCCGGTCGAGGTTGCCCTGCATGCCTTCGAGCTTGCGGAGGGCCTTCTCCTTGCGCTTGCGGTGCTTGAGGACGCCCGCGGCCTCCTCGATGAACGCGCGGCGGTCCTCGGGGCGGGCGTGCAGATAGGAGTCGAGCTTGCCCTGGCCGACCAGGACGTGCATCTCGCGGCCGATGCCGGCGTCGGAGAGGAGGTCCTGCACGTCGAGGAGGCGGCAGCGGTCGCCGTTGATCTCGTACTCGCCCTCGCCGGAGCGGAACATGCGGCGGGTGATCGAGACCTCGGAGTAGTCGATGGGGATCGCGCCGTCGGAGTTGTCGATCGTGAGGGTGACCTCGGCGCGGCCGAGCGCGGGGCGGCCGGTGGTGCCCGCGAAGATGACGTCCTCCATCTTGCCGCCGCGCAGGGACTTCGCGCCCTGCTCGCCGAGGACCCAAGCGATGGCGTCGACGACATTGGACTTGCCGGAGCCGTTCGGGCCGACGACGCAGGTGATCCCCGGCTCGAAGCGCAGGGTGGTGGCCGAGGCGAAGGACTTGAATCCCTTCAGCGTGAGGCTCTTCAGGTGCAACGGTCGCTCCGGCTGTCGGCGTCGTCGGGGTACGGGACCGTCCCAGCCTACAAGGCGGCTGTGACCGGATCGGGGAGATCAAAGCTCTCAAAGAGGACGAACCCGGACCGCCCTCCTGGGGTTTCGCCCTCCGGACACGACAATGCGCGCCCGCTGCTGGCAGCTGGCGCGCCTATCTTCCGTTGTGCGAGTGACGGTCTAGGTCAACGCGGGCTCGTGCAGCCGCATCAGCTCCTCGACCTGATCCTGCTCGATCTCGTCCTCTCGGGACCGCAGCTCGGCAAGCTCGGTCTCAAGGTTCCGTACTCGCGCGCGTAGCTGGACCACTTCTTCGAGCAGGCGCTTGTTGGGAGCCTGGCCGATGTGGCCGTAGAGGGCTTTCGCCATAGTTTCTCCTTGCGATCACGTCGTCAGGTGGCGTTGGCGTACGCACCGGAATAGACGTCGCATTTGCTGAGTGATTTTTTTAGCCGCCGGGGCCGATTGCCCCTTGCCGGACCAGTGGAGCACGGCTCGTGAACACTGGCCGTCACCCACCATCTTCCGCCTTTCCGGCGGTCTTCGTCAAGCTTTGCACATGCTCGGACCCCCGGATTCGACGGGGGTCACACCTGCGGGGGCACCTCAGTGAGGGCCCCGTCACCGTGCGCTCAGTGCGCGGCCGGACCGGACCTGGTAGGGTCCCGTGGAACGCGAATAACCCCCGTGTATTTCCCCCCGCGACGGAGCCGTACCCCCATGCGAAGACTCCAGGGCGGACGCCACCGCGATCCCGCCGAGAGCACGCGCCGGATGTTCATCGCCATCCTGGCCTCGTTCGGCCTCGCGGCGGGAGCCACCTCACTGTGGGCGGTCGGCTCGCCACTCGACGGCACCGAGGCCGCGACCCAGGACCCCGCCACCAGCGCCTCGACCTCCGCGTCGGCCGAGGAGTCCCCCACGGTCTCCCCGCTCGCCGACATCCAGGAGGCCGAGATCCTCCCGCAGGACGCCGAGGAGGAGCCCACCACCGAGGCGGCCGAGACCACCACGGCCGCAGCGGAGGAAGAGGACGACGGCGGCTCCGGCGGCGGAGACAGCGGAGGCGGCGACGACGCCCCGTACGCCGACGCGGAGTCCGAGATCCTCGGCATTGTCAACGACCGGCGCGCCGAGAACGGCTGCGGCGACCTCGCCCGCGACTCCCGCCTCGACACCGCCGCGCGCCTCCACGCCGAGGACATGGCCGTCAACGACTACTTCGACCACACCTCGCAGGACGGCCGCAGCCCCACCGACCGGGCCAACGCCCAGGGCTACGAAGGCGGCGTCGGCGAGAACATCGCCTACGGCTACCCCGACGCCGAGGCGGTCATGGAGGGGTGGATGAACTCCGAGGGCCACCGCGCGAACATCCTCAACTGCGGCTACGACGTCATCGGCATCGGCGCGTACGACCGGGACGGCACCATCTACTGGGTGCAGATGTTCGGCTAGCCCCGCACGGGCCGCATTATCGCAGGTGAACGGCGCCGCGACCTCGTACTGTCGTCCATCCGACTCAATGCTGGACTGGACGATTACCAACAGTCATGCTGGGGTGGCCGCCTGATCGGCGCGCATCTGGGGAGGCGACCGAAGAACACCCGAAGGATGAGGTGCCAACCGTGCGTGTCATGCTGTACGACCCGAACCAGGTCTTCTCCGCCAGCATTCGACCCCTGCTCCACCGACGCGGCGACCACCCCGTCGAGGCACGCAGCGCCAAAGCGCTCGCCGCCGCGGACGCGCAAGTCGACTGCTGCCTCGTCGCCCTCGAAGCGGTCTCCCGGAACCGGGTCCTGACCGACTGCAAGCGGCCGGTCTTCCTCATCACCGACCGCGAGGACGGGTCGGTGCTCCGCAAGGCCGTCTCGGTCTCCGCCGCGGGCATCGCGAACACCCACATCCTCCCGAGCGAACTGCTCCGGGCCATCGACACCGGACTCGCGAGCCCGCCCTACTACGACCCGCAGCTCCTGCGGGCCGCGCTCCAGCCCGCACCGCTCCTCGGCGACGACGACGCCCTGGAGCTCGCGCACCACCTGACGCCCCGCGAGGACGACGTGCTCCGCCGCATCGTCCGCGGCGAGCCGACCAGCCACATGGCCGACCAGATGGGGGTGTCGGTCTCCACGGTGCGGTCGCACGTGCAGAACGTCCTCGGCAAGCTCGGCGTCAACTCGCGCCTCGCCGCGATCGCCTTCGCCATCAACTACGGCATCGACACCGTCAGGGAGAAGCACCCGCAACTGAGCTGACCGGAGTCCCTGGGCATACTTGAAACGTGCCAGAACTCCCCGAAGTCGAGACGGTCCGCCGCGGGGTCGACGCGGCCTTCCGCGGCGGACGCATCAGCACCGCCGAGGTCTACAACCCGCGGACCGTCCGCCGCCACGCGCCCGGCGTCGCGGACTTCCAGGCGAACCTCAAGGGCCTGGAGATCACCGGATCGGGCCGCCGCGGCAAGTTCATGTGGCTCGCCCTCGACGACGGCCGCGCGCTCATCTGCCACCTCGGCATGAGCGGCCAGCTCCACGTCGTCACCGACGGCCGCGAGGCCCACAAGCACCTGCGCGGGCGCCTGGTGTTCGCCGACGACCGCGAACTGTGGTTCATCGACCAGCGGACCTTCGGGTACTGGGAGCTGTCCGACATGGGCGACGACGTGCCGAAGACCATGGCCCACATCGCCCCCGACGTCTTCGAGGCCGCCTTCGACGCCTCCGCCAGTGCCGACCGGCTCCTCAAGCGCACCATCGAGGTCAAGAAGGCCCTCCTGGACCAGGGCTGGATCTCCGGCGTCGGCAACATCTACGCCGACGAGGCCCTGTGGCGCGCGCGCCTGCGCGGCCGCCGCTCCGGCGACTCCCTCACCCGCCGCAAGGCCCTGGAGCTCCTCGGCCACGTCAAGGACGTCCTCACCGAGTCCCTCGCCGTCGGCGGCACCTCCTTCGACGAGCTCTACGTCGACGCCCGCGGCGAGGCCGGCTACTTCGCCCGCGAACTCGCCGTCTACGGCCGCGCCGGCCAGCCCTGCAAACGCTGCGCCACCCCGATCGTCCGAGAAGTCATCGGCGACCGCTCGGCCCACTACTGCCCGAAGTGTCAGAGGTAGGCCGTAGCCTTCGGTTCGCATCGCCCTATGCTCGATCGCCACTCGTTCGGGTGACACGACCGCCCCGGGCCCCGATTTTTGTCGGACCCCCGCGGAAGGATGGCAGCCATGCTTCCCCGGGTGGGTGGGGGTTAGGGATGGTCGTACCCACCCGCCCACCCATACGTTCACGTGGGACAACGCCGAGGGGCGGGAACCGGATCTCCGGTTCCCGCCCCTCGTTCAGGTTCGTCTAGCGCTGCTTGACGCCCATGCGGTCCGAGAGGACCTGCCAGGCGAGCTTGGCGGCGATCTGCTCGGCGTCCTTCTTCGAGCCGCCGGTGCCCTCGCCGAACTCCTCGCCCGCGACCACGGCCCAGGCCGTGAACTGCTTGGCGTGGTCGGGGCCCGACTCGGTGATCCGGTACTCGGGCACGCCGAGACCGGAGTCGGCCGTCAGCTCCTGGAGGCTGGTCTTCCAGTCCAGGGCCGCGCCCTGGCCGGCCGCGGCCTCCATGAGCGGGTCGAAGAAGTGGTGGACCACCCGCTTGGCGGTCTCGACCCCGTACTGGAGGTAGACCGCACCGAGCAGCGCCTCCACCGCGTCCGCCAGGATCGAGTTCTTGCCCCGGCCGCCGGAGGTCTCCTCGCCCTTGCCGAGCATGAGGTGCGGGCCGATGCCGCCCGCGCCCATGCGGCGGGCGACTCCCGCCAGCGCCTTCATGTTCACCACCGACGCGCGCAGGCGCGCGAGCTGCCCTTCGGGCAGGTCGGGGTGGTTCTGGTAGAGCGCCGTGGTCACCACGAGGCTGAGCACGGAGTCCCCGAGGAACTCCAGCCGCTCGTTCGTGGGCAGCCCGCCGTGCTCGTACGCGTACGAGCGGTGGGTCAGGGCGAGACGCAGCAGTTCGGGGTCGATATCGCTGACCCCGAACACCGCTTGGAAATGTTGTACTGCCTTGTCGCCCATAAGCGGGAGGACTTAGGCTTCGAGGACCTGGCGGCCCTTGTACGTGCCGCAGACCTCGCAGACCTGGTGGCCGCGCTTCTTGGCGTGGCACTGCGGGCACTCGACCAGCTGGATCGGCGTCGCCTTCCACTGCGACCGACGGTGCCGGGTGTTGCTGCGCGACATACGACGCTTCGGAACAGCCACTTCAGAACTCCATACTTATTCGCTGTGCTATTTCGATTCGCCGTCGGTGTCGGCGAGCCGAAGCTTCTCCAAACCCGCCCAACGGGGGTCCACGGTCTCGTGAACGTGGTCGTCGGGCAGTTCGTCCCAGGGGACGCCGCAATCGGCGCACAGCCCCGGGCAGTCAGGTCGGCACAGCGGGGTGACCGGCATCGCCAGCACCAGCGCGTCCCGAACCGCGGGCTCCAGATCGAGCAGATCGCCACTGAGCCGCAGAATCTCGTCGGCTTCGGTGGTCTCGTCGGTGACGGAGCCTTCGTAAGCGTACAGCTCCTGCACCTGGACGTTGAGAGCGTCCTCCACGGGTGCGAGGCACCTCGCACACTCGCCTGCGGCGACCGCCGCGACCGTGCCGTCGGCGAGGACGCCTTCGCTGACCGCGGTCAGGTGGAAGTCCAGGTCGAGCGGGGCCGACTCCGGGACGGCGTAGCCCGCGAGACCGAGCCCGGCGGGTGCCGGGACCTCAAGCGCGACGTGCATCGTCGTGCCCGAGCTGCGCCCGAGCTCCGCGGTGTCGAACACCAGCGGCGCGGCGGGATCAGGAGCGGTCGTCATGGGTGTGCTGCGGTCCTTCGTTCAGGGAGGTTCGCCTCGATCGAGGCCGACCGGTAATGCTACATCAGCCCCGGGACCCGGCCCAACCCAGGCCGGAGCGGAGCGGGGACGTGATGTCGGCGATACCCGGCCCGTCCGCGGGCCCGGAACGTCGGACCCGCGGGCAAGACTGGCGGCCTACCCTCCCACCCGGGAGCGCCCCGCCCGCAGCCCTGCGGCCAACGCCCGCGCGGCTGCGCCGCCGGGCGCGCAGCGTCTCGCGGCCGGGCTGCGGCCGGATACGGGACCGGCCCGGACGACGGCCGAGGCCGCACCGCCTTGACGGCCGGCCGGTGCTTCGCCGTCGGGGCCTCGGCTCACCGGGCCCGAGGCCGCGGCGTCCCGCCGACTCCCCGCTGCAGCCGTACAGGCACTACAGCTGCGGGAGCGGCTTCTCGTCCTCGAACTGCTCCTGCTGCTGGGGGGCGAAGCTGCCGATCTCGCGGAGGGTGTGCATCTTGTCGCGGCCGCGCTCGACGCCCGAGAGGGCGCGGTGCAGGAACTGCTCGAAGTTGGCGAGCGTCGTGTCGACGTACTCGTCGACCTCGTCGCGCAGGCGCTGGGCCTCGCCGCGGGCCTCCGCGATGATGCGGTTGCCCTCGTGCTCGGCCGAGACGGTGATCTCGTGGCGGGAGACGAGCCGCGCGTGCTCCGACTCGCCCTCCGCGATGATCCGCTCGGCCTCGCGCTCGCCGGCGTTGATGATGTTGTCGCGCTCCTGGAGCATGGCCTCGGCCCGGCGCAGGTCGCCGGGGAGTTCGTTCTGGAGCTCTTCGAGCATGGCGATCATCTCGGCCCGGTCGACTTTGCAGGCGCGGGACATGGGCACGGCTTTCGCCTGCTCCACGTAAGCGATGATCTCTTCGATCCGGTCGAGCGCACCCACCGATTTGCTCCCGTCGATGTCTGTCATGGGGACATTGTCCCGTATGAGGGTGGAAAGTGCTGCTATTCCTGCCGCAAGCGCTCGATCAGTCGCGATTGGACGATTTCGGGCACGTGCGACGAGACGTCGCCGCCCCATTTCGTGACGTCCTTGACCATCGAGGACGACAGAAACGAGTAGAGGGGGTTGGTGGGGATGAACACCGTCTCTATGCCCGCCAACCCGTAGTTCATCTGGGCCATCTGTAGTTCGTAGTCGAAGTCGGAGGCCGCGCGCACGCCTCTGACGAGCACTCCGGCGCCGTGCTTCTGGCAGAAGTCGACCACCAGTCCCTGGAAGGACGCGACTCGTACATTGGGCATGTCCGCGGTGGTCTCTTTGAGGAGCTCCACCCGCTCCTCGACGCTGAACAGCGCGTTCTTGGAGGCGTTGTGGAAGACCGCGACCCAGACTTCATCGTACAACTGGGCGGCGCGTCCGAAGATGTCGAGATGACCGTACGTCACCGGATCGAATGACCCGGAGCAGGCGGCGATTCGGGCTTCAGGTTTCACAGGGCGTGACCGTAGCAAAGTGCCGTGGTGCCGTAGCGCCGGACGCGGTCTTCTGCGATCTTCGCGGGCCAGGGCACCGCGGCGTCCTTGCCGCCGCGCTCCACGACCACGTCGGCGTCCGGTGCGAGCCAACCGTGTTCGACCAGCGCTTCCAGCACGCCCGCGACCGCCGCGTCGGTGACGGCGTAGGGCGGGTCGGCGAAGACGATGTCGTACGGTTCGGCCGGGCCGTTCAGGACGGCCTTCTCCACGGGGGCGCAGATCACGTCGCCGCCGCGGGCGCCGAGGTCGGCGAGGTTCTTGCGGAGGAGCTTCGCGGTGAGCGCGTGGGACTCCACGAACAGGGCCGCGGAGGCGCCGCGCGAGAGCGCCTCGATGCCGACCGCGCCGGACCCGGCGTACAGGTCGGCGAAGCGGAGGCCGTCGAGGTCCCCGCCGGGCGCGAGCGAGTTGAACAGCGCTTCGCGGACCCGGTCCGAGGTGGGCCGGGTGCGGTCCCCCGGGGGCGTGGCGAGGCGGCGGCCCTTGAGGCTGCCGGCGATGATTCTGGTCATTTGGCTCCGAGTCTAGTCCGCCCGCGCGCCGTCAGCCCTTCTCCAGGAACTCGCCCCGGTCGGCCGCGAGGTCGTCCACGAGGGCGGCGAACTCGGGGAAGCGCTTGAGCTCCGGGTCGGCGTCGACGAGCGCGGCGGCCTCAGTGCGGGACGCGGCGATGATGTCGACGTCCTTCAGCAGCGACAAGAGCTTCACGTGCGACTTCATGCCGGACTGGGCCGCGCCGAGGACGTCGCCCTCGCGGCGCTGCTCCAGGTCGAGCTCGGCCAGCGCGAAGCCGTCGGTGGTCGAGGCGACGGCATCGAGGCGCTCGCGGGAGGGCGTGCCCTCCATGGCCTCGGAGACGAGGAGGCACAGCCCGGCGTGGGTGCCGCGGCCGACGCGGCCGCGGAGCTGGTGGAGCTGGGAGATGCCGAAGCGCTCGGCGTCGAGGACGACCATGGCGGTGGCGTTGGGGACGTTGACGCCGACCTCGATGACGGTGGTGGCGACGAGGACGTCGATGTCGCCGGCGGCGTAGGCGCGCATGACGCGGTCCTTCTCGTCGGCGTCGAGGCGGCCGTGGAGGAGGCCCAGGCGCAGGCCGTGGAGCTGGTTGCCGCACAGTTCCTCGATGATGTCGGTGACGGCGAGCGGCGGGCGCTTGTCCCCCACGTTCGGGTCCTCGGCGTCGTCGCCGCCGACGCGGGGGCAGACGACGTAGGCCTGGCGTCCGGCGGCGACCTCTTCGCGGATGCGCGTCCAGGTGCGCTGCATCCAGCGGCCGTCGCCGTAGGGCACGACGTGGGTGGCGATGGGGCTGCGGCCCGCGGGGAGCTCGGTGAGGCGGCTGGTCTCCAGGTCGCCGTAGACGGTCATGGCGACGGTGCGCGGGATGGGGGTGGCGGTCATGACGAGCGTGTGCGGGGTGTGCTTGGCCTTGGCGCGCAGGGCGTCGCGCTGCTCGACGCCGAAGCGGTGCTGCTCGTCGACGACGACGAGGCCGAGGTTGGCGAACTCGACGCCGTCGTAGAGGAGCGCGTGGGTGCCGATGACGATCCCGGCGGCGCCGGTCTTGACGGCGTCGAGGACGGGGCGGCGCTGGGCGGCCGTGGCCGAGCCGGTGAGGAGTTCGACGCGGGTGGCTTCGGCAGGGGCGCCGAGCTGGCCGCCTTCGGCGAGGTCGCCGAGCATCTCGGCGATGGACCGGTGGTGCTGGGCGGCGAGGACCTCGGTGGGGGCGAGGAGCGCGGCCTGGCCGCCGTGGGCGACGACCTGGAGCATGGCGCGCAGGGCGACGAGGGTCTTGCCGGAGCCGACGTCGCCTTGGAGGAGGCGGTGCATGGGGTGCTCGCGGGCGAGTTCGGCGGCGATCTCGGCGCCGACCTGGCGCTGCCCGGCGGTGAGGTCGAAGGGCAGGCGCGCGTCGAACGCGTCGAGGATCGCGCCGCCTTCGGGGTACGGGTCGGCGGCCTCGCCCGCGGACTCGGCTTTGCGGCGCACGAGGACGGTCTGCATGACCAGGGCCTCTTGCCATTTGAGGCGCTTCTTGGCGGCGCCGAGGAACTCGTGGGAGTCGGGGCGGTGGATCTGGCGCAGCGCGGTCCCGTAGTCGAGGAGGCCGAGGCGCTCGCGCAGGGGCGCCGGGAGGGGGTCGGGCGGGCTGGGGACGAGGCCGAGGACGGTGTGGACGGCCTTGGCGATGTTCCAGGTGGGGAGTTCGGCGGTGGCCGGGTAGACGGGGATGAGCGTCCCGGCGAACTCCTCGATGGCGCTTCCCGGGTCGTCGGCGTCCTCGGCGAGGAGCTGGTACTGCGGGGAGTTGAGCTGGAGGCGGCCGCGGAACTGGGCCACCTTGCCCGCGAACAGGCCCCAGCGTCCGGCGACGAGCTCCTTCGCGCGCCAGCCCTGGTTGAAGAACGTGAGGGTGAGCGAGCGCCCCGCTTCGTCGGCGACGACCACTTCGAGGAGGTCCCCGCGGCCGCCGCGCCCGCGGCCCTTGCCGGAGCGGGGCGTGAACGTCTTCTTGACGGCGGCGCGCACCTGCGCGGCGACGGTGACGTCGTCGCCGATGCCGAGCGAGGCGAGGTCGGTGCGCTCGCCGCGCTGGGCGTAGCGGAACGGGTAGTGCCCGAGGAGGTCCCCGGCGGTGTCGAGTCCCAGTCCGTCGGCGAGGGCATCGGCGGTCTTCTTGCCCAGGACCTCGCGCAGTCGGGTCTCCAGCCCCACGGTCATTCGGCTCCGATCAGCAGCAGCGGCTCAGTGTCTGCGGCGGGCAACTCCTGGATCTCCACGGTCGGCCACGCCTCGCGCACATGATGACTCAAGGCTGTGACAGTTTCCGGGTCCGACCCGGCGCCGGGCAGGACCGTGAGGAGTTCGGCCCCTTCGGCGCAGAGCCGGTCGGCGAGGTCGCGGGCGGCTTCGGCGGCGTCGGCGAAGGACGCCGGGTCCTGTCCGCGGACGGCCGCGGTGAACCCGCCGGGGGCCCGGCGGACCTCGCCGGTACGGCAGGCCTCGATCGTCTCGGCCATGGCGGCCACGTCGTCGTCGAACGGCCGCTCGGGGTCGTGGATGGCGACGGCGGCGACGGCCTGCACGGGGGTGGGGGCCATGATCGCGGCGGTGCGGCGGCCGTCGCCGCGGGGGGCCGCGACGGCGCGGTCCGCGGCGTCCGCGGCCGCCTCGGTGTCGGAGATCACGACGGCGCCGTCGGCGCCGTCGGCGAGCGCGGCGGCGAGTTCGGCCCCGACGGTGGCGGCGGTCGCGGTGCGGCAGCCTTCGCCCGCAAGGAACTCGCGGAGCCCGGCGGCCTCGGTGACCACGATGAGAGCCCGCGTCGGCGCCTCGATCCCGGTCACGTGGGCCGGGCGGCGGGCGGGGGCGGCGTGCATGCGGGCGTCCGCGTGGGACTCGGCGGCGTGCACGGTCGCGGTGTCGTCGAAGCGGGTCACGGAGATCCGGTGGACGCGGCCGCGCTCGATCCCGGCCTCGATGGCCGCGCCGATGTCGTTGACGTGCACGTGGACGTTGAACGTGGTGACGTCCCGGGCGGCCCGGGAGCCGATGATGACCACGGAGTCGCCGAGGTCGGTGAGGCGGTGGCGCAGTTCGGAGGCGGCGCCCGCGTTCGCTTCGAGGAGGTACTGGACCTCGTAGCCGTAGACCTCCGAGCCGGTCTCGCGCGGGACCTGCTCGGTCTCCTCGACCGCGCGCACGCGGTGGCGTTCGAGGAGGTCCAGCGCTCCCGTGGGGCGGGACCCGGTGAGGGTCTCCACGAGCGCTTCGAGCAGCAGCGCGAGCGCGAGGCCCCCGGCGTCCACAACCCCGGCGCGGGCCAGCGCGGGCAGCTGCCCGGGGGTCGCGGCGACCGCTTCGGCGGCGGCCTCGGCGGCGGCGCGGGAGGCGGACACGAGCCCGAACGGCGCGGCCTTCGCGGCGGCGGACGCCGCGGATTCGGCGACGGTGAGGATCGTCCCGGCCTGCGGCACGGCGACGGCCCCGGTGGCGGCGTCGGTCGCGGACCTGAGTCCGGCGGCGAAGCCCTTGGCGTCCACGGTGTCGGCGTTCCAGGCGTCGGCGAGGCCGCGGAGCATCTGCGCGAGGATCACCCCGGAGTTCCCGCGGGCCGACAGCAGCGCCCGCCCGGCGGCCTCGTCCAGGAGCGCTTCGAGCCCGAGCCCTGGCGTGCCGCCCTGGAAGGCGGCCTGGAGGGTCGCGACCATGTTCGTCGCCGTGTCCGAGTCGGCCACGGGGTACACGTTCAGCTCGTCCACTCCGCGCCGGTGCCGCGTGAGCGTGTCGATGCCGCGCGCGGCCCACTCGCGCATGAGCTCCGCGTCGAGGGCCTGGCGTCCGGTCTCAGGGATTTCCACCACGGGCCATGAGGATACGCCTCCGGGGCGGCATGCGGAAGCGCATGCCGCCCCGGAGGGCCTGCTCAGAGTTCGCCGAAGCGCAGGGAGAGGTTCGCGGCTTCGACGGCTTCGGCCGCGTCGCCGGTCGCGGTGCCGGTGAAGGCCTCGAAACCGCCGTCGACCTGGACGATCGCCGCGAAGACCGTGAGGTCGCCCGACGTGTAGGTGTGGAACCGCGCGTCGCGGCCGTCGACCCAGTAGACCTGGGACGAGACCTCGCCGTCGGGTGCGCCCAACTGCTCGCCGAGGAGCGCGACGAACGCGGTGTCCGCGTCGGCGAGCGCAGCGTCGGCGCCGCCGACCTGGCCCGCGTCGAGCACGCCGACATAGGCGCTGCCGCTGCCGTCCTCCGCCGCGACACCCGCCGCGTCGCTGAACAGCCCGGGCGGCTCGGAGGCCGCGGCCCACGAGGCCGCCGCGCCGCTGGCGAGGAACTTGAGCGTCCCGGGACCGGCGATGAGCACCGGCTCCGCCTCGGGTGCGGGCGACTCGATCGTCCCGGTGTTGTCGCCGTCGGGAGTGCCGCCGCCGGGGTTGAAGAGGATGAACCCGCCGACGCCGAGCGCCGCCGCGATGACGACGATCCCGATGAGCAGGAGCCACATCGGGCCCTTGCCCTTCTTGTTCTTGCGCTGGATCGTGTCGGGCGCGCCCCAGGGCTGCGCTCCACCGCCGCCGGACACGGGGACGAGCTGGCCGCCCTGCGGTCCGAACTGGCCGCCGCCGAACGGCGGCTGCTGGCCGTAAGGAGGCTGCTGCCCGTACTGGCCGGCGGGCGAGGAGACGGGCATCCCGGAAGCGGGGATCGAGGACACCGGCGGCATCCCGGAGACCGGCATGCCGGAGACGGGCATTCCCCCGCCGCCGCCGAACGGGTCCGCGGCCGGCATCTGCTGGGGGGACTGGGCCGGCTGGTCGAAGGGGGAGATGGGGACGCCGGGGGGCGGGCCGAACGGGGGCTGGGAGGGCTGGCCGGGGCCGCCGACGTACTTGACGGTCCCGTCGGCCTCGACAGGACCCGGCTGCTGCTGGCTCATCCCCGACATCCGCTGGCTCTCGGGCGACCACGGCGGCGGTTCCTCCGGCGGCTGCTCGTTGGGGCGGTACACCGGGGGCTGTTGCGGGGACTGCCATCCGTCGGCAGGCTGCTGCGGGGTGTTGCTCATGTTCGACTCACCAAAGAAGCTATGGGCATCGGCACATCATCTGTATGCGGCCAGCCTACGGGATTACCGCCCATCCTAGAGTCACCGACGGTAGCGGACCGCGGCAGCCGCCACAGTACAGAGCAGTGAAGCGGCGTCCTGGAAGGACGCGCGTCCGCGGCTGTGGCGCAGGTCCCCTGACCTGGATGGCAGGGGCCTCGCACGGTCCGTTAGAATTGCCGGGTTGCCCGCCCTCAGGCGGGCCGAAATGAACGTCAAGCAGGAGTTATGGATTATGTCGAGCGTGTGTGAAGTCTGTGCCAAGCGCCCGGGCTTCGGCAACAACGTCCCGTGGTCCCACAAGAAGACCCGTCGTCGTTGGAACCCGAACCTGCAGACCATCCGCATCGCGACTGGCTCCGGCGACAACAAGCGCCGCGCCAAGGTCTGCACCTCGTGCATCAAGGCCGGCAAGGTCACCCGCTAAGGGCTGACGCCGCAGAGACTTACGCCGCCGGGGCTCGGCCCCGGCGGCGCTTTGTCGTATCCGGGGACTGCGTGATCCTCGCTACGCCCGGGCCCCGGCCCGGGCGTTTTCGTCGCACCCGGGCGGGAGGTTGGGACCTGCCCACCCAAGGAGGGTGGGCAGGTCCCTAGGCGCCCGAGAAGTGGTCCCAGCCGGTGGGGCCGGACCATTTGCGGCCGTCGACCGTGACGCCGCCGCCGTCGGCGACGGCGCCGATGCGTCGCCAGCCTTCGGGGAGGAGGACGTCGGCGGGGAAGGCCGCGGCGAGGGCGTGGTCCTCGCCGCCGGTGAGGAGCCAGCGGCGGGCGTCGGAGCCGAGGGCTTCGGCGGCGTTGCGCATCGGCTCGGGTATCGGGAGCGCACTGGTGTCGACGTCGATGGCGACGCCGGAGGCGGTCGCGATGTGGCCGAGGTCGGCGAGGAGGCCGTCCGAGACGTCGATCATGGCGTTGACGCCCATGAGGGCCGCGTCGCGCGCCGCGGCGTACGGCGGCTGGGGCCGCCGGTAGGCGCCGACGAGCGCGCCCGGGGAGCGGAAGCCGCGGGAGAGCACGTTGAGGCCGCCCGCGGCCCAGCCGATCTTCCCCGCCAGCGCGATGACGTCGCCGGGGCGGGCGCCCGAGCGGGTGACCGGGGCGCGGCCTTCGAGGTCGCCGAGGGCGGTGACGGTGATGGTGAGCTGGTCGCCGCGGGTGGTGTCGCCGCCGACGACGGCGGCGGCGACGGCGGCGGCCTCGTCGGCGAGGCCGGAGGCGAGCCCTTCGAGCCATTCGGCGGGCGTGTCCTGGGGGGCGCAGACCGCGGCGAGGAGCGCGGTGGGCCGGGCGCCCATGGCGGCGATGTCGGCGAGGTTGACGGCGGCGGCCTTGTGGCCGACGTCGGCCGCGGAGCACCAGTCGCGGCGGAAGTGGTTGCCCTCCACGAGCATGTCGGTGCAGGCGACGACGCGGGCGTCGGGGGCGGCGACCACGGCGGCGTCGTCGCCGGGGCCGAGGAGGACCGCGTCGGTGGTGCCGAAATGGCGGGTGAATCGCTCGATGAGGCGGAATTCGCCGACCTCTGCGACGGTCTCGCTCACGGTCGCCCCATTCCTCGGTCGCTTGAAGGTCGGTGGATCACTCGGTAATCTTCGCTCAACGGCGAACGGGATGCGGTCAGGCCCGCCCGTGTCGGGTCCGGGCCACCGCGCTTCGCCGGTCACGGGGAGGTGGCCCGACGATGGTGCAGGCGTACATGCTCATCCAGACCGAGGTCGGCATGGCCGAGTCGGTGACCGAGGCCGTGTCCGGGATCGACGGGGTGGTCCGCGTCGACACCGTGACCGGCCCGTACGACGTGGTCGTGCTCACCGAGGCGTCCTCCGGCGATCCGCTGGGGCACGCGGTGGTCGGTAGAGTCCAGAAGGTGGCGGGCATAACCCGCACGCTGACGTGTTCGATCCTCAAGTTCTGAGGGGGCGCCCGGTGGGCGACAAGAGGCTTCCCGCGGTCATCGCGACCGTGGTGGCGGTGCCGGTGGCTGCCGTGGCGGGGGTGCTCATCTACAACGCGATGGCGCCCGTGGCCGAGGAGCACTCCGACCTGGTGCAGGCGGACCTGTCGCCGGTGACGGTGGCCGCGCCCGAGCTGACCGGGGACGACGCCGTGATCTGCCTCGCCCTGACGGCGACCGCGCCTGAGGCGGCGGGCGGCCTGGACGCGCGGCCCGTCGAGGGCGGCGAGCGCGCCGCGGAGTCGGTCCTCGCGTACGGCGACCCGGCGGTCGTCGCGACCTGCGGGGCCGCGCCCGTGGAGGTCGCCGACACCGACGCGGTCTACAAGCTCAACGGCGTCTGCTGGTACTCCGACGAGACCGGCGGGCAGTGGACGACCTTGGACCGGCAGGTCCCGGTCGCCGTCGAGGTGCCCGCCGAGCACGAGCAGCCCGTGGACGTCCTGAACGACCTCTCGACGGTGATCGCCGAGAAGGTCCCGGCCGCCGAGGACGCGCCCACCGGGTGCGCGTGAGCGCCCCGCTGGACCGGTCGTTCTTCGCCCGGGACTCGGTCGTCGTGGCCCCGGAGCTGCTGGGCTGCACCGTGACCGCGAACGGCGTGTCCGTGCGGCTGACGGAGGTCGAGGCGTACCGCGAGGACGACCCGGCCTCGCACTCCTTCCGCGGGCCCACGGCCCGGACCCGCGTCATGTTCGGGCCCGCGGGGTTCCTGTACGTGTACTTCACGTACGGCATGCACTTCTGCGCGAACCTGGTGTGCGGCGCGGACGGGGCGGGCGCGGCGGTGCTGCTGCGCGCCGGCGAGGTCGTCGAGGGCGCGCCGCTCGCGCAGGGGCGGCGCGGCGAGAACGTCGCCGAAAGGGACCTGGCGCGCGGGCCCGCGCGCCTGGCGCAGGCGATGGGCTGGGACCGGGGCGACGACGGCCGCGACATGGTCGGCGCCGTCAGTCCGGGCGCGGCCGCGGCGGTGCTCGCGGGCCCGCGGACCGGGATCACGAAGGCCGCGGACGCGCCCTGGCGGTTCTGGATCGCGGGCGACCGGTACGTGTCGCCGTACAAGCGGCACCCGAAGGCGCCCGCCGCCGGGGCGGACTGAGCCTCACTCCAGGCGCACGTCGAAGTACGGCGAGCGCATCAGGTCGCGGAACGCCTCCAGGGCGCCGTCGTCGAGGTGGATCTCGGAGTTCCTGCCGCCGTTGGAGTCCGCGGGCGTCTCGAAGTAGACGATGGCCTTCAGGCGCGGGTAGTGCGCCATCTGGTACCGCGCGGCCTGGAAGACCGCGGTCTGGTGGTCGGGGTAGTCCTCCTCGTGGAACACGCCCCATTCGGCGAGCATCATCGGCTTGGCCGGGTGCTCCTTCGCGATCCAGTGGTAGAACCCGGGCCACGCCGTGTCGCCCTTCGTCTGGTCGACGATCTCCCCGAAGTCGGAGCGCCCGTCGTCGTGGAGGGACTGGCCGTAGCCCGACAGGCCGATCCAGTCGACCACGTCGTCCCCCGGGTACAGCTGGTCGTGCCAGGGCTTCTCGACCCACTTGAGGTAGCCCATGTAGTTCATGACGGTGACGAGGTTGTCGACGCCGTGCGCGCGCAGCCGCTCCACGACGTACCGGAACATCGCCGCGTAGTCCGCGGCCTCCATGCCCGAGCCCGCCTTCTGGACCACGTCGTTCTCGGGCTCGTGGTGGACGGTGAAGAAGAACGGCTTGTCGAAGTTCGCGGTGATGTGCTCGGCGAGCCGGTCCAGGTACGCGTCGGTCTCGGGGTCGCCCGCGGCGATCTCGGCCCAGGAGGCCATGCGCGGCTTCCAGTTGATGAACAGCGTGCGCGGCTTCTCGGGGTCCTGGGTGAGCGCGATCTGCGCGTCGGTCGGGAACAGGCGGTCGTCCCCGCGCTCGTAGGCGTGGTAGATCTGCTGCGTGTGCTGCACGCGCTCCTCGAAGGCGAGCAGCTCGTCCTCCTTGACGCGGCTGGTGTGCGCCGCGGGCGCGACCCCCACGAGCGCGCCGCACGTCGGCACCAGCTTCGGCCCCGTCGAGCAGGTGCTCAACTGGTCCTCCGACTGCCCGGACTCCGGGAGCGGCTCAGTCGGGTCGGCGGCGGGCATCCCGGGGACGGCGGTCGGGTCCGCCGAGCCGACCGGGTCCAGCGGCGCGGTCGGGACCGTCCCGGTCGACGGGGGCTCCGAAGCGGACGGCGACTCGGAGGCCGAGGCCGACGGGGACTCGGACGGCGTGTCCGACGGCCCCGCCGAGGGCGCGGTCGAGGGCGCGATCGGCGGCGCCGAGGTCGCGGCGCCCGGGCCGGTCGGGGCCGGGGCCGTCGGCGGGAGCGGGCCGGTCGGTGCGTCCGGTTCGGAGACCGTGCGCAGGGCCGGGCCCGTGTTGTACTCGGCGCCTTCGAGTTCCAGGTACGCCTTGCGGTCGGGGCTGGTGATCGCGAAGCCGTAGCGGCCGGGCGCGTTGATCGCGCCGGTGACGTCGAAGACGATCTCGGTGGTGGAGGCGTTCACCTCGACGGCGTCCCAGACCGTGCCGTAGGGCGGCGCGGTCGCGGCCGTCAGGGAGCACAGGCAGCTCACCGGGTGGACGGAGGCGACCTCGACGGTCATGCCCTCCGAGTCCGGCGGGACGGCGACGGGCAGGCGCAGCTCGGCGGTGTGGTCGGGGCGCACGGTGGTCTCGTCCACGGCGAACTGGAGGTGCGCGACGGCGATGCCGAGGTCGTCGGAGTACCCGACGGGGAGCACCGACGGCGCCTGGGGCGCGCGGCCCTCGACGCCCGTGGCGGTGAAGGACGCCGCGAGGGGCCGGTGGTCGACCGTGCCCTGCCCGCCCTCCCACGCCTCGCGCAGCGGCTCGCCGAAGCGGCCGTCGCCCGAGCCGACGCCGTAGCCGATGACGAAACCCGCCAGGACCAGCGGGAGGACCGCGAGGACGGTCACGATGCCCCGGCCTGTCGCGAGCGGAAGTCGCTGCCGCGAGTCGGAGCCGCCCATGGTCCACCTTCTTCCGTCCAATGTGATCCGGACTCAATATTGCGAATCACCATATTAGCGAACAAATTGCTTTCTACTCGTCACCTCTCGCAAACACAACCCCCGTCGCGCGCGCCGCGCCGCCCGCCCGTCACCTAACGGACACATCGCTCGTTACTCATTCGAGATCCCTAGAACGAGAAAGGGCTTCGCGTTGAGGACCCCTGCCGCCCGCACGCTCGCCGATTACGGCGTCATCGTCCGCCGCTCCTGGTGGCTCGTCATCGGCACCGTCGCCGCGGCGCTCGCCGCCGGCGTCGCCTACACCGAGCTGAGCCCGGAGGTGTACGAGTCCACGGCCGCGGTCCTGGTCCTCCCCACCGAGGGCGACACCGCCGTCCAGGGGGCGCGCACCGCCGGACAGGTCAACCTGGACACCGAGGCGCAGCTCGTCAAGTCCACCGAGGTCGCCGACGCCGCCGCCGAGGCGCTCGGCGCCGACCCGGCCGACGACCTCGTCTCGCACGTGTCGGTGACCGTGCCGCCGAACACCGCGGTCCTGGAGATCAGCTTCCAGGCCGGGAGCCCGCAGGCCGCGCAGGAGGGCTCCGTCGCGTTCAGCGAGGCGTACCTCGCGCACCGCCTCGCCGGGGCCACCGCTTCGCTCGACCGCGAGATCGCCGCCGCGAACACCGAGCTCGACACCGTCGGCGGCGAGATCGCCGAGGCCCAGGACCGGCTCGACGGCATGGACTCCGGCGACGGCGGCCGGGCCGGGCTCGAATCGGACCTTGAGGACCTCCAGAACCGCGCCGGGGAGCTGGAGACCGAGATCGCCGGGCTCCAGGCGCAGACCGAGGCCGTCACGCCCGGACGCGTCATCAACTCCGCGTCGCTGCCGCAGACCCCGATCAGCCCCAAGGCGATGTTCAACCTCGCCGCGGCCCTCGGGGTCGGGCTGCCGCTGGGCCTCATGCTCGCGTGGGCCCGGCACCGCCTGGCCCGCAAGGTCTCCTACCCGGCCGACCTGGTCGACCGGTGCGAGCTCGACGTCGTCGCCTCCGTGCCGCCGGGCGTGAAGTTCCAGCGCCGCGAGGTCTTCGGGGCCTACAGCCCCGGGGGGCGCGTGTTCGCGCAGCTGCGCAACATCGTCGCCTCGCAGCTGACGCACGACCAGCGCGTCATCGTCGTCGCCGGGATCGCCCCCGGCCCGGCCGCGAGCGTCGTCGCCGCGAACCTCGCCACCGCCATGGCCCGCGCGGGCGACCGCGTCACGGCCGTGGCCGCGAACCCGAGCACCACCGTGGGCCTGCCCGAGCTGTTCGGCACCGACCCGGTCCCGGGCCTGGCCGACGCGTGGTCAGGCCGGATCGACCTGTCCGAGACCGTGCAGGCCGCGCCGCGGCAGCCGAGCCTCTCGGTCATCGGCCCCGGCGCCGCCGCCAGGGCCACCGGGCCCACCAGCGAGGCCGCCGCCGAGACGTTCGCGAAGCTCGCCGAGGCGGGCCGGTTCGTCGTCGTGGACGCGCCGCCGCTGTCGTGCTCGGCCGACGCGCAGCTCCTCGCCGGGCACGCCGACGCCGTGATCCTCGCCGTCCAGTCCCAGCGGGACGCCATCAGCGAGACCGCCGCCGCCGCGGTCGCCATGCGGCAGATCGACACGCCGCTGCTCGGCGCGGTCCTGCTCCCGGCCGTGCTCGGCCCGATGAACACCGTGCCGCTGCCGACCGCGCGCCGCGAGCTGTCCGGGCGGCGCGCGCCGACCGCCGACGAGACGCCGACCGACTCCCTCGAACCCGTGGAGTCCGGAGAGGACGCATCGACCGAGGTGATCCCGGCCGTGCCGTCGGCGGCCCCGGCCGCCGAGCCCCGATGACGCTGCTCGCGGCCGTCCGCACGGCCGACCGCACCCGACCCGGCCCGGACGAGCGCCGCGAGGGCGCGTCCCTGACATGGCTCCTCGCGGCCTACCCGCTGTGGTGGGCCCTGGGACTCGGGGTCCTCGCCATCCCGTTCGTCGCGGCCGTCGCGGCCGTGAAACTGGTGCGCCGCAAGTCGATCGCCGTGCCGCCCGCGTTCGGGTGGTGGCTGCTGTTCCTTCTCGCGGTGGTCCTCAGCCTCGCGAACCTCGGCGTGGACCCGCCCGGGGTCGTCCCCGAGACGTTCCTGTCGAGCCTGCCCGGCGCGACCTACCGGTTCGGGTTCTACTGCTGCTGCACCCTCATCGCGCTGTGGGCGTACAACCTCGTCGTCGAGGGGAAGCTCCGGCGCGAGCACCTGATCCGGCTCCTCGCGTGGCTGTTCGCCGTCACCGTCGCGGGCGGGCTGCTCGGCACGTTCTTCGGGGGCTTCGAGTACACGTCCCCGGTCGAGGCCCTGCTGCCGAAGGCCGTCGCGAAGGACGGGTTCGTGCAGTCCCTCGTCCACCCGCAGGCCGCGCAGACCATGGACTTCCTCGGCTACGAGACGCCGCGCCCGGCCGCCCCGTGGGGCTACACGAATACCTGGGGCAACAACTTCGCGATCACCGCCGTCTGGTTCGTCGTCGCCGCGTTCTGCGCGCCCGTCAAGACCAAGTGGCGCGTCGGGGCGGTCGTGCTCCTGACGGTCTCGCTCATACCCGCGGTCTACTCGATGAACCGCGGCCTGTGGCTGGGCCTGGCGGCCGTCGCGGTGTTCACCGCGCTGCGGCTCCTGGTGTCCGGCAGGCCCGGCGGGATGCTCGCGCTCGGCGGCGCCGGATGCGCGGCCGTGCTCCTCGTCGTGCTCACGCCGCTCGGAACCGTGGTGCAGGCGCGCATGGACAACGGCCACTCCGACGAGGGCCGCGCGTTCTCCTCCGAGCGGGCGACCGAACTGGTCATGGCGCACTCGCCGGTCCTCGGGTTCGGGTCCACCCGCAAGACCCTCGGGTCCGGCGAGTCGATCGCCGTCGGCCCCACCCCCGAGTGCCCGCGCTGCGGCGGGCGGACCCTCGGCGGCAACGGCCAGCTCTGGCAGGTCATGTTCGCCCACGGCGTCGCCGGGACCGTCGCCTACCTCGGGTTCGCGCTCGCGGTCCTGTGGCGCTTCAGATCCGACCACTCCGCCGTGGGGATCGCCGGGAGCGCCGTCGTCGGGTTCTCGCTGCTGACGATGTTCTACTACAACGCCCTCGTGACGCCGCTCCTGCTCACCCTGCTCAGCTACGTCCTCCTCGCCGCCAACAGAACCACCGCGCCCGCTGCCCAGGGCCCAGAGACGGAGAACCGATGAGTCGAGCACTGAAGACCGCCGACGACCTGCGACGGCGGGCCACGTACCTCGCCGAGGTCGTCGACCAGCTGTACCCCGGCGGCGCCGCCGCGGACGCGCCCGCGCGCCCGTACATCGTCGTCCCCGGACGGCGCAAGCCCCGCGTGCTCATCCCGGCCGCCGACCGGAAGGTCGCCGCCGCGGCCCTCTCCCGGTACGCGCGCCCGGCCGCGCGCGGCGCCCGCCTCAAGCGCGACGCCGCCGTCCTGGCGCTGCGCCTGGGACTGGACCGGATGCTCCTGCCGCACCGCGTCAAGGTCGGCGGGGCCGAGGGGATCGACGACCACCTGGCGGCGGTCCTCGGCCACGACGTCCACCTGAGCATCCACATCGGACCGGCGCGGGCGAACCGCAAGCCGGTGCTCCAGATCCTCGACGGGGACGCGAACACCGTCGCGTTCGCCAAGCTCGGCGTCAACGCGCTCACCAGGGAGCTCGTGGACGCCGAGACCGCCGCGACCAAGCGCCTCAGCGAGTTCTGCGAACTGCGGCTGCTCCAAGTGCCGCGGCTCCTCCACTCGGGGAACTGGAACGGCCACAACCTCATGGTCACCTCCGCGCTCCCCGCGTGGGAGGCCCCCGCCGACCTCGGGCCCGGCCGCCGCAGCGCCGCCATGCGCGAGCTCGCCGACGCCTGCGGCACCGGCCGCTTCCCGCTCGGCGAGTCCGACTACGCCGCGCGCCTGCGCCTGCGGCTCAAGGCCCTCACCGACCGCGGCGAACCCGACGCCGACACGCTCCAGACCGCCGGGGAGACCCTCCTCGACCGGTACGCGTCCACGTCGATGACCTTCGGCGCCTGGCACGGCGACTGGGCCCCGTGGAACATGCGCGAGACCGGCGACCGGATCTACCTGTGGGACCTGGAGCGGTTCGAGACCGGCGTCCCCTACGGCTTCGACGCCGCGCACTACCGGCTCCAGGACGACATCGTCACCAAGGCCGCCGACCCGACCACGGCCGTGCTCGGGCTCGTCGCCGACGCGCCCGCGATCCTCGCGCCCATGGGCGTCGCGCCCGGCGAGGCCGAGCCGACCGCGCTGCTGTACCTCGTGGACCTCGCCGCCCGCTACATGGGCGACCAGGCCGAGCGCGCCGGCGCGGCGCTCGGGGCGCTGGGCCGCTGGCTCCTGCCGACCCTCCTGCGCCACATCGCCCGCCAGCGGACCGCGCAGGCCGGCTCCACCGACGGAACCTGTTGAGCGGCGAGGAAGCACCATGAGCCAGCGGACCATGCGCGAGCGCATCCCGACCCAGTTGAAGGCCGTCGTCGGCCACTCGTCGCGCACCTTCGGGCGCCTGACGGCCTCCTCCCGGATGCTCCCGGGCCTGCTCGTGTGCGGCGGCCAGCGCTGCGGCACCACGTCCCTGTACCGGGCCCTGGCCCAGCACCCGGCGATCCTGAAGCCGGTGTTCCACAAGGGCGTCCACTACTTCGACACGAACTACCGGCGCGGCCCGGCCTGGTACCGCGGGCACTTCCCGACCCAGGGCGCGGCGGCCCGGGTCGCCGACCGGACCGGCCTCGCGCCGGTCGCGTTCGAGTCGAGCCCGTACTACCTGTACCACCCGCTGGCCGCGGAGCGCTTCGCCCGGGACCTGCCCGGCGTCAAGGTGATCGTCCTCGTGCGCGACCCGGTCGAGCGGGCCTGGTCGCACCACGCGCACGAGGTGGCGCGCGGGTTCGAGCCGATCGCGGACTTCGCGGAGGCCGTGGAGGCCGAGTCCTCGCGCCTCGACGGCGTGGAGGCGCGGCTCAAGGCCGACCCGTCGCTGTACAGCTTCGACCACCAGCACCACGCGTACACCGCGCGCGGGCAGTACACGGACTTCCTTGAGCCGCTCGCCGAGCGGGTCGGCCGGGACCGGGTGCTCGTGCTCGACTCGGGCGAGTTCTTCACGCGCCCCGACGACGCGTTCGAGCGGGTCCTGCGGTTCCTGGGCCTGCCGTGGATCGGGGACTTCGCGTTCGCCCGCCACAACGCGCGCGGGCGGCCCTCGCCGATGTCCGCAGAGTTGCGGGAGCTGCTGACCGAGCATTACGGGCCCTACGACGAGCGGCTCGCGGAATGGCTTGGGGGCGTGCCGAGTTGGCGGCGCTGACCGCGTCCGTCGCGGAACAGGAGGCCGCCGGGCGCGAGGAGCTGCGCGGGACCGCGCGCGGGGGCCTGGCGAACCTCGTGGGGGCCGCGGTCTCCGGGCTCGGGGGCCTGGCGGTCACGTGGCTTGCGGCCGTGGCGCTGTCCCCCGCGGAGGCGGGCGCGTTCTTCGCGGCGACCTCGGTGTTCATGCTCGCGGGCGCGCTCGCGCGCCTGGGCACGCCGACGGGGCTCGTGTACTGGGTGGCGCGGCTGCACAAGAACGGGCGGGACGCGGCCATCGGGTCGGTCCTGCGCCTGGGCCTGTGGCCCGCGGCGGTCGCGTCGTTCGCGGCCGCGGCGGTGCTGCTGGTGACCGCGCCGCTGTTCGCGAGCCCGGACCTGGTGCGGCTGCTCGCGGTGTTCATCCCCGCGTCGGTCGCGATGGAGGCGCTGCTCGCGGCGACCCGCGGGTACCGGCTCATGGGCCCGTCGGTGGTCATCGACAAGCTCGGGCGGACCGTGGCGCAGCTCGTGGGCCTGGGCGCGATCGCCTTGGCGGGCACGGCGACCGCGCAGTGGATCACGTTCGCGTGGGTGCTGCCGTACCTGCCGGCGGCGCTGGCGGCGGGCTGGTACCTGCTGCGGCGACACCGCCGGGCCGCGGTGGACCGGGCGTTCCCCGACCGGGTGTCGGGGCGGGCGTTCTGGGGGTTCACGGCGCCGCGTGCGGCGGCGAGCGTCGCGCAACTGGGCTTGCAGCGCCTCGACATCATCATGGTCGCGGCGCTCGCGGGGCTCGGCGCGGCCGCGGTGTACACGGTGGCGACGCGGTTCGTGATCGTCGGGCAGATGGCCTCGGGCGCGGTGGGCCAGTCGGTGCAGCCGCGCGCGGCCGCGGCGATGGCCGCCGGGGAGCCCGCCTCGGCGCGGGCGCTGTACCAGGAGTCCACTGCGTGGATCGTGGCGCTGACGTGGCCGGTGTACCTGGCAGTGGGGCTGCTCGCGGACTGGTACCTGCGGCTGTTCGGCGGCGGGTACGCGAGCCACGAGGCGCGCCTGGTGGTGTGGATCCTGGTGCCCGCGATGATGATAGGGGCGGCGTGCGGGGTGGTGGACTCGATGCTGTCGATGGCGGGGAAGACCTCGTGGCAGCTCATCGACGTCTCGATTTCACTCGTCGTCAATGTCGGATTGAACCTCGCGTTGATTCCCGCGATGGGGGTCGTCGGCGCGGCGATCGCGTGGTCGGCGGCCGTTCTGGTCAATAATTTGGTTCCACTCGCGCAGCTGTGGCGCGCCTTCGGACTGCATCCCTTCGGGGCGCTGACCCGGCGCGCCCTGCTCGCGGCGGGCCTGCTGTTCGGGGCCCTGCCGCTGGCGGCGGCGCCGTTCGGCCCGCTGTGGACGCTCGCGGCCCTCGGGGCGGCGGCGGCCGTGTGGGCGGTGGCGCTCCTGCGCTACCGGGCCGGGATCTGAACGTCGGAGGGAACACCGTGGCAGCCAACTACACCGAGGTCTTCCAGGACCCGACCGCGGTAGAGAAGTACGCCGAGCGCACGTACGCGCCGGGGACGTTCTCCTCGATCGTGTCGAGCCGCCAGACGGGTTGGCTGCGCGGATTCGTGCCGCACGCGTTCGGGATGCCGCCGGTGCACCACGACTTCGCCTGCGGGACGGGCCGGGTGGCGCGGATGCTCGCGGGGCTGGTGTCGGTCTCGCACGGGTACGACACGTCGGAGGCGATGCTCCAGAAGGGCCGCGAGCTGGGCACGCCCGGCCACGCGCACCTGGTCGCGCCGGGCCTGGCGGTGCCCGAGCCCGACGAGACGCGCCAGCGTCTGGTGACGGCGTTCCGGTTCGTGCTCAATGTGGACCTGCACCTGCGGGACCAGCTGATGGACTTCGCGTCGATGGCGCTGCCGGACGCGGACTCGGGGCTGCTGCTGGTGGAGAACCACGGCAACGCGTCGTCGCTGCGGCACCTGCGCAAGACGTTCGGCCGCCTGGACGCGCACACGTGGTTCCAGGAGCTCTCGCACGAGGAGATGCGGGAGCTGTTCGACCGGCACGGGTTCGACCTGGTCGGCATGCAGGGCTTCACGATGTTCACGCAGGGCTGCTACCGGGCCCCGTGGGCGTGGGCGTCGAAGGCCGCCGACGCGGCGCTGTGCTCGCCGATGTCGAAGTGGGCCACCGACGTCGTGTACATCGCGCGCAGGCGCTAGCGAGGCGCTCAGGGCCGGTCGCGGCGGGCCTTCGCGGCTTCGGCGAGGAGCCTCGCGGCCTCGGGGAGGTCGTCGCGCAGGTACCTGCGGGCGAGCCTGCGGGGCTCGGAGCACAGGCGGAAGAGCCATTCTGTGCCGGTGCGCTGCATCCATCTCGGGGCGCGGCGGCGGTGTCCGGCGATGAAGTCGATGCTCGCGCCGCAGCCGAGGAACCACGCCCGGGGGGCGGTGGCGCGCAGGCGCACGATCACGTGCTCCTGCTTGGGGAAGCCGAGGCCGACGTAGACGAGGTCGGGGGCGGCGGCGGCGAGCCGCTGGGTGAGGGCGCTCCAGTGCGCGTCGTCGCGGTCGAAGCCCATGGGCGGGCACCAGGCGCCGACGACTTTCAGCCCGGGGTAGCGGGTTTCGAGGATCTCGGCGGCGCGCTCGGTGGGCCGGGCGGCGGCGTCGGGGGTGCCGCCGAGGAGCGCGACGCGCAGGCCCCGCCGGGCGGCGGCCTCCGCGAGGCTCCAGACGAGGTCCGATCCGGCGACGCGTTCGGGCAGGGGCGTCCCGGCGACGCGCGAGGCCCACACGAGCGGCGCGCCGTCGGCGGTGACGAGGTCGGCGGCGTTGACGACGGCGCGCAGCGCGCGGCTGCGGCGCGCGGCCGCGACGATGTCGACGTTCGGCGTGACGATCTGCCCACCGCGCCCGGCGTCGATCGCGTCGAGGACGCGCGCGACCGCGCCGGCCCCGGTGACCGGGTCGATGCCGATGCCGCCCATGCGGACTCGTGGGGAAGGTCGGCCGTCCGCGCCGTCGACGCGTGCAGGGCCCAAGCGCTCCATGACATCAGACGCTAAGGCCCCGCGGGCGGTTTTCCGGGATTTTTCGCCGCAGGGCGTGTCCCCGACCCCACCTCGGATCGTTATAGGGGTCAACAGGGGGGCAACGAGGGTGAGCGAGGGTTCAGTGAGCTGGAGAACGGCCGAGCAGTCCGAGCAGTCCGAGAACCGCGTGAAAGTGGTCTTCATCGGCGGCCTGGGCCGCAGCGGCACCACGCTCCTGGAGCGGCTGCTGGGGCAGTTGCCGGGGGTCGTCCCGCTCGGGGAGATCACCCACCTGTGGGAGCGGGACCTGGTCGGGAACGAGATGTGCGCGTGCGGCGCGACGTTCTCGCACTGCGAGTTCTGGCAGCGCATCGGCGCCCGCGCGTTCGGGTCCTGGGAGGACGTGGACGTCGAGCGGCTCAACGCCCTGAAGGCGACCGTGGACCGGACCCGGCACATCCCGGCGCTCGCCTCGAAGAAGCTCGCCCCGGCGCAGCACCAGCTCGTCACCGAGTACGCCGAGTACTTCGAGAAGATCTACACGGCCGCGGCGAAGGACACGCGCGCGCAGGTCGTCGTCGACTCGTCCAAGCACGCGTCGCTCGCGTACTGCCTGCGGTGGTCGCCGAAGATCGACCTGCGGGTGATGCACGTGGTGCGCGACTCGCGGGGCGTCGCGTACTCGTGGACGAAGCAGGTGCGCCGGCCCGAGTCGCCCACGGGCGACCAGATGACCCGCTACTCCCCCGCGAAGGCCGCGATGCTGTGGAACGCGCAGAACGCCGCGTTCAGCCTGCTCGCGCGCCGCGGGGTGCCGGTGCGGCGGGTCAGGTACGAGCGGATCATCCAGCGGCCCAGGCGCGTCATCGCCTCGCTCGCGCGGTTCTGCGGACTCGACCTGGTCGAGTCGGACCTGAACTTCATCGGCGACGGCTGGGCCGACCTGGGGCCGAGCCACTCGGCGGCGGGGAACCCGATGCGGTTCACCGTGGGGCGCATCCCGATCCGGCCCGACGAGGCGTGGACCGAGGACCTCTCGGACGGCACGCGGCGGATGGTCTCGACCTTGACGCGCCCGCTCCTGGGGAGATACGGGTACCTCACCGAAGACGAGGCCCCCCTTGAGGACCCGGCACGCGAAGAGGTGAGCGCACGTGACTGACTGGCCCTCGGTCGGAGTGGTGATCCCGACCCACGACCGCCCGCAGCAGGTCCGCGCGGCCCTGCGGTCGGTCCTGACGCAGTTCTACCCCGGCGAACTCGAAGTGGTCGTGGTCTTCGACCGCGCCAAACCCACGGGCGACCTGGTGGACGAGGACGGCGAGCGGCCGGTCCGGGAGGTCAAGAACGACCGCACCCCGGGCCTGGCGGGGGCCCGCAACACCGGGATCACCGCGCTGGACACCGATCTCGTGGCGTTCCTCGACGACGACGACGAATGGCTCCCCGGGAAGCTCGCCGCGCAGGTCGCGGCCCTGGGCACCGAGGCGGAGCTGTGCACCACCGCGATCGAGGTCGACTACCGGGGCAGGCGCAACGCGCGGCTCGCGCAGCGCTCGACCGTGCGGCACGCGGACCTGCTCCGGTCCCGCATGATGATGCTCCACTCCTCGACGTTCCTGTTCCGCCGCTCGGCGCTCCTGGGCGGGCTCGGGCTCGTCGCGGAGGACGCGCCGGGGAGCCAGAACGAGGACTGGGACATGCTCCTGCGCGCGTCCCGGCGCCGCCCCATCGCGCACGTGGACACGCCGTACGCGCTCGTCAACTGGGCCGGGTCGCACTTCGAGACCCGCTGGGACACCAAGATCTCCTCGCTGCGGTGGATCCTCGACCGGCACCCGGAGATCCACGGCAGCCCCGAGGGCGCCGCCCGCGTCTACGGCCAGATCGCCTGCTGGCACGCGGCCATCGGCGACCGCAAGGAGGCCCTCCGCTGGGCCCTGCGGGCCACCAAGGCCAACCCGGGCGAGCCCCGCGCGGCGGTCGCCGCCGCGGCGGCCGCCGGCATCGTGGGCGTCCCCGCCGTCATGGCCGCGCTCCACAGAAGAGGCCGCGGCATCTGACCCACACATGCGGAACGGCCCCGGAACCTCGCGGTTCCGGGGCCGTTCGCTTTGTCGCTGCGAAGAAGGGCTAGCCCTTCTTGCGGAGCTCCTCTTCGTTCCGGTGCAGGTCGTCGAGACCGCCGCACATGAAGAACGCCTGCTCGGGGAAGTGGTCGTACTCGCCCTCGGCGATCTTCTTGAAGGCCTCGACCGTCTCCTTGACGGGGACGAACGAGCCCTCGACGCCGGTGAACTGCTTCGCCGCGAACGTGTTCTGCGACAGGAAGCGCTCGATGCGGCGCGCGCGGCCCACGACGAGGCGGTCCTCTTCGGAGAGCTCGTCCATGCCGAGGATCGCGATGATGTCCTGAAGCTCGTTGTACTTCTGGAGGATCTGCTTCACCGTCGAGGCGACCGCGTAGTGCTCGGCGCCGACGACCTCGGGCTCCAGGATGCGGGAGTTCGAGGCCAGCGGGTCGATCGCGGGGTAGATGCCCTTGTCGGAGATCTTCCGCTCCAGGTTCGTCGTCGCGTCCAAGTGCGTGAACGCGGTGAACGGCGCCGGGTCGGTGTAGTCGTCCGCGGGGACGTACACGGCCTGCATCGAGGTGATGGCCTTGCCGCGCAGCGAGGTGATGCGCTCCTGGAGCTCACCCATCTCGTCCGCGAGGGTCGGCTGGTAGCCCACGGCCGAGGGCATGCGGCCCAGCAGCGCGGAGGTCTCCGAACCGGCCTGCGTGAACCGGAAGATGTTGTCGATGAAGAGCAGCACCTCCTGGTTCTTCACGTCGCGGAAGTACTCGGCCATCGTCAGAGCCGACAGGGCGACGCGGAGGCGCACCCCCGGCGGCTCGTCCATCTGGCCGTAGACGAGGGAGGTCTTCTCCAGCACCCCGGCCTCGTCCATCTCCGCGATGAGGTCGTTGCCCTCACGCGTGCGCTCGCCGACGCCGGCGAACACCGACGAACCGCCGAAGTTCTGGGCGACACGGATGATCATCTCCTGGATGAGGACCGTCTTGCCCACGCCGGCGCCGCCGAACAGGCCGATCTTGCCGCCCTTGACGTACGGCGCGAGGAGGTCGATCGCCTTGATGCCGGTCTCCAGCATCTCGGTCTTCGGCTCCAGCTGCGCGAACGCCGGGGCGTGGCGGTGGATCTCCCAGTGGTCGTCGGCTTCGAGCGACTCGCCCTCGGCGAGGTTGAGGCACTCGCCGAGCACGTTGAAGACCTTGCCCTTGATGCCGTCGCCGACGGGGACCTTGATCTGGGCGCCGGTGTCGCGCACCTCGGCGCCGCGGACGAGGCCGTCCGTCGGCGCCATGCAGATGCCGCGGATCTGGCTGTCGCCCAGGTGCTGGGCCACTTCCAGGGTCAGCGTCTTCGGCTCGTCGCCGTAGGTCACGTCAACGTGGAGTGCGTTGAAGATCGCCGGAATGGCGTTTCGCGGGAACTCGACGTCGACGACGGGCCCGATGACCCGTACGACGCGCCCCACTCCTTGGGTGTCAGTCATCGTTACTCTCTTCCTGCGGCGGAAAGGGCACTGGCCCCGCCCACGATTTCGCTGATCTCCTGCGTGATCGCCGCCTGCCGCGCCGCGTTCGCGCTCCGCCGCAGGGTCTTGATCAATTCATCGGCATTGTCCGAAGCCGCCTTCATCGCCCGTCGCTTGGACGCGAGCTCGCTGGCCGCCGCGTCGATCAACGCCGCATAGATGCGCGTCGTCAGATACTTCGGCAGCAGCGCGTCGAGCAGCGCCTCCGGGTTCGGCTCGAACTCGTAGTCCGGGAGGAGGATGTGCTCGTCGAGCTCGTGCTCCTCCACCTCTTCGACTTCGAGCGGCGCCAGTTGCCGCGGCTCAGGAGTCTGCGTCAGCAGCGAGACGAACTTGGTGTGCACGATGTGCAGCTCGTCGACTCCCAGGATACCGTCGGCGCCCGCGTCGTCACCCTCGTCGTCGGCGCCGGACATGAACGCCGCGAGCAGCGTCCGCGTGATCTCCTGCGCGTCCGAGACCTTCGGGAGCTGGGAGAACCCGGTCCACGAGTGCTCGATCGGGCGGGAGCGGAACCGGTAGTAGTCCACGCCCCGGCGCCCGGCCACGTACAGGACCGGGACCTTGCCCTCCTCGGACAGGCGCGTGACCAGCTGCTCGGCGGTGCGGATGGCGTTCGCGTTGTACGCGCCGCACATCCCCTTGTCGGCAGTGATCACGAGCACGCCCGCGCGGCGGACCGTCGGCCTCGGCTGGAGCAGCGGGTGGTTGATCGACGCGTTCGACGCCAGGGACGTCATGACGCCCGTCATCGCCCGCGCGTACGGCAGCGACGCCGCGACCCGCTCCTGCGCCTTGGAGATCCGGCTGGTGGCGACCAGCTCCTGCGCCTTGGTGATCTTCTTGATGGACTGGGTCGACTTCAGCCGCTTGCGCAAGGTACGAAGCTGCGCTGACATGGCTAACCCTTCTTGACGCGCTTGACGGTCTCGACGTCGACGTCGCCCTCAAGGGCGTCTTCGGCGATGTCGGTCACGTTCAGGTCGTCGACGTTGGCCTTGAACATCTGCTTGAACTTGGCGACGGCGCGCGTGAGGGTGTCCTCGATGTCGCCCGCGACCTTGTCCTTGCCCGCGTTGAGCTGCGAGACGACGTCCTTGTGGTTGGCGCGCATGTAGGTCAGGAACTCGTTCTCGAACCGGCGCACCTCCCCGACGGGGATGTCGTCCAGGGCCCCGGAGGTGCCCGCCCAGATCGAGATGGTCTCCTCGCCCATGGGGAGCGGCGCGGCCACACCCTGCTTGAGGAGCTCCACCATGCGCAGACCGCGGTCCAGCTGCGCGCGGGACGCGGCGTCCAGGTCCGACGCGAAGGCCGCGAAGGCCTCCAGGTCGCGGTACTGGGCCAGGTCCAGACGCAGGGAGCCCGCGACGGAACGCATGCCCTTGGTCTGCGCGGCGCCGCCGACACGGGAGACCGACGTGCCGACGTTGATCGCCGGCCGGACGCCCGAGTTGAACAGGCCCTCTTCGAGGTACACCTGGCCGTCGGTGATGGAGATGACGTTGGTCGGGATGAACTGCGAGATGTCCCCGGCCTTGGTCTCGATGATCGGCAGACCGGTCATCGAGCCGCCGCCCAGCTCCTGCGACAGCTTCGCGCAGCGCTCCAGCAGACGGGAGTGCAGGTAGAAGACGTCGCCGGGGAAGGCCTCGCGGCCCGGGGGGCGACGCAGCAGCAGCGACACGGTGCGGTACGCCTCGGCCTGCTTCGACAGGTCGTCGAAGACGATGAGGACGTGCTTGCCGCCGTACATCCAGTGCTGGCCGATGGCCGAACCGGTGTAGGGGGCCAGGTACTTCAGGCCCGCGGGCTCGTCGGCGTTCGCCGCGACGATGGTGGTGTACTCCATCGCCCCGTGCTCTTCGAGCATGCCCTTGATGCCCGCGACGGTGGAGCCCTTCTGGCCGACCGCGACGTAGATGCAGCGCAGCTGCTTGTTCGGGTCGCCGGACTCCCAGTTCGCGCGCTGGTTGATGATCGTGTCGATCGCGACCTGCGTCTTGCCGGTCTTGCGGTCGCCGATGATGAGCTGGCGCTGGCCGCGGCCGATGGGGGTCATCGAGTCGATGGCCTTGATGCCGGTCTCGACCGGCTCGAACACCGACTGGCGGTTGATGACGTTCGGGGCCTGGGCTTCGAGCTCGCGCTCGCCTTCGGCCTCGATGTCGCCGAGGTCGTCGATGGGGTTGCCCAGGGCGTCCACGACGCGGCCCAGGAACTTGTCGCCGACCGGCACCGAGAGGACCTTGCCGGTGCGCTTCACGGACTGGCCCTCGCCGACCTTGGTCGGGTCGCCGAGGAGCACGGCGCCGATCTCGCGCACGTCGAGGTTCAGGGCCAGGCCCATCACGCCGCCCTCGAACTCCAGGAGCTCGCTGGCCATGACGGACGGGAGGCCCTCGACGACGGCGATGCCGTCGCCGGCGCTGGTCACGGTACCGACCTCTTCGCGGGTGATCTCCGGCCGGTACGACGAGACGTACGCGTCGAGCGCGTTGCGGATCTCGTCAGAGGAGATGGTCAATTCAGCCATCTGAACGTTTACCTTTCTGTTGCTACCGGCTGGATCAGCGTCCGGCCAAGGCTTGGCGGGCTTCGTCGAGGCGGCGCGAGACGGAGCCGTCCCACAGTTCCGAGCCGACTTGCACCCGGATGCCCCCGACGATCGCGGGGTCGACGGTGACCTTGAGCGCCACCGGGCGGCCGTAGACGAGCGACAGCTTGGCGGCGAGCTGGCGCTCGCCGTGCTCGTCGAGCGGCTTGGCCACGGTCACGTAGGCCACGGCCTCGTCGCGGGCCGCCGCGGCGACCTCGACCAGGTAGGCCAGCGAGGCGTGGAAGCTGCGCCCGCCGATGCCGAAGCATGCGGCGGCCGCGAGCTTCACCGTCACCGGCTCGGCCTTGCCGCCGAGCAGGCGCTCGGTCAGCTCGGCCCGGCCCTTGGGGTCGGTGCCGGTGGCGCCGAGGGCCGCGGCGAGCTCGGCGTCGCCGTCGACGAGCCGTCCGAAGCGGAAGAGCTGGTCTTCGACGTTGGCCAGGCTGCCGTCCTTGGCGGCCGCGAGCAGCAGCGCCTCGACGGCGAGCTGCTCGGTGCCGTCCACCAGTTCGGACGGGCTGCTCCAGCGGCCGCGCACCAGGGCGGCGACCACGTCAGCGGAGGTGTCGCCGACTTGACCGGCGAGGAGCCCGCGGAGCAGGCCCTCGCGGTCGTCCGCCTCGCGGGCGGGGTCGGACAGGGCGCGACGCAGCCGAGGCTGGTCGACGAGGAACCGCGTCACTCCCAGCAGCTGATCGCCGCACTCGGTGAGCTGCTCAGCCGAGGAACCGGAGGCGGCGGCCTCCAGCACGGCCCGGCCGGCCTCGATGCTTTCGCGTCCAGTCGTCGACATCAGCGCGCTCCGCTCGTCTCGGCCGTGTCGTCCGCGATCTCGGCCAGGAACTGGTCGACGGTCGCGGTCGTGTCGGCGTCGCCGGCGAGGCGCTGGCCGATGATCTTCCCGGCCAGGTCGACCGCCAGGTTGCCGACCTCGCTGCGCAGCTCGCGGACGAGCTGCTGGCGCGAGGCCTCGACCTGGGCGTGGCCGGCCGCGATGATCCGGTTGGACTCCTCGCGGGCGGAGACGAGGATCTCCTCCTTGGCGGCCACGGCGTCGGCGCGGGCCTCGTCGCGGATCGCGGCGGCCTCCTCCTGCGCAGTGGCGAGCTTCCGGCGGTACTCCTCAAGCGTCTGGTTGGCCTCTTCCTGAGCGCGCTCGGCGCGCTCGATGCCGCCCTCGATCGCGTCGACCCGTGCCTCGAACGTCTTCTCCATGCGGGGGAAGACGAACTTGATGAGCACGAAGCACAGCAGACCGAAAGCGATGGCCCCGACCAGCATCTCCTGCCAGATCGGGAAGAGGATCCCGGCCCCTCCTTCGGCGGCGTGAATCATGATGACTCCCTTAGAGGGTGACTAGTTGCCGCCGCCGAGGGCGAAGGCGAGGACGAGGCCGAACAGCGCGAGCACCTCGACGAGGGCGAAGCCCATGAACAGCATCGGGCGGGTGATGCCGGCCGACTCGGGCTGGCGGGCGGTGGCGGTGATCCACGCGGCGAAAATGAGGGCAACACCGATACCGGGGCCGATCGCAGCGAGACCGTAACCGATGACGTTGACGGAGCCTTCCATCTGGCTTTCTCCTAGGTGTCAGCGTGGCGTGACCGTCACGCGCACGATGTTGTTCAATTGCGAAATCTCTGGGTGAGGGGTGGAAGCTTCGGGGAGCTCTAGTGCTCTTCCGCGAGGGACCCCTGGATGTACATGCCCGTCAGGAGCGTGAAGACGTACGCCTGGAGCAGGATGACGATGAGCTCGAAGAGGGTCATCGCGATGCCCATGCCGAACGAGAAGATCGACAGGCCCTGGATGAAGAAGTTGCTGGAGTTGAGCATCTCGAACCCGCCGAGGATGAACACCAGCAGGATGAGGTGGCCCGCGAACATGTTCGCGAAGAGCCGCAGGGCCAGGGTGACCGGGCGCAGGATGATGTTCTGGAGGATCTCGATCGGGATCAGCAGCGGGTAGATGAACAGCGGCGCGCCCGGGGGCACGACGGTGATCTTCAGCCACTTGGCCAGGCCGTGCTGCTTGATGCCGACCCAGACGTAGATGATCCACGAGAGGATCGCCAGCATCGCCGGGAACGCGATGTGCGCGTTCGGGGAGATCTGGATGCCGGGCACGACGGCCCAGAAGTTCATGAGGACGATGAACAGGAACAGGGTCGCGAGGTACGGGGCGAACTTCACGCCGTCCTTCTTGCCCATGAGGTCGATGGCGACGGTGTTCCGGATGAAGCCGTAGGCGGACTCGGCCAGCCACTGCTTCTTGGTGGGGACGATCTGGGGCTTGCGGTAGGCCCACAGGAAGAAGACGATGAGGATCGCGACCGTCAGCCACACACCGAGGGTGATGGTGGTGAACATGTGGGCGAGCGCGGTCCCGGTGAGCCCGGAGAACCAGTCGGCAAAGTCAAAGCTGTGGATACCGGGCGGGAAGTGGGACTCCCCTTCGGCCAGCACGATGGCTGAGTCGGTCACGCGAGCCACGCCTCTCAGTCAGTGTCGGTCACAAAAAGAACTACGGCGACATCTGCTTGATGAGCAGGTACATCCCCGCTCCAGCACCGACCAGCATCCCTACCAGGAGCCCGACTTTGGGCAGTTCGAGCCACAGGTCGACGAGATATCCGAGACCACCCCAGACGATGATCCCGGACAGCAGATATCCCAGAGCGCGCCAGCCCATGTCAGAACCGTCAGGCTGGGGCTTGCGTTCGGGGGGTTCCATGTCGGCCATGTCGGATTGAACTCTAACAGCTACTACGCAGGAACTGCCCAGCGGGTTCGCTGAGATGAGCGCCATCCGTGCGCAATTGTCAACCTCCACGAAACACCGCGTGTCGCATCGCATGCGGGCGTCAAGGGCGCGTCAAGACGGCTGGTCGAGCTCGATGTAGGGGATCTTGGCCTTGTATGCCCAGACAGCCTGGGTCGCGAGCCACGCGACGGCGCCGCCGACGATCCCGCAGGCGAAGGGGAGCAAGGCATTCGGGGCCGTCGATTGGACCGTCCACAATGCAAAAAAGGCGATCACGAGCTTGAATGCGTATGTGATCAAAGCCATAGGCAGGGTGAGACGCAGGTCAATCTTCTCGGCTGCTGCGACCGCTTGCACCGAGCCGGCGAAACCCAAGGCGGCCAACGCTACTCCTGCCGGAGCGCCCCAGGCGCCCGGCCCTCCCGCGGTGATCCACCCGGCGACCGCCGCGATCACCGCGGCGATCCCGGCGACGGCGAAGCACGGCTTCAGAAAGCCCCGCGCGGCCCTCACGACGGGCCCTCCAGGGCCGCCGCGACCGGCGTGAGCGCGGCCTCCAGCTGGTCGGCGATCCGGCCGTACTCGGCGCGGCTCATCCCCCACGGGTCCGCCAGGTCGGCGTCCTCGTAGTCGCCGCGGCGCCGCTCCGCGAGCGCCAGGAGCGCCTTGCCGCGGGTGTGGACGTCGCCGCCGGGGACCTCGCCGGCGGCGTCGGCGGCGATGCGCCCGAACGTGCGCACGAGGAAGGTCTTCCCGGTCGCCTCGGGGTAGGACTCGGCGATGAACTCCGCGTGCCCGGCCGTCGCGACCAGGATCAGGTCGGAGGCCTCGATGTGGGCCCGGACCAGGTGCCTGGCGCCGTGGCCCGCGGACTCGTAGCCGCGGTCCTCCAGTTCGCGCGCGGAGAACGGCTGCATGTCGTCGCCCTCGTGCCACGACGAGGTCCCGGCGCCGTGGTTGTACACGTCGTCGCCGGTGAGGCCGTCGAGGATGCGCTCGGACATGGGCGACCGGCAGATGTTGCCGGTGCACACGTGGAGGACCGAGAAGGGCGCGCTCACGCCGGGCGCTCCTCGGCGGGGGCCTCGTCGGTCGCCTCGGCGGTCTCGGACGCGTCGGCCTCGTCCGCTTCGGGGGCCTCGTCCGGCTCCTGGTCCTCGGGGCGCTGGCCGGGGCCGTAGCCGTCGCGGTCGAGCGTGTCGGGGACGATCTTGCGGATCTGCTCCAGCGTGAGGGCGCCCTCGCGCAGCAGCTGCGGCGGGTGCGCGACGCAGTCGACGATCGTCGAGGGCAGGTTGTCCTCGCTGGGCCCGGCCTCCAGGTACACGGAGACGTCGGAGCCGAGCTGGGCCTTCGCGTCGGCGGCGGTCTCGGCCGGGGGCTGACCGGTCTTGTTCGCGGAGGACACGGCCATGGGGCCGGTCTCCTTGAGCAGCTCGATCGCGAGCGGGTGCAGCGGCATGCGCACCGCGACGGTGCCGTCGGTGTCGCCGAGGTCCCAGGTCAGCGTCGGGGTGTAGGGCACCACGACGGTGAGCGGGCCGGGCCAGAACGCCTCGATGAGCTCCTTCGCGGAGTCCGGGACGTCGGAGGCGATGCCGTCGAGGGCCCGCTTGGAGCCGACGAGGACGGGCGGGGCCATGTCGCGCCCGCGGCCCTTCGCGGCGAGGAGCGCCTTCACGGCGGCGTGGTTGAACGCGTCACAGCCGATCCCGTACACGGTGTCGGTGGGGATGACGACCAGCCGGCCGCCGGTGACGGCGCGCGCGGCGGACTTGATGCCCGTGGCGCGGTCCTTGATCTTCCTGCAATTGAACAGCCTCACGGCAGCAAGCCTAGCCTTCCTGTAGCGAACCTCGGCCGGCCGGCGAGGTCGTCGTGGTCCTCCGCATCGGTGAACCCGCTGACACGGAGGATCTCCGGGGCCACGGTCCCGTGGGTGTCGTCGTGCTCGAAGCCGTACCAGCCGCCGGGCCGGAGCCAGCCCGCGGCGCGGACGGCGAGCGGCTGGATGACCGCGAGCCCGGCCTCGGCCGCGTACACGGCCCCGGACGGGTCGAACTCCACCTCGGGGGCCACTTCGATCTCGAACGGCACGTACGGCGGGTTCGCGGTCACGAGGTCGGCGAGCCCGTCGAGCTCGGCGAGCGTCCCGGCGGCGGTGGCGTCGGCGAGGACGGGCACCGCGCCGGTGCCCTCCAGGTTCGATTCGAGCCACTCGAACGCGTCGGGGTCGACCTCGACGGCCCACACGCGGGCGTCGGGCCGCTCGGTCGCGATCGAGTAGGCCACGGCCCCCGAACCCGAGCACGCGTCGATGACGGTGCCCCCTTCCGGCAAGTGGGCGAGCGCCCAGTCCACGAGCAGCTCCGTCTCGGGCCGGGGCACGAACACCCCCGGTCCGACCGCGAGCTCGCCGTAGCGGAACGCCGCCGAGCCGGTGAGGTGCTGGAGCGGTTCGCGGGCGGCCCGGCGCGCCGTGAGCGCGTCGAACACGGCCGCCTGGGCCTCGGTCGGCCCGTCGGCGATGAGGAGCTGCGCGCGCGTGAGCCCGGAGACGTGGGCCGCGAGCAGTTCGGCGTCGTTGCGCGGGGAGTGGACCCCTGCCGCCGCGAGCCGCGCCGCGGCCGCGGCCACCGTCTCGGGCCAGGCCACCGCGCCGCGCCTACTCAGCGCCGCGCGCCATGCGCTCGGCGCGGTCGGCGGCGGCGAGGGCGTCCAGGACCTCGTCGAGGGAGCCGTCCATGACCTGGTCGAGGTTGTACGCGGTGAACCCGACGCGGTGGTCGGTGAGGCGGTTCTGCGGGAAGTTGTAGGTGCGGATGCGCTCGGAGCGGTCGGCGGTGCGCACCTGCGACAGGCGCGCGGCCCCGGCCGCGGCCGCGGCCTCCTCCTGCTGCTTCGCGAGCAGGCGGGCGCGCAGGACCTTGATCGCCGCCTCCTTGTTCTGGAGCTGGCTCTTCTCGTTCTGCGAGGTGACGACGACGCCGGTGGGCACGTGGGTGAGGCGCACCGCCGAGTCGGTGGTGTTGACCGACTGGCCGCCGGGCCCGGAGGACCGGTACACGTCCACCCGCACGTCGTTCATGTTCAGCTCGAAGTCGACCTCCTCGGCCTCGGGCATCACGACGACCGCCGCCGCCGAGGTGTGGACGCGGCCCTGCGACTCGGTCACGGGCACGCGCTGCACGCGGTGGACGCCGCCCTCGAACTTCATGCGCGACCACACGCCGTTGCCGCCCTCGGGGTTCCCCTTGGTGCGCACCGCGATCGAGGAGTCCTTGACGCCGCCCAGGTCGGTGGGGACCATTTCGAGGGTCTCCACGGCCCAGCCCTGGCGCTCGAAGTACCGCAGGTACATGCGCAGGAGGTCCCCGGCGAACAGGCCGGACTCCTCGCCGCCCGCGCCCGCCTTGATCTCGATGATGACGTCCTTGGAGTCGTCGGGGTCGCGCGGCACCAGCAGCTCCGCGAGCTTCTCCTCAAGCTGCGGGATGCGCCCCCGCAGCCGGTCGGCCTCCTCCGCGAACTCCGAGTCCTCCTTGGCGAGCTCCTCGGCGGTCTCCAGGTCGTCCTTGGCCGACGCGATGTCCTCGGCGGTCTTCGCGATCGGCGACAGCTCCGCGTAGCGGCGCCCGACCCGCCTGGCCTGGGCCTGGTCGGCGTGCAGGGCGGGGTCGCCCATCTGGACTTCGAGGTCGCGGTACTCCGCGATGAGCATTTCCAGGCGGTTGTCGGCTGCGGACGTCATCTCTGTTCCTTAAGAAAGCCTTGCAAGACATCGGACGGGACGAAAAACGCGGCGCCCGTGTCGCAGGGACACGGACGCCGCGGAGCACAGCTACTTGCCGGCCTGGGCCTTCTCGGCAGCCTTGGCGTAGCGGGCCTTGAACTTGGCCACGCGACCGCCGGTGTCGAGGATGCGCTGCTTGCCGGTGTAGAACGGGTGGCACTTGTTGCAGGTCGCAGCCTGGATCTTGCCGCTGGTCACCGTCGACCGGGTGGTGAAGCTGTTCCCGCAGGAGCAGGTCACCTCGGTGACGACGTACTCAGGGTGGATGCCCTCTTTCATGACTTCCCTTTCATGCCGGTCGCCGGGTCGGCTTGCGCCGTGAACCGGTACCGCGTCGAGCCCCCAAGGGGCTATCGGAGGGTGCGCGACCTGCGCACCAGCGTTCAATGGTAAGGCGTGAGGCCGCTCTCAGCGAGGGCGGCCTCACGTCTCGTACGACTAGTCGCCGGGCGTGCTCTTGACGATGGACATCAGGAACTCGGCGTTCGTCTGGGTCTTCTTCAGCCGGTCGATGAGCAGCTCGATCGCCTGCTGCGGCTCCAGCGAGGACAGGACCCGGCGGAGCTTCAGCATGACCGCCTGCTCCTCGGGGCTCATCATGAGCTCGTCCTTGCGGGTGCTCGACTGGTGCACGTCGATCGCCGGCCACGTGCGCTTCTCGGCGATCTTCCGGTCCAGCTTGAGCTCGGCGTTGCCGGTGCCCTTGAACTCCTCGAAGATGACCGTGTCGCCCATGGAGCCGGTCTCGACCAGCGCCGTGCCGATGATGGTCAGCGACCCGCCGTGCTCGATGTTCCGCGCCGCGCCCAGGAAGCGCTTCGGCGGGTAGAGCGCGGTCGAGTCGATGCCGCCGGACAGGATCCGGCCCGACGCGGGCGACGAGTTGTTGTACGCGCGGCCCAGGCGGGTGATCGAGTCGAGCAGCACGACCACGTCGTGGCCCAGCTCCACGAGGCGCTTCGCGCGCTCGATGGCGAGCTCGGCGACCGTGGTGTGGTCCGACGGCGGGCGGTCGAAGGTCGAGGCGATGACCTCGCCCTTCACCGATCGCTGCATGTCGGTGACCTCTTCGGGCCGCTCGTCCGCGAGGACCACCATGAGGTGGCACTCGGGGTTGTTCGTGGTGATCGCGTTCGCGATCGCCTGGAGCACCATCGTCTTGCCGGCCTTCGGCGGCGAGACGATGAGGGCGCGCTGGCCCTTGCCGATCGGGGCCACGAGGTCTATCACCCGCGTGGTCAGCGCGTTCGGCTCGGTCTCCAGGCGCAGGCGCTCCTGCGGGTACAGCGGCGTGAGCTTGTAGAACTCGTCGCGCTTCTTCGCGTCCTCGGGGTTCATGCCGTTGACGGTGTCGAGGCGCACGAGCGGGTTGTACTTCTCGCGGCGCTGCTTGGCCTGCTGGCTGTTGCCGTTCCCGGGCTCCTCGCCGCGGGTGGGCTTGACGGCGCCGGTGATGGCGTCGCCGCGGCGCAGCCGGTACTTGCGGACCTGCGACATCGAGACGTACACGTCGTCCGGTCCGGCGAGGTAGCCGGTCGTGCGGATGAACGCGTAGTTGTCGAGGATGTCGAGGATGCCGGCGACCGGGACGAGCAGCTCGTCGTTCTGGGAGCCGCCGCTGCCGCCGCCCTGCGGGCCGCGCTCGTTCTCGTCGCGCCCGCCGCGCTGGCGGCGGTCGGAGCGGTCCCGGCGCTTGCGGCGGCGGCCTTCGCCGTCGCCGTCGCGCGGGCCGCGGTCGTCGTCGTAGTCGTCGTTGCGCTCATTGCGGCGCTCACGGGACTCGTTGCGGGACTCGGGCTGCTCGTCGCGGCGGCCGTTCTCGCGCCCGTTCTCACGGGAGCGGCGGCGGCGCTGCGGACGGTCCTCATCGGAATCGAACTGCGAGCCGGACGTGTTGGCGTCGGCGCTCCCGGTCTCCTCCGCGTCCTGCACGGTCGACTGGTGCTCCTGGCGACGGCGCGGCTGCGGCGGGCCGGCCGGGCGGGTGGCCCGGCGAACGGCACTGCCGCCCTTGGCGTCGGCGCTCTCGGAGCCGTTGTCGCCCGGCGCGGTGTCGACAGTGGCCTGCGGACCCTCGGCGGTCGGTGTGTGTTCGGAGTCAGGCACTGGCGGGGCCTCCTGTTCGGCGCTGGCACCGCCGGGCTGCGAGCCCTCATCCTGCCGTTCCTGGATGGCGGCGATCAGCTCGCTCTTGCGCATCCGGCCAACGCCGGTGATGCCGAGCGATTGCGCCATCTGCTGGAGCTCGGGCATCAGCAGTGAGGCCAGACCGGTTCCTGCCCGGCGGCGCTTCCTGGCCTCGGGGAGTTCCTCTCCCGAAGTCGGCGCCGCATCGCTCATCCGGTCCGACGTCGTGCCGGTGGTGTCGCTCAATGGATTCCTTCCCTGGCGGAACTTCGAATGGGATTCGAGGAGTTTCCGCGTCTTTCAAATAGCCGCAATGCCGATGTTCTGGTCTGCGTCCCGCCATCGCTTCGACCGCCTCGGCCCGAGCGGGCGCGGCGGATGGAAGACGACGGTTGACACCGGGTGCAACACCCCTGGGCTGTCCGCTGAGCAGACGGTCCTGATCGAGGCGACGCCTCTGGGTTTGTGACCGGCGAGCTCGCGTTGAATGATCGTGCACGGTGAGACACGTGGCGCCGATCTCCGCTGATTGCGATCCATGCGGACAGCGACTGTTCCTTCGTCGAAACCGTGCCATGCCACGCTGGAGCTTTGCAAAGTCACAAATCCATGGTTGAGGGTGATGACCCAAACAAGAGATCAGGCGTGCGCTGGATGCGCCGCAGCTGTTGTGACCACAAGCATAAGCAAGGCTTCGAGCAGTCACGACACCGGGTGGTCGTCTAACTGGAATAGTAGCGCACCTTTGCCATTCCCAACAACGGACCCGAGGATCATTCGCTGGGGACGGGTGCGACCTGCACTGCCCCGCCGGCGACGTCCAGGCGCCTCGCCTCGAAGCCTTCGGGGGCCTCGGGGACGGGTGCGCCGTCCACCGCCAGGGCGAGCACGGTCGGCCCTGCGCCCGAGATCGCCGCGGCGGTCCCGGTGGTGCGCAGCTGTTCCAACAACGCCGCGCTCTCCGGCATTCCCGCGGCACGGAACCGCTGGTGGAGGCGGTCGTCGGTGGCCTCGAAGAGGCGCGAGGGACGCACCGTCACCGCGGCCACGAGCAGCGCCGAACGCGAGAGGTTGAACACCGCGTCGGCGTACGCGACCTTCTCCGGGAGCGCCGCGCGGGCGACCGAGGTCAGGCCCTTCGACCGCGGGATGTAGACCCACGGGTGCAGGCGCGGGGACGGGTCGAGGGCGACGGCCCGCGCTCCGTCCTCTGTGGAGTAGGCGATGGTGAACCCGCCGAGGAGGCAGGGGGCCACGTTGTCGGGGTGGCCCTCGATCTCGCTCGCGAGCTTCAGCTTCTCGGCGCGGGTGAGCCCGGCCCCGGCCAGCGCGTCGGCGAGCATGATGCCCGCGACGATCGCCGCGGAGGAGGACCCGAGGCCGCGGGCGTGCGGAATGCTGTTGCGGCACTTGAGGTCCAGGCCCGGCGGCGTGAGGTCGAGCGAGGCGAACGTGCGGAGCATCGCGGAGGCGACGAGGTGTCGTTCGTCGCTCGGGACGGTGCCCGCGCCCTCGCCTTCGACCTCCACGGTGATCTTCGTGCCGCTGGTGGCCTCGGCGGTGACCTCGTCCCACAGGTCGAGGGCGAGGCCGAGCGAGTCGAAGCCGGGCCCGAGGTTCGCTGAGGTGGCCGGGACGCGGACGGTCGCCCGCGGCCCGGTGTTGAAGGCGCCCAATTAGAGTCCCAGCGCCGTGGCCGTCTGCAGCACGTCCACGGGGACGGTCTGCGGCTGCGGCGCGGTGGAGACGGCCCAGTCGGGGTCCTTGAGGCCGTTGCCGGTGACGGTGCAGACGACGGTCTGGCCGGGTGCGAGCCAGCCCGCGGCGGCCTGCTTGAGCAGGCCCGCGACCGAGGCCGCGGAGGCGAGTTCGACGAAGACGCCTTCGGAGCGGGCCAGGAGCATGTACGCGGCGTGGATCTCGCGGTCGGTGGCGGCGATGATGTCGCCGTTCGACTCGGCCTTGGCGTCGAGGGCCTTGGTCCACGACGCGGGGTTGCCGATGCGGATCGCGGTGGCGATGGTCTGCGGGTGCTCCACGACGCGGCCGTCGACGATCGGCGCGGACCCGGCGGCCTGGACGCCGAGCATCCTCGGGAGCTTCGTGGAGGTCCCGGCGGCGTGGTCCTCGTTGTACCCGAGCCAGTAGGCGGTGATGTTGCCCGCGTTGCCGACCGGGAGGCAGTGGATGTCGGGGGCGTCGCCGAGGACCTGCACGACCTCGTACGCGGCGGTCTTCTGCCCGAGGATGCGGTTGTAGTTCAGGTGGTTGACGAGCGTGACGGGGTACTCGACGGCGAGCTTGTCGGCGATGGACAGGCAGTCGTCGAAGTTCCCGTCGACCTGGAGGACCTTGGCGCCGTGGACGAGGGCCTGGGCGAGCTTGCCGAGGGCGATCTTCCCGGCGGGGATGAGCACCGCGCAGGTGATCCCGGCGCGGGCGGCGTAGGCCGCGGCGGACGCGGACGTGTTGCCGGTGGAGGCGCAGATGACGGCCTTGGAGCCGTCCTCGACGGCCTTGGAGACCGCGAGGGTCATGCCGCGGTCCTTGAAGGACCCGGTCGGGTTGAGGCCCTCGATCTTGAGGTACACGTCGCAGCCGGTCTTCGCGGACAGGACGGGCGCGGGGAGCAGCGGCGTGCCGCCCTCCTGGAGGGTTACCACGGGGGTGTCCCCGGTGACGGGGAGGCGGTCCCTGAACTCCTCGATCAGGCCGCGCCACCCCGGGCGCATAGCAGCAGAGCCGGACATTTCGTCCCTATTCTCCTTCGACGCGCATGACGCTGGTGACCTGGTGCACCGACGTCAGCTGCGACAGTTCGTCAACGGTGTCCGACAACTGCTTGTCGGCGGCCGTGTGGGTGACCACCACCAGCTGGGCGTCGTCGCCGCGGCCGGACTGGTGGACGGTGGCGAGGCTGACGCCGTGGTGGGCGAAGGTGGCCGCCACGCGGGCGAGCACGCCGGGCTCGTCCACCACGTCGAGGCTGACGTGGTAGCGGGTGCGGGCCTCGCCGATGGGTTTCACCGGCAGGTCCTGGTAGGCGGCCTCGGGCGGGAACGCGGTGATCCCGCCGCGCTTGTTGCGCGCCACGGCCACGATATCGCCGAGCACGGCCGAGGCGGTCTCGGTGCCGCCCGCTCCCGCTCCGTAGAACATGAGGCGGCCTGCGGACTCGGCCTCGACGAACACGGCGTTGTACGCGCCGTTGACGTTCGCGAGCGGGTGGTTGCGGGGGATCATCGCCGGGTGGACGCGCACGGACACGCCGTCGGCCTCCCGGGTGGCGATGCACAGCGGCTTGACGACGCGCCCTTCGGCGGCGGCCGACGCGATGTCGGCGGCGGAGACGTCGCGGATGCCCTCCCGGTAGACGTCGCCGAGGTCGATGTGGGTGTGGAACGCGAGCGAGGCGATGAGCGCGGCCTTCGCGGCGGCGTCGTAGTTGTCGACGTCGGCGGTCGGGTCCGCCTCGGCGTACCCGAGCTCGGTGGCCTCGCCGAGGGCCTCCTCAAACGCGGCGCCGGTCTGCGACATGCTGCTGAGGATGTAGTTCGTGGTCCCGTTGACGATCCCGAGGACCCGGTTGATCGTGTCGCCGTGCAGCGACTCGCGCAGCGGGCGCATGAGCGGGATCGCGGCCGCGGCGGCGGCCTCGTAGTACAGGTCCGCGCCGCCCGCCTTCGCGGCGGCCGACAGCGCCGGGCCGTCCTCGGCGAGGAGGGCCTTGTTCGCGGTCACCACGGACTTGCCCTCGCCGAGGGCGGTGGTGATCCAGGTGCGCGCGGGCTCGATGCCCCCGGCGACCTCCACGACGATGTCCACGTCCTCGCGCTTGACCAGGCCCAGCGCGTCGTTGGTGAACATCTCCTTGGGCACCGGCAGGTGCGAGCGGTCGCGGTCGAGGCGGCGCACGGCGATGCCGACGATCTCGACCGGCTCCCCCACCCGGGCCGCCAGCTCCTCCCCGCGCGTTCGCATGAGGCGCACGACTTCACTGCCGACGTTGCCGCATCCGAGTAGCGCGAGTTTCATCGCTGGTGTCCTCTTTCTGTGGGTTCAGCCGGACGCGCGGGCGCGGCCGGTCTAGCCGACGTCGAGACGCAAGAGGTCGTCGACGGTCTCGCGTGCCAGGATCACCCGGGCCTGGCCGTCGCGGACGGCCACGACCGGCGGACGCGGCACGTGGTTGTAGTTCGAGCCCATGGAGCGGCAGTAGGCGCCGGTTCCAGGGACCGCGAGCAGGTCTCCCGGCTTCACGTCGGCCGGCAGGAATTCATCTTTAACAACAATGTCGCCGGATTCGCAATGCTTTCCCACAACGCGGGCGAGCGCCGGTGTGGCGGTGGACGAACGCGAGGCGAGCGTCGCCGAGTAGGTGGCGTCGTACAGCGCGGTCCGGATGTTGTCGGAGATGCCGCCGTCGACCGAGACGTACAGGCGCGAGGCGCCCGCCGAGAGCGTCACGGGCTTGACGGTGCCCACCTCGTAGAGGGTGAACATCGAGGGCCCGATGAGGCTGCGGCCCGGCTCAATCGACAGGCGCGGGACGCCGATCCCGGCCGCGGCGCACTCGTCGGCCACGATCTTGCGCAGCGACGAGGCGATGTCGGCGGGCGGCTGCGGGTCGTCCTGCGTCGTGTAGGCCATGCCGAAGCCGCCGCCGAGGTCCAGCTCGTCGAGCGTGATCCCGAAGTCGGCCTGGAGCTTCGCCTGGAGGCGGGCCACGCGCGCGGCCGAGACCTCGAACGCGGCGGTGTCGAAGATCTGCGACCCGATGTGCGAGTGCAGGCCCAGCAGGTGCAGGTGCTCGGCGGCGACGACGCGGCGCGCGGCCTCGTAGGCGACGCCGTCGGCCAGCGAGAACCCGAACTTCTGGTCCTCGTGCGCGGTCGCGATGAACTCGTGCGTGTGCGCCTCGACGCCCACGTTCACGCGGACCATCACGTTCGGGCGCTTCCCCAGCTCCTCCGCGATCGCTTCGAGCCGCTCGATCTCCTGGAACGAGTCGGCCACGATCCGGCCCACCCCGATCTCCACGGCCTGGTGCAGCTCGGCGAGGGACTTGTTGTTCCCGTGCAGGCCCAGCCGGGCCGGGTCGAGCCCGGCCGCGAGGGCCACCGCGAGCTCGCCCGCGGTGCACACGTCCACGAACAGGCCCTCTTCGGCGGCGGCGCGGAGCACGGCCTTGGAGCAGAACGCCTTCGACGCGTAGAACACGTCGGCGTCGGCGAACGCCTCGGTCCAGGCCCGGCAGCGGGCCCGGAAGTCGTCCTCGTCGAACACGTACGCGGGCGTGCCGAACTCGGCCGCGAGCTTCTCCGCCGAGACGCCGCCGACGTGCAGGACGCCGTCCTCGGCGCGCTCGACGTTCTTCGCCCACAGCTGCGGGAGGATCGTGTTCACGTCCTCGGGCACGCCGAGCCACGACGGGCGCAGCGAGTCGAAGTCGCCGTGCAGCGCACCGGCCTCGTGCATGCGCATTACATCCGCTCCGGGGCCGAGACGCCGAGCAGCGCGAGCGCGTTGGCGAGGACGGTCCGGGTGGCGTCCACGACCCACAGCCGCGCGCGGTTGAGGTCCGTGGGCTCCTCGTCGCCGACCGGCAGGACCCGGCAGTCGTGCTGGAACCGGTGGTAGGCCCCGGCGAGCTCCTCGGCGTACCGGGCGACGCGGTGCGGCTCGCGCAGCTCCGCGGCGGTGGCGACCACCGACGGGAACTCGGCGAGGGCCTTGAGCAGGTCCGACTCGCGCTCGTGGACGAGCACCGACGCGTCGTACGCCTCGCCCTTGTCCACGCCGCGGTCGGCGGCGTTGCGCAGGACCCCGGCGATCCGGGCGTGCGCGTACTGCACGTAGTAGACCGGGTTGTCGCTGGAGTGCTTGGTCCACAGGTCGATGTCGAGGTCGATCGAGGAGTCCGCGGAGTAGCGCGCCAGCGCGTACCGCGAGGCGTCCACGCCGATGGCCCCGACGATGTCGTCCAGACCCAGGACCGTGCCCGCCCGCTTGGACATCCGCAGGGGCTTGCCGTCGCGCAGGAGGTTCACCAGCTGGCCGATGAGGATCTCCATGGTGCCCGGCTCGTCGCCGAAGGCGCGGCTCATGGCCTGCATGCGGCCGATGTAGCCGTGGTGGTCGGCGCCGAGCATGAACACGAGCTTGTCGAAGCCGCGCTCGCGCTTGTCGAGGTAGTACGCGCAGTCGGCGGCGAAGTAGGTCCACTCGCCGTTGGACTTCTTCAGCGGCCGGTCCTTGTCGTCGCCGAAGGTGGTGGTGCGCAGCCAGATCGCGCCGTCGGCCTCGTAGATGTGGCCCTGCTTGTCGAGGCGTTCGACGGCGGCGTCGAGCTCGCCCTTGTCGTGGAGGTCCTTCTCGTTGAAGAACACGTCGAAGTGGGTGCCGAACGCTTCGAGGTCGCTCTTGATCTCGGCGAACATGAGGTCCACGCCGACCTCCCGGAAGACCTCCTGCGGGTCGGCGGCGTCGAGCGCGTCGGGGCGCCGCTTGAGCACCTCGGCGGCGATGTCGGCGATGTAGGCGCCGCCGTAGCCGTTCTCGGGGGTCGGCTCGCCCTTCGCGGAGGCGAGCAGCGACGCGGAGAAGTTGTCGATCTGGGAGCCGGCGTCGTTGAAGTAGTACTCGGAGGTGACCTTCGCGCCGGAGGCGCGCATGACGCGGGCGAGGGCGTCGCCGACGGCGGCCCAGCGGACGGCGCCGATGTGCACGGGCCCGGTCGGGTTCGCGGACACGAACTCCAGGTTGACGTTGTGCCCGGCCATGGAGTCGTTGTCGCCGAAGGAGGGCCCGGCGGCGACGATCGTCCCGGCGATCTCGCCGGCGGCGGCCGCGTCGAGGGTGATGTTGAGGAACCCGGGCCCGGCGATGTCGACCTTGGCGACGCCGTCGGTGCTCGTCAGGTTCTCGGCGATCTTCTCGGCGAGCGCGCGCGGGTTGGTCCCGGCCTTCTTCGCGGTCTGGAGGGCGATGTTGGAGGCGTAGTCGCCGTGCTTGGGGTCCCTGGGTCGCTCCACCGCCGTCGCGGCGGGCAGTACGGCGGCGTCGAGGCCGAGGGCCTCGAAGGCATCGCGCGTAGCGGACAGCACTTTCTCTGCGAGCGTCTCAGGAGTCACCCGGTAATCGTAGACTCCCGGCTCGGGCGCCTGCGAGTGATAAAGGCGCGTGTGGCCTGCACCGGTAGGTTGTGGAGCAGCAACTCCGACGGAAGGCTCCCGAACATGCGCACGCTTCGCACCCGCTGGACCGCGATCGCCCCCCTCCTCGCCCTGGCGGCCCTCGCGGCCTGCTCCCCGGCCGCGGACTCGGGGGACGACGGCGGGGCCGCGGCCGACCAGACCTCCCAGGACGACGCGCAGGGCGTCGACATCGAGGGCGTGGAGTCGTTCTACGGGGAGTACGGCGACTACACGACCGTGATGGCCGCGATCCAGGCCGGGGACGTCACCGCCGAGGACCTGGAGTACCCGTTCGTGGCGCAGCAGGACCACGTGGACATCGCGACGGACTGGGACGGGCAGCCGCCGGTGTACGACCTGGTGCCCCCGGCGGGCGGGAACCACCTGTCGGCGTGGCAGACGTGCACGGGCTCGGTGTACGACGCGCCGCTGGTCGACGGGAACGCGGTCCACTCCCTGGAGCACGGGGCGGTGTGGCTGACGTACGACCCGGAACTGGTCGCGCCGGAGGCGGTGGACGCGCTGGCGCTGCTGGTGCAGGGCCGCGACTACTCGCTGATGAGCCCGTACCCGGGGCAGGGCCCGGCGGTGTCGCTCCAGTCGTGGGGGAACCGGTACCAGACCGAGGACCCGGCCGATCCGGCGATCGAGGCGTACCTGGACGAGTTCATCCTCAACGAGCGGTTCAACCCGGAGGCGATGGCGACCTGCGCGGGGGGCGTGAGCACGACGGTCGAGTCGTAGCGGGGCCGGGACGGGCCGCGCACGAAAGCCGCGCGCTCTAAGGAAGTGTCGCGGCCCGACCAGGTAAGGTGGCGTACGCGAGTGGTGTTCATGCCGGGCCCTCCCCCGGTGCCGCTGGCTCAACCTGTCGTCGACGATAGAGGCACGCCCCGCGATATGGCTACCAAGAAGCAATCCGCCACCAAGAGCGCCGGCAAGGGCAGCACTGGCAAAGGCAAAGGCACCGACAAGGAATCCGAGGAGACTCCGGTGAAGGAGTCGGCCGAGGCCAAGGGCTCGCCCAAGGCCAAGGCCGCGGGGAAGACCCCGGCCAAGGGCGCCGGGAAGACCCCCGCCAAGAGCTCCGGCAAGAGCGCCTTCGACACCTCCTCCGCGAAGAAGGACGCGAAGTCCGGGCCCGCCCGCAAGGGCCGCGCGGTCCAGGTGAAGCAGCCGAAGCCGTGGGGCATGATCTTCACGTTCGGCGGCGTCGGCGTCGTCGCGCTCGGCCTGATCGGGGCCGCCGTGTTCGTCGTGTGGGACCGGAGCCAGCCGCCGGAAGGCGTCACCGACTACTACGGCGAGTACGCGAACTACTCGGAGGTCTCCGCGGCCGTCCGGGACGGCGACGTCACCGAGGACGACCTGGAGCACCCGTGGGTGGTCCAGCAGACCCACGTCGACGGCGACGAGGACACCGCGAACGACGCCGTCGAGTACGAGACCACCCCGCCTTCGGGCGGCAACCACCTCGGCGCGTGGCAGACCTGCACCGGCTCGGTGTACGCGGCCGCGATCGTCGACGGCAACGCGGTCCACTCCCTGGAGCACGGCGCCGTGTGGCTCACCTACGACCCGGCCCTGGTCGACGGCGACGGCATCGCGCAGCTCGCCGGGAAGATCAACGGCCGCGACTACTCCCTCATGAGCCCCTACCCCGAGCTCGGCACGGAGGTCTCGATCCAGGCGTGGGGCGTCCAGTACAAGACGGACGACCTGAACGACCCGAAGATCGACGAGTTCCTGGACTACTACGTCCAGAACGCCGACAACACGGCCGAGGCGAACGCGACCTGCACCGGCGGGGTCTCGACCACGGTCGAGGACGCCGGCCAGATGTAGCGCGGGTGAGGGCGGCGAACCTTTCGGGCCGACGCTCGTTAGGCATGACGAGGGCGCGGGCGCTCCGCGAGGGCGCCCGCCGAAGGAGGACGAATGAGCGGCTTGTGGCGCAGGCCCGCACTGCTGATCGCGGTCACCGCCGTGCTCATGCTGGCCGCGGGCGGGGCGGTCGGCTACGTGGTCGGCACGTCCTCGCCCGGCAACGACTCGGTCGAGGCCGGGTTCGCGCGCGACATGATCACGCATCACCAGCAGGCCGTCGACATGGCGATGTACGAGTGGCAGAACGGCTCCGACGAGACGATGAAGATCGTCGCGTACGACATCGCCACCTCCCAGAGCGCCGAGATGGGCATGTACCGCTCCTGGCTGCGCCAGTGGGGCGTGCAGCTGTCCACCGGCGAGCCGATGGCGTGGGCGGGCGAGGAGCACGCCCACGACTCGCAGGAGGCCGGCGGGCTCATGCCCGGCATGGCGACCGACGAGGAGCTCGCGGAGTTCAAGTCCACCACGGGGACCGACGCCGACGTCATGTTCGCGAACCTGATGATCGACCACCACATCGGCGGCGTCGACATGGCGAAGGCCGCGCTGGACCTCACCGACGACGAGCTGGTCGTGGACGCGGCGCAGCGCACGATCACGGTGCAGCAGGCCGAGATCGAGAACCTCGCAGGCCACCGCGACCGGATCCTCTCGACCGTCGAGAACTAGGGAGTCCGCCGTGAGCGACAACTGGGGACCGCGATACGGCGACCCGGCGCACCCGACCACCGGGGAGCTGCCCCGGGTCGGGGACGGCCGCGGCACCGACGAGCTCAAGACCGTGCAGGTCGACACCGTCTCCGGCCCGCTCCCCCACACGCGCGAGCCGTCCCGGCCGCGCTACTCCTGGGAGCGCCCCGACGACCACGGCCGCTTCGAGCCCTCCGCGCCGCGCGAGGAGCCGGTCGCGGGCGGCTGGTCCGTCCCGCGGGCCGGACGCGAAGGCTCGCAGCCCCAGATGCAGTCCAACCGGTTCCGGTACTCCTGGGAGACCTCGCAGCCGCGCATGGAGCCCTCGCGGCCCCGCGCCGACGACACGACGCAGTTCGCGCGGGTCGGCGACGGCCTGCGCGGCGCGGTCGGGCCCGTCACCGTCCAGGTCGACCACGTGCGCGTCGACGGCGGCGTCCGCTCCGACGACACGCAGCTCCTCCCCACCTCGGCCTTCATGCGGCCCAAGCCGGAGGAGATCCCCGAGGCGTACGAGTCCCCGCAGCCCGAGCCGGGCACCGGGTCGATGCCCGCGATGCGCCACCAGATCGGCCCCGACTGGACCCAGACGCCCCTGCGGCTCCTCGCCGCGGCCGTCGTCGCCACCGCCGTCCTCGGCGCCTCCGCCGCGAGCCTCATCACGATCGGCAACTGGATCAACCCCTGAGGGCCTGAAAATGTCGCACCCTTGCGGGAACATGGACATATGGCTACCTGGGACGACGTGGTCGAGATCGCGATGCGCTACCCCGAGGTCGAAGAGACCACCAGCTGGCAGACGCCCTCGTTGAAAGTGAAGGGCCGCTTCTTCGCACGCCTGCGCACCGAGGCCGAGGGCGGCCTCGCCATCGTCTGCGACCCGAGCGAGAAGGCCGCCCTCCTCGCCTCCGGCGATCCGGCCTTCTACACGACCAAGCACTACGACGGCTACGCCATGATCCTCGTCGACCTGGACCGCATCGACGAGCCCCGGCTCACCGAGCTGATAGAGGACGCCTGGTACGCCAAGGCGCCCGTCAGGGTCAAGAAGGCGTGGGAGGAGACCTGACAGGGGGCCCGGACCGAAACGGTCCGGGCCCCCTCTCGTTGCACTGCTCAGACGATGATGCCCGCGCCGACGGTGCGGTTGTCGGACTCGTCGATGATGATGAAGCCGCCGGTGGAGCGGTTGCGGCGGTAGTCGTCGCACAGGAGCGGCTTCGTGGTGCGGAGCGTGACGCGCCCGATCTCGTTGAGCCGCAGCTCGTTCGCCGACTCGTCGCGGTGGAGCGTGTTGACGTCGAGCTGGTACTGCACGTCCTTGACGACGGCGCGCGCGTCCGCGGTCGTGTGCTTGATCGCGTACTTGCCGCGCAGGCGCAGCGGCCGGGCCTCGTCCATCCAGCAGACCATCGCCTCGATGTCCTGGGAGACGCGCGGCTGGTTGCCGGGGCGGCAGAGCATGTCGCCGCGGGAGACGTCGAGCTCGTCCTCCAGCCGCACGGTGACCGACAGCGGCGGGAACGCCTCGTCCAAGGGGCCGTCGGCGGTCTCGATCGACGCGATGCGCGAGGTGAACCCGCTGGGCAGCACCATGACCTCGTCGCCGGGCTTCATGACCCCGGAGGCGATCTGGCCCGCGTAGCCGCGGTAGTCGTGGTTGTCGCTCGAATGCGGCCGGATCACGTGCTGGACCGGGAAGCGCACGTCCACGAGGTTGCGGTCCGAGGCGATGTGGACCTTCTCCAGGTGGTGGAGCAGGCTCGGGCCCTGGAACCACGGCATGTTCTCGGACCGGTGGACCACGTTGTCGCCCTTGAGGGCCGAGATCGGGACCACCGTCAGGTCGGGGACTTCGAGCTTCGTTGCGAACGCCTTGAACTCGTTCTCGATGCGCTTGAACACGGCCTCGTCGTAGTCCACGAGGTCCATCTTGTTGACGCACAGGACCATGTGCGGGACGCGCAGCAGCGAGCACAGGAACGCGTGCCGCCGCGACTGCTCCACCAGGCCCTTGCGGGCGTCCACGAGGATCAGCGCCAGGTCGGCGGTCGAGGCGCCGGTGACCATGTTCCGCGTGTACTGGATGTGCCCGGGGGTGTCCGCGATGATGAACTTCCGCTCGGGCGTGGAGAAGTAGCGGTACGCGACGTCGATGGTGATGCCCTGCTCGCGCTCCGAGCGGAGCCCGTCGGTGAGCAGCGCCAGGTCGGTGTACTCGTCGCCGCGGCCCGCGGAGACGGCCTCCACGGCGTCCCACTGGTCGTCGAAGAGCGACTTCGAGTCGAACAGGAGGCGCCCGATGAGCGTGGACTTGCCGTCGTCGACCGAACCGGCCGTGGCGAAGCGCAGCAGCTCGTGCGTGTCCTCGCGCGAGGTCAGCGTGTCCGTCATCTAGAAGTACCCTTCCCGCTTGCGGTCTTCCATGGCCGCTTCAGAGGTCTTGTCGTCGCCGCGGGTCGCGCCGCGCTCGGTGACGCGGGTGACCTCGACCTCGGCGATGATCTCCTCGATCGTCGTCGCCTCGGAGCGGACCCCGGCCGTCAGGTTCGCGTCGCCCACGGTGCGGTAGCGGACGGTCTCCTTGAAAACCGACTCGCCCTCGCGCACCTGGATGAACTCGTTGACCGCGTACAGCATCCCGCCGCGGTCGACCACTTCCCGCTCGGACGCGAAGTACACCTCGGGCAGCGGGATCGACTCGGAGCCGATGTAGCGCCACACGTCGAGCTCGGTCCAGTTCGACAGCGGGAACACCCGGATCTGCTCGCCCGGGTGGACGCGCCCGTTGTACAGGCCCCACAGCTCGGGCCGCTGGTTCTTGGGGTCCCACTGGCCGAAGTCGTCGCGGAAGGAGAACACGCGCTCCTTGGCGCGGGCCTTCTCCTCGTCGCGGCGGGCCCCGCCGAACAGGGCGTCGAACTGGTACTTCTCGGCGGCCTCCAGGAGCACGGGCGTCTGGATGCGGTTGCGGGTGCCGTCCGGCGGCTCGGTGACCATGCCGCGGTCGATGGCGTCCTGGACGGACGCGACGATGAGCTGGACGCCGGTCTCGGCGACCCGGCGATCGCGGTAGTCGATGACCTCCGCGAAGTTCTGGCCGGTGTCGACGTGCATGACCGGGAACGGGATCGGCGCGGGCGCGAACGCCTTCTGCGCCAGGTGCAGCATGACGATCGAGTCCTTGCCGCCCGAGAACAGCAGCACGGGGCGCTGACAGGTGGCCGCGACCTCACGGAAGATGAAGATCGCCTCGGCCTCCAGCGCGGCGGTATGGCTGATTCGATAGTCGCTCACCGGCGCAGTGCTCCTCTCAGCTCGACCCCGGACGGGGTGTCGGTCATCGTTGCGGCCCTTGCGGACCAGTGCGGTCAGTGTCCCTCGACGGCGCGGAGCAGCGGCTCCGCCAGGTCGGGGCGACAGACCAGCAGATCGGGAAGGTAGGGGTCGGCCTCGTTGTACCGCAGCGGAGCGCCGTCGATCCGCGAGGCGTGCCAGCCCGAGGCCAGCGCCACCGCGACCGGCGCGGCGGAGTCCCACTCGAACTGGCCGCCGGCGTGGACGTACGCGTCGACTGTACCGGCGACCACGGCCATGACCTTGGCTCCGGCCGAGCCCATCGGCACGAGCTCGGCCCCGAGCGCGGCCTCGGCGGCGAGCGCCTGCGCGGGCGGGCGGGTGCGGGAGACGGCGATGCGCGGCTTGGCGGGCGCCTCGGCGGGCACGGCGTAGACCGCGTCGGTGCGCAAGGTCACGCCCTGCGCGGGGAGGGCGACGGCGGCGGCGGTGAGGCCGAGGCCGCGCTGCCAGAGGGCGACGTGGACGGCCCAGTCGTCGCGGCCCTCCTCGGAGTACTCGCGGGTGCCGTCGAGCGGGTCGATGATCCACACGCGGTCGGCCCCGAGCCGCTCGGTCCCGACGCGACCGGCCTCGCCCTTGCCCTCCTCGGAGAGCACGGCGTCGCCGGGGCGCTCGGCGCCGACGCGGCCGAGCAGGAAGTCGTTGGCGCGCAGGTCCCCCGCGGCCTTGAGCGCACGGGCGTCGCCGAAGCCGAGCTCGTCCCTGATCCGCAGCAGCAGCTCCCCGGCACCGGTCGCCAGCGACGCGGCCAGCGCCGTGTCGGCGGGGTCCGCGGCCTCGGGCGTGGCGGTGGGGGCTCCGGTCTCGGACGCGGGGCCAGGGGCGTCGTGCATGCCGGTCAGTCTACGCTGCGGCCCTTCCGCGTCCAAATGTTGAGCGATCGTGTCCCGCGATTCGGGAGTCATGGGCGGCTTTCTAGAGCGGAGCGGAACGGTCAGTACGCGCCCTGCGGGCGCAGGATCGCGGTCACGGTGCGCAGCAGGATCACGAAGTCGAGCGAGAGCGTCCAGTGCTCGACGTACCGCAGGTCGAGGCGCACGGCCTCCTCCCACGGCAGGTCGGAGCGGCCCGAGACCTGCCACAGGCCGGTCATGCCGGGCTTGACGGCGAGACGGCGGCGCATGTCGGACTCGTACGCGGCGACCTCGACGGCCAGCGGCGGGCGCGGCCCGACCAGGCTCATGTCGCCGCGGAGCACGTTCACCAGCTGCGGGAACTCGTCGATCGAGAAGCGGCGCAGGTACTTCCCGATCGGGGTGATGCGCGGGTCGTCCTTCATCTTGAACAGCACGCCGTCGGACTCGTTGAGGTGCGCGATCTCCGCGAGCCGCCGCTCCGCGTCGGTGTACATGGTGCGGAACTTCCAGATCGTGAACGGCTGCCCGTCCTTGCCGATGCGCTCCTGCTTGAACAGGGCCGGGCCCGGGGAGGTACATCGGATGAGGAACGCGGCGCCCAGCAGCAGCGGCGAGAGCATGAGCAGCATGAACGCGGCGCCGAGGCGGTCCACGGCGTCCTTGGCGACGCGGCGCACGCCGGTGAGGCGCGCGTGGTCGAGGTGGAGCATCGGGAGGCCGTCGACGGGGCGCACGGTGGTGCGGTCGCCCGCGACGTCGACGAGCGCGGAGGCGACGATGAGGTCGACTTCGCTGCGCTCCAGCTTCCACGCGAGGCGGCGCAGCGCCTGCCCGTCGATCTCGGGGCAGGACAGGACGATGACGGTGTCGGCGCGCTCGGCGGCGACGGCCTCGGCGATCCGGTGGAAGCTGCCGCGCACGCGGGTGTTGAACTCCAGCAGGGCCCCTCGGGGCCGCTCGGTCGGCAGGCAGGCGGCGACCACGTTGAGCCCGTGGTAGTGCTCGCGCCGCAGCTGCACGATGAGCGCGGCCACGGAGGACTCGTGGCCGACCAGGACGACCCGCTTCATGCACCTGCCGGAGCGGCGCATCCGGTGCAGCCACTTGCGCCACGCGAAGCGCGCGGTGATGGAGAACGCTGCGGCCGTGGGGATCGCGATGAGCACGAACACCCGCGAGGTCGGCACTTCGAGTCCATAGGAGACGATTGCGACGACGGCGGTGAGGCCCACGGCGGCGTGCACGACGCGCTGGTACTCCTCGGTGCCCACGAACAGGTACCGCTTCTCGAAGGCCCGCGAGAGCCCGAGCGCGAAGAGCCACACGGCGGGCAGGGCGATGAGCGCGAGCGCGTACACGCGGGTGTGCCCGTCGAGGTGCCCGAAGCGGGCGCCGAACGCCAGGCCCGCGCCGAGGATGCCCGCGGTGACGTCCGAGGCGATGATCCCGGCGAAGTACTTGCGCTGCCACGCCGGTGGGCCGCTGTAGGGCCTGGTCCCCTGAGGACTGATGGAGTAGACGCGCCCGCGCGCGCGCACGCCGTGGGTGCTCTCGGAGCTCTCAAGTGCCTCGGTAACCGTCACAACGGATCTAACGACCGAGTGGACGAAGAGTGACGGAATTGTCACGCTAAGGAGTACATGAGACCGGTCCACACGCGAGGAGGGTGAGGGGATTCCACCCGAAAGTGGAAGCGGCGCAGGAAGAACCTAAGAGGGAGCGTTACTGAGCCTTCGGTTCGCTCCGCTTCGCTGCGTTCACAGCGTTCTGCGCCATCACGAAGCCCTTCTCGATGATCGCCTCGACCGCGTCGGCGGCGAGTTCGATGCCGAGGTCCACTTCGGGGCGTTCGGCCTTGGCGAAGTCCTTGAGGACGAAGTCGGCGGCGTCCTGGCGGCCGGGCGGGCGGCCGACGCCGAAGCGGACCCGGGCGTAGTCCTTGGTGCCGAGGGACTTCGAGAGCGAGCGCAGGCCGTTGTGGCCGCCCTCGCCGCCGCCGCGCTTGATGCGGATCTCCCCGAACGGGATGTCGAGCTCGTCGTGGACGGCGATCACCGACTCGGCGGGGACGCCGTAGTACTGGGCGAGCGGGGCGACCGAGTCGCCCGAGAGGTTCATGAAGGTCAGGGGCTTCACGAGGATGACGCGAGGCCCGCCTACCCCCAGGCGGGCCTCGCAGACTTCGGCGCGGGCCTTGCGGACCACGGCGAACTTGCCGCCGACGCGTCGGGCGAGGGCGTCGGCGACCATGAAACCGACATTGTGACGGTTCGCGGCGTATTTCGGCCCGGGGTTGCCCAGGCCCGCCACGAGCGTCGGGGTGTCGGTCATGAGTCGAATCTACTCCGCGGCGGCGGGGGCCTCGGCGGCCTCGTCGGCGTCGGAGTCGGCGGCGGCCTCGGAGCGGGGCTCGCTCACGGTCGCGACGGACTGCTCGCCGTCGTTGAGGATGACGACGCCCTTGGGGACGGCGATCTCGGCGACGGTGCGCTGCGAGCCGATGGCCAGGCCTTCGAGGTCGACCTCGATGGAGTCGGGGATGGCGGTGGCCTCGGCCTCGATGTTCAGGCTGGTGAGCTCGTGGACGACCAGGCCGCCCTTCTCCACCTCGCCGGTGAAGGAGATCGGCACGTCGGTGGTGATGGTCTCGCCGCGGCGGACGATCAGGAGGTCGGCGTGGACGATCTCGTCGCGGAGCGGGTCGCGCTGGATGTCCTTGGGGATCACCAGTTCGCGGGTCCCGTCGGTGACCTCGACCTGGATGAGCTGGTTCAGGCCGCCCTTGCGGAGGACGGCGGCGAATTCGAGTCCGGGAAGGGAAATGTGGCGCGGCTTCTCGCCGTGGCCGTAGACCACCGCGGGAACCTTTCCAGCCCTGCGCGTACGGCGGGCACCGCCCTTCCCGAAGTCAGTGCGAGGCTCTGCGCTGATACGAACTTCGGACACGGAAATACTCCCCTGTTTTTTAGCAACGATTCATGCGGCGCTCGACGCTCACGTCGGCATTCAGAAGGGCACAGCAGCCCTGAAAAGACCTACGCCTTTGCGTCGATTACGGCGCCCTCTGGAGGACACCCTCGCCGTCGGCAACCCCACCAGAGTACTACGCGCATCCGGTGGGGCTTGCCACGGGCGTCGATATGTGATTTAGGAGAGGCCGCCGAACAGGGTCGTGACGGAGCCGTCGTTGAAGACCTCCCAGATGGCCTTCGCGACGAGCGGGGCGATCGAGAGGGTGGTGATCTTCTCCAGGTCCTGCGCCTCCTTGGGGAGGGGCAGCGTGTTCGTCACGATGACCTCGGAGACGGGGGCCTTGGCGAGGCGCTCGACGGCGGGCCCGGACATGATCGCGTGCGTCGAGGCGATGACGATGTCCTCGACGCCGGACTTGGCGAGCATCTCGGCGGCGGAGCAGATGGTGCCCGCGGTGTCGATCATGTCGTCGATGAGCAGGCAGGTGCGGCCCTCGACGTCGCCGACGACCTTGTGCGCGACGACCTGGTTGGGCTTGAGCGGGTCGCGGGTCTTGTGCACGAACGCGATCGGGCAGCCGCCGAGCCGGTCGGACCAGCGCTCGGCGAGGCGCACGCGCCCGGTGTCGGGCGAGACGATCGCCATCGGGCGGTCGCCGTACTTCTCCTCGACGTAGCGCGCGAGCGTGCCCATGGCGAACAGGTGGTCGACGGGGCCGTCGAAGAAGCCCTGGATCTGCGCGGTGTGCAGGTCCACGGTGAGGATGCGGTCGGCGCCGGCGGTCTTGAACAGGTCGGCGACCAGGCGCGCGGAGATGGGCTCGCGGCCGCGGTGCTTCTTGTCCTGGCGCGCGTACGGGTAGAACGGGAGGACGATCGTGATGCGCTTGGCGGAGCCGCGCTTGAGCGCGTCGATCATGATGAGGGTCTCCATGACCCACTCGTTGATCGGCGCGGGCATGGACTGCACGACGAAGGCGTCGCAGCCGCGCACGGACTCCTGGTAGCGGACGAACAGCTCGCCGTTGGCGAACGAGTACGCGCTCATCGGGGTCGGCGCGACCCCCAGGTGCTTGCCGATCTCCTCGGCCAGCTCCGGGTACGCGCGCCCGGAGAACAGCATGAGCATCTTGGAGTTGACAGCGGACATGCTCGCCATGACGTGGGCTCCCCCATAGGTCGTCTCACCAGAACCTCGACGGTTCCAGTGTCCCCGACCGGCCCGGCCGGCGGAAGCCGACCGGGGCGTTTAGTGTCGCGTCACGCTTCGGACACTCCCGCCTCACCTTTCGCTCGCCTTGCTGCTTTGTCGGAGACGGTGCCGGGGCGCTTGCGGGCGACCCAGTCCTCCAGCGCGGCCTGGCGGGCGCGGGCGACGGCGAGGTCGCCGGGCTCGACGTCCTTGACGATCGTGGACCCGGCGGCGACGTACGCGCCGTCGCCGACCGAGACCGGGGCGACCAGCACGGAGTCGCAGCCGAGGAACGCGCCCTCGCCGATCTCGGTGTGGTGCTTCTTGACCCCGTCGTAGTTGGCGACGATGACGCCGCAGCCGATGTTCGCGTCGGCGCCGACCGTCGCGTCACCGAGGTAGGCGAGGTGCGCGGCCTTGGCGCCCGCGCCCATCTCCAGGTTCTTCGTCTCGACGAACGCGCCGATCTTCGACCGCTCGGCGAGCTTGGAGGCCGGGCGCAGGTGCGCGAAGGGGCCGACGTGGGCGCCCTCGCCGATGTGGGCCTGCGTCGCGTGCGAGCGCACGACCTCGGCGCCGGCGCCGACGATGGTGTCGGTGAGCGTCGTGTCGGGGCCGATCTCGGCGCCGGAGTCGACGGCGGTGGCGCCCTTGAGCTGCACGCCCGGGTGGATGAGCACGTCGGGGGCGACCTTGACGGTGGCGTCGATCCAGGTGGTGGCCGGGTCGTCCATGGTCACGCCGGACTTCATCAGCTCGGTGTTGATGCGGCCCTGGAGGATGCGGCGCAGCTCGGCGAGCTGCGCGCGGTCGTTGCAGCCGAGGGTCTCGGTGGGGTCGTCCACGACGACCGCGCCGACGGTGTGCCCGGCCTCGCGCGCCAGCTCGATGATGTCGGTGAGGTAGTACTCGCCCTGGTCGTTCGCGGTGGAGAGGCGGTCGAGCTGCTCGCGCAGCACGTCGGCGTCGCACGCGAAGGTCCCGGAGTTGATCTCGCGGATGGCGAGCTCGGTGAGGTCGGCGTCGCGGTGCTCGACGTTGCGGAGCACGTTGCCCTCGTTGTCGCGCACGATGCGGCCCAGGCCGGTGGGGTCGTCGACGACGGCGGTGAGGACCGTGACGGCGTTGCCCTTCTTCTCGTGCACCTCGACGAGCTCGGCGATGGACGCGGCGCGCAGCAGCGGCGCGTCGCCGAAGGCGACCAGGACGGTGCCCTTGAGGTCCGGGTTGGCGTCCATGGCGATGCGCACGGCGTGGCCGGTGCCCAGCTGCTTGTCCTGGAAGACCGTGTCGGCCTCGGGGGCGACCTCGGCGAGGTGGGCGCGGACCTGGTCCGCGGCGGCCCCGACGACCACGATCCGGCGCTCGGGCCGGATCGCCCGCACGCTGCGGAGGACGTGGCCCACCAGGGTGCGGCCGAGCACCTCGTGGAGGACCTTCGGTTTGGTGGACTTCATGCGGGTGCCCAGGCCGGCGGCCAGGATGATCGCAGAACGCTCACTGCTCATGATGGGCCATGGTAGTCGGTGGCGCCGACGTGAACGGCCCGGGCCGCCGGGCCGCGGCGTGCGCGCTCCATTACCGAATCGTTACGCGTGGAACACGTTCTCCATCCCGCCGCCTCTTGTGCGACGTGTGTCGGTCATCATATGTTGCAGTCAACAACAAATCTCGGAGGTACCTCTCATGCACTCCACCAGCATCCCGCTCCGACTCCTCGCCGCGCTGGGCGCGGCGGCCCTGGCCCTGACCGCGGCCGCGTGCGGCTCCGGCGACGACGGGGCCGGGGGCGACGGCGACACCCCCCTCATCGGCGTCATCCTCCCCGACTCCGCCTCGTCCGACCGGTGGGAGACCGCCGACCGCAAGTACCTCGAAGAGGCCTTCAAGGCGGCCGGGGTCGACTACGACATCCAGAACGCCCAGGGCAGCCGCGAGGACTTCCAGACCATCGCCGACCAGATGCTCACCAACGGCGTGGACGTCCTCGTCACCGTGAACCTCGACTCCGGCACCGGCAAGACGGTCATCGAGAAGGCCAAGTCCCAGGGCGTGGCCACCATCGACTACGACCGCCTCACCGAGGACGGCGGCGCGGACTACTACGTCAGCTTCGACAACGAGCAGGTCGGCGTCCTCCAGGGCCAGGGCCTCGTCGCGTGCCTCGAAGGCGCCGCGGGCCCCTCCCTCATCGCCGAGCTGAACGGCTCCCCCACCGACAACAACGCGACCCTGTTCAAGAACGGGTACGACTCGGTCCTCGACCCGCTGTACGCCGACGGCACCTTCGAGAAGGGCCCCGACGAGTGGGTCCCCGACTGGGACAACGCCCAGGGCGGCACCCTCTTCGAGCAGATGCTCACCGACACCGGCGCCGAGATCGACGGGGTCCTGGCCGCCAACGACGGCCTCGCCCACGCCGTGATCACCGTCCTCCAGCGCAACAACCTCAACGGCACCGTGCCCGTCACCGGCCAGGACGCCACCATCCAGGGGCTCCAGAACATCCTCACCGGCGACCAGTGCATGACCGTCTACAAGGCGATCAAGCAGGAGGCCGACGCCGCCGCCGAGCTCGCGGTGGCCCTCGCGAACGGCGAGACGCCCGAGACCGAGGCCAGCGTGACCGACCCGATCAGCTCCGCGGAGGTCCCCTCGGTCCTCCTGGAGCCCCTCTCCGTCAACATCGACAACATCCAGGACGTCGTCGACGACGGCTACGCCGACCCGGCGGAGCTGTGCGCCGGCGACTACGCGGCCCTGTGCACCGAGCACGGGATCGGTTAAAGGAGAAGAACACGGTGCTGCTCGAACTCACCGGCATCTCGAAGCGCTTCGGACCGGTGGAGGTCCTCTCCGACGTCGATCTCGCGATCGACGCCGGAGAGGTCTGCGCCCTGGTCGGCGACAACGGCGCAGGGAAGTCCACTCTGGTCAAATGCGTGGCCGGCATCCACAGCGTCGACGGCGGCGAGGTCCGCGTCGACGGGGAGCCCCGCACCATCACCGGGCCGCGCGACGCCGCGGGCCTGGGGATCGAGGTCGTCTACCAGGACCTCGCCCTGTGCGACAACCTCGACGTGGTCGAGAACCTCTTCCTCGGGCGCGAGAAGCGCCGGGGCATCGTCCTCGACGACGACGCCATGGAGCAGCTCGCCGCCGAGACCCTCTCCTCGCTGGCCGTGCGCACCATCCGCAACCTCCGCCAGCCCGTCGCGAGCCTCTCGGGCGGGCAGCGCCAGACCGTCGCCATCGCCAAGGCGGTCCTGTGGAACTCCCGGCTCGTCATCCTCGACGAGCCGACCGCCGCGCTCGGCGTCGCCCAGACCCGCCAGGTCCTCGAACTCATCCGCCGCCTCGCCGACCAGGGCCTGGCCGTCCTCTACATCTCCCACAACCTCAACGACGTGTTCGCCGTGGCCGACCGGATCGCCGCGCTCTACCTGGGTCGCATGGCCGCCGTCCTCGACGCGGCCGACACCACCCAGTCGCAGGTCGTCGAGTTGATCACCAGCGGCCGCTCCGGCCAGCTCGGCCTGACCGACCAGAACGGAGCCCGGCCGTGACCACTCCTGTGCTTCCGAACGACGCCGACACCCCGCAGGCGGCCCCGCCGGCCCCCGGCGCGGTCCAGGCCGTCGTCGACCACGCCAAGGACTACTGGGCGAACGTCCGGTCCGGCGAGGTCGGGGCGCTCCCGGCCGTCGCCGGGATCATCGCGCTGTGCGTGTTCTTCGGGCTCTCCAAACCCGTGTTCCTGTCCGTGGGGAACCTCGCGAACCTCTTCGGGCAGGGCGCGGCCGTCGCGTGCATTGCCATGGGCCTGGTGTTCGTGCTCATCCTCGGCGAGATCGACCTCTCCGCGGGCTTCGCGTCCGGCGTGTGCGCCTCCGTGATGGCCGTGATCCTCACCGACTGGGGCACGCCCTGGCCGCTCGCGATCGGCGCGGCCCTCGCCACCGGCGTCGTCATCGGCCTCGTCCTCGGGACGCTCGTGGTGAAACTCGGCATCCCCTCGTTCGTGGTCACCCTCGCGGCGTTCCTCGCCTTCCAGGGGATCGTCCTGATGATCCTCGACGAGGGCAGCAACATCTCCATCAACGACGAGACCGTCAAGACCATCGCGGGCGGGAACCTGGAGCGCTGGCAGGGCTGGGCGCTCCTGGCCGTGACCGTCGCCGCGTACGGGGCCATCCAGATCCAGCGGTGGCGCCGGCGCATCGCGCGCTCGCTCGTCCACGAGCCGCTCGCGGTCGTGCTCGCGCGGATCGGGGCGCTCACGGCGCTGCTGGCCGCGGGCGTGTTCCTGCTCAACCTGGAGCGCTCGGCGAACCCGCAGATCATCTCCCTCACCGGCGTGCCCGTCGTCGTGGTGATCCTCGGGGGCCTGTTCGCGGTGTGGACGTTCGTCCTCCACCGCACCAGGTTCGGGCGCCACCTCTACGCGGTCGGCGGGAACCCGGAGGCGGCCGTGCGCGCCGGGGTCAACGTCGACCGCGTGCGCATCGCCGCGTTCGTCATCTGCTCGGGCATGGCCGCGGTCGGCGGCGTCGTCGCCGCATCCCGTGCGGCCTCGGTGGATCCCAACACCGGAGGGTCCAATGTGCTGCTGCTTTCGGTCGGGGCGGCGGTGATCGGCGGTGCTAGCCTCTTCGGAGGCAAGGGCACGGTGCGGGCTGCCCTCCTGGGAGGAGCGGTGGTGGCGATCATCAACAACGGCATGGGGCTCATGGGCCTCAGCGCCGGGGTGCGGTTCGGCGTCACCGGTGCGGTCCTGCTCCTCGCGGCGGGCGTCGACGCCATGTCGCGGGGCCGGGGCAAGCTCTTCGGCAGGCACTGACCGGTGGCCCGGACCGGGACCGAGGAGCTGCGGCGACGCAACCGCGCGGCGCTCGTCGAGCAGTTGCACCGGCACGGTCCCCAGACCCGCGCCGAACTCACCGAGGCCCTCGGGCTCAACCGGTCGACCATCGGCGCGCTCGCGGCCGACCTCGCCGAGTCGGGGCACCTCCACGAGACGACGGGGCGGTCGACCGGCTCGGCCGGCCGGCCCTCCACCCTCGTGGAGTGCGTCCCCAAGGCCGCCACCGTCACCGCCGTCGAGATCCGCGCCGACCGGGTGCGGTTCGCGCTCGTCGGCCTCGGCGGCGAGGTCCTCGAACGCGCCGAGACCGAACTCGACGGCGCCGACCCCGTGGAGGCCGTCGCGGTCGTCACCGGCGGGTCCGCCCGCGACGCCCTCGAATCGGTCGCCGCCGTCCCGGGCCTGGTGGACGCCGGGGTCGTCGCCCACTCCACCGAGCTCGGCTGGGCCGGGCGCGACCTGGCCGCCGACCTCGCGACCGCGACCGGCCGCACCTGGCAGGTCGTGGACACCGCGACCGCCGCCGCGGTCGGCGAATGGTCCCGCGGCGACGCCCACGAGTCCGTGAAGCTCCTGTACCTCCACGGCGGCCGCGGCCTCACCGCGGGCCTGGTCGCCGAGGGCCGCGCCCAGCGCGGCGGCTCGATCCAACTGGGCCACATCGTGGTCCAGCCCGGCGGGCACGAATGCGGGTGCGGCCTGCGCGGGTGCCTGGAGGCCGAGATGGAGGTGTTCGGGTACGCGGAGGACATCGAGCACGCGACCCTCGCCGCCGGCATGGGCGACGCCGCCGCCCGCGACGGCCTCCGCCGCTCCGGCGAGGACCTGGGCCGCGCCCTCGGCGCCGTCGTCACCGCCACCGGCCCCGACGAGATCCTCTTCGGCGGCTGGCTCCGCGAGCTCTACCTCTCCGCGGCCGCCCCCGTCCGCTCCGCCCTCGCCGAGACCACCCTCCCCCACCTCCGCTCCCGCCTGCGCCTGCGCACACCGGTGCTCGCCGACGAGGGGGCCCTCATCGGAGCGGCGGAGACGGGGTTCGCAGCGGTCATCGACGGCATGCGCTGAAAGGGCTGATGGCTGGCCCGCCAGGACTCGAACCTGAAACGACTGAACCAAAATCAGTAGTGTTGCCGATTACACCACGGGCCAATGGCCGCACGAAGCGGCCGGAACAAGGATATCGCTAACGGTCGGCCGCGGCATGCCCGGGCCGCGGAGACGGCGGGGGCCGCGCCTCCCGGCGCGGCCCCGCTCCTAGCTGTTCGACCAGACGTGCCTGGGCACCTGCGCGTAGATGTCGATGAGGAAGTCCGCATAGAAGAACACCTCGTCGAGCTTGAGCGCCCCCGACCGGAACGTCATGAGCCAGGGCCCCTCGAAGCGCCACTGGTAGGAGCGGGCGCGCTGGTCGGCGAGCATCCACTCCATGGTCCGGGCGTGGATCACGTCGTACGCGAAGCGGCGGTTCGGGGACTTGATGCGGAAGAAGTCGTTGAACGCCTGGTTCTCGAAGTCGATGTCCTTCGCGAACCGCTTCGTCAGGAAGTTCTCCTGGCTGATGTCCAGCAGCGGCCGGGTCGTGGGCAGGCCGATCGCGACGATCTGGTTGGTGTGGGTCTGCTGCTCCTTGCCCGAACCCGTCGTGTACTGGTACTGGAAGAACACGATGTGAGAGCCCTTGTACATCCCCCGGAACACGTCGATGCCCTTGCGGGAGTGCCCGTTGTTGAACGGGTCCTCGCTGGAGAGGCCGACCACCGAGTTGTCGGACGGCTCGTACGTGAAGCCGTACTGGGCCGCCCAGGCCCGGTACATCGCGATCTTCTTCTGGCGGGCGCGCCAGCCGAAGTAGGCGATGGCGGCGACGATCACGCCGCAGACGACGTAGATCACCCAGTTGCTGCTGTCCACGGGGCGCATTCCTTCTTACGGTGTGCCGGGATCGCTCGGGGCTCTCGGCGGGGGCAGGGGGGATCGGGGCGGCGGGCTACCGGCCGTAGGGCGGCTGGCCGTACCCGGGCTGCTGCGGCTGCTGGGGCTGCTGCGGGTAGCCGGGCTGGCCGTAGCCCTGCTGGGGCTGGCCGTACCCGGGCGGCGGCTGCTGGCCGTAGCCCGGCTGCTGCTGCGGCTGCCCGTACCCGGGCTGCTGCACCGGCTGCTGGTAGCCCGGCTGCTGGCCGTAACCGGGCTGCTGGGGCTGGCCGTAGCCGGGGAGCTGGCCGGGCGCGGGCTGCGGCGGCATCTGCTGCTGCTGGGGCTGCTGCATGAAGCCGGGCTGGCCCATCTCGCGCAGCTTCGGGGCGGTGCGGGCCTCGGGCGTGTCCAGCTCGAAGTACTCCTCGGGCGTGAACCCGCCCATCTTCGCGGAGATCGAGCCGGGGAAGACCTGGAGCGCGGTGTTGTACTCGCGCACGTTCGCGTTGTAGAACCGGCGCGGGGCGGCGATGCGGTTCTCGGTCTCGGCCATCTCCGTCTGGAGCTGGAGGAAGTTCTGGTTGGTCTGGAGCGCGGGGTACGCCTCCTGCATGTGGATGACGCCGCGGATCGCGTTCCCGAGCTGGCCCTCGACCTGGCCCTGCACGCCGTGCCCGGCGTTCGGGTCCTGCCGGGCCTGCATCGCGGCCGACCGGGCCTCGGCGACCTGGCGGAGCGTGGCGTTCTCGGCGCCCGCGGCCTGCTGCACGATGTACATCAGGTTGTCGAGCAGGTCGTACCGGCGCTGGAGCTCCACGTCGATCTGCGCCCAGGACTCCTGGGTGATGTTCCGCAGGCGGACCAGCTTGTTGCGGCCGCCGATGACGGCGAACAGCACGATCAGGCCGATCAGCAGAACGAGGATCAGGATCCAGACGATTGGGTTGTCCATAGTCCGTGAGCCTAGTCCATCTGTGCCAGCGGGAGGGCACCCCCGAGGGGCCCCTCCCGCGTACAGAGACGGTGGTCAATGGTCAGGAACGGGCGTGCTCCACGACCGCGGCGAGCTCGGCCGCGACGGACTGCGCGACCGGCTCCTCGGACGCCTCCACCATGACCCGCACGAGCGGCTCGGTCCCCGAGGGCCGCAGCAGGACCCGGCCGTCGGCCCCGAGCTTCGCCTGCCACAGCGCGACCGCGTTCCTCACGTCCTCGTGGTCGATCACCGACTTGTCGGCGACCCGCACGTTCAGCAGCACCTGCGGCGCGGGCGTGAACACCGACGCGAGGTCCTTCAGGGTCCGCCCGGTCGCGGCCATGCGCGCGAGCAGCATGATCGCGGTGAGCGAGCCGTCCCCGGTGGTCGCGTGGTCGGACATGATGATGTGCCCGGACTGCTCGCCGCCGAGGGAGTACCCGCCCTCGGAGAGCCGCTCCAGGACGTACCGGTCGCCGACCTTCGTCGTCTCCAGCTCGATCCCGGCCTCGCCCATCGCCTGGTGCAGGCCCAGGTTGCTCATGACGGTGGTCACCAGGACGCCGCCGCGCAGGTCCCCCGCGTCGCGCATCGCCAGCGCCAGGATCGCCATGATGGCGTCCCCGTCGACCGTGTTCCCCTCGGCGTCGACGGCCAGGCACCGGTCGGCGTCGCCGTCGAGCGCGATCCCGGCGTCGGCGCCGTGGGCGAGGACGGCCTCGCGCAGGCCCTCCATGTGCGTGGACCCGCAATCCTCGTTGATGTTGAGGCCGTTGGGGTCGGCGTTGATCGTGACGACCTCGGCCCCGGCGCGGCGCAGGGCCTCGGGGGCCGCGCCGGTGGCGGCGCCGTTGGCGGGGTCGACGACGACCTTGATGCCGGTGAGCGGGTTCGGGCACACGGCCACGAGGTGCTCGATGTAGGACTCGACGGGGTCGACGGAGCGGGCGATGCGGCCGACGTCCTCGCCCTGCGGGAGGGGGGCGGGGTCGTCCATGGCGGCTTCGATGGCGTCCTCGACGTCGTCGGGGAGCTTGCGCCCGCCCGCGGCGAAGAACTTGATGCCGTTGTCGGGCATGGGGTTGTGCGAGGCGGAGACCATGACGCCGAAGTCGGCGCCGGTCAGGGCGGTGAGGTGCGCGACGGCGGGCGTGGGAAGGATGCCCAGGTCGATGACCTTGGCTCCGGCGGCGGCGAGGCCCGCGGCGCTGGCGGCGGCGAGCATCTCGCCGGAGGCGCGGGGGTCGCGGCCGATGACGGCGACGGTGCGCCTGCCGGTGGCGCCGAGGACGCGGGCGGCGGCGATGCTGAGGCGGAGTGCCAGGTCGGGCGTGAGGTCGGCGTTCGCCCGCCCCCGTACGCCGTCGGTGCCGAACAGTCGTGACACGGTGTGGCTTCCCATCTTGGTGCCGGGCGCGGCGTCCGCGGGCCTCTCGCGTGCCCTGCGGAGCGGGACCGGACCGGTCGGTCGGTGGCAGCGCCGGTTCGGCCTGCCGGGTGGCATGGAAAAAGGGGCCGCCGAGGATGTCCTCCTCGGCAGCCCCGTCGCTTGTGCAGACTAGCGCGTCTCCCGGTCGGGCGGTCTCACGGCTCGTGAGCTCGGCCCCGGCCGGGCGGTGCGTGCTAGCGCTTCGAGTACTGCGGCGCCTTGCGGGCCTTCTTGAGGCCGTACTTCTTCGATTCCTTCTCGCGGGCGTCGCGGGTCAGGAAGCCGGCGGCCTTGAGGGCCGGGCGCATGTTCGGGTCGACCTCCAGCAGGGCGCGGGCGATGCCGAGGCGCAGGGCGCCGGCCTGGCCGGTGGCGCCGCCGCCGTGGATGTTGACGAGGACGTCGAAGTTGTCGCCGGCCTCGACGGTCACGAAGGGCTCCGCGACGGTCTGCTGGTGGACCTTGGACGGGAAGTACTCTTCAAGGCTCTTGCCGTTGACGACGTACTTGCCGCTGCCCGGGACCAGGCGGACGCGGGCGATGGCGCGCTTGCGGCGGCCCACGGTCTGGATCGGGCGGTCGATCGGGATCGCGGGGATGCTGGGCACGGACGGCGCGGCGGCGACGTCGGCGGGGACCTCGACCGGGACCTCGACGGCCTCGGGGGTCTCCGCGACCTCGACGACCTCAGCGGTCTCGGCGGTCTCGGTCTCGGCGGCGGGGGCCTCGACGGCCTCGGTCTCGACGGCCTCGGTGGCCTGGATCTCGTCACTCATGTGTCTGCTCCTGACCGCGCGCTACTGCGCGACCTTCGTGATCTCGTACGGCTTCGGCTGCTGGGCGGCGTGCGGGTGGCCGGGGCCCGCGTAGACCTTCAGCTTCTTGAACACGCTGCGGCCGAGCTTGGTCTTCGGCAGCATGCCGATGACGGCCTTCTCGACCACCTTCGTCGGGGCCTTCTCCATCAGCTCGGCGTAGGACTTCTCCTTGAGACCGCCCGGGTAGCCGGAGTGGCGGATCGCCTTCTTGGTCTGGAGCTTGTTGCGGGTCAGCACGACCTTCTCGGCGTTGACCACGATGACGTAGTCGCCGGTGTCGGCGTTCGGAGTGAACGTCGGCTTGTGCTTGCCGCGGAGCAGTTCGGCCGTGTGCGTCGCGAGACGACCCAACACCACGTCGGTCGCGTCGATCACGAGCCACTGCGGGTCGAGGTCACCCGCTTTGGGAGTGTACGTCGGCACAGTGTTACCTAGCTTTCGTTGTCGGTGTGGAACGAATCCCGCAGATGAGGGCGGGACCGCCTGAATCCCCGCGGCCGCGTGCGGCGCGCGCCGGCCGCATCGCGGCCGTCCGGGATTCGTTGGACAGCGCCCCCCGCAGGGGGCACTCGAACAACAGTCGCCAAGTCTACGCGGTGGTGGCGGCCCCCTTGACGGCGGCCGCCGTGACCTCGGATACAGCTGCTGGTCGCCGCTGCCGGTCGGCGCTACTGGTCGACCACGGGCAGGTAGACGCGGCCCCCGGAGGCGGCGAACTCCTCGCTCTTGTCGGCCATCCCTTTCGCGGCGTACTCCTTCAGCTCCTGGGAGATCTTCATGGAGCAGAACTTGGGGCCGCACATGGAGCAGAAGTGGGCGGTCTTCGCGGGTTCGGCGGGGAGGGTCTCGTCGTGGTACTCGCGGGCCCGGTCGGGGTCGAGCGCCAGGTTGAACTGGTCCTGCCAGCGGAACTCGAAGCGGGCCTTGGAGAGGGCGTCGTCCCAGGCCTGGGCCTGCGGGTGGCCTTTGGCGAGGTCGGCGGCGTGGGCGGCGATCTTGTAGGCGATCACGCCCTCCTTGACGTCCTCGCGGTTCGGGAGGCCGAGGTGCTCCTTGGGGGTCACGTAGCAGAGCATCGCGGTGCCGAACCAGCCGATCATGGCGGCGCCGATCGCGGAGGTGATGTGGTCGTAGGCGGGCGCGATGTCGGTGGTGAGCGGCCCGAGCGTGTAGAACGGGGCCTCGCCGCAGATCTCCTGCTGGAGGTCCACGTTCTCCTTGATCTTGTGCATGGGGACGTGCCCGGGGCCCTCGACCATGACCTGCACGTCGTACTCCCACGCGATGTGGGTGAGCTCGCCGAGGGTGCGCAGCTCGGCGAACTGGGCCTCGTCGTTGGCGTCGGCGATGGACCCGGGGCGCAGGCCGTCGCCGAGGGAGAACGCGATGTCGTACTCGGCGAAGATCTCGCACAGCTCGCGGAAGTGCTCGTACAGGAAGTTCTCCCGGTGGTGCGCGAGGCACCACGCGGCCATGATCGACCCGCCGCGCGAGACGATCCCGGTGACGCGCTCGGCGGCGAGGGGCACGTACCGCAGGAGGACCCCGGCGTGGACGGTCATGTAGTCGACGCCCTGCTCGGCCTGTTCGACGATGGTGTCGCGGTAGACCTCCCACGTGAGCTTCACGGGGTCGCCGTCGACCTTTTCGAGGGCCTGGTAGAGCGGGACGGTGCCGATGGGGACCGGGGAGTTGCGCATGATGTGCTCGCGCGTCTCGTGGATGTGCTTCCCGGTGGAGAGGTCCATCACGGTGTCGGCGCCCCATTTGACGGCCCAGGTGAGCTTCTCGACCTCGGCGGCGATGGAGTCGGAGACGGCGGAGGTGCCGATGTTCGCGTTGATCTTGGTCAGGAAGTGCTTCCCGATGATCATCGGCTCGGTCTCGGCGTGGTTGACGTTCGCGGGCAGGATCGCCCGCCCCGCGGCGATCTCGGCCCGCACGAACTCGGCGTCGAGGCCCTCGCGCACGGCGACGAACTCCATCTCGGGGGTCACCACCCCCTGCTTCGCGTAGTGCAGCTGCGTCCGACACGGCAGCGCGGCCCCGCCGTGCTCGACGGTGTCCCCCGCGCCCTCCCTTTCGGCGATCCAGTGCGCCCGCAGCCGCGGCAACCCCACCTCCGGCTCCGACCCGGGCCCCGACGTGTCGTACAACCGCACCGGCGCCTCCCCACCGCTCAACGCCACCTCGGTGAACGGAACCCGAACCCCAGCCCGCGCCCCCTCGACGTACACCTTGCTCCTGCCGTTCATGCTCTCTCCTCAGTGATCTCGATCAACCGACCCGCGGCCCGGCCGCGAACTGTCGTACCTGCAATGCAGGGTTTGAACTGGGGGCCCGAATTCCCCGATTCGGGCGATGTCTGCGCTGCCCGCCCGCCACGGCCCGCCGAGCGCTGTCGTACCCCCGTGTCAGGGTTTTGACCGGGGGCCCGCGATTCCCGATCCGGGCGGTGCTTGCCATGCCTGCGATCTGCCATGGCGCTCAGAGGGCCGCGCTCTTGCGGCCGTGATGGTGGTGGACCGGTCCCGGGCCGGTGCCGAGGTGCCAGTCGGCGGCCGCTTTGAGGGCCTCGGTGACGTAGACCTTCGCGCCCGCGACCGCCTGCGGGAGCGGGTGGCCGAGGGCGAGGCGCGCGGCGATGGCCGAGGCGAGGGTGCAGCCGGTGCCGTGGTCGTTGCGGGTGGCGACGCGCGGGGCGGCCAGGTCGAGCATCTGGCCGTCGCACCACAGCACGTCGACGGCCGCGTCGCCGCGTTCGAGGTGTCCGCCTTTGACCAGCACGGCCCGCGGCCCGTAGGTCGCCAGCGCGCGGGCGGCCTCCCTCATGTCCTCGACCGTGGCGATGGCGCGCCCGAGCAGCAGTTGCGCCTCGATCAGGTTGGGGGTGAGCACCGTGGAGAGCGGCCCGAGTCCGCCGAGGTACGCGGCCGGGTCCCCGGCGTACAGGGAGTCGCCGGTGGTGGTGACCATGACGGGGTCGACGACGAGGTTCGGCAGCCGGTCGTCCTGTCCGTATTCGGCCACGAGTTCCAGGAGCCGGACCCCGCCGAGCATCCCGGTCTTGGCGGCGGCGACGGGGAAGTCGGCGAGGACCGCGTCGAGCTGCGCCCGCACGAGTTCCTCGGAGACCGCTTCGGCCGCGGTGACGCCGCGCGTGTTCTGGGCGGTGACCGCGGTGAGGACGCTGGTGCCGTGGACGCCGTGCGCGGCGAAGGTGTGGAGGTCGGCTTGGATGCCCGCGCCGCCGCCGGAGTCCGATCCGGCGATGGTGAGGGCGACGGGCGGTTGCTGGTGGACGCGGTTCACAGGTCGGCCATCCCTTCGAAGGCGGTGGACGCTTTCGCCAAGTGCCGCTTGGGGATGCGCCCGGCGAGCCGGGCGGCGCGACCGGCGTTGACGGCGTCGCGCATGGCGGCGGCCATGAGCGCGGGGTCGGCGGCGCGGGTGACGGCGGTGGCGAGGAGGACCGCGGAGCAGCCGAGTTCCATGGCCTGCGCCGCGTCGGAGGCGGTGCCGATCCCGGCGTCGCAGATGACCGGGACGGCGGCGTTGTCGCAGATGAGCGCCAGATTGTGGGGGTTGCGGACGCCGAGCCCGGTCCCGATGGGCGCGGCGAGGGGCATGACGGCGGCGCACCCGGCGTCTTCGAGGCGGCGGGCCAGGACGGGGTCGTCGCTGGTGTACGGGAGGACGGTGAACCCGTCGCGGACGAGGGTCTCGGCGGCGTCGAGGAGTTCGACGGGGTCGGGCAGGAGCGTGTCCTCGTCGCCGATCACTTCGAGTTTGATCCACTCGGTGCCGAACGCTTCGCGGGCGAGCCGCGCGGTGCGCACGGCCTGCTCGGCGGTGAAGCAGCCCGCGGTGTTGGGGAGGACCCCCACGCCGCACTGCTCGATGACGTCGAGCACGGACCCGGCCGCGCCGGGGTCGACGCGCCTGAGCGCCACGGTGACCAGTTCGGTCCCAGACGCTTCGATGGCCTCGGCGAGCTGCACATGGCTGGCAGCCCCGCCGGTCCCGAGGATCAGCCGCGACCCGAAGGTCCGCCCGGCGACGGTGAACGCGGTGTCGCGTCCACTGAGCACACTGGTCACGATCAGCCTCCCTGCGTGGCGGTCAGGACTTCGACGGCGTCCCCGTCTACGAGCGCCCGGCCCCACTCCGACCTCGGCACCACCTCCCCGTTGACGGCCGCAGCGATCCCCCGCCGCGCCTCGGTCACAGCCGCCACCGCCTCGGCAACGGTCGCGACCCCTTCTCGCACTTCCCCATTGACGACGACACTCACGTTTCCTCCCGCTCACTCGCACTGTCGGACCCATCGGGCACTGTTGATTCGGGGGCGCTCGGATTCGCCGCACGCCGAGGCTCCCGGCCGCCCTCGATTCCGGGCGCGGCCGGGCGCGCCCCCACCGGACCCGACTTCCCCAAGTCGAGCCGCCCCAGGTCGAGCCGCCCCGGGTCGAAAGGCGCGATCAGCGCCGGAGCGTTCCCGCGGAGGACCGCGGCGACCGCGTCCGCGGTGGCCGGGATCAGGGCGATGCCGTTGCGGTAGTGGCCGGTCGCGGCGATGAGGCCGGGGGCGAGGGGGCCGATGATCGGGAGGTTGTCGGGGGTGCCGGGCCGGAAGCCGACGGTCACTTCGCCGAGGTGGTACTCGGCGATCTCGGGCACGAGCGCGATCGACCACCGCAGCAGGTCGTGGACGGCCCCGGCGGTGCCGGTAGTGCGGTCGAAGCCGCGTTCGTCGCTCGTCGCGCCCACCACGACCTCGCCGTTCTCGCGGGTCACGATGTACACCGACTGGCCGTTCACGTAGCCGCGCACAGTGGTCCGCGGCACCGCCTGCCCCGCGGCGGCGCGCAGCCGCAGCACGACCCCGCGGACCGGCCGCACCGGAAGCCCGAACCCCGCCGAACCGCAGCCCGCCGCGATGACGACCTGGTCGGCGTCGAGCGCCCCGAGATCCACGACCTCGCCGGCCCTAGCCTCGGTTCCTTCGACCTGGCCCGCCGCGGCCCGGCCCGTCTTGACCTCGCCCCCGGCGAACCTGACGCCCGCGCGTTCGGCCGCGACGAGCAGTGCCGCGTGCACGGCCCGCGGATCGACGGCCCGGTCCTCGGTCGCGAGGACCCCGGCCCGGACCCGGTGGCTGAGCAGCGGCTCGGCCTTGCGGATCGCTCGTCCCGCAAGGACTTCGACGCCGCGGCCGGTCTCGCGGTACAGCGCGGTCTGGCGCTCGACCTCGGCGCGGTCGCCGTCCTCGACGCCGACGACCACCGTGGGGATGTCGCGGAACCCGACCGGCAGCCCGGAGGCCGTTTCGAGTTCGCGAGCGAAGGCGGGCCAGGCGTCGGCCGAGGCGGCCATGAAGGGCGTCAGCGCCGCCTCGCCGTAATGGGATTCGGTGACAGGCGCGATCATCCCGGCCGCGACCCGTGACGCGCCCGAGCCGGGCTCCGGGTCGTGCACGACGACCTCGGCACCGGCCAGCGCCGCCCGCCACGCGACCGCGAGCCCGATCGAGCCGCCACCGACGACGGCGACGCGCATCAGCCCGCGCCCGTCCCTCGCAGGGGGTCGAGTGGTCGATCGGGTTCAGGCGAGGAAGACGCCCGTCGGAGCGCAACGTCGTCGGCCGCGGCCGGGCGTACCGTCCCTCGGCGCCGAGCGTCGGCGGCGATGGCGGGCGATGCCGCCGGACGGCTCGCCTGCACCGCATCCACTGAACGACGCTCAGTCCCGAGCGCACCAGCCCGTCGCGCCACCGGATCACTCAGCGCGGCAACGACACCGGAGTGTCCGCCGAACGCCTCGCCGACGGCCGCACTGAACTCCGTCGCAGTGTCGGCGGGCGAGGCCTCCGAACGGCGGCCGGTTTCGGCTGCGGCAGCGAGCCGCGCCGCCGGAGCGCTCGCCGCGGCACCGGTACCAGCGAGCCCGCCGGGTGTCTCATCTACGGCCGCAAGCAGTTCCGCCGTGGCGGCGGCAGGGTCGTCCGCGGCCGCGATGGCGCCGACGACCGCCACGCCGTGGGCTCCGGCCTCGCGGCACAGGGCCGCCCGTTCGGCGGTGATGCCGCCGATCGCGATCACGGGAAGATCCACGGCCGCGCAGACCGCGGCGAGCCCTTCCAGGCCGATCGGCTGCGGCAGACCGGTTTTGGTGGTGGTGCCCCAGACCGGGCCGACGCCGAGGTAGTCCGCTCCAGCCCTCCGCGCGGCGCGAGCCGATTCGGGGTCGCGGCAGGTGCCGCCGATGATCGCGGCGGGCAGAAGCCGCCGGGCGGCGTCGAGCGGGAGGTCCTCGGCGCCGAGGTGGACGCCGTCGGCGCCGACCGCCTGGGCGATGTGGACGCGGTCGTTGACCAGGCACACGGCACCGTAGGCGTCGCACAGGTCCGCGACGGCGGCGGCGAAGTCGAAGGCGGCCCGGTCGGTGTAGTGGTCCTCGGGGCGGACCTGGATCAGGCGGGCCCCGGCCGCCAGCGCGGCGGCGACAGTCTTGAGGGCGACGTCGAGCGGGTCGCGCTGTGGCGCAGCCGCTCCGATGGCCCGCGCCGCGGAGGCGCGGGTGTCGGTGATGACGTGCAGTCGGGGTAGGCGAATGGCTCGCATAGGCTCCTTCTCCCTGCGCCAGCATGACCTGGATCAGGTTCGACGGTCGGGACTACCAAGTCCCCTCTCAGCCCGATGCATCGGACTCCCGCGGGTTTGTCGTTCGGCGGTCACGCTACGCCATCGCGAGCGGTTTTCGCAACCGGTGTGTCAGCAAGCGGACACGGCGGTTCGCGGGTCCGCCGGGCTGTCGCCATTGCCCTCCGCGGCCCGTTTGAGGCCGGTTTTGCACCTGTGACCTGGGGCTTGACCTCCAGCCCCGAAGGGTCTTACGATGACCCGCACCCATACTACAACGTTGTAAAGAACGGGAGCTCCTCATGCGACACGCCCAATCCCTCGACCTGCGGAGAGGGGGCGCCCTCCTCCTCGCGGCGGTCCTCCTCCTCACCGCCGCCATGGCCGCGTCCCTCGCGTGGGCCGCTCCCGCCGCGGCCGTCACCACCGGGAACGGCGCGCTGGTGTACTCGCCGGCGGCCGGCAGCTCGTTCAACCCCGAGGGCGGCACGCCCGCCGGGACCACCTACGCCAAGATCATCGTGCTCAAGAACAGCGGCAGTTCCAATGGCACGCAACTGGTCACGTATGACCAACTGGTCCTCCAGAACGGCGACCAGGTCTACCCGATCTACCGCAGCACCAACGACGGCGCGAGCTGGACCCACGTCGCCGACGTCAACCCCAGCGACACCTTCCCGGCGCTCACCCGCACCGCGCAGCCGTTCCTGTTCGAGGTCACCGAGACCACCGGGAACCTGACGGCGGGCACGATCCTCCTGGCGGGCATGGTCATGCCCGAGGACCGCTCCACCAGCCGCCTGGTCGTCTACAAGAGCACGAACCAGGGCACGAGCTGGAGCTACCTGTCCACGATCGACACCGGCGGCCCCGCGGTCTACGACCCGAGCCCCTCGTCGACGACCACGACCGTGTGGGAGCCCTCGCTCGCGATCGACGCGAACGGCGGCCTCGTCGCCTACTACTCCGACGAGCGCCAGAAGGCGAACGGCGTCCTCCAGGCCGTCTCCTACCGCCGCTCCACCGACGGCGGCCAGACCTGGGGCTCCCTCGTCAACGTCTCAGCCCCCACCAACCAGAGCGACCGGCCCGGCATGATCACGGTGACCGAACTGCCCGACGGCCGCTACATGGCGACCTTCGAGGTCGTCAACCGCCCCAGCCGGACCAACAACACCGCGCCGGTCTACTACAAGATCTCCGCCGACGGCCTCAACTGGGGCTCGACCACGAGCATCGGCACCCCGATCCTGCTCGCGAACGGCCGCGGCATCGGCTCCTCCCCGTACGTCAAGTGGGTGCCGACCGGCGGCCCGAAGGGGATGGTCGTGGTCGCCTCGAAGTGGTCGCTCGACGCGAGCGGCAACATCGACGGCGGCCAGAACTTCTACGTCAACTACAACCTCGGCGAAGGCCCCTGGGAGCGCCTGCCGATGGCGGTCACCTACGACGCCACCGACACGCAGGGCGGGAACTTCTCCGGCTTCGCCCAGGGCATCGACTACAGCGCCGACGGCCGCACCCTCTACCAGGCCGTGAACGTCGAGAACACCGCCACCGACCTCAACGACATCCGCGTCGGCTCCATCCCCCTCGACGCCCGCCAGTACGAGGCCGAGAACGCGACCCTGAACAGCGTCTCCACGGTCACCCACGTGCAGGCGTCGAACGGCTCGAAGATCGGCAACATCAACGACGCCGGCGACTACGTCGAGTTCACCGTCAACGTCCCCGCCGCGGGGACCTACACGATGAACGTCCGCTACGACAACGGCTACGGCTCGACCGCCACCCACTCGGTCAGCGTCAACGGCGGCACGGCCTCCTCGATCAGCTACCCGGTCAACGTGGACTGGGGCCGGTTCGGTTGGGCCCAGAAGTCCGTCACCCTGAACGCGGGCACGAACACGATCCGGTTCACCAAGGCCACCAACTTCGCCGAACTCGACGTGATCCACCTGTACCGCAGCACCGCCCTCGACCCGGTCTTCCAGGTACAGAATCGGGGCAGCGGCAAGTACCTCGAAGTCGTCAGTGCCCTCACCACCGACGGCGCAGCCGTCGGCCAGTGGGGCGACACGAACCACGCGACCCAGCGGTGGACCGTCTCCGGCGGCTCCACCGTCCAGTTCGCCAACCAGAACAGCGGCAAGCTCCTGGAGATCCCCTCGGCGCAGACCGCCGACGGCGTCGACGCCGTCCAATGGGGCCCGACCGGCCACGCCACCCAGTCGTGGACGGCCGCGACCAGCGGCGGCTACTGGACGTTCGCGAACGCCAACAGCGGCAAACTCCTCGAAATCGACGGCTGCTCGACGGCGGACGGCGCGGTGGCGCAGCAGTACACCGCCAACGGCGCGACCTGCCAGCAGTGGCGGCTCGTGAAGGAGGGCATCCAGTAGGACCGGCGGCGGCGGGGCGCCTCCGGCGTCCCGCCGTTCCCTTTGCTTTGAAAGCAAAGGGAGTCACGATCACTGCTTGACTTTGCTTGCAAAGCAAAGATGTTTGCGAATCCAGAGCGCACCTTTGCTTGCAAAGCAAAGGTAAATCCTGAGGCGGCGTGTCTTTGCTCGCAAAGCAAAGGTGTTCTTGCGGCACGGGTGCCTTTGCTTGCAAAGCAAAGGCACCCGTGCCGCTACGCCTCCGCGCGGTCCACGCGCAGGACCCGGTAGCCCTTCGCGCTCGCGTGCTTGTCCACGGTCCAGCCGCGCTCGGTGAGCCAGCGCGCGAGCGAGTCGGCGCCGAGGTGCTTGGAGACCACGAGCCAGGCGACGCCGCCGTCCTTGAGGCGCGGCAGCCACGTGTCGAGGAGGTCGTGGAGCGCCTCCTTGCCGACCTTGATGGGCGGGTTGGACCAGATCTCGTCGAAGCGCAGGTCCGCCGGGACGTCCTCGGGCACGGCGACGTGCACCGTCCCCGGGGCCTTCTCGGTGTTGCGGCGGGTCAGGTCCAGGGCCCGGCGGTTGACGTCCACGGCCCAGACCTCGGCGTCCTCGCGCTGCGCGAGCACCTTGGTGATGGGCCCGTAGCCGCAGCCGAGGTCGAGGAAGACGCCCGCGGTGTCGGGCAGGACGACCTTGTGCAGGAGCACGCTCGTGCCGGGGTCGAGGCGGCTGCCGGAGAAGACGCCGGTGGAGGTCGTCAGTTCGTACTCGACGCCGTCGAGGTCGAACGCGATGGCGCGCTCGCGGTCGTCGACGGCGGGCTGCTCGCTGAAGTAGTGCTCGGGCTGGTCGGCTGGGCCATTGGACATGCGGACCATTGTCGCGCGCCGGGGCCGGGTGCGGCGGCGGGACCGGCTGGCGGGGAACCGCGGGTCACACGTGTCACCCGGGGAGATGAACCGGGCTCGCGCCGTCCATCTCCAGGGGGAACGATTCACCGTTTCGCCCCCGTGCGGGGCTAAGCTGCCAGCATGGCACATGGCCCGTCCCCCTTCGGGGTCCCGCAGCAGGCGGGGCAAGGGAACCAGCGCGAACCGGGGTTCGACTGGGATCAGTACGACGAGCGCGCGCGCATGAACGCGCCCACCGTCCGCCTCAGCCCTGAGGAGCGCGCGCAGCTCGAACTCGACGCGACGCGCTCCCCGGAGGAGGAGATGGAGGCGCACCTGGAGAGCATCCACGCCTCGCGCCCCCTGCGCCGCGCCGCCCAGCGCGCGCGCCGCCGCACCAAGTGGTGGCTGGTGGCGCTCGCGGTCGTCAGCGGCCTGGCGGTCGCCGCGGCCTGCACCGCGGGCGCGTTCATCGTCCTGCGCGAGGGCGAGCAGGACCCGGCGGCGCAGAACGCGGGCGGCGCCGACGACCAGGAGACCTCCGCGGACGACGCGTCGGAGGCGCCCGAGGTCGTCGACCCGATCGCGAGCCGCGAGACCGACTCCGCGCCGTTCACTGCCGAGGAGCTGTTCGGCGCCGGGCCGCTCGCGCCCGCCGGGGCGGCCGGCACGTACGAGGTCCTCCAGACCGAGGAGCTCGCCGACTGCGCCGAGGCCGGGCTCGACGAGCTCGCCGACCTCCTCGCCGACGCCGACTGCACGCAGGCCGCGCGCGCCACGATCGTCAACCCCGACGGCGAGTACGCCGCCACCGCGGGGGTCCTCAACCTCGCCACCGCCGAGGAGGCCGAGGCGCTCCGGGCCGCCATCGCGAGCGACCTCGACGGCGGGTTCGCGGTGCTGCGCACCGACGGCGACGCCGAGGAGCTCGGCCGCGCCGACACCCAGCTCGGCTACAACACGTACGGGCACTACCTGATGTACGTCGTCATCGGCCGCACCGACGGCGAGGCGCTGACGGAGGCGAACGACGCGGTCCGCACCGTCGTCGGCGACGTGCTCGACATCTGGTTCGTGGACCGGCTGAGCCCCCGCCGCGACGTCCAGTAAGGACTACCAGCTCACGCCGCCCGGCCGACGGCCGGGCGGCGCCGTCGTGTCCGGCTCGTGAACATTCGCCCGAAACCCTTGCCTGAGCCCATGATCCCATGTTTACATCGAAGCAGGCAAATGCACACGATCCCCCGTCTGCCTGCCCCGCAACCGGTTCCCATCGCCGTCCCCGTCAACCTCCCCCATCACCTTCCCCCATCGCCTCAGGAGTCCCGCATGTCTTCCTGGTCCCACCTCACCCGCCGCGCCACGGCCGCGCTCGCCGCCGCCGCGCTGGCGCTGCTCGGCCTCCTCGCGGTCGACGCCGCCCCGGCCGAGGCCGTCCGCCCGCCGGGCATCCCCTCCACCGCGACCGCGCAGTCCGAGCTGAACGCGCTCACCGTCGCGGCCGAGTCCCACGGCTCCACCTACGACCGGGACCTGTTCCCGCACTGGAAGTCCGTGACCGGCTCGGGCGGCTGCACCGCCCGCCAGTACATCCTCAAGCGCGACGGCCAGAACGTCGTCACCTCCGACGGCTGCCAGCCGACCTCCGGCAACTGGCAGTCCGACTTCGACAACACCTGGACCACCACGGTCTCCAACGCCACCATCGACCACGTCGTCGCGCTCTCCGAGGCGTGGGCGTCGGGCGCGTGGGCCTGGACCACCGCCGAGCGCCAGGCGTTCGCCAACGACATCAACTCCCCGCAGCTGTGGATCGCCACGACCTCCGCGAACTCCTCGAAGAGCGACTACGACCCCGCCGAGTGGATGCCCTCCAACAGTGCCGTGCGCTGCGACTACGTCAAGGCGTGGACGCACGTGAAGTACCTGTACGACCTGACGGTCGACTCCTCGGAGAAGACCGCGATCCAGTCGCACCTGACGAACTACTGCGGCTCCTCCGGCGGCGACCCGACCGGCTGCTCCGGCTCGAACACCACCGCCGGGACGATCACCGAGGGCGGCACGATCACCCGCGCGATCACCTTGAGCTGCAACGGTTCCGCCTCGTCCACCAGCTCTGTGACGGTGAGCATCACGCACCCGTACTACGGCGACATCCAGGTGCAGCTCCGCGCACCCGACGGGACGGTCCGCACCGTCCAGGCGTCGAGCTCGGCCACCGGCAACTTCGGCAGCCGCAGCTACAGCCTCAACCTGTCGAGCGAGGCGCGGTCCGGCACCTGGACGCTCCTGGTGACCGACACCTACAACGGCGGCTCGACCGGCACGTTCAACTCCTGGTCGCTGAGCATCTAAGCAACTCCCGCGCGGTCCCCCAGGGCTCGCGCGGAGGGCCGGGCGCACCGCGCGCCCGGCCCTCCGTTCATCCACCGCGGAACCAAGTATGTCCTATGTGGTCAATCACTGAGCCTGGCGCTCCAGTGCACGCGCTCGGCCCCTTCGGGCTCCTGGTCGCTCCACTGCGGCGTCTGCGTCAGGTACAGCAGGTAGCCCAGGGCCGGCCCGACGACCACAGTCGCCACGCCCACGGCCACCAGCAGCCCCTGCAAGGTCGCCCGCGCGCCCGCGGCCTCCGCGATGCTCACCTGATCGACCAGGACCCACGGGTACTGCCCGATCCCCCAGCCCGCCATCACGGCCGCCACCGCGACCACCGCGGTCAGCCGCGCCGGGCCGAAGCGCCTGCGCCACAGCAGGACCAGCGTCGCCGCGCCCCCGACCGCCGAGAGGGCGATGACGGGCGCGGCGCGGCCGACCAGGCCCTCCCACAGCGTCGGCGCGTCGTGCTCGATCGGGATGAGCCCGGCGAAGACGACCAGGCCCGTGGCCGCGCCGACCACGATGGACCGCCGCCGCATCCGCTCGGCGAGCGCCGTCCGGCCCCGCCGGGCCGCGTCCGCGGTCAGGAACGCCCCGGCCAGGAACGCGCACGTGCCCACCGAGATCGCGCCCGTCAGCAGCGGCGTCGGCGCGATCCACGACGACCACGCGTCCCCGTACCCGCCCTCGGGGACCCGCCCCGACGCGAGCGACCCGGCGACCGTGCCCAGGAAGAACGGCGCCAGCACCGACGAGGTCGCGAACACGACCCCGAACAGCCGCGCCTGCGCGAGCGTCTCGCTGTACTTGCGGAACGCGAAGCTCGCGCCCCGCAGCACGATCCCGACCAGCGCCAGCAGCAGCGGCACGTACAGGGTCGTCATCGCCGCGGCGAACGACTCGGGGAACCCGGTCCACCACATCACCAGCACGTAGATGAGCCACACGTGGTTGGCCTCCCACACCGGCCCGATGCTCTGGTCGATGAGCGTGCGCACCTCCGCGCCCCGGCGGCTCCCGCCCGAGACCAGGTCGTGGAAGCCCGACCCGAAGTCGGCCCCGCCGAGCACGGCGTAGAAAAGCACCCCGGCGAACAGCGCTGCGGCGACGGCGAACTCAAGGGTCATCATCGCGCGTCCTCCTTCTCGTCGGCGCAGTCGCGGACCTCCTCGGGCCCGTCCGCCTTCGCCAGCGGCGACTGCGGCCCGTACGGGCTCGGCAGGTCTCCCGCGCCCTTGCGCCAGCGCCGGGCCATCGACCGGAGGACGACGATCGCGCCGATCGTCATGCCGCCGTACAGGACGACCGAGCCGCCGTAGATCCCCCACAGCTCCCCCGCGTGGTCCCCGGCCGCCTCGGTGGTCCGCATGACGCCGTAGACGATCCACGGCTGCCGCCCGACCTCGGTGGCGATCCACCCGGCCTCCATAGCGAGCACCGCGAGGACCCCGGTCATCGCCATGAACCGCAGGAACCACTTGTTGTCGAGCAGGTCCCGCTTGCGCCATCTGAGGAACCAGTAGAGGGCGACCGCGGCCATGAGCAGCAGGCCGAGGCCGATCATGGCCTGGAACGCGAGGTGCGTGATGTTGACGGGCGGCTCGTCCTCGTCGGCGACCTGGTCGAGGCCCGGGACGGGGTCGAGCGAGCCCATCGAGATGATCGACCCGAGGTAGGGGATCTCGATGGCGCCCTTGACCTCCCCGTCGATGATGACGCCGCCGAGGCGCAGCGGCGAGGCGCCGTCGTCGGTCTCCAGGGCGAGCTCGAACGCGGCGAGCTTCGAGGGCTGGCGCTCGTCCAGGCCCTCGCCGAGGAAGTGGCCCACGAACGGCTGCGCGAGCGCGGCGATCGTCGCGAACGCGAACGGCACCATGAACCCGAGCCGGTGGTGGCGGTCGCGGCGGCCCTTGAGCATCCCCGCGGCGTAGACGGCGGCGATGGAGAACCCGGCGACCATGTACGCGGCGACCCACATGTGCGCAAACTGCATGAACGCGTGCTGGTTGAACAGCACCGCCCACGGTTCGATGTTGGTGACCTCCCCGTCGATGACGTCGAAGCCGACCGGCACGTTCATCCAGGCGTTCACGGCGAGCACGCAGTAGGTGCCGATGACGCCGGTGATCGCCATGGGCACCACCATGAGCAGGTGGAGCTTCTGCGGCATGCGGCCCCAGCCGTAGAGGTAGATGCCGAGGAAGATCGCTTCGAGGAAGAACGCGAGGCCCTCGAACGCGAACGGGAGGCCGAGCACGTCCCCGTAGGTGCCCATGAGGCCGGGCCAGAGCATGCCCATCTCGAAGCTGAGGACGGTCCCGGAGACCGCGCCGATCGCGAAGAGCACGGCCGAGGCCTTGCCCCAGCGCTTCGCGAGGCCGAGCGCGACCGGGTCCTTCTTGCGGATGCCGCGCAGGTGCATCACGAAGATGATCGCGGGGAAGGCGACGCCGAAGCACGCGAGGATGATGTGCCATCCGAGCGACAGCGCCATCTGCTGCCGGGCGGGCATGAGGCCCGCGGGATCGGCCGCCGCTTCGGCGGCCTGGGCGAGGAGCTGGGTTGCGTCCATGCCTTGAACATAGGTGCCCGAACGTCCGAATCCACGCTCATGTGAAAGCTTTCACAAGGCTCGGAAGGTGTGTTCCGAACGTGTTCAAAAACGCTGGGGCCTGCGAGAACGCACCGAACGCTGCATGTTCGGCCGCCCGGCTAGCGCCCCGGGCCGGCAGCGCTCAATTTTCCACGGCGCGGCCCTCCGGTGCGCCCGGAGGGCCGCGCCGTCAGCAGGAGCGGTACCGCTTCGGGAGTTTGAGACCGTAGTCCTTCATCACCTCGCGCAGCACGTCCGGGTAGTCGGTGATGATGCCGTCCACGCCGTCGTCGATGAGCTTGCGCATGGTCGCCTCGTCGTCCACGGTCCACGGGACCACCTTGATCCCGTACTCGTGCGCGTGGTCCACCATCGCCTCGGTCACGTACGGCACGTAATCCGCGTCGCCGACCTTCCCGCTCTGCGGCGACCCGTGCACCGGCGAGAACGCGTCCGCGCCGAACGAGTCCACCGCCGCGATCGGGTCGCCCCCGAAGTCGTCGATGTCGATGCCGCCCAGCCACGGCGACGCCCCGGGCTTCCCGGTCTGAAGGAAGTCGATGTTCGTCAGCGCCACGAGCGGCAGCTCCGGCGCGGTCTCGCCCATGAGCATGAGCGCACCCCAGTCGAAGCTCTGGATCGTCACCTGACGCCCGATCCGCGCCTCCCGAATGTCGGCCACTACCGCGTCCACGAACGCCTCCTGCGGCGCGGTCTCCTGCGGCGCACCGGCCTCGACCTTCGTCTCGACGTTCAGCTTCACCCCGTTCGCCCGGTACTCGCGCACCAGGCCGAAGACCTCCGACAGCAGCGGCATCGGCTCGCCCGGGTGGAGTTCCTGGTTCGGGAAGCTCGCCTGCCGGAGGCTGCCGCAGTCGAGGGTGCGGACCTGTTCGAGGGTCAGGTTGACGATGTACTTCCCGACATAGGGGTACTCGGGATCGCCCGCGAAAGCCGGGGCCGTGTCCAGGCACTTCGCACCGCTCACGCGGCGGTCGTGCGTGACGACCGCATGGCCGTCCTCGGTGATCTGCACGTCGAGCTCCAGGGTGCTGACCCCCAGTTCCAGCGCATTCGCAAACGCGGGCAACGTGTTCTCCACAACGAGCCCGATCCCACCGCGGTGGGCCTGAAGGTCGAAGTCGCGCTTCGGATGCGCGTCGGCGGGCGAGGGCAGGGCAATGAACAGCGCAGAGGCGGCCACAACCGCCACCGCGCCAGCGGTGAGAAAGCGTCTCATCGCCTCAGCCTGGGGGTTCGGACTGACGGGTGGGTGAATTGCGGCCTGACGGTTGGTGACGTTTTTGGCTTACGGGCTTGGTTGGGTCGGGGTTAGAGCGGGCAGCGACGAAGAGGCCGTCCTCTTCCTGGGGTTGGGTTGGCGGCCATGGGGTCCGCGGTGGGAGCCTGGCTTGGTGCGGGTGGGGCGAGATGAAACTTCCTCACCAAAGATCACCCTTCTGGGTGTTGACGCACTTTAGCACACAGAGTCACAATTGAAGCACGAACATCGAACAGGCACACGGAAACAGGCAACACATACGAGAACAGCGACAGGGGGTGATCCCGATGGCAGCCACGACAGGCAACACGATCCAGGCCCGCACCAGTGCGAGCGACCAGGCGGCCGCCATCCGCACCACCCTCAACGCAGCGGCCCAGGCCGTGAACAACCACTACGCCCAGGTGCTCGCCTCGGTCATCGCGATGAAAGAGCAGAACCTTCATCGCACCGCCTTCGGCTACTCGGCCTTGCGGGACCTGCTGCTCTCCCAGTTCGACTTCACCCACCGCACTGCCTCGGACATCGCGGCCATCGCCCGCCTCTCCTCCAAGTTCCGGGCCCTGGTGGAGGCGGCAGTCTCAGGACAGGCGAGGATCGACCAGGTCGCCTACGCCGTCCGCCAACTCGACCGGACCCCCGCGATGCGCCTGTTCACCCTCACCCCCTTCCGACAGCCGGTCCCCTCCCCCTTCGATGCGGACACCCTGTGCCCGACACCGGAACACCTGATCGCCCAATACGCCCAGCACGCCCCCTTCAAAGACCTCCAACGCCACCTCGATGAACTCGCCGCCCACCTGGCCGAGGAGACCGAACTCCTCGACAGCCTCGGCGAGCAGTCCCTCCAATGGATCGAAGTCGCCGAACAGGACAACGGCATGTGGGCCCTCTCAGGCGAACTCTCCTCCGACACCGGTCGCCTACTCGACAAGTACTTGAAGACCGCCTGCCCGCCACCCCGCCAGGACGAACAAGACGCTGAGGGTGTGCTCCCGGCCCAGCCCAACCGGCACGCCGAAGCCCTCCACCAACTCCTCGCCGGATACGGCACCTCACCCAAGGCAGTGAAACGCCACGGCCACACCGCCACCCTCGACCTGACCGTCGACATCCAGACGCTCAAAGGCGAAGACACCGGTAGGACACCCCTCCTGGAAGGCCAGCCCGTCTCCGTCGCCAAAGCCCGCCACCTCGCCTGCGAAGCCGGGATCATCCCCTCAGTGTTCGACTACGCGACCGGGGAAGCCATCGAACTGGGCAGGGAGAAGCGCCTCCCCAACGCGGCCCTGCGCCGCAAGCTGGAGCTTGAGCAGCGGGAAGGCTGCGCCTGGTCGGGCTGCTCCCGGCCGGTCGCCTGGACCGAAGCCCACCACATCACCCACTGGGCGAACGGCGGGGAGACCAACGCAGGCAACCTGATCCTGCTGTGCCGCTTCCACCACGGCCGCATCCACACCGCAGGCTGGAGCGTCGAGAAGACCGGACCCGGCCAAGCCACCATCACCCACCACAACCACACCACCACCGACACCGGTGCCGGGGCCGAGCAGGCGAGGGGATGCGGGTGCGAGGACTGGCGAACCGACCAGGACATGGACGCCGAGCACGCCACCGATGAAGCCAACAACGTCTTCCCCACCGGGCTCTACCGCACCGAATGGTCCGACACCCTCAAACCCGACCTCGACTCACGAGCCGAAGCAGCCGAGAGGCAACGAGCCCTCGCCGCCATCCGCGCCGCCCGAGCCAAATGCCGAACACGGTTCACACCCTCGGCAACCAAGGCACCCGAACCGGCCGGAGCCCCAGGCGACCCGCCCACCTGAACACCCCCTCCACCCCTCGGTCGCCGCCCAAAGACCCGCGCCCTCCACCTCCCGGAAAGCCACAGAACCCGACCCCGCCCCACCCCACACCCTCTTGTCGCCGCCGCTTGAACCTCAACCAAAGCGGGCCGGGCCCCGCAACGATTCGTCGCAAATTTTGGACACAAATCTTTGTTGCCGCACACGACAACTGGCAGTGACCTTGTGGGTACCGATCTCGACTACCGGGCTCTACCATGAGGTTTCCCACCAAATCGTATGGAGGCTCCATGGCGGACTCACGGCTTGCGAAGTGGTACATCACCGCCGAACTCATTGCACTTCGCACGATCCTTGGACTGACGGAAGCCGGACTGGCCAACCTGCTTGGAGTCTCTCCCGGAACGATCAGGAACTGGGAGAGCGGTAAGACGGTTCCGCTGAGGTCTGTCGCAAAGGACATCGGGCAGATGGCCGGGGTCGAGCAGAGCCGCATCGACTTCCTGTGCTTCGTGATCGACAACTACAAGGTTCCGGGACTGGTCGCGAACCTGCACACCAGGAATGTTCGGATGGTCGAGCAGGCCGAGCGGACCTACGGATACATCTTCAAGTTCGAGCCGGAGTACGTCCCTGGGCCACTCCAGCTCTCGGGCTACCAGGACGAGGTACTTCCAAACAGCAAAGACGGTCGCACAGAGTCCAGGAAGCGAAGGATCGCCCGCGGGAAGGTGTTGAAGGACCGCGTCGGTGGTCCCCGTGTCGAATTGTTGATCGGTTACAACGCCCTGCGTCACCTCCGATTCATGACGCACTGGGATCGGCAGATCGAAGCGCTGTTGGAAGCCTCGGAGCGGGAGAACTGGGAGATTCGGGTGATCGATGGCCTGCATCGCGGGTCGCGAGGCGGATTCGAGAGGTACATACCTGCTGGTCACATCAGTGCCGGACCAGGTTTCGTCTACACCGAATCACTGGATCAGAGCCGCTACCTGGAAGATGAACAGACCCTTGGTTGGTACGATGAGCTCCGCAGAGCGATCTGGGAACCGGCGAAGCCAATCAGGGAGATCTTCAGTGGTGGAATACAGCTCCTGGCGTAAGAGCAGCCGCAGCGGAGACGGCAATGAGAGCAGCTGCGTGGAGTGCCGCCGGTCCTGGCGTAAGAGCAGCCGTAGCGCGGGCCAAAATGAGAGCAACTGCTTGGAGGCCCGGAGTGCTGGTTCGGATTTTCAGGTCCGGGACTCGAAGTTGGGCCATGAATCCCCCGTGTTCGCGCTCCGGACCGCTGACTTCTCCGCCCTGCTCAGCACCGCCGGCCGGTTAGGCGGTGACGATGTCGTCCTTGAGCGGGAGGAGCTTTCCGGCGATGGCGGCGATCGTCTCCTGATCGACCCCGGCTTCCGTCAGGGAGGCCGCGAGATGTCCTACGACCAGGTCGAAGTGGTCTGAGGTGATCGACAGGCCCGCGTGGGCCTTGCCCATCGAGCGGCCGCTGTAGGGCCGGGCCGCCCCGAGGGCCATGGCCACGAAGCGGGCCTGGTGCTGTTTCAAACGGTCGATGTCGGTGTCCGCGAAGTAGTCCTTCAGCTCCGAGTCGCCGAGGACCTTCCCGTAGAAGATCTCCACGACCGCCTCCACGGCGGCGTCGCCGCCGATGCGCTCGAAAATGGTGTCAGGTGCCTGCAACTCGCTCATGCCACCACGTTCGGGGCACCGTGATGCGCCCCCGTGACCGGGTCGTTCGCTCCAGGTAACTTCCCGCGCAGGGGAAAGCGTCCGAGGCCGTGCGGTCAGCGGCGGGCGATCGGCTCCTGCGGGTGGAGGCGGGCGGCGTCGGCCGCGGCGAGGCCCGCGATGTGGCCCTCGTAGTTGGTGATGCGGGTGGAGCGGCCGGACTTCAAGCGAGGGAACAGCTCGTCGGTGCGGGCGTCGACGCGGTCGTCGCGCTGGCGCATTACCGGGACGAGGTCGGTGCCGGTCTCCTCGGCGACCTCGCGGGCCGTGTCGTCGGCGGATTCGCGGAGGCGCTCGCCGATGCGCATCGCGAAGGACGCGAGGAAGGACTGCCGGAACGAGCGCGTCTGCGACTTGCCGCGCCGGGCCGACACCGAGCCGACCCGGGACATCGCCGCGGTCGCCTGCACCAGCAGCGAGTGGTACAGCAACTCGACGGAGCGAAGGTCCGCGCGGTCGCCGATGATCGTCATGAAGCCGCCCTCGGCCCAGTAGACGGAGCGGCAGTGGTTGGCGTCGGCGATCTGGGCCAGCAGCTCGGCCTTCGGCTGCTCGTACGGCCGCTCGACCACCACGCGCAGCGCCTCGGGCTCGCGCTTCTCCTGGCCCGACTCGGCCAGGAGCGCTTCGTTGATGCTGTGGCGGGCGATGAGCTGCTGGGCCTTCGCGGTGAACGCCTCCGCTTCGGCGTCGGAGTCCGTCGATTCGGCCTTCGCCAGGAGCGCCCGGATCTTCTCGTACTCCTTCGAGGACTCGGCCACGCCGAGCTTGTGCGCGATCAGAGGCGTGCCAGGGAGCGGTTCGACGCGCGGGATCTTCGGGAGGCCGCCGATGCAGTCGAGGGCTTCGAGCACCTCCGACCACGCCACGATCCGGTCCCAGCGGCCGAGGCCCGCGACGGCTTCGGCGACGTTCCCGTACGGCGAGGCCGCGTCGAGCTCGTCGCGGTGGGCGATCCAGCGGTCGCTGAGCTGCGCCTCGGTGTAGCGGGCGAGCTGGCCGCGCATCATCACGGCACCGGCGCGCGCCGCCTCGGGGCTGAGCGACTTCTTCAGCGCGCTCGTCACCTCGCGGGGCATCCAGCCCCACTCCCAGGCGCGGAGCACCGCGTCGTCGCCGAGCTCGCCGAAGACGCGCGCGAGCGCGCCGGGCCAGCGCGGGTCGTCCGATGCGCCTTCGAGTTCGGAGGCCGCGTCGACCCAGTCAAGGCGGGCGTTCTGGGCCCGCTGGAGGACGCCGAGCACGGCGTACCGGGCGCGGCCCTCGATCGGCAGGGCGTTGAGTTCCTCGGGGTTCACTGCGCCCCCGGTCCGGCGGTGCGCACGCGCCTGGTGAGGCCCACGCGGGCGGCCCAGTCCCGCGGGTCGTCCGAGTAGGACACTTCGACGAGGGTGAGGCCGTGGGGGCCGACGACGTGGACGTCGTTGGCGCGCTCGCCGATACTGAGGATCGAGGCGAGCCAGGTCTCGTCGCGGCGGCCGTCGCCGACGGCGAGGGAGGCGCCGACGAGGCTGCGGACCATGGAGTGGCAGAAGGCGTCGGCGCGCACGGTGGCGACGGCGGTGCCGTCCTCGTCGCGGGCCCAGTCGTACTGGAGGAGTTCGCGGATGGTCGTGGCGCCTTCGCGCTGCTTGCAGAAGCCCACGAAGTCGTGCTCGCCGAGCAGGGCTTGGGATGCGGCGTGCATGCGCTCGACGTCGAGCGGGCGCGGCCACGCGAGGGTGTCGAGGCGGCGCAGCGGGGTCACCCCGTAGACGGCGTCGGCGACGCGGTACCTGTAGCGGCGCCAGCGGGCCGCGAAGCGGGCGTTGAAGGTCGGGTCGACGGCTTCGGCGGAGACGACGCGCACGTCGGGCGGGAGGATGCCGCGCAGGCGCCACAGGAGCCGCTCGCGCAGCTCCTCCCATTTGGCGGTCGGCACGTCGACGTGGACGACCTGGCCGGTGGCGTGGACGCCCGCGTCGGTGCGTCCGGCGACGGTGAAATCGGCGATGTCGCGGAACAGCAGTTCGAGGCCGCGGATGACCTCCGAGGCGACGGTCCGCAGGCCCGGTTGGAGGGCCCAGCCGGAGAACTCGGCCCCGTCGTAGGCGACGCCGAGGCGCAGGCGCGTCGTGTCCTCCATGCCGGTTTCCCTTCCCGTGATTGCCGTGCTGCTCGTGCTCGTGCTGCTCGTGCTTCCCGTGCGTCCCGTACTTCTCGTGGAACCGCCGCGGCTTCCCCTGAAAACCGAACCGCGCGCAGAGCGGGTGCCCTGCGCGCGGTTCAGCTTCGGCGTTGCTTGCGAGCCGTGGACCGGCCCAGCCGTACTAGTCGACGAGCTCGATGATCGCCATCGGCGCGTTGTCGCCCTTACGGTTCCCGGCCTTGATGATCCGGGTGTAGCCGCCCTCGCGGGCGGCGAAGCGCGGGGCGACCTGCTCGAACAGGTCGTGCGTGGCGTCCTTGTTGCGGAGCTTGGCCAGCGCCAGGCGGCGGTGGTGCAGCGTGCCCTTCTTGCCGTGCGTGATCAGCTTTTCAGCGTAGGGACGCAGACGGCGGGCCTTGGTCAGCGTCGTGGTGATGCTGCCGTGCTCGAACAGGGAGGCCGCGAGGCCCGAGAGCATGAGCTTCTCGTGCGCCGGGGAACCGCCCAGGCGCGGGCCCTTAGTGGGCTTAGGCATTTCTTACTCCTCTTGGTTTGACACGGCCGGCCGTCTTACGGAACCGACCGCCGTATTCACGCAGCTTCTAGAGCTGCTCGGTCTCGCGGAGGTCTTCGCCGTCGTCCTCGTACTCGTCGGACTCGGCGACCGGCGACCCGCCGTAGGCCACAGCGGCCTCGCTGGGGTCGAAGGTCCCGGGGGAGTCCTTGAGGCTCAGGCCCATGCCGGCGAGCTTCATCTTGACCTCGTCGATCGACTTCTGCCCGAAGTTGCGGATGTCGAGCAGGTCGGCCTCGGTGCGGTTGATGAGTTCGCCGACGGTGTTGACGCCCTCGCGCTTGAGGCAGTTGTAGGACCGGACGGTCATGTCGAGGTCCTCGATCGGCAGGGCCAGATCGGCGGCGAGCTGCTGGTCGGCCGGGCTGGGCCCGACGTCGATGCCCTCGGCCTCGGTGTCGAGCTCGCGGTACAGGCCGAACAGCTCCACCAGGGTGGAGCCGGCCGACGCCAGCGCGGTGCGCGGCGTCGTGGAGGCCTTGGTCTCGACGTCGACGGTGAGCTTGTCGAAGTCGGTGCGCTGCTCGACGCGCGTCGCGTCGACCGAGTAGGCGACCTTCAGCACGGGCGAGTAGATCGAGTCGACCGGGATGCGGCCGATCTCGTTCGTGTCGGCCTTGTTCGCCGGGGCCGAGACGTAGCCGCGGCCGCGCTCCACCACGAACTCCATGTCGAGGCGGCCCTTCGAGTTGAGGGTCGCCAGCTTGAGCTCGGGGTTGTGGACCTGCACGCCCGCGGGGGGCTGGATGTCGCCGGCGAGGACGTCGCCGGGGCCTTCCTTGCGCAGGTACATGGTGGCCGGCTCGTCGTTCTCCGAGGAGACGCAGATCTGCTTGACGTTCAGCACCAGTTCCACGACGTCTTCCTTCACGCCGGGGATGGTGGAGAACTCGTGCAGGACGCCGTCGATCTTGATCGACGTGACCGCCGCGCCCGGGATGGACGACAGCAGCGTGCGCCGCAGCGAGTTGCCGAGCGTGTAGCCGAAGCCGGGCTCCAGGGGTTCGATGGTGAACTTGGAGCGGGTCGGGCTGATCTGCTGCTCGGTGAGCGTGGGCCGCTGAGTGATAAGCACTGTGCGATGTTTCCTTTGTTCGGGGCGCCCGCTATTTGACGCCTAGACACTTGGATTGTTGAAGAACTCCGCGAAGCGGGTCGCTACTGGGTTCCGGGGAACCTAGACGCGGCGGCGCTTCGGCGGGCGGCAGCCGTTGTGCGGCTGGGGGGTGACGTCGTTGATCGAGCCGACCTCAAGGCCGACGGCCTGGAGGGAGCGGATCGCGGTCTCGCGGCCCGAGCCCGGGCCCTTGACGTAGACGTCGACCTTGCGCATGCCGTTGTCCATCGCACGGCGGGCGGCGGCCTCGGCGGCCATCTGCGCGGCGTACGGGGTCGACTTGCGCGAGCCCTTGAAGCCCACCTGGCCGGACGAGGCCCAGGAGATCACGGCACCGGTCGGGTCGGTGATCGACACGATGGTGTTGTTGAAGGTGCTCTTGATGTGCGCGTGCCCGTGGGGCACGTTCTTCTTCTTGGCGCGCGGGTTCTTGGAACCGCCGCGAGTCTTCGGTGGCATCAGATGGTCTCCTAACGTGCCTTCTTCTTGCCCGCGACGGTCTTCTTCGGACCCTTGCGAGTACGGGCGTTGGTCTTGGTCCGCTGACCGTGGACCGGAAGGCCGTAGCGGTGACGGAGACCCTGGTAGCAGTTGATCTCGATCTTGCGGCGGATGTCGGCCTGCACCTCGCGGCGCAGGTCGCCCTCGACCTGGAAGTGCTCTTCGATGTAGTTGCGGAGCAACACGAGCTCTTCGTCGGTGAGGTCCTTGACGCGCTTGTCGCGGTCGAGTTCGGTCGCGGCGATCGTCTCAAGCGAGCGCGTGCGGCCGATGCCGTAAATGTAGGTGAGTGCGATCTCCAGGCGCTTGTCGCGCGGGAGGTCCACTCCAACCAGGCGTGCCACTGAGGCGTACTCCTAGTGTTGTCGGAGGTCTGACCACTGCCTTCTCGTCGGGGTGTCGTTCGTCCCCTGCCCTGACGGGCGATGCGAGCCACGGCCTCCGAGCCGTGGGTTGTGCTTGCGCACTGGCGGCGGTTTCCCCTTCTGGGGCCTTTCTGCTGGCGTGTGTGCTGCTTAGCCCTGACGCTGCTTGTGACGCGGGTCGGTCGAGCAGATAACCATCACTCGTCCGTGCCTGCGGATCACGCGGCAGTTCTTGCAGATCACTTTGACGCTCGGCTTGACTTTCACGAGTCCTACTTCATGTAGTCGTCAGGTCAGCGGTAACGGTAGACAATCCGCCCGCGCGACAGGTCGTACGGCGAGAGCTCCACCACGACCCGGTCCTCGGGGAGGATCCGGATGTAGTTCTGGCGCATCTTGCCGCTGATGTGAGCGAGTACTTTGTGGCCGTTGGTGAGTTCCACCCGGAACATGGCGTTCGGGAGGGACTCGACGACCTTGCCTTCAATCTCGATGGCACCGTCTTTTTTCGGCATGTCCTCCGCTACCGTGACAACTCGGTCTGAAAACCCCGCACGTGGATCTGGTGTGCGGAGCTACTGGCACGCCTGTCCGAGGCTGAGAGCTTCGGGCGGGCGAAAGAACGGTGCGGCGGTCTCTGAAAAGGCAGGGCCCCGGTTGCGATCGGCGTGCGACCGCGGGGCGACCCGACAAGGGACGCACTGCACCACTGAGCGAGTCTACTCGCGCCTGGGAGCCGCCTACCAGGGGGTTGACCGTGACGGACGGCACTCGGGCGACGCCTGAACGCCGCCGGGTCGACACGTGGCCGGCCTCGGCGGCGTTCAGTGCACGCTCAGGCGATCACTTCGAGCAGCGCTGGCAGCAGCTCTAGGCTGAGCCGCTACTTCGAGTAGTACTCGACGACGAGCTGCTCGTCGCAGATCACGGGGATCTGCTTGCGCTCGGGCACCGACAGGAAGCGGGCGATCAGGCCTTCGAGGTGCGACTCGATGTAGGCCGGAGTCGTCTCGCCCGCCCACGCGCCGGCGGCGGCGAGCTGGAACGGCGTGGTCTCGCGGGACTTCTTGCGGACCTGGATGAAGTCGCCCGCCTTCAGGCGGTAGGAGGCGATGTCGACCTTGCGGCCGTTCACGGTGAAGTGGCCGTGGTTGACGAACTGGCGCGCCTGGTAGATCGTGCGCGCGAACCCGGCGCGGAGCACGAAGGCGTCCAGGCGGGATTCGAGCAGGCTCACCAGGTTCTCACCGGTCTTGCCGGAGCGGCGCACGGCTTCGGCGTACGCGTTCCGGAGCTGGCGCTCGGAGATGTTGTACTGCGCGCGCAGACGCTGCTTCTCGACGAGCTGGTTCTTGTAGTCCGATTCCTTCTTGCGGCCGCGGCCGTGCTGCCCCGGAGGGTAGGGACGGCGCTCCATGTACTTGGCGGCCTTCGGCGTCAGAGCGATGCCGAGGGATCGGGAAAGCTTGACTTTCGCCTTAGCTTGCAATGATCTCTCCAGTAATTCATGCGTTGCCTCGAAGGGAACTACGAGGCGGAATGCGTCCCTGACCGGCAGAAACGCGTGAGTGTAGCGCGCTCAGGAGTGCACCCGGGGCTGTCTTTCGAAGCACAATCGTTCGAAGCACAGCCGGGGCCTGGCGCGCACACGGTGATGCGGTCGCTTCGCACCGCCGGGGCGGTGCAGAGCTCGGGTCCAGGTTACGCGGCGTCCTTCCGGTCGCCCACCCGGGCCGCCGCGAGAGTGACCAGGCGCTCCACGAGGTCGCCGTAGGAGACGCCCGCGGCCGCGAATGCCTGCGGGACGCCGCTCATGGGCGTGAGGCCCGGCATGGTGTTGACCTCGTTGAGGTAGACCGTGCCGTCGGGCGCCAGGAAGCAGTCGACGCGGGCGAGGTCGCGGCAGTCGAGGAGGCGGAAGACCTTGCGGGCCAGGTCCTGCGCGCGCTCGGCGACGCCCTCGGGGTAGTCCGGGTGCAGGTTGAACGGCTCGGGGTTGTCGAGGTACTTGGCGTCGAAGTCGAACCAGCCGTCCTCGCCCATGGCGAGGACTTCGAGCGGGAAGGTGATCTCCAGGTCCCCGTCGAGGGTCTCCAGGACGCCCATCTCGATCTCGCGGACGTCCATGAACGCCGCCTCGAAGACGACCTTCTCGTCGACCTCGCGGGCCTTCGCCACCGCGGCCGCCAGCTCGTCGGCCGACTTGGCGCGGCTGATGCCGAGGCTCGATCCGGCGCGGGCGGGCTTGACGAAGATCGGGAGGCCGAGCTGCTCGACGACCGCGTCGGCGTCGAGCTCCTCGCCGGGCTTGAGGACCGCGAACGCGCCCTGCGGGACGCCCTCGGCCGCCAGGAGGCGCTTGGAGAACTCCTTGTCCATCGACAGGGAGCTGGAGAGGACGCCGGAGCCCACGTAGGGGACGTCGGCCATCTCGAACAGGCCCTGAATGGTGCCGTCCTCGCCGTAGGGGCCGTGGAGGACCGGGAAGTAGACGTCGGCGATCGGGCGCGAGCCCGGGCCGAGGTCGATCGCGACGGACTTGCCGGCGTCGGCGGTGACCTCGGGGAGCGCGTCGGCCGAGTCGATCGCGAAGGCCGCGCCCGAGGGCAGCTCCACCCATTCGCCGGCGCGGGTGATGCCGATGGCGGTCACGTCGAAGCCCCGCTCGCGCAGGGCGTTCGCGACCCCGGAGCCGGAGGCCGCGGAGACGGGCTGCTCGACGCTGCGCCCGCCGAAGAAGACGGCGACGGTCGGTTTAGTCATTGTGGGACCTCAAACTGTCGATTTCTGGTTTGGTCTCGCGCCCCATGAGTTCGGCGACCGCGGCTCTGGGGTCGAGCCCTTCGTGGCAGACCCGTTCGACGGCGTCGCAGATGGGCATCTCGACGCCGACCTTCCGGGCGAGGTCGGTGATCGAGCGGCAGCTCTTCACGCCCTCGGCGGTCTGCTTGGTGACGCGCGCGGCCTCCTCCAGGGTTGCTCCGAGGCCGAGCTGCTCTCCGAAGGTGTGGTTGCGCGACAGCGGCGAGGAGCAGGTGGCGACGAGGTCCCCGAGGCCCGCGAGCCCGGCGAACGTGGCCGGGTCGGCGCCCAGGCGCACGCCGAGGCGGGTGGTCTCGGTGAGGCCGCGGGTGATGATCGTGGCCTTCGTGTTGTCGCCCATGCCCATCCCGGCGGCCATGCCGTAGGCGAGCGCGATGACGTTCTTGACGGCGCCGCCGAGTTCGCAGCCGACGACGTCGGTGTTCGTGTACGGCCGGAAGTAGCCGGTGGTGACGGCCTTCTGGATGTCGACGGCGCGGCCGTGGTCGATGCAGGCGACGACCGAGGCGGTCGGCTGCTGCTCGGCGATCTCGCGGGCCAGGTTCGGGCCCGACAGGACCGCGATGCGCGACTCGGCGGCGCCCGTGACCTCCGCGATGACCTCGGTCATGCGCTCGGTCGTGCCGAGTTCGATGCCCTTCATGAGGCTCAGGAGCGTCGAATGCGGCTCCAGCAGGCCCGACCAGGCGGCGAGGTTGCCGCGGAGGGTCTGGCTCGGCACGGACAGGACCACGAGGTCGGCGCCCGCGAGGGCCTCGGCGGGGTCGCTGGTGGCCGAGACGAGCCGGGGCAGTTCGATGTCCGGGAAGTAGTCGGGGTTGCGGCGGTCGGCGTTGATCGCCGCCGCCACGGACTCCCGCCTCGCCCAGACGGTGACCGGCGTCCCGGCGTCGGCGAGGATCTTGGCGAAGACGGTCCCCCACGAACCGGCTCCCATCACGGCTGCTTTCACTCAGAAGACTCGCTTTCCTCGGGACGGTGCTGCCGGGGGTCGAACAAGGGGGGTGCTTCCTGGCCGCGGACCTCGGCGAGGCCGGCGCGGAGGTCCTCCATGATGCGGTCGGTGACCGCGGCGAGGTCCTCGCGGGTCGGCTCCTTGCCGAGCCAGGGGGAGAGGTCGACGGGCGGGAGGGCCCGGACGGTGACGGCCTTGCGGCCGAACTTGAACTTCGGGTCGCGGTTGCGGTCGTGGATGCCGAGGGCGCCCCACTGGACGACCGGGATCACGGGCGCGCCGGATTCGAGCGCCAGGCGGGCGACGCCGGTCTTGCCGCGCATGGGCCAGTGGTCGGGCTCCTTCGTCACGGTCCCTTCGGGGGCCATGATCACGACGTTGCCCTTGGCGAGTTGGTCCTTGAGGACCCGGAGGGAGTCGGCGGCCTCGGCGCTGCCGCGCTTGACCGGGATCTGCCCGGCGCGCTTGAGGATCGGGCCGATCACGGGCACGTTGGTGATCGACTCCTTGAGGAGGAACCGCGGGTGGCGTCCGGCGTTGTACACGTAGTGGACGACCAGGAGCGGGTCGATGTCGGAGTAGTGGTTCCAGACGAGGATCGCGGGCCCGGTGAGCGGGACGTTCTCCATGCCGGACCAGGCGCGGCTGGTGAGCCCGAGCATGCCGCCCTTGACGATGTTGGCGTAGACCCGGACATCGGGGGTGAGTCGGTCGCCGCCGCGGCGGCGGAAGGTGTACTGCGCCTCAGGGCCAGGCTCGTTCACCTGCTGGCTCGCTTTCTCGGTGGGCACGGGCCGCATGGGCTCGGCCTGTGCCGTTGTGTACGGGATCGTCAGTGCATTGCACTCTAACGTCCTCACCGGGGCGCACGGGCGACGGGAAGCGGAGCGTGGGGTTTGACTCCCTGCACCGGGGGTGCGGCTCACGCGGCGTGAACCCGCAGGTACGCGCCGCGCTGGACGACCGGTCGGCGGGGGCTCACGGGTTGCGCCGGATCGGTTATGATGTCATCATAGAGTCAAAGTGACATCTAGCCGGTCGGCCGAACCCAGTCGATCCGGAATACGACTCGACTCGGAGTGAGTGACATGAACTGGCGGCTCTTCGGCTGGCTCGCGGCCCTGTTCGGCGGTGCCATCATCGTGATCTGGATCGTGGCGTCCCTGATCGGCTTCATCTTCGGCGCCCTCGGCTTCCTCATCAAGGCCGCCCTCGTCGTCGGCATCATCGGTGTCATCGGCTGGCTCGGATACAAGGGCTACAAGGCCGTCGGCGGCTCTGAGCGCCGCCAGATCCGGAAGTAATCCGGGAAAGAGGGCACAGCCGGAAGTAGCCCTGGCGCCCGAAGTCCTGGTGGTCCATGCTGAAGCCATGCAGGGCACCGTCTCGATCTTCAACGAGGACACTTCCGGCGAGGCCGTCCTCGACAGTCCCCCCGAACTCAGCGGCCGCCGCGTCTCCTTCGACGCGGCGGCCTTCGCCGTCTCCGGGCTGCGCTTCCTCCGCCCGGGACAGCGCGTTTCGCTCGAAACGGACGAAGCGGGGACAGTGGTCGCCGTGCGCATCTTCACGATGCGCGAGTAGATCCCCGGCGGGTCCTCCGCGCGAGTGGCGAGCTTCCCCGCAGTGGGTGATCCCCAGTACGGTATGAGCGTGAGCGGTACGCAGAGGCGGGTGGCCGCCGCCGGCGGCCTGTTGTGGCGCAACGGCGAGCGCGGTCTGGTCGAGGTGGTCGCGGTGTGGCGGCCCTTGGTGGGGAACTGGTCGCTGCCCAAGGGCAAGCTCGACCCGGGCGAGCCCCCGCTCGCGGCCGCGTGCCGCGAAGTGGAGGAGGAGACCGGAATCCCGGTCATCCCGCAGATGTGGCTGTGCCGGGCCTCGTACGTGCTGCCCAATCCGGAAGGGGACGTGCACAAGCACGTCGACTACTGGTCCATGCGCACCGAGAAGCCCGACGCGGTGTTCACCGCCGACGACGAGATCGGCGAGCGCCGGTGGCTCACCCTCGCCGAGGCCCGCGAGGCCCTGACGCGGCCGCGGGACCAGCAGGTGCTGTCGGCGTTCGCGGCGCTGCCCGCGGTGACGTCCACGGTCCTCCTGACGGCCCCCGCGGAGGTCGAGCAGGACTGGGACGGGCCGGTCGTGGCGCGGCCGCTGAGCCTGCGCGGGCAGGACCAGGCGGTGCGGCTGGCCGCACTCGCCTCGCTGTACCAGCCGGACCGGGCGTTCACGGCGACCGGGCGGGCGAGCGTGCAGACCGTGGAGCCGATCGCGCAGGCCGTGCGGTGCACGCTGGCCGGGGACTCGGTGTTCGACACCGAAGCGCACGAACGCAACCCCGAGCGCTCCAGCGCGCGCGTGCGCGAGCTCGCGGGCGGCGGCGGGGCCGTGATCGTCTGCGCCGAGCCGGAGGTCGTGTGCGACACGGTCGCGATCCTCGCCGACGAGGACGGTATCGACGCGCCGGACGTGTCGACGCGTCCGGGCGAGGCGTGGGTGCTGTCGCTGTCGGGGCAGAAGCTCGTGGGGATCGAGCGGTTGTAGGTCGTTGGGGTCCGAAGGATCTGGCGGGGGTCGAGCGGCTGTAGGGCCGGGCGGGTCGCGCTAGGGTTGCGTCCGCAAACGGATTCCGGCGCCGGAGTGCGCCTTCACAGGAGGTAGGCCCGTGCCTGAGCGCGCCCCACTGCACAACTGGGCCGGGAACGTCGCGTTCTCCCCCGTCTCGTTCGCGACCCCGACGACCCTCGACGAGGCGCGCGCGGTCGTCGCCGGAGCGGACCGGGTCCGCGTGCTCGGATCGGGCCACTCGTTCAACGCGATCGCCGCTTCCGAGGGCGTGATGCTGTCCCTCGCCGGCATGGAGCCGTTCGCGGAGCTGGACATCCTCAAGGGGACCGTGCGGGCCTCGGGCTGGCTCACGTACGCGGAGCTGAGCGCCGCGGTGCACCGGGCCGGGTTCGCGCTGCACAACATGGCGTCCCTGCCGCACATCTCGGTGGCCGGTTCGATCGCCACGGGCACGCACGGCTCGGGGGACCGCAACGGGAACCTCGCGACCGCGGTGGCCGCGATCGAGTTCATCGGCCCCGACGGGGAGCTGCGGACCGTCAGGCGCGGCGAGGAGGACTTCGCGGGCTCGGTGGTCCACCTGGGGGCCTTGGGGGTCGTCCACTCGGTGACCCTGGACCTGCTGCCCGCGTTCGAGATGCGCCAGTACGTGTACGACGGGCTGGGCCTGGACGCGGTCCTGGCGAACTTCGACGAGCTGACCGGCTCCGCGTACTCCACGAGCCTGTTCACGCCGTGGGGGGCGGACCCGCGGTTCCAGTTCTGGGTCAAGCAGCGCACGAAGGACCAGACGCACCCGTTCCCGCCCTCCAGCCGCTACGGCGCGCCCCTGGCGGACGGACCGCGGCACCCGGTGCCGGGCGTGGACCCGGCCGCGTGCACCGTGCAGCAGGGGCAGACGGGCCCGTGGCACGAGCGCCTGCCGCACTTCAGGCCCGAGTTCACGCCCTCCTCGGGGGACGAGATCCAGTCGGAGTACCTGATCGGGCGCGATGACGCCGTGGCGGCCCTGGAGGCACTGGCGGGCATCGGGGAGCGGCTGGGGTCGGTGCTCCAGATCTGCGAGGTGCGGACGATGGCCGCGGACGACCTGTGGCTTTCTCCGGCGTTCGAGCGCGACACCGTGGGGCTGCACTTCACGTGGACGAGTGACGATGCGGCGGTGCGTCCGGTGGTCGGTGCGCTCGAAGCGGCATTGGAACCGTTTTCTGCGCGGCCCCATTGGGGGAAATTGTTCACGATACCAATGAATGAGATCGGTTCGCGTTATCGGCGAATGGGCGACTTCGCGAAACTGCGCGCCCGCGTCGATCCAGAGGGGAAGTTCATGAATGGCTTCTCCGCGGGCCTGTTCGACACCGCCGGGTCCTAATCGGCTCCCCTCCGCCGCGGGCTCGGGGCTAGGTCGGGTCCGGGCCGATTCCTGAAAAGCAGCGAGGGCATTCAGGCGGCTCCTGAATGCCCTCTTCCCCGTGCGAGTCGGACGGGTGCCCCACCGTGCCCCGAACCGGTTCGGGGCACGGCATAAGCTGCGCCCGCGCTTCGCGGTCTTCTTCGCCGCGGTCTTCTTGGCGGCCGTGGCCTTGGTGGCGGTCTTGCGCACGGCCTTCTTGGCGGTGCTGGCCTTCTTCGCCGGCGTCGCCTTCTTGGTCGCGGTCTTCTTGGCGGCCACGCGGCTCGTGGCCGTCGAGCGCGCCGCGGTGGACGCCGCGCGCGTGGTCTTCTTGGCGGCCTTCTTGGCCGTGGTCGCCTTCTTGGTGGCGGCCTTCTTCGCCGGCGCGGCCTTCTTCGCGGCCGTGGCGGACTTCGCCGCCTTGCGCTTGCCGGTCACGAGCTCCTTGAACCCGGTACCGGGGCGGAACGCCGGGACGACGGTCTTCTTGACCTTGACGGCCTCACCGGTGCGCGGGTTGCGGGCCATGCGAGCTGCGCGCTGGCGCTTCTCGAAGACGCCGAAACCGGCGAAGGAGACTTTCTCCCCTTTCACCACCGCGCGCTGTATCTCGTCGATCGCGACATCCACGACTTCTTTCGCGGCGTTGCGGTCGCCAGTGCGAGCGGCGATCCGATCGACGAACTCTGCCTTGTTCACGAGTCCTACCCTCCCGATAAGGTTCTGGAGTCATACCAGCTTGTTAAGCGCACGTTATGACGTTTCGAGAGCGAAGGCAACTGTTTCCGCGAAAATCGACCCGTTGTGTCGCAAGGAATTTTTAATCCGGTGCCCGAAATCGACGCTCGCAACCCCGTTGGCGGGGCCCGGAACACGCCTGGAGCCGGTGGCGACGCCACCGGCTCCGTACGTGAGCGCTAAAAGGATCGGCCCTGCGCGGCTACACCGCGGCCGGGAGAGTCCTAGGCCGCCAAGCGTCCCGGTTCGATTCGAAGGCGGCGATCTTGTCCTCGTCGCGGAGCGTCAGCGCCACGTCGTCGAGGCCCTCCATCATCCGCCAGCGCAGGAACTCGTCGAACTCGAAGCCCCAGGTGCGGTCCCCCGCACGGACTTCGCACGCCTCCAGGTCCACCGTGACCTCGGTGTCCGGGTTCACCTCGGCGAGGTGCCACAGCTCCTCGACGGCGGCGTCGGGCAGCTCCACAGTCAACAGACCGTTCTTGAGCGAGTTGCCGCGGAAGATGTCGCCGAAGCGGGGCGCGATGACCGCCTTGAAGCCGTAGTCCTTCAGGGCCCAGACGGCGTGCTCGCGGGAGGAGCCGGTGCCGAACTCGGTGCCCGCGACGAGGATCGTGGCGTGGCGGTACTCGTCCTGGTTCAGCAGGAACTTCTCGTCCTCGCGCCACTCGGCGAACAGGCCGTCCTCGAAGCCGGTCTTGGTGACGCGCTTGAGGTAGACGGCGGGGATGATCTGGTCGGTGTCGACGTTCGAGCGGCGCAGCGGGGCCACGCGGCCGGTGTGGGTCGTGAACTTGTCCATGTCCCTTGCCCTTCCTACAGGTCCGCGGGGCCCGCGAGGCGGCCCGCGACGGCGGTGGCGGCGGCGACGGCCGGGCTGACCAGGTGGGTGCGCCCGCCCTTGCCCTGGCGTCCCTCGAAGTTGCGGTTCGAGGTGGAGGCGGCGCGCTGGCCGGGCGTGAGCTGGTCGGGGTTCATGCCCAGGCACATCGAGCAGCCCGCGAAGCGCCAGTCGGCGCCCGCGTCGATGAAGACCTTGTCGAGGCCCTCTTCGATGGCCTGCTCGCGGACCTTCGCGGAGCCGGGGACGACCATCATGTTGACGGTGTCGGCGACCTTGCGGCCCTTGATGACGTCGGCGGCGGTGCGGAGGTCCTCGATGCGCCCGTTGGTACAGGAGCCGAGGAAGACCACGTCCACGTCGATGTCGCGCATGGGCGTGCCCGCTTCGAGGCCCATGTACTCCAGGGCGCTCGCGGCCGTGGTGCGCGCGACGGCGTCGTCCAGGTCGGCGGGGTCGGGGACGTTCCCGGAGAGCTCGACGCCCTGGCCGGGGTTGGTGCCCCAGGTGACGAACGGGCTCAGGGAGGCCGCGTCGATGACGATCTCCTTGTCGAAGACGGCGCCCTCGTCGGTCTTGAGGCCCTGCCAGTACTCGACGGCGGCGTCCCAGTCCTCGCCCTGGGGGGCGTGGGCGCGGCCCTGGACGTACTCGAAGGTCTTCTCGTCGGGGGCGATCATGCCCGCCTTCGCGCCCCACTCGATCGACATGTTGCAGACCGTCATGCGGCCCTCCATGGAGAGCTCCTCGATGGCCTGGCCGCGGTACTCGACGATGTGGCCCTTGCCGCCGCCGGTGCCGGTGATCGAGATGATCTTGAGGATGAGGTCCTTCGCGGAGACGCCCTCGGGGAGGGAGCCGTTCACGGTGACGGCCATGTACTTCGGCTTCGCCTGGGGCAGGGTCTGCGTGGCGAGGACGTGCTCGACCTCGCTGGTGCCGATGCCGAACGCGATGGAGCCGAAGGCGCCGTGCGTGGAGGTGTGCGAGTCGCCGCAGACGACGGTCATACCCGGCTGGGTGAGTCCCAGCTGGGGTCCCACGACGTGGACGACGCCCTGGTTGGCGTCGCCGAGCGAGTGGATGCGGACGCCGAACTCCTCGCAGTTGGCGCGGAGCGTCTCGATCTGCTTGCGGCTGGTGGGGTCCGCGATGGTGAAGAGGTTGTCGGTGGGCGTGTTGTGGTCCTCGGTGGCGATCGTGAGATCGGTGCGGCGGACCTTGCGCCCGGCCTGCCGCAGGCCGTCGAAGGCCTGGGGGCTGGTCACCTCGTGGAGGAGGTGCAGGTCGATGTAGAGCAGGTCCGGCTGCTGGCCGCCGGTGCGGACCACGTGGGCGTTCCAGACCTTCTCGGCGAGGGTCTGCGGTCGCGCGCCCTCAGCTTCGTGTGGTGTACGTGACATCTCTGTTCCCAGTCGTTGGACTTCTCGAAATATGGGAGGTAATGTTCAGCTCGTGAGAACGAATACTATCAGCGGAGTGGGCGTCCTCGACAAGGCGGTGCTCATCCTCACTGCTTGCACCAACGGCGCCAGCCTGGCTGAGCTCGTGCACGAGACGGGATTGCCCAGGGCCACGGCCCACCGGCTCGCGCAGGCCCTGGAGGCCCACGAGATGCTGCAACGCGACCACGAGGGGCGCTGGCGTCCCGGCCCGAAGCTCGGCGAGCTCGCCGGGTCCACGGCCGACGTGCTCCTCAGCGCCGCCGAACCGGTCCTCAACCTGCTGCGGGACCAGACCGGCGAGTCGACGCAGCTGTACCGCAGGAGGGCCGACGAGCGCGTGTGCGTCGCCGCGGCCGAGCGCGCCTCCGGGCTGCGCGACACCGTCCCCGTCGGCGCCGGCCTGCCGATGACCGCCGGGTCCGGCGCCCAGGTGCTCCTCGCCTGGGAACCGCCCGAGGGAATCCTGCCCCTGCTGCCGAAGTGCCGCTTCTCCTCCAAGACCCTCGCCGAGGTCCGCCGCCGCGGCTTCGCGCAGTCGGTCGCCGAGCGCGAACCCGGCGTCGTCAGCGTCTCCGCCCCCGTCCGCGACAAGACCGGCCGCGTCGTCGCCGCCATCTCCGTGTCCGGCCCGATAGAACGCCTCGGCCGCCGCCCCGGCGACCGCCTCGGCATGGCGGTCATCCGCGCCGGGCAGAAGCTCTCGGGGCTCTAGCCCCGCTCCCCTTTCGCCCCTGCGACGCCGAAGCGGCCCGACGGTAATCCGTCGGGCCGCTTCCGTGCGCGCGTCAGGCGGCGGCGAGCGCCTCTTCGGCCCGTGCGACGTGCTTCGCGTGGCGGCGGCGCTCGTCCTCCAGCAGCGGCGAGTCGGGGGCGTGCGCCTCCAGGTAGGCGATCGCGACCGCGTCGTCCTGGCAGCGCCCGAACCGGTTCTGGATCTTCTTGGCCTCGGCGGCGACTTCCTCGGCGCCCTCCCCCAGGACCGTCGCGGCCTCGGCGGTGTAGCGGGTCCGCTTGGCGGCGTTGCGGGCCTGGTGCCGGGCCTCGTCCGCGTCCTCGGCGCCCCCGATGCGCGCCAGCGCCCGCAGCATCTCCTGCCGCGACGCCTCCACGATCGGCGCGAGCACCTCGTCGGCGGGCCGCGCGGCCGCGGCCGTGAACACGGGTGATGCAGCGAGCGACTGGGCCGCGTCGAGCAGCTTCGCGGTCCGCTCCCGCCGCATCGCCTGCTCCAAGGGCCCGTACGCGTCCCGCTCCTGCGCTTCGAGCGCGAGGAACCACTCGGGCCGCTCCTCCCCCAGGCGCTTGGCGAACCGCGTCCGCAGCACTTCGAGGTCCCGGACCTTCCCGAGCTCGTCGGCGAGCCACCGCAGCCGCCTGCGCGTCAGCGGCAGCTCCGCGTACAGGCCCGAGTACGTCGCCAGGACCGACCTGAGCCGCCGCGTCGCCACCCGCATCCGGTGCACCGCATCGTCCTCCCGCGCGATCACCGGCCCCCGCCACTCCCGCAGCGCCGCCGCCTGCACGGCGAGGTACGCGTGGACGCCGTCCCCGGCACTGGTCCCAGTCATGAAGCCCTCCAAGCTCGGTGACGTGCAAAAGTACCCGGCCGGAACCGCCGCCGCGCAACCCCGGAGGCACGGAACGGCCCGGCGGGCCGACCGCCGGGCCGTTCTCGCGCGCGCACTATCGGAGCGGGCCGACTGCGGCTTCGATCTCGGCGCGGAGGTCCGGGCCCTGGAGGAGGTGCTTGACCTGTTCGAGGACGGGGGCGAGGAACTGGTCGGGGCCGGGCTTGCCCGCGATGGGGGCGACGGCGGCGATGGCGGCGCGGGCCGCGGGGCTGGGGATGAGGGGCTGGCGGAGCTGGAGGCCCTGGACGCCCGCGAGGAGCTCGACGGCGAGGAGGGTCCCGAGGTTGTCGATGATGGTGCGCAGCTTGCAGCCCGCGGCCCACCCCATGGAGACGTGGTCTTCTTGCATGCCGGAGGTCGGGACGGAGTCGACGGACGCGGGCGAGGCGAGGCGTCGGTTCTCGGCGACGACCCCGGCGGCCGTGTACTGGGCGATCATGAGGCCGGAGTTGACGCCCGGGTCGGGGCTGAGGAACGCCGGGAGGCCGCGCGAGCGCGTGACGTCGAGGAGGCGGTCCACGCGGCGCTCGGAGATCGAGCCGACGTCGGCCGCGGCGATGCCGAGGAAGTCCGCGGCGTAGCCGAGGGGCGCGCCGTGGAAGTTCCCGGTGGACTCGACGCGGCCGTCAGGGAGGACCACCGGGTTGTCCACGACCGAGAGGAGTTCGCGCGCGGCGACGGTCTCGGCGTAGTCGAGGACGTCGCGCGCGGCACCAGCGACCTGCGGGGCGCAGCGCATCGAGTAGGCGTCCTGCACGGCGTGCGCGGTGTCGTTGCGGTGGGAGTCCATGACCTCGGAGTCCTGGAGCAGCCGGTGGATGTTCGCGGCGCTGCGCGCCTGGCCCGGCTGCGGGCGGATCTCGTGGAGCTCGGGCTGGAACGGCCGGTCGGAGCCGAGCATCGCCTCGTTCGACAGCGCGGCGCACACGTCGGCCATGGCGAGCAGGTGCCGCAGGTCGGCGACGGCGAGCAGGAGCATCCCGAGCATCCCGTCCGTGCCGTTGATGAGCGCCAGGCCCTCCTTGGACGACAGGGTGATCGGCGCGAGCCCCTTGGACTCCAGGACCGGGCCCGCCTCCGCACGGGTCCCGTCCGCCGCCCGCACCCAGCCCTCGCCGAGGAGCACGATCGCGCAGTGCGCCAGGGGCGCGAGGTCCCCGGACGCGCCGAGGGAGCCGTGCCGCGGCACCCACGGGGTGACGTCGGCGTTCAGCAGCGCCGCGAGCGCGTCGGCGACCTCGGGGCGGACCCCGGAGCGGCCCATGGCGAGCGAGCGCAGCCGCAGCAGCATCATCGCGCGGACCACTTCGACGGGCATCGGGTCGCCGACGCCCGCGGCGTGCGAGCGGATGAGCGCGTGCTGGAGCTCGGCGCGCCGCTCGGGCGCGACGAACGTGTTGGCGAGGGCCCCGAACCCGGTCGAGACGCCGTACACGGGGCGGCCGTCGCGCTCGATGGCGTCGACGACGGCGCGGCTGCGCGCCATGGCCTCGCGGGCCTCGCCGTCGATGACGACGCGGGCGCGGTCACGCGCGACGGCGATCACCTCCTCGGGCGACACGGGGACCGGTGTGATGTGGACCGTGGACATCGCTGCTCCTCTAGAAATGACGGTGCTGCTCCAGCACCCTGCTACTCCAGCGCCCTGCCGTCGCGGTAGACGGCGTGGACCAGAGGCGTTCCCGGCCGGTAGGCCAGGTGGACGTAGGAGGGGGCGTCGAGCACGACGAGGTCGGCGCGCGCACCCGGGACGATCCGACCGACGTCGGTGCGGCGCAGCGCGTCCGCGCCGCCGGAGGTGGCCGCGTCGAGGGCCTCGGCGGGGGTCATGCGCATCTCGCGGACCGCCAGCGCGATGCAGAACGCCATGCTGGAGGTGTACGAGGAGCCGGGGTTGCAGTCGGTGGCGAGCGCGACGCGCGCGCCCGCGTCGATGAGGCGCCGCGCATCCGGGTAGGGCGAGCGGGTCGAGAACTCCGCGCCGGGGAGGAGGGTGGCGACGGTGGAGGAGTTCGCGAGGGCGTCTACGTCGGCGTCCGACAGGTGCGTGCAGTGGTCGGCCGAGGCCGCGCCGAGTTCCACGGCGAGCCGCACCCCGGGGCCCTCGGTGAGCTGGTTGGCGTGGACGCGGGTCTGGAGCCCGGCGGCGGCCCCGGCGGTGAGGACCGCGCGGGCCTGGTCGCCGTCGAAGGCGCCGCGCTCGCAGAACACGTCGATCCACTTCGCGTGCGGGGCGCAGGCGTCGAGCATGGGCCCGGCGGCGAGCGCGGTGTACGCATCAGCGTCGTACAGAACACCGTCGGCGTCGGCGGGGACGGTGTGCGCGCCGAGGTAGGTGGTCTCGGGCGTGAACTCGCCGGCGATGCGCAGGGAGCGGACCTCGTCCTCGACGGTGAGCCCGTACCCGGACTTGATCTCCACTGTGGTCGTCCCTTGGCGGAGCATCTCGGCGGTGAGGCGGGCGCAGTTCTCGCGGAGGCGGTCGTCGCCGGCGAGGCGGGTGGCGGTGACAGTGGTGCGGATGCCGCCGCCGTCGTAGGGCTCGCCGCTCATGCGCGCGTCGAACTCGCCGGAGCGGTCGCCCGCGAACACGAGGTGCGCGTGGCTGTCGACGAACCCGGGGACGACGGCGCGGTTGTCGAGGTCGAGGTAGGCGTCGGCGGCGGGCCGTTCGAGGCGGTGGCCGACCCAGGCGATCTTCCCGTCCTCGACGACGAGTGCGGCGTCGTAGTAGACGGTGCCGTCGTCGTCGGCGGAGAAGAGTTCGCCGATGCCGTCGATGAGCAGGCTCTTCGGTTCGGTCATCGCCACAGCTCCTCTATCGTCTCGCGCAGTTCCGCACCGGCGTCGATGTACCGGTGTCGTCCTTCGTGGACGATGTGGCGGCCGTCTGCCACGACGTCGGCGACGTCGGCCGCGGTGGCGGCGTAGGCGATCCCGTCGGGGCGGGCCCCGGCGGTGCGGGGCGTGTCGAGACTGAGGGCGACGAGGTCGGCGCGGGCGCCGGGCGCGATGGCGCCCGCGTCGGGGAAGCCGAGGCCCGCGTGGCCGGTCGCCATGTCCAGCAGGGCGTCGGCGGTGAAGCGGCCGCGCTCCTCGCGGGCGAGGCGCTCGTGCATCTCGACGGCGCGAACCTCCTCGAACATGTCGACCACGGCGTTCGAGTCGGTCCCCAGGCTCAGGCGCACCCCGGCGTCGGCGAGCGCGCGGGCGGGGCCGATGCCGTCGGCGAGGTCGCGTTCGGTGGTGGGGCAGAACGCGACGTTGGTGCCGGAGAGGGCGAGGAGTTCGATGTCGTGGTCGGCGAGGTGGGTGGCGTGGACGGCGGTGAGGTCGGGGCCGAGGAGCCCGCAGCGCTCCAGGAGCTCGGTGGGGGTGCAGCCGTGCTCGGCGCGGCAGGCGTCGTTCTCGGCGCGCTGCTCGGAGAGGTGCACGTGGACCGGGCGGCCCTCGGTGGAGCACGCGAACGCGGCGATGGCCTCTTCGGGGACGGCGCGCACGGAGTGGACGGCGCCGCCGAGGACCGCGTGCGGCGGGAGGTCGAGGCGTTCGACGCGGTCGAGCCAGCCTTCCAGGCTCCCGTCGCCGAAGCGCTCCTGCGCGGGTTCCAGGGGTTTTCCGAACCCGCCGGAGAGGTAGAGCGTGTCGAGGAGCGCGATGCGGATTCCGGCGTCGGCGGCGGCCTGGACCAGGGCCTCGCCCATGGCGTTCGGGTCGGCGTAGGGGCGGCCGCCGGGCCGGTGGTGGAGGTAGTGGAACTCGCCGACGCAGGTGATCCCGGCGAGGGCCATCTCGGCGTAGACGGCGCGGGCGAGCCGGTGGTAGGAGTCGGGGTCGAGGCGCTCGGCGAGGGCGTACATGCCGGTGCGCCAGGTCCAGAAGGTGCCGGTGCCGTCGTGGGTGCGGCCGCGCAGGGCGCGGTGGAACGCGTGCGAGTGGGCGTTGGCGAAGCCCGGGAGCACGAGCCCGCCGAGGATCTCGCCGCGCGGGGCGGCGCCCGGGGTGACGGCGGCGATGCGGCCGTCGGCGACGTCGATCGCCACGGACTCGGCGATGCCGCCGGGGAGCCGCGCGTACCGGGCCCAGTAGGTCAGCACGCGAGGTCCCGCAGCACCGCTGCGAGGGCGTCGACGCCGGCCGCGCAGTCCTCGTCGCTCGCGCCCTCGCCGGGCGCGTGGGAGACGCCGGTGGGGTTGCGCACGAACAGCATCGCGGTCGGCACGTGCGCGGCGAGGACTCCGGCGTCGTGTCCCGCGCCGGTGGGGAGGACGGGGACGCCGCCGAGGAGGTCGGCGAGGCGGTCGCGCAGGGACGCGTCGAACTCCACGATCGGGGTCTCGGACTCGGGGCTGATGGCGAAGCCCGTGCCGTCCCGCTCCGCGCGTTCAGACACTTTGGACTCGATGCCGGAGAGGATCTCGGCGAGCACGGCCTCGTCGGGCGCGCGGGAGTCGAGCCAGGCGGTGACCTGTGAGGCGATGGCGTTGGTGGCGTTGGGGACCGCTTCGACCCGGCCGACGGTGGCGAGGCCCCCGGCGAGGCGGGCCTCCTTGCGGGCGGCGAGGACCGCGAACGCGAAGGTGAGCATCGGGTCGCGCCGGTCGGGCAGGCGCGTGGTCCCGGCGTGGTCGCCCGCGCCGGTGAAGGTCATGCGCCAGCGCCCGTGGGGCCAGATGGCGGAGGCGACGCCCACGGGCGCTTCGAGGCTGCGGCCCTGCTCGACGTGGAGCTCCACGAACGCGGCGAGGTCGGCGAGGCGCTCGGGGTCGGGTCCGAGCGCGTCGGGGTCGGCTCCGGCCTCGCGCATGGCGTCGGCGAGGGTGGTCCCGGACGGGTCGGTGAGCGCGCGGGCGCGGTCGGGGTGGACGGCTCCGGCCATGAGGCGCGAGCCGAGGCAGGGGACGCCGAACCGGCCGCCCTCCTCCTCGGTGAACGCGCCGATGGCGATGGGGCGCTTCGGCTCGAAGCCCTGGGCGCGGAGTTCGTCCACGGCGAGGAACGCGGAGACGATCCCCAGGGGGCCGTCGTAGGCGCCGCCGTGGGGGACGGAGTCGAAGTGGCTGCCGGTGAGGACCGCGCGCCGGTCCGGGGCCGCGCCGGGCGGGACGACGTCCTCGGGCGGGAGGTCCCACCAGGCGTAGCGGTTGCCGTTGCGGTCGGCTTCGACGCGCAGGCCGCGGCGGGCGGCCTGCGCGTCGAACCACTCGCGGAGCGCGAGATCGGTCGCGCTCCACGAGAACCGCAGGTAGCCGCCGCCGTCGGTACGGCCGACCGGGGCGATCTCGTCCCAGAGCCGCCGGAACCCCGTGGCATCCATTCAGGACTCCCTGGCGGGGATGCGGACGCCGTTGGCCTCGGCGGTGCGGTCGGCCTCCTCGTATCCGGCGTCCACGTGGCGGATGACGCCCATCGCCGGGTCGTTGGAGAGGACCCGTTCGAGCTTCTGCGCGGCGAGCGCGGTGCCGTCGGCGACGCTCACCTGCCCGGCGTGGATCGAGCGGCCGATGCCGACCCCGCCGCCGTGGTGGATGGAGACCCAGCTCGCGCCCGACGCGGTGTTGACGAGGGCGTTGAGCAGGGGCCAGTCCGCGACGGCGTCGGAACCGTCCTTCATGGACTCGGTCTCGCGGTAGGGGCTGGCGACCGAGCCGCAGTCGAGGTGGTCGCGGCCGATCACGATGGGGGCCTTGAGGGTCCCGTCGGCGACCATCTCGTTGAAGCGGACGCCCGCGACGTCCCGTTCGCCGTGGCCGAGCCAGCAGATCCGGGCCGGGAGGCCCTGGAACGCGACGCGCTCGCGGGCCAGGGAGATCCACCGGTGCAGGGACCGGTTCTCGGGGAACAGGTCGAGCACGGCCTTGTCGGTGGCCGCGATGTCCGCGGGGTCGCCCGAGAGCGCGGCCCACCGGAAGGGGCCCTTGCCTTCGCAGAACAGGGGCCGGATGTAGGCGGGGACGAACCCGGGGAAGTCGAACGCGCGGGCGAAGCCGCCGGTGAGGGCCTCGCCGCGGATCGAGTTGCCGTAGTCGAAGACCTCGGCGCCCGCGTCGAGGAAGCCGACCATGGCCTCCACGTGGCGGGCCATGGACTCGCGGGCGCGGTCGGTGAAGGCGTCCGGGTCGGCCTTCGCGAGGTCCGCGGCGTCCTCAAGGGGCACTCCGGCGGGGACGTACGAGAGCGGGTCGTGCGCGGAGGTCTGGTCGGTGACGATGTCGACTTCGACGCCGCGGGCGAGCAGCTCGGGGAGGACCTCGGCGGCGTTGCCGACCAGGCCGATCGACTTCGCCTCCCCGGACCGCTTGGCGGCGAGGGCCTGGGCGACGGCGTCGTCCAGGTCCGCTGCGACGGTGTCGAGGTAGCGGGTCTCCACGCGCCGCTGGAGGCGGTGCGGGTCCACTTCCACGATGAGGCACACGCCGTCGTTCATGGTGACGGCGAGCGGCTGCGCGCCGCCCATGCCGCCGCACCCGGCTGTCAGCGTCAGGGTGCCTTTCAGGGTGCCGCCACTGCGCTTCTTAACTGCGAGCTTGGCGGCGACGGCCGCGAACGTCTCGTAGGTCCCTTGGAGGATGCCCTGGGTGCCGATGTAGATCCACGACCCGGCGGTCATCTGCCCGTACATGGTGAGCCCGAGGGACTCCAGGCGGCGGAACTCGGGCCAGGTCGCCCAGTCGGGCACCAGGTTCGAGTTGGCGATGAGCACGCGCGGGGCCCACTCGTGGGTGCGCATGACGCCGACCGCGCGCCCCGACTGGACCAGGAGGGTCTCGTCGGGGGCGAGGGTCAGCAGGGTCCGCAGGATCGCGGCGAGGTCGCCGCGGCTGCGCGCGGCCTTCCCGGTGCCGCCGTAAACGACCAGGTCCTCGGGGCGCTCGGCGACCGCCGGGTCGAGGTTGTTCTGGAGCATCCGGTAGGCGGCCTCGGTCTGCCAGGTCCGGCAGTGCAGGTCCGTCCCGTGTGGTGCGTGCATGTCGCTCCCCGCTCAGAGGTTGCCGCGCTTGGCCTGCTCCTTCTCAAGGGCCTCGAAGAGGGCCTTGAAGTTGCCCTTGCCGAAGCTCAGCGAGCCGTGCCGCTCGATGATCTCGTAGAACATCGTGGGCCGGTCCTGCTGCGGCTTGGTGAAGATCTGGAGCATATAGCCGTCCTCGTCGCGGTCGACCAGCACACGCCGCTTCTGGAGCTCCTCGATCGGGACGCGGACGGTGCCGATGCGCTCCCGCATTTCGGGGTCCTCGTAATAGGCGTCGGGGGCCTCCAGGAACTCCACGCCCCGCTCGCGCATCGCGTCGACGGCGGCGAGGATGTCGCTCGTGGCGAGCGCGATGTGCTGCACGCCGGGGCCGCCGTAGAACTCCAGGTACTCGTCGATCTGCGACTTCTTCTTGCCGACGGCGGGCTCGTTGATCGGGAACTTGATCTTGCGGGTGCCGTTGGCGACGACCTTGCTCATGAGCGCGGAGTACTCGGTGGCGATGGCGTCCTCGACGAACTCGACGATGTTCGTGAAGCCCATGACCCGCTCGTAGTACTCGACCCACTCGCGCATCTTCCCGAGCTCGACGTTCCCGACGATGTGGTCGATCGCCTGGAAGAACCGCTTCGGCGGCGGGGTCACCATCGGCTCAGCGGCCACGAAGCCGGGCAGGAACGGGCCGGTGTAGCCGGAGCGGTCGACCAGGACGTTGCGGGTCTCGCCGTAGGTGCCGATGACGGCGCGGCGGATCGTGCCGTGCTCGTCGGCGAGGTCGTGGGGCTCCTCGATCGCGATGGCCCCCTGCTTGACCGCGTGCGCGTAGTTCTTGTCGACGTCGGGCACTTCGAGGGCCACTTCGATGACGCCGTCGCCGTGGCGGGCGTAGTGCTGGGAGGCCGCGGAGTCGGCGGTGGTGCCGCCCGCGAGGACGAAGACGACGCCGCCGGACTTGAGGGCGTACTCGGCGTGCTCGCGGTGGCCCTGCTCGGGGCCGCGGTAGGCGAAGAGGGTCATGCCGAACGCGGTCGAGTAGTAGTGGGCGGCCTGGCGGGCGTTGCCGACGTAGTACTTGACGTGGTCCCAGCCCTTGATGGGGAAGGCGTCCTCGCGGATGTCGTGCGCGACCGCACCCACCAGGGCGTCGGGCAGGCCGGCGGTGTCGGCGGAGCGGCTGGCGGTGTCGACCATGGCGGCCTCCGTAGTCCTCGTGGGGCTGATGAGCGGGGCGGTGACCCCTGTGGCCTCGATCATTGTTCACGTCGCGGCACTGGGCAAGCAGTTCCGTGAAAGCTGGTCAACTTGCGCAGATGTGCCAGAGGGAAGGCGCATACACTGGTCGATATGACCAGTGGAACGGGTATCGACGCGCTCGACGCGAAGCTCATCGGGCTCCTGGAGGCCGAACCGCGCATCGGCGTCCTCGAATGCGCCCGGCGCCTCGGCGTCGCGCGCGGGACCGTGCAGGCGCGGCTCGACAAGCTCTGGACGCGCGGGGTGGTGCGCGACTTCGGGCCGCGCGTCGACCCCGCGGCGCTCGGCTACCCGGTGACGGCGTTCGTGACGCTCGAACTGCGGCAGGCCGTGGGCCACCGGCCGATGGCCCAGCGGCTCGCGCTCATCCCCGAGGTCCTGGAGGCGCACACCGTGACCGGCGCGGGCGACATGCTGTGCCGCATCGTCGCCCGCACCAACGCCGAGCTCCAGGGCGTCATCGACCGGGTCCTCGCGAGCGAGGGCGTCCTGCGGGCCACGACGGTGATCGCCTTGGCGGAGCAGATCCCCCACCGGACGCTGCCGCTGGTCAACGAGGCCGCGGGGCTCGACTGAGGGGGCTCAGCCGACGGCGGGCAGGATCGTCCCGGTGACCTCGCCGAGGCCGATGACCGAGCCGTCCGGGCCGGGCGCGGTCGCTTCGACGACGACGGTGTCGCCGTCTTCGAGGAACGTGCGGGACTCGCCGTCGCCGACCTTCACCGGCTGCTTGCCGCCCCAGGTGAGTTCGAGGAACGAACCGCGCTCGTCGGCGCCGTCGCCCGAGACCGTCCCTGACGCGTACAGGTCGCCGGTGCGCAGGGACGCGCCGTTGACGGTCATGTGCGCGAGCATCTGCGCCGGAGTCCAGTACATGCCCTTGAACGGCGGGCGCGAGACCTCGGTGCCGTTCCAGCGCACCGACATCGACAGGTCGTAGCCGAAGCGCGCGGTCTCCTGGAGGTAGGCGAACGGGGCCGGGTCCTGCACGGGGGCCTCGGCCTTCGCGGCCGCGAGCGCGTCGAGCGGGGTGACCCAGTGGCCGATCGAGGTCGCGAAGGACTTCCCGAGGAACGGGCCGAGCGGCACGTACTCCCACGCCTGGATGTCGCGGGCGGACCAGTCGTTGACCAGGACCGCGCCGAAGACGTGCTCGGTGAAGTCGTCGGGGCTCACGGGCGTGCCGAGGTCGGTGCCGACGCCGACGACGAACCCCACTTCGGCCTCGATGTCGAGGCGCGCGCTGGGGCCGAACTCGACGGGGCCGCCGGGGGTCTTGCGCTGGCCGCGGGGGCGGACGACGGGCGTCCCGGAGGGGACGACGGTCCCGGCGCGGCCGTGGTAGCCGACCGGGAGGTGCTTCCAGTTGGGCAGCAGGGGCTCCGAGTCGGGCCTGAAGAGGCGGCCGAGGTTCGTGGCGTGCTGCTCGGAGGCGTAGAAGTCCACGTAGTCGGCGACGGTGAACGGGAGGTGCATGCGGGCCTTGTGGACCGGGGTGAGGAGCGTCGCGGACTGGTCGCGGTGGCGGCGGTCGGCGAGGAGCTCGGTGAGCTGGTGGCGCACGAGGCGCCACGCGGGCGGGCCCATCGCGAGGAACGCGTTCAGGTCGTGCTCGTGGAAGGCGGGGCGGATCCACGGCAGGAAGAACTGCCCGGTGGCGAGCGCGCGCAGGTCCAGGACCTGGTCGCCGATGCGGACCCCGATGCGCGGGGCCGGGTCCTTGCGGGTCGAGAAGACCCCGTAGGGCAGGTGGGCGAGGCCGTAGGGGCCGGGGTCGGCGTTCTCGACCCAGCTCGTGGCGGCGGTCATGCGGCGTCCCTTCGTTCTTGGAGGCCCCGTTGGAGGAGTCCCAGGTCCAGGAGGTCTTGCAGCGGTTCGCTCACCGAGCACGAGCCGAAGCCGGTCCACAGCGCGCGCGGGCGGGCGAGGAGGCGCTTGGCGCGGGCGGCGAGGTCGGCGGCGTCCTCGGAGGCGAGGATCGCGGTGGTCTCGTCGAGGCCGGCGTTGCTCGCGGTCGCGTCGGCGGCGACGAGGACGTTCACGAAGCCGTGGTGGCGGACGCCGGTGACGGGGTCGCGGTGGCGGACCGCGCGGTGCAGGCCCGCGGTGAGCTTGAAGCGCATCCCGCGGCGGCGGCACCCGTGCATCGCGGCGGCGAGGTCCGCGGGGCTGGGGAACAGGTCGGGAGTGGGGCCGCCGGTGCGGAACTTCGGGGTGAACCCGGTGGGGCGGACCGCTTCGAGCGCGTCCTCGTCCACCGGTATCTCGGCGTAGACGGGCTTGCCCGCGAGGTGCTCGGCCAGGTCGGCGAGGGGGTGGCGGGACTCGTAGTGCGCGACGGCGACCTGCGGGCCGAGGGCGTCCACGGCCTTGCGGACCTCGGCGGGGTCGCCGTCCACGATGACGGCGATGCGCAGGCCGCCGCGGCCCGGGTCCAGGTCGCCGAGGCGCGACTGCGGGACGAGGAGCGGGCCCACGAGCGGCTCGTACCAGGACTGGCGGTACCCGCGGTGAGCGGGGACGGCGGCTTCGAGCGGCGCGTTCCCCGGCGGGAAGAGCGCGGCGTCGTCGATCAGGTCCCGCAGCGCCGCGGGGATCATTCCGGCCATGCCCGAAGCCTAGAGCGGAACGGGCGCGCGGGTCCAGCGGTCCGCGCAAGGGCTGCGCGAAGCGGGCCGGCCGGCGTCGCCGGGTGCGCGGAGCGGTCGAATCCGGGCGCTCGCGGGGCTATCCTCGGGGCATATCCGTGACGGGGGCGACACCCTTGGCCGCCGTCCGATCCGACAAAGGAGTCGTCGTGCCGTTCTACCGTTCGGTCGGGCAGATCCCCGACAAGCGACACACGCAGTTCCGCCAGGACGACGGGAGCCTGTACTCCGAGGAGCTCATGGGCCAGGAGGGCTTCTCCTCGGACTCCTCGCTCCTGTACCACCGCTTCCGGCCCACGGCCGTCAGCGCGAGCACCGAGCACCGGCCCGAGCGGGCCGAGCCGTCCCCGAACCACCCGCTCAAGCCCCGCCACTTCCGCACCCACAAGCTCGACGCGGCCGGGGACGCGGTCTTCGGCCGCGAGCACCTGCTGTCCAACGCGGACGTCAGGATCTCCTATGCCGTCGCCGACAAGCCGTCCCCGCTGTACCGCAACGCCATCGGCGACGAGCTGCTGTACGTCGAGGCCGGGGCGGCGCGCGTCGAGACCTCCTTCGGGGCCTTCGACGTCGGCCCCGGGGACTACCTGGTCATGCCGATGTCCACGATCTACCGCGTCCTCCCCGAGGACGGCGAGCCGCTGCGGACCCTCGTCATCGAGTCCACCGGGCACATCACGCCGCCCAAGCGGTACCTGTCGGTGCGCGGCCAGTTCCTGGAGCACTCCCCGTACTGCGAGCGGGACCTGCGCAGCCCCGCGGAGCCGCTGCTCGCCGACGGCGAGGACGTCGACGTGTACGTGCAGCACCGCGGGCGCGGGATGGCGACGCTGTGGACGAAGTTCACGTACGCGCACCACCCGTTCGACGTCGTCGGCTGGGACGGGTGCCTGTACCCGTGGGTGTTCTCGATCCACGACTACGAGCCGATCACCGGCCGCATCCACCAGCCCCCGCCCGCGCACCAGGTGTTCCAGGGCCCGAACTTCGTGGTCTGCAACTTCGTGCCCCGCAAGGTGGACTACCACCCGGACGCGATCCCGGTGCCCTACAACCACCACAACGTCGACTCCGACGAGGTCATGTTCTACTGCGGCGGCAACTACGAAGCCCGCCGCGGCTCCGGCATCGAGCAGGGCTCGATCTCCCTGCACCCGTCCGGCTTCACCCACGGCCCCCAGCCCGGCGCGCCCGAACGCTCCATCGGCGCCGAGTTCTTCGACGAGCTCGCCGTCATGGTCGACACGTTCCGGCCCCTGGAACTGTGCGAACCGGCCCTCGACGTCGAGGACACCAATTACGCCTGGACCTGGAACCGCGACCCGGCCTAGAGGCTCCCGGTGACGGGGCCGCCTTCACCGGGCGGCCCCGTTCTCCGTGCCGTCAATAGGACTTCAGGCGCGCGATCAGGTCGTCGTTGTCGAGGTCGGCGACCGGGCGCCACTCGGCGGCGTGGACCTCCGCGGCGGCCGGGGCCAGGTCCGTCGTCGCGGCGCGGAAGAGGTAGCGCACGTCGTAGTGGTCATGGGCCGCTTCGTCTTTGCGCGGGTTGGCCGGGATCGGGTGGACGTCGATGTGGATCGGGGCCGGGTCGAGCAGTTCGAGCGCGGCCAGTCCCGTCTCCTCGGTCGCCTCGCGGCGGGCCGCGGCCGGGAGGGACTCGTCGCCCGGTTCGAGGTGGCCGCCGGGCTGGAACCACCGGTCGAGCGCGCGGTGGTGGACGAGCAGCACTTGGCTTTCGGCGTTCAGGATGATCGCGGAGGCCGTCACGTGCCCGGGGAGCGCCTTGCGGTCGAACCCGGACGGGGAGTCGAGGTCGAGCAGCGGCCGGACCTCGCATTCGGACTCGGGCCAGCGGGTGAGATAGGCCGTCAGGTGTTCGCGCAGGTGGGCGATGGTGATGGGCACCGGGCCATTCTGCCAGCGCCCGCCGAAGGTAGGGCGTACCCCCGGCCCTGACGGGACCCACCATGATTCCCGGAGGCCGCCTCCGCCGCCTACGTTGGGATGCAACGGCATCCCCAATGGAAGGCGATCGAGATGGCATCCCTCAGCAGGACGATCGGAGCGGCGGCGGCAGGACTGCTGGCCGCCGCGCTCGCGGTCGGGCCCCCGCCGCCCGCCGCGGCGCAGGAGACGGCGGCGAACGAGACGGCGCTCGTGGAGACCGAGGTGGTGTTCCACTCCGGCGACCGGGAGGTCGGCGCGACGGTCATCGCCCCCGAAGGCGCGCAAGGGCTTCCGGGCGTGGTCCTGGTGGCCGGGTCCGGGCCGGGGCCCGGCCGGGACCGGTACCGGGCGAACGCGGAGGCGTTCGCGGAGGCCGGGATCGTCGCGATGATCTACGACAAGCGCGGGACCGGCGAGGGCTACACGCAGTTCGAGGGGTCGTTCGCGGACCTCGCCGACGACGCGAACGCCGCCGTCCAGGCGCTCCGCGTCCGCCCCGAGGTGGACCCGGCGCTGGTGGGCCTGCACGGGCACAGCGAGGGCGCGTGGACGGTGATCGAGGCGGCGGCGCGGTCCGAAGCGGCGGCGTTCGTGATCACCTCGGGCGGGAGCGGGCTCACGCCGGAGGACACGCAGGCGTGGATGAACCGCAACGGCCTGGTGGATGCGGGCGTCGGTGAGGGGCTGGCTGCGGCTCTGGGCGACAGGATGATCGCGGCGCTGGCGGCGGACGGCTTGTTCCGGTTGGCCGGGTACGACCCGGTGCCGGCGCTGAGCGGGCTGGACCGGCCGTTCCTCGGGGTGTTCGCGGAGTTCGACCTGAACACGCCGCCCGGTCGCACGATGGAGCTGTACGAGGCGGCGCTGCAAGGGAACGACAACTACGCGCTGCGGCTGATCCCGGGCGTGGACCACGGGATGGCGCCGACGGTCGACGGGACGACGGCCCCCGGCCACGACGAGGACGCGATCGACCCGCGGTACGTCGAGACGGTCGCCGACTGGGTCCTGGGCCTCGCGGCCGGGGAGTCCGGGGTGGTCGTGGACGCGATCCCGGTGGAGGCGGTGCCGCCGGGCCCGGTGGCGGCGGCGCCGTGGTTCGGGACGGCGACGGCGCTGCTGGCGGCGCTCGGGCTGTTCGGCGTGCTGTTCCTCGCGTATCCGGCGGCGGCGCTGGTCGCGAAGGCGTCGGGGCGCGGGCCGCTGGCGGCGACGTGGGCGTCGCGGACCGTCGCGGCGATCGGGCTGCTGCTGCCGGTCCTGGCGGCGTGCTATTCGGCGTGGGTGCTCATGAGCGGCGGCCAGGAGCCGCTGGGGCCGGTGGTCGCGGGCAGGCCGCTGCCGTGGCTGGTGCTCCAGGCGGCGGCGGTGGCGATGCTGGCCGCGGCCGTCGTGCTGGGCGTGCAGTGGCGGCGGCGGAGGAAGGAGCTGGGGGCCGGGTCGAAGCTGCGGTTCTCGGCGCTCTTGATCGGTGCGGCGCTGATGGTCCCGTGGGGCGTGTACTGGGGCCTCGCGGCGTAAGGGGGAGCCCGGCGGCGGGGGCCGCCGGGCTTCCGTTCGCCGATTTACATAAGCAGTGTATATACTTTATCTATGGTTTCACGGACTGTGGTTTCACGGAGCCCCGACGACCTCGACCAGTTCTCCGCGCGGCTCACCTCGCAGGCGAGTCGCTTCGCGCGCACCGCCTCCCGCAAGGCCGGGACCCGCCGGTCCCTCATCTCGCTCCGCGCGCTCGCCAACCTCCAGCAGGACGGCGACCTGCGCGTGGGCGAACTGGCCCTGCGCGAGGCGATCACGCAGCCCGCGATGACCTCGGCCGTGAACCGCCTCGAAGCGGACGGCCTCGTCGTGCGCCGCGCCGACCCGGGCGACGCGCGGGCCGCCGTCGTGAGCCTCACAGAGGCCGGGGCCGAGGAGCTCCACGAGTTCCGGATGCGCGCCGCCGCGAAGGTGCGGCCCGCGCTCGAAGCGCTGGGAGAAGAGGACCTGGCCGTGCTCGCCAGGGCCGCCGACCTGCTCGAAGCGCTCGCGGACCGGCTCAACAAGGAATGAACCCCGGGGCCCGCGGGTCCCGCACATAGGAGGAAGTGCCCGAATGGAACAGCCGAAGAAGGCGTCGATCCTGCGCCAGCCGACGGCGGTGTGGGCCATCGCGTTCGCGTGCGCGGTGTCGTTCATGGGGATCGGCCTCGTGGACCCGATCCTGCCCGCGATCAGCGAGGGCCTCAAGGCGTCCCCGTCGCAGACGATGCTGCTCTTCACGAGCTACCTGATGATCACCGCGGTCGCGATGTTCTTCAGCGGCTACCTCTCCAGCCGCGTCGGCGTCAAGCGGACCCTCATCGCCGGGCTCGCGCTCATCGTCGTCTTCGCCGGGCTCGCCGGGGCCTCCGACACGGTCGGCCAGATCATCGGCTTCCGCGCGGGCTGGGGCCTGGGGAACGCCCTGTTCATCTCCACGGCGCTCGCCTCGATCGTCGGCGCGGCCTCCGGCGGCAGCCGCCAGGCCGTGATCCTCTACGAGGCGGCCCTCGGCATCGGCCTCGCGGTGGGCCCGCTCCTCGGCGGCGCGCTCGGCGAGGCGTCGTGGCGCGGCCCGTTCTTCGGCACGGCGGTCCTCATGGCCATCGCGCTGATCGCGATCGTGGTCCTGCTCAAGGGGCCCATCGCGAAACCGGCCCCCGTCCCGCTCACCGCCGGGTTCACGGCCCTGCGCAACCCGGCCCTGCGCACGCTCGCGATCACCGCGCTGTTCTACAACTACGCGTTCTTCACCCTGCTCGCCTACTCCCCCTACCCGATCGAGGCCGCCGCGGCGAAGTCCGGCCTCGACTTCGGCGCCCACGAACTCGGCCTGGTCTTCTTCGGCTGGGGCGCGGCGGTCGCGGTCACCTCGGTCTTCGCCGCCCCGATCCTGACGCGCCGCCTCGGGCTGCTCCCGGTCCTGTACTCGATGTTCGCGCTCCTGGGGATCGCCTTGGCGGCCATGGGCATCGGCGTCGCGTCGGCCCCGCTGCTCATCACCGTGGTGATCCTCGCGGGCCTGTTCCTGGGCGTCCTCAACACCGCGCTCACCGAGACGGTCATGGAGGCCACGGATCTGCCGCGGGGCGTCGCGTCCTCCACGTACTCGGGCGTGCGCTTCCTCGGCGGCGCCATCGCCCCGGCCGTCACCGGCGCCATCGCCGCCGCCTGGGGCGACGGCGCCCCCTACTGGTTCGCCGTCGCGGCCCTCGCCGTCGCGATCGCGGTCCTGGCAACCGGCAGGCGCACGCTGGCCCACCTCACCCGCCCCCGCAACACCGCGGAGGCCGAGGCCCAGCTCATCACCGTCGGCGACGAGGTCTAGGCCGACTCGCGCAGCACCAGAACCGGGTCGAAGACGACCGAGACCGGGTCCGGGGACGGGTCCTCGATGCGCTGGAGGAGCAGGCGGACCATCGCGGCCGCCATCTCCTCCAGGGGCTGGCGGACCGTGGTGATCCCGGGGCGGCTCAGCCGCGCGGGGGCGCTGTCGTCGAAGCCGACGACGGCCACGTCGTCGGGGACGCGGCGCCCCTGGTCGCCGAGGGCGTGGATCGCGCCCTGCGCCATGAGGTCGCTCGCGGCGAAGACCGCGTCGAGGTCCGGGACCCGGTCGAGGAGCTCCTTCATGGCGCGTTCGCCGCTGTCGTAGGTGAAGCCGCCCTCGACGGCGGGCACGAACGGGCAGCCGTGCCGGGCCCAGCCCTCCTCGTACCCGGCCTGGCGCTCCTGGGCGGCCGGGATCTCCAGCGGGCCGGTGATCGCGACGGGCCTGCGGCGGCCGATCGAGGCGAGGTGGTCGGCGGCCATGCGGCCGCCCTCGCGGTGCGCGAGGTCCACATAGCTCACCGGGGCGGGGCGCGCGGGGCGGGCGAACCGCACCGAGGGGCGGCCGACGGCCGCGAGCATCTCCGGCAGCCGTTCGTCGGGGTACGTGGAGATGAGCAGGGCCCCGTCAGCGTTGCCCTGCTTGAAGTACGCGGTGATCGCGAGGTCGTCCGCCGGGTTCTCGGCGAGCATGAGCGCCGGGAAGATCCCGCGCGGCTTCAGGGCCCCGATGATGCCGGTGAGGAGCCGTCCGAAGAACGGGTCGGTGAGGAACTGCCCAGCGTTGAGGCTGTCGCTCAGGTCGGTCCCGGCGACGACCACGCCGACCGCCTCGCTGCGGCGGGTCACCAGCGAGCGGGCGGCCCGGTTCGGGACGTAGCCGGTGGCCTCGACGGCGCGGCGCACGACCTCCTGGATCTCGGGGGCGACGTTCCGGGTCTCGTTGATGACCCGCGAGACCGTCGCACGCGAGACGCCGGCGACGCGCGCGACGTCCTCAAGCGTCGGGGAGGGATCAGCGCTCATCGCCAAGTTATAACACGGTCTTGGAAATCGCTCTCCCGCGGGAAAAGCCGCTTCCGGTGGCAGACAACGCGATTCGGACGCGGTTTCGGGCGGAATCTCCGATATCGAAGAACTTGACAATATCGAAATATTCGTTTTAGCATGACTTCATGGGAGAGCGCTCTCCCATATCAGCCCGGCAGCGATCCCTCCGTTCCTTCCCCGCGAACCTCGTTGGAGGCCCACATGCAGGAACAATCCCCACCGGAGCACCGCGGCTTCAAGCGCCGAGCAGCACTCGGCGGCGCGGCCGCGGCGGCCGTCGCCGCGGGCATCGGCGCCGGGAGCGCCGTCGCCCGCGCACAGGCGCAGCCGCCGAGCGCGTGCGGCGAGGACCCCGACGTCCTCCCGCCCACCGACGCCTACGACCCCGACCTCGGCCCGAACACCCTCGTCTTCGACGAGTCGACCCCGGCCGCCGAGATCCAGAGCGCGGTCGACGCGATCACCGACCAGATGCGCACCAACCAGTTCGGGCGCGAGCGGCACGCCGTGCTGCTGCGCCCCGGCACCTACGCCGTCGACATCGACCTGCGGTTCTACACGCAGGTCGCCGGGCTCGGGCTCCTCCCCGGGGACACGGTCGTCGACGGCCACGTCAGGGTCGAGGCCGACTGGCTCCCCCAGGGCTCAGACCGTCCCGACTACCTCGGGAACGCCACCCAGAACTTCTGGCGCTCGGTCGAGAACCTCGCCATCCGCAACCCCGCGGGCCAGATCGCCCGATGGGCGGTCTCGCAGGCGGCCCCGTTCCGCCGCATCGACCTCCAGACCGCGGAGATGCAGCTGTGGGACGGGTACGAGGGCTGGGCCTCCGGCGGGTTCTTCGCCGACTCCCGGTTCTCGGGCCGGGTCGTCTCGGGCTCGCAGCAGCAGTTCTTCACCCGCAACTCGAACCTCCAAGGGGGATGGGCGGGTTCGGTGTGGAACATGGTGTTCGTCGGCACCGGCGGCGCCCCCGCGCACCACTTCCCCGACCCGTCCCACACCGTCGTGGACCGGGCCCCCGTCATCCGCGAGAAGCCGTTCCTCTACACCGCGTCCGACGGCGAGTTCCGGGTCTTCAAGCCCGCGGTCCGCCGCGACGCCGCGGGCACGAGCTGGGAGGGCGGCGCCCCCGCGGGCACCTCGATCTCGCTCGCGGAGTTCTACGTCGTCAACCCCGGCGAGGACGTCGCCACCGTCAACCGGGCGCTCGCCGAAGGACGCCACCTGCTCTTCACGCCCGGCGTGCACGAGTTCGACCAGACCCTGAACGTCACCGCGCCGGGGACCGTGGTCCTCGGACTGGGCCTGGCGACGATCATCCCCACCGGCGGGCAGACCGCGATCGCCGTCGCCGACGTGGACGGCGCCGTCATCGCCGGGCTCCTCATCGACGCCGGGGAGGCCGAGTCCGACGTCCTCGTCCAGATCGGCCCGCCCGGCTCCACCGCCGACCACGGCGCGGACCCGGTCTCGCTCCACGACCTGTTCGCCCGCATCGGCGGCGCGCACCCCGGCTCCGCGCGGGTCAGCCTGGAGATCAACTCCCGCAACGTCATCGCCGACCACCTGTGGCTGTGGCGCGGCGACCACGGCGAGGGGGTCGGCTGGGACGTCAACCCGGCCGCGAACGGCCTGGTCGTCCACGGCGACGACGTGGTCGCCTACGGGCTCTTCGCCGAGCACTACCAGGAGTACCAGGTGGTCTGGGCGGGGGAGCGCGGCCGCACCTACTTCTTCCAGAACGAGATGCCCTACGACCCGCCGGACCAGGCGTCCTGGCGCTCCGGTGCGAACGGCTGGGCATCGTACAAAGTGGACGACTCCGTGGCCGAGCACGCCCTGTGGGGCGGGGGCGGCTACTGCTTCTTCAACGTCGATCCGGGCGTCGTGTGCGACCGGGTCTTCGAGACCCCGAGCCACGGCGGCATCCGGCTCACGTCCCTGGTGAGCGTGTCGCTCGGCGGCGTCGGCACCATCCGCCGCGTCGTCAACGAGACCGGCGACCAGGTCGACGCCGGCTCCTTCACCAGTTACGTGGTGGCGTACCCGTGACCCCTCGAACCCGAAACGGAGCATCCATGCGAACCCCCATGTCCCGCAGGGCCGTCGCGGCCCTCACCGCGCTGTTCTGCGCGGCGGCCGGCTGGGCCGCGGCCCTCGCGCCGGCCCAGGCCCAAGCGGAGGAGGCGCTGCTGTCGCACCAGCGGCCCGCCTCGGCCTCGTCCGAGGAGAGCCCCGACTACACCCCGGCGTCGGCCGCGTTCGACGGCGACCCGGGCACCCGCTGGTCCTCGCAGTTCAGCGACGACGAGTGGATCCAGGTGGACCTCGGCGGGCAGTTCGACCTGACGCGGGTCGAGCTCGTCTGGGAGGCCGCGTACGCGACCGCCTACGAGATCCAGGTGTCGGCCGACGGGTCCGCGTGGACCACCGCGTACGCCGAGTCCTCCGGCGGCGGCGGGTCCGAGTCGATCGGCCTCGACGCGACCGGCCGGTACGTGCGCATGCAGGGCCTCGACCGCGTCGGCGGCTACGGCTACTCGCTGTGGAGCTTCGACGTGTACGGCTGCGCCGCGGGCGGCGGCAGCGAGGTCCCCGACGGTCCCGCCGAAGTGGAAGTGGTGGGCTCCCAAGGGAACTGGCGGCTCACCGTGAACGACGAGCCGTTCACGATCAAGGGCCTCACGTGGGGCCCCTCCCCCGCCGAGGCCGCCGCGCTCATGCCCGAGGTCGCCGCGATGGGCGTGAACACGTTGCGCACGTGGGGCACCGACGCCTCGTCGCTGCCGCTGCTCGACGCGGCCGCCGCCAACGGCGTCCGGGTCATGCTCGGGTTCTGGCTGCTGCCGGGCGGCGGGCCCGGCTCGGGCGGGTGCATCGACTACACCGCCGACACCGCGTACAAGACGCAGGCGCTCGGCGACATCACCGACTGGGTCGGGGTCTACAAGGACCACCCCGGGGTCCTGATGTGGAACGTCGGCAACGAGTCGGTGCTGGGCCTCCAGAACTGCTACAGCGGCGCGGCCCTGGAAGCCCAGCGGAACGCCTACACCGCCTTCGTCAACGAAGCGGCCGTGGCGATCCACGCGATCGACGCCGACCACCCGGTGACCTCCACCGACGCGTGGACCGGCGCCTGGCCGTACTACGAGGCCAACGCCCCCGACCTGGACCTGCTGGCCGTGAACTCCTACGGCGACGTCTGCGGCGTGCAGGCGGCGTGGGAGGCCGGCGGGTACGACCGGCCGTACGTCGTCACCGAGACCGGCCCGGCCGGCGAGTGGGAGGTCCCCGACGACGCGAACGGCGTCCCCGACGAGCCGTCCGACGTGGACAAGGCCGCGGCGTACACCGAGGCGTGGGAGTGCATCACCGGCCACGAGGGCGTGGCCCTGGGCGCGACCATGTTCCACTTCGGCACCGAGGGCGACTTCGGCGGCGTCTGGTTCAACCTCTACCCAGGCGGCAACCGGCGCCTGTCGTTCTACGCGGTCGCCGAGGCCTACGGCGGCACGGCGCAGGCGAACACGCCCCCGGTGATCACCGGCATGGACCTGGGCCTGGACGGCCCGGTCGTCGGCGGCGAGGAGTTCACCGTCGACCTCGACGTGGCCGACCCCGACGGGGACGCCCTCGAATACATCCCGATGGTCAACAGCGCCTATGTCAACGGCTCCTGGGACATGCTGCTCGCGGACTACACCGTCAACGCCGAGGGCACCATCGCGATCCGCGCGCCCGAGATCCTCGGCGTGTGGAAGCTGTACGTCTGGGTCGAGGACGGGCACGGCAACGTCGGCGTCGAGAGCCGCTCCTTCGAGGTGACGCTCCCCGACGTGGAGGGCGAGAACATCGCACTGAACCGACCGGCCGAGGCGTCCACGTTCCAGGAGTGGGGCGGCCACACGCCCGCCGCGGCCTTCGACGGCGACCTCGCGACCCGCTGGGCCAGCGAGTGGGCCGACGACCAGTGGCTGCGCGTGGACCTCGGGTCCCGCCGCGACTTCGACGCCGTCCAGCTCGTCTGGGAGACCGCGTACGCCACCGGCTACCAGATCCAGGTGTCCGACAACGGGACCGACTGGACCACCGTCCACACCGCGACCGGCGGCAACGGCGGCGCGGACACCCTCCAGATCTCCGGTACCGGCCGCTACGTGCGCGTCCTGTGCACCGACCGCGCCACCGAGTGGGGCTTCTCGCTCTACGAGTTCGGCGTCTACACCTGATGACCCTCGGGCGGGCCGCTCCGGCGGCCCGCCCCCTTCCGAGAGGAGACCGACATGCGACTGCGCCACGCCGCCATCGCCTTCGCGGGCCTCGCGGCCGCCGCCGCGGCCCTGGTGGTGGCGCCCACGGCGAACGCCGCCGACGAGGTGACCCACCACGAGTTCCAGGCCAACTGCACCATCGACCACACCGCGAGCGACGACCCGATCGTCTACCCGGGCGTCCCCGGCGCCTCCCACAACCACACGTTCCTCGGCGCCGAGGACGTCGACGCGCACACCACCCTCGACTCGCTCCGGCAGAGCGAGACGACCTGCCTGGTCCCCGACGACCACTCCGCGTACTGGTTCCCGACCCTCTCTCGCGACGGCGAGCCGATCCTCACCGACTGGCACCTCGTCGTCTACTACAAGTCCGGGATCGAGGACTACACCGCGGTGCAGCCCTTCCCGGAGGGCCTGCGCTTCATCGCGGGCGACATGATGGCCACCGAGGAGCAGTTCGCGACCGCGCCGGGCCAGGTCGAGGGCTACGAGTGCGGTGAGTCCTTCTTCAACTGGGACATCCCCGACTACTGCACCTCGTGGCTGAACATCCGCTACCAGTCCCCGAGCTGCTGGGACGGCGTCAACCTCGACTCCCCGAACCACAAGAGCCACATGGCCTACCCGGTCTCAGGCGCCTGCCCGGCCTCCCACCCGGTCCCCGTCCCCATGATCGAGTTCAAGATCCACTGGCCCGTCCAGGGCGACATGACCGGCGTCCAGCTCGCCAGCGGCCCCGGCTACTCCTGGCACTACGACTTCTTCAACGCCTGGGCCCCCGACACCCTCGCCGCCATGGTCGACCACTGCATCAACGGCGGCCTCCAATGCGACTCCCGCGGCTACGACCTCTACAAACCCCACCGCGGCCAAGTCCTCGACGAGAACTACGAACTCATCCGCTAACCCCATTGAGACCAGCCCCGGGCGCGAGTTCCCGGGGCCGGTCTTGTTCCGATGTTCAGGGTCACATGCCAGTAGCCGACTTGAGGTCCAAGGCTTATCTGTATCTTTTTTCGTGCAACAATCTTGTCAGGCCCACAATAATTACATCAACGCTGCAAGCTGCTGCGATTCACTCGACACTTCCGCGGCGGCACACTGACCAGTTTGCAAGCCCCGGTCCAAAGGTTGCGCCCGCCACCGAATCGGGAATCTTCGCCTGGCAGGCGCAGCGTCGTCATGCAACGATGAGGATTCGATGAGCAGGGCCGGAGTGCCCATTGAGCACTCATCGTGAGCACTGACGACTTCGGAACCGGAGCTGTGACATGGTCAGAATCGCCCCCGCGCAGAGCGATCCGCAAGAGACGTGGCGACGTGCCATCACGATCGTCTCCATTGTCCTGGTGTTCGGCTTCGTCCTCCTGATGGTGGTCCTGGGACAGAGCCTCGCCGCCGCCACCGGCGCGGCAGCTGCTTGCGCGTTCGCCGCGGCGAACCTCGCCCACAGGCTGGCCAGCCCGAGCTCCCGGAGGCAGCAACCGCTCAATCCGGGGGCCGAACCCAAGGGCGAAGACGATGCCCAGACCTGAAAATGAGGTCCGAGGGACGTCCGACGCCGCCACCGACTTCGCGCGCCAGCTTCGGGCAGCCCGTCGAGACGCGGCGATGCCCACATACCGGCAGCTCGCGCAGATGACCGGACTCGCCGCGCCCACGCTTTCTAAGGCCGCTTCGGGCAAGAAGCTCCCGACACAGCAGATTGCGATCGCATATGCGGTCGCCTGCGGCCAGTCTCGAGCGCTCTGGGAGTCCCGATGGCTCGAGGCGAAGCGTCGGCTCGAAGTCGAACGCTCGCGATCAGAGGCCGCGAGGGACGTCACCGACACGCAGAACTCGATGGCGATCGCCGAGTCGCTGCGCGACCTCACCTCCCGGGTCCGGCAGTTGTGCAGCGGCCCGGAGCTCACCTTCTCACAGCGAGGTTCGAATCGGACCAGGAAGCGTCCGAGGGTGCCAGGATCGACCCGCCATCTCGCCGACGTCATCACTCGGGGACAGCATCCGACATCGGCCATATCGCATGTCCACGTCGCCAGGGCGTTGAACGGCAATCCGCGGTATGCGCTGAACGAAGTGCTCGTGGTCTCCATTGTCCGGGCATGCCATGAACTCTGCGGCATCGCCTTCTCCGAGGAGGACCGACGTTCCTGGCACGAACGCATCGCGGCAGCAGATCGATGACCCTGTTTCGAACTTCCGACAGGCCTCCCGCCGGATCGAACAACGCCCACCGCGTGTCCATCACCTGAGTCCCCCGACCTGAAAGGCCGAGACAGTGCACATGAACTTCGACCCCGAGCAGCGCCTTCCGAAAGCGGCGATCATCGGAAGCTTCCGAAAGCACTACAAGGAGGTCGTCGATGCAGCGCTGAAGTTCGAGTCATCGTCGATCTCCGTACTCAGTCCACCGGTCTCGCGGATCGTGGATCCGAAGGCGAACTTCGTCAGGTTCGAAACCGATGCGCTCGACTCCACCGATCATCAGATCCAGACCGAGACCTTCGCGCGCATCTTCAAGTCAGACTTCGTCTACGTTGTGACGCCAGGGGGATACATCGGCCGCACCACGTGCTTTGAACTCGGTAGGATTCTGGAGCGTGGAATCCCTGTCTTCTACTCAGAGGAGCCAGATGATCTCCCGATCTCGATCGCCTCGGAGTCAGTCTGCAGCGTCGATGAGCTTGTCATTCGAATGCGAACCGTCGAGGTTCGCAGCAGTCTTTGCCGTTGAGAGGTCGAGCAGGATGTCAGTCGGTATCCCCGAGCAGCCCCATTCCGCGATGATCGAGTATCCCCGGCTCACGGCGGATCTTGTCGTCCTCACCATTCGGGACGACCGGCTGAAGGTGCTGCTGGTCGTGAGGGGCAGACAACCTTTCAAGGGCCGACTGGCGCTTCCCGGAGGATTCCTTGAACACGGCGAGAGCCTGGAGGAGACTGCGGCCCGTGAGCTCTTCGAGGAGACGGGCCTTGATGCGGACCGGCTCCACCTGAAGCCGACGGGCATCTACTCAGATCCCGAGCGCGACCCGCGGAGCAGGGTCATCACCGTGTCGTACCTTGCCATCGCACCGAATCTCGAGATGCCCTCTCCCGGCGACGAGATCCTGAGCACCGACTGGTACGAGGTGGACGACGACCTCTACATGAATCTGGCATTCGATCACGCCAGAATCCTCGAAGACGCGCTGGAGCAAGCCAGAGCGCTCCTTGAGCAGACGTCGATCGGCACCACCTTCTGCAAAGAGCCCTTCACCATCAGCGAACTTCGACGGGTGTACGAGATCATCATGGACATCCAGTGGAACCAAGGGAACTTTCAGAACAAGGTTCTGGGCATCGAGGGATTCCTCGAGTACTCCGGGGAGAAGGGCTCGAAAGGTCCCGGTCGCCCCGGAAAGCTGTACAGAGCCGGGCCGGTCAGAAAACTCAACGGCCTCATGAAACGCCCGAAGACGGCCGGCACGCTCGTCGAGGGTTAGTCAACGAGAAGGGCTCCCCAGGCGGGTTCCGGGGCGGGCCGCGTTACCCACCGCTCAGAGCTTGCCGAAGAACTGGGCCAGCTTGACTCCCAACCCGAGCAAGCTGACGACGAAGCCTGCTTTGCGAAGGCGCAGACCGCTGGGCGATCCCTCGCCTCGTTGGCGGACAGACGTCCCGCTGCCTCCCTCCCAGGGTTGATATCGCCAGGCCTCGTAACGATTCTTGCCGTCGTAGAGCAGGTCGCACAGGACTGCGATGGTGATCATGTCCTGGGCGCGGCGAGCAATGGCAGCCGGAGAGATCGCCTTCTGTCGGTCGTCCCGCTTGGGGGCCCTGTCCTCTCGCTGCTCCGAGACCAGGAACCTCAGTAGTCGGAACAGGGCCGCCTGGCACCGGCGTTGCAGGCCCGAAGGCACATAGGCGAGGCCGACACAGATCGCCCGGGTGATGATTGCGTGCGCGCTGTATTCGAGCCGATGGGGAGTTTCGTGCTGCTCTGAAGCGAGGACGTCTTCTTCCAGGTCCTCCCAGGAGCCGTCGGGCTTCTGCTGCCCCAGGATGAACTTGAGCGCGGCGGCGATCTTCGTCCGCTCGCACTCGCCGCTGCACATGAGGGCCGTGACGACGAGAGCCGTGGTGGCGGCGTCGACCCGGCGGGACGGGTTCATGCTCGACTTCCAGGCCCCATCGGTCGAGCAGTCCTCCGCACGTATGAGGAACTTCCTCATGGCGGTGACGGGGCCCGCGTGCACGTGCTCGTCTTCGCCGTAGAGCGCCAGCACGGTAAGCGTCAGCGCCGTGGGGATGAGCCTGACGGCGTCCGCTTCGTGTCGGCCCGGGTTGCAGAGCACCCGACCGGATTCAAGATGTACGAGTCCGAGGAGCGACTCGATGGCACGCTTCAAGCCGTCGGGGCGCCCCAGATTCAGGGGCTGCAAGAGGAGGAGGTCCTGCGTGATGATCTCAGCGCCGTCGTAGTCGCCGAGATATCCGCAGGTGACCCGGCCGTTGTCGTCGACGAGCTCAAGGACGGCTCTGCCGTCCTTGGCTGAAGATCGGTCGCCCATGAAGTGCGCCAAGCAGGATGCAGCGGCGCCTGCACAGCCGGACGGCTCAGACCCGAGAGGGTAGGTAGGCCAGCCGGTCTGATCCAGCAGTCGAGCCTGATTGATCTCGCTGAAGCGCCGCTTCAGGCACTGCTTCGCTTGTGCCCGAAGCTTGCGACGACCCCTACGCACCGGCGGTTCCCGGGGCAGCCAGGCGCTGGCTCAGCTCCGAACGGGTGATCCAGTTTCGGGCCAAGGGGATCAGGGTGCACCGATATCGGACCAGTCCGAATACCTTGATGAACTCCACATCGCCCCCCTTGGTGTATGCGACTGCCATCGCATGCCGCACTAAAGCTCTCGGGTCGACCGCGAGCGGACTTGACCCGATGATCACGCGGATCCATGAGCGGACCTCGCGAAGAGGAACTATCTTACGATCTTGCCCCGACGGTTGTCGCTGTCTAGTGTCGGATTTCCGCTTGCGGGTGTTCCGCGGTGACAGGTTGTGGCGCATTGCTCGCCGACAGATCGATTCCAGCTCGCCCGTGATCGCAGAGTCATGTGGTATTGGAAACCGTATGTCCGTCCTTTGGAGGAGCATTGTGGCTGCTTGTCGCCCCGGCACTCATATCAGGGTCGGCGGTCGATTCAGACACGCCAATGAAAGCGATTGCCCCTCGCCTGACATCACTAGACCATCTGACATGGCAAATCATTCTCATTCAGTAACAGTGATTGTTGTCTCACTCAGCACTCATCCAATCGATCAGATCGCGACCACATCTCTATTGCAATAGAATTGCACAAGGCATCCGATCGTAGGACCTTTAAGTTCTGTACTTCAAGTAGCGACGAGCCCGGGCCGCGGCGCGTCCGTTCCTCGGGCCTCCCAACATGAGTAGAGCCGTGGAACACCATGCGGTGGTATCGATCCGGCTTACGGAGATGAGGTCGGAAGTTGATTTTCTGACCGACCAGACATCCTCTTCTTTCGGCCAATGGCCGTCGCGGCGCTGCGCGCTCCGGAGGTAAGCGGCAGCGGGCTTGAGTTCGGATCGTGGCACTCCTGCGGCGATAAGAGCGAAGCAGGCAGCTGCGGTGTATGCCGGTCGCGGCTCCGATTCAGGGAACGCGCCCCACATACCGCTAGGGAACTCGTTGAGGAGGAAGCCTTTCACGAGATCGATGTCCCTCAAGGCACCCCCCCACGCAGCGAGAGCGATGAGCGTCAATGCCGCCGGATAGGTCCGCCTTATGCCGACGCCTTCAAGAAAATGCGGATTTGCCGCCCTGTCCAGTATAGGACCTTCCGGCCAACCTTGATCGATGGCATCCGATGACGATCGGACTGAGCCGTCGTCGCGACGTATCTGTTTAGAGAGGAACTGCAGTGCCAGTTCGATGAAGCAATCACGGGGGCGTCCGATCGCTTTGAGCGCGAGGAGTAGCCGTGCGGTTTCCTCGACACCGTTGAAGCGGTGATCGCCCCATGACACCGATCCGTCGCTTCGCTGCCGCCCCAGAAGGCCCCTATCGGCAGGAACGTCGCCAGAGTCCATGAAGTCCCCGGCGGTGGCGAAAAGGCGCTCCACAGCGAAACGTTCACTGTCGATTACAGATCCAGTTACTCCTCGTGATTCCATGGACACCTCCAATGGCTTGAGGGGTAAAGGTATTGGAGGAAACCCGGTTAGAGTATCCGCGAAACGTCTAAGAAAATGTCGTGTATCCGACAAAAATCGTTCTAGATTGTGAACAGTGAGACTGTTGATGCGAAATATCACATTGTATTACCCGCAGTGTCAGTTTGTGTACTACTTGGGCACAGATGGGTGAGTGTTTCCAGAGGATCACGTCTTCCCACGCGAGCAACCAAAGCGGTTGGATTCGGACGGCCCAGCGTGGCCTTCGAAGTCCGGAACCCGCTCCGCGAAGCGCGCCAGCGGAACGGCTGCGCGAGATGACAGGCGACGATCAGGAGGCCTTCAAGCACGGTGGGCGCAGGGGCGCCGGGGCAGCGACAACGGGATTGTGGGGAGGTCTTGTACCTCGTCGACCACGGTCGGGCCCTTTTACGCGAGACGGCTCCGTAGGAGTCACGGCCGGTATGAACGGCGGCGTCCGGGCCGCTTGGGTCGAAGCCGTGGCGGTCGGCGGCACCACCGCAGGAGCATCGAGGGCTACTTGCCGCCGCAAGCGTCGGCTGCGGCAAGGTGACGAGTCGCTATGCCCTGATGTAGGGCAGATTGTCGTGGGACCACATCGCACGCGCCATCGAGGCTCGTTCCAGCTCAGCGGCAATCTCGCAAAGCTCAGAGACTTCAAAAGGTTCTATACTCGGGTGGGAACCCCAGGCGCTTGAAAGACGGTCGAATCGCGGAGTGGTCTCACCTTCTCGGATTGGATGCACGATCACCGCATCATGGATGAGGCGATTCCTCTTATCCTTCAACGCGTTGAGATCATCTAGCAGCGAATCTGCGTGGGCTCGCCGGGTGCCCAGGTCATCGCGATCACCTAGAAGTCTTCTGGCTTCCTTAATCAGCTGCCCCATGGGACGACCAGGCTTTCCTATGAAATGCACCTCTTCAGACTCAGCTAGCCCCAATATGAGTCCTCCTAGCAGGTGCTCAGCCTTCGCGCACGCTAGAGTCGCGTCGCCAACGGCTCGGCTCAATTCCTCCAAATGCCTCGCCATGTTCATCGTTCACCTCACACCGCTCATCTTTCAGTTCGCAAGTAGCCTAGTACTGCAGTGAGAGTTCTGGGTTTGAGCTGGGGGGATGCCGTGGTTGGGCGTGGGACGGCCGTCGTGATCATTGTTGTTGTGAGGCAACTGAAGAGCACGACGGCGGATGGAGCGAGTGTAGCTGTGGAACGGTGGAGGGAGGGCCTGGACGCGCTGTTGGCCCGGGCCGCCCCGGCGTTCCGTCGCATCGAGACTCGTCTGAACGCGAAACGCCTGGTGAACGCCTTGATGGCCCATCTGGAACGGCGGAACTGCTGGACCTTGGCCGAGCAGGCTGGCGAAGTCGGCCCGTGGCGGTTCCAGCACCTGCTCTCCCGTGCGAAATGGGACGACGCCCAGGTCCGGGCCGAGGTCCGCGCCTACGTGTCCGAGCATCTGGGCGCCGAACGCGGTCTGCGGGTCCTGGCCGTCGATGAGACCGGTGATGTCAAGAACGGCACGGCGACAGTCGGGGTCCAGCGGCAGTACTCGGGAACCGCGGGCCGGATCGAGAACTGCCAGCTGGCCGTCTACCTCGCCCTCGCCACCACCGCCGGGCATGCGGCGATCGACGTCCGCCTCTACCTGCCGAAAGTATGGGCCGAAGATCCTGGCCGGCGCGAGAGCGCCGGAGTTCCCGAGGAAGTCACGTTTGCGACCAAGCCCGAGCTGGCCGCCGACATGATCGAGGCCGCGCTAGACGCGGGCGTGGACGCGGATTTCGCGTCCGGTGACGAGGCGCATGGCATTAACCCCGGCCTGCGGGCGCGCCTCCAGCAACGGCGACTGTCCTATGTCCTTGCCATCGCCCGCACCACCCCGGTCATGCTCTGCACCGGTAAGGCCACCGCCGAAACGGCGCTCGACCAAGTGCCCGGGACCGCGTGGCAGCACCGTTCGGCCCCAAACGGCGCGAAAGGGTTGCGGCTCTACGGCTGGGCCTGGGTCGACCTCGAGCCCGAAGACAGCGGGCACGCTGGTCTCTTGGCCCGCCGCAACCGAACGACCGGCGAGATTGCCTACTACCTGACCTGGACTACCGCGCCGGTCCCGCTCCTGGTCACCGTGGCCGGGATGCGTTGGCGGATCGAGGAGACCTTCAACGGCGCCAAGGAACTTGCCGGGCTCGACGAGCACCAGGTCCGCACCTGGACCTCCTGGCACCGGTGGGTCACCCTCGCCATGCTCGCCTACGCCTTCCTCGCCATCACCCGCGCCACCGAGACCACCGAAACCGAGCCGGACATGATCCCGTTGAACTGCAACGAGATCCGCCACCTCATGGTCAGCGCAGCAATGCCGAACATCAGTTGGGAGCATCGCCTCCGATGGTCTGGCTGGCCACGCCGCCACCAGGCCACCGCCAAACGACTGCACTACCAGCGGTAACTCGCCCTCGCCGCATGAACACCGAACGCATCACCGCTGGTCCAGATCGGCGCGGACCTCCGTGTCCTCGTCCGCACCCGGGACTTGGCGGGCCTCTCGCCGAGCCTCGGCGCCGCGAACGCACCAATCGAGAATCCAGAGCACCGCGAGCGCGGGAACTCCGACCAGACCCGTGCCCAAGGACCCCCTGAGGATTGCCTCGGCCTCACGGTCACCGGCAAGGTAGTAGCCGTTCATCATCATGGCGCACAACGCAATCGCCGAGATCCCGGGTCGCATTCGACGCCATGCCGCAATCCAGAAGTCCATGCCCCTCACCCCTCGCTCGACAACCTGAGCAACCCGAGGATCGCACACCAACGGCATCAACGGCGGCCGCACAAAGCTCGGCACCGACAGCCTCGCAGGTCAGGCCAGGAACTCTCACTGGAGTACTAGCTGCGGTCTCGCACTCGAATTGAGTGGCGGCCAACGGGATCGCTCGCGATGATTGCAGCGTGGAAACACTGACACACGCGATCGAGGACTCCCTCTACCGGCTCGACAGCGGTCTGGACCTGACCATGGCCGCTGCCGAAGCACTGGCCCGTGGGATCGACTTCCCCAGCTTTGGCAGAGCTGGCCGGTCTGTCGAAAGGCGCTGCTTACGAGATCCGCGAGATCGTACCGAAGGTCGTCGACGAACTCGCAATCAAGGTGTCCACCCTTCCTGAGGCGATCTTCAGGAAGGCAGGTCACCCCGCACGAGCGTTCCTGGCCGGTGACCTCGAATTCCTCACGGCTGCGCGGGAGGTCACCGATCTACTCTTTGGGACGGCGTGCTGGGACTTCGCTGAGCGACCCGACGTCGAGCTTGATTCATTCGGCGACATCACGCTTTTCAACGAGTGGGTCTACACCGTAGACAACGGCTTTGAAGACGACGGTTGGTACTTCTTCAAGTCGCGCTCGGATGCCGAAGCCTGCTTTCGAGCCGTGGCGGCGGCGCTGACAAATAGTGCGTGATCGAAGCCGTCCTGCCACGTCTAGCCACTGTTTTAGCTGGTAGTCCCATTTTTTGAGTCTGTATTTGCGACTTGGAGAATGGTAGAATCGATGGGTCCAGGCCGTTCGATCGCGGCGAGACATCGCCATTGGTCGTTTTCTTTGTGCGTGTAGCCAGCGCGCGTTCTTGTGGTGTTCCCGAAGGTTCTCCCGTACGCGGCGCGGTTCGGGGTGCTCTGGAGTCGGATAATTCGGGTCGCTCGACGGTGCGGGGAAGCGGGTCTACGGTGGCGTTGACCTGCTGCCGTGCTGGAGTCGGAGCGGAGTGCCGATGGGAAGCCCGGGGGCGCGGATGCACGTCGGACCGAATCCTCAAGTCGGAAGGCCGATCGATCATGAGTCAGGACGTCAGGGCGAAGCGTGCCGTGCTCTATCTGCGAGTGTCCTCGCGGGGACAGGTGGAGACGGATTACGACCCGGAGGGGAACTCGATTCCAGCGCAGCGGAAGGCGTGCCAGCGGCGGGCTGAAGAGCTGGGGATGGAGGTCGTGGACGAGTACGTCGAGCCTGGGAAGTCGGGGATGACGGTCGACGGGCGGCCGAAGTTCCTGGAGATGATGGCGCGCATCCGGAATGAGAAGGATGTCGGGGCGATCATCGTGTACGCGAGGTCGCGGATGCACCGGGATACGGCGGATGCGGCGATCACGCGGCGGGAGCTGAAGAAGCTCGGGGTGCAGCTCGTCTCGATCATGGACTACACCGAGGACAGTTACGTCGGGGACTTGGTGGCCGCGATCCTGGACGGGGTCAACGAGTATCAGTCTCGGGCGTCGGGCGCGGACGTGGCCTACAAGATGAGTGCGAAGGCGGCCAACGGCGGCACCGCTCATCAGGCGCCGATCGGGTACCTCAACACCGGAGTGATGGTCGACGGCCGCGAGTTTCGGACGGTCGTCTTGGACGAGGAGCGGGCGCCGCTCATTCGGATGATGTTCGAGCTGTATGCGAGCGGAACGTACTCGTTCCGGGAGGTGCAGCGGGTGGTCACCGAGTCGGGACTTCGGACTCGGCCGAGCAAGCGGTGCCCGGCTGGTCGCGAGGTGCCGATGTACACCATCGGCTCGATCCTGCGGAACCGGTATTACCTGGGGCGGGTCACGTTCAAGGGCGTCGAGTACCAGGGACGGCATGAGCCGCTGGTGAACCAGGAGCTGTTCGACCGGGTCCAGGGTGTGATGCGGCAGAACAACGGCGGTATCCGGAAGCGGGTGTACGACCACCCCTTGAAGGGGGTGTTGTGGTGCGGGCGTTGCCGGACCAGGTTCTACCTCGACATCGTGACCAATGGACGGGGCGTGAAGTACGCCTACTTCGTTTGCAGCGGCCGGGCAAACAAGACGTGCCGGAGCGAGCGGGTTCCCGTCGCCATCATGGAGGCCAAGGTGCGGGCTCACTATGCGCGCCTTCGGGTTCCTTCGAGCATCGCGAGTGAGCTTCAGTCGCAGCTTGACGCGGCGTTCCGGGAGCGCCAGCGGCTTGATGTCGAAGTTCGAGAGCAGCTGAGTTCGGAGCGGGCTCGGCTCGAACGGCAGCAGGATCAGCTCTTGGAGCTGATCGGTGATCCGGACTGGCCGCAGGTGCGCCTCAACGAGAAGGTTCGGGAACTGCGGGATCAGCTCTCGCGAGTAACCGAGCGCTTGGAGAGGATCGGCAGCGCCGGGTTGGAGGCCGCGGGACGGGCGGTCAACCTGCTGCTTGAGCTGCTCGATGATCCGGTTCGGTTTCTTGAGGTGCTGCCTAAAGCGCAGCACCGGGCGGTTCATCTCGGGTTCTTCGGACGGCTCTACGTCACCGTCGAGGACGGGGAACGCGAGCCGAAGGTGGTCGGTAACCAAGTCGCGGAGCTGCTGGAACCGCTGGTATCCGCGGCGCAGCGAACGACCCTGGGCAAACAAAAAGGCCCGCACAGCGGCGGGCCTGTTTGTTTGGATGAAACCAAATTGGCTGGGGTACCTGGACTCGAACCAAGAACGGCTGAACCAGAATCAGCTGTGTTGCCAATTACACCATACCCCAATGGTGTCGTAGCGCCTCGAAGCTCGTTGCGCTGACGGGATGTAACTGTACCGGACGGGCTCGCGGGCCTTCAAACGGGTTCCTGTGATGGGGACGACTCGGTTGAAAGGACGCGGGGATGGTGGGAGTCAGGAAGGGGAGGGGGCGGGGGTGGGGCGGTCGAGGCGCAGGTAGGTGAGGGTGAGGGCGATGAAGGCGGCGAGGATGAGGAGGTCGGCGGCGTGGGCGAGGGATTCGGTGCGGGTGATGCGGCTGAGGGGGAAGAGGGCGCCGGAGGCGATGAGGAGGAGGCCGAGCCAGAGGGGGGCGAGGCGGGTCCAGAGGAGGGCCGCGCCGAGGGCGCAGAGAGCGAGGGGGAAGGCGGGGCCGGGGATCCAGAGGACGACGGCGGAGGCGACCGGGTGCTCGGCGGCCGCGGCGAGGGAGTCGGGGCCGGAGACGCCGAAGAGGCCCTCGAAGTAGCCCTGGAGGCTGAAGGCCATGCCGCCCGCGAAGCCGGCGAGGGACAGGACGGCGCCGAGGGCGCCGACCCAGGGCCGGCGCTCGCCGATGCGGGTCCAGACGGCAAGGAGGCCGTAGATCCAGGCGACGGTGGAGCACATGAGGACGGTCGAGGCGGTGACGCCGTAGCGGTCGCTCTCCCACAGGAACGTGGCGATCGCGCCGAGGAGGGGGCCGAGGACGAGGGAGGCGGTGGCGAGGTATCTGTTCATGTAGAGAGACTACATGTAGAAGTTCTACATAGCAAGACCGTCTACCTATCGGGGCGTAGCCTTGGCCCATGGACGCGGACGGCATTCACGGACAGCTCGACACCCTCATCCTCGCCACCCTCAAACGCGGTGAGGCCCACGGCTACGCGATCATCACTGCCCTGCGCGAGCACAGCGGCGAGCGGCTCGACCTCCCGAGCGGCACGGTCTACCCGGCGCTGCGGCGGCTGGAGCGCGCCGGGAGCATCAGCGGCACGTGGTCGCAGGACACGGGCAGGCGCCGCCGCGTCTACGCGCTCACCGAGGACGGCCTGAAGGCCCTCGACAAGGGCGTGCGGGACTGGAGGTCCCTGCGCGAGGTCATGTCGGCGGTCCTCGGCGCATGAACGAGTACATCGCCGCGGTCGCCGCACCGCTGCGCGGCCCCAGGCGGGTCCGCCGGGACATGCTCGCCGAGATCGAGGACGGTTTCGAGGAGGCGGTCGCCGAGCACGTCGCGGCCGGGCTGAGCCGGGGCGAGGCCGTCGGGGCGGCCGCCGCGGAGTTCGGGGAGCCGCGGGCCGTCGCCGCGGGGTTCCAGCGGGAGCTGGAGGCCGCGCAGGCCCGGCGGACCGCGTGGACGCTCGTGATCGCCTTGCCCGCCATGACGATCATGTGGGACGTGTTCGGCGGGGACGGCGACCCCGGACTGGCCGCAACCCTTCTGGCGCGCGTAGTGGACGCCGCGACCGCCGTCGCGTTCGGCGCGGCCGCGCTCGTGCTCACCGGGCACCTCGAACGCCGGGCCGCCCGCCTCTGCGGACTCCTGGGCCTCGTTCAGATCGCCACGGCGCTCGGGTGCTCGGCCCTCATCGCCGCCGTCGCGCAAGGGCAGGGGCCGACGGGGGCCTGGGCCGCGTTGATCGCGGCGTCCGCGGTGGGGGCGGTCCTCGTGTGCGCCACGTCGGTGCGGGCGCTGCGGACGGCCCGCGCGGCGATCCTCTAGGGCCGCAGGGAGAGGCAGCGCCAGCGCAGCCAGGGCAAGCAAGCACCAGAGCCGCGCGGAGGTCGCACAGGGCCGCACGGAGACCGCGCAGAGGCAGCACCGGGCCGCCGGACGACCCGCCGACGGGAAAGCGCCGCGTGGTCGAGAAAACGCCCCGCACGGGACAACCGCGCCCGGCCCGTCCGCGTATGTAGCGTGCCGGGCCGCGCCGCCATCCACCACCGTGCGCGCGAGGCCGGGCCCCTACCCGTCATCTGAAAGAGGCCCAGTGGAGTCCGAGGAGCAGCAAGAGGCCGAGTTCCGTTCCTTCGCGATCGCCCAGCGCGACAGCCTGCGGCGGTACGCCTACCTGCTGTGCGGGGACTGGTTCGAGGCCGACGACATCGTGCAGAAGGCGCTGACGAAGCTGTTCGCCGCGTGGAGGCGCGTCGAGCCCGGCGGGGCGCCCGCGTACGTGCGGCGCATCGTCACGAACGTGTACTTCTCGCACCGCCGCCTGTCGTGGGTGCGCCGCGAGCGCGCCAGCGACGAGCTGCCGGTGCGGCGCCTCGACCGCCCGCAGGAGGAGGTCGACGTGCGGCTCGAACTCGCCGCAGCGCTGGACCGGCTGCCGCCGCGCCAGCGGGCGACGCTCGTCCTGCGGTACTGGGAGCAGTTGTCAGTCGACGAGACCGCCGCGGCCATGGGCTGTTCGACGGGGACCGTGAAGAGCCAGTGCGCCAAGGGAATCGCCAAGATGCGCGAACTCCTCACCGACGCCGCCGTCCCTGCCCGGGCGTAGCGGAAGGAAGCGAACCACCATGAATCTGCAAGACGACCCCGGCGCGGTGCTCCGGGAGCTCATGCCCGACAGGCCCCCCGCGGGCGCGTTCGACCTCGACGGCATCGTCCGCGACGGCTACAGGGCGCGGCGCCGCCACCGAGCGGTCCTCGCGGGCGCGTCGGCGACCAGCGTCGCCGTCATCGCCGGGGTGCTGGCCGTCTCGATCACGGGTCTGCCTGGAGTGATCGCCGACCCGAACGGCCCGCCCGCGTCCGAGACGGGCCCGGACACGGCCCTGTCGGGCTACCCGCAGCCCGGGGAGGAGGGCTTCGGCGATCCGGACGTCGCGCAGGCGCTCACCGAGGCCGGGCGGGACGCGTTCGCGCCGCTGCTGGTGGACACGGGCCTGTTCGCGGCGTCCGATTTCGAGACGGTCGTGAACGAGCCGAGCGAGCAGGAGGTCCAGGACTACGCGGCCGAGCACGCCGTGGGCCTGGAGGAGGCCGAGGAGGCGCTCACCTACGTCGCCGACAACGGCGAGTTCGCGTTCGGCGGGCACATGCGGCCCGGGAACTACGGGCAGGTGCAGCTTCGCAGCTACCTGGCGTCGGTCCGGACCGGCCTGGACGAGGACGGGTCCGGCGGGCGGGTCCTGCTCGACGTGGAGGCGCTGCTGCCGGGCGGCTGGACCGACGAGCCGGGCCCCACGAGCGAGCAGTACTTCCCGCAGCACCTCATCGACGACGACGCCGCGGCGTTCGACCGGATCGAGCTGGACGACGGCCGGGTCCTGTACACCGCCGACGACGGCTGCGAGCAGCGCGCGGCCGTGATGTACCCCAACGGGTCCGGGCTGCGGGCGACCTGGAACGGCTGCGACGGGGGCCCGGAGGTGGACGCGGAGCGGTTTGCCGAGGCCGTCGAGGCCATGCCGGAGACGGACTTCGACACGGCGGACCTGCAAGGCGTCGAGGAGGTCGTGGACGTGCCGCCGGGGTGGCTCGCGTCCGACGACTCGTGGCGGCCGTGGGCCGAGGACGGTGCGCAGTCGACGGCGGTGGCGGCCGGGGAGGTCCTCGGCGGACTTGTGCCGGGCGCGGTGCTGTTCGACCCGTGGGTGACCCCGGAGCTCGACCCGGCGGACCCGGTGGACGAGGACGCGGTGGCGCTGCGCCGGTACGCGATGAACGGGACCATGCCGGTCGGGGACGACCCGGACGTGCCGTTCGACCTGGTGTACACGCTCCCCGGCGGGTGGGTGCCCGGGTTCGGCGACGCGGACTTCACCGGGCCGTACCTCGCCGACGGCAGCCGCGGCGACTGCACGGAGACCGAGGTCGAGGGCGGCGGGACGGCGTACGTGGCGCAGACGCTCGTCGAGCACGACGCCGATCCCGAGATGGGGATCGAGGACCCGTGGTTCGCGGGCGAGTACGAGGTGACGGTGGTCGACCCGGACGGCTGGGCCGTAATGGTGCGCTTCTCGTTCTCGGACCCGGACTTCGCGCTGACCGCGGAGGAGTTGACGGCGATCGTGGCGGCGCTCCCGGCGCCGGTGTACGACGAGGACGCGGAGCCGGTGTTCGGGGAGTGAGGTGCGGCGGGGCCGGTCCTCGGCGGTCGGGACCGGGGTTCCGGTCCGGGACCGGGACCGGCTCCGGCTCCGGCTCCGGCTCCGGCTCCGGCTCCGGCTCCGGCTCCGGCTCCGGCTCCGGCTCCGGCTCCGGCTCCGGCTCCGGCGGATGAGGCTCCAGTGGAGCCGGGGCCGCGCCGCGTCCTGCCACGGAATGGCCCGCCGGGGGCGGGGACGCCGGTCCTCTTCCAGGGCTTCGGGGGCGCCTAGTTGAGGACCTGCCAGTCGCGCGAGCCGAGGTACTCGGGGCGCGGGCGGTCGGCCGCGAACGGCTCGACCAGCGAGTTGTCGATCGCGTTGAACACGATGAACAGGTTTGAGCGCGGGAACGGCGTGATGTTCCCGTTCGAGCCGTGCATGCAGTTCGAGTCGAACCAGACCGCGGAGCCGGCGGGGCCGGTGAACTGGTGGATGCCGTACTTGTCGGCGAGGAGGCGCAGCGACGCCTGGTCGGGCGTGCCGATCTCCTGCTTGACGAGCGAGGCCTTATGGTTGTCCGCGGGGGTCTCGCCGATGCACGAGACGAACGTCTGGTGCGAGCCCGGCATGATCATCAGCGAGCCGTTGAAGTGGTAGTTCTCGGTCATCGCGAGGGACAGGCTGACCGCGCGCATGCGCGGCATCCCGTCCTCGGCGTGCCAGGTCTCGAAGTCCGAGTGCCACTCGAAGGGCGCGCCGCCGAAGCCGGGCTTGTAGTTGATCCGGCTCTGGTGGACGTACACGTCGGAGCCGAGGATCTGGCGGGCGACCCCGGCGATCCGGTCGTCGCGGATCATCGCGGCGAAGAACGGCGAGATCTTGTGGACGTCGAAGACCGAGCGGACCTCGTCGGTGGTCCGCTCCCGCACGACCCGCTCGTCCCCGGCGAGGGACGGGTCGTGGAGGAGCTGCTCGATCTCGTTCTGGGCCGCGGCGAGTTCGGCCGGGGTGAGGAGCTGCTCCACGGGGGTGAAGCCGTGCTGGGTGTGGCCGTCGAGGTGCTGCTGCGCGAGCGGCCCGTCGGCGGCCGAGCCCCAGACGGCCGGGTCCTCGGTGCGGTAGATCAGGCGCGGCTCGTCGAACCGGCGCGTCGGATAGAGGTCGGTGGGCGACATGGTCGTTCGTTCCTCTCTGCGCCGCAAGGGATGCGGCGCGTTCCGTCAGGCTTCTTCGGTGATGAGGGGGTACACGCCGTCGGCGTCGTGGACCTCCCGGCCGGTGACCGGCGGGTTGAACACGCACACGCAGCGCAGGTCCTCTTCCACGTCGAGGGTGTGCCGCTCGTGTCCGTTGAGGACGTACATGGTCCCCGGCGCGAGCGCGTGGACCTCGCCGCTGTCCAGGTCGCGGAGTTTCGCGGACCCTTCGATGACGTAGACGGCCTCGACGTGGTTGGCGTAGTGCATCGTCGTGGAGGTCCCCGCGTAGAGGACGGTGTCGTGCAGGGAGAACCCGGTCCCGTCGCCCGCGAGCAGCAGGCGCCGCGAGCGCCACGTCCCGGCGGCCCGGTCCCGGTCGCCGCCTTCGACGTCGGCGCTCGTGCCGACGAGATCCTGGAGCCTTCTGACGATCATGCGGCCTCCTTCGCTTCCTGTTCCTTGGCGACGGCGGCGACGGCTTCGCGGGCGATGCCGATGCCCTCCTCGAAGTCGTCCCTGGTGGTGGTCAGCGGCGGGAGGAGCTTGACGACCTCGTCCTCGGCGCCGGAGGTCTCCATGAGCAGGCCGTTCGCGAACGCCTCCTGGCAGACCAGGCCCGCGTGCGCGGGCTCGGTGAAGACCAGGCCGCGCGCGAGGCCCCGGCCGCGGGTGGTGATCCCGAGTTCGGGATGGGACTCGGCGATGCCGTTGAGCTCGCCGTCGAGCCACGCGGCGCGGTCGTCGACCGCGGCGGTGAGGTCGTCGTCGCGCCAGAACGTCTCCAGAGCGGCTGTGGCCGTGACGAACGCGGGGGCGAACCCGCGGAACGTGCCGTTGTGCTCGCCGGGCTCCCACACGTCCAGGTGCGGCTTCATGAGCGTGAGCGCGAACGGCAGGCCCATGCCGGACAGGGACTTCGAGAGCGTGACGATGTCGGGGCTGATCCCGGCGCGCTCGAATGAGAAGAACGGGCCGGTGCGCCCGCAGCCCATCTGGATGTCGTCCACGATGAACAGCAGCTCGTGCTCGCGGCAGACCTGTTCGAGGCCGCGCAGCCACGCGTCGGAGGCGACGTTCACGCCGCCTTCGCCCTGGACGGTCTCCACGATGACCGCGGCGGGCAGGTCGAGCCCCGAGCCCGGGTCCTCCAGGAGGCTTCGCAGCCAAAGGAAGTCGGGCGTGCGGCCGTCCATGTAGTTGTCGTAGGGCATGGTCGCGGCGTTGTTGAGCGGGACGCCCGCGCCGCCGCGCTTCATGGAGTTCCCGGTGACCGCGAGGGCCCCGAGGGTCATGCCGTGGAAGCCGTTCGTGAAGGACACGACGGTCTCGCGGCCGGTGTACTTGCGGGCGAGCTTGAGCGCGGCCTCGACGGCGTTGTTCCCCGCGGGGCCGGGGAACTGGACCTTGTAGTCGAGGTTGCGGGGGGCGAGCACGAGGTCGCGGAACGATTCGAGGAACCGGCGCTTGGCGACCGAGTAGGTGTCGAGGGTGTGGACGACGTTGTCCTCGGCGAGGTAAGCGAGCAGCGCCTCCTTGAGCGCGGGGTGGTTGTGCCCGTAGTTGAGCGTCCCCGCCCCGGCGAAGAAGTCCACATAGGATCTTCCCTGCTCGTCGGTGATGCGGCTGCCCCTGGCGGTGGAGAACACCGTCGGCCAGTTGCGGCAGTAGGAGCGGACTTCTGATTCGACCTGTTCGAAAACCTGCATGAGTCTCTCTGGGTCGGCCTGATAAGCGGTCCTCCGCTCCCCGCCCGCGCGAGCGGACGGGCGCTTACCCGGGCCGGCGCTTGTCGGTGCCCGGGTAGGGCGGGCTCAGCCCAGGGCGCGTCCCGCGGTGCCGCTCGGGTCGGGCGGCGGGCAAGCGCCGTCCGTCCCGGGAGGGGCCGCGAGCGGCCCGCCCATCCCCCCGATCGGGCGCGCGAGCGGCCCGATCCGGTGCAGCACTTCGGGTTCGTGTCCGGAGCCGAGCTCGCGCTCGGAGAACAGCACGTCGCGCGTCAGGTCCGCGCCGTTCGCGTTCGCGAACGACTCGAACAGGTGCATCGACGCTTTGTTGTCGGGGGTGACGGTCGCTTCGACGAAGCGCACCCCTTGGTCGGCGCGCACGGTCCCGGCCAGGTGGCCGAGCATGCGCGATGCCAGTCCGCGCCTGCGGAAGTCCGGGCCCACGGCCACCTGCCACACGAAGAGCGTGTCGGGCGCGGCCGGGCGCCGGTATCCGGTGATGAAGCCCGCCAGGCGGTCTCCCGCACGAGCGACGACGCTGGTGTCCGCGAAGTCGCGGCACCACAGCAGGTACGCGTACCTGGAGTTGACGTCGAGGCCCCCCGATTCACGGGCGAGCCGTTCCATCGGGCCCCCGTCCGCCGGGCTCGGCGAGCCCAGTGCGAAGCGGGTCGGGGAGCCCGGTTCGAGCGGCCCCTGGGGGTCGCTCGCCTTGTTGAGCTGGGCCTTGACTTGGGTGTCGGCCCCTGCCGGGCTCGGAACACTTGCGTCACCGGATGGCATGGGGACGACCGTAACAAAGATCGGACCGATTGTTAAGCCCAACCGAACGATATTGTGAAGTTTTCCGCAAAGGTTGAGGAGAACGTCTATGCCCGGCGGCCGCCTTCGCCGGTCTCGTCCTCGTCCTCGTCCTCGTCCTCGTCCTCGTCCGCTGCTTCGTACCCGTCTTCGTCCTCGTCGACCTCGTCTTCGTCGTACTCCGCGTCGCCGTCTGCTCCGTGGCCCTGCGGGTCAAGGCGTTCGAGCCCGGCGCGCTCGCCGATGGCCTGGCGCAGCGCGAGTTCGGGATCGACCCCGGCCTCCCGCGCGGCGCTGACGGCCGCGAGCAGGAAGTCCCCGACGTCCTCCGGTGCGAGCTTCATCCCGTCCGGGAGCTCCGGCAGGTCGAGCGGTTCGCCCTGGTCGCTGAAGCGCTCGATGACCTTGGCGGCCAAGGCGAGCGACGGCAGCTGGCGGGAGACGCCGTCGGCGGGGTGGTCACGGTGGGGCTTCTCGGCGGCCTTCGCCTCGTTCCAGTGCTCGTACAGGTCGTCGGGGTCGGCGTCGCCCCACACGTGCGGGTGGCGGCGGATGATCTTCTCGACCAGGTCCCCCGCGACGTCGTCGATGTCGAAGCCCTCGGCGAGCGAGGCGTGCAGGAGCGGCTGGAACAGCAGGTCGCCGAGCTCCTCGCGCAGCTCGTCCGGATCGCCCCCGGCGATCGCGTCGAGGACCTCGTAGGACTCCTCCAGCAGGTACGGGCCGAGGCTCTGGTGGGTCTGGCCGCGGTGCCACGGGCAGCCGTCCTCGGCGTGGAGGCGCGCGACGGCCTCGACGAGGTCGAGCAGGCGCGCGCCGGCCGGGTCCCAAGAGCCGTAGACGACTTCGAGCTCGATCTCGCCGCCCGCCACGTACTCGGCGAGCGCCTCGCGCAGCTCCTCGTCGCCCTCCTCGCCGACGATCCAGACGCCGCCCTCCTCAAGGAACTCGGCGGCGTCCTCGACGATGTCGACGTCGATCCCGGCGCCGCGGATCGCCTCCACGGCGGGCGTCTCGTCGAACGCGGCCACCGCCTCGGCCTCTTGCAGCGCGTCCCACGCCTCGACCGAGAGGAGGCCGGCGGGGATGCGAGGGGAGGTCAGGAGCCAGGTGACGGTGCTCAACGCTGCGGGACCTCGACGGGGAACACCGAGGGGAGCGGGCTGAGGTCGAATTCGCCGTAGCGGGGGTTCACGGAGATGTCGTATTCATCCACATAGGAGGCGAGGTCGTCGGTGAACCCGGCGAGGAGCTCCAGGTCCGCCTGGCCGTACCCGGCGACGTTCGCGTCGGTCTGCGCGGCCTCGACGACCCGAGCCATCTCGTCCTCGGTCAGCGCCCGCGGCTCCGCCTCGGCCACGAGGGCCTGGAAGTACTGCTCGGCCTCGACGGCGACGGTCTCCAGCTCGTCGGCGCCCGCACTCCCCACGGGGTCCAGGCCGACGGCCTGCCCGAGCTCGGAGTACAGCACGTACGTGACGATCTGCTTCCGGTCGTCCGAGTAGTTGAAGACGCTCAGGTCCTCGCCCTGCTCCGCGCGGAAGTCCGCGATCGTCGTCACGTAACCGTCGATCGTGGACTCGGGCACCCGCTCGTCCCCGACGAACAGCGCCGCCCCCTGCTGGCTCCCGCAGGCCCCCAGCGCGAGCAGCCCGACCGCGGCGACACCCGCCACTCTCAGTGTGCGCACAGCACTTCCTTTCAGTTCGACAAGCACCTGTGACCTTAGCCTCACAAGCAAACGCCCCACAATCCGCCCACCTCGCCCGATCCGGAGCGGTCCTTTCACCCTTCAGTTGTCCATGATCCGACAGAAACTCGTATTGACTGCCGGTATGAAGGTCGAGTGAATGCACCTCCGCCACCTCTCCCCAGCCGTGGTTTCCAGGAACTGCTACCACCCGACCAGTGGGACGACCTGATCCGAACCGGCCCCGAAGCGGTCGCGCGCAGCGGCGACGCACTGCTGTCCCAGGGCGGCCGCTCCGGTGTGGTCTACGCCCTGCGAACCGGCCGCGTCCGGGTGGTCCATACCGAGCCCGACGGCAACGAAGCCCTGATCGCGGTCCGAGGCCCGGGCGACCTGCTCGGCGAGTACGCACAGCAGGACCACGGCGAGCACATGGCCTCGGTATGGGCACTCGAGGCATGCGAGGTGACGAGGCTGACCACCGCCCAGTTCAAGTCGTTCGTCCAGCGGCGTCGCTGCGAAGCACTGCTCCAGAGGTACATCCTCAGCAAGATCAGGCAGGGCGGGAGGCGGATCTGGCACGCCGCGAACCTCCAGACCGAGCAGCGGATGGCGCTGCTCTTCCTGGAGGTGATCGGTGCGGCCCCAGTCGGGGCGGCCCCCACGGTCCCCATGACCCAGGCGCAAGTAGCCGCCTCCCTCGGCGTAGCGCTCAGCTCGGTCACCCGGATCCTCGCCCAGTGGAAGGAGAACGACGTGATCCGGACCGTACCCGCGCCACTGCACGTTCTTGACATGGCCACCCTCGCCCGCCACGCCAATCTGCGATGAGTGATCCGAAACACATTCAGATTCATCCGACATCGGACAGCCCGAATCCGCACCGCCGCAGACGATGAGGTCGTGCCCTCCACCCCGCACGCAAAGGAGCCCTCCCGTGTCCGAGTCCCCACTCCCCCAGTCCCAGGACCGGTACCTCACCGTCGTCATGCTCGACATCGAGCGCTTCGGCCGCTTCACCGACTCTCAGAGCACCCGCGTCGCCTCCTCCTTCCGCGACGCGGTGGAGCAGGCGTTCGAGCGCAGCGGTCTCGCCGACACCTATGCGGCCCATGCCTTCATGCAGAACCAGGGCGACGGCATCGTGGCGGGGTTCGACGAATCCCGCCTCCCGCAGATCGTCGACCGGGTCCCGAACGCGCTCCAGTCGAGCCTGCGCGAGCTCCACCAGCAGGACGGATTCGGCGTGCGCATGCGCATGGGCGTCTCCTACGGCCCGGTCCAGGGCATCGCCGACAAGCGCGTCGACGTCGCGCCAAACCGGACCGTCGTCGACGCGTGCCGCATCGCCGACGCCGAACCCACGAGATCCGTCCTCCGGCGCTCGGACCCGGAGGCCACCTTCCTCGCCGTGGCGGTCACCGCGCCCGTCTTCGACTTCACCGTCGCTCGCAACCCGCTGTGGCTCAGGCATAGCGAGTTCGTCGAGGCCGAGATCGCGGTCGAGAAGAAGGACTACCGTACGAACGCGTTCCTCCACGTACCCGCGCCCTCAGGAGAATTGCTGCGCTGGGGACTCCTGAGCGCCGATGAATCCAAGGACGAAACCGAATCGGCTGCCCCGCGTGAGGAGCACAGGGACCGCCCGGTCGGCAACGGCCCGCGAGGCGAGATCAGATCCGACGGCGGCCAGGCCAACATGATCGGCAGCATCGGCCGCGACTTCCAGCAGATCAGTACAGGGGAAACCTCCGGGGACGGCGCGATCGGCGTCGTCGCGGGAGGCACGGTCAACCAGCACCGCATCGGAGGCGACCAGATCGCCGCCGACCACGACGTCCAGATCAAGCGGTTCCTCGGAGAAACGGCCGACGGCAAGCACCGCCGCACTCCTGAGGGATGGGAGCACCCGTGAACATCCGCGGCATGGAAGTCGGTCCGGAGGCGAAGGCCCAGATCGACGCCGCGGCGGCGGCCGCGACCGCCGTTGACGCCGATGCGCCGCAGAAGGTAGCGGCGTCGAAGACCGAGCTCCACACCGGAGAGGTCTCCGGGGACGGCGCGATCGGCGGGATGACGGGCGGCGAGGTGAACCAGACGTTCATCGACAGCATCCGGATCGAGCGCAACGAGGCGGCCGACCACATCCGGGGGCTCTTCGGACCCGCTTCCGATCAGGAGTCCCCAGAAGTCGCAGTCGAGGACGTCCTTCCCGTCCCCGGCACCGAAGCACACTTCAAATCCCTCGACGAAACGCGCCTCCTGATCCTCGCCTCCACCCGTCGCACCGGCTTGACCACGGCCGCGAGACAGCGGTGCAGGGCCTACGCGGACCGCGAATCGCTGCCCGCGAAGCGGCTCCTGTCTACGAGCCTCGACGAGCTCGGCAAGGAACTCCGGGGAATCGGCACAGCGACCGTCCTCGTCCTCGACGCCTCGCAGAACCCCGAGCTTCAGCAAGCGCTCCTCGAGCGTGCCGATCAGCTCCGCGATCGCCTCAAGAACCAGTCGTGCCACCTCGTCCTCGCGGTCGAGATCGAGTTCCGCCGCTCCTTCAAGGACCAGTTCCCAGGAACCGTGTTCGACCTCGAACGCCTGCAACCCGACCTAGTGTTCGCCCATTACCTCAAGCGGCCCGAGGATCAAGTAGCAAGCATTCTCGCTTCCGAGTACTTCCGCGACACGCTGGGCCCCGCGTGGCCGCCCCTCGCCCGCCTCATGGCCGAAGTCCTCAATGAGGCACCGGATGGCATCGCACCGGAGCAATTCCGGGAACGGCTCGGCGCCCGGCTCGGCAATCCGTCCGAATCCATCCGCAACCTCCTCGAACGGTCGCTCGACAAGCGCGGGAGGGCCGTGCTGATCGCCGCGGCGGCACTGGAGCAGATGACGCCCGAGGCGATCGCCCTCGCCGCGGACGAGCTCCTGGAGGCCACCCGACCTCCCGATGATCGACGGGAACTCCTCGACGAGCCAGGGATCGCGCAGAAACTCGAGCTCATCCGCGAGGACTTCAACCTGGTGGGCTCGACGTTCAAGAACCCCGACATCGGCGACGAGGTCCTCCTCCACGTCTGGCGCCAGTACCCCTCCTGGCGGGAGCCGGTCATGAACTGGCTCGACGGCCTCCTCCTCGCACCCGACTATGTCGAATGGACGGACCGCACGCGGCTGCCTCGGAGGCTCGTCCTCCTCGCTTCCGCGGCCGAGGACGACCGGATGCTCAAGAACCGCGTCAAACTGATGCTCCAGAGCAGATCTCCGGTCATGTCGTCCTTCGCGCCCGCAATCATGCTCGGCGGTGCGATCGACCCCGTGATCGGACCGGGAATCAGGAACAGGCTCTATGAATGGAGCCGGAGCGCACAGGCCGCGCTCCAGCGGACCGCTCTGGCGACCTGCTCGGACGAGGACTACCTCGTCCGGTTCCCGAGCGAAGCCCTCTTCCGTCTCCACCTGCTCTCCGAGTCGAAGTTCGGCGACGTCGCCGACGCGGCGTTCGAGGCCATCATCGACTCGACCGGTCACTTCCACCTCACCGAGCTGCTGCTCCACTTCCGGTACTGGCTGATCGGCTCCAGTGGAGACGAGCCTGCCCGGATCGCGAAGATCCTCGACCAGATCTGCGATAGGCCCGACCTCGTCGACCGCCTCGAACAGGATCCGATGCATTTGTTGAGGAATTTCCTCAGCATTCCGGCGGGGTTCTGGAAGTCCATGTCACAACTCGCCGACGCCGCTTCGTTCCGGCTCGCGGTCAGGGCCTGGCTCATTCTCGCCGCGAAACTCGACGCTCAGCACGCGGAGGGGATGGTCGACCTGCTCATCGCCGCAGGCGCCGATGACCACCGCGCAATCGGCCAGATCGTCCAGGCTGCCAGGTCACTCTCCCTCGAAGGCACGGACCTGTCCGACCGGGCCAGGAAACTCGCCCTCTTCATGTACAACCGCGTCTTCGAAATCGAGGTGCCCCTTCAATGATCGCGATCATCCTCATCCTCGGCCTCATCGGTGCCGTCTGCGTCCTCATCTGGGGCCAGATCAAGTACGGCATCTTCTCCAGCTCGATCGGCGAGGACCCGTACCTGCCGGAGACCGCCCAGCCGCCTGCCACCAGGCACCTGGAGGCAAAGGTGTCGCTGCCGAGCAAGGACCTGTACTACCAGTTCGACTGCACGTTCAAGGTCGCCTTCACCGCGACCCTCACCGGTATGGAGGGCCACGAGCCGCCGATCCCCGAGGTCGAGTCCCTGATCTTCAGCGCCGTCAAGGGCCACTCGGACAAGCTCGCCCTGCCGCAGAAGGACCAGTTGCGGCACGAGCTGAACAGCGTTCTCATGAGCGAGCGGTCGATGCCGCGCCACCACTTCCGGATCACCGCTGAGTGCAAGAAGGTCGACGTCGACCCCAAGCAGCTCGAAGCCATCAGGAACAGCTACGAGGAGGACCTCGCCGACGAGCGCCTGCAACGCAAGGTGTCGTACCTCGGGGCGGTCTTCGAGCAGCCGCTGAACGCCACCATGTGGTGGCTCGCGCAGAACTCCGACAAGGTCGACGACCTGGAGGACAAGGCCAAGCTGCTGTACCGGCTCGACCGGCGGCTCCACCCGGATGCGAACCCGTCGAAGCACGCGTTCCTCCACGAGCTCGACCTGTTCCTCGACAAGGCCACGGACGACGAGCGTGGTGCCATCGCGCATGCCCTCGCGGGAGTCTTCCGCAGCTACGGCCACAACGACCTGGTGGCGGAGGCGGAGAGTCTCATTCCCGGCCGCGCGATGCCTTCTCGCAACGGCAGCAAACCCGACAACCCGGAGGCGAGCATCCCCACCCAGACCACCCGGTCCTGAACGGAACGGCTCCGTCACAGGCGGGGCCGTTTTTCTTTCGGGTCACCACTCGGCGAGGAGTGGGGGTGCCGTGGGTGGGGTGGTCTGCCAGGTTTTGGTGAGGCGGTGGAGGCGGGTGGGGGTTGCTATGGAGGTGGCATTGGCGATGAGGCTGTGGCGGGGGGTGAGGAGGACGGTGCCGATGACGCGGTCGTCGACGGTGGCGATGAGGGCGGGGGTGGTGTTGACGAGGGCGGCGTGGATGGAGGGGGTGCCTCCGGCGAGGCGGCGCTTGGCGGGGGTGGGTTTGAAGCCGCCGCGCATGACGCGGGCGAGCTGGGCGGCGCCGGTGTGGGACATGAGGGTCGCGGAGAGGCCCGCGCCGTCGGAGAGGCCGGTGGCGTCGTCGGTGAGGAGGGCGACGAGGCGGTCGGTGCGGCCGGAGGCCGCGGCGGCGACGAATGCCTCGACGATCTCGCGGGCGGCGGCGCGGTCCACTTCGGTGCGGGGCTCGGCGCGGACGCGGCGGCGGGCGCGCAGGGCGTGCTGCTGGCTCGCGGACTCGGTGATGTCGAGGATCTGGGCTATTTCCTTGTGGGAGTGGGAGAAGGCTTCTCGCAGGACGTAGACGGCCCGCTCGACCGGCGGGACTCTCTCCAGGAGGAGCAGCACCGCTATGGTGACCGATTCTCGTTGCTCCAGCGTGTCGAGCGGGCCGAGCATCGGGTCGCCTTCCAGGAGGGGTTCGGGGAGCCAGAAGCCCACGGCGCGTTCGCGGCGGGACTGGGCCGAGCGGAGGCGGTCGAGGGCGAGGTTGGTGGTGACCTTGGTGAGCCAGGCTTCGGGGGTGTCGATGCGGTCGCGGTGGGCGGCGTGCCAGCGCAGGAAGGCGTCCTGGACGACGTCCTCGGCGTCGGCGGCGGAGCCCAGGAGGCGGTACGCGAGGGAGGCCAGCCGGGTGCGGCTGGCCTCGAAGCGCTCGACGGCGTCCATGCTCCGACTCTAGGCCGGGACGGCCTCGCCGCGGCGCGACGGCGCCGGAGTGAGGCGTTGCCTGCGGACGGGCAGGCCGTAGGTCGGGTGGGCGACGCCGAACGCGGCGCCCTTGAGGATGGCGTTCTTGAGGCGGGCGGCGGTGCGGCCGCGCAGGGACCAGGTGGTGTCGCGGGAGCCGAGGGCGAGGGCCTGGAAGACGGCGTCGCGGCGGCCGAGGCTGATGTGGTTGCCGTAGTACATGAGCGAGGTGCGGCCGGTGCGGGCGCCGGTGAGGTCGCCGACGATCGCGCTGGTGGCCTGCATGGCGGTGAATCCCGCTGAGGCGCATGACATCGGGAGCGGCTCGCCGTCCTCGGCGAGGGTGAACGCGGCGTCGCCCGCGGCGTAGACGCCGGGGTGGGAGACCGAGCGCATCTGGCGGTCGACGAGGATCTGGCCGTTGTCGCGGACGGCGAGGCCGCTCGCGGCGGCGATCGGGTGGACGGCGAATCCGGCGGCCCAGACGACGGCGTCGGCGGCGAAGTCGCGGCCGTCGGCGGCGCGGGCGCCGGTGGCGGTGGTCTCGGTGATGCCGGCGTGCTCGTGGACGGCGATGCCGAGGCGGTCGAAGGCGCGCAGGAGGTGCGCGCGGCCCCTGGGGCCGATCCAGCCGCCGAGTTCCCCTGCGGTGGCGAGGACGACGCGAAGACTGGGCCGGGACTCGGCGATCTCGGTGGCGGCCTCGATCGCGGTGAGGTTGCCGCCGACGACGAGGACGATGCCGCCGTCCAGCTCGTCGAGGCGCTGCCGCAGGCGCAGGGCGGCGGGCCGGGACGCGACGTGGTGGGCGTGCTCGGCGCCGGGGACCTGCGCGGCGGCGGTGGAGCCGAGGGCGTACAGGAGCGTGTCGTAGGCGAGGGTGTCGCCGGTGCCGGAGGAGTCGTCGGCGAGGGAGACGGTCTTCGCGTCGGGGTCGAGGGCCTCGACGCGGGCGCGGCGGAAGCGGACGCCGGTGCGGGAGAAGAGGTCGGCGAGGTCGCGGCGGGGCAGGTCCTGCCCGGCGGCGACCTGGTGGAGGCGGAGGCGCTCGACGAAGTCGGGTTCGGCGTTGACGACGGTGATCGCGGTGTCGGCGGGGTGCAGGCGGCGCGCGAGGGCGCCCGCGGCCCAGGTCCCGGCGTATCCGGCGCCGAGGACGATGATGCGGTGCTGGTGGTGCTGCATGGTCTCACTCCTGTCCGGTGGTGTTCGCCCTTTGAACGGGGCGGCGGCCGGTTCCATGACAGGTTCGGGCGGGAGCGGGGTGTGCAGTGCGTCTCAGTCGGCGCTGTCCTCGTCGCCGGCGGGGACGCGGCGGCGTCCGGAGCGGCGGTGTTCGAGCTGGTCCATCTCGTACCGGGCGTACCAGGGCGCCCACCCGCCCTGCGTGAACCACTGGCGGCCGCTGCGGGAGGCGAGGCCGCCGAGCACGCACAGCCCCATGACGATCCAGATCGGGGAGATGACGAGCGCGGTGATGTCGCCGTAGGTCCGCCAGACGCCGACGATGCCGATCGCGGTGTTCCCGATCGCGAAGGCCACCGCGAACGCGCGGGCCCAGCGGCGGCCGCGGCCGAGCTGGAACACGATGGCGGCGTACGGGATCGTGAGCAGCGCGATGAGCGGCAGGACGATCGCGATGGGGAAGGACGTGCCGACGGGCAGTGTCTGCTCCAGTTCGGAGACGCCGGGGACGTCGGCGGTGCGGGACTCGACCCAGCGCAGCAGGCGCGGCCCGAGGCCGAGGCTGACGCTGACCAGCATGAAGTACTGGAACACCATCATGACCTGGGAGAGGTCGACCGAATGCGGCTTGTCGTAGAGCGGTGCGGGGCCTGAAGAGTAGGAGTGGTGCACGGGCGGCTCCAAACACTGGGCTGCCTCCAGGGTACGTCCGCGAAGCCGCTGGTGGGGAACTAGTTTCCCCGGTCGCGGGCCCGCGGCCCGGCCCAGCGCCACACGGGGGGCGAGACGAGCGCACCGAGGCAGGCGAGGTCGAGGACGCCCGCGAGTTTTTCGAGCGGCGGCGCCGAGAGCCACGCCTCGGCGTCGGCCAGGAGGACCATCGCGGGGACGCCGGTGGTGACGACCGCGAGGAACCAGGCCCACGCGCGCCGGTGCCAGATCCCGAAGGCGTACAGCAGGAGCAGCGACGCGGCGACGACGAGCACGGTCAGGAACGCCGGGCTCGTGTACCCCATGCGCCCGCATTGCGCGTCGTGCGGGCCGCACGCGAAGTACTCGGGGACGAGCACGGCCATGAAGTCGATCCAGGAGAGCACGAGCAGCCCCATGAGCAGCCGCACGGTCAGCGGCCGCGGCTCGGTCGGAGTGCCCATGGGCTCATTGTGCGGCACGGGGCGCCGCCGCGCGCAGGGGGCGGAAGCATTCGCGCAGGTCCTGCACGAGGAGGTCGGGGGCCTCCATTGCCGCGAAGTGGCCGCCGCGGTCGAACTCGGACCAGTGGACGATGTGGTGCGCACGTTCGAGGAGGACGCGCACGGCCGGGTCGGTGGGGAAGACAGCGACGCCGGTGGGCACGCGAGAGTAGGGGGCCGGGGGCTCGTCGCGCACGGCCCGGTACTGGTGGGCGGAGCTCGCGCCGGTCCCGGTGAGCCAGTAGAGGGTCACGTTGGTGAGGAGCTGGTCCACGTCGACGGCGTGTTCGGGCAGGCGCGCGGCCGGGTCGGTCCAGTCGTGGAACTTGTCGGCGATCCACGCGAGTTGCCCGACCGGGGAGTCGTTGAGCGCGTATGCGATCGTCTGCGGCTTGGTGGACTGGAGGTCGGCGTAGCCGGTGCCGTGGCGCACCAGTTCCCGCACCGCGTCGAGGCGGGCGAGGTCGGCGGCGCCGAGGGACGTGAGGGCGGGGTCGCCGGGCGGCGGGAGTTCGAGGCCGCCGTTGATGTGGACGCCCGCGACGCGGTCGGGCGCGAGGCGCCCCAGCGCCGGGGCGACCTTCGAGCCGGTGTCCCCGCCGTGCGCGCCGAACCGGTCGTAGCCGAGCCGGTCCATCAGTTCGAGCCAGGCGGCGGCGATCCGGGCGTGGTCCCAGTCGGGGGCCGACAGCGGCGTGGAGAACCCGAATCCGGGCAGGGACGGGGCGACGACGTGGAACGCGTCGGCGGGGTCGCCGCCGTGAGCGCGCGGATCGGCGAGGGGCCCGAGGACCTTCATGAACTCGACTACCGAGCCGGGCCAGCCGTGCGTGACCACGAGCGGGAGCGCGTCGGGTTCGGGCGAGCGCACGTGCAGGAAGTGGATCCGCTGGCCGTGGATCTCGGTGAGGCCCTGCGGGAAGGCGTTCAGCACCGCTTCGTGGACGCGCCAGTCGTAGTCGTGGAGCCAGTGGTCGGTGAGGCGGCGAAGGTACAGCACCGGGACGCCGCTGGCCCAGCCCCGTTCAGGGCTCGCGGCGGGCCAGCGCGTCAGGCGCAGGCGTTCGTGCAGGTCGTCGAGCGCGGCCTGCGGGACGTCGATGCGGAACTCGGCGATCGGTGCTCCCATCGGGCCCATGGAATCACAGCGCGGGGCGGCCGTCCAGCCGGGCGGTCCCGGGACCGGGTCCGAGGACTTGACGCGTCCGCGGGGGTGAGGACACTGAGGTGGTGATGGATCGGGAGGTCGCGATGGGGTTCTCAGGGCTGGGAGCGGGGCTGCGGGTGGTCGTCACCGGCGGCGGGCGCGGGTTCGGGCGGGCGCTGGCGGTGTCGCTGGGGCGCGAGGGCGCGGAGGTGTTCGTGTCGGCGCGGCGGTTCGCGGCGGCGGAGGAGACGGCGCAGGCGGTGCGGCGCGTCGGCGGGCGGGCGCACGCGTTCGAGTGCGACCTCGCGGACCCGGTGTCGGTGCGGGAGTTCGCCGAAGCGCTCGGCGAGGCCGCGGACGCGGTGGACGTGCTCGTCAACAACGGCGCGCCGTACCTGGACGCGGGCGGGTTCCTGGAGGCGACGGACGAGCAGGTCACGGAGGTGATCGCGGCGGGCGCGGCCGGGACGGTGCTGGTGACGAAGGCGGTGCTGCCGCTGCTGCTGCGCAGCGCGAGGCCCGACATCGTGACGATGGTGTCGGGGTGCGGCGAGTACGGGAACCACCGGTCGGACGCGCACGAGGCGTTCTACGCGGCGAAGTCGGCGCAGGCCGGGTTCGCGGAGGTCCTGTCGAAGCGCCTGCGGCCCAGCGGGGTCCGGGTGATCTCGCTGTACCCGCCGGACTTCGAGGACGCGGACCCGCTGGGTCCGGGCTGGGACGAGGCGCGCGGGACGGGCGAGGCGCTGGGCGCCCGGTCGGTCGTGGACTGCGTCCGCTTCGCGATCGGGCAGCCCCGCGACTGCTTCATCAAGAGCTTCTACTTCGAGCAGGCTTAGCCCGACCCGCGAGGGGTCGGGCTCTCCTTCGGGCTCTCCTTCGCACAGGCCCGGTCCGCGAGGGGTCGGATTCGACTTCGAGAAGGCCCGGTCCGCAGGAGGTCAAGCCGGGGCGGGCGCGGGTTCGGGGACGATGTCGGTGATGAGGTCGGCGCACCACTGGAGGAGCGCCAAGCCCTCGACGGGCTTGCCGCCGACACGGGAGGTGGTGGGCCGCGGGACGCTGATGAGGCCCGCGGGGGCCTTGTAGTGGGCGTCCGGGTAGTGGCGGCCGAGGCGCAGCTGCTTCGAGTCCGGGAGGTCCACTGTGGAGAACCGGAGGTTCTTGCCCTGCAAGGCGATGTCGGTGAGCCCGTGGCGGCGGGCGAGGAGGCGGAAGCGCGCCAGGTGGAACAGGGTGAGCACCTGCTCCGGGGAGGGCCCGTACCGGTCCTCCATCTCCTCGCGGACCTCGTCGAGCTCGGCCTCGTCGCGGACCTCGGAGACCTTGCGGTACATCTCCAGGCGCAGCCGCTCGACCTCGATGTAGTCGAACGGGATGTTCGCGTCGAGCGGCAGCTCCACCTTCACCGGCGGCGGGGGCTCCTCGGTGCCGCCCTTGAAGGACGTCACGGCCTCGCCGACCATCCGCAGGTACAGGTCGAAGCCGACGTCGGCGATGTGCCCGGACTGCTCGGCGCCCAGGAGGTTCCCGGCCCCGCGGATCTCCAGGTCCTTCATGGCGACGTACATGCCCGCGCCGAGCTCGGAGTGCTGCGCGATCGTGGCGAGCCGCTCGTGCGCGGTCTCCGACAGCGGCTGCTCCGGCGGGTACAGGAAGTACGCGTACGCGCGCTCGCGCGAGCGCCCGACGCGGCCGCGGATCTGGTGGAGCTGCGAGAGGCCGAGGAGGTCGGCGCGCTCGACGATGAGGGTGTTCGCGTTCGGGATGTCGATGCCGGACTCGATGATCGTGGTCGAGACGAGCACGTCGTACTCGCCCTCCCAGAAGCCCTGCATGATCTGCTCAAGCTGCGTCTCGCTCATCTTCCCGTGGGCGACCGCCACGCGGGCCTCGGGGATGAGCTCGCGCAGGCGCGTCGCGGCCCGGTCGATCGACTCGACCCGGTTGTGCAGGTAGAACGCCTGCCCGTCGCGCAGCAGCTCGCGGCGGATCGCGGCGGCGACCTGCTTGCCCTCCCACGCGCCCACGTACGTGAGGACCGGGTGGCGCTCCTCGGGTGGCGTGGAGATCTGCGACATCTCGCGGATGCCGGTCACGGCCATCTCCAGGGTCCGCGGGATCGGCGTGGCGGACATGGTGAGCACGTCGACGGCGGTGCGCAGCGCCTTCAGCTTCTCCTTGTGCTCCACGCCGAACCGCTGCTCCTCGTCGACGATGATGAGCCCGAGGTCCTTGAAGCGGGTCTCGGCCTGGAGGAGCCGGTGCGTGCCGACGAGGATGTCCACCTCGCCCGCGGCGATGCCCCGCTGGATCTCGGCGGCCTCGCGCGCGGACTGGAACCGCGAGAGCTGCTTGATCCTCACCGGGAACTGACCCATGCGCTCCACGAACGTGCCGTAGTGCTGGCTCGCGAGGAGCGTGGTCGGGACGAGGACGGCGACCTGCTTGCCGTCCTGCACGGCCTTGAACGCGGCGCGCACGGCGACCTCGGTCTTGCCGTAGCCGACGTCGCCCATGACGAGGCGGTCCATGGGGACGCGGGCCTCCATGTCGGCCTTGGTGTCGATGATCGCCGAGAGCTGGTCGGGGGTCTCGATGTACGGGAACGCGTCTTCGAGCTCGCGCTGCCACGGCGTGTCGGGGCTGAACGCGTGGCCCGCCGCGGCCTGGCGGGCTGCGTAGAGCTGGATGAGCTCGGCCGCGATCTCGCGGACGGCCTTGCGGGCGCGGCGCTTGGTCTTCTGCCAGTCGGCGCCGCCGAGCTTGTGGACGGTGGGCTGCTCGCCGCCGACGTAGCGGGTGAGCTGGTCGAGCGCGTCGGTCGGCATGAACAGCACGTCGGCGCCCTGGCCGCGCTTGGACGGCGCGTACTCGATGACGAGGTACTCGCGCTCGGCCCCGGCGATGGTGCGGCGCACCATCTCCACGTACTTGCCGACGCCGTGCGCGTCGTGGACCACGAAGTCGCCGGGCGAGAGTTCGAGCGGGTTGACCACGCCTTTGCGCTTGGCGGCCTTGCCTTTGCGGGGCCGCTGGGCCGCGAGGGCCTTGCCGCCCGCGATGTCCGCGGCCGTGACGGCGACGACCTGGTCGCTGGCGAACCCGAGCGCGAGCGTGCCGACGCACGCGACGACCTCGCCGCGCGCGAAGCCCTCCGGCGCGGACTCCAGGTGCGCGCCGATCCCTTCGGCGCGAAGCTGCTCGGCGGCGCGCTCGGCGCCGCCGAGGGCCGGGTAGACGACCGCGACGGCGCGGCCCGCGCGCGTCCAGGTCCGCATGTCCTCCACGAGCTGGGCCGTGTTCCCGTGGTAGCGCGGGGATTCGGCGAAGCCGAGGTCCACGGTGAGGCCGTCGTCCGAGACGCCGGTCCCGTAGGTGAGGGGCTCGCCGGTGATCGCGGCGAGCTCCGCGGCGGACGCGGCGTCGGGAGCGTCGCCGAGGGCGTCCTCTTCGGGGGCGACGGCGAACGGCGAGATCGTCCACCACCGCTGGCCCTTCGCGAGCGCGGCGGTGCGGGCCTCGGCGAGGTCGTGAAACGTGCCGGACCCTACTAGATCTACGGCTCCCCAGGGGTCGCCGTGGCTGAGGTCCACGGGCGCTTCGGCTCCGGCCGCGGCGGCGGCCCAGGACGCTTCGAGGAACTCGTTCGAGGTGGCGACGAGGTCGAGCGCGCGGGTGCGGATGCGCTCGGGCTCGATGGCGACGACGAGCGCGTCGCGCGGGAGGACCTCCTGGAACAGCTCCAGGTTCCCGGGCCCGGCGAGGGAGGGCAGGAGGGACTCCATGCCTTCGACGGGGATGCCCTGGGCGAGCTTGGCGCACATCTCGCCGAGCCCCGGGTACGCCTCACCGAGCTGGGCGGCGCGTTCGCGGACCTCCTCGGTGAGGAGCAGTTCGCGGCAGGCGACGGCGCGCAGCTCGGCGGGCTCCTCGCCGGAGGCGGCGTCGAGGGAGCGCTGGTCGGCGACGGAGAACTCGCGGATGGTGTCGACCTCGTCGCCGAAGAACTCCAGGCGGAGCGGATGCTGGGCGGTCGGCGGGAACACGTCGAGGATGCCGCCGCGCACGGCGAACTCGCCGCGCTTCTCCACGAGGTCGACGCGCTCGTACGCGAGGTCCACGAGGTGCGCGGCGAGGTCGGTGAGGTCGGTCTCGTCGCCGCGGCGCAGGTGCACGGGTTCGCGGGTGCCGAGGCCCTTGAGCTGCGGCTGGAGGGCGCCGCGGACGGGCGTGACGATGACGCGCGGCACGTCCCCGGCGTGGATGCGGTGCAGCAGGTCGAGGCGGGCGCCGACGGTGTCGGAGCGGGGGGAGAGCCGCTCGTGCGGGAGGGTCTCCCAGGCCGGGTAGTAGGCGATGTCGGCTTCGGCGATGAACGAGGCGAGGGACTCGGCGAGCTCTTCGGCCTCGCGGGAGGTCGCGGTGATCGCGAGCACGGGCCCGGCGGCGTGGCGTGCGGCCTGGGCGAGCGCCAGGGGCCGAGCGCCGGGGACGGCGACGACGTCGACCGGGCGGTCGGACCCGGAGGCCAGTTCGGCGAGGCGCGCGAGCTTCGGATCACCCGCGGCCGCATCGAGCAGGCTCGCGAGCTTCGGCTGGCCTTCGGACATTCGCGGGCTCCCTGTGCGAGACGGCTGCCGCCCGGCGGATCGCGGGCACGACTGATGGCCGGAGACAGCCCTGACGGGGGGCTGTTCCGGCGACCGGTCGAGTCTACCTCGCGGGGTCCCGAGGGGCGCCCGCGATTGTCGGTGCGGGTCGGGGCGCTAGTTGGAGGCGCCGCGGCCGCCCTGGTCGAACAGGAGCGACTGGATCTCCGGCAGGTTGTAGAGCATGCCGATGACGACGAGGACGGTGAGGATCGGCAGGAGGATGCGGTTCTCCTCCTTGCCGCCGGCGCGCAGCGCGATGTTCTTGGGCAGGCCGATGTCCTTCCAGCGCCGCCCCTGGATCGGGAGCGGGAAGAACAGGGGCGAGCCCATCTTGGTGATCATGTCGCCGAGGATGTGGATGAAGCAGCCGATGCCCATGGCGAGGCCGAGGATCCAGTAGTCGCGGCCCTCGGGGAGGAGCCGGAACATGCCGTAGGCGGCGACGAGGGAGACGCCGGTGACGACGATCCACCCCTTCTTCTCGACGGTCTCGGCGAGCAGTCCCCGTACGGCGAGACCGGTGAGGACGAACAGGATCGCGACCACCGCGGGCTTGCCGAACCAGTACGCGAGGTAGCCGGTGCCGGTGCCGACGAGCGCGGCGTGGACGAAGGTGTGCGTGAACGTGCGGTGGCCGTTCTTGCGGGGCTTGTCCTTCTTGGACTTGGTGAGCAGGTAGAACCAGTAGCAGAGCCGCTCGACGACCTCGGCGACCATCAGGGAGGCGACGCCGAACGAGCGGGCCACAGTGGACCCGCCCTTGTTCTCGGTGACCTTGCCGGCGCAGTCGATGTCGGGGTAGAGGGCGGCGCCGGAGGCGACGATCGTGCCGACGACCAGTTCGGCGGAGGACTGGTCGATGCCGAACGCGAGGTCGGCGATCGCCGAGCCCGCGAGCCACAGGGCGGCGCCGGACATGGCGTGGGTCGGACCCATGACCATAGGGGGACTCCTTCAGGGCAAAAGGCTTTTGAAGCGGTTCGGTAGGGCGGTTCGGTGAAGCGGTTCGGTAGGGCGGTGTTCTCAGGGCGGCGGTGAGCAGTCGAGAAGCTGGCGACACTATCCCACACCGGCACCAAACCCGGTGTCCCAGGAGTATCCGGACGCCGCAACAGGATTCGCATACCGGTCCGATCACGACCGGCCCGGCCGGGGGCGGTTCGCGCTATGGTCGAGAGGTGTTCGACTCACGGATGCTGGCCGCGTACCTGGAGCGCGTGGGCATCACGGCCCCGCGGCGCCCGACCCTGCACGCGCTCAGGCGGGTCCACCGCGCGCACGTCGCCGCGATGCCCTATGAGAACCTCGACATCCAGTTGGGGCGGTCCATCAGCCTCGATCCGGACGCGCTCTTCGCGAAGCTCGTGGAGGGCGGCCGCGGCGGCTACTGCTACGAGCACAACGGGGTCCTGGCGCTGGCGCTGGAGGCCATGGGCTTCGACGTGCGCCGCGTCCTCGGCGGGGTCCGCCGCGAGATCGACGGCGAGAGCGCTTGGTGGAACCACATGCCGCTGGTGGTGCGGTTCGCGGACGGGCGGCAGTACCTTGCGGACGCGGGGATCGGGACGGGGTTCCGCGACCCGCTGCCGGTCCGCGACGGCAGCTACCGGGTCGGCGCGTTCAACTTCGGCGTGTGGAACCTCAGCGGCGACACCTGGCGCTGCTCGATCGACCCGCGCGTCGCGAACCTGACGTTCGACTTCCAGCTCGCCGCACGGCGTCCCGAGGAGTTCGCCGAGCGGTGCCTGGAGCTGTCCACCTCGCCCGAGTCGCCGTTCGTGAAGACCCTCGCGGTGCAGAACCCGCGCGAGAACGACATGTGGGTCCTGCGGGCCCGCACGCTGACCGTGTACGACCCGCGGCTGCCGGGCTTCAAGTCCGTGCGGGTCGTGGAGGACGCCGAAGCGTTCGCCTCGCTCCTGAGGGGACGGTTCAACCTGACGCTCACCGACGGCGAGACCGCCGAGCTGTGGGCGAAGGCGGCCGACCAGCACGAGCGCAAGCTCGCGGAGGACGCGCAAGCCGAGGCGCTTGAAGGCGCGGTTTAAAAGGCGCGGTCTGAGAGGCGCGGTCCAAAAGGCTCGGACTGAGAGTCCCGGTCGCAGGCTTGCCGTCTACTCCGCTTCGGCGCGCTGCCGGGCGGTCTCGTAGAGGGCGACCGTGCCCGCGTTGGCGGCGTTCAGCGACGAGGCGGCCTTGGCGGACATGGGGATGCGGGCGACCGCGTCGGCGAGTTCGTGCCAGGCCTTGGACATGCCCTCGGCCTCGTTGCCGACGACCAGGAGCACCGCTCCGGTGAGGTCGTGGGCGGACAGGGCCCGCTCGCCGCGCTCGTCGGTGCCGACGATCGACGGCTTGTGGTCCTGGCGCGAGGCCCATTCGACGACCTCGTGCGCGGACGCGGCGTTGACGACCGGGAGGGCGAACAGCGACCCGGTGGAGGCGCGGACGGCCTTGGGGTCGTAGGGGTCGGCGGCGTTGCGGCCGGTCACGATGACCGCGTCGGCGCCGAACGCGTCGGCGGAGCGGATGAGCGAGCCGACGTTCCCGGGCCCGGAGGGCCGGTCGATGACGAGCCCGAGCCAGCCGGGACGGGAGGAGAGCTGCGAGAGGCGGCGCTTGGGGATCGCGACCTGCGCGAGCAGCTCGGGCGCCTCGCCGTCCTTGTCCCCCAGTTCGGCCATGAGGTCCGCGGCGACGGCGGCGCGCTCGGTGTGCGGGGCGTCGAGGAGCCCTTCGGCCCACGCGGACAGGCGCGGCCGGTCGGCGTCGTAGAGCAGCTCCTGCACGGTCCAGCCGTGCTCGACGGCCATCGTGATGGGCCGGACGCCCTGGACCAGGAACGACCCGGCCCGGTGCCGCTTGGTCCGGTTGCGCAGCAGGGTCTCCCACTGCTGGAACTTCGCATTCCGGACGCTCACTCGCAAGCTTCTCGCCATGGTCTCCGCGCTTCGATCGGGTGGAAGCGCGAAACTAGCACGGCTCCGGGGCGGCGCCCCGGAGCCATGGTCGAAATGCGACGGATCAGCCGGTGTTGCGCAGGCCCGCGGCGATGCCGTTGACGGTGATGAGGAGCGCGCGCTTGAGCTGCGGGTCCACGTCGCCGTCGGCGCCGCCCTCGGAGCGGTAGCGCTTGAGGAGCGACACCTGGAGGTGGTGCAGCGGCGCCAGGTAGCGGTCGCGGACCTCCAGGGTGCGGGCGAGCTGCGGGCTGGAGGCGAGGAGGCGCTCCCCGCCGGTGAGCGCGAGGACCTCGCGCACGGTCGCGGCGTGCTCGTCCTTGATGGCGTCGAAGATCGGGCGCAGGCGCTCGGGCACGAGCGTCGAGACGTACTGGCCCGCGATCGACAGGTCGGTCTTGGCGAGCGTCATCTCCACGTTCGACACGAAGTTGCGGAAGAAGTGCCACTTCTCGTACATCTCGGCGATGTCGCCGCCGAGGCCCGCCTCGCGGGCGGCCGCGAGGCCCGAGCCCACGCCGTACCAGCCGGGGACGATCTGGCGCGACTGCGTCCAGCCGAACACCCACGGGATCGCGCGCAGGCCCGAGAGGCCCGCGTCGGTGTTCGGGCGCTTCGACGGGCGCGAGCCGATGTTCAACGCGCCCAGGAGTTCCGTGGGGCTCACGGCCCAGAAGTACTCGGCGAGCCCGTCGCGGCCGGTGAGGGCCCGGTAGGCGCCCTTGGAGGCCTCGGAGGTCTGGTCCATGACGTCGAACCAGCGGGCCAGGACCTCGGGCTGGTGGCGCGGCTCGGTGTGCAGCAGCGTCGCCTTCAGGGACGCGGCCACGGTCAGTTCGAGGTTCTCGCGGGCCAGCGCCGGGAGCGTGTACTTGTCGGAGAGGACCTCGCCCTGCTCGGTGATCTTGATGGCCCCGTCGAGGGTGCCCGAGGGCTGGGCGAGGATCGCCTCGTGGGTGGGGCCGCCGCCGCGGCCGATGGTGCCGCCGCGGCCGTGGAACAGGCGCAGGCGCACGCCGTGCTTGTGGGCGACGTCGCGGAGCTGGCGCTGGGCGGCCTGGATGTTCCACTGGGAGGCGGTGATCCCGGCGTCCTTGTTGGAGTCGGAGTAGCCGAGCATGACCTCCTGGACGTTGCCGCGGGCGGCGACGATCGCGCGGTAGGCGGGGAGGCTGAGGAGCCGGTCGAGGAGGACGTCGGCGCCGGCGAGCTCCTCGACCTCTTCGAGGAGGGGCACGAAGCCGACGTCGGCGCGGCCGCGGGCGACGTCGACGAGCCCGGCGTCGCGGGCGAGGACCACGGGGGCGAGGACGTCGCCGGCGTCGTGGGTCATCGAGATGATGTAGGACTCGACGATGGCCTTGCCGAACTGCTCCTGGGCGTCCCGTACGGCGTGGAAGACGTCGAAGGTCTTGCGGTTGAGGTCGGTGAGCTCGACGTTCGCGGGCGCGAGGGGGCGCTGGCCGGAGAGCTCGCGGGCGAGGAGGTCGCTGCGCTCCTCGGGGGTGAGCTCGGCGTAGGGCCGGTCGAGTTCGCCGGTGGCGTCGTAGAGCTCGGCGAGGACGGCGTGGTGGGCCTCGGAGTGCTCGCGGACGTCCATGGTGGCGAGCTGGAGGCCGAACGCGGCGACGGTGCGGATGACGCGGTCGAGGACGCCCTTGGCGGGGAGCTGGCCCCGCTGGCGGGCGAGGGAGTCGCGCATGACCTGGAGGTCGGCGAGGAGTTCGCGGCCGTCGGCGTAGTCGAACCCGGCGCGGTGGGGCAGGCCCTCGGCGTGGCGGGTGCGGGTGTTGGCGAGCTTCGCCTCGATGGCGCGGGCCTTGAGCCGGTAGGGCTCCTCTGCGTGGATGCGCTTGTAGCGGGCGGGGATCGCGGTGCCGAGGCGGTCGAGGTCGGCGCCCACGGAGTCGAGGAGCTCCTGGGACGCGGGCCGCACCGACTGGGAGACGGAGAGCTCGTTGATGAGCGCGGCGACGGCGCCTTCGGCGGCGGCGATGCCGTGCTCGTGCTGCATGAGCAGGACCTGCTTGGTGACCTCGGGGGTGACGAACGGGTTGCCGTCGCGGTCGCCGCCGATCCAGGTGCCGAAGCGCAGGGGCGCGGTGCCGGGGCGGGGGGAGCCGCCGAGGTCGGTGAGGGTGGCGTTGAGGTCGGTGAGGACGCGGGCGGCGGCGTCGCGGTAGAGGTCGGTGAGGTAGTAGATCGCGTTGCGGGCCTCGTCGGTGGGCTCGGGCTTCTCGACGCGCAGTTCGTCGGTCTGCCAGAGGAGGTCGATGATCTCGGCGAGGCGGGAGTTGACGGCGTCGACGTCGGCGGAGCCGAGGACGGCGCGCTCGGCGGCCTCGGCGTCGAGGAGGTCGGCGATGTTGCGGAGCTTGATGAGGATGGACCGGCGGGCGGCCTCGGTGGGGTGGGCGGTGAAGACGGGGCGGACTTCGAGGCGCTCGGCGGCGGCCGCGATCTGGTCGGCGGGGACGTCTTCGAGGGTGATCTCGGCGCGGGCCTGGGAGAGCCAGCCGCCGTTCTCGGCGCGGGAGCGGCGCATGTCGCGGGCGCGGTGGACCTGCTCGGTGATGTTCGCGAGGTGGAAGTAGGTGGCGAACGCGCGGGCGAGGTCCACTTCCTCGGTGACGTCGAGCTTCGCGAGGCGGGAGGCCACGTTCTCGGGCTGGTGGCGGACGAGGCCGCGCACCTCTTCGACGAGTTCGAGCAGCTGGGGCCCCTCCTGGCGGACGAGCGCCTGGCCGAGGAGGTTGCCGAGGCGCCGGATGTCGCGGCGGAGCTGCTTGTCGTCGGTTCCGCTGGAGGAGTCGTAGTAGTCCATGGAGGTCTCCACTGCTGGTCTGGGCAAACCCTGAGGGGCCGCTCGCGCCGACGTCCTTGTCCGCGGTGAACTGCTGTGCACTAGTGCTATAGAGCGATGTCAGCGTAACTTACCGGTAATGCCCGCGCCACTTTCTCAGTCCGGCATGCGGGACGGTCCGGTGCGTTCCCGGCCGCAGCGGGTGAGGGCTGTGACGGACCCGTGGCATACCCTGGTTCGACCGATACCGAAGCCGCCCCGATCGATCCGCTGCGAAGGGACCCCGACCGCCGATGTCTGACTGGGTACTGCCCGACGAGATCCTCGCCGAGGCGCCGAGCCACACCCCGCTCCCGCACGAGCTGGCCGACCTGGAGCTGCTGCTGTACGGCGCGTACGCGCCGCTGCGGGGGTTCATGGGCGAGGCCGAGGCGCGGTCGGTGACCAGGACGGGGACGCTCCCCGACGGGACGGCGTGGCCGGTGCCGGTGACCTTGGACGTGCCGGTCGCGATCGCGCGGCTCCTGGACAACCCCGACCCGAAGCGGCGTGTGCTTCGCATCACCGACCCGGAGGGGGCGCCGGTCGCGGCCGTGGAGTGCCACAGCCTGGACGCGCTCGGGCCGGACATGGTGCGGGTCGGCGGCCCGGTGCGGCGGATAGCGGACGCGGCGCACGGGGTGTTCACGGGCCTGCGGGCGACCCCGGAGCAGGCGCGCACGACGTACACGAAGCCGCGGGTGCTGGCGCTGGTCGCGGAGCGGCCGCTGCACCGGCCGCAGCTCGCGCAGCTGGCGCGCGCGGCCCACAACCTCGCGGCGCACGTGCTGGTCATGATCCCGACCGGGGACGAGACGAACGGCGGCCGGGAGCTGCGGCTGCCGACGGCGGCGCTGGTGCGGTCGGTGCTCGCGGCGAAGGACCGGCTGCCGACGGCCACGGTGCTGACGGTGCCGCTGTCCAAGCGCGGCGACCGCCTCCGCGACGGCCTGCTGACGGCGAAGGTGGCGGCGGCGTACGGGGCGACGCACCTGATGACCGGGCCCGACGGGCTCGGCGGGGGCGACGGCGTGCGGTCGATGGTGCCGCGCGAGCTGGCGTACGACACGCGCGACGGCCAGTGGCGGCCGATCGAGGACATCGAGCCGCCGTTCCGGCGCACCGCCTTGAGCGAGGCCGAGGTCGCGGACATGCTCGACCGGGGCTTCGGGCTCCCGGAGTGGCACACGCCGCCGAGCGTGGCCGCGGAGCTGCGCAAGGCCCGCCCGCCGCGGCGCCAGCGGGGACTGGTGCTGTTCTTCACGGGCCTGTCGGGCTCGGGGAAGTCCACGATCTCGCGGGGCGTCCACGAGGCGCTCCTGGAGGACGGGACGCGCACGGTGTCGCTGTTCGACGGCGACGTGGTGCGCCGGCTCCTGTCGTCGGGGCTGGGGTTCACGCGCGCGGACCGGTCGGTGAACGTGCGCCGGATCGGGTTCGTCGCGGCCGAGGTGGCGCGGCACGGCGGCATCGGCATGGCCGCCCCGATCGCGCCGTACGAGGCGGACCGGGCCGAGGCCCGGCGCATGGCCGAGGCCGCGGGCGCGGACTTCGTGCTCGTGCACGTCTCGACGCCGATCGAGGTGTGCGAGGCGCGCGACCGCAAGGGGCTGTACGCGAAGGCGCGCGCGGGCCAGATCCCGGAGTTCACGGGGGTCTCGGACCCGTACGAGGCGCCGCCGAACGCGGAGCTGGAGATCGACACGAGCGAGATCACCGTCGGCGAGGGCGTGGAGCAGGTGCTCGAATTCCTGTCCGAGGGCGGCTGGCTGGAGCCAATCGGGCTCAGGATCGCCTAGAGAGCTGAAGGGAAGGCCCGGACGGGAGCGTCCGGGCCTTTCGTCTCAGAGCAGCGTGGACCAGTAGTCCCAGAAGCCCGTGCCGACGACGGCGACGACCGCGGCGTACAGCAGGGCCAAGCCGATCCAGTGGAAGCGCAGGACGTCGTCCACGGCGTCGCGCCAGTCGGCCGCGACCGGGATAGCGCCGGTGCGGAGGTTGCGGATCGTGGTGAACCAGAAGATCGGCAGGACCACCGTCCACACGGCCATGCACCACGGGCACAGGACCCCGATCTTGTACACCGACTGGAAGATCAGCCAGGACACGAACGCGAGCCCGCCGAGCGTCCCGAGGTTGAACGCCAGCGCGATCCAGCGCGGCAGCACGGTCCCCGAGAGCCACAGGACGCCCGTGAAGACCACGAGCGGGAACGCCGCGAGCCCGATGATCGGGTTCGGGAACCCGAAGACCGACGCCTGCCACGTGTTCATGACGGTGCCGCACGAGAGCACCGGGTTGAAGTCGCAGGAGATCGCGTGGTTCGGGTCGATGAGCGAGGCGATCCGCTCGTAGGTGAGGTCGAACGCGGCCGCGAGGCCGACGAGTCCGCCGAGGAGCAGGACCAGGCCGGTGACAGTGCGCCCCCGGGCCTCTCTTCCGGTCTCGCCGAACGCCTCGTCCATGAGCGCCCCCTCGGTGCGGGTCGTGGTTGCCGTCGATGTGATCACGCAAGGCTAACGAGCGCGGCGCGATCGGAGTTGCGCGCAAAGCGGCGAATGTGGCGATCCGGACGCCGGGGAACCGGGCGGGGCCCGGCGGCGTCGAAGCGTCCGGCGGCCCGTCGGCGTCGGCTCAGACCCGCAGGGAGCGGCCCCCGTCGACCACGAGCGTCTGGCCGGTGACGTAGGAGGCCGAAGGTGCGCAGAAGAACACGGCGGCGGCCGCGACCTCCTCGGGGGTCCCGGGGCGGCCCATCGGGCCGTCGAGTCCCTGCTGGAGCTCGGGCACGGTGGAGGAGCCGGTGCGGATGAGGCCCGGGGCGATGGCGTTGACGGTGACGCCGTCGGCGACGACCTCCGTGGCGAGCGCCCGCGTCAGGCCCGTGACCCCGGCTTTGGCGGCGGCGTACGCGGCCTCGGCGGGGACGGCGTTGACGACGCCCGCGGTGGCGGCGACGTTGACGATGCGGCCCCAGCCGCGCTCGGCCATGGGCTGCACGAAGGCCCGCGACACCAGGAACGCCGTGTCGAGGTTCCGCGACAGCTCCGAGCGCCAGTCCTCATAGGACAGCTGGGCGACGGGCTTGACGACCGCCGGGTTCGACTTCGACGTCAGGCCCGCGTTGTTGATCACGATGTCCACCTCGCCGACCGCGTCCACCACGGCGTCGGCCAGGCCGCCCACCTCGGCCTCGTCGGTCAGGTCCGCGACGAAGCCGACCGCGTCGATCTCCCCCGCCCGCTCGTGGATGCGCTTGGTCGTCGACACGATCGCGACCGTCGCGCCCGCCAGCCGCAGCCGCGTCGCGATCGCCATCCCGATCCCGTCGGGCGCACCGGCACCGGTGACCAGCGCGATCTTCCCTGCGAGCGAATCGAGCTGCTGGAGCCGCCCGAGCTCGGTCAACGGGCCCTGACCTGCGGACGGCAGGTCGATCACCTCGGCGAGGCCGTCTACGAAAGCGTCGGGGCTCGGTCGCGGTTCATTCATGCGGGCAGTCTCTCACGGTGCCCCGACCAAACGCACCACCGCCGGGCCGAACAGCGCGAAACCGCCACCATCAGGGCACCACCGGACCCGAACGCCACGGCCGCAACAGGGCCCGCCGCCCGGACCGCGGGGGACGGCCCGCGGCCTCCCACGGCGTGGGACCATCGGGGGATGGAGCCGAACCTCGGCCCGGTCCTGACCGCGCTGGCGCGCAGCGCGGTCGCGACCTCCTTCGGCCCGCACCCGCCCGGCGCCGCCGCCCTCCTCGGCGACGCTCGCTTCACCCGTGCCCACGACGCCGCTGGCTCCGTCGCCGACTCCCCCGTCACTGCTGGCCTCAACACAGACGCCGTCTCCACCGCCGCCCCGCCCGATCTCGCCGAACGCGCCGCGACCTTCGTGACCCTGGAGCGCGACGGGAGGCTGCGCGGCTGCATCGGGACGCTCGTAGCACTGCGGCCCTTGGGGATCGACGTCGTCCGCAACGCCCGGCTCGCCGCGAGGGACCCGCGCATGGCGCCCGTGCGGCCCGAGGAGGTCCCCGGACTCGCCGTCACCGTCGCGGTCCTCGGCCCCTCCGAACCGGTAGAGGCGAGGGACTTCCCGGCGCTCCTGGCCGCGCTGCGGCCCGGCGAGGACGGGCTCACCCTCGAAGACGCCGAAGGCCGCCGCGCCACGTTCCTGCCCGCCGTGTGGAGGCACGCGGGCGGGCCGCACCGGTTCGTCGCCGCGCTGCTGCGCAAGGGCGGCTGGCCGAAGGAGCTGTGGTCGGGCGACCTCCGCCCGGCCCCGTGGCCCGACGGGCTCAGGGCCGAGCGGTACACGGCGACGGAGTACCGGGCTAGTCCGGCAGCGCCACCAGCGTCCCCTCCGCGGTCTTGACCGCCGAGCCGGACACCGAGACCGACACCGCCGCGCCGCCCTCCACGACCACCTCGCCGTACAGCGACGACGGTCGGCCGATCTCCGCGCCCTGCGCGATCTCGTACGCGTGCACGCCGTCCCCTGAGATCAGGCCCGCGTCCACCAGGTGCACGCCCAGCGCCACCGCGGCCGAACCGGTCGCCGGGTCCTCCCCCACGCCCGTGTGGAACAGCCGCGCGTGGACCGCGGCGTGGTCGGCGTCGAAGCTGAACACGTACACCTTGTCGAGGTGGCCCGGGACGTCCACCGCCGCGGCCACGTCCTCCTCGGCGACCCGCACGAAGTTGTGGTCGAGGCCCGCGCTGGCGTTCTTCGGCGTGCCGATGATGCGCGCGGGGTCCAGGCCGAGGGCCGCCGCGGCGGTCCCGCGGTCGAGCTCGGGGCCGACGCCGATCGCCGTGGACGTGAGCTTCGCCGCGTCCCCTTCGACGGCGACGGACATGAGGCCCGCGCCGCACTCCTGGACGACCCGGCCGTCCTTCGGGGTGATGCGCCCGGCGGCCGCGGCGGCCACCGCGGCCCCGATCGTGGGGTGCCCGGCGAACGGCAGCTCCTCCGCAGGGGTGAAGATCCGGGCGAGGTAGTCGGCCCCGGGATCGGTTGCGGGGAGCACGAACACGGTCTCGGAGAAACCGAACTCCTTGGCCACGGCCTGCATCTGGGCGGTGGAGAGGTCCTGGCCGTCGTAGACGACGGCGAGCTGGTTGCCCGCGTACGGGCGGTCGGAGAAGACGTCGTAGATCGCGAACGGAAGCATATGGCACTTATAGCTCGCACCGGGTGACGAGCGGTCGGTAAGGCTACGCTCACATTGGCGCCGACGGGCACGTGGTTACGATTGGGTCATGTCTGACAACGCCGCCGTCGTCGAGGCCGTACACGAAGCGCTCTCGCACGTCAACGACCCCGAGATCCGCCGTCCGATCACCGAGCTGGGGATGGTCGACACCGTCGCGGTCGAAGGCGGGCGCCTGTCCCTGACCATCCTCCTCACCGTCGCGGGCTGCCCCATGCGCGACACGCTCCAGCGCGACATCGCCGCCGCCGTCGACGGCGTGGAGGGCGTCACCGAGCTCGAACTCGAATTCGGGGTCATGAGCGAGCAGCAGCGCGCCGACCTCCAGGTGAAGCTCCGCGGCAAGGCCGGGGCCGAGCCGGTCATCCCGTTCAACCTGCCCGAGTCGCGCACGCGCGTGTTCGCCATCGCCTCCGGCAAGGGCGGCGTCGGCAAGTCGTCGATGACCGTGAACCTCGCGGCCGCGCTCGCGGCCAAGGGCCTGTCGGTCGGCGTCGCCGACGCGGACATCTACGGGCACTCGATCCCGCGGATGCTCGGCGTCGAGGGCGCGCCCACGCAGGTCGAGGACATGATCATGCCCCCGCAGGCGCACGGCATGAAGGTCATCTCGATCGGCATGTTCACGCCCGGGAACACCGCGGTCGTGTGGCGCGGCCCGATGCTGCACCGCGCGCTCCAGCAGTTCCTCGCCGACGTCTACTGGGGCGACCTCGACGTGCTCCTGCTCGACCTGCCGCCCGGGACCGGCGACATCGCGATCTCGGTGGCGCAGCTCCTGCCGACCGCCGAACTCGTGGTCGTGACCACCCCGCAGCAGGCAGCCGCGGAGGTCGCCGAGCGCGCGGGCGCGATCGTGACGCAGACGCACCAGAAGCTCGCGGGCGTGGTCGAGAACATGTCGTGGATGGAGCTGCCCGACGGCTCCCACATCGAGCCGTTCGGCTCCGGCGGCGGCAAGACCGTCGCCGAGGCGCTCACCCGCGACGTCGGCACCGACGTGCCGCTGCTCGGCCAGATCCCGCTGGACCCGAAGCTCCGCGAGGGCGGCGACGCGGGAATCCCGCTCGTGCTCTCCGACCCCGACTGCGAGGCGTCCCGCGCCATCCGCGCGATCGCCGACCAGCTCGCGGTCCGCAAGGTCTCGCTCGCGGGCAAGCCGCTGGGCCTGAGCCCGGTCTAGACCTCAAGGTCCCCGGAGACGGGGCGGCGGCGCCGGTCCTCGCGGATCGGCGCCGCCGCTTTTCTTCTCCCGGTTTCCTTAATAAAGTCCAGTCCTAGGAAAGTCTCGGTGTCAGGAGCGCTTGCGGACGGTGACGGCCGTGCCGTAGGCGCAGACCTCGGTGCCCATGTCGCGGGCGTCCGAGACGTCGAAGCGCATCATCACGACGCCGTTGGCGCCCAGGGTCTTCGCCTGGTCGACCATGCGGGTGAGGGCCTCCTCGCGGGAGGCGGCGAGGGCCTTGGAGAGGCCCTTGAGCTCGCCGCCGAGGATCGACTTGAAGCCCGAGCCGATGTCGGAGAACATGTTGCGCGAGCGGACGGTGAGCCCGAAGACCTCGCCGTGGGTCTCCAGGACCTCGTAGCCCGGGACGTTCTCCGTGGTGGTGACGACGAAACCTGAGGCGGTGGGATTCGCGCCGCCGAATTCTCCGACATAGTCCATGCGGATAAAGCTATGCGAAATAGCAGGCCCGCGCGTCGGTCCGAAGAACGAAAACGCCCCTCATGCTCTGGCATGAGGGGCGGTACCCAGGTACTACGCGCCGAGGCGCGGACGCTACTGCGCGCTGTGCAGGGCGGCGTTGAGCTCGCCCCACGTGCCCGTGCGCGGGCGCACTTCGAGGACGCCGGTCTGCGTGTTCGTCCAGAACTGGAGGTTGTCCTTGCCCGAGAGGGTCGCGGCCTTGACCACGGTCCCGTCCGGGAGGGTGACCTTGGAGCCGGCGGTCACGTAGCAGCCCGCGGCCACGACGCAGTTGTCGCCCAGCGAGATCCCGATGCCGGCGTTCGCGCCGAGGAGGCAGCGCTCGCCGATCGAGATGACCTCCTTGCCGCCGCCCGAGAGCGTCCCCATGATCGAGGAGCCGCCGCCGATGTCGGAGCCGTCGCCGACGACCACGCCCGCGGAGATGCGGCCCTCGACCATCGAGTTGCCGAGCGTCCCGGCGTTGAAGTTCACGAAGCCCTCGTGCATGACCGTGGTGCCCTCGGCGAGGTGCGCGCCCAGGCGCACCCGCGAGGCGTCGGCGATGCGCACGCCGACCGGGGTCACGTAGTCGGCCATCGGCGGGAACTTGTCGAGGGACTTCACTTCGAGCGTCCCTCCCTCGCCGCGCAGTTTCAGGCGCGCGGCGTTCACCGAGTCGGCGGGGACGGGCCCGTGGTTCGTCCACGCGTTGTTCGGCAGGAGCCCGAAGATCCCGTCGAGGCTGACCGTGTGCGGGGTGACGAAGCGGTGCGAGAGGAGGTGGAGGCGCAGGTACACGTCGGCGGTGTCGACCGGCTCCTCGGCGAGGGACTTGACGAGTACCGACACGCCCTTCGAGCGCGTCCCCGTCGGGTTCTCCCGGTCCAGCTCCGGCGCCGCCACACCGGTCGGCGCCTCCCCGAGGCCGAGGCGGGTGAACCACACGTCGAGGACCGTGCCGTCGGCGGCGACCGTGGCCACGCCGACACCCCAGGCTGCGTCAGTCAGGAATTCACTCATCCTCAGAGCCTATCCACGCGCCGGGTATCGTCTGCGGATGTGACAGTTTTGAGTGAGGCAGTCCTCGCCGACCCCGTCGAGCTGACCCGGGCGCTGTGCGACATCCCGTCGGTCTCGCGGGACGAGGCCGCGATCTGCGATGCGGTGGAGGCGGCGCTCAAGCGCTTGGAGCACTTGACGGTCGAGCGGGTCGGGAACACGCTGGTGGCCCGCACCGAGCTGGGCCGGGGGCGGCGCGTCATGCTCGCCGGGCACCTCGACACGGTGCCGGTGAACGACAACTTCCCCACGCGCACCGAAGGGGACGTCATGTGGGGGCTGGGGACCTCGGACATGAAGTCGGGGACCGCGCTCGCGCTGTGGATCGCGGCGACGGTGAAGGAGCCGAGGTTCGACCTGAGCTTCGCGTTCTACGACTGCGAGGAGATCGAGGCGGTGCACAACGGCCTCAACAAGCTCTCGAAGTCCAGGCCCGAGCTGCTGGCCGCCGACTTCGCGATCCTCCTGGAGCCCACGTACGGCCTCGTCGAGGCCGGGTGCCAGGGGACCATGCGGGTGCGCGTGACGACCCGCGGGAAGCGGGCGCACTCGGCGCGGTCGTGGAAGGGCGAGAACGCGATCCACCGGCTGGGGCCGGTCCTGGAGCGGCTCGACGCCTATGAGGCGCGCGAGGTCGAGGTGGACGGGTGCGTGTACCGCGAGGGCCTGAACGCGGTGTTCATCGGCGGCGGGGTCGCCGGGAACGTCATCCCCGACGAGGGCTGGGTGGACGTGAACTTCCGCTTCGCGCCCGACCGGGACGAGGCCGCCGCCGAAGCCCATGTGCGCGAAGTGTTCTCGGGGTTCGACGTGGAGGTCTCGGACACGGCCCCGTCGTGCCGACCGGGCCTGGACCGGCCCGAGGCCGCCGAGTTCGTGGCCGCCGCGGGCGGCGAGTTCCGGGCCAAGCTCGGCTGGACCGACGTGGCGCGCTTCGCGACCCTCGGCATCCCCGCCGTGAACTTCGGGCCGGGCGACCCGAACCTCGCCCACAAGCAGGACGAACGCGTCGAGATCCCCCGCATCCGCTCCTGCGCGGACGCGCTGCGGGCCTATGTGGAGGCACCATGACTTCAGACTCCCGAATCACCGATGACCAGCGGCTCCTCGACCTCGAACACAGCGAGGAGTGGAAGCAGCGCGCCGCCTGGCGGGTCATGAAGTTCCAGGCCGAGTTCGTGGAGGGCTTCGACGTGCTCGAAGCGGCCGACCTCGGCGACGCCGTGTGCGTCTACGGCTCGGCGCGCACCCAGGTCGACTCCGAGGAGTACAAGCTCGGCGTGGACCTGGGCCGCAAGCTCGGCGAGGCCGGGTTCTCGGTCATCACCGGCGGCGGCCCCGGCGCGATGGAGGCCGCGAACCGCGGCGCCTACGACGCGGGCGTCAAGTCCGTGGGCCTGGGCATCGAGCTGCCGTTCGAGCAGGGCATCAACGAGTTCGTGGACATCGAGCTGGACTTCAAGTACTTCTTCGTCCGCAAGGTCATGTTCCTGAAGTACTCGTGCGGGTTCTGCGCCCTGCCGGGCGGCTTCGGGACCATGGACGAGCTGTTCGAGGCGCTCACCCTGGAGCAGACCGGCAAGGTCGGCAAGTTCCCGATCGCGCTCATCGGCACCGAGTACTGGGGCGGCCTGGTCGAGTGGCTGCGCGCCTCGATGCTCGGCGACGGCAAGATCAGCCCGAAGGACCTGGACCTGCTGCTGGTCACCGACGACCTCGACGAGGCCGTGGCCCACATGCAGCAGGCCCGCTCGGCGCAGGCGTAGGCCCGCCCGCGGGTCAGTCCCCGGCGCGCTCGTAGATGAAGAAGTCGGCGATCGAGCCGTCGGCGCCGAACTCGCTCCAGGGGCGCGGGTTGGCGATGCGCTCGCGCAGGCGCCACTCGGGGAAGCGCTCCTCGACGTCCTTGAGGACGGGGCGGATGCGCACGTGGGGGGCGAACTCGCCCGCCAGCGAGGGGTCGCTCGCGTCGCCGGTGAACAGGACGACGTTGCGGCGGGCGGCCCCGAAGACGTGCTTGAGGTGCAGGTCGTAGACCTTGTCCTCGATGAGGTGGTAGATCACGTCGAGCGACATCGCCATGTCGGCGGTGATGAACCCGGCCGGGTCGGCGAAGCTGTCGCCGTCGTAGAGCGCAAAGCTCTTCGTGGGGTCGTCGGCGTACCGCTCCATGGTGCGGCGCAGCTGCGTCGGCGACACGTCGAACCCGAGGTAGCGGGGGTACTCGGCGAGGGAGAGCTGCTCGCCGTCGCCGCAGCCGAACTCGATGACCGACTCGATGCCGTGCTCGGCGGTGAACTTGTTGAGGACCTCGGCCTTGAACTCGGCGTTGGTGCCGCGCGAGCCGCCGCCGGAGTTCCCGCCGTCGGCGTAGCGCTTCTCCCAGTAGGCGGCGGAACCGGGGAACTCCTTCTTGGCCTGCTTCGGTTCCGGCGCAGGGGCGCTGTCCGGGGCGGGCTCGGCCGCGGCCGCAGGGGCCTCGGCCCGGGCCTCGACCGGGGCTTCGGCCGGGGCCGTCTCCGCCGGGGTGCGCCGTCTGCGGGTGAACTTCATCGGTGGCCTCCGAGATCTCTGACTGGTGACCCCGGGCCCGCGGCGGGCCGCTCGGGGACGGGGTGAGCCGTCTCGAATGTAGACCCCCGCAGGGTGTTCACGGTCACCGGCATGCCGGTGACCGCGCGCCGCGAGGCCGGGTCACAGGCTCCGGAGCGGGGCCTTCGGGGGCCGGTCGCCCTTGATCGAGGCGACCATGTCGAGGACCTCCCGGGTCGCGGCCACGTCGTGGGCCCGGAAGACCCGCGCGCCGTTCCACGCGGAGATCGCGGTCGCCGCGAGCGTCCCGTTCAGGCGCCGGTCCACCGGCAGGTCCAGAGTCTCCCCGACGAAGTCCTTGCGGGACAAGGCGACCAGGACCGGCCAGCCGGTGTCGGCGAGCTCGTCGAGGCGGCGGGTCAGGTCGAGCGAGTGGTAGGTGGTCTTCCCGAAGTCGTGGGTCGGGTCGATGAGGATGCCGTCGGCCCGCACGCCCGCGGCCACGGCGGCCTCGGCGCGCTCGACCAGCTCGGCGCGGACCTCCTTGACGACGTCACCGTAGACGGCCTTCTCGGCGATCGTGCGCGGCGCGAGCCCCCCGGTGTGGGAGACGACGAACCCCGCGCCGGTGTCGGAGGCGACCTCGATCACCGTCGGGTCCCACCCGGCCCACGTGTCGTTGATGAGCTCGGCCCCGGCGGCGACCGCCTCGCGGGCGACCTCGCCGCGCCACGTGTCGACGGAGATGACGAGTTCGGGGTGGCGGTCGTGGACCGCGGCGATGAGCGGCACGACCCGCTCGATCTCCTCGGCGGCCGTGACCTCCGGCCCGATGTCCCCGGCCTTGACGCCGCCGATGTCGACGATGTCGGCCCCGCTCGCGACCGCGTTGTCCACGGCCGCGACGGCCGCGTCGAACGCGAAGGTCCGCCCGGCGTCGTAGAACGAGTCGGGCGTGCGGTTGACGATCGCCATCACCGCGTAATCGCCGCCATCGAACACCCGTCTGCCAAGTCTCAGAGCACGCATGGCTCTATGCTGACAGCCGCACCAGCCACCCGCCAGTGAAGGAGCATCATGCCCCGCTTCGACCGGTCGCACACCGACGACCTCGCCGCGTTCATCACCGCGAGCCCCACGGCGTACCACGCGTGCGCCGAGGCGGGCCGGAGGCTTGAGGCGGCCGGGTTCCAGCGGCTCCCCGAGACCCACGGGTGGCCGCTCGCCGAGAAGGGCGGCTATTACACGGTGCGCGACGGCTCGATCATCGCGTGGCGGATCGACGAGCCCGGGGTGGACTCGTTCCGGATCTTCGGCGCCCACACCGACACCCCGGCGTTCAAGGTCAAGCCGCGGCCCGACACCGGCGCGGCGGGCTGGAAGCAGGTCGCCGTGGAGGTCTACGGCGGTGTGCCGCACCAGACCTGGCTCGACCGGGACCTGGGCGTCGCGGGGCGCCTGGTCCTGCGCGACGGCGCCGAGGTGCTCGTGGACGTGGACCGGCCGCTGCTGCGCGTCCCGCGCCTGGCGATCCACCTCGACCGCGGCGCCAACGAGGGCCGCGCCCTCGACCCGCAGGGCCACCTCACCCCGATCTGGGGCCTGGGCGAGCCGCGCGAGGGCGAGTTCCTGGAGTTCATCGCGGCCGAGGCCGGGGTGGACGCCGACGACGTGCTGGGCCACGACCTGTTCACCGTCGCCCTCGACCGGCCCGCCTACCTGGGCAAGGACGAGGAGCTGTTCGCGGCTTGGCGGCTCGACAACCTCACCTCCGTCCACGCCGGGGTCGCCGCGCTCATCGCGGCCGAGCGGACCGGGACGAAGGTGCCGGTGCTCGCCGCGTTCAACTACGAGGAGATCGGGTCGATGACCTACTCCGGCGCGCAGAGCCCGTTCCTGGAGACCGTGCTCCGCCGCATCCTCGGCGCCGACGACCCCGAGCACTACGCGCAGACCATGGCCGCCTCCGGGATGATGTCCTCCGACACCGGCAACTCGATCCACCCGAACTACCCCGAGAAGCACGACCCCACGCATCGGCCCATCGCGGGCGGCGGCCCGATGATCAAGGTGAGCGCCAACCAGCGATACGCCAGCGGCGCAGAAGAAGAGGCGCTGTTCCGCCGCGCCGCCGAGCACGCCGGCATCCCGTGGCAGTACAACGTCAACCGCAACTCGATCCTCGGCGGCACCACGATCGGCCCGATCTCGGGCACGCAGCTCGGCATCCTCACTGTGGACGTCGGCCTGCCGATCCTCTCGATGCACTCGGCCCGCGAGCTGTGCGGGGCCGAGGACCCGGGGCGCCTGGCGGATCTGGCGCTCGGACTCTTCGAGCACTAGCGCCGCAGCTCAGAGGGCTTATTTTCAGACAAATGACCGAGAAGCTCCTGATGGGGGGATCGGCGCGAGGAACCGTTTGCTCCTCGTCACGCCCCGCGCTCCCCCGGTAAGGTGGTGTCGTTCACGGCACCCCCTTGGAGGCGGCATTGACTTGGCGGACCGAACTGGAGCGGGCCGCGGCGCGGCTGCGCGAAGCCGCCGGGGCCGCCGACCGGGCCGAGCGGCTGCTCGTCGAGGCGGCCTCGCAGCTCGCCGCCGACGACACCGAGCGCCGCAGAAGTGAACTGGCCCAAAGGCTCAACGCCGCCGCCGCGACGGCCGCGACCGGCTGGCTCGGCGACGACCTCGCGAAGACCGACCCCGATGCGCCCCTGTGGACCGAGCCGTCGCGCACCGAGGCCATGCGGATCGGCACGGCCGTGCTGGACGACGCCTCCGGGGCCGCCGAGGCCGCGTTCCCCGCGCTGACCGGCCTGCTCGGCAAGGGGCACCTCGTATGCGACGGGGACGCGGCCGACCCGCGCGTCGCCGGGATGCTCCAGTCGCTGCTCGTGCGGGTCACCGCCGCCCACCCCGACCTCGAACTGTCCCTCGTGGACGGCGTGACCCTCGGGCAGGTGTTCGCGCCCGCGACCGCGCTCGTGGACGCCGGGATCGCCGCCACCGTCGCCACCGACCACCTCGCGCTCGGGCGGGTCCTCACCGCCGCCGAGAAGCGGCTCACCGAGCTGCGCGACATCGCCGCGCGCGGCCAGTCGATCGCCGACCGGCCCTACCACCTCATCGTCATCGCCGGGCTCCCGCCGGAGGTCGGCAAGACCATGCGCGAGCGCCTCGCCGCACTCGCCCACGCCGGGCCCTCCGCCCGCTGCCACCTCGTGCTGTGCGGCTGGCGCGACCACCCGCACCGCGAGCGGCTCCCCGCGATCGAGCACGCGACCTACCTCGAATGCGGCGACGAGGTCCGGCTCGGGAGCCTCCCGCTGCCCGTCGTCCTCGACGCCGCGCCCCCGCCCCGCCTGGCGCGCAACGTGTTCGGGTCCCGGGCCCGCCAGCGCCGCGAAGCGGGCGAGCTGTCGGTGGCCGACCTGGTGCCCGCCGAGCTGTGGACCGAGTCGAGCCGGAACGGGCTGACGACGGTGATCGGGCGGGACCAGGCCGGGAGCAGCACCGGGGGCGACGTGGAGGTGTCGTTCGACGACGCGACGCCGCACTGGCTCATCGGCGGGCGCACCGGCGGCGGCAAGACGGTGTTCCTCCTCGACGTGCTGTACGGGCTCGCGACCCGGTACTCCCCCGAGGAGCTGGAGCTGTACCTCCTGGACTTCAAGGAGGGCGTGTCGTTCACGGAGTTCACGCCCTCGCCGCTGGACCCGTCGTGGATCCCGCACGTGCGGGCCGTGGGCGTGGAGTCCGACCGCGAGTACGGGGTGGCGGTGCTGGCGGCGCTGCGCGCGGAGCTGACGCGCCGCGCCGGGCTGATGAAGCGGGCGGGGGCGACGCGGCTGGCGCGGCTGCGGGAGCTGCGGCCGGAGGTGCGGCTGCCGCGGATCGTGGCGGTCGTGGACGAGTTCCACGTGCTCTTCGCGGGGAACGACCGGCTCGCGGGCGAGGCGGTGGCGCACCTGGAGGAGCTGGCGCGCAAGGGCCGCTCGTACGGGGTGCACCTGGTGCTGGCGTCGCAGACGATCTCGGGGATCGAGGCGCTGTACTCCAAGAAGGACTCGATCTTCGGGCAGTTCCCGCTGCGGGTGGCGCTGCCGGGGGCGAAGCACCTGCTGGACGAGGGGAACGACGCGGCGGTCGAGTCGATCGGGCAGGCGATCCTGAACGACGCGGGGGGTCTGAAGGGCCGCAACCGGACGTGCCGGTTCCCGGACGCGTCGAGCGCGGACGACCTGCTGGCGCAGTTGCGGCGGGACCTGTGGGAGCGGCGGGACTCGGACGAGGAGCCTGTGGTGTTCCGCGGGTTCGACGAGCAGCATCTGGAGGCCGATCCGCGGTTCGCGGCGCTGGCGCCGACGCACGCGCCGCGGGCGCTGGTGGGGCGGGCGGTGGACGTGCACATGTCGACGGTGGGCTACCAGTTCGACCGGAGTCCGGGGCGGCACCTGGCGGTGCTGGGGACCTCGGCGGTGGCGGCGGACGTGCTGACGTCGGCGGCGCTGTCGGTGGCGCGGCAGCACGAGCCGGGGAGCGTGGAGTTCCAGGTCGCGGCGACGGCCGCGGGCGCGGAGGACATCGCGCGGGACCTGGTGGAGGCGTTGAAGGACGCCGGGCACGAGTGCCGGGAGCTGGAGCCGGGGACGATCCTGACGGCGCCCCGCGGGAAGCCGGTGTACCTGGTGTGGTTCGGGGCCGACGGCGCGGACGGGAAGCCGGGGACGCTGCGGGATCTGCTGCTGCACGGTCCGGCGACGGGCGCGCACGTCATCGGCTGGTGGCGGGGGGCGCGGCGGTTCCTCGACGACATCGGGGGGACGGCCGGGCGCGAGCACGTGGCGGGGGTCGTGGCGCTGAACATCGCGGCGAACGACCTGGCGGCGATCACCGGCGGGTACGAGCGGACCTGGGACGCGCGCGCGAACCGGTGCCTGGTGATCGACCGGCACGCGGGCACGGAGACGCTGGCGGTCCCGTTCGTGCGGCCGGGACGCCTGGACGAGGCGGTGGCCTGATGGGCAGCGGTCTGGTGAGCGGTGACGTAGTGGACGGTGTCGTGGTGGGCGGCGGCCTGATGGAGGGCGGCCCGGTGCGCGGTGTCGCGACCGGAGGCCCGATGAGCGTGCGGGGGGACCGATGAGTTTGAGCGCCTATGAGGACCTGGTGCACGAGCTGGCGCGGCTCGACGCCGATTCGGCGGCGAGCAGCGCGCAGGCGACGCGGCGGCTGGAGCGGCGGCGGCTGGCGCTCGCGGCGGTGCGCACGGAGCTGGACGAGCGGACCTCGGAGGTGGTGGACCTGAGCGTGCGGCTGCGCCAGTCCACGCCGGACCTGATGCCCTCGAACGCGGTCCAGGAGGCCGAGACGGCGGTGGACGACCCGGACGCGGCGCTGGCGCACGCGGAGACCGCGCTGCGGGAGGCCGGGCTGTCGCTGCGGGCGACCGTGCGCGCGGCGCAGCGGCCGACGCTGCTGCCGGACGTGCACCACGTGCTGCGGGAGCTCCTCGTGTACGGCGCGTGCATGGTCGCGTGCCTGCTCGGGCAGTTGGTGTACCTGGCGGCGAGCGGCGGGGGCGGCGAGGCGGCGTGGTGGGTGATGTTCCTGCCTCCGGTGATGGCCGCGCTGGTGGGGTATCTGCTGGTGGGGGCCGCGAACCGGCCGCGGCTGCCGCTGACGGACCGGAGCGGGAAGCCGGTGAAGGCGGTCGTCCCCCACAACCCGCGTCTGGGAGTGACCCTCGCGGTCTGCACAATGGCGCTGTTCGCCTATTTCGCGTTCTTCGCTTAGCGCCCTTGGAGGCTCTCGTGGGTTTCGTGCTCCCGGTCATCGTCGCCGTCGTCGGCGTGTGGATCGCGTTCTCGATCGTCGTGTGGGCCACCGGCCGCGACACGATGCTGGACCTCGCGCCCGCGGGCGCGCCGCCGGGGCTCGGGGACGAGGAGCCGGTGAGCGAGGCGTCGGTGGGGGCCCTGCGGTTCGACACGGGGGCGCGCGGCTACCGGACCGACCAGGTCGACGCGGCGCTGTACCGCCTGGCGTGGGAGATCGGCCGCCGCGACGAGCAGCTGGCCGAGCTGCGGGCCGAGCTCGACGGGGACGCCGGGACGGAGCCGCTCGCGACCGGGTCCGCCGCGACCGGGTCCGTCGAGGACGGGCCCGCCGAGCCGGAGACGCAGGCGGAGGCGTTCGACGCCGAGCCGTTCGGGGAGCCGCTCGAAGAGGACACGTTCCGGCTCGCGAAGGAGTCCGGCGCGGACGGCGAGGAGTCCGAACGTGAGGCAGGGCGCGGGGATGAAGGGGACGCGGCGGCGCGCGGCGAGTCGTGATGGGATGAGCCCATGCGTTATTGGCTGCTGGTGTTGCACGAGGACGAGTACGCGGAGCAACAGGCGTACGAGGTCGAGTCGGTCGAGCCGGAGGGCGCCCGCCCCGAGGGGGCCGCGGACGGCGACGAGGTCGCCCTGGCCGGTCCCGAGGGCGTGTTCGCGCTCGGCGAGCTGGTCGGGCCCGCGGTCGTCTACCGGCGGCGCCTGGAGGACCCGGAGAAGACCGAGGAGAGCACCGCGGCCGCCGAGGGCTGGACCCGGCTCATGCCGGACGCGTGGGAGGACCTGGTCCGCAGCCTGCCGACGCCGGAGCGGCGCAGCGACTGGCTCGTGACGCTGTCGATGCCGATCGAGGCGGTCGACAAGGCCGAGGCGGTGCGGCTGTTCTGGTCGTACATCCGGTCGCTGGGGCCGAAGGAGCTGCCGACGTTCGTGTCGCCGTACGGGCGCGAGATCGAGGGGACCGCGTTCCTCCTGGGGGCCGAGCACGAGCAGGATCCGGAGGAGTAGCCCGCGACGGGGACGGAACGTCACGATCCGGCAGTATTCCAGGGCTCTGCGCACGGGAAACGAAAAACCGCAAATCGGGTGTCCGATTTAAACGGTTTTAGGCACTTTCTCCGCAACTTTGTCACATACTCGGAGGGGCGAGTTGGCTCTCGGCCTGCGGATCGGGGAAACTTGATCTAGCAACGTCGAGTCGCAACCTGCGGCCTTGGATCGAGGGGAGACGAATATGGCGGCCATGAAGCCGCGGACCGGCGATGGTCCGTTGGAGGTTACCCAGGAGGGCCGCGGCATCATCATGCGGGTGCCGCTGGAAGGCGGCGGTCGTCTTGTGGTCGAGATGACGCCGGAAGAGGCCGAGACCTTGAACAAGGAGCTCCAGGGCGCCCTCGAATAACGGCCCGAAGCCACCCCACTCGGCGGTCACCCCGCCGCCGGTCCGGACTGAGGACCCGCTGCACGGCCTCGTGAAGCGGGTCCTTCTTCGCGCCCCCGGACCGGCCGGAGCGGACGCGCCGCCGAGCGGGGTGGACGCGCTCCGGCGCGCCGCGCGGACGCCGCGTCACCGGGCGGGCCGGAATCGCAGCGCGGGTGAAGGGGCGGCAAATGCGGCATAGACTCTCCTCATGACTTCCGGCACCCAGCCGCCCCAGGCAGATCCGGGCGACCAGTGGCGACCCCAGCAGCCGTGGCCGCAGTCGGCCCCCGAGCGGCAGGCCCCGCAGACGGCGGCGCAGCCGGTTCCACCGGAGCCCGCGGCGCCGGCGCACTCCGCCGCACCGCAGCCGGCCCCGCCGGAACCCGCGGCGCCGGCGCACCCCGCAGCGCCGCAGCCGGTCCCGTCCGGGGCCGCGGCCTACTCTGCCGGGCCCGCCGCTGGCGGCGGCATCGCACCTGCGCCCGCCGCCCGGCAGCAGCCCGTCGACCGGGCCGCTTGGTGGCATCCCGCGGCCGCGAGCGACCCGTGGCGCGACCCCGGCAGCCGGGCCGTCATCGAGACGCGTCCGGCCCCTCCGGTCCCGCCCGTCGAGCCGCTCCCCGAGCGGGCGCGGCCGAATACGCGGATCGGGCTCGGGCTCGTCGTCGCCGTCTCGGCGGTCACCGCGCTCATCGCCGGGACGCTCGGTGCGGCCGTGGGCGTCTGGGCCACGCGCGGCGACGTCGGCGGCGCGATCACCGGCGCCGATCCTGAGACGCAGCGGGACCTCACGTCCGTGGCGGGCGTGGTCGAGCAGATCATGCCGTCGGTCGTCACGGTCCTCACCGCGGACGGCGGCAACGGCTCGGGCTTCATCGTCTCCGACGACGGGTACCTGCTCACCAACCACCACGTGGTCGTCGGCGGCGGCACCGAGCCCGCCGAGCAGCTCCAGGTCCTGTTCAGCGATGGGTCCGTGACCACCGCGGCCGTCATCGGCTCCGACCCCGACTCCGACGTGGCGGTCCTCCAGATCGAGGGCGGCGACCACGCGCCGATGGTCCTGGCCGACTCCGACAAGGTCGCGGTCGGCGACCCGGTGCTCGCCGTGGGCGCGCCGCTCGGGCTGTCGTCCACGGTCACCGAGGGCATCGTGTCCGCGATCGACCGGCCCGTGCTCACCGAGAACAACAACGGCGAGGTCGAGTCGGTGATGGCCGCGATCCAGACCGACGCGGCGATCAACCCCGGCAACTCCGGCGGGCCGCTCACCGACATCGCCGGGCAGGTCATCGGCATCAACACCGCGATCGCCTCGACCGCGGCCGAGGGCGAGGCCGGGAACATCGGCATCGGCTTCGCGATCCCCATCAACCAGGCCAAGCGCATCGCCGACGAGATCGTCGCGACCGGCAGCGCGGCCCACACGGTCCTCGGCGCGGAGCTCGGGGAGTCCGAGCTGGGGACGGGGGTGACGCTGAGCAAGGTCGTGGACGGCTCCCCCGCCGACGACGCGGGCCTGGAGGACGGCGACCTCCTCACCAGCTTCAACGGCACCAGGGTCACCGACAACACCCAGCTGATCGCGCTCATCCGCAAGCTCGCGCCCGGCACGGTGGTCACCGTGGTGTACGAGCGCGATGGCGAGGAGCACAGCGCCCAGGTCACTCTAGAAGCGGCCGCGGACTGACGTGGGGGTACGCTAGGCGGAGGTTTTTCAGGTACCAGCAGTCACAGTCGGTCATCGGAGGGTCAGCGTGTTCGGAGGCTTGGGCGGAACCGAGTTCCTGGTCATCATCCTCATCGCGATCTTCCTGTGGGGCCCCGACAAGCTGCCCAAGGCGCTCGCGAACCTCCGCCGGTTCATCTCCAAGGCCCGGAACATGGCGTCGAACGCCGCGGCCGACCTGAGCCGCGAGATCGGCACCGACATCAAGCCCGAGGACCTCAACCCCAAGACGTTCGTCCGCAAGCACATCCTGACCGAAGAGGACCAGGAGATGCTGACGAACCCCCTCAAGTCCACGATGCGCGACCTCCAGGACGGCACGAAGCCGCTCCAGGAGGGCCTGACGGACGCGACCCGCGACATCGAGAGCACCCGCCGCAGCGTCAACCGCGGCGCGATCACGCGCGGCACGAACGGGTCCTCCAACGGCGCGAGCGGTGCTGCGGACGGCGCCGAGGCCGACGGCCCGGCCGCCGAGCGGACCCGCGGGCGCTCCGCGAGCTTCGACGACGTCACCTGAGCCGGTTCACCCGTTCGGTACCTCCTGAGACGGTCCGCCGGGCCGGTTCCGGCCCGCCTCGTCGGCCGGATCGCGACATGGACGTCGGACCCCGCTGCCACACTGGCCGCATGATCGGAACTTGGCACGGCCTCATCATCGACTGCCCCGACCCGGCGGCGCTCGCGTCCTTCTACCAGGAGCTGCTCGGCATGGTCCGGGTCCAGGACGACGGCGACTGGGTCGTCATCGGCGACGCCCCCGACCGGCCCGGCGTGGCCTTCCAGCAGATCCCCGACTTCACGGCGCCGACCTGGCCGGGCGGCGCTCACCCGCAGCAGATGCACTTCGACGTGCGCGTGGGCGACCTCGACGCGGGCGAGGCGGCGGCGCTGGAGCTCGGGGCGAGCCGCCTCGACGGCGGCGGAGAGTCGTACCGGGTCTTCGCGGACCCGGTCGGGCACCCGTTCTGCCTGGTCACGATGTAATAGGCGACGGAGAAGACGACGTGCGAAAGGCGGGCCGGGCGCGATGCCCGGGCCGCCTTCGACGTGAGTGCTAGAGCGTGCTCCCGGCGGTGCCGAGCATGGCCATGCCCGCGGCGAACGCGATGATCGCGAAGATGCCGACGGCGCAGACGATGATGCCGAGCACGAGGCCGGTGATGGCCTGGCCCTTGCCTCCGGCGGTGCCCTCGTTGACCTTCTTCAGGGCGATGCCGCCGAGGATCGCGGCGATGATGCCGCAGACCAGGGCGATGAAGCCGCCCGCGTAGGGGATGCACAGGAACGCGGCCGCGACGATGCCGAGGACCATCGAGGCGATGGCCTGGCCCTTGGGCAGCTGCGGGCCGTAGCCGCCCGGGCCGTAGGGCGGCGGGTATCCGGGGGCGGCGGGCGGGAGCTGCGGCGCGGCCGGGTAGCCGGGCTGCTGGGGCTGGCTGTAGCCCGGCTGCTGCGGCTGCGGGCTGTAGCCGGGCTGCTGGGGCTGGGAACCGGGCTGGCTGCCGTACGGGTCGTACTGGAAGCCGCCCTGGCCGGACTGGTCCGGAGTCGGAGGATAGGTCATCGCTGCACTCTCTGCTCGGGCGGAAACGGCGCGGGGACGTTCACGATAACCGACCCGCGCCACAGTGTTGTGACGAGGCCGCTTCGCGAATCAGGCGTGGGACGGCGGGTCAGTGCCGGACGACGCGGCCGCGGAGGACGATCAGGGCCGGTTCGCGGGCCGCGGACAGGTCGGTGCGCGGGTCGCGGTCGTAGACGACGACGTCGCCGAGGTCGGGGGCCAGGCCGAGCCACTCGCGGGCCTTCCAGGAGGCGGCGGCGACCACCTCGGCGGCGGGGATGCCCGCGGACTCGTGGAGCAGGCGCATCTCCTCGGCGGCGAGGCCGTGGTCGATGCCGCCGCCCGCGTCGGTGCCGAGCCTGACCTGCACGCCCGCTTCGTGGGCGGCGCGCACGACCTCGGGGAAGCCGCGCTTGAGGCGGCGCATGTGGTCGGCGTAGCGGGGGAACTTGGCGTCGGCCCCGGCCGCGATGTCGTCGAACGTCTCGATGTTGATCATGGTGGGCACCAGGGAGATCCCCTTGGCGGCCATGGTGTCGAGGAGGTCCGCGGACAGGCCCGTGCCGTGCTCGATCGAGTCGGCCCCGGCGGCGACGACGCACTCGACGGCCTCTTCGGAGAACGTGTGGACGGCGACGCGGGCGCCCTCGGCCTGCGCGGCGCGGATCGCGGCGGTGAGGACCTCGGGCTCGAAGGAGGGGGCGAGGTCGCCGCGGCCGCGGTCGATCCAGTCCCCCACGAGCTTCACCCAGCCGTCGCCGAGCTTGGCCTGGCGGGCGAGCGCGGCGGCGGCCTCGTGCGGCTCGCATTCGAGGCCGATGCCGCGCAGGTAGCGCTTGGAGGCGGCGATGTGGTGCCCGGCGCGGACGAGGCGCGGGAGGCCGTCCTCGCCGACGAGCTCGGGGTACGGGTACGGCGATCCGGCGTCGCGGATGGCGAGCACCCCGGCGTCGCGGTCGGTGCGGGCGAGCGCGCGGGCCTCGTCGAGGCTCTCGATCGGCGCGGCGCCGCGGCGGATGCCGATGTGGCAGTGGGCGTCCACGAGGCCGGGCAGGGCGTAGCCGGAGGTGGCGACGGTGCGGGCGCCGGGGACGGGGTCGAACGTGATGCGGTCGCCGTCGACGTAGAGGTCGCAGACCGTGTCGTACGGGAGCCAGACGACCCTCAGGTGCAGCGGCGCGAGCGGTTCGAGTGCAGTCATCGCCTCGCAGTATCGCCCGCGCGGGCCCCGATGTCCAGCACCGGGGCCCGCGGCGGGGACGCTACTTGTCCTTGTCCTTGGGGCCCTGCTGCTTCAAAAACTGCTCCAGGTCGATGTCGGGCAGGTCGGCCGCGTTGAACTGGCTCAGGTCCGGCATCTGGCCGCCCAGGCCCGCGGGGAGCTGCGGGGCCTGCTGCTGCTGGGCGGCGGCGGGGCCGCCGCGGCGGACGACCTTCTTCTTGGCGCCCTTCTTGCCCTTGCGCTTGGTGTACGGCGACTTGGTGGCCTTGCCGGTGGGCACGCCCATGGCGCCGCTCATCTGGCGCATCATCTTCTGCGCCTCCTTGAACCGGGCGAGGAGCTGGTTTACCTCGGAGACGGTGACGCCCGAGCCGTTGGCGATGCGCAGGCGGCGGGAGCCGTTGATGAGGGCGGAGTCGCGGCGCTCGGCGGGGGTCATGGAGCGGATGATCGCGGTCGTGCGGTCGATCTGCTTGTCGTCGATCGAGTCGATCTGCTGCTTCATCTGGCCCATGCCGGGCATCATCTTGAGCAGGTTGCCGATGGGGCCCATCTTGCGGATGGCCTGCATCTGGTCGAGGAAGTCCTCCAGCGTGAAGTCCTCGCCCTTGAGGAGCTTCTCGGTGTACTCCTCCTTCTGCTTCTCCTCGAAGACGGCCTCGGCCTGCTCGATGAGGGTGAGCATGTCGCCCATGCCGAGGATGCGCGAGGACATCCGGTCGGGGTGGAAGACGTCGAAGTCCTCCAGCTTCTCGCCGGTGGACGCGAAGAGGATGGGGCGGCCGGTGACGTGGCGGACCGACAGGGCCGCGCCGCCGCGGGCGTCGCCGTCGAGCTTGGAGAGGACCACGCCGGTGACGCCGACGCCGTCGCGGAAGGCCTCGGCGGTGTTGACGGCGTCCTGGCCGACCATGGCGTCGATGACGAAGAGGACCTCGTCGGGGCTGACGGCGTCGCGGATGTCGCGGGCCTGCTGCATCATCTCCTCGTCGATGCCGAGGCGTCCGGCGGTGTCGACGATGACGACGTCGTGGCCGCGCTGCCTGGCCTCGGCGATCGAGTCGGTGGCGACCTTGACGGGGTCGCCGACGCCGGAGCCGGGCTCGGGCGCGTAGGCGGCGACGCCGGCGCGCTCGGCGAGGACCTGGAGCTGGCCGACGGCGTTGGGCCGCTGGAGGTCGGCGGCGACCAGGAGCGGGGAGTGCCCGTCGCCCTTGAGCCACTTGGCGAGCTTCCCGGCGAGGGTGGTCTTGCCCGCGCCCTGGAGGCCCGCGAGCATGATGACCGTGGGGGGCTGCTTCGCGTAGTTGATGCGCCGGGTCTCGCCGCCGAGGATCGCGACGAGCTCCTCGTTGACGACCTTGACGATCTGCTGGGCGGGGTTGAGGGCCTTGGAGACCTCCGCGCCCTTGCAGCGCTCCTTGATCTGGGCGATGAAGGTCTTGACCACCGGGAGGGCGACGTCGGCCTCAAGGAGCGCGAGGCGGATCTCGCGGGCGGTGGCGTCGATGTCGGCATCGGTCAGGCGGCCCTTGCCGCGGATCGACTCGAAGATTCCCGACAGTCGATCTGACAATGCGTCGAACACGGGCTGACGACCTCTCGGTGGGTTGGCTGGACTCCTACGAGCTTAACGGGGCGCGCGCCGGGGCGCGAAAAAGGGGACGGCCGCCCCGTGGCGGGGGCGGCCGTCCTCAGCGGTGGGTTGAAGCGGGTGCTAGGCGCTGACCTTCTCGGGCTCTCCTGCGGCGACGGGGGCGTCGACGCTGGTGTTGCCGTTGACGGGGAGGTCGTATCCGGCCTCGCCGTGCTCGGAGGCGTCGATGCCGGCCAGCTCCTCCTCCTCGCTGATGCGGATGCCGATCGTGTACTTGAGGATCAGGCCGATGACGAAGGCCACGAGCGCCGAGTACACGAGGACCACGCCGGTGGCGGCGGTCTGCTTGCCGAGGAGGCTGGCGTCGCCGCCGTAGAACAGGCCGTTGACGCCCGCGGCCTCTTCGACCGCGAACAGGCCGAGGGAGATCGAGCCCCAGTAGCCGGCGACCATGTGGAGGCCGACCACGTCGAGCGCGTCGTCGAAGCCGAGCTTGTGCTTCAGGCCGATCGCGAAGGGGCAGATGACGCCGGCGACGGCGCCGATGGCGACCGCGCCGAGGGGGCTCACGAGGCCCGCGGCCGGGGTGATGGCGACCAGGCCCGCGACGACGCCGGAGCAGCCGCCGATGATCGAGGGCTTGATGCCGCGGATGCGGTCCACCAGGAGCCAGGCGAGGACGGCGGCGGCGGTCGCGACCTGGGTGTTCAGGAAGGCCAGGCCCGCGAAGCCGTCGGCGGCGAAGGCCGAGCCGGCGTTGAAGCCGAACCAGCCGAACCACAGCAGGCCCGCGCCGAGGAGGACGAGCGGCAGGTTGTGCGGCGCGAAGTTGCCGTCCTTCCAGCCGATGCGGCGGCCGACCACGATCGCGAGGCCGAGCGCGGCGGCGCCGGCGTTGACGTGGACCGCGGTCCCGCCGGCGAAGTCGAGGACGCCCCACTCCTTGATCCAGCCGCCCGAGTTCCACACCCAGTACGCGACCGGGCAGTACACGAGGACGACCCACGCGGTCGCGAAGATGACCCACGCGGAGAACTTCATGCGGTCGGCGACGGCGCCCGCGATGAGTGCGACGGTGATGATCGCGAACATCATGCCGAACGCGGTCCAGACGGCGCTGGGCACGCCGTTGAGGCCGACGACCTGGTCGATGGCGTCGGGGGTGCCGAACAGGGAGGTGAACGAGCCGAAGAACGGGGTGGTGCCCTCGCCCACGGCGATGGACTCGCCGACGAGGATCCAGACGACCGAGACGATGCCGATCGCGACGAGGCACTTCATCATCATGTTGATGACGCTCTTGGCGCGGGTGAGACCGCCGTAGAACAGCGCCAGGGCGGGGGTCATGAGCAGGACCAGGGCGGCTGAGGCGAGAATCCAGGCAGTGTTGCCGGTGTTGAGCTCCTCCATGGGCGTGCCGCCTCCTCTCCAATAGGTAGTTGCATCGGGCTGAGTAGGTTCCGGCGTTGAGGGGGAGCGACGGTGCTCGGGAGCGGTTGTCACGCGCCGGCCTTGCGACCGGCGCGTGACGCTCCTACCTACCGGAGTGAAGCCAGCTTCACCGTGACGTGTTACGCGACCCCGGCCTGCGTGTTAAGAAGCTGTCGCCAAAGATTTCGAGTGTGTGAACTCACCCTCACAGGCCGCGATTTCGGCGGGGCCAGGGGCACTGACGGGGCTGATGCGGCTTTTGAGGGCATTGATGGGCTCGAATGAACCGTGACTTCGGCATGACCGCTCCGTTACGGAACTGTGCTCTAATGTCTGTGGACCGACAGATAGGTGAACGTTCACACCGGGCGGCGTATCGTCGTAGGGGACCGGGGCGCCCGCGGCGCCCCGGAAGGCGTGCGCGCGAACGAAACATGGAAAGCGACGGCAGCGATGGCGCAACCGAAGAAGGCAGCCAGTATCTGGGACGTGGCGCGGCTGGCCGGCGTCTCGCACCAGACCGTCTCCCGGGTCGTCAACGGCTCCCCCAGGGTCGCGGCCGCCACCCGCGACAAGGTCCTGGAGGCCATCGCGGAGCTCGGCTACCGGCCCAACCGGCTCGCGCGCTCCCTCGCGGGCGGGGCCGCCGAGTCGGTCACGGTCCTCACCGCCGACACCTCCCTCTACGGGCCCGAGGCCGCGCTGCGCGGGATCGAGAAGGCCGCGCGGGCCCTCGACTGGAGCGTGCAGATCTCGGTCCTCGACCCCGCCGACACCCACTCCGACGCCGACATCATCGCGCGCCTGCCGCGCGCGGGCGAGCCGACCATCATCATGGCGCACGACGAACCCGGCATGCGCGCCAAGCAGGTCCTGCTCGACCAGCAGCCCCACGCGATGGTCGCGATCGGCCCCTACACGGCCGAGGAGCTCGCGGCCTCGCCGTGGCTGGTCGGCATGGACGACGGCAAGGCCGCGGCCGAGGCGACCAGGTACCTCCTGGACCTGGGCCACGCCACGGTCCACCACCTGGCGATCCCCACGTCCACCGGCACGTTCGGCGGCGGGAAGGCCCACCGGGCCGAGGGCTGGGCGCGGGTCCTGCGCGAGGCCGGGCGCACCGTGCCCGAGCCGGTGCCCTCGGGGTGGACGATCGCCGAGGCGTTCAAGGCCGTGCAGCCGCTCGTGGCCGACCCGGAGGTCACCGCGATCCTGTGCGGCAACGACCACCTGGCGCTGGCGACGATGCGCGCGGCGCACCTCGCGGGCCGCTCGATCCCCGGCGACCTGTCGGTGGTGGGCTTCGACAACACCCCGTTCTCGGGCTTCACGACCCCCGCGCTGACCACCGTCAACCAGGACTTCGAGAGCGTCGGGCGCGGCGCGTTCGAGCTGCTGCGCCACCGCGTGGACGGCTCGATCCCGCGGCCCGTGCCGGGCTGGCCCGAGCCCGAGCTCATCGTCCGCGAGACCTCGGGGCCGCCGTCTTCCTGACCCCGTGGAGGCGCGACCCGCAGAACCCCGAAAGGCCCAGCTCATGAACCCCGTCCCCTCCGTTCCGCCGGCGGGGCCGCCCGGTCCTGTACCACCGGCGGCCGTGCTCGCGGCCGACTTCTCCTCCCCCACGGGCCCGGTCCTGCACGGGGCCACCGGCTCCCTGTACGGCGTCGCCGAGGACGGCGTGCCCGGCGACGAGCTGCTGGACGCGCTCGACCTGACCACGCTCGCGGTGAAGCCGGACGGGGGCGCGCAGCACCCCGGCGGGGACGCGTCCGGCGCGGTCGCGGTGCTGCGGCGCAACGGGAGGCCGCGGGGGCGGGCGGGCGTCGCGTTCGTGTACCTCCAGGACCTGTTCGCCAAGTGGCCGTACGAGGACGTCGGGATCGACGTGTACCACGAGCGGCTGTGCGCGGTCGTGCCGCCGATGCTCACGGAGGCGAACGAGGGCCGCCTGGTGTTCGTGCCGTTCAATGAGCCCGACTGGATCTGGTACGCGCTCAAGGAGAACGACCCGGCCCGGTTCGACAGGTTCATGGCCGACTGGACGACCACGGTGCGGCTGCTGCGGCGACTGGCCCCGGGCGTGCCGCTCGCGGGCCCGAACGAGGCGTACTACCACGGCGAGTTCCTGCGGCACTTCCTGCGCCGCGCCCGCGACACCGGGACGCTCCCGGAGTGGACGGCCTGGCACGAGCTGTCGCCGAAGTCCCTCGCGGACTTCCGCGGGCACCACGCCGCGTACCGGGAGCTGGAGCGCGAGCTGGGGATCGACGCGCGGCCGGTGAACATCGACGAGTACGCGAACAACCGGGACCTGTCGGTGCCCGGGCAGCTCGTGCAGTGGGCGGCGCTGTTCGAGGACGCGAAGGTCCACGCGGACATGGCGTTCTGGACCGCCTCGGGCGGCTACTCGGGGGCCGCGCCGCAGACGAACGTCCCCAGCGGCGCGTGGTGGCTGCTCAAGGCGTACTCGGGGATGACCGGGACCACGGTGAAGGTGACGCCGCCGCGGCCGGACACCCCGGACACGTTGCAGGGCATCGCGAGCATCGACGCCGAGCGCGGGACCGCGCAGGTCCTGGCGGGCGGGTGCGACGGGGACTTCACCGTGGCGGTGCGGGGCCTGGACCCGGCGGCGTGGGGGCCGGTCGTGACGGCCACGGTGCATCGCATCGACTGGACCGGGTACGAGGGGGCCGCGGGCCCGCCCGTGGCGCTGAGCCGGGTCACCGGACCGCCGGGCCGCCTCGACGTGCCGGTGCCGCGGGCCGACCGGATGGCCGCGTACTGGATCACGCTGGCCCCGGGGGCCAGCGGGCCGGTGCCGGCCGCGCCGTGGCGCGGCACGTGGGAGGCCGAGCACGCGCGGATCACCTCCGGCGAGGTCGCCCGGCAGGGCCACCCCGGGGAGGGCGACGGGTTCGCCGCGTCGGGCGAGTACGACGTGAGCGGCCTGAACATGAACGACTCGGCCGTGACGTTCACGGTGGAGGCGCCCGCGGAGGGCGAGTACGACCTCGCGGTGTTCTACTCCCACATGTACGGGCGCGGGGCCGAGGCGACCGAGCCGCAGCCCGCGCAGCAGGTCCTGGCCGTCAACGGCGCGGAGCGGTTCGTGGACTACCCCTCGACGATGAACTGGCAGCACCGGTCGGTCGTGCACGTGCCGGTGCGGCTGCGCGAGGGCGAGAACACGGTGGAGCTGTCGAAGTCCGGGGCGATCGGGACCGCCCGCGGCGAGGTCGCGCTCGACAAGATCGACCTGGTCGAGCGCCGGCCCGTCCGCTGCTCCTACGACGGGGCCTTCGCCCGGCACGAGGCCCCGGGCGAGGACCCGGTGTTCGACGTGTACGCCGCCGAGGACCGGTACCACCGGTTCGCCGGGGCGGAGCAGGGCGTGCTGCTGGGGCCGCAGAACCAGTGCGTGCCGGTGGACCTGACGCGGCCGGTGTTCCTGCACGCGGGCGTCAACCGGCTCCGGGCCGCGGCCGAGCGGCTCGACGTCGAGCCCGCGGAGGGGCCTGCGCTCGTGGACGTGGACGCCGCGGAGGCGGTCCGCTCGGGCGGGTCGTGCCTGATCGTCAACGACTTCGCGCACCGCGGGCACGTGATCGGGTGGAACGGGCGCGGCGCGGGCGCGGCCATCGCGTTCGAGGCGGCCGCCGGGCCGCACGCGCTGCTGGTGTCCTACGCGAACGGCGAGCGCGCCGAGGGCCGCCAGGCCGGGGCCGACATCGTCACGCGCCACTGCGACCTGGTCGTCAACGGCAAGCCCGCGGGGCGGTACCCGATGCGCGGCACGTGGACGTGGAACGACTTCTGGACGTACCCGGTGATCGTGGACCTCGTGCAGGGGCGCAACACGATCGCGTTCGGGAACGAGGACGGGCCGACCGCCGAGTTCGAGCGGTTCCGCATCGCCCCGCTCAACCCGTAGGACGCGGAAGGGCCCGCGCCCGGAGGCGCGGACCCGTTCGGGCGCTTGCGGTCTAGGCCGAGGCGAGGCCGTCGAGCACCGCGTACTGGGCGTCGGTGAGGACCACCTCGCGGGCGGCGACGTTCTCTTCCAGGTGCGCGATCGAGCTGGTGCCGGGGATCGGCACGATGTTGTCGGAGCGGCGCAGGAGCCACGCGAGCGCGGTCTGCGCGGGGGTCGCGCCGACCTCGGCGGCGACCTTGCCGACGGGCCCGTCGGGGCCCGCGTGCTCGCCCGCGGCGATCGGGAACCACGGGATGAACGCGATGCCCTGCTCGGCGGTGTACTCCAGGACCGCCTCGCTCTGGCGGTTGATGAGGTTGTAGAGGTTCTGGACGCTGGCGATCGGGGCGACCGCCTGGGCCTCCTTGAGCTGCTCCACGGTGACCTCGGAGAGGCCGATGTGCCGGATCTTGCCCTCGCGCTGGAGGTCGGCGACCGTGGCGATCTGGTCGGCGATCGGCAGGGCCGGGTCGAGGCGGTGGATCTGGTACAGGTCGATGGTCTCGGCGTTCAAGCGCCGCAGGGAGAGTTCGGCCTGCTGGCGGATGTAGGCGGGCTGCCCGAAGGGGACCCACTCGTCGGCCGAGGGGCGGGTGTTGCCGCCCTTGGTGGCGATGACGACGCCGTCGGCGTACGGGTGGAGGGCCTCGGCGATGAGCGACTCGTTGTCGCCGAGGGCGTAGGAGTCGGCGGTGTCGATGAAGTTCACGCCGAGTTCGACGGCGCGGCGCAGGACCGCGACGGCCGCGGCCCGGTCCTTCGGCGGCGTGAAGATCCCGGGGTCGCCGGACAGGCGCATCGCGCCGTAGCCGAGCCGGTCGACGGTCAGGTCGCCGCCGATGGTGATGTCGCCCATGGCTGTTCTGCCTCTCTCGATGCGCCGCGGGCCGGTCGCGCCGCGGCACGGTCGCATGCCGGGTCCAACCAACGCGGGCGCCCGCGTGTTCCCGCACGGGTGATATCGCGTCGGTCACAGCGACACCGCGGACCACGACCGCGGCCGGGACCGGCCCGGATGCGAGGATCAGGGCATGATCAAAGGTTTCAAAGAGTTCCTGATGCGCGGCAATGTGATCGAACTGGCCGTCGCGGTCGTCATGGGCGCGGCCCTGACGGCACTCGTCGGCTCGTTCGGCGACGCCTTCCTCAACCCGCTCATCAAGCTCGTCACCGGCGGCGGCGAGGTCGGCGGCAGCTTCACCGTCAACGGCGTCGAGTTCCCGTACGGCGTGTTCCTCAACGGCATCCTCGTGTTCTTCCTGACCGCGGTGGCCGTGTACTTCGTGGTCGTGTACCCGATGAACAGGCTCATGGAGCGGTTCGGCCCCAAGAACGAGCTCACCGAGGAGCTGGAGGCGGCCGAGGTCGTGCTGCTCCAGGAGATCCGCGACCTGCTGCGCGAGCAGCGCCAGCGCTGACTTGTTTCGGGGGCGGCGGCACCGGGCAACCCCCGGGGCCGCCGCCTCTTGCCAGTCCCGCACCGGTTTGGGAGGCTGGAGGCCACCGACCCCGCGACGGGAGGGCACGCCATGCCGACCTCGATTCCTCTGGGCGCCCCGATCTGGGCCGACGCCGTGACGCCGGACCTGGCCGGGGACGTCGACTTCTACATGCGGCTGTTCAACTGGGCCGCGTTCGACTCGGGCGAGCAGTTCGGGCACTACACGGAGCTGTGCCTGGGGACGACGGTCTCGGAGGCGCGGGCGGTGGCCGGGATCGCCGAGGCGGCCTCGGGCGACCGGGGCTCGGCGTGGGGCGTGGCGTTCCACGTCGGGGACTGCGTGCGGGCGGCGGCGGATGCGGAGAAGCTGGGCGCGCAGATCACGTCGAATCCGATCCGGGTCGGGGACGACCTGGTGTACGCGGCGCTGAAGGACCCGGACGGGGGCGCGTTCGGGCTGTTCGAGCCGTTGAGCGAGAAGGTCGGGTTCACGGCGCGGGACGAGCCGGGCGCGATCGTGTGGCTGGAGTACGTGTACGACGGCGCTCCGGTGGCGGCCATGCAGTTCTACTCGGAGCTGCTGAACTGGTCGCTGCACGCGCCGGACGGGGTCGAGCCGGGGCACGACGCGCCGTACGTGGGCCTGCGGACCCGCGAGGGGCGGGTGCTGTCGAAGAAGGCGGAGTTCGGCGGGGCGCGCATGGCGCTGGGGCCTGAGCTGAAGATGAAGCCGCACTGGACGGTGTGCTTCGGGACGGACTCGGTGGACCTGACGGCGGCGAAGGCCGTGGACCTGGGCGGGGCGGTGGTGGTGGCGCCGGTGGACGACCCGGGCGGGCGGATGGCGGTGCTGGCGTCGCCGACGGGCGCGTACTTCACGGTCATGTCCTCGCGGGAGTAGCCGAATCGCGCTCGCGTGTCGGTCCTTCGTGCGACGGTGGGACGGTCACGTCCTCTCTGCGAAGGAGCAGCCCGCCATGCCATCGATCCCGCTCGGAGCACCGATCTGGTCGGACTCCCTGACCGCCGACCTGGCGGGCGACACCGCGTTCTACGAGGGCCTGTTCGGCTGGACGTCCGAGAACGCGGGCCCGGACTTCGGCGACTACACCACCTTCTCCCTGCCGGGCGCGGCGCCGGACGCGCCGCCGCGGCCGGTCATGGGGATCATGCCGTGCCCGCCCGGGGCGGTGCCGTCCCGGATCTGGAACCTGCACTACCGGGTCGCGGACTGCGACGAGGCGGTCGGCAGGGCCCGCAGCTTGGGGGCGGCGGTCGACGCCGGGCCAGAGAGCGTCGGCGGGATGCTGCGCTTCGCGATGCTACGGGACCCGAACGGGGCCTCGTTCGGGCTGGTGGAGCCCTTGGACCCTTCGACGGGATTCGGCGTGTGGGGCGAGACGGGCTCGATCGCGTGGGCGGAGTACCACGTCGACGGCGCGCCCGCCGACGCGATGCGGTTCTACGTGGACCTGCTGGGGTGGGAGGCGGTGACGCCGCCGTGGGAGGACCCGGCGAACCCGACGCCGTACGCGGCGCTGTCGCCGCGCGGGGGCGACGTGGAGTTCGGCGGCTGCCATGCGGCCGAGGGCTTCGAGAAGTCGATGCCTCCGCAGTGGAGCGTCATGGTCATGGTGGCCGACGCTGATGCCTTGTGCGCCAAGGCGGTCGAGCTGGGAGGGACGGTGGCGGCCGAGCCGATGGACGTCCCGGGGCTGCGCGTGGCGGGCGTGGCGACGCCTGGAGGCACGGTGGTCGGCGTCCATTCCCCGCGCGCCTGGGTCTAGTCGGGCGGTACCGGAACGCCCCGTCGCGGTGCGGCGGGGCGTTTCGCCGTCCGGGGTCGGCGGCGGCGCGGGAGCGAGACGGCGGCCATGACGGCGAGGGTCATGGCGATCATCGCGGCGGCGGGGGCGAGGGCCGCGAGCGGGGCGCGTTCGAGGTAGGGCAGGGAGCGGGCGAGGCTGGCGCCCCATTCGGGCGAGTCGGGGCCCGCGCCGAGGCCGAGGAAGCCGAGGGACGCGATGCCGAGGGCCATGCCGGGCAGGCGCAGTCCCGCGTGGGAGGCGAGGGGCCCGGCGACGAGCGGGAGCGTGTGGCGCCGGAGCATCCACGCGCGGGAGGGGCCGAGGGCGAGTCGGGCCTCGCGGTGCCCGGCGGCGCGGGCCTGGGCGGTGAGGGAGGCGGCGTGGGCGGCGAGCGGGGGCCAGGAGACGGCGGTGACGGCGAGGACGGCGCCGGTCTGGCCGCGGCCGAGGAGGACGACGACGAGGATGCCCGCGATGGCGACGGGGAAGGAGTTGCAGGCTTCGGCGAGCGGGTGGGCGAGGCGCGGCGCGAGGCCGAGGGCCAGCGCGATCGCGTAGGAGAGGGCGCACGCGGCGGCCGCCGCGCCGACGGTCCACAGTGTCCCTTGGCCGAGGCGGGCGAGGACGTCGCGGCCGAGTTCGTCGGTGCCGAGCCAGTGCGCGGCGGCGGGGGCGGCGAGGCGGTCGCCGGGGGCGATGGCGCCGGTGCGGGCGAGGCCGTAGGCGAGGGCGAGGAGCAGTGGCGTTGCGGTGCAGGCGATCCAGACGAGGGCGGTGCGGCGGGTGCCGGTCTGGGGCGGGGCGGCGGGGGCGTCGGTGTCGGTGACGGCGAGGCGGTTCGCGGCGAGGCGGGCGAGGAGGCCCGCGGTGAAGCCGAGGCCGACGAGGAGCAGCAGGCAGGCTTGGAGGACGGGGAGGTCCTGGGCGTCGGCGGCGGCGAGGGCGGCGCGGCCGAGGCCGGGGACGGCGAAGACGGTCTCGACGGCGACGGCCGCGCCGGTGATGGAGACGGCGATGATCGCGAGCTGCGGGAGGAGCGGGGGGAGGGCGCGGCGGACGAGGCCGCGGACGATGCGGCTGCGGCGGTATCCGGCGGTGCGCCACTGGCGGACCCAGTCTTCGCGGCCGACGGCGCCGATCGCGTCGCGGGCGAGGCGGGCGAGGACGCCGCCGCCGGACAGGCCCATGGCGAGCGCGGGGAGCACGAGGTGCTCGGGTCCGGTGAAGCCGTAGGCGGGGAGGAGGCCGAGCCAGGCGGCGAAGAGGGCGACGCCGAGGGCGGCGACGAGGAACTCGGGGAGGGCGGCGAGTCCGGCGACGGCGATGCCGCCGGTGCGCGCGGGGCGTCCTTCGGCGGCGCGGGTGAGGGCGGGGAGGCTTGCGGCGCAGGCGATGGCGAGGACGACGGCGTACGCGGCGGCCATGACGGTGAGGGAGGTCCCGAGGGCGGGGAGGACGGTGGCGGAGACGGGTTCGCCGCTGACCCAGGAGGTGCCGAGGTCGCCGCGGGCGAGGCCGGTGAACCGGTCGCGGAGGATCGCGAGGGGCCCGGCGTCGAGGCCGAGGTCGGCGCGGACGGAGGCGAGGGCGGTCTCGGTGGCCTCGCGTCCGGGGTAGCGGGCGCGCAGGACGGTGAGGGCGGGGTCGCGGGCGGCGAGCCAGGGGAGGAGGCCGACGGCGGCGAGCACGGCCGCGAGGACCGCGAGGCGGGTGAGCAGGCCGCGCAGGAGCGCCACGGTTCAGGCCCCGTCCTGCGGGTCCGGGCGGCCGCCGTTCGTCCCGTTCACCCGGTCGCCATGTCGTCGGCCTTGCGGGTGTGTCACCGGTGCCCGTCCTGGTCGATCGCGGTCGCGGCGGTGATGATGCGGCGTTCGCGGGGGTCGGCGGCGACGTCGGTGACGCCTTGGGCGACGCCGGTGACGAGCCGTTCGTGGGCGACGGGGACGACGGCGACGGTGGCGAGGACGGCGGCTTCGGCGTCGAGGACGGCGCTTTGGCGCAGTGCGGCGGCTTCGGCGGGGTCGGTCGTGCCGTCGGGGGCGGCGGCGACGGCGGCGACGGCCGCGTCCACGTCCGGGTCGGTCAGCTGGGAGACGTTGAAGCCGCCGGTGGAGGCGAAGTCGGAGGCGAGGTAGGTGTAGGCGTCGCCGGAGTCCTGGACGACGGAGCGGGACATGAGGAACGCGTCGTAGGCCCCGGCGAGCATGTCGGGTTCGATGTCGTTGTACTCGCGGACCTCGGTGGTGACGGTGAACCCGGCGGCTTCGAGCTGGGCGGCGATGACGGTGAGGGCCTCGGGGAGTTCGGCGCGGTTGGAGTAGGTGGCGAGCGCGAGGGCCTGGCCGCCGGGGGCGGCGGGTTCGGGGAGGGTGTGGGGGCGGTGGTCGGCGGCCCAGGCGAGGGCGGGGCCGAAGAGCCCTTCGGGGGCGTCGGCGCGGCCTTCGTAGATGTCGTCGGTGATCGGGGCGGGGTCGACCGCGGCGGCGACGGCGGCGCGCAGGGCCGGGTCGGCGAGGGGGCCGGCGGCGGTGTTGAGGTAGAGGCTGACGGTGCGGCCGGTGGGGGCGTCCTGGAGGCGGGTGTCGTCGAGAGTGGCGATCTGCGCGTAGGGGACGGCCTCGATGACGTGGGCTTCGCCGGAGCGGAGGGCGGCGACGCGGGTGGCGGCGTCGGGGACGTAGTCGGCGCGGTAGCCGTCCATGGCGGCGGGCTCGCCCCAGTAGTCGTCGTGGCGCGCGAGTTCGACGCCGGTGGCGGTGGACTCGGTGATCGCGTAGGGGCCGGTCGCGAAGCCGGCGGGGTCGACGGCGCCGCCGGTGTAGGCGGCGGGGGCGAGGATCGCGAGCTGGGGGCTGGAGAGGCGCTGCGGGAGCACGGGGTCGGGGGCGGCGGTGGCGACGCGCAGGGTGAGGTCGCCGGTGGGCTCGGCGGTGAGGCCGAGGCCGTCCACGACGCGGGGCGGGGCCGGTGCGGTGGCGGCGGCGTTGAGCGCGGCGGCCGCGGCGGCGGCGTCGAGGGCGGTCCCGTCGTGGAAGCGCACGCCCTCGCGGAGGGTGAGGTCCCAGGCGCCGTCGGGGTGCTGGGCCCAGGCGGTGGCGAGGAATGCGACGGGCAGGCCGTCGTCGCCGAGGGCGAGGAGGGTCTCGGCGACGGACCAGCGGGCGAGGAGGAACGCGTCCTCGGAGTGCGGGGAGAGCCCGGCGGCGGGGGTGAGGGCGTTGGCGAGGACGAGCCGGGCGGGGCCGGACCCGTCGTCGGCGAAGCACCCGGCGGCGGCCAGCGCCAGGGGTGCGGAGGCGGCGAGCAGGGTGCGCCTGGTCAGCGGCATCGGAGTGGGCCTCGTCTCTTCTCGCGAATGTCTTCTTATTGCAAATCGGGTGCAATAATGGCACACATGTCGAGTACCGCAACCGCGAGCGAAGCCCTGGATGTCTCTGGTTACGTTCTGCGCCAAGCAGACCGCTCGGACCTCGCGCAGGCCCGGTCGGTGATGCTCGACACGGTGTACCGGGACTTCGGGCACGGCTACCTGCCGCGATGGCACTCCGACATCATCGACCTGGAGGCGTACTACCTCGCGCCGGAGGACAACGCGCTGTTCGTCGCCGAGCGGGAGGGGCGGGTCGTGGCGACCGCGGGGGTGCGGGGCCAGACGCCGGTGTCGCCGCCGCACCCGGCGGAGGTCGCGTCACGGTTCGAGGAGGGCCGCACGGCGAGCCTGTACCGGGTGTACGTGCGCCCCGAGCACCGCCGCCGCGGGCTGGCGGGCGCGATGGTCGGCGCGTGCCTGGCGTTCGTGGCCTCGCGGGACCGGTACACGGGCGTGTACCTGCACACCGACGCGCGCACGCCGGGCGCGGTCGAGTTCTGGTCGCGGCGCGGCACGGTCCTGTTCGACGAGCGCCTGGCGGTCAACGAGGCCCGGGACGCCCGCGAGGAGCCGTTCGAGACCGTCCACTTCGCACTGGACATCCCTCGGTAAGTCGGCATACGGCAGGCCGGTGTAGTTCTCCGCGAGGGCCGTCGCCTGCGCGCGGGAGCGCGCCACGTACGCGAGGTGCGAGCGCTGGAGCCGCCGGTCGTACGGGTCGGCCTCGAAGCGGTGCAGCAGGGTCGTCATCCACCACGAGAAGTGCTGGGCGCGCCAGACCCGGTCGAGGCAGGTCGCCGAGTACGCGTCGAGGAGGTCCTCGCGGCCGGTGCGGTAGTACTCCCCCAGGGCGCGGGCGAGGACCCGCACGTCGGCGACGGCGAGGTTGAGGCCCTTCGCTCCCGTGGGCGGCACGATGTGCGCGGCGTCCCCGGCGAGGAGGAGCCGCCCGAACCGCATGGGCTCGGCGACGAACGACCGCATCGCGGCCACGTCGACCTGCGTGATCGGCCCGGTCGCGAGCGTGAACCCGGGGACGGTCTCGTGGCGGGCCTTGAGCTCGGCCCAGATCGCCTCGTGCGTCCAGTCCTCGGGGCGGGTCTCGGGCGGGACCTGGAGGTAGAAGCGGCTCACCGCCTCGGACCGCATGGAGTGCAGGGAGAAGCCGCGCTCGGAGGCGGAGTAGACGAGTTCGGGCGCGGAGGGGGCGACGTCGGCGAGGACGCCGAGCCACGCGAACGGGTAGGTCTTCTCGAAGACCGCGATGTCGTTCGCGGGCACGGAGGCGCGGGAGACGCCGTGGAAGCCGTCGCACCCGGCGATGAAGTCGCAGTCGAGGCGCTTGCCGCCGAAGGTCAGGTAGGGGTCGGCGAGGCTCCCGACCGCGACGTCCTCGACTTCGAAGCGGAGGTCGACGCCGCGGGCGAGGTTCGCGCGGATGAGGTCCTTGACGACCTCCTGCTGCCCGTACACGGTGATCGCCCGGCCGGGCACGAGGTCGGCGAAGTCGATCCGGTGGCCCTCGCCGCCGAAGCGCAGCTCGATCCCGTGGTGGACCTGCCCCTCGGCGAGCATCCGGTCCCCCAGTCCCGCCGCGACCAGCGTGTCGACGGTGCCCTGTTCGAGGACGCCCGCGCGCACCCGCGACTCGCAGTGGGCGCGGCTGCGCCGCTCCAGGACGACCGTGTCGATCCCTCTGGCGGACAGGAGGTACGCGAGGAGGAGCCCGGCGGGCCCGGCCCCGATGACCGCGACGGAGGTTCGCGACGGCGCGGTCCTCATGCGTCCCGCTTCGCGGCCTGGATCTCGCCCCACACCTGGCCGCGGAGCTTCGCGAACGCGGGGCCGGAGCGGGTCTCCAGCTGGTCGCGGTCGGGGCCGAGGTCGATGTGGATCTCGGCACGCATCGTCGTGGGCGGCGAGGAGAGGACGAGGACGCGCTGGCCGAGGTAGACGGACTCGTCGATGTCGTGGGTGATGAACACGACGGTGATGCCCAGGCGCGACCACAGGTCGCGGATGAGGTCTTCGAGGTCGGCGCGGGTCTGGGCGTCGACGGCGGCGAACGGCTCGTCCATGAGCAGGAGGCGGGGCCGGAACGCGACGGCGCGGGCGATGGCGGTGCGCTGCTGCATCCCGCCCGAGAGCTGCCAGGGCCAGGCCCGCTCCTTCCCTTCTAGGTCGACCAGGCGCAGGGCCTCGGCCACGCGGTCGCGGCGCTCGGCGCGGGTGAGGCCGAGGCGCTTGAGGGGCAGTTCCACGTTGGCGCCCACGCGCATCCACGGGAAGAGGCTGCGGCCGTACTCCTGGAAGACGACGGCGGTCCCCTCGGGCGGGCCGTCCACTTCGCGCCCGTCCACGGCGGCGGTGCCGCGGGTGGGGGCGAGGAGCCCGGCGCACATGCGCAGCAGCGTGGTCTTGCCGCAGCCCGAGGGCCCGACGATGCAGACCAGCTCCCCTTCGGCCACATGGAAGCTGAGGGCGTCGATGGCGGTGTGGACCGCGCCGTCCACGCGGTAGTCCTTGCCGATCCCGGCGACTTCGAGCACTCAGGCCTCCTCGGTCCGTTGGCGGTGGTACCAGTGCAGGACCGCGCGGTCTGCACATGAGAACAGCGCGGCGAGCGCCGCGCCGAGGCAGCCGAGGAGCAGGATGCCGCTCCACATCGCGGGGATCGCGTAGCTGCGCTGGAACTGGACGATCGCGAACCCGAGCCCGGACTGCGCGGCGAACATCTCGGAGACGACCATGAGGATCACCCCGATCGCGAGGGCCTGGCGCATGCCGGTGACGATCCGCGGGCTCGCGCCCGGCAGGACCACGGCCGTGAGGGTCCTGGCGCGGCCCAGGCGGTACGCGGCGGCGGTGTCGAGCTGCACCGGCTCGACGGAGCGGACCCCGGCGACGGTGTTGAGCAGGACCGGCCACAGGCACCCCGAGACGATCACGGCGATCTTCATGCCGTCGCCGATCCCCGCGAACAGCATGATGACGGGCACGAGCACCGGCGGCGGCACGGCCCGCGCGAACTCCAGGACCGGTTCGGTCGCGTGGAACAGCCACCTGACGCGTCCGATGAGGAGCCCGAGCGCGACCCCCGCGGCGCACGACGCGGCGTACCCGGCGGCCAGGCGCGCGACGCTGGGCAGCACGTCGTCGCGCCACCGCTCCGCGGTCCACGTCTCGCCGAACTCGGCGACGATCTCGGACAGCGGCGGGAAGTAGAAGCTCGTCGAGCCGGCGGAGGCGAGCCACCACGCCGCGAACAGCACGGCGGGCAGGCCGACCGCCAAGAGCGCCTTGCGGACCAGGCTCCTCACCGGGCCTCACCCCGCACGGACGGGTGCCAGGCGAGCACCTCGCGTTCGAGGGCGCGCACGCCGAGGTTGACGGCGACCCCGAGGGCACCGGCGACGAGGATGAGCGCGTACATGCGCTCGGCCGCCCCGGAGGTCTGGGCGACGGCGATCTCGTGGCCGAGGCCGGGCGAGCCGATGACGAGCTCGGCGGTCACGGCGAGGACGAGCGCGACGGTGGCGGCCAGGCGCACCCCGGTCATGAGGTAGGGCAGGGCGGTGGGCCAGGCGAGGTGCGCGAGCCGCTGCCATGGAGTGAGCCGCAGGCTCTTCGCGGTGTCGGCGGCGACGGGGTCCACGTCCCGGACCCCCGCGAGGACCTGCACGAGGACCTGCCAGAACGCGGCGTACACGACGAGCAGCAGCGTCGAGGGCAGGCGGGTGCCGAACAGCAGGACCGCCAAGGGCACCAGAGCGACCGAGGGGATCGGGCGCAGGAACTCGATCGTGGACGCGGTCGCGGCCCGCACCGGCGGGAGCGACCCGATGAGGATGCCGAGCGCGGCCCCGGCGGCGACGGCGATCGCCAGCCCCGCGGCCCAGGCGACGAGCGTGTCCCCGAGCGCGCGCCAGAACTCGGCGCGCGCGAGGTCGTCGGCGAGCGCGGCGAGGACCGCGCCCGTGGTCGGGAAGTACCTGGGGTCCACCAGGGGCGTGAGCGGGAGGAGCTGCCCGGCGAGCAGCGCGGCGGCGACCCCGGCCGCGCCGAGGAACAGCGGTGGGACTGGACGCGGCCGGGGCCCTTTCGAGCGTGGTCTGGGTGAGTGGAATCGCTCGGAGCTCATGGAACCCTGGGGACTCATGGCAGGAGCGCGTCCACGTCGGGGGGATTCTCGAAGATGCCGTCGGCTTCGCCGAGTTCGGCGAGGCGCTCCACCGATGCGCGGTTGACCTCTGCGGGGAACGCCGGCAGGGTCAGGGCTGCGCGGATGTCGGGGCTGATATCGGTGTAGGTCCCCAGGATATCGCGCACGGCCTCGGGGTTGTCGGTCGCATACTGCAGCGATTCGGCGATGGCCTCGGAGAACCGCCGCACCAGGTCCGGGTCTTCTTGGGACAGTTGGGAGGTGGTGAAGTACGCGGCGACGGTGAGGTCCGGCGCGGCGTCCACGTAGTTCCACGCCACGGGACGGCCGCCCTCGGCCTCGATCATGGACTTGAAGGGCTCCACGGCCCACGCCGCGTCCACGTTCCCGGCGCTGAGCTGCGCGGGCATGTCGGGGAAGGCGACCTCGGTGAACCCGATGCCGGACGGGTCGCCGTCGTCGAGGCGCACCGACTCGCGGATCGTCGTGTCCCCGATGTTGTTGAGCGTGTTGACCGCGACGGTGGCGGCGGCGAGGTCGGCGGGGGTCTGGATCGGGCTGTCGGCGGGGACCATGACGGCCCCGAAGTCCTCCCCGGCGACCCCGGTGGAGGCCACGCCGTTCGCGACGATCTCGACCGGCAGGCCCGCGGACTGCGCGAGCAGCAGCGAGGTGATGTTCGAGAACCCGAAGTCGAACTCCTGCGCGGCCACGCCGGGCACGATCGCGGCCCCGCCCTGCGCCTCGGTCAGCTCCACTTCGATGTCGCGGGACGCGAAGAACCCCTGCTCGATCCCGAGGTAGATGGGCGCGACGTCGACGATCGGGATCACGCCCACCGACACGGCGTCCGTCCCCCCGTCCCCGGCCTCCCCGCCCCCGCCGCACGCGGCGGTGGTCGCGGCGAGGGCGATTGCTATGGCGGACATGGAGGCGTGGGCGAGCTGGCGTCTCATGAGCGTGCCTTCCGGGAGGAGTGAGGTGACGGCACCGAGTGTTCGCCATGCGAATACTCGTTCATATATCGAAACTAGTAGATAGCCCTCCCCCGGTCAAGCCCGCGGACGCGAGGAGGGGCCGCCCCGGCGGCAGGGCGGCCCCTCTTTCTCGGTGTTGCGATTCCCGGGTCTAGGCCCGGCAGGCCTCGCGCGCCTCGACGGCGAGGTCCGGGTAGTCGGAGAACACGGCGTCCACGCCGAGGTCGTAGAACAGCTCGAACTCGGCGAGGTAGTCCCCGCGCGCGGCCGGGTCGTCGCTCGACCGGAAGTCCGCGGGCAGGAACGTGTTCTCGGCGCGGAACGTCCACACGTGCACGTCCAGCCCGCGCCGGTGCGCCCGCTCCACGATGTCCGTCGGCTCCTGGAGGTAGCCGTCGGCGTCGCGCGGGAAGATGCGGTTCTTGTTGAGGCTGATGGTGTCGAGCGTCCGCGCGTACTCGTTGAGCGCGGCGTTCGGGATCGCGCCCTGCCCGTCGATGTTCAGCCCGATCCGGTTGTCCACGAGCTTGTCGATGTTGAGCAGGCTCTGGTACTCGAACGACTGGATCCACACCGGCGAGCGCCGCTTGTCGAGCCCGCGCTCGTCCAGGAGGTCGGCGAGCGACTCCTCGATGCTCATCCCCTTGTCCGCGTAGTAGGACGGGTGCTTCATCTCCGGGTAGGTGACGACCGGCTCGTCCAGGGTCGCGACCCAGTCGAGGATCTCGTCGTACGTGACGAGCTGGAACTCGCCGTCGTGCGCGGCGCTCTGCGGCCGGAGGTCGGGGAGGCGCTCCTCGGCCCGGAGGGTCTTGATCTCCGCGAGGGTGAAGTCGTCGGCGAAGAAGCCGGTGACGGGGCTGCCGTCGACCAGCTTCGTGGTCTCGCGGTCGGCGAACTCGGGGTGGTCCTCGACGTCGGTGGTCTCGTCCAGCACCGGCTCGTGGCGGGCGATCAGCTCGCCGTCCTTGGTGAGCACCAGGTCCGGCTCGACCACGTCGGCGCCGAGCTCGACGGCCAGCTGATAGGCCTCCAGCGTGTGCTCGGGCAGGTACCCGCTCGCGCCGCGGTGGGCGATGACCACCGGGCCCGGGTCGTGGTGGGGGCGGTGCGGCTTGGCGGCGGCCGGGGCGGCGATCGTGCCGATCAGCGCGGCCGCGGCGGCGAGTGCGGCCGCGCCGCGAAGGAGGGCGCCCTTGCGGGACATGTGCGTCCACCTTTCTCTGACGGGACGTCGGCCCGTCGGGGGTCTGGGTCACCCTCAGCCAACCGCGCGCGGCCGTACTCGCGCGGGACCGCGGTTGAACACGGCCTGAATCCTGGTTGAAATCGGGCGATTCACCCTAGCCCGCGGGGCCGTCCACAGGGGCCGCATCGCCGGAGGCGCTGCGGAGGCCCGCCGCTCCGGCGGTGGCGGCCACCCCGGCATGCACCACCGCGACCATCGGTCCGGTCACCGGAGCGGCGGGCCCCGGGCCGAGCACACGGTCCGCCGCACCGTTCCGGTGATCCGGGAACCGGTTTCTGTCATCGGATAAAAATAACGACCCGATGACAGCGTGGACCGCTCTGTTCAGCCTGCCAAAGCGATAGAAATCGCTTTCTACAACATCTTGATACAACCGCGCCCGAACGTCAAGCATCGAAGCCCGCGAATATCGGATTCCCCGCTCCCGCCCGCACGGCGCAGTCGGGTCCCCAGGGCACTGTCGGACCCCTCGGGCACCATCGAAGCTGGGGGGACCTCGCGACGCCCGATTTGCGAAGACCCTCCGAGACCCGCCCGAATCCCCCGCTCAACCCGCCTGCACGGCACTGTCGGCGGACAGCACGGGGCGGGCCGCGGCCCGCCCCGTGCTGTCGCCCCCGTGCTCCGTTCGCTAAGCGGCCGTGAGCAACTGCGAGGCCGCCAGGTCGCGGTACAGCTCGTCGGACGCCACCAGCTCGGCGTGCGTGCCGACCGCGCGCACGAGCCCGGCGTCGAACACGACGATCTGGTCGGCGCTGGTCACCGTCGAGAGCCGGTGCGCCACGACGATGACGTTCGTGTGCTCGGCCGCGTCGAGCATGACCTGCTTGAGCGACGCCTCGTTCGCGGCGTCGAGCTGCGAGGTCGCCTCGTCCAGGAGCAGCAGCCGCGGCTTGCGCAGCAGCGCCCGCGCGATGGCGACGCGCTGGCGCTCGCCGCCCGAGAGCGTGGTGCCGCGGTAGCCGATCCGCGAGTCGAGGCCCTCGGGGAGCTTCTCGACCAGCTCGGTGAGGCGCGCGGTCTTGACGACGTCCTCGATCTCGGAGTCCGTGGCGTCCTGCGCGGCCATCACGAGGTTCTCGCGCAGCGACCCGTCGAGGACCGGCGCGTCCTGCTCGACGTAGCCGATGAGCCCCCGCAGGTCCTCCAGCGGCCACTCGCGCACGTCGACGCCGTCGACCGTGACCCGCCCGCTCGTCGCCGGGTAGAACCGCTCGATCAGCGAGAACACGGTGGTCTTGCCCGCGCCCGAGGGCCCCACGAGCGCGGTGAGGCCGCGCCCGCCCGACGCGAACGTCACGCCGTGGTGCACGTACGGCAGGTCCTCGGCGTACCGGAACGTCACGTCCTCGAACCCGACCTGCGCCGGGCCCTCGGCCACCGCGACATGCGACTCGCGCTGCGCCGCTTCGGGACGCTCGGCCTCGGAGTCGAGGTTCGCGACCTCCTCGACGCGGTGGATCGCGGCCAGGCCCGTCTGGAGCTGCGAGAGCGACGCGACGAGGCCGCTGATCGGGCCCATCAGGTAGAACAGCAGCAGCAGGAAGCCGATGAGGGTGCCGACCTCCATGGCCCCGGAGGCGACGCGCGCGCCGCCGACGCCGAGGACCAGCAGGAACGCGATGTTCACGGGCATGAACGCGGCGACGCCCGCGAGCGCCTCCCAGAACGAGGCCTTGACGCCCTTGTCGCGGGCGGTGGTGGCCGCCGCCTCCAGGCGGGCGGTCTCGTGGTCCTCGGCGCCGGAGGCCTTGACGGTGCGGAACGCGCTGAAGATCCGCTCCAGCAGGGACCCCATGTCGCCCAGGGCCTTCTGCGAGTCGACGGTGGCGTTCTGGATGCGCGGCATGATGAACAGCATCATGACCGTGACCATCGCGACCATGGCCATGGTGGTGCCGAACAGGACCGGGTCGAGCCAGGCCATGAGGCCGATGCCGCCGAGGATCATGAACGCGTCGGTGACGCCGCCGATGACGGTGGTGCTGGCGACGGTGCGCAGCAGGTTCGTGTCGGAGGTCAGCCGGGACACCAGGTCGCCGGGCTTGAGCCGGTCGACCTCGGCGACCTGGAGGCGCACGAGCCGCCCGATGAGCTGCTTGCGCACGGTCAGGACGACGTCCTGACCGGCGATCTGCATGAGGTAGGGGCCGAGGGCGCTCAGGGCGCCGCCGACGATCACGACCGCCCCGAGGTACAGGAGCGGGCGCGTGAGGGACTCGCCGTTGGAGAGGGTGTCGATCACGTCCATCGCGATGAGCGGCTGGACGAGGCCGACGAGCCCGCCCGCGAACGAGAGCGCGCCGCCGATGAGCAGCAGGCGCAGGTGCTGGCGGGCGTACGCCCACAATCGGGTGATCGGGGCCCTGGCCGGGGCCTCGGGTCCGGCGTCGGTGGCCGGGGTGGTGTCGGTCATCCTGGTTCCTTCGATAGGCGCAGCGTCGTCGCTGCTCCCGCCGGGTGTTGCGGGACCCTGTCGAAGCTACCCGGGGCGACCGACACCGGCCTCCGCTCACGGGAGTAATTCGTGCTCCACCGGAGGTCGTAAGACCTCAGTCTTCGGCGAGCACGATGATCTTGTCGGTGGGCTGGACCATGAACTGGAGCGACTTGTCCGGGTTCAGGTGGACGCCGTAGCTGGGGGCCTGCTGCGCCTCGGCCACGACCCGGTACCCGATCGCGGTCTCGCCGCGGCGGCGCGCCGACTCGGCGACGGTGTAGAAGTTGACCGGCACCCCGGGCCGCACGTAGTGGTCGGCGGGCTTGAGGTAGATCTCCGAGCCCTCGGGGCTGAACAGGTTCCCGAACACGTGCGACAGGTGCGGGTTCTCGGCGGTCTGCGTGAGCAGGAGGCTGATGAGCTTGTCGCTGACGATGAAGTCGTCGGCCTGTGTGACCTGCGCGAGCGTGCGGTTGCGGTCGTCGGCCATCTCGGAGACGACCTTGAAGCGGGTGTTCGCGCGCTGCGACATGTCGCGCAGGTGGAGCAGGGTCACGAGCGTCCGGGAGTCGGCGAGCTGCGGCGCCACGTCGTCGGAGCACAGGGCGATGATGTGGTCGTACGAGCCGGGGTTGAGCGATTCGAGCAGGACCCGGTCGGTCGTGTCGTCCTGCTTGAAGTTGAGGCCCTGGACGCGCATCGTGGGGCCGATCTTGCGGATCGCCTCGGCCGCGTCGGGGTGGTCGGTGACGACGTCGGTGACCGAGCCGGGCGCGACGTACTGGTCGAGCTGCTCCAGGACCATGCGGGTCTTGGCGTTCCAGCCGAGGATGAGGGTCCGCTCGGGCCGGTGCGCCGGCTCGGCGCGGGCGACGATCGCGGACTCGTCGATGACGGGCCGCGAGCCGTCGAGGCGGATCGCGGAGTCGTCGGAGGCGATGAGGATGAGCTTGTCGCCGGGCTGGAGCTGCGCGTTCGAGGGCGGGTTGACGATGCACCGGCCCTCCTTGGTGAGGACGCCGAGGAACGAGGACGTCCGGTAGGAGTGCAGGGCCTGGCTCAGGGGGCGGCCGAACAGGTTCGGCTCCTCGACCATGTAGATCTCGTCGCCGCCGAAGTCGAGCAGGTCGGTGTAGACGACCGAGAGGCCGGACTGGCGGCAGGTCTGGACCATGAGGCGGGCCATGAGGTCGTTCGCGTCCACCACGTGCGCGCCGCGCCCGCCCGCGAGGCGGGCCGCGGGCAGGTTCCGGCTCTCGGCGACCGCGCCCACGACGTGGCACTTCAGCGCGCCCTGGCCGCCCTGGGTGACGGCGAGGAGGCTGCGCACGAGCTGCGCGTCGGGGTCGTCCTCGCCGGAGGTGAGGAGGATGACGCTCTTGGCCTGGCCGGGGTTGACGATCCCGATGTCGTCGGGGTCGGCGGGGTCGCCGGTGCGGCACACCACGTGCGTGGTCTTGAGGTCGCCGATCTTGGAGCGGATCTCGTCCTCCATCTCGACCTTGTCGCGGTCGGCGAGGATCGCGATGACCGCGCGCTTCTCGCTCTCGTTGGCCTCCACCAGTTCCGAGATGATGATGAAGACCTGATCGGACCATCCGAGAATGACGGTGTGATCTTTCTCAACGACGAACGAGCGCCCTTTGCGGAGGTCTTCGAGCTTCGCGTCGAGACCGGTGGTGAGGACACCGACGAGCGACGACAGGATGATCAGGCCGCCGATGGTCGTGATGAACATGACGACCATGAACGGATAGCCGACATCGGAGTCGCCGGTAATGGTCCCGGCGTCGAGGATGTGCGCGAAGGAGGTCCACAGTGACCCGCTGAGGCCGTCGCCGCCGCCGACCATCAGCAGGAAGAGGGCACCGATCGCAGTGAGCACCAGAGTGATGACGGTGAGCCATCCGATGAGCGCTTTCGTGCCCTTCGACATGGTGTTGTCGAACCAATAGCGTGCCCGCTGCTTGAATGTCGGATCGGACATCGGGGGCGTCCTTTCTCATTTCACGTGTTGTCGTCCGACCGACTCGGGGCGGAGGCGAGTGGGGCCGGGAGGGTTTCGGAGCGTCGACCATTCATAGCGCATTGCGTCCACTGCGACCGGTCGAAGCGAATTCGCTACTCGGGGTCACCCGCGGCCTTTCGGGGGCCGCGAGGGGGCGGGCGGCGGCCGTCGGGTGCTGAACCCCTCCACCCTAGAACGGGCGTCGGGGAGGAGTCGGGCGGGCCGCTACCCGAGGGCGCCGGACACGGGCGCGACGCGGATCGCCAAGCGGGTGTGGCGCTTCGGGACCGTGAAGCGCACCCCCGCGGCGTCCTCGGGCGGCCCGCCGTCCCGGTACGCGGCGATCTGGAGGCTCACGCCGTCGCGGCACTCGCGGTCCCACAGGTTCGCCTGCGCGGCCACCCGCGCCGCCAGCGCGGCGCCGTCGGGGCCGTGCCCGCGGACCCCGATCTCGTTGCCGCCGGGGACTTTCCGGCACACGACGTACGCGAAGTCGGAGCCCTCGACGACCGCGGGGTTGGCCCAGCGCATGAGGAGCCGCTGGAGGCCGTGGTCGCCGAAGGGGGCGCTCATGCGGCCGTAGCCGGGGAACGCGCACGCGAGCCACAGGGAGAGCTGGTTGGCGTCCTCGTTCACTTTGAGCCGCACGGAGGTCCACACGGTGGAGCCGCGTCCGTCGAGCGCGTTCTCGGCGCCGGCGGCCTCCACCTCCTCGTCCACGTGAAAGGTGAGGATGCGCCCGGAGGCGAGTTCGACGGTGTGGCCTTCGTGGCTGCCGAGACCGCGCATGGGCATGAAGCCGCAGCTGACGATGGAGCGGCTGCGCATGACGCCGCCGCGGTAGTCGAAGGCGACGGAGTGCTCGCACCCGCGGATGCTCAGCGGGGCGACGAGCCGCCCGCCGTCGGCGAGCTGGTCCCACCAGGCGGGCGGGAGGTCCCAGGTGCCGACGGTGGCGATGACGCGGTCGTAGGGGGCGCCGCCGGGCCAGCCGAGTTCGCCGTCGCCTTGGACCGCTTGCACGCGTTCGCATCCGACGTCGTCGAGGGCGCTGCGGGCGCGGGCGACGGCGTCGGCGTCGATGTCCACGGTGGTGACGCCGCCTTCGGGGCCGACGAGCGCGTCGAGGAGCGCGGCGTTGTAGCCGGTGCCGGCGCCGATCTCCAGGACGCGGTGGCCGGGGCGCACGTCGAGCTGTTCGAGCATCTCGGCGACGATGGAGGGCTGGGAGGCGGAGCTGACGGCGTCGCCGTCGCTGTTGCGCTTGGTCACGTAGACGTCGTCGGCGTAGGCGGTCCGCAGGGGCGCCTCGGGGATGAAGCGGTGGCGGGGGACGGCGAGCATCGCGGTCTCCACCGATTCGCTCCGGAGCACTCCGCTGGTCCGCAGGCCGCCGACGAGGCGGGTTCGCAGTTTATGCGCTTCGTTACCGGAGGTATCGATGTGATCACCCACCGGCCAAGCGTACGTCCGATGTGCCACGACCGCCTCCCCCACTTCCGCCCCCGAGACCCCCGCCACCCCGCCCCGGCCCCGGCCTTGGCCCCCCCGCCGCCCGCCGCCCGCCGCGGACTGTCGCACCCCGCTGGCACCGTTGAAGCCGGGGGCGCCTCCGCACCGACACGCCCGACCGCAGGGTACGGAACCCCAGCGCTCGCGGCGAGACTGTCGTACCGGCCGGGCACCGTTGAAGCCGGGGGCGGCCGCGATCCGACACACCCGACCTCGGGGACCGGACCGGCCCCGGCCTTGGCCGCCCGCCGCCTAGTCGGTGCGGCCGCAGCGGTCGTCGAGCATCGCCCACAGGTCCTCGCGCTGGGCGTCGGGGACGGTGATGGGCGTGGGGATCGGGTCGGCGTCATCGAGAAGGACCCAGACGGTGAAGCCGAAGGGCTGCTTGGCGTCGCCGACCGCGTGGCCCTCGCAGCGGAAGGCGTCGAAGACGAGCGGGACCGTGACGGTCTCGCCCGGGTCGCCCTGGAGCGGGGCGTCGGCCAGCGGCGCGGACTCGACCGTGAAGATGACGCTCCCGCGGACTTCGGTCGCGCCGACGGCGGCCCCGTTCAGCGGCCGCAGTGTCAACCCCCCTTCGAGTGTGCCGTCCGCCGCCGCGGTCAGCTCGCCGAGTTCGATCGCGGTGGCGGCGGCGATCGCCTGGGCGGCGCAGGCTTCCCTGAGCAGCCGGTCAAGCGTGCCGTTGGGGTACGACAATTCGGCGGCGACCTCGTGGGCCGCGCCGTCCTCGGTCTCGACGTGCAGGACCGCGGTCGACGGCGCGGCGGTGGAGTCGACGCCGTCGGGGCAGACGGCCTCGCCGTACGCGGTGAGCAGGTCGCGGGTCCGGTCCTCCCCGGGGACCTCGGCGTCGAACTCCTGGACGCCCAAGGGCGCGAAAGAGTCCGAGACGAGTTCGACGCCGGTGACACGGACGGGCGCGTCCCCGTGGTTGGTCACCGCGACGGTGACGCTCCCCGGCGCCATGAAGGAGCGGCGGATCTCGGCCGTCGCGGTCAGGTCCGGCGGCGCGGAGGGCCCGGCGGCCTCGACACCGGTCTCCGGGTCCTCCACGCCGTCGCCCGCGGCATCGCCCTCGGCGCCGGTCCCGGGCCCGGCGTCGCGGCCCGCGACGCTCCCGCCGAGCGCGGCCCCGCACGCGGCCAGCAGGAACAGGCCGATGACACCGATCCGGACCCATCGCATGGCGCCTCCCTGCGGCACTCGCGTCCCTCGAATCCGTCCAGTCTGGCACCGCCGCCCCCGCAGGGGAAGCCCCCGCGGCCGCGGCAGCGCTTGCGCGCCAACCGGACCGCGGCCGCGAAGCGGGGCGCTGTGGCTACTCGGGGACGGCGGCCACGGTCAGCAGGTGGTTGCTCGCGCCGATCAGCGACGGCTCCCGCTCGATGACGCGCAGGCCCTCCATGAGGTGCGCGCGGGCGTCCTCGTCGTCGATGAGCGCCTCCAGCTCGGGGAGGTACCCCGGGAAGCCCTGCACCGCGTACTGCTGCGCCGCCAGGCCCGCGTCCGCGAACTCCGAGGCGGTCTCGGACGGGTGGGAGAGGTGCGCGGTCGTGAACATCTCCTGGTCGTGGAAGCGCAGCTGCCCGTCGCGCAGGACCTGGAGGCTGTCCTCGGCGGTGATGTGCCGGTCGATGCCGTGGGCCATGAACAGGAGCCAGTCGTTCCAGGCCGCCGCCCGGTTGATCGTCACGGCCGCGACGATCCCGCCGGGACGCGCGCACCGCCGCGCCTCCGCGACCGCGCGCACCCGCTGCTCCCGCTCGGTCAGGTGGTACAGCGGCCCCATGAGCAGCACCGCGTCGAAAGCCGCGTCCCCGCAAGGGAGGTCGCGCGCGTCGCCGACGACCGCGTCGACCCCCGGGATCTGCGCGGCGACCTCGACCTGGCTGGGGACCGGGTCCACGAGGGTCACCTTGTGGCCGTCCGCGGCGAGCCAGGACGCGTGGACGCCCGTGGCGCCGCCGACGTCGAGCACGTCCAGGCCATCGCCGGGCAGCACCCGGCGCAGCAGGTCCTGCATGCGCGCGAACTCCAGGCGGCCGCGCGCGTTGCGGCTCAACCGCTCGCGCTCGCCGCCGCGCTCGTAGTACGACGCGATCTCGGCTTCGAGTTCCCATTCATTCATGGGCACGATTGTCTGACGGCGCGTCCGCGGCCCGCCACCGGGTTTCGCGCACAGGAACGGCGGCCGGACTGCCGGGTCCGCGCGCTCCCGCAAGCGCGCAGGCCCGGTCGGCTGGCCGCCGCTGTGCTATCTCACCGCATCGCCCCGCGCCGCCCGCGCGCGGCTCCCCCGGGAGTCGGTCAAGCCATGGCGCGCAACGGAAGCGGTGTCAGTTCGCGGCCACGCGGATGCCGAGGGCGACCATGACGGCCCCGGTCGCACCGTTGAGCCAGGCGCGCACCCGCGGCCGCTCCAGGACCTTGCGCATGAGCCCGATCAGGTTGGCGAGCAGCAGGTAGAACCCGCCGCTGACCGCCGTCCCGACGGCCGCGAGCTCCACGATGACGGTCCAGTCGCCGCCCGTCCCGAGGAACTGCGGCATGAGCGCGGTGAACAGCACGACCGCCTTGGGGTTGAGCAGGTTGCACAGCAGGCCCGACCGGAACGCGGCCCAGCTGCTCATCCCCCGGTCGAGCGCGATCGCCGCGGCGGGCCGGCGCCGCTCCCGGACCGCGGTGACGATCGCGCGAACCCCGAGGTAGACGAGGTACACGGCGCCCGCGAGCTTGACGGCGGTGAACGCGATCGCGGAGGCCGCGAGCAGCGCGGCGAGCCCGACCGAGGTCGCGACGACCCACACGGCGATGCCGAGCCCGATGCCCAGCGCCGTCCACATGCCGCTCCCGCGGCCGGACATGACGGTGTTGCGCACGACCATCGCGAAGTCGGGGCCGGGGACGACGGCGGCGAGGAGGATCGCCAGCCCGAAGATCAGCAGCACGGTCATGCGGGGCTTCCTTTCCGGTGGACGCCTCCGATGGTGCCACCGGCGGGGCCGGGCCGCATCAGGCGATCGACCGGGTCGGGGTACCGGGTCGCGAGGTCGCGGCGACCGGGACGCCCCGAACGCGCGCCCCTAGCGCCGGCCGTCAGGCCGGGTCGGAGAGCCGCCAGTACTGCTTCTTGTCGCGGTCGCGCACGACCACGTCGATCCCGGCGAGCTCCTCGCGCAGCTCCCGCAGGTCGCCGTCGTTGGACTTCTCCAGGGCGCGCTCGCGGGCCTTGAGCAGGGCGTCGGCCCCGCGCGGGAGGCCGTCGGCGCCGGGGACCCAGCGTTTGAGCTCGCCGCCGTACGGGTCGCCGCCGGGCTGCCACGTGTAGCCGTGGCGCCGCAGCGCCGCGGCGAGCTCGTCGCGGTCGAGGTCGAAGTCGACCTGCGCGAGCTCCTGGCGGCGGTGGCCGAGGACCACGAGCCGCTTGCCGTCGAGGAACACGGAGGCGACGTCGCCGCGCGCCACCTCCTGCTCGTCGTCGCCGCGCTTGAACCGCAGCGCGTCGCGCCCGACGGTCACCTTGAGCAGCTCGCTGACCACCCACAGCGCGAGCACGAGCCCGGCGACGAGCCCGAGCGCGGTCCCGCCGATGAGCTGCACGGCCCGCGGCAGGTCGGTCACCAGCTCGAACAGGCCTTGGAACGGGAACCACGACAGCCCGGTGATCCACTCCGCGATGAGGACCAGGCCCCACCCGAGCGCCGCCCCCACGATCGGGAGCGCGATGAGGGCCGCCGGGGCGACCCAGGGTGCCTCGGCGACGACGGTGCTTCCGTCGCCGTCGGTCCTGGTGTGCTCGGTGGGCATGGGGCCGCCGCCTTTCCGTTGAATGCGAACGGCACCAGCATATAACATCCCTTCCCACCTGCATAAACTCAATCCTTAAGGACTAGTTCGCAAGGAGGAGAACGGATGCGGGCGGCGATACTTTAGTCGCGCCGGGCCCGACTTCGGTCAGCTCCGCGCCGCCGCGACGGCTTCCCGCCGGGGCCGCGCCGCCTCGAACGGCAGGTGCTCGGGCACCCGCTCCTCCAAGAGCGCCAGCTGCGCGCGCTGCAACCGCCGCTGCGCCTCCCGTTCCGGGCCGTGAGCGAACGCGCGCAGGAACCGGCGGCGCGATCGCCGCCGCGACAGGCCCCCGGCCTCGTCCTCCGAGAGCGTCCCGGCCGCGACCTCCTCCGCGGAGACCGCCGCCCACCGCGCCCGGAACCCGCGCCGCACCGTGAAGAACACGACCAGCAGCACCGCGAAGTTGAACAGCGGCTTCCCGACCGCCCCCGCGACCCCTTCGAACCACGGGCTGTCGAACAGGAAGTGCATCCCCATCGCGACCGCCAGGCACGCCGCCGCGACCCACACGCGCCGCGCCGCCGACCGCCCCGTCGCGCCCACCAGGTACCCGATGCCCGCGCCCGCGACGGCGCTCATCGTCCAGTGCGACCCGATCCCGGTCAGCCCGACCCGCACCACGACCGTCTGGAGCGTCGCCGCGAACGGCTCCACGCCGCCCGCCATCACCACCCCGTTGAAGCCGTACAGGAAGTTCTCCACCACCTGGAACCCGAAGCCGACGAGCGCCCCGTAGACGAGCCCGTCCGCCGCGCCGCGCACCAGCCGCGTCGAGACCGCCGCGAGCAGCACCACCCCGGCGATCTTCGCGACCTCCTCGTTCAGGGGCGCCGTCAGCGCCGCCGACCAGCTCCCGGCCGTCTCCAGGTCGAACGTGCGCGACCAGATCGAGAACGTCCGCGTGTTCATCAGCAGCGCGAGTCCGCACGCGGCGAACCCGCCCCACATGAGCGCCAGCCAGGTCCCCGACCACGGCGGCGCCTGCACCGGCCGCATCGTCCGCCGCGCCAGCCACACGCCCACGACCAGGCACACCCCGAGCACCGCGACGTTCAGCGCCGCCGACTCCGGGAACGCCAGCGCCATCGGCAGCAGGTTCTTCTGGAGCGTCCACAGTCCGAACGCGGAGGCGGCGATCATCGCCCACAGGGCGAGGGACTTGACGTCGACGGCGGGCCGGACGGCGGTCTCGGGCCTGGCGATGGCGGTCATGCGCGCTGCTCCTCGTCGTCGAAGGCCACGGAGTCGATGATCGACATCGCGGAGTCCCACACCTCGGCCCGCGCGTGGAGGGGGCCGAGGACCTTGGCCTCGACCGCTTGGGTGCCGTCGGCGGCCGGGAGGACGAACGCGGTGCCGATGCGGGTGTCGATCTGGAGGGTGCCGTAGAGGCCGCCCTCGATCCACTTGGTGTCGAATTCGGAGGGCTCGCCGAGGGCGACGTCGGCGCCGGAGTGCCGTTCGATGTCGAGCACGCGGTCCATGCCCTCCCACATCTCGGTGACGTCGGGTTTCGCAGCGTTGAAGGCGATGAAGCCGAGCTGCACGGAGACGTCGCCTTGGGTGAACGCGAGGCCGGAGTCGGCGCTGCTGGCGTCCTTGTCGAGGGTCCAGCCCTCGCCGACCTGGGCGGAGACGTCGCGGTCGCTGCCGAACTCGATGACGGTCCCGGCGGGGAGCTCCTCGCCCGCGGGGAGCGCTTTGGGGATGAGTCCTTCGACGGCGGTGAGCGCGAGGAGCACGCCGACGACGGCGAGGGGCACCCAGATGCGGCGTGCGCCGTGGACCGCGTTCCCGGCCCTGTTGAAATCGTCCACCAGCTCAACATAACGGCTGGACTGTGAGCGAGCTGGGGAAACGGTGAGCAGTCGGGTGTGCGACGGCGCGGGAACGCGAATTTCGATCATCATCCGTACTACGCTCGGTGGATGGCGATTCGATGGACGACCGCGTTCTGGGACTTCCCCGCCGAGGGCTTCGAGGCCGGTGTCGCGTTCTGGCTCAAGGCGACCGGTTCGACGCTGTCGCCGCGCCGCGGCCCCGGCGGGTCGTTCGCGACGCTGGTGCCGCCGGGCGCGGACCCGTGCCTGCGGGTGCAGCGGGTGCGGGAGGGCAAGGGCGGCAACCACCTCGACCTGCACGTGGACGACGTGGAGGCGGAGGCCGAGCGCGCGCAGGTCCTGGGCGCGGCGCCGGTGTTCGCGGAGCCGGGCCTGGTGGTGCTGCGCTCCCCGGGCGGGTTCGCGTTCTGCCTGGTGGACCACCACGGCGAGGTGAAGGTGCCCGCGCCGGAGGCGTGGCCGAGCGGGCAGCGCAGCCGGGCGGACCAGTTGTGCCTGGACGTGCCGCCGCAGGCGTTCGACCACGAGCTGGTGTTCTGGCAGCGTCTGACGGGCTGGCCGCAGGTGCCGTCGAACTCGCCGGAGTTCCGGCGGCTCCTGTCCCCGCCGGACCTGCCGCTGCGGTTCCTGATCCAGCGCCTCGACGCGGCCGAGCGCGGGCAGTCGAGCGCCGCGCACATCGACCTGGCGTGCTCCGATGTGGACGCGGAAACGCTGCGGCACACGGGGCTCGGCGCGACGGCGGTGCGCCGCCACCACTGGTGGCAGGTCATGCGGGACCCGGCGGGCCTGGAGTACTGCATCACCTCGCGCGACCCGGACACGGGCGCGGTCCCGGCCTAGACCTGCGATCCTGGAGTCATGCTCCTCGAACCGGTGACCCCCGATCCGCCGCGGCCGGTCGGCCGGGCGCTGATGACGCAGTCGTGGCTGGACCTGGCGTTCCTGCACTGGGAGGCGGACCCGGAGGAGGTGGCGCTGCTGCTGCCGCCGGGGACGGTCCCGGACCTGTTCGAGGGGCGGGCCTATGTGGGCCTGGTGCCGTTCCGGATGCACCGGGTCGGGTGGTTCTCGCTGCCGGGCGTGCCGTACTTCGGGACGTTCCCGGAGACGAACGTGCGGCTGTACTCGGTGGACGGCACGGGCCGTCGCGGCGTCGTGTTCCGCACGCTCGACGCGTCCCGGCTCGTCCCGGTCCTGGCGGCGCGCACGGGGTTCCGGCTGCCTTACGTGTGGTCGAAGATGACCATCCGCACCGAAGGCGAGGTGACGGTCTACGAGAGCCGCCGCCGCTGGCCGGGGCCGGAGTACCCGACGAGCCGGATCGCGGTGCGCAGGGGCGCGCCGATCCGGGAGCCGTCCGATCTGGAGCATTTCCTCACGGCCCGGTGGGGGCTGCACACCGTGATCGCGGGGCGCCTGCGGTTCATCCCGAACGAGCATCCGCGGTGGCCGCTGCACCGGGCCGAGCTCGTGGAGTGCGACGAGGACCTGGTGGAGAACGCGGGCCTCACCGTGGGCGGCGGTCCGGTGAGCGTCCTGTGGACGCCGGGGGTGGCGGTCCGCTTCGGACGGCCGATGACCGTCAGTTCGTGAAAAATCCGGCAGGACACCGTTTCCAGGCTCTTGTGCGGTTCGACGGAGAAAGTTACATTTATCTATAAGGAAGGCTTCTTAATGATATGAGGTGATCCAATGCTCCGTCGACCCCGCCGGAAGCTGATCGCGCTGATCGGCGCGTTCGTGTTCTCCCTGGCCCTGGCCACCGGCATCTCGATGTCCGCCGCCAACGCGCAGACCGCCTGCGCCGCGGCATGGAACGCGGGCTCCGTCTACACGCAGGGCAATGTCGTCTCCTACAACGGCAACAACTGGACCGCCCAGTGGTGGACGCAGGGCGAGACGCCCGGCACCACCGGCGAGTGGGGCGTGTGGCGCAACCCGGTCGCCTGCGGCGGCGGCACCGACCCGGGCAACCCCGGCACCCCCGCCGGCCTCGACGTCACCGAGGCCCAGTTCAACCAGATGTTCCCCGGTCGGAACTCCTTCTACACCTACCAGGGCTTCGTCAACGCGACCGCGTCCTACCCGGCGTTCAGCAACACCGGAAGCGCCACGGTCCAGAAGCAGGAGGTGGCCGCGTTCCTCGCCAACGTCTCCCACGAGACCGGCGGCCTCGTCCACATCGTCGAGCAGAACACCGCGAACTACCCCCACTACTGCGACACCAGCCAGTCCTACGGCTGCCCCGCCGGCCAGGCCGCCTACTACGGCCGCGGCCCGATCCAGCTGAGCTGGAACTTCAACTACAACGCCGCGGGCAACGCCCTCGGCCTGCCGCTGCTGACGAACCCGTGGCTCGTCGAGCAGAACGCGACGGTCGCGTGGCAGACCGCCCTGTGGTACTGGAACACCCAGTCCGGCCCGGGCACCATGACCGGCCACACCGCCATGACCTCCGGCGCGGGCTTCGGCGAGTCCATCCGGTCCATCAACGGCTCCATCGAGTGCAACGGCGGCAACCCCGCCCAGGTCCAGAGCCGCGTCACCAAGTACCAGTCCTTCACCTCGATCCTCGGCGTCGCCGCGGGATCGAACCTCTACTGCTGATGAGGGGATGAGGACGCGGGCCGGCCGGGAACCCATCGCCCCAGCCGGCCCGCGCCGTCTACATCAGCTCGCCCGTGTACCGGTTGCGGCGCACCTCGATCACGCCGAAGCGGATGCTGTGCCCCGCCGCCCACTTCTCCCCCGGGATCTCGGCGGCCTGCTCCTTCACGGCCGCGTTCAGCCGCCGCTCCGGAATCCGCACCCCCGGGCCGCGGTCGATCCGCCGCACCCCGTTCGACGCGGCCAGGCCCAGCGTGCCCATGGCGGCGAACACGCAGATCATCGGCGGCCACGCGAACCCGCCGGTCGTGAACAGCACCACCGCCGCCGCGACGAACGCCGCCGCCAGCCCGAACAGCCCCAGCACGATCCCGTTGCGCCGCCGCTGGACCCGCACGTGCTCCTCGGGCGCGGACACGAGCACCGGCAGCCGCAGCCCGCACTCGGGGCAGGGCAGCTCGACCAGCTCTGCGCCGGTATCGGGCACATCGACCGAGGCCGCGAGGTCGATCCGGCTGCTGCGGATCATGTTGTCCTCGGCGTGGTACATCGTGCCGTGAAGATGGCCGACGACCACCGGCGTCGAGGTTGCCATTGCGGAGCTCCTTCATGGGGTCCGTTGCAGCGCAGAGGGGAGCACAGCAATCCGTCCCACTCTAGAACCGAACCCGCCGCCCGGTCCAGTACGGACGGAGCGGGGGGCCGGCCGGGGCTCCACCAAGCCCCGACCGGCCCGCGCAGGGCCGCGCGCATCCTGGGGAGATGCGGGCCCTTCAGGCTCCGCGGGCCGCCCGAGGTTCAATCGCCGGGCCGCGGAGTGTCTTTGATGGTCAAGCAGTGTCCGGCGCTTTGATCAGGCCCGCGCACTGCTGCATGATCCACGGGCACCACGGATCGCTGTTCCACGCCCTGCTCCAGGCCGGGGCGTCGTCGGGCTCGTCGGTGAACCGGCAGCACTCCCGCGCGCCCGCGCCGTCGTCCACGTCCAACAGGTAGTCGGTCACCTTCACCAGCCGACCCGGATGGTCGTGGCCCAGGTCGTAGAGCGTGAACACCGCCGGGCCCCTGCGGAAGTCGCCGAGGTAGCCGTCCACCCCGGGCTTGCCGTCGGAGCGGAGGTTGTACGGGCCCTCGTCCCGGACGGCCGCGCTACCCATCGCAGAACCGCGACTCATCAGCCGCCGCGAGCCGCGGCCGGTAAAAGGCCCGGAACGCCTGCTCCTCCACCCACACCTTCGCCTGCGGCTTCAACGTCCGCCAGAACCGGCCCCAGGTCGCCTTCAGGTCCCCCGAGTTCAGGCCCGAGACCACCAGCACCACATCGTCCCCTGCCGCTCCGGTGACCACCTGGAACGAGTCGGGCGCATCGACACTCGACGCGATGACCGTATAGGTGCGGTAGTCGTCCCGAAAGCCTCCTACCGCATTTCGGTCGCCCATAGAACGCCTCCAATTCAGACTGTCGGCTTCCCGACACATTCTCGCCCTTCAGTCGGGCGACCTTCGATGCATTGAATCTATGTGCTTCTCAAGGGAGACAGAAGACTCGACACCGAAGAAGTTCATGCAGGTAAGAGGCATACGAAAGCCTTGCCGGAAAGTTCTGCGCCGCAACCTTTCCGGTGCCCAATCCCCTATTGCGGGCCGCGAAAGCGTCTGTGTACTGTCTCGTTACGGTCCGTTCCCACCAACGAACTCAGGGAGGCGCCATGCCGCTCGCAAAAGTCGCGGATTGGTATCTCAAAGCCGACCTCAACGCACTGGTCTCGGAAACCCGACTCACCCTCGTGCAGATCGCCGCAGAACTCGGTGTCAGCACTAGGACGATCAACAACTGGCTCTCCGGCGAGACTCGCCCGAAGGCCGGCATGGTCGCTCGGTTCGCCCAAATCTGCGGTGCCAGCGAGAAGCGGATCAACTTCCTGGTCCATGTCGTCAACCAGCTCGACAAGGGAACAGTGGTCTCCGACCTGGACAAGCGCAATATCTTCATAGTCGAGCGGGCCGAGGCGACGGCAGGTGAGTTCTGGAAGTTCGAGCCCTTGTACGTCCATGGGCCGCTACAAGACCGGCGCTATCACACGGAGATGCTCCCGGGCCTCGGAAACTCGACGCCGAACTGGCAGCGGAAGCTCCGGCGCTTTCAGACGCTTCAGAATCGGCGCCCTGCCCCGATTGCGCGTTATCTCATGAGCTCCAATGTGCTTCGGAGGCTCAGAGGATGGGAGGGTGCTGGCGGGCTGTTCGACCACCTGCTTCAGGTCGATCGGTGGCCTAACACAGAAATCCGCATCCTCGACGAGCTGATCTACGGTGCCGAACACGCTTTCGACATCTACCTTCCTGGCGGATTCTTGAAGGCACCGCCCTCTCTCGTCTACGTCGAAACTCTCGATCAGAGCCGACACATCGAGGAGGAGGCAACCGTCAGCTTGTACACTGACCGGGTCAAGAGGATGTGGTCGGCAGGCCAACGAATTGGAGGGCGCCTCGATGACTGGATACGGTAGCTGGCGTAAGAGCACCCGCAGTGCCGGACAAGACGACAGCAACTGCGTCGAATGCCGCTCGACCTGGCGTAAGAGCACCCGCAGCGGCGCGCAGAACGACAGCAGCTGCGTCGAGGCCCGCCAACAGCACACCGGCGATTTCCAGGTCAGAGACTCCAAGCTCGGTCACGACTCCCCGATCTTCAACCTCACCACCCCCGACTTCAAGGCCCTCCTCACCTCCGCCGAGTAGTCGCCTAGACATCGCCCTCTGCGGGCCACCAGTCCCATTCGAGTACTCCGATATCCGAGCCCGGCGGGAACCGAACCGAGAACAAGCTCCGCTTGTCCCGCTGGTCGATGTCGGAGGGGTCGTCCCATCAATCGCCTCATCTCCCGTCGTCGGTGGCCTCGGAGGCATCCACGACTTCGACGCCTATGGACGTCCATAGCGCGGCGCTGTCTTCACCGTCATCCTCTCGGGGCACTTCATCCGGGTGCACGGACGGAAAGTATCCCGTCCACATCAACAACGGCTCGCCGTCGTATCCGGGCGGGTTCGCCTCCTCGACACTGACCGGCCGACCTTCAACATGATGGGGTGGGCGCAGGCCAAGACTCATCGCATACTCGCCGAGCTCAGCACTACCCAACACCTCGGCCTTCGCTTTGAGGTCGGCGAGCTGCTCGGGATCAGTGGTCACTACCCATCGTTCGAAGTCATCAGTCATCTTTCAGCGCCTCTCCGGTTCCGCGGTACGTTTTCACTCGTGCGCCGCCATGTTCATACTCCGTGTGGACACGGAGCGTGTAACCCCGCGGAAGGATCTTCGGCAGGTTGGCGTCACAGCCGTTGGGGTCGGGGTCTGCAAAAGGGCCGTAGTCTCCGCATGCTGGAAGATTCAGCCACAGCGACATCTCCTTCGTCTCCGTCGACCGCATGTAAGCTGCCGCTCCTCCTTCGATGTGCCACGAGGTCTTCATCTCTGGTCTACGCCATTCTGGCTTGAGATCGGGCGTGTTATAAACCTGTCCACTCTTCAGCGCTCGCAGCGGAGCATGAAGGACCTGCTTGCCCGAGCCGTCGTAGAGCAACCCTCGCGCCGAGGTCTTCCCGTCGGGTCGCCTGGGCCAACCGAACCGACGAACCGCCGCCGCCTTCGCTGGATCGCGCCTCCGCGAATCAAAACCGCTGCCGCTGGCGCGGCCGCCCGTCGCGGGTGGCCCTGATCCGCCGCCGCTTGCGATCGCGGCGATGTATTCGCCCATCCGATCCGAGCCCGCTTTGAGGGCGGCGAGGGCTTCGGCGAGGCGTTCGAGGACCGCGCTGAGCGCTCCGAGGCCTTCGTGGGCGTCGTGGTTGGCCGAGTCTGAAAGAGCCGCTCGCAGGGGAGCGAGCGCGCCCTCCACCTGCTCATCCACCGCGCGAACCTGGTCCGCCGCCTCATCAGCGGAGGCCACTGCCGTGCGGAGGGCCGCGGCGACGTCGCCGATTGAAGCCATGTCGTGCCTCACCGTAGGGGACCGACAGCGTATGAGACCCCTTGGCGGCGCGCAAGGGCCGACCCGGGAGGCGGGTCGGCCCTTGCGGGGGGCTCAGTTCTCGCGGGGGCGTCTGGGGCGGGCGAAGATCGGGACGAGGATTGCGGCGACCACGACGTGCATGAGGATGAGGACGGCGGTGGTGCCCGGGGTGGCCTCGGTGTAGAAGGGCGGGACCATTTCGAGGGCGAAGATGACACCGGCGCCGATGAGCCAGAGGAGGACGGCCTTGCGGGGGGCGAAGCGGTCGAGGAGGGCGCGGGCGATCCAGCCGAGGCCGCCCGCGAGGAGGGTCATGAAGGCCCCGGCGAAGAAGCCGACCTCGATCGGGTCCTGGCCGGGGTTGGCGGCCCGCATCTCGACGCCGAGCGCGGCGGCGATCACGGCGGTGAGGCCGGCCGCGACGGCGGCGGCCACGAGGGCGATGAGGCGGGCCCGCCAGACCGGGGCGGTCTTCGCGGGCACTGCGGTGTCGGTGTCGGACATGGGGTCTCCGTTGCATAAGTGTGGAATCCGGTGGACACCGTCGACGGTAGAGGGACCCTCCGACAGCGCCAATCCGCGAGCGTCCTCGCTTCATGTCCGATCGTCCCGGCCCGGCTAGGCTTCAGCGATGGACGTGCTCAGCGATGTCATGACGGTGCTGCGGACCGGCAGGCCCTTCGCCGCCCGGTTCGCGAAGTCGGGGCCGTGGTCCGACCACCGGATCGGCCGCCCGAACGGGTTCGGCGTGCAGCTCATGGTGCGCGGCACCGCGGTCGCGGTCACCGAGGGCGGCGAGACGTTCAAGCTCGGCCCCGGCGACGCGCTCCTGGTCCCCCACGGCGCCCCGCACCTCGTCGCCGACTCCCCCGACACGCCGCCGGGCCCCAGGTGCGAACCGGGGCACGCGTTCCCCGGCGCGGTGCTCCGCTCCGACGACCCCGACGCGACGCACGTGATCATCTGCCTCGCTTACGAACTCGCCCCGAACCGCACGCACCCGCTGATCGGCACGCTCCCGGACTTCGTCCACCTCCCGGCCGACCCCGAGGCCCGCCCCGGCCTCGCGAACGCCGTCGCCATGCTCGACGGCGAGCTGGCCTCCGAGCAGCGCGGCGGCGACACGCTCGTCCCCGCGCTCCTCGACGCGGTCCTGATGTACCTGCTGCGCGCGCTCCTGGGCCCCCGCACCGCCGAATGCCGCTTCGCGGGCTGGGCGAGGGCCCTGGCGGACAAGGCGGTCGGCCCCGCGCTGGAGGCGATCCACGCCGACCCGGCCCGCCAGTGGACCGTCGCCGCCCTCGGCGGGGTCGCGGGCCTGTCGCGCTCGGCGTTCTCGCGGCGGTTCACCGAGATGGTCGGGCAGCCGCCGCTCGCGTACCTCACGTCGTGGCGGCTGACGGTGGCCGCGCGGCTCCTCGCCGACACCGAGGCGCCCCTGGCCTCGATCGCGCGGCAGGTCGGGTACGGGTCCGAGTTCGCGTTCGCCGCCGCGTTCAAGCGCGACTTCGGGACCCCGCCGGGCCAGTTCCGCAAGCACGCGCCCGCGTGCGACCCCGCCGCGGCCGAGCCGTTCCGGCGCGAGCCCGTCGCGGCCTGAATCCCCGCCCGGAACCTCCCGGTTTCGGTACGCTCCCGCGCATGGGGAAGCGGATGAGCGGGCGGATGCGGGCGAGCCGGGCGTGGCACGGGGCGCTGTTCACGATCGTGCTGGCGGCCTTGATCACGCAGGTGGTGCTCGTCGTGCAGGGCGGCACCGACGTGAACGCCGCCGAAGCCGAGCCCGCGGAGCTCCAGGAGCGGCTGATCCGCCTGTTCAGCTACTTCACGATCCAGAGCAACGTCCTCGTCCTCGCCGCCTCCGGGCTCCTCGCCGCCGACCCCAAGCGCGACGGCCGCGCCTGGCGGGTGCTGCACCTCGACGCGCTCCTGGGCATCGTCATCACCGGGATCGTGTTCGCGCTGGTCCTCGCCCCGCTGGTCCACCCCGTGGGCGTGGCGTGGTGGGTGAACGCGGCGTTCCACTACGTCAGCCCGGCCGCGTTCCTGCTCAGCTGGCTCGTGTTCGGGCCGCGCGGGCAGGTCGACGGGGGCACGGCGTGGCTCGCGTTCCTGTGGCCCGCCGCGTGGATCGGGTACACGTTCTGGCGCGGGCACGCGACCGGCTGGTACCCCTACCCGTTCCTCGACGCCGCCGAGCTCAGCTGGCCGCGGGCCGCGCTGAACACGGCGATCGTGCTCGGCGCCGCGCTGCTCCTCGCGGCGCTCGCGCAGCTCGTCGACCGGTGGCTCAAGCCCGCTTCCGGGCGCGCAAGGCGATGAGCACGACCGGGACGAGCAGGGCCGCGCCGATCCACAGCACCGTGTTCGGCCCCGAGCCGTCCACGGCGTAGCCGCCCGCGAACGAGCCGGCGGCGATCGACAGGTTGAACATGACGGTGTTCAGCGAGGTCGCCACCTCGACCTCGCCGGGCTCGGCCGCGTTCATGTACCAGGTCTGCACGGCCGGGGAGACGAGGCCGTAGCCCGCGCCCCACAGGACGAGGACCGCGGCGGCCGAGAACAGGTCGCCGACCGCGAACGCCATGAGCGCCATGCCGAGCGCCATCATCACGCCGAGCGCGGCGAGCGTCCCCTTGAGGTGCCTGCCGATGAGCGAGCCGGACGCGACGGTGGCGATGAGCGCGGCCGCGCCGAACACCAGCAGCAGGCCCGAGACCTGCGAGGCGGCGATGCCGTGGGCCTGGAGGATCGGGCTGATGAACGTGTAGGCGATGAAGTGGCCGGTGACGATGAAGAACGTCAGGGCCAGGCCCGTGCGCACGGCCCTGTTGCGGCGCACCAGCCTCGGGAGCGACGCGAACGAGACCGTCGTGACCGACGGGAGCCTCGGCACGAGCAGCGCGATCGCGGCCATGGCCGCCAGCGCGAGGACCATGAGCGTCAGGAGCGCGGCGCGCCAGCCGAAGTGGTCGCCGATGAGCGTCCCGGCGGGGATGCCGAGGACGGTGGCCGCGCCGATGCCGCCGTAGACGACGGCGGTCGCGCGGGGCACGTCGCGGGCGGGGACGAGGCGCAGGGCGATGCCGCCGGCGACGGCCCAGAACGCGCCGATGGAGACGCCGACGAGGACGCGGGCGGCCAGGAGCGGCCCGAACCCGTCGGCGGTGGCGGCGCCGAGGTTCGCGCCCGCGACGAGGAGGGCGAGGCCGAGGAGGACCAGGCGGCGGTCGACGCGGCGGGTGAGGACCACGGCGAGGGGCGCGGAGACGGCGGCGACGAGGCCGGGGACGGTGACCATGAGTCCGGCGGTGCCTTCGCTGACGCCGAGCTCGGCGCTGATGGGCGTGAGGAGGCCCACAGGGAGGACTTCGGAGGTCATGACGACGAAGACGCCGAGGGAGACGGCGGCCACGGCGAGCCACTGCTTGGGCGTGGCGCGCTCGGGTGCGGCGGCGGTCGGTGAGGCGGCGCCCGCAGGGGACGCGGGGCGGTCGAGGGTGGTCACGGCGGTACTCCAGGTGCAGAGTCGGTTCTCGGCAGGACCCTTGCGGGTCGTATTGCCGGAACCGGTCCACCACTCGGTCCGCGCGCGGGCGATGCGGGCCGCGTCCGTACAGGGGCCGCGGCCGGTGGGCCGGGGCCGGGGCGCTGAGGGCCCCTTGGCGGTGTACGGGCGCCTGCCCTGACCGGGTGCCGGAGCTCCCGGGGCGTCGCCTGCCTCAACGGTACCAGCGTTCGGGGGCACACCGCCCGGTCGAACGGCGGTAGCGTTCACCACCGGACGGGACGGCGCCCGCTCCCCGGATGGGGGGTGGCGGGCCCATGACAGACTCGTCCTGCGCCGCATGCAGCGCGCGCACGTTCATGGAAGGAATCACGGGCGCATGTCAGCAGAAGGCGGCACCAAGGCGATCGTCGCGGCACTCGCGGCGAACACGGGGATCGCGATCAGCAAGTTCGTGGCGGCGGCGATCACGGGCTCGGCGTCGATGCTCGCCGAGGGCGTCCACTCGGTGGCGGACGCGGCGAACCAGGTCCTGCTCCTGATCGGCGGCAAGGCCTCCCGCAAGGCCGCGAGCCCCGCCCACCCGTTCGGGTACGGGCGCGAGCGCTACATCTACGCGTTCATCGTCTCGATCGTCCTGTTCTCCATCGGCGGCGTGTACGCGCTGTACGAGGGGTGGCACAAGCTTCAGGACACCGGGCACGGCCTGGAGTCGCCGCTCGTGGCCGTGGTCGTGCTGCTGGTGGCGATCACGCTGGAGTCGTTCTCGCTGCGCACGGCCGTGAAGGAGTCGAACGCGGTGCGCGGCAAGCAGTCGTGGGTGCAGTTCATCAAGGGCTCCCGCTCGCCCGAGCTGCCCGTGATCCTCCTGGAGGACATCGGCGCGCTCGTGGGCCTCGTGCTCGCGCTCCTGGGCGTGGGCCTGACCTGGATCACCCACAACGGGCTGTTCGACGCACTGGGCACCATGAGCATCGGCGTGCTGCTGGTGTGCATCGCGGTGGTCCTGGCGATCGAGATCCGCTCGATGCTCATCGGCGAGTCGGCCACGGCCGAGGACATCGCGGCGATCGAGGGCGCGATCAAGCAGGACGGCACGAGCGCCCTGATCCACCTCAAGACCCTGCACGTGGGCCCCGACGAGCTGCTGGTGGCCGCGAAGGTCGGCATCGACCGGTCCGAGACGGGCGCGCAGGTCGCCGCGGAGATCGACGCGGCCGAGGCGCGCATCCGCGCGGCCGTCCCGAAAGCGAAGCTCATCTACATCGAGCCGGACATCCGGCGGACCGGGGCTTAGGCTGCGGTCATGGCGAAACTGGTGCTGGACCTCCACGACATCTTCAACAAGGGCGACCAGATCGAGAAGGCCCTGCGGGACGTGATGGAGGAGGCGGTCGCGAAGAAGATCGACCTCGTCGAAATCATCCCCGGGAAGGGCTCGGGGCAGCTCAAGAAAAAGGTGCTGCGGTTCCTCGACCAGAAGGACGTCAAGGCCATGTACCACCGGGTCGACAAGGACTCGAAGAACTTCGGGCGGCTGTTCGTGCACTTCCAGCACAAGGACAAGCGCAAGAAGCGCTAGAACGTCGACGGCGGCGCGGTCCTCCTCCCCAGGGGCCGCGCCGCCGCGCTGTATTCACCTGTGCGGTTCAGGCCGCCGGGACCCCTGCCGGGCCCCGGCCGGGCTCAGTCGACCCGGTCGCCGTCGGCGCCGAGCACCTCCAGCAGCCGCAGCACCGGGACCCGGTAGCTGTGGCCGATCCGGAGGACCTGGACGGGGAAGTCGCCGTCCTTCGCCAGTCGGTACGCGACCGTGCGGCCGATCCCCAGGATCTGCGCCGCGGTCTCGACATTGGTCATCACGCCGAGCTGCTTGACTCGGTCGACCGTCCAGATGTCGTCCATGGTGGCGACACTCGAAGGCCCCACCTTCGCATTCGGTGTCATGTTCGTCCTCTCCGGCGTCCCGCGCCGACACGGGGTGCATCGGCGCGATGTTGCCAAGGACCAGTCGAACCCACGCGGCACGTCCGAGTCCAGAGCGGCGCGCCGGTTTTCACTCTTACGCGTGGTGTGCGCGTCCTCACCGGACTAGGGTCCGTTTGGGCGCGAACGGGATTCATTGCCATATGGACCCCTCCCGACCTGCGGGAACCGAGTGTTCCCACTCTGTGACCTTGCGAGATGCAATCGAGACCGACGTAGGTTAGCCTTACCTACATGCCAGACGACGCAGGCTTGAACGGCCGCGCCCTCCGACTCGCCTACTTCGGCGACACCGTCGTGCACGACGCCGACCTCGGCCTCCGCGGCGGCGAGGTCACGGCCCTCCTGGGCCCCAACGGGTCCGGGAAGTCCACCCTCCTGCGGGCCCTCGCGCGCCTCCACCGCCCCGAGGCCGGGACCGTCGACTTCCCCGACGGCGCCCAGGCGGCGTCCCTGAGCCCCAAGGAGTTCGCCCGCCGCGTCGCGCTCCTCTCCCAGTCCCGCCCCGTCCCCGGCGGCATCCGCGTCCTCGACGTCATCGGCTACGGCCGCCACCCCCACCGCGGCCGCTGGCGCCACAGCGACCCCGACGGGCCCGCGAAGATCCAGCGCGCCATGGAGATCTGCGGCGTCGAGCACATGGCCGAACGCGGCATGGAAGCCCTCTCCGGCGGCGAGCGCCAGCGCGTCTGGCTCGCCTCCTGCCTCGCCCAGGACACCGCCGTGCTCCTCCTCGACGAGCCCACCAACCACCTCGACCTGCGCTACCAGGTCGAGATCCTCGACCTCGTGCGCGACCTCGCCGACGACCACGGGACCGCCGTCGGCGTCGTCCTCCACGACCTCGACCAGGCCGCCGCCGTCGCCGACCGCGCCGTCCTCCTCCACGACGGCCGCGTCAAGGCCGCCGGGACCCCGGCCGAGGTCCTCACCGCCGAGAACCTCACGGCCGCATACGGCATCGACATCCGCGTCGACGCCGACCCCGCGACCGGCCTGCTCACGGCCCGGCCCATCGGCCGCCACCACTCCCGCAGGCTCGCGGGCACCACCACCGAATAGAAGGAAAACCCGATGCGCATCGCCCTCAAGACGTTCGCCGTGCCCGCGGCACTGGCCGCGGTCCTCGCCGCCACCGCCTGCGGGACCACCGAAGACGACGGCGCGGACGGCGGCTCCGACACCGGCGCCGGCCCCGTCTCGGTCACCGACTTCCTCGGCCGCACCGTCGAACTCGACGCCCCCGCCGAGAACGTGGTCGCCCTCGAATGGGCCGAGGTCGAGATCGTCGCCAGCCTCGGCCTCATGCCCGTCGGCGTCGCCGACATGGAGGGGTACACGACCTGGGCCGGAGCCGCGGTCCCCCTCGACGACACCGTCACCGACGTGGGCACCCGCCAGGAGCCGTCCATCGACGCCATCGCCGGACTCGGCGCCGACCTCGTCGTCATGGAGACCGACGACGAGGACCTCATCGCCTCCATCGAGGAGTTCGTGCCCGTCCTCGTCACCGAGGGCTCCAACGAGACCGACAACATCGCCCGCATGCGCCGCGACGTCGACATGATCGCCGAGCTCACCGGGAAGACCGACGAGGCCGAGACCCTCTGGGCCGACTTCGAGGCCAAGATCGCCGACACCAAGGCCGCCATCGAGGCCGCCGGGACCGGGACCGTCCCCTACCTGTACGCCGACGGCTGGGCCGAGGGCGACGCCGTCTCCGTGCGCCCCTTCGCCGCCAGCTCCCTCGTCGGCTCCCTCGGCACCGCCGTGGGCCTGGAGAACGCCTGGACCGGCGAGACCGACGGCGCGTGGGGCCTGGGCGGCACCGACATCGAGGGCATGGCCCAGTACACCGACACCGACCTCAAGTTCATCTGGAACAACGCCGACGGCGGGAACATCTTCACCGACGGCGTCGCCGGGAACGCCATCTGGGAGAACCTGACCTTCGTCAAGGACGGCACGATCTACGAACTCCCCCACGGCGTCTGGACCTTCGGCGGCCCCAAGTCCTCCGAGGCGATCCTCGACTACTTCGCCGAGGTCTACGCCAGTTGAGCACCCTGAGTCCGCCGGCGCGACCGGAGGCTCCGGCCCCGAGGGCCCCGCGCCTCCTTCCCACCGCGGCGGCCTTCACCATCGCGGTCGGAGCCCTGGTCGCGCTGGCGGCCCTCCACCTCACGCAGGGCACGTCCGAGGTGGACGCCGGAGACCTGCTCGCGCTGGTCTCCGGCAACGCGGACGCCGGCGTGTGGCACGTCCTCCAAGGGGCGCGCCTGCCGCGCCTCGCCGGGGCGGTCCTCGTCGGGATCGCCCTGGGCGCCTCGGGCGTGCTCCTCCAGTCGGTGGCGCGCAACCCGCTCGCCAGCCCCGACACGCTCGCGGTCAACGCCGGGGCCTATCTCGCGGTGACCGCGGTGGCGGCCTTCGGGATCACGCTGCCGTTCGTCTCCGGGCTCGGCGTCGCGTTCATCGGCGCGCTGCTGACCGCGGGCCTGGTGCTCGCGCTCTCGGCGGGCGGCGGCGAGTCGGCCACGACCCGGCTGATCCTCGCCGGGTCGGCGACGGCGATGGCCGCGAACTCCCTCGTGTCGCTGCTGATCCTGCTGTTCCAGGAGGAGACGACCGGCCTGTTCGCCTGGGGCTCGGGGAGCCTCAACCTCGCCGGGTTCCACTCCATGGCGCAGGCCGCGCCGCTCGTGGTCCTCGCGGTGGCCGCCGCGATGCTGTGGGCGCCGCGCCTGGACCTGCTGCGCCTGGGCGACGACACCGCGTCGAGTCTCGGCGTCCACGTGCGGCGCACCAGGACCGTGGCCGTCGTCTGCTCGCTGCTGCTGGCGGCATGCGCGGTCACGATCGCCGGGCCCATCGGGTTCGTCGGCCTCGCCGCGCCCGTCATCGCCCGCCAGATCGCCCGGCGCTTCCCCTCGCTGCTGGCGCACCGGGTCCTCATCCCGTTCGCCGCCCTGTGCGGCGCGCTCGTCATCGTCGCCGCGGACCTGGCGATCCGCGCGATCCTCGGCGCCGACAAGAGCATCGAGATCCCCGTGGGCGTCACGACGACGATCCTCGGCGCGGCCGTCATGGTCTGGCTCGCCCGCACCGTGACCAGCGCGGGCTCGGAGGACCGCCCCGCGATCCTCCACGGCGCCGCCAACCGGTCCCGGACCGCGTTCGTGCTCATCGTGACCGGCCTCGCCGCCGCCTCGCTCGGCGCGCTGTTCGCCGGGATGCTCTCGGGCGACACGATGCTCCTCGGCGGCGACCTCCTCAACTGGGTCGCGGGCAAGACCGGCGCGAGCTACACGTGGATCATCGAGCAGCGCTACCCCCGCGTCCTCGCCGCGGTCCTCGCCGGCGCCGCCCTCGCCTGCGCGGGCGCGGTCACGCAGGGCATCCTGCGCAACCCCCTCGCCGAACCCGGCCTCCTCGGCGTCACCGCGGGCGCGGGGATCGGCGCGGTCACGCTGATCACCTGGGCCCCTTCGTCGGGCGCGTGGGCCGTCACCGGCGTCGCCGCCGTGGGCGGGCTGGGCGCGTTCGCGCTCGTGTACGCCCTCGCGTGGCGCGGCGGCCTCGACACGTCCCGCCTCGTCCTCGTCGGCATCGGCGTCTGGTCGATCGGCATGGCCGCGATCACCCTGATCATCCTGGCCTCGGACCCGTGGAACACGCCGAAGGCGATGACCTGGCTGTCGGGGACGACCTACGGGCGGACCTCGGACCGGCTCATCCCGCTGCTCGCCGCGATCGTGGTGGTCCTGCCGCTGATCATCGCGCACCGTAAGGAGATCGACCTCCTCGCGCTGGACGACGACACGCCGCGGACGCTCGGTGTGCGCCTGGAGCGCACGCGGCTGCTCCTGCTGGGCGCGGCCGCGGTCCTGACCGCCGCCGCGGTCGCCGTCGTGGGCGTGATCGGCTTCGTCGGCCTGGTGGCCCCGCACCTCGCCAGGGGCCTGGTCGGCAGCCGCCACTCCCGGGTCCTCCCGGTCTCGATCTTTCTGGGCGTCCTCCTCGTGAGCCTCGCGGACACTTTGGGCCGCACGGTGATCGCCCCGGCGCAGATCCCGGCGGGCCTGGTCTGCTCGCTGATCGGGACGCCGTACTTCGTCTGGCTGCTGTGGAGGACGCGCACCAGAAGCGCCTGAGGTTGGGAAGGGGTTCACTGGCGGTTCATCGGCGGGGTCGAGGATCGATCCGACAACTGAACCCTTCCCATCAAGGAGGACCCTTGCCGTCCCGCACCCTCGCCCTCACCGCCCTCGGCGCTCTCACGCTCCTGGTCGCCGCCCCCGCGCAGGCGCACCGCGACGACGAACCGGTGACCGCGATCCTCGAAACCCCCGCCCTGTGGTCCGAGGACGACGCCGACGCCGACGACCCCGCGATCTGGATCGACCCCGACGACCCCGCCGACAGCCTCGTCATCACCACCGCGAAAGAGGCCGGCCTCTACGTCTACGACTTGCAGGGCAACGAACTCCAGCACGTCGCCCCCCGCCCGGCCCCCGGCGAGGACGACGCCCCCGGCCGCTACAACAACGTCGACCTCATCGAGGACTTCAAGCTCGACGGCGAACGCGTCGACCTCGCCGTGGCCTCCGACCGGGGTATGGACGACCTGGGCATCTTCAAGATCGAGGACGGCCGACTGGTCGACGTGACCTCCGAGTCCGCCGGGACGATCTTCACGCAGTCGCAGGAGGAGATCAACGGGGAGCACACCGCGTACGGCCTGACGACGTTCCAGAACCGAAGCGGCAGTTACGCCCTCGTGAGCCGGAACTCGGAGACCGAGGTGGCCCTGCTGAAGCTGAAAGCCGAGGGCGACAAGGTCACCTGGAAGAAGGTCCGCACCCTCGAACTCCCCGCCTCCTTCGAACTCCCCGACGGCACCGAGTGGACCACCTGCGACGACCCCGGCCAGTACGCCCAGGTCGAAGGCATGGTCGTGGACGAGCACAGCGGCACCGCCTACCTCGGCCAAGAACTCGTGGGCATCTGGAAGATCAGCGCCGATCTCAAAGGCGAACCCGAACTGGTCGACACCGCGGTCGAGTTCGGCATCCCCGGCGCCTACAACCCCGAGACCGACCAGTGCGACTACGGCCCCGACCCCGGCTACGGCGGCGACGTCCTCCGCACCGACATCGAGGGCCTGACCGTCTACTCCACCGGCCGCGGCACCGGCTACCTCCTCGCGTCCTCCCAGGGCGACAACACCTACGCCGTCTACAGCCTCCGCGGCGCCAACGCCTACCTCGGCTCCTTCTCCATCGCCAACGGCCCCGTCGACGCCACCCAGCACAGCGACGGCGCCGACGTCGTCAACATCCCCCTCCCCGGCTACCCCGGCGGCCTCCTCGTCGTCCAAGACGGCGACAACACCCCCGAAGGCACCGACGAATCCTCCACCAACTTCAAATACCTCGCCTGGCAAGACGTAGCCACCAACCTCGACCTCCGCTCGAACTGCTCCCGCCGCTGACCACGCCGACAACGGGGCCGCCTGATCCGATCGGATCAGGCGGCTCCGTCGCGTCCGGCCCTCAGAGGCGGTGCCTCGCATGGGAGCTGTCGAGGAGCTCGCAGTGGGCGAGGCGCCAGCCGTGGCGGGTGGCGGTGAAGGAGAAGGTCATGGCGAGGTGGGAGCGGCCGTTGTCGACCATCGCGACGACTTCGGCGGTGGCGGGGGTGGGCAGGGTGGCCTTGCGGACGCGGACCTGGGTGAAGTGGCCGGGGACGCGGCGGCGGACCCGGGCGAAGGCGGCCCAGCCCTCGTCGGTGGCGAAGAGGCGGGCCTCGGAAGCGGGCTTGCGGCCGGTGAGCACGTTGAGGAAGAAGGTCGAGTACGAGACGGCTTGGCGCGGGTGCGGAGCGATGTCTTTGCGGCAGTTCATGGTTCCTCCAAGTCGACAGGTGGGTGTCGCTGAAGGAGAATCTAAAGGCGACTTTGAGTGAAGTCAACGACACCCAAAGTGATGACAGTGCTTGACCGGCGCGATTTTTGTCGGACCCGCACGATGAGGCTCGCTTGTGGACAGGCTCGTAAGCGACAGGCGCCCGTCAGTTAGCGAATCCGCCTGCGGAACCCTACAAAAACCGGAAACTTCGCTTCAGCGTGTCGCGCAATCACTGCCGTGGCATGCGAGCGACGATCAGGTCCCGGTTGATCGCGTGGTCCACGCGGTGCTCGAAGTCCAGGTACGGGGGCGCGTCCAGGACCTCCAGACCCGCGGCCTCCAGCATCCCGGCCATCTCCGCGCGCTCCGTCATGTACGTGTTCCACGACAGGCCCATCGCGCCCCCCGGCCGCAGCAGCTCGGCCCACACGGGGATCGCCGCCTCCAGCAGCTCCGTGGGCCGCCGCGACAGCGCCCGCGACTCCCGCACGGCCGCATGCTGCACGCCGTACGGCACGTCCGACACGATCAGGTCGAAACTCCGCCGCCGGTACACCTCGCCGCTGCGCAGCGTGTCGGCGTTGACGATCTCGACCACCTGCGTCTCACCCGCCCGGTGCAGCTCCTTCGTTGCCGAGAACTCCACCCGCGTCTGCTGCCCCACCCCGCGGCCGTCGCGCTTGACGCGGCTCGTCAGGGCCTTGTGCTTGAGCCGCTTGTCCTTCAGCCAGCGCTGGAGGAACGCTCCGTACGCCTCGAAGTCCCGCTTGTCGACCTCGACGCCGAACGCGTCGAACCCGTACATCGCCGCCTGGTTGAGCGTCGTGCCCCGCCCGCACATCGGGTCGAAGACCTTCAGCCCGCCCGCGAGGATGCGCTCCGCGCCGAACGCGCTCGCCGCCGTCACGTTCAGCAGCAGCTTCGTGAACTGCTCGTTCGTCTTCCCCACGTATTTGAGGATCGACACCAGGTCGTCGTCGTACCGGTCCATGCGCTGCACCGGGACGGGCTCCAGCATCGTCCCGTGCACCTCGAACAGCGCGAACAGCGCAGACGTGTTTGACAGCAGCCGCACGTCCCGCCCGCTCAGCGACGCCGACCGGAACACCAGGTACGGCACCCCGCCGAGCACCCGCTCCTCGACCCCCTCGACCGCCCCGTCCAGTGCTCCCAGCCCGAGCACGGCGATCTCATTGGCCACCATCCGAACCGCGGCCCGGGCGTACACGCGGTTGGCGGAGGGGGCGATCAGCATGGCGTACTGCTGCATTCTCGATGTTCCTAGCGGTCCTCACGGCGAATATTGCGCAGACGAATATAGCAGCGGCAACACCGGCCTCTCAGGCAGTTCACGCAGTCCATCAGGGGGTCCAGGCCCGAAAAATTCAGCCACAGCAAACGCCACTAGTCGCAGAAGATGTCAGACGGCACATTCCTGTACCCAAACGATTGCGCCGCTTCGGTAGTGTCCGAACTTGCACCCACCGACCGGCCGACCGGTCGGTTTCGCACCGAGGAGGGCCGGCATGGGCACCCACATCGAAGTCGATCCCGACGAGCTCGACGCCCACGCCGCCAACATCCTGACGCTCCACCAGCGGTTCGACGCGGTCCTGTCCGCGATCGACACCGTCAGCCAGGACGACCAGGCGTACGGGATCATCTGCCAGTTCCTCCCTCCCATTCTCGAAGGCCGCCAGTCGACGCAGCGCGAGCTCACCTCCATGGAGCAGGGCAACCTGGAGCGGCTCGCCCAGGCGCTGAAGGACACCGCGGCCAGCTACCGCGACGTGGACGACGCGGCGGCGGCCGACCTCGACCAGATCGAGGGCGAACTGTGACACGCCGAGAGGAAGCGCCATGGGCGATTTAGTAGCCACCGAGAGCGACGTCCCGCCCCAGCCGGGCGAATCGGTCGCCGGAGCGGGCATCGTCGAGTCCTACGCCGGTCTCGCCACCGCCATCGACTCAGGTTCGTGGATCGACGCGTCCGTCGCCGGGCTCGGTGCCGCTTTGGAGACCGTGGGGGCCGTGGTCGATCCGATCGGCACGCTCGCGGCGGCGGGGGTCGGGTGGCTGATCGAGCACGTGGAGCCGCTGCAAGAGGCCCTCGACATGCTGGCGGGGAACCCCACGCTTGTCGAGGCGCACGCGATGACCTGGGACAACGTCGCAAACGAGTGCTTCGCCATGTCGGAGGCGATGGAGGCGTTCGTCGACGCCGACATCGAAGGATGGGACGGCGACGCCGCCGACGCCTACCGCGACAAGGGCGACACCAACGCCGACGCGATGGGCTGCATCGGCGGCACGGCGCTGTCGCTCGCCACCGCGACCCGCGGTGCGGGCGAGCTGGTGACGATGGTCCGCGAGTTCGTGCGCGACTTCGTCGCCGAATGCATCGGCGCCCTCATCGCCTGGGCCGCAGAGGTGGCGTTCACCGTCGGCGTCGGGGCCGCCTGGGTCATCCCCAAGGCGGTCATCAGGATCACCGAGTGGGTCGGCAGGATCTTCGGCTGGATCACCGGCCTCATCGACTCCATCTCCGCCCTCCGCGACCTGCTGTTCGGATGAGGGCGACCACATGAAGAGACTGATCCTCCGCGCCGCCGCCGTCTACGTCCTGGTCGTGCTCGTCGGCCTCCACGGCCGCAAGCGGAAGAAGCCCCGCACGCAGCACGACGGCAACAGCCTGTCGGGCGACCAGAGGAAGTCCGAGGAGGTCGTCAAGGACGCGGACGTGGACCAGGCCGACGCCCCCGCGGCCGCGCCTCCGCCGCCGAGGAAGCCCAAGAAGCCGAAGCCCGCGTTCAAGGCCAGCGAGAAGTCCATCAAGCACGCCTGGGACGACCACAAGAAGGGCAGCCAGTACGACAAGGACGGCAAGAACGAGAACATCTGGCACGACGACAAGATGACCGAGCAGCGGCTCCGGGACATGATCGCCACGGTCCAGAACCCCGGGCCCGGGCAGGTGCAGGTGAACCCGCGCAACCCCACCGACCCGCGCGGCGGCAACTACCATGACTACAACACGCACGACGCGAACAACCCGACCGGGCGCAACGGGCAGACCGGCATCCGCGTGGTGGTCGACGGCGACGGCAACATGCTGACCGCGTTCCCTTGGCCGCACAATGACGGCATGTGATGGAGGGCTCCCGAAATGACCACTGAGGACACCGCGATCCGGTTCGACCCCCGCCACGAGGACGAGTCCTGGAACCCGTCCTGGACCCCGTCCCTCACCCTCGGCGAGGACGACGAGACGACCTCCTGGGAGGACCTGCCCGAGGCCGAGTTCCTGGCGTTTCGCTTCCGCGTGAACGCCGTGCTCACCGTTGCGGGACAGGACTTCTCGACCACCTACATCCCGGTGCTCGACTTCGCACTGGCCTGGTCGTGGGTGCCGCGCGCCCTCGCCGACGATCCGCGGGCCGAGACCGCGATGACCGCCGAGGGCCTCGTCTACCGCTTCCTCAGGCAGCAGGACCAGGTCCGCATCTCCTCGAACCTCCACCCGGCCACGGCGTCCGTCCCGCTCCCCGTGCTCACGGGGCTGGTCGACGACATGGTCACGAAGGCGTTCGGCCTGCTCTACGGCGCCCATCCGCAACTGCGGGGCAACCGCTACCTCCTGGACGTGAGCCGCCGGATCGGCCGCGGGTAGGACCGCGCACGTTCGAGGGTTGTGGCGGAGGGTGACCAGGCGCTACCGTCCGCACATGGCAGACAAGGAAACGAAGCCCCGGCGCTCCCCGCTCCACGACCGCCATGAAGCGCTCGGCGCGCGCTTCGAGGAGTGGAAGTGGGGCCTGCGGGACACGCAGCTGGTCCCGATGGACTACGGCGACACCTACGGCGAGCACGCCGCCGTCCGCGAGGGCGCCGGCGTCTTCGACCTGTCCCACCACGGGCAGGTCATGCTGCAAGGGATCGGCACCGGCGACGCGCTCAACGCGATCCTCACCAACGACATCGACCGGCTCAACAGCGTCGGCAAGTCCCAGTACAGCCTCCTGTGCAACCGCGACGGCGGCGTCATCGACGAGATCCTCGTCAACCGCTTCACCAAGTCCAGCTTCGTGCTCCTCGGCACTGCCGCGAACTGGCTCGACGCGGCAATCGTCATCAACGACTACCTCCCCGGCATGGTCGAACTGGCCGTCCTCGACGGCGCCCAGACGATCCTGGAGGTGCACGGCCCCGAAGCGGAGCTGGTCCTCGACCGCCTCGGCATCCCGGTCGGCCACCCGCATCTGGACTTCGAGATCGCCACGGCCGCACTGTGGGAGGGCGCCTGGTCCTGCCGCACCGACCGCTTCGGCGAGGAGAGCTACCTCGTGGTCCTGGACAACGAGCCCGCCCTGAAACTCTGGGACGCCCTGCTCGCCTCCGGCGCGACCCCGTGCGGCCTCGACGCCTACGACCTACTCCGCCTGGAGCACGGGCTCCCCAAGTACGGCACCGAGATCGGCCCGGACATCAACCCCGTCGAGGCCCGCATGGGCTGGGCCGTCGGCTGGAGCAAGGAGGCCTTCCACGGCAAGGAGCCACTGGAAACCGTCCGCATCTCCGGCCCCGCCCGCCGCCTCTGGGGCCTCGAAGCCCTCGACGACGCCGTCCCCCTCGCCGACGAACCGGTCTACGACGGCGAACGCCAGGTCGGCGCCACCACCTCCGCGGGCTACTCCCCCACGGTCGACAAGGGCATCGCCCTCGCCTTCCTCGACCCCGACCTCAAACCCAGCACCGAACTCCACACCCCCGGCCCCGAAGGCCCCGTCCCCGTCCGCATCGTCAAACCCCCGTTCACCCCATAACACAACAAAAAACCCGGCCCCCTCTTTCGAGGAAAGACCACGAGCGCCTCCGCGGCGGCTCGCGCGACGCCATGCTCCAAGCGGCCTACGCCAACACCGACGACACCACCCTCGCCACCTGGGCCCGTGCCGACCGGATCGCCGCCGGGCAGGTCGCCGAGACCGGCGTGGCACTCGGGAACGGACAGACCGCAGGGCGCGGGGACTGGATCGTTACCCGCCACAACCAATACGACCTGAAGTACTGCGGCGGGAAGGACTTCGTCCGCAACGGCGCCACCTGGGACGTGGTCTCGACCCATGCGGACGGATCGCTGAAGGTCAAGTCCCGCGAATCCGGCGGCACCATAGTGCTCCCCGCCGATTACGTGGCCAAGCATGTCGAACTCGCCTACGCCGCCACCGTCCACCGCTGCCAGGGCATGACCGTCGACACCGCCCACCCGATCCTCACCGGCCAGATGACCCGCGACGCCCTCTACGTCGCCGCCACCCGCGCCGCCCTCACGACCACCCTGTACGCCATCACCCACAGCGAGATCCCGGCCGACACCGACCGTCAGTTCGATCGCCCGAAATGGGACCCCGATGCCACCGCCGCCCGCGAAGTCGCCGAACAGATCCTCGCCCGCGAACCCGACAACCTGTCCGCGACCGAGACCGACCAGCGCCTCACCGCCCGATCCGGCGACCTCCACGAGCTCGTCCCCCGCTACCGCACCGCCACCGACATGGCCGCCGACCACCACTACGCCGACCTCATCACCCGCGTCCTCACCTCCGTCCTGGACGCCGAACACTTGGCCGACATCGAAGCGAACGGCCGCGGCGCGCTCGCCGGGACCCTCGCCAAAGCCGAGGCCGCCGGGTGGAACCCCGAGCAGATCCTCACCCTCGCCATCGCTCGCGGACCGGTCGACGACGCAGGCTCGGTCAGCGCCGTGCTGATCGGGAGGATCAACGGCCACATGGACAGCCACACCCCGCCCCCGGCAGGCGCCGAACCCAGACCCGACGACCTCGATCGCTACAGGGAACTCCTCCGGCCCCACTACCCCGAGGCGAACCTCGACACCACGACCGCACTCCACCCGGGGCCCGTCCGGTTCCCGGTCAACGCCGCACACGAGGCCGAGCCGACACGGGCCGCCGACCGCTATCGGACTGAACTCGCCGACATCTTCGGCTCGGAACTCGCCGACCGCGTCACCGCCGAGCGGGCCTGGCCCGCGGTCATCGGGTCGCTGCGTCGTGCTGAGGAGGCCGGCCAGTATTCTGCCGAAGCGCTCTATCGCGCCGCGGCGCAACGCGACTTCGACGGCCTCGACCACATCGCACCCAACCTCGCCTGGCGGATCGAACGCCAGACCCGCCTGATTGAACTCGACCCCACACATGCGGGCCAAGCCTGGACCGTCAAAGCCTGGGAAAACGCAGGAGGCAACCCTGCCGAACTCATCGACGAACTCGCCCCAGACCGCTCTCTCACCGGCCTCGCGCTCGAAGCCGGCCACGAACTCACCTGGCACCAACGCCTCCAAGCCATCGAACACGCACCACACCCGCTCCCCTGGGCCACCACACCCACGTCACTCCACACAAGCGTCGCGAACTCCGCGACTACCTCGACCACGTCGCAGGCGCCATCCAAGCCCGCGTCGACCACCTCACCGACCACGCCATCACCGAACGGCCCGCCTGGACCGAAGCCTTCGGCGAAACTCCCACCGACGAAGCCACCTACGACCGCTGGCGAGCCGCCATCGCTCTCGCCGCCGCCCACCGCGACCAGCTCCGCACCGACACCGACGACCCCGCCCACCCCTTCGGCCCCTAGACCGAAGAAGGCCGCGCCGGACACCACGCCTGGTGGGCCGCAGCAAGCGCCGCCCTCGCCATCGACCAACCCGACGCACCGGCGACTTGCACCGGTCTCGCCGAGAGGGGCGAACAACAGCTCGTCATCACCATCGCGCACGATGTCTACGCCGCGCTCCCAGCAACCGACCGCAACTCCATCCACGACGAGCTCGCATCCGCGTGGGGACCGACCTGGCGGTTGATCGCACCAGACCCGTCAACGGCAGCAACGCAAGCCGCCCTTGCTGCGGACCTCGTACACGCGCTGTCCAGGCGCGGAATCCTGACGCCGGAACTTGCCTCGGAACTCCGGATCACGGCACCGCACCTTGCAGCAGAACACGAGGCACACCATGCGCAGTACGAGCCTGACTTGGATCATCAACTTGCACCAAGATCTGCCCGTACCGTCACTCCTCCGCGGCCGTGATGCGGCTTCCCGCTTCTTCATCCTTCGTGTGCTTCGATCTCCGCTTCCACAATGCTGCCCATCGAGGTCGCGTCCGCGCGAAGAGTCGACCGGCTAGTGGCCCGGCGACACTCGCCAGTAGTAAGGGGTGCAACTCGAAGAGCCAGACGATCAGCGCCCCTGCGATCAATGTCGCTGTACCGATCGGCAGGCTCAACGCCACGGCCAGCACGAGTGTTCTCCAGGTTCGTCCAGGCTCGTCGAGCGCTCGATCCATCAATTCGATCAACGTCTGGGCACGTCCCGCTTCCCGTTCTGAGCGCGGCGCTTCGTCGCTCATCGCCTGCCCCCGTTCCTGCTGTTCGATACAGGCGGAAGTGTCTGTGCGGCTTGGCTTCCGATGATTGCCCGAATCTGCAACACCGGGGTCTTCCCACGGTCAGGGCCAGCGGATGTCCGTATCGGAAATTCGCCGCCGTCCTCAACGACCGTGATGGTGCTGTACTCGTGAACGCTCCAGGAGGAGGCGAACTGGGGGTACAGGGAGATGAAGCCTGCGACGGGGTGCCTGAGTTTCTGTGCTACTTCGGGGATGCTTCGGCGCCAGGGGGATTGGAATTCTACGGTGTAGATGCCTCCTGACACCGCCCACGCATCCAGGATGTTGCTCCCGGCGATCAACCCGATTCGTCGAGCCAGTTTGCTCGCCATCACGTGGTGTCTGTGCCAGTGCAGCACTTTGTCGAGTGCTGCTTCTTCCACTTTCCCTGGAGGTTCGTCTGAGATTGGCGACCGATAGAGTCGGCGACTGGCATCCAGATACTCGATGTATTCGAGAAGGTCATTCCATGCATTCTGATGGACACCGGGCACCTTCAGACGGGCTCCTTCGGGGTGCGAGCGTGACCCGATCAGCGAGACCTCTACCTGCTGTCTCTTCCGCTTGAAGCGAATGCAGGGCAACCCGTCCCCCCTGGTGCGGCCGTTGTCGCTTCGAGTAGCCACCAGGGTGGCGAGGAAGGTCGACTCCATGCCGGGGTGGCAGTGGACCACAAGATGATCCTGGTGAGGGGAGACCGAAGCGACGACTTCGCTTCGGTCTGCTGCTTCGGCTCGCAGGGACAAGGGAAGGTGCTCGAACTCGCGCAGCGAGATCAATACGAAGAGGTCCAGGAGTTCCTGCTGCCAGGAGTTTGCGTTCGGGAGCACCGCGGAGCGTAGCTTGTCGAGCAAACCGTACCCGTCTCGCGGGATGTAACGCGTCAGTTCGGGGTCGACTAGTTCAGGCATCGCCCGAAGGGCTTCCAGAACATCGCCTCGCACGGATGTTTGGATCGCATTGAGCGCCTGCAACCGGGACTCTCCGGTATAGGCCTTCCGCAGCTTCGCCGCACGCTCGGTGACAGAGTTTTGGTTGGTCATGGGAACACCTCAACTCGCCGCCCGGCTCGGCGAATGGAAGTTGTACATGACGACAACGGCCTACATGGCTGACTCAGGGCATAGCTCTGCCCTGAGTGGTGGCGAGTTGTTGAACCCTTTTGCGGCCTTGTCATCGTTCAACCGGGCGATGACGCCAGCAGCGCCTCCACACTTGGCACTCCGTCAGTCTACCCAGTGTCCGCTCATCGTGCGGAGCCACTAGGCGGCTGTTCGATCAGACCCGTTGGAGGCGAAGCAGAGCGTCGCCAAGCTTGAGGTCGGCTGAGCTGGTGCGCTGTTGTATTTCGATTTCTGGCACGCCGAAGACCGGATCTGCGAGCATGTCGACGATGTCGCGGACCGTGGGGTACAGCGTCCAGCGGAGGCTCCAGACCTCCCCGCCCCCTGACAGGCCCCGGCTGTAGTCGGCACCAACGCCTTCCGATTTGCGCCCCATCGGTGGGCCTTCCCAGCTCCCGGTCGCCCAGCGCCCACCGGGATCTCTCGAGTTGAAGCGCGCGACCAGCGCGGCCAGTATCCGCTGAATGCCGATCGACATCGGGGGCATCAGCTTGTGGTTGAAGGCTTCAGAGTCGGCCATCTTCATATCAACCCCCACCCACATTTCACTGCCGTAGCCAGGCTTCCCGACTTCACGTGTGGTGTCAGGGTGGCTTGTGACGATGAACTTCGCACCGGTGGGGACATGCACCGTCTCGTACCGCTCATACTGCGGGCGATCAGGGCCGTCAGACCCCTCCTCCCATCGCACCGAGTGGGTAAGCCGAAGGCCAGGGAATACTGCCTCGGGAGCATTGAAGAAGTAGCCGAGCACGTTCACGGGCGCGCCTTTCGCGACGAGCACCAGCTCTTTGTATCGCGCCGAGACCACCGGGCTATACGAGGCAATCCTGCTGATTGTGGATTCGTAAGGAAGGGTACTGAGCCAGCCACGGTTGAACAGGTGCCACGCGAGGCGGCTCCGCATCTCAAGTTGCGCAGGGATACAACGATCGAGACCAAGGTTGCCCTGTCGGCCTCGTCCGTACTCCGCGGCAATCGGGGTTTCACCTGTAAAGGCGGCGCGCTTGCGTGCAGTAGCCGTATGCACTGAACGGGACATCGTGACTCCTCGCGCTGCTCGGCCAGCATCGGTCACAGCGTCCATCAATCATGATGCAACGTCGGTGGAAGATGGGTGATGGAGCGGGCGAACCACGCCCTCACTTGCGAGCAGGGTCCAGGATTCCGAGCTAAACCCACAATGCCGCAGTCGGACCTCCATCGCGGCCGATAAGCTACATAATACAACCCGTCCTGTGACCTGCGAAGGGCCCCACAGACTTTCAGGATAGGGCACTTCAAATCACCAATCATGTGACCAGAGTCACACAGGAAAGCGTGCCCATGCCCAGGCGTCCCAGTGCATGCTGGAACGTCAAGACAAGCGAAATCCAAGCGGAGACCACGATGATGGCATTGCAGGCCAGAAGCTATGCTCCTGACCTGCAATTTCTGGTCGGGTTGACAGGATTTGAACCTGCGACCCCCTCGTCCCGAACAAAAAGACAAGCAGTTACGACCCATCAACAAACTGTTCCCTGCCAAAAATCATAATTTTGCCCATAGCGCGCTACGATCGAGCGGGTTCGGACGCCGATACGAGAAGCCAGAGTACTTCATCGATCTCCAGACCAGCTGCGCCTGCGGGCCGTCTGGAAACCGGTTCTCAGCGAAAGTATACGTCCATTTCTTCCGCAAATAGGATGGCCTTTTCCCACCCCGCTTGTACTAGCGATTCAATCAATTTCCGAACCGCTGAGGTGCATTCGGAATCGCCAATAATAAGTTCGCGATGATTAGCCATGTAACGTTTAATTAGTTTCAGTACCGCATCAACGGCAAGTGACTCATACGCATACGAATCGTTTGCTGTAGCCGCCTGTGTTGCGATGAGTAGAGCGTATTTCGGGTTGAGCGATGCAACGTAATCGATAGTCTCGATTACATGGTGCACCACCGCAGGGTAGTGAACGGCTGCATACTCTTCAAGCAGCGGTAGCGCAAACTCCGAGAACCTATCAAGATCTCTCTTGTCTGACTCTTGCGGTGACCTCTCCTTCTTCTGCGAGGTGGCACCGCTCGCGTAATAGATCTGCGAAGTCGCTCCCTCGGCAATGCCCACTGCATTGCTGAGAACTTCGTCCTGGTCAGGTGAACGTGTGGCTGACTTTGCCAGTTCGCGCCAAACTGAGCAGACTGATGCGACTGGGAGTTCTAGGAGTTTGAAGGCGCGCTCTTGCGCTTCCAGCAACGAGGGCTCGTGCGGATTGAGGTAGTCACGCAGGTAGGAAATCACTCTGATAGTCCGATTGGGATTCGCGAGCGGCTGCGACATCCATGCTTCCACCGTTCGTCTCGCATAGGGAGTGCCATGTACTGCCGCCAGGCCAGTGATCGCGTGAAGAGGTATATCGAGATGATCCTCACTCTTCAAGGCCGCGTCTGCTACTGGTTCAGCGGCAAGTATTGCCCAATGCGACTGTGCCGCAAGCCGATCAAGGATGCCATCTACTTCAAGTGGGTCCTGGGAGACTTGTCTTCGCAACACCTGCATCAGGACCGCGAGGACGGGATAGTGGCGTTCACGAGAGAGCCGAACTTCAAGTTGTTGCAGCACTTCTGCTGAACTAGTAAATATCGAGGCAAGTACCTGACCACTGAGTAGTCGGTAGATGGGACTTGGCGAATCCAGGTAGGGATGCAGGAGGTTCGAGAGCTCTTCGCCGCGTGCTGTTCGCCAGGTCGACCAGCGAATAAGGGTAGCGATGCCTTGCAGTGCTTCCGTATCGACCGTCACGCCCCAGGCACCACTCCAATCTGCGGGCAGGGAGTCATCTTGCTGCTGTTCAGCGACGGGAGGCAGTGCCGCCCGCAGGGTAGCGATGACGCGGGAGCCCAATTCAGAGTCTGGCACGGTTTCGGAGTGGTGAGCCAGGCTGCAGGCACCGCGCATGAGTACCAGTTGCGATTCATGGTCATTCGAGGGGTCGCGGTGGGTCTGAGATTCCAGTGCTCGACTGAGGTCTAGCCAGCTATCAGCCAGGCGCCTCCAGCCTGCAGCACGTTGGTCGTCATGGTTGGACTGGACTTGGTCTACGGCGCCGGCAACTTCACGCAAGGCTCGGTTTAGTCCCGAGTCGGCGCCCGATGTCTCAGGGGCCTCGTCCTCTTCAACCGTCCACTCGGCGTCGTGTCGCTCTTCGGGCGAGACGAGGGGTGGCAGTGACCTGCTCTCCCTTCCGCTCTCCATCAGGTCTTGCAGGTGTTCCTGGGCAGAGGGATGGCTGATATGTTCTGGGTCAGCTGCACGCAGCAGTGTGTCGCGTCGATGCAAGAGCCATTGCTCCTCTTCGGGACCACGGGAAGGCTCGGTGGCGGACAAAATCGCTGCCTCGATTGCATAGTGTTCTTCTGCCTCGAGCACTGGGGAAGTTCGCTGGAACAGGTGGCCGGCCGCGAGCCATGTGTCGTCACACGCGAATAGGCTGCGGCTGAGCAGGGGCGCCAAGTGCCGAGCCATCGCCAGCGATGGGGCGGACGCTGCATGGTAGAGGAGCCGCTCCCAAACACCGCTGTGCGTGAGCTTCTCAGCCAGCAGGTCAACGACTTGGCTCAGGTCGATGCCGGATGACTGCACTTCATCGGAGTCGGGCTGCAGGCCCTGGTCGAGGACACGATCCGAAGCCGTCTGGATTTGGTCGACTAGAGCGTCGGCAATGGTGGCGGCGGCACCGTGGCCGCCTGTGTAGCGCAAATTGTCGCCGTAGCGGACGTGCGGAGGTGCTCCCGCAGAGATAGCCGTATGCCAGCTCTGCAACATCTGTGTCCGTTCGACAATGCGCAACAGAAGTTGTGCCGCAGCCGTCAGGTTGCTCGCTGCCATTTTTGGAAAGACTTCGCCTACGGTGTACCGGAGGCTCTCAAGATCCTGCTTTCGATTGCTCCTCAGATCAAAGATCTGACTATGCATCATCGACGTGGCTTCGTCACGGGTTTCTTCGAACTCCCAAACGCTCGCAGCGATCTCAACGGCTGCAGCCGGGTCCTTGACGATGATTGCTGGAATCTGATCGATAAGGCGTCGCACCACGTCGTAGTCCCAGACGCTCATGGTCGCGCTCGAGATCACCTCCATGAGCGCAGCCTTGGTTCCGTCCGGGTCGAGGACTACCGACGTTGCGAACACGTTGGCCGAGCCTGCGCCGAGCCGAGGCCGCCCGTCAGCCGACGGGTCTGCCAGCGCGACCTCCATACATGCGATAGCCGCTTGAACCAGGTTTCGGGCTGCTGGTGAATTCGGATCAAGTTTGCGCATGCCGACAGCTCGCGTGAGCAATTGGGAGGCGAATAGGGAGAGGTCAACCTCATCGTTGTTGTGAGCGAGGTCGGCCAACTCAGCGGTGAAGGCGGTGTATGCCTCCAACTGCGGCCGATTGCCTTCTGCAGCGCCGATTGCGGCAGCAATCAAGAAGGCAAGTTTTCGCGCATCAGCAACAGTCCATCGCTGTCGTTCAGCACTTCCTGGCCTGCTCGTACAAGCGTCAACGAGGTCAGCAAGGTCTCGAAGTGTTCGCAGCTCACGGCCGCAGACTGCGGCAGCAGCCGCAGCAGCAATTTCGTGCCCAGGGTCTGAGGCTGCCAACCGCAATGCCAGCCGCCAGAACCCGCGGTGGGACGAGTCTCTGCGCCACTCGAGCGCGAGCCGGTAGTCCAGACTAGGGCGAGCCACTAGAGCAAGGTCTGGGTCAGCATCGAGTTGACCTGCGAGGCTCTGTGAATCCGAAACGTCACCCAGCGCCAGGACAGCGACGGCGTAGTCGAACAATACTGGGTGCGCAAAGGAGATCGAAGCGTGCGGCTGACCGAGCACTCGCGGCAACTCATGCAGCACATTGTCACTGACGAGCCCTGACAGCACACTCCCTGAAACTTCGGCGGGGAGCTCTGCGGGGAGATTGAGGTGCTGCCGGCGTTTCGCGAGCATTCGTTCGGATACCAGTCTGAGCGCGTTCGAGCGGTCGTAGCCGGCAGCGTCATCGCCTACTACCCTCTTCTGCCAGTATCGGTCCAGCAATTCCAGGCGGCTGTCGAACCGGTCTGTCTCAGTGAGCGCCCCTTCGGTGAGGAGCTGGGCAGAGATGTTGAGGTTGAACGGATTGGCAAGGATCTGACGGTATCCCTCCTCAGCAACGTCGAGCAGCCCCGCGAGACCGGGACTAGCATCGCTGATCCAGCGCAGCTCTCCAACGGAGAAGTCGCTTACGAGGAGATGTCGGACGTTGCTGAGGCCAGGGTCAATGTGTGCGGAATCGATCGGTTCACCCTGAAATGTGGCCCTCCATCGGTCGCTATGGGCAAGATCGAAGCTGCGGATACTCGCAACGATTCTCCAGCGACTACCTTTGAGGGTGCGGGCCAGCTTGAACAGCCAGCTTGACGGGTCTCCTCCGCGGGTTTGATCGAGACCGTCGAGGATGAGGACCGCGGGGTGTGCCCCTGTCCAGCCTTGCAGTACTGCATCGATGTCGTACTTGAGGTTGAGTTCTTCCCTCGTTTGCCCAGCGGTGGGGCGCAGTTGGTCGGCGCTGAGGAATAGGACATCTTGCTTGCGGGAGAGTAGGTCAGCGGCGAGGGTGCACAGCAGGCCGGTCTTGCCGGTACCCGGTTCACCAGTGACTGCCAAGTTGCCGGTGGCGTCTGCCAGCACAGATTCAAGGATTCTTGGAACTACCAAGTTCCCTTCAGGCGTGGCGAGAGTTATCTCGTTCGAGCTCGGATCGAGATTAGCGGCCGTGATACGTCGAAGTTGTTCGATGTCAGGGCGCAAGCGGGCGACAGGTCGAAGCACGATCCCTTGTGTCTCAAGCTTCGCTACCAGCCCTGCTCGGTCGGCCCAAGTCCGATCTGTGGCCAGCTGTACTCCGATCGCTAGCAACGCGTGCCAGAGGGATTCCGCCTTTTCATGATCGGAAACCAGCTCTGTGAGCATCACTTGCACAGCGCGACGGTCGCTGCCGCCCTCTTGCAATTCCAGGCAGAAGACGCCGAGCGACCGGAGGAGGAGCCGCAGATCGGTCTCGGCAAGCGTGACATTTCGCTGCTCCATCCAGCACCGCCCCAGATGCTGAAACAGCACCTCTCGTGCCGCACGCTCCTTCTCATTCGTCCCAGCTTCAGCGAGAGGAACGTTGTTAGGCCAACGGCGGAGACGTTGCACGACGTTGCTGAGTGCTGTCGCCACTGTCTGCGGCGACTTGTGATCCCCTAGGATCAGCAGACAGTCGATATCGGGTTCGAGCGGGCGCAATGCCTCAGATGCCCGCCGCTCTGGCACACCTTTGCAGGTCGCCTCCACCGCTTGGGCCAGGGCCTTGCCCAGGGGGCTATCGGATTTCGTTCCGAGAGACAGCCCTTTCTTCGCCTGAACCTGAACCCAGCCGCCTTCTTCGGTGAGAGCACCAATGTCATCTACCGGCCGCGCTGTCTGACCCCCAACCCCGACAACACGTCCTCCAGTAGCCCACTCTGGGAGCCTCTGCTCAGCGAGGAGATGGGCGGCAAACCAAGCCAAACATTGAGCTTCGAAACCCACACCACCTGCCGCTGCGGCTCCCCCCGATGAAGACCTGCTTGCCATGCCCACCATCCAACTTCAGTCAGCAACCCATAGCCACTCAGGAAACACGATGTGAGGAGTGAGCGCCTGATGCGCGACCCCATGTCGACAAGGCTGGGTATCAATCGCGGCTTCCGCAGGACATGCCTGCCGCTGCACCAAGCGCAATCAAGAGTGACCTATATCATAGAACATAAGCATTCCATACCCGAGAACACCGAGGCATCCTGGGGAGTCACCGCAAGCGAACGACAAGCGAGAACCAGAAGAGCCGGTCCCCTCTCTCGAGGAAACCGGCTCTCAGCTGGACTTTCTTTGTAGCGGGAGGCGGATTTGAACCACCGACCTCCAGGTTATGAGCCTGGCGAGCTACCGAGCTGCTCTATCCCGCGTCGGTATGTAAAGAGTACATCATCCTAGAAACCACCTGCCACAGCGGGTTCGGTGAGTGGGGTCACGCCGTGTTCACCTGGGGTTTCGGGCCCGGCCCCCGGGTGGGGGCCGGGCGGGGGCGTTAGAAGCCGAGGCGTTCGAGCATCTTGGGGTCCTTCTGCCAGTCCTTGGCGACGCGGACGTGGAGGTCGAGGTAGACGCGGCCACCGATGAGCTGGGCGATGCCCTTGCGGGCCTTGGTGCCGACGCGCTTGAGGCGGTCGCCGCCCTTGCCGATGACGATGCCCTTCTGGGAGTCGCGCTCGACGTAGATCTCGGCCCAGATCTTCTTGCGGGGGCCGCCGTCGGAGTCCTCGTCCTCGACGTCCTCGATGACGACGGCGAGGGAGTGGGGCAGCTCGTCGCGGACGCCTTCGAGGGCGGCCTCGCGGATGAGCTCGGCCATCATGACCCGCTCGGGCTCCTCGGAGATCATGCCGTCCGGGTAGAGCTGCGGCGACTCAGGCAGGTGGCCGGAGAGGACGCCGACGAGCTCGTCGAGGTTGTCGCCGGTCTTGGCGGAGACCGGGACGATGTCGGCGAACTCGCCGAGGGCCGCGACGTTGGTCAGGTGGCGGACCAGGGCGTCCTTGGAGACGAGGTCGATCTTGGTGACGACTGCGACGACCTTCGCGCCGAGCTTCGCGATCTCGCCGGTGATGAACTTGTCGCCGGGGCCGGGCTTCTCGTTGGCGGGCAGGCACAGGCCGATGACGTCGACCTCGGACCAGGTCTGGCGGACCAGGTCGTTCAGGCGCTCGCCCAGGAGCGTGCGCGGCCGGTGGAGGCCGGGCGTGTCCACGAGGATGAGCTGGGAGTCCGGGCGGTGCAGGATCGCGCGGACGACGTGCCGCGTGGTCTGCGGCCGGTTCGAGGTGATCGCGATCTTCTGGCCCATGATCGCGTTCGTGAGCGTGGACTTCCCCGCGTTCGGGCGGCCCACGAAGCAGGCGAACCCTGCACGGAACTCGTTGCTAGGCAAGACGGTTCACCTCTTTCCGGATGACCGAGTACGCGGCCACGTCGCTGCTGATCTCTTTCGCGGCCTTGAGGCCGTCCTCGTCCGACTGCGCGCCGAAGACCACGGCCGCCTCCAGCGCCTCGGCCCCCGCCGCGAACGCCTGCGCGACCGCCGCCTGGAGCGCGGTCAGGCGCAGGGACGGCAGGTCCACCGCCGCCGAGGCGTAGGTGCGGCCGATGCCGTCGCGCACGGCCGCGCCGGTGGTCTGCGAGACGCGCCCCGCGGCCCCGCGGGCCAGCGTGACGAGTTTCGCGTCCTCGGCGTCGAGGTCGTCGACGTGCAGGTCAGACATTGAGTTCGTGCCTTTCGTCAGTGGAGGTCGAGGGCGCGGCGTCGTCGGCTTCGGGCAGCCGCGCGACGCGCACCGTCTCGATGCGGTTGCGCCGGCCCACGGTGCCCTCGGCGGTGAGCTCCAGGCCCGCGAGGCGGGTCCGGTCGCCCGCGAGCGGGACCTTCCCCAGCTCGGCGGCCAGGAGGCCCGCGACGGTGTCCACGTCGACCTCGGGCAGGTCGACGTCGAAGAGCTCGGCGAGGTCCTCGGGCGAGAACCGGGCCGTGACGCGCGCGGTGCGGTCGTCGAGCCAGGCCACGGGCGGGAGCTCCTGGTCGTACTCGTCGGTGATCTCGCCGACGATCTCCTCCAGGATGTCCTCGATGGTGACGAGCCCGGCGGTCCCGCCGTACTCGTCCACGACGCCCGCGATGTGGATGCGGGCGGTCTGCATCTCGCGCAGCAGGTCGTCCACGGGCTTGGAGTCCGGGACGATCGAGACGGCGCGCATGACCTCGCCCACGGGCGGGTTCGCGCCGTCGTCCAGGCGCACCAGGTCCTTGAGGTAGACGACGCCGCGGAGGTCGTCGAGGTCCTCCCCCACGACCGGGATGCGCGAGTAGCCGGAGCGGAGCGCGACCTGCTTGGCCTCGTCCGCGGGCGTCTCGGCGCTCACCCACACCATCGCGGTGCGCGGCACCATGACCTCGCGGACCACGGTGTCGCCCAAGGCGAACACCGACGCGATCATGTCCCGTTCGTCGTGGTCGACGGTCCCCTGCGCCTCGGCCGCGTCAACCAGCTCGCGGATCTCGATCTCCGAGGTCGCGAACGGCCCCTCGCGGAAGCCCTTGCCGGGCGTGAGCGCGTTGCCGAGGAGGATGAGGACCTTCGCGAGCGGCCCGAGCGCGGTGCCGAGCATCGACACCGGGCCCGCGACCGCGAGCGCGACCGGGTAGGCGTGCTGGCGCCCGAGCGTGCGCGGGTTGACGCCGATGACGACGAAGGACACGACGGTCATGACGGCGGCGGAGATCCCGACCGCCGTCCACGAGTCGTTCCAGGTGTCGAAGGCGATGACCGCGACGATCGCGATGGCCGCCGCCTCGCACGCGAGGCGCAGCAGGATCAGCAGGTTGAGGTACTTGGGGAGGTCCTCGGTGATCTTCACGAGCGATTCGGCGCCGCGGCGGCGCTCGCCGGCGAGTTCGGCCGCGCGGGCCGGGGAGACCGCGGTGAGGGCAGAGTCGACCATGGCGGCGGCCCCGGCGACGACGATGAGCGCGACGGCGGCTGCCAGCAGGGTGTACGGCATCGGGGCCTAACTCTCCGCCGAGGCCGTGCGTTTGGAGCGCCAGGAGTCGAGCAGCCGGTTCTGGAGGCCGAACATCTCCTTGGCCTGCTCCGGTTCGGCGTGGTCGTAGCCGAGGATGTGGAGCACGCCGTGGACGGAGAGCATGTGCATCTCGTCGGCGGTGGAGTGCCCGGCGTCCTTGGCCTGCGCTTCGGCGACCTCGGGCGAGAGCACGAGGTCGCCGAGGATCGGCGTGCCCGGCTCCGAGGAGTCGGGGCGGGCGGGCATCGCGTCGTCCATCGGGAACGAGAGGACGTCGGTGGGCCCGGTGCCGCCCATCCAGCGCTTGTTCAGCTCGGTCATGTGCTCGATGTCGACGATGAGGACCGAGAGCTCGGCGAGCGGGTTGACGCCCATCTCCAGGAGCGCGAACTCGGCGACGGCGCGGATGCCCGACTCGTCGACTTCGCGCCCGGACTCATTGATGATCTCGATGCCCACGGTTCCCTCGTTGCCCTTTCCCGGCGGGCGCGCGATGGCTGTCCTTCGCGGCGTCCCACTTCTCGTAGGCGTTCACGATATCGCTGACGAGCTGGTGACGGACGACGTCTTCCGCCCGGAGCGTGGCGAAGTGCACGTCCTCGACGCCTTCGAGGATGTCGCGGACCACGCGCAGCCCGGAGGTGGTGCCGCCGGGCAGGTCGACCTGGGTGATGTCGCCGGTGACGACGATCTTCGAGCCGAAGCCGAGGCGGGTGAGGAACATCTTCATCTGCTCGGGCGTGGTGTTCTGCGCCTCGTCGAGGATGATGAACGCGTCGTTGAGCGTACGCCCGCGCATGAACGCGAGCGGCGCGACCTCGATCGTGCCCGACTCCATGAGCTTCGGGATCGAGCCCGGGTCGATCATGTCGTGCAGCGCGTCGTACAGCGGCCGCAGGTACGGGTCGATCTTCTCGAACAGCGTCCCGGGCAGGAACCCGAGCCGCTCCCCGGCCTCGACCGCGGGGCGAGTGAGGATGATCCGGCTGATCTCCTTGGCCTGGAGCGCCTGCACGGCCTTGGCCATCGCGAGGTAGGTCTTGCCGGTGCCCGCGGGGCCGATGCCGAAGACGATCGTGTTGTTGTCGATCGCCTCCACGTAGTGCTTCTGCCCGATGGTCTTGGGGCGGATCGCCTTGCCGCGCTTGGAGACGATGTTCTGCGTGAGCACGTCCACCGGGCGCTCGCCCGGGGCGGACTTCAGCATGTTCTCCGTGCGCCGGATGATGTCGGGATCGACGTTCTCGCCGTTCTCGATCAAGGCGAGCAGCTCCTTCACGAGTCGTTCGGCGGCCCGCGGGGCGCCGTTGATGCCGGTGAGGGTGATGGTGTCCCCGCGCACGTGCAGGTCGACGCCGGGGAAGCGGCGTTCGATGTAGCGCAGGTTCTCGTCGGCGCGACCCAGCAGGGCCATGAGCGCGCTCTGGTCGCCGACGGTGATCGTGGACGTGATCGTCGAGGTGGTGTTGACGTTGTCAGAGCGGTCGGTCATAGGCTTCGCCGCGAGGGCTGTTCGCCACCTGCTTCCTCAAAAGAGACTTCGAGCGGCCCCTCGGGGGCCGCGGTTTCCATGCCCCAATGGTAGTTCCTGCCTGCGACAAGGGACAGCGGGTAAACGCTGCCGCGGTGTGATTTCATGCCGCGAGCAGCGGCTCGAACGATTTGCCGCCGAGCACGTGGAAGTGCACGTGGAAGATCGTCTGCCCGGCTTCGGCCCCGGTGTTCCCGAGGAGGTTCCACCCGGTTTCGGCGATGCCCTCCGACTCGGCGATCCCCGCCGCGGCCGCGAGGACCTCCCCGGCGAGCGCGGGGTCCGCGGCCGTGAGTTCGGCGATGTTCGCGTAGTGGGTCTTCGGGATGACCAGCACGTGCGTGGGCGCCTTCGGCTGGATGTCGCGGAAGGCGAGCACATGCTCGGTCTCCAGCACCTTGGTCGAGGGGACGTCCCCGGCGACGATCTTGCAGAACAGGCAGTCGGTCATTTCGAGGATCTTACTTACCAGCGGCCGAGTCGGGCCTGGAGCACTGCGAGGGCCGCGGGGCCCGCGGTGGAGGTGCGCAGGACGGTGTCGCCGAGGCGAACCGGTTCGCCGAACTCGGCGAGCGCGGCGAGTTCGTCGGGGCTGATGGAGCCTTCGGGGCCGATGACGAGGGCGATCTCGCCGGCCGAGGCGAGCGGGACCTGCGAGAGGGGCAGGGTCGCCTCCTCGTGGAGGACGAGGACCTGCGCGGCCGTGCGCAGGCGCTGCACCAGCTGCTTGGTGGTGTGCAGCTCGGCGACGTGCGCGAGGTGGGCGCGGCGGGCCTGCTTGGAGGCTTCGCGGGCGGTCGCGTCCCATTTGGCGCGGGCCTTGTCGCCGCGCGGGCCCTTCCACTGGACGATGGACCGCGATGCGGCCCAGGGGATCACTTCGTCGACGCCGATCTCGGTGAGCATCTGGACGGCGCGCTCGCCGCGGTCGCCCTTGGGGAGGGCCTGGACGACGGTGAGCTTCGGGTCGGGGCCGGGGAGCGTGCGGTTGTCGAGGACGTCCAGGCGCAGGAGGCCGCGCTCGGCGTGGGCGACGCGAGCGGAGGCGACGCCGCCGGAGCCGTCGGCGAGGAGCAGGGTCTCGCCGGGCTGGAGGCGCTGCACGTCGGCGGCGTGGTGCCCTTCGGGGCCGTCGAGGACGTATTCGCCGACGGCCGGGAGGGCGTCGACGAGGAAGACCGGATCGCTCACCGCACCAGCCTAACCGGAGGTCAGCGGGTGAAGTCGACGGCGCGTTCCCAGCGGAGGCGGCCGGTGATCTTGCGGTAGAGGCCCTGGTCGCCGATGCGGCCGAAGGAGTGGTCGAAGCGGCGGCGCGGCAGGTGGACGGGGATGAGGTCGACCCAGCCGTCCTTGTCGGCGGGCGGCTCCCAGCGGTTCGCGGGAGCGGCGACGCGCCATTCGGCCTCGCGGGGCGCCTGGGTGGTGCATTTGAGGACCCAGTAGCCGGAGCCGGAGTAGCCGATGACGAGGACGGGGCGCTCCTTGGAGCGGCGCGGCTCGTCCTCGAAGGGGACGTCGGCGAGCCAGCGCTCGCCGGTCTGCGGGCCGCCGGAGGGCGGGGCCGCGTCGAGCCGGGGGCCGCCGCGTGCGGGGGCGCCGCGGCGGCGCAGGACCACGACGAAGGCGACGAGGGCCGCGATGAGGAGGACGGCGATGACGGAGACGGTCGCGGGGTCGAGGCTGATCACGGGGCCGGAGTGTAGCGGAGCCCCGCTCCCCGCGCGGGAAGGCGGGGGCGGGGCTCATGGGGCGGGGTCCTAAGCGTGGCCGTTGAACGCGTCGCGCATCCGGCTAAAAAAACCCGATCCGCCTTTGACTTCCTTGATCTCCTCGTCGCGGAGGCTCGCGAGCTTGCGGAGGAGCTCCTCCTGCTCGGCGTCGAGCTTGCCGGGGGTGCGGACATCGAGTTCGACGTAGAGGTCGCCGCGGGCGCCGCCGCCGCGGAGCTTGGGGACGCCGTGGCCGCGGACCTTCTTGATGGTGCCGGGCTGGGTGCCGGTGGCGACCTCGACCTCGACCTGGTCGTCGAGGGTGTGGATGTTGAGTTTGGTGCCGAGCGCGGCCTGCGTCATGGGGACGCGGACGCGGCAGCGCAGGTCGGAGCCCTCGCGGGTGAAGACCTCGTGGGGCTTCTCGTGGACCTCGACGTACAGGTCGCCGGCGGGGCCGCCGCCGGGGCCGACCTCGCCTTCGCCGGAGAGGCGGATGCGCATGCCGTCCTCGACGCCGGCGGGGACCTTGACGGTGATGCGCCGGCGCGAGCGCACGCGGCCTTCGCCGCCGCACTTGCGGCACGGGTCGGTGATGATCGTGCCGTAGCCGGAGCAGGCCGAGCAGGGGCGCGCGGTGCGGACCTGGCCGAGGATCGTGCGCTGCACGACCTGGACCTCGCCGGAGCCGCCGCAGGTGGTGCACGTCTGCGGTTCGCTGGCGCCTTCGGTGCAGGAGCCGTCGCAGGAGTCGCAGAGGATCGCCGTGTCGACGGTGAGCGTGGACTCGGTGCCGAACGCGACCTCTTCGAGGTCGAGGTCGAGGCGGAGGAGCGCGTCGTTGCCGGGCCGGGTGCGCGAGCGCGGGCCGCGGCGGCCGAAGCCGCCCATGGAGCCGCCGAAGAACGCGTCCATGATGTCCTCGAAGCCCATGAACGGGGCCCCGGAGCCTCCTGCGGCGCCGCGCGCGTACGGGTCGCCGCCCGCGTCGACGACCGCGCGCTTCTGGGGGTCCATGAGGACCTCGAAGGCGGCGTTGATCTCCTGGAGCCGTTCCTGCGCGTCGGGTTCGTCGCTGACGTCGGGGTGGTACTTGCGCGCCAGCTTCCGGTACGCCTTCTTCAGCTCGTCCTCGGTCGCGTTGCGCTCGACCCCGAGGATGCCGTAGTAGTCCTTAGCCACGTGGATGCTCATCGTCCTGTCAGCGGTTCTGTTCCAAAATCTCTGATACGTACCGGGCGACGGCGCGGACGGCCGCGATCGTGCCCGGGTAGTCCATGCGCGTCGGTCCGAGCACGCCCATGTGCCCGACGACGGAGCCGGGGCCGTACCCGGCGGTGACGACGGTGGCCTCGCGGAAGTCGGCGACCTCGTTCTCGTCGCCGATGCGGACCGTCAGCAGCGCGTTGGAGTCGGCGCGGCCGAGGAGCTGCATGAGCACGACCTCCTCCTCCAGCGCTTCGAGGATCGGCCGCAGCGATCCGGCGAAGAAGTTCCCGTTGCGGGTGAGGTTCGCGGCACCCGCGACGGCGACGCGCTCCTCGGTGCGGGCGACGACGGAGTCGAGGAGGACGCGGGCCAGCTCGGAGGCGGTGGCGCGCAGTTCGACCCGGGCGAGCCCGGCGAGTCCGGCGATGATGCGGGGGGCGTCGGCGAGGGCCTTGCCCTGGAGCTGCTCGTTGACGAGGCGGCGCAGGTCGAGGACGTCGTCCTCGGTGAGCTCGGAGGGGACCTCGACGTAGCGCTGCTCGACGCGTCCGGTGTCGGTGATCATGACGAGCATGAGCCGGGTGGGGGTGAGGGACACGAGTTCGAGGTGGCGCACGGAGGAGCGGTTGAGGCTCGGGTACTGGACGACCGCGACCTGGTGGGTGAGCTGGGCGAGGAGGCGCACGGTGCGGGTGACGACGTCGTCGAGGTCGATGGCCTCGGCGAGGAAGCGGTGGACGGCGCGGCGCTCGGCGGCGGAGAGGGGCTTGATCTTGCCGAGGCGGTCGACGAAGAGGCGGTAGCCCTTGGCGGTGGGGATGCGGCCCGCGGAGGTGTGGGGCTGCTGGATGTACCCGGCCTCTTCGAGGTAGGCCATGTCGTTGCGGACGGTCGCGGCGGAGACGCCGAGAGCGTGGCGCTGGGAGACGGCCTTGGAGCCGACGGGCTCCTGGGTGGCGACGTAGTCCTCGACGATGGCGCGCAGCACTTCGAGCTTGCGGTCGTCCATCGCCACGTCCCCTCGGTCTCGGTGCCTTCGCGGTCCGGCAGGCCGAGCGGAAGCTCAGTCTGCCGGACTCAAGTTTGGCACTCCCTGTCCAGGAGTGCCAGTGTACGTGTGGGGTCAGACGCCCGGGATGATGAGCGCGCCGTCGTCGGCGACGGTCACGCCGCTGTCGCCGAAGTCGCCGGCGAGCTCGTTGAGGTCGTCGAAGGCCCCGTTGTCCTCGTCGATCGTCGGGTAGCCGTCGCCGTTCATGCGGCTGGCCTGGGCCTTGGCGGCGACGATGGTGCCGTCCTCGCGGATGGTGACCGAGAGGATCGCGGAGCGGCCGAGGGCGCCGTCCATGCTGAAGAGGTTCTGGCCGCCGCCGAAGTTCCCGAGGGAGTAGGCGATGAGCTTGCCGTTGTAGACCTCCATGCCGCGCAGCACGTGGGGGCCGTGGCCGAAGACGAGGTCGGCGCCGGCGTCGACGCAGGTGTGGGCGAAGGCGCGGGTGTCGCCGCGGTCCTCGCCGAGGTAGTTCTCGACGCCTTCGGGGACGTGGCGGTAGTCGGTGCCCTCGGCGCCGAGGTGGGCGGTGGCGACGACGATGTCGGCCTGCTCCTTGGCGGCGGAGACGAGGGCGGCGACGGCGTCGAGGTCGCGGTTGTCGGTGTAGAACGTGTAGGGCGCGAAGCCAACGAGGCCGACGGTGAGGCCGGACTCGGTCTCGACGAGGGCGACCTCGTCCTTGATGCCGCAGATCTCCATGCCGGCGGCGCGGACGGCGTCCTGGGTCTCGGTGGCGCCGTCGGGCCCGGCGTCCCAGCCGTGGTTGTTGGCCTGGTTGAGGACGTGGAAGCCCGCGTCGGCGAAGACCTGGGCGTACTCGGCGGGGAGGCGGAAGTAGGTGCAGGCGCCGCCGCCGCACTTGTCGAACTCCAGGGTGGAGAGGGCGCCTTCGAGGTTGGCGACGATGACGTCCCCGGCGAGGTGGTCGCGGACGCCGTCGAAGAAGCTGGCGCCTTCGTCGGAGGCCATCTGGTTGGGGTAGGAGCCGGGCATGGTGTCGCCGACGTGGGTGATGGTGATCTCGCGGGGCGGTTCGGGCGAGGGGGACTCGGAGGGGGTCTCCTCGGCGGCGCCGGCGCCGCCGTCGTCCGCCGGGGGCGGCTCCTCCTCGGAGCACGCGGCCAGGGCGAGTCCGGCGAAGGAGGCGGCGAGGACGCCGCGGCGGGTGGCGGCGGGGGATGGCGTGTGCATGGGTGCTCGGGCTCCGGTGTCGAGGATTCAGGGGTCGGGGCCTGGGGGTTCCGTCCGGCGCTTGCGGACGGGACCTGGTGCCGGGGGTCGGCGCGGCCCGCGCCGGCGTCGTCGGCTGGGGACCGGCGCGCCGCGACGGCCAACGTGAAGGTGGCTCGTCCGTGACGGGCTCAAATCTACGGGGCGCCCGTTCGGGCGTCGTCAGCCGGTGAGGTCTCTCACCACGGCGTCGGCGAGGAGGCGACCGCGGAGCGTGAGGACGAGCCGGTCGTCCTCGATGTCGGCGAGTCCTTCGGCCGCAACGCGTTCGGCGGCGGCGCGGCCGTCGGGGCGCAGTTCGGCGAGGGGGAGGCCGCTGGCGAGGCGGGTGAGCAGGAGCACCCGCTCCAGGTAGCGGTCGTCGTCGGTGAGGGTCTCGTGGCCCGCGACGGGCAGGCCCTGCGCGAGGGCGGTGCCGTACGTGGAGGGGTGCTTGTGGTTCCACCAGCGCACGCCCGGCAGGTGCGAGTGGGCGCCGGGCCCGGCGCCCCACCAGTGGCCGCCCTCCCAGTACAGGAGGTTGTGTCGGCACCTGGCGGTATCGTTCTTGGCCCAGTTCGAGACCTCGTACCAGGAGAACCCGGCCGCGGAGAGGGCGGCCTCGGCGGCGAGGTAGCGGTCGGCGGCGACGTCGTCGGAGGGCTGCGGCACCCGTCCGGAGCGGATGCGGCGGGCCAGCGCGGTGCCGTCCTCGACGATGAGGGCGTACGCGGAGACGTGGTCGACGCCGGTGTCGACGGCGGCGGCGAGGCTGTTCGCGAAGTCGGCGGCGCTCTCGCCGGGGGTGCCGTAGATCAGGTCGAGGCTGACGTGCTCGAAACCGGCCTTGTGCGCGTGGGCGACGGCGTCGAGGGCCTTCTGCGGGGAGTGCTCGCGGTCGAGGACCTTGAGCACGTGGGAGGCGGTGGACTGCATGCCGACCGAGAGGCGGGTGAAGCCGCCGTCGTGGAGTTCGGCGAGGTAGTCGGCGTCGACGGACTCGGGGTTGGCCTCGGTGGTGGCCTCGTAGCCGTCGGCGAGCCCGAACTCGCGGTCGATCTCGGCGAGGATCGAGGCGAGGTCGGCGGCGCTCAGGAGCGTGGGGGTTCCGCCGCCGAAGAAGACCGTCTCGACCTTCGGGCGCGCCTCGCTGTGCTCCGTGAACTGGGCGGCGGCGGAGCGGATCTCGCTGCGCACGATCGAGGCGTAGGTGTCGCGGGAGACGCCCGCGCCCAGCTCGGAGGCGGTGTAGGTGTTGAAGTCGCAGTACCCGCAGCGCGAGACGCAGAACGGGACGTGGACGTAGAACCCGAATCCGGCGCTCCCGGCGGAGGGGTCGGCGGCGGCCGCGGCGATGTCGGTCGCGGGCGAAGTCGCGGCGGCTACTGGCGAAATGGCGGGCACACCCATTACGGTACTGGCGTGGACAGCAACGACGCACCCATCGGCTACCGCGCCCACGAGGCAGTGGCGACCATTACCCTCAACGACCCCGCCAGGCGCAACGCCCTGTCGACGCACCTCATCGGCGAGCTGCGGCGGGCCCTCGCCCGCGCGGTCGCCGACCGCGAGGTGCGGGTCGTGGTCATCGACCACGCCGGGCCGGTGTTCTGCGCCGGCGCGGACCTGAAGGAGTCCGCGGCGGCGCACAGCGCGGCCGCGCTCCCCGCGGTGCACTTGGCCGAGGCGCTCGCCGACATCGCCGAGGCCCCGAAGCCGGTGGTGGCGGTCGTGCGCGGGCCCGCGCGCGGCGGCGGCCTCGGCATCATCGCGGCCGCGGACTTCGCCGTCGGGTACGACGAGGCCGAGATGGCCTTCAGCGAGGTGCGGCTCGGCGTCGTCCCGGCGGTGATCGCCCCGGTGGTGCTGCGGCGGCTCGGCCCGGCCCGCACCCGGGAGCTGTTCCTGGCGGGCGGGGCGCTCGTGTCCGACCACGGCGACAGCTTCACGGGCGACGACGCCGAGGCGTGGGGCCTGTTCTCGTTCGCGGTCGCCCCCGAGCACCTGGACGAGTCCGTCGCCGAGCTCGCCCAGCGGCTCAAGCTCGGCGGCCCGTCCGCGCTGGCGGGGGTGAAGTCGCTCACGGCCACACCGGATCTGCGGGAGGAGCTGCGCGCGGCCGCGGCGCTGACGGCCGAGTACTTCTTCGCCGAAGAGGGCCGCGAAGGGGTCCGTTCGTTCATTGAGAAGCGGCCCGCCTCTTGGGTAGGCTTACCGCCCGCCGACCCACCTGATCGGAGTCACCTGTGCGCGCACTCCTGGCCCTGACCTCCCTGCTCGCGGCGCTCGTCCTCGCGGGCTGCACCGAGGAGGCGCGGGACGCCCTGCGCCCCGCCCAGACCGGCTGCTACTTCACCACCGGCATCGGGGAGACCCACCTGACGTCGGAGCAGGCGTCGAACGCGGCGACGATCAGCGCGGTCGGGCTGCGCGACGGCATGGACGAGCGCGCCGTGGCCGTGGCGATCACCACGGCGTTCCAGGAGTCGGAGCTGAAGAACGTCGAGTACGGCCACGACGACTCCCTGGGCCTGTTCCAGCAGCGCCCGAGCATGGGGTGGGGCTCCGAGGAGGAGCTCATGGACCCCGTCTACGCCTCCTTCAAGTTCTACGAGAAGCTGCGCCGCACCGACGGCTGGGAGGACATGACGCTCGCCGAGGCCGCGCAGGCGGTCCAGGTCAGCGCCTACCCGGAGCTGTACGAGCAGTGGGAGGAGCGGGCCACCGTGATCGCGGCGGTCTTCGCCGGGGGCAAGGAGGGCGGCATCGGCTGCGTCAAGGGGAACGCCCCCGAGGTGGCGTCCGACCCCGGGCTGCTCGCGGAGGCGTTCGCGTACCATTGGGGCGCTGAAGTATCCGAAGTGGACGGTTCGACGGTCGTGATCGACCCGGACGACGCCGCCGAGGGCTGGAACCGGGCCGCCTGGGCGGTCGCCCGGTCCTACGACTACTCGATCGCCAGCGTCGCGTACGGCGGCATGGTCTGGGCCGCGGGCGAGGACGGCTGGACCGAGCCGAACGCGGAGGAGGACGGCGAGGCCGCGGTCGCCATCGCGAACGACAGCCACGCCGCGGTCATCGTCACCTTCGCCGCCGCCTGAGCAGCCGGGCGGCAGAGTTCCGCCCCGGTTCACCGGCGCGTCGTCCGCGCGTTCCGGTCCATCAATGCCCGCTTGCTGGGCTGAGTGGGTCACAAACCCGCTCAACTCCCCCCGAAGCGAGGCCATACCATGCGCATGTCGCGCCGCATCCTGCTCGCGTCCTCCGGCGCCGCCGCCGCCTCCGCGGTCCCCGCCGCCGCGTGGGCCGAGACGAAGATCCACCCCGTCCTCCGCTCCGACCCCTTCACCCTCGGCGTCGCCTCGGGCGACCCCGAGCCCGACGGCGTGGTCCTGTGGACCCGCCTGGCCGTGGACCCGCTCGCCGAGGACGGCATGGGCGGCATGCCCGCCGGGGTCTTCGACGTCAAGTGGGAGGTCGCGAAGGACGAGCGCTTCCGCCACCGCGTCGCCTCCGGCCGCGCCGAGACCGCGGCCGAGGTCGGCCACAGCGTCCACGTCGAGGTCGACGGCCTCCAGCCGGCCCGGGAGTACTACTACCGCTTCTCGACCGGCCGCTGGCAGTCCCCGGTCGGGCGGACCCTCACCGCGCCCTCGCGCCGCTCGATGCCGGCCGAGCTGCGCATGTCGTTCGCGTCCTGCTCCCAGTTCGAGCACGGCTACTTCACCGCCTACCGGCACATGGCCGAGGCGCACCCGGACCTGATCCTCCACCTCGGCGACTACCAGTACGAGTACAAGGCGGGCGTGTACCTCTCCCCCGACGGGAACGTCCGCGACCACGAAGGGCCCGAGACCGTCACGCTCGCGACCTACCGCCAGCGCCACGCCCAGTACAAGACCGACCCGGACCTCCAGGCCGCGCACCTGGTCGCGCCGTGGCTGGTCATCTGGGACGACCACGAGACCGAGAACAACTGGGCCGACGAGGTCCCCGAAGTCGGATCGGACACCCCCGACACCGCGGACTTCCTGGTCCGGCGGGCGGCGGCGTTCCAGGCGTACTGGGAGAACATGCCGCTGCGGCGCACCTCGGTGCCGGAGGGCATCGACATGCAGCTGTACCGGCGGGTCCGGTGGGGCAGGCTCGCGAACTTCCACATGCTCGACACCCGCCAGTACCGCGACGACCAGGCGTGCGGCGACGGCACCCAGAGCAACTGCGCCGACGCGTGGGACGAGTCGCGCACGATCACCGGTGCGGCGCAGGAGGAGTGGCTGATCGACGGGTTCCACGAGTCGACGGCCCGCTGGGACGTCATCGGCCAGCAGGTGTTCTTCACGCAGCGCGACAGCAGCGCCGCCGCCGACGTGCTGCGCACCAGCATGGACGGATGGGACGGGTACGCCGCGTCGCGCCAGCGGATCATCGACGGCTGGGTCGAGGCCGAGGTGCGCAACCCGGTGGTGCTCACCGGCGACGTGCACACGCACTGGGCCGGGGAGATCCTCCCGGACTTCCCCGACGCGCAGGGCGACTCGGTCGGCGTGGAGCTGGTCGCGACCTCGGTCACCTCGGGCGGGAACGGCGCCGACTCGGTGCCGGAGGACAACTCGGCGCTGGTGATCAACCCGCACATCAAGTTCCGCAACGCGCAGCGCGGCTATGTGGAGACGGTGATCACGCCCGACCGGATGGACGTGAACTTCCAGGTCGTCCCGCAGGTCACGGTCCAGGACGCGCCGGTGTACACGCGCCGGTCGTACACGATCGCCGACCGGGACCGCTCGCTGCACCAGACGTACGACCGGCCGGTGGACCCGTCGGCCATGTCGCGCAACACCGGCCCGTTCGCCGACTCCGACGAGAACGCCGACGACTACCTGAACTAGTCCCGCCCGCACCGGGAGGGCGCCCTCGGAGGCGCCCTCCCGCCCGGCGTCCGCGATGCGCCGCAACGCCTCTCGGAGGCCCGTTTGGGACGGGTGTCGGGGGCGGAACGGCGGACACCGGCGGTTGCCCCGTGCAGCTACAGTGAGCAGTAATTGCACACCCTTCTCTATGCCCGGAGCAGCGACTATGACGTATCCGCCGCAATCGCCCGAACCGAATCAGTACGGCGCGGCCCCCGGCCCAGGAGCCCCCGGACCGCAGCCCGGCGGGCCGGACCTCCTGACCGAGTGGGGCGCCAAGGCGCACCCGGGGCGGCCCCCGAAGATCAACCAGCTGACGCAGGTGCTGTGGGGGTACGTGGCCCTGTCGGTGCTCATGGTGCCGCTGGCGATCCTTGCGATGGCGACCGCGCCGTGGTGGGCGGCCACCGGCTTCCTCGTGGCCTCGGCCATCGTCGGCGTGATCTTCCACGGCGGCGTCGCGGGCACGATCGCGTGGTTCATCACCAAGGGCAAGCTGGGCGCCTTCGGCGCGCAGGACCCGCGCGTCGGCCTGTACATCGGCTACGGCCTGCTCGGCCTGTTCTCCCTGGGCGGCCTGTGGGTCGGCTGGGGCTGGATCGCGGCCGTCGGCGCCCTGGTCTCGCTGGCCCGCCTCGGCGCGGTCGGCTTCAGCTTCTACCTGCTCACCCAGCCCGAGGTGGAGCACTGGCTGCGGGCGCAGCCGGGCAACCAGCCGAAGGCCCCGCAGGTCCCGCCGGGCGGCTACCAGCAGCAGCCCGGTGCGCAGGGCTACCCGCAGCAGCCCCCGGCCCAGGGGTACCCCCAGCAGCCCGGCCAGCAGCCGCCCGCCCCGGGCTACCCGCAGCAGCAGCCCCCGGCACCGGGCCAGCAGGTCCCGCCGCCGCCTGGCTACCCGCAGCAGTAGGACACTGAGACGCCAAGGGGCGGAACCGGATCGGTTCCGCCCCTTCGTCGTGTGCGGGTCGCGTCGCGGAGGCCGCGAAAAAATTTAGGCAATCGGTTGCATCCAGACCCTTGACCGCATGAAAGCCCTTGCCTTAGATTCATTCAAATGCCTCAATATTTCCCTCACGAGAGGTCACGCGCATGCGACGCACAGCCAGACTACGGATCGGAGCGGCCCTGGCCGCGGCGGCGGTGGTGATCGCCGGAACCGCCATGTCGATGACGATGGCCGCGGCGGACACCGCCGACGAGCCGTCGTTCTCCGCCCAGGCCCTCGGCACCAACCTCAGCCTCGGCGCGGGCGCCGACGGCAGCAGCAAGGCCAGCGGCACCAGCTACGGCAACGTCATCGACGGGAACGCGAGCACCTACTGGTCACCCAGCGGGACCACCGGCCGCGTCTCGGTCAAGTGGGGCTCGGCCGTCACCGTCTCCACCGTCGTCATCACCAGCGCCTCCGGCGGCGGCACGATCGGCAACTGGCAGGTCGTCAACAACGACAACGGGGCCGTGCTCGCCTCCGGCACCGGCGCGGGCACCATCACCTTCGCCGCCACCTCCCTCAAGAAGATCAACTTCGTCATCACCAGCGCCTCCGGCACGCCCCGGATCGCCGAGTTCGCGACCTACTCCGGCACGCCGGACGGCTCGACGGAGGAACCGACCGAGGAGCCCACGACCCCGGGCGACCCCGGCACGACCACGCCCCCGCCGACCTCCGACGCGCTCTACGCGGCACCCAACGGCAGCGCCAGCGCCCCCGGCACTCTGGCGAGCCCGACCACGATCGCCTCGGCGGTCGACCGCATCGCCTCCGGCGGCACGATCTACCTGCGCGGCGGCACCTACAACCTGTCGAGCACCCTGGCGATCCCGCCGGGCAAGGACGGCTCCTCGGGCAACCGCACCGAGCTGTTCGCCTACCCCGGTGAGTCCCCCGTGCTCAACTTCTCGGCGCAGGCCGAGGCCGACGCCAACCGCGGCATCGCCATGGGCGGCGACTGGTGGCACTTCAAGGGCTTCGCCGTCGAGCACGCAGGCGACAACGGCATCCTCCTGGGCGGCAGCAACAACATCATCGAGCGGGTGGTGACCAGGCACAACGCCGACACGGGCCTCCAGATCGCCCGGTACACCGCGGGCGCGCCCTCCAGCGAGTGGCCCGCGAACAACCTGATCCTCTCCTCCGAGTCGCACGACAACGTCGACTCCGACGGCGAGGACGCGGACGGCTTCGCCGCGAAGCTCACCTCCGGCTCCGGGAACGTCTTCCGGTTCTGCGTGTCCCACAACAACATCGACGACGGCTGGGACCTGTACACCAAGCCGGACACCGGCCCCATCGGCCCGGTGACCATCGAGGACTCCCTCGCGTACGACAACGGGACCCTCTCCAACGGCGGGCAGGCCGGCAACGGCGACCGCAACGGCTACAAGCTCGGCGGCGAGGACATCGCGGTGAACCACACGGTCGTGCGGTCCATCGCGTTCGAGAACGGCAAGCACGGGTTCACGTACAACTCGAACCCCGGCTCGATGACGATCTCGAACAACCTGAGCGTCCGCAACACCGAGCGCAACTTCAACTTCGACGCGGGCACCTCGGTGTTCCGCGGCAACACCTCGTGCGACAGCGGCTCCAACGACCGCATCGTCGGCAACTCCGACTCCTCGAACCAGTGGGACACCGGCTCGAACGGGTCCCGCTGCTCGGCCTACGGGGGCAGCCTCGCCTGGAGCTTCAACTCCGGGGGCACCCTCGTGGTGACCATCGGCGGCGCCGTGGTCGACCTGTAGGACCGGCACGATGAGCGAGGCGGCCGCCCCCGGCGCAGGGGGCGGCCGCCTCGTCGTCCTCGCTGCGGTCCTAGTCCTCGTCGGTGCGCAGGGCGGCGATGAACGCCTCCTGGGGGACCTCGACGCGGCCGATGTTCTTCATCCGCTTCTTGCCCTCCTTCTGCTTCTCCAGGAGCTTGCGCTTGCGGGAGATGTCGCCGCCGTAGCACTTGGCGAGCACGTCCTTGCGCAGCGCCCGGATCGTCTCGCGGGCGATGATCCGCGACCCGATCGCCGCCTGGATCGGCACCTCGAACTGCTGGCGCGGGATGAGCTTCTTCAGCCGCTCGGACAGGCGCACCCCGTACGAGTAGGCCTGGTCCTGGTGGACGATCGCGGCGAACGCGTCGACCTTCTCGCCCTGGAGCAGGATGTCGACCTTCACGAGGTTGGACTCCTGCGAGCCGTCGATGTCGTAGTCGAGCGACGCGTAGCCCTTGGTGCGGGACTTGAGCTGGTCGAAGAAGTCGAAGACGATCTCCGCGAGCGGCAGCGTGTACCGGATCTCGACCCGGTCGGTCGAGAGGTAGTCCATGCCGATCTGCACGCCGCGCTTCGTCTGGCACAGCTCCATGACCTGCCCGATGTACTCCTTCGGGGTCAGGATGGTGGCCTTGGCGACCGGCTCGGTGATCGAGTAGATCTTGCCCTCCGGGAACTCCGAGGGGTTGGTGACCTCGACCTCCTCGCCGTCCTCCTTGACCACCTGGTAGACCACGTTCGGGGCGGTCGAGATCAGGTCGAGGTTGAACTCGCGCTCCAGGCGCTCCTGGATGATCTCCAGGTGCAGCAGGCCCAGGAAGCCCACGCGGAACCCGAAGCCGAGCGCCGCCGACGTCTCGGGCTCGTACTGGAGCGCGGCGTCGTTGAGCTGGAGCTTGTCGAGGGCCTCGCGGAGGTTCCCGTAGTCGGAGCCGTCGATCGGGTACAGCCCGGAGTAGACCATGGGCTTGGCCTCGGTGTAGCCGGGCAGGGCCTCGGCCGCGGGGTTCTTGTTCAGCGTGACGGTGTCGCCGACCTTCGACTGGCGCACGTCCTTCACACCGGTGATCAGGTACCCGACCTCGCCGACGCTCAGGGCCTTCGAGACCACCGGCTCGGGGCTGATGACGCCGATCTCCAGCAGCTCGTGGTCGGCCCGGGTCGACATCATGCGGATGCGGTCGCGCGCGTTGAGACGGCCGTCCACCACCCGGATGTACGTGACGACGCCGCGGTACACGTCGTAGACCGAGTCGAAGATCATCGCGCGCGCGGGCGCGTCCGGGTCGCCCACGGGCGCCGGGACCTGCGCGACGACCGCGTCCAGCAGCTCGGCCACGCCGGCGCCGGTCTTGCCCGAGACCCGCAGGACCTCCTCGGGCTCGCACCCGATGAGGTGCGCGATCTCCTCGGCGTACCGGTCCGGGTCGGCCGAGGGCAGGTCGATCTTGTTGAGCACCGGGATGATCGTCATGTCGTTGTTCATCGCCAGGTACAGGTTGGCGAGCGTCTGCGCCTCGATGCCCTGCGCGGCGTCGACCAGCAGGATCGCCCCCTCGCAGGCGGCGAGCGACCGCGACACCTCGTACGTGAAGTCCACGTGCCCCGGGGTGTCGATCATGTTGAGGACGAAGCCCTGCCCCTCGGCCCCGCCGGAGCGGACCGTCCAGGGCATGCGCACGGCCTGGGACTTCACGGTGATGCCGCGCTCGCGCTCGATGTCCATCCGGTCGAGGTACTGCGCGCGCATCTGGCGGGCGTCGACGACCTCGGTGATCTGCAGCATGCGGTCGGCCAGGGTGGACTTCCCGTGGTCGATGTGCGCGATGATGCAGAAGTTCCGGATCGACTCCGGCGCGGTCGAACCTGGCGCGTTGGTCACGTTGACCTTCCCTCTCGGCTGCACGGACTGTGGCTGCCAGCCACTCCCCGCCGCCGGGCCGCTCATGGTCACGGTCCGGCCGTGTAAGAGGCGGGCTTGACAATTCTGCCTTACGGGCCCCGGTGCCCCCGCACACCCAGCGCGAAAGGCCGTCCCCGCCACGTCGCGGGAACGGCCTCCGGTCTCGTGGCGGCCGGGTGCGCCTCAGGCGGCGACCGCCGCGGCCTCCCGCTCGGGGCTCTCGACGGCCTTGACGCGGCTGCGCACGGCCCCGATCGTGAAGAGCACCACTCCGGCGGCGAGCCACGCGGCGAGGACCCACACGGCCGTCTGCGCCCCGGCGCCGTCGAAGTAGGCGGTCGAGCGCAGCAGCGTCGCGCCCGCGCCCGGCGTCAGGTACTGGCCGACCTCGCCCCACGGGGCGGGCAGCAGCTCCGGTGCGCTGGTCAGGCCCGAGATCGGGTTGCCCACGAGCATGACGACGACCGCGCCGACCGCGATCCCGGCCGTCCCCAGGAGCTTGCGCAGCCCCAGGATGAACCAGCCCGTCGCGGCCGCCGCGAGGCTGATCGCGGCGGCGATCGGCAGGTAGTCGCCCTCGATGGACTCCAGGACGTACAGCAGGATCGCGGCCACGCCTGCGCCGATCGCGAGCGGCCCGAGGACCGCGGCCGCGGCCTGGCGGCCCGAGCCGCGCACGGCGGAGCCGATGAGTGCGGCGATGATGATCCCGCCCGCGGCCAGCGGCAGGCCCGAGGCGGCCAGCCCGGCGCCGTTCGGGTCGTCGGCGGGCAGCGCCACCAGGTCCTCGACGGTGACCTGCACGGTCTGGCCGCTCGCCTGGCCCATCTGGGCGGCGATCTGGTCGGCGATGCCGGTGACGAGCCGCGCGACCGTGGGTGAGGCGGCCGAGGCGGTGTAGGCGGTGACCCCGTCCGGGGCGATCTGGAGGGCCGCGTAGACCTCGCGGTCCTCGATGAGCTCGGCGGCCTCGTCGGCGTCGGCCGCGGCGGTCACGTCGAACCCGTCGGGCTCGGCCTGGTCCAGCTGGTCCTGGACCTGCGCGGCGGCCTCGGCGGGACCGACGACGGCGATCGGGACCTCATTGGGGCCCATGCCCGCGGAGGGCCAGGCGAACGCGAGGGTGACGGCGCCGACGATCAGGGCGAGACCGGCGCTGAGTCCGATCACGCGCCCGACCGAAGTGCGCTCGGGGGTGGTTTCCATAGCGGTTTCCATTCGCTCTTAAGATACGGAACGTATCTTGCTAGCCTCAAGCTAACATAAGAAACGATCAGTATCTAGGGGGGTCCGGTGGAGGAGCGCAAGTCCAGGCGCCGCGGCGAAGAGCTCGAACAGGCGATCCTCGACGCCGCGTTCGCGGAGTTCCGCGACCTCGGCTACGCCGGGTTCACCATGGAGGGCGTCGCGAAGCGGGCCGGGACCAGCAAGCCGGTCGTCTACCGGCGCTGGCCCAGCCGGGTCCACATCCTCATCGCGTGCGTCGCCAGCCGCCTGCCGCAGGCCGAGACGGTCCCCGACACCGGCTCCATCCGCGGCGACATCGTCGCGCTGGTCACGGTCGCGCACCGGCGCATGCGCATGGTCGGCCAGACCGCGATGCTCGGCATGCTCACCGACGTCAGCACCGACCCCGAGGTCCGCGAGATCCTGGTCGCCTCGCTCGTGAGCGAACTCTCGAACCTCTTGTACCGGGCGGTGTACACGCGCGCGATCGCCCGCGGCGAGCTCGCCGAGGAGCACCTCACCGAGCGCCTGCGTCGGCTCCCGATCGACTTGGTGCGCAACGAGTTCATCATGTACGGGGCCGTGTCGCAGGAGGCGATCGAGAGCATCGTCGACGAGGTCGTCCTCCCCGCCCTGCGCGCCCGCGGCGCCCGCCTCTGACATCGCGGGGGTAACGTGCGCGACAGCCCGGGACCTTGGCTCGGCCGACGCCCGCGACCTGGTGTAACCTGGCTCGCGGTCATGCTCCCAGGGCGTGCGTGTTGCTCGGGTCCTGGTAACGTTGACAGGCGCTCCGGAGTGCCCTCTGCCTCCGACGCGATCAATTAAGGAACCCAAGCAATCACGAAACTGAGGCTTCACGCGTGGCGAACATCAAGTCCAAGGAAAAGCGCATTCTCACCAACGAGAAGCGCCGCATCCGCAACAAGTCTGTGAAGTCGTCGCTCAAGACGTCCGTCCGGAAGTTCCGTGAGGCGTCTGCCACCGGCGACGTCGAGGCCGCCCAGACCCACCTCCGCGCCGCGAGCCGCGAGCTCGACAAGGCCGCGACCAAGGGCGTCATCCACAAGAACCAGGCCGCGCAGCGCAAGTCCAAGCTCGCCGCCTCCTTCAACAAGCTCTCCGCCGCCGCCTAACCGCGACACCGCAGACAGCAACAAAGCTTCAAAGGCCCGGGGCCCCGCCCCGGGCCTTCGGCATCCCCGAACCCCCAGCCACCCGGAACGCCGCCACCCCAATCGGCCCCGCCCACGCACATGTCACAGCCCGAGTCGCAGCCCCCGCTCGACCTGTCACACCCCCGAGGCACTGTTAATCCGGGGGCGACAAAATCCGCCCTCCGAAGCCTCTCGCCGCGCCCGAAAACCACGCACATCACACAAGCCCGCGCACACGCAGCACCGCGACCACGCCGATGTCGTACCCGCCGGGCACTGTTGAAGCCAGGGGCGGCTCGATCCGGCCGCGCCGGCCTCTCGCCGTGCCCACCGAACGCCGAACGCCGCACTCGCCCGCGCGGCCCACCCGCTCAGCCGTGGCGGCTGAGCGCCCCGGCCACCAGGTCGTTGAGCTTCACCATGGCCGCCACCGAGAGCGGCAGGATCAGCACGACCCACCAGCTCACCAGCTCGGTCAGCGCCATGAGCACCCCGAGCCCGACCGTCCCCTCGAACAGCAGCACACACGCCAGGTTCGACAGGTACAGATGCTTGATCCCCAGCGCCTTCGCGTACCAGGGCCTGCGGGGCCGGCTCACCCGTCCGTGGCGGTACTCAGACACGGCCCCTCCCCGCGGCGCTCAAACGGGTGATCTGGAGGATCGCGTGCTCCAGGGCCCAGCCGCGGTCGTCCGCGCCGCCCTTCACCTCGCCGTTGAGCCGCGCGCACACCTGCATCGCCTCCGCGAGCGAGTCCGCGGTCCAGTTCCGGGCCTGCTTGCGCGCCTTCTCGATCTGCCACGGCGCCATGCCGAGCTGACCGGCGAGCTGCGCCGCCCCGCCCCGCTCGGAGGCCACCCGCGACAGGTTTCGCACCGCCATCGCCAGCGCGTCGGCGATCGGCACCGGGTCGACGCCGACCTGCATGGCCCACCGCAGCGCCCCGAGCGCCTCGGCCGCGTCCCCGGCGATCGTCGCGTCGGCGACGGTGAACCCGGAGACCTCGGCGCGGCCCGAGTAGTACTGCGCGACGCTCTCCTGGGTGATCTTCCCGTCGGTGTCGGCCACCAGCTGCGCGCACGCCGAGGCGAGCTCGCGCAGGTCCGAGCCGACGGCCTGGATGATCGTGTCGGCGATCTCCGCCGACGCCGACCGCGGCGACGCCCCCGCGTCCCGCAGCTCCCCGCGCACGAACGCGACCCGGTCGGGCTGCCGCTTGATCTTCGCGGCGCGCACGATCGGCACGTCGAGCTTCTTCAGGCCCTCGGAGAGCGCCTTGCCCTTGTTGCCGCCGTTGTGGCAGACGGCCAGGTAGATCTCCGGCGCGGGCTGCTTCGCGTAGGCGAGGACGGCCGCGATGGTGTCCTTGTCGACGTCCTGACCCGACTCGACGATGCCGACGACCGCGCCGCCGAACAGCGTCGGGCTCGTCAGCTCGGTCAGGGCCCCGGCGGTGAGATCGGCGCCCGAGACGCGGTTGACGGCCGGAGCGGGGTCGCCCTCGGGCATCTCGGCCCGCACCGCCTTGACGTACTCGGCGGCGGCCCGCTCGGCGAGGAACTCGTCGTCGCCCAGGATGAGTCGGATGGGTTCGAGTGCAGCCACGGCACCATCCTCGCATGCGGCGCGGGCCGGGCCGGGCCGCGACCGGTCCGGCGCCTTCCTCGCAGCGCCCGCATCCTGCCGGAAGATCCCGGTTCACCCCGGCGAGTCCGCCGGCCAATCACCCGAACGGCGTCGCCGTGTAACCGATCCCTCACATCACCCCTCCGTTCGTACCTCGATGCGCCCGCCGCTGCGCGACACCGTGATCCGCCCGTCCTCGTCCGTGCGGAAGACCAGTGCGCCCCCTTTCTCCAAGAGCCCCAGCGGACCGGGGTCCGGGTGCCCGTACTCATTGCCCGCCCCGACGCCGACGAGCGCCACCGCCGGGTCGGCCGCCTCCAGGAACTCCGGCACCTGGAACGACGACCCGTGGTGCGGCACCTTCAGCACGTCGACGCCGAGCCCGGCCCCGCGGTCCAGCAGCGCCCGCTGCCCCTCCAGCTCCACGTCCCCGGCGAGGAGCACGCTCGTCCCGGCGACCTCGGCGCGCAGCGCGACCGAGTTGTTGTTCGGGTCCGACCGCGTGCCGCTCAACGGGTCCGCGGGCGGCCCCAGCACCTCCAATCTCGTGTCCCCGAACGCGAACACCTCGCCCGGGACGGCCTCCAGCACCGGCACCGACCCGGCCCGCTCCTCGACCAGCTCGTACCCGTACCGGGCCTCCCCCGGCGGCGGCGCCAGGATCGCGGCCACCTCGCGGCCCTCCATCACGCCGCCGATCCCGGCCGTGTGGTCGATGTGGAAGTGCGACAGCACGAGCAGTGCCACCCGGTCCACGCCGAGCGCCTCCAGGCACGCGTCGACCGGCTCCGGATCGGGCCCGACATCGACCACGATCGCCGCGTCCCCGGCCGGAAGGACCAGCGCGTCTCCTTGGCCCACATCGCACATCGTCACGACCCAGCCCGACGGCGCCCCGCCCGAGGACAGGCAGGCAGGCACCGTGCCGAGTCCCGCGGCCAGGAGCACCGCCAGCATCGCCCGCCGGAACCGCCGCAATTGGAGGAGCCCGATCACGAGTGCGAGCACCAGCGCCGACCCGATCCCCCACCACAGCCCGCCGGGGACCGGCAGGAGCGCCCCCGGGACCTCGGCCCCGGTGCGCGCCAGCCAGATCAGCCACCGCGCCGGAAGCGCGGCCAACTGCGACATGAACTCCCCCGCCGGGAGCCACACCGCCGCCGCGGCCGCGGCGCCCACCGACAGCACCACCACCGGCGCGGCCACCAAGGCTGCCAGCAGGTTCACGGGCACCGACACCAGGCTCACCCCGCTGCCGAGCCCCACGAGCAGCGGCGTCACCGCCACCTGCGTCGCCAGCGGGATCGTCACCGCCAGCGCCACCCCTTGCGGCCAGCCCCGGTGCTCCAGCGGCTTCGCCCACCGGAACGCCAGCAGCAGCAACCCGACGCACGCCGCCACCGACAGCGCGAACCCCGCCTGCGCGGACATGTCCGGGTCCACGAGGACCACCAGCAGCACCGCGGTCGCCAACGCGGGCATGGCGGCCCGCGGCCGGCCCGCCGCCAGCGCCAGGAGCGTCATCCCCGCCATCACGGCCGCCCGCAGCACGCTGGGCTGCGGCCCCGCGACGACCACGATCACCCCGGCGGCCACCGCCCCGGCGACCACCCGGGCCCGCGGGCCCGCCCGGCACGCGACCGCCACGGCCAGCACCGCGCCGACCAGGAGGCTCAGGTGGTAGCCGGAGACGACCACCAGGTGCACGAGCCCGGTCGTGCGGAAGTCCGCGGCGATCTCGGGGTCCATCAGCGAGGTGTCCCCGACCGCGAGCGCCGGGATCAGCCCGGCCTCGGGTTGCGGCACCACCGCGACGGCCTCCGCAAGGCGCTCGCGCACATGCGCGGCGAACCGGTGCGGCAGCGCGGGCTCGCCGTCGAGTTCCGGCGGCCCGCGGGCGCTGACGATCGCCGCGGTCAACCGCCCCGGCTCCGCTTCCCGAAGCACCACAGGCGCAGTGAGCCGCTGCCCCGAACTGAGCTCCGCCCACTCCGTGCCGCTGGCGACGAGGAGCACCTGCCAGTTCCCCTCCACCACACTCGCATCGGACTTGAAGGAACGCAGCCGCGCGGTCGCCGTGACCATGTCCGGCCGCTTCGTCGTCGGCTTCGGCACGGTATGCAGCACGAGTTCGGCCTCCCCGCGCGCCTCCTCGGCGGTGAGCGCGGCGAGCCCGGGATGGTCGCGCGCCGCGACGTGCGCAGTCGTGACCCCGGCCCCGAGCATCGCCCCGAACGCGACCGTCGCCACGGCGGCCGCGACGCCCTCGCGCCGACCGATCCCCAAGGCCGTCAGCGCAACGCAGACGACGACCGTGACCAGGCCGGTGACGGTGCCGCCGTACAGTCCCGCGAGCGCGGCCGCCCACACCCCGGCGGCGACGAGCGGCAGCCGCCAGTCCCTCCGCACCACCTCGGAGGGCGCGGGCCGCAGCGTGAACTCGGCGCTCACAGCGTCACCTGCTCGCGCAGCTGCTCCAGCAGCGCCGAGCCGATCCCGGAGACCTCCGACAGCTCGTCGATCGACTGGAAGCTCCCGTTCGCCTCGCGGTACTCGATGATCCGCTCGGCGAGGACCGGGCCGATGCCTTTGAGCGCGTCGAGTTCCTGCACGCCGGCGACGTTGATGTTGACCAGACCGGCCGCCCCACCGCCGGTCCCGGTTGCCCCTGGCGGTGGGACCCCGGAGGCGGCGGCGTCGGGCACCGCGACGAGATCCCCGTCGGCCACGACGCGCGCGAGGTTGAGGAACCCGGGGTCGGCCCCGTCGGCGAGCCCGCCCGCGGCCTCGATGGCGTCGGCGACCCGCGACCCGGCTTCGAGCTCCACGATCCCCGGTCGGTTCACGGCCCCGGCGACGGAGACGACGATCAGCTCCGGGGCCTGTTCGGCCGCTTCGGGAACCACGGTCGGGGCGGTCGCGGCGGGCTCCGTCTGGGGCCAGGACAGGATCGTCACGGCGAGCCCCACGGCGGCGACGAGGACCCCGACGATCGCCAGCACCCACCGGTTCAGGTGCGAGAGCCCGAACCGGTTCTGGAGCCGCTCGATCCGGTCCTCGAACCGCCGCTTCGGCGGCGCCTTCGGCACGGGTTCGGGCCTGGTGTCGCCGCTGTCGGCGTCGACGGTCTCCTTGCAGGTCTGCTCGTCGGCGGAGTGGAGTTTCAGCCGGAGCCTCGCGGCGAGGGCCTCGGCGTCGGGTGTCTGGTCGCGTTCCATACCCGGGTCAACGAGCGGAGGTTACGGGGGTGACTGAGATTTTTCCCGGCTGTGGATAACTCCCCGCAACCTGTGGATAACCCCTCGCGCCGCTCAAAAGTGAACGGAGCTTCTCCGCAAATCGGACACCTGGGGACCCCCCATTTCAAACCTATCCGGCGCCGCCGACAACCGCCGTAAGTCAGGACCGACGACGCGTAATGACCCCGACGAGCCCCGGCCCGCAGTGCGCGCCGACGGCGGCGCCGACCTCGGTGACGTCCATGCGCCGCAAGCGGCCCTCGAAGCGCTCCTGGAGCCACCCGGCGAGCGCCTCGGCCCGCCGCCGCTCGGCCCCCAGGTGGTGCACGGTCATCTCGACCTCGGCTTCGCCTGCGTCCGCGACGGCGAGCGCCGCGAGGCGCTGCAAGCCGCGCGTGGGCGTGCGGACCTTCTCGACCACGTCGATGCGCCCGTCCTCAACGCCCAGAATGGGTTTCACCGACAGCGCGGTCCCCACGATCGCGCGCGCCGCGCTGATCCGGCCGCCGCGCCGCAGGTACTCCAGCGTGTCCAGGTAGAAGTAGGTGGTGGTCCGCCCGATCGCCTCCTGTGCGGCCGCGGCGGCGGTCAGCAGGTCCATGCCCTTCTCCGCGGCCTCGACGGCCGCGAGCGCCGGATACCCGACGCCCATCCCGGCCCCGAGCGAGTCGACGACGGCGACCTTCCCGCCGAACCCGGCGGCCGCAGCCTCGGCGGCGGCCACCGTCCCAGAGAGCCTGCCCGACAGGTGCACCGAGACGATCCCGCTCGCGCCCTCGTCGAGCAGCCGCGTGTACGTGGCCCGCAGCTCCTCCGGAGGCAGGCCCGAGGTGGTCACGGTCTGCCCCTCGCGCATCGCGCGGAGGATCGCCTCGCCCCCGACGTCCTCGCCCTCGCGGTACTCGGCGCCGCCGATGAGCACCGGGATGCCGAGCACCGTCAGGCACCCGTGCGAAGCACGCAGCGCCTCAGGCAGGGCCGAGGTGGAATCGGTTACGACGACGACGGTCACCCGGCCACATTACCTAATCCGCGGTCTCGGCTTCCTGGACCACGAACGGGGTCCCCTGCTGGCAGGTGCTCATCATGCCCGCGTCGACCTCGCCGTGCAGCGTGACCTGCGCGCCCGCGTACACGACGGAGGCGTCGAAGCTCCCGAAGATCCCGTACACCGTGCCCTCGAACTCCAGGACCAGGCAGCCGGACTCCACGCCCGACTCCACGGTCCCCGAGATCGTCGTCAGCGAACTGGACCCGGGCTTCGACGAGTCGCCCATCGACGGGTCCAGGTACGGGGTGCTGCTCTCATCGGGCACAGGGCTCTCCTCAGTCGTTGCGGCCGTTGGCGACTCGCTGGGGGACGTGGTCGTCGGGGTCGCCGAGGCGTCGTCCTCGGACCCGCTCCCGCCGGCGCCGCACGCGGTGAGCGCGGCCAGCAGGAGGGCGCCGCCCAGCAGCCCCGCAGCGTTCGCGATTCGTCTGGTTCGTGAAGTTCGCGTGTCCATGACGGTTCGACGTCTCCGGTCCCGGCGCGGTTGCGCCTCGACCGAAGCCTAAATCCCGGACGGCGACCCGGTCCACCACTCGGCCCGGAAATCCGCCGCTACCGGGCCAGCTGGCCCTTCGCGAGCGGGCTCGCGCCGATCGTGTGCGGAGCCGGAACGCCCAGGTTGTAGCCGAACATGCGCCACTTCCCCGAACGCATGCGCCGCAGGTCGGCCCAGTGCGCGTTGTCGAGCCCCGAGAGGCTGCTCGTCGGCGTCTGGTCCCAGTCGAGGATGCCCCCGACGATCTGCCGCGCCGAACCGCCGTGGCAGACCACGATCGCGGTCCCCTCGACGTCCGACTCGACGATGTCCCGCACCGCTTCCGACGTCCGCCGGTGCAGTTCCGCCCACGTCTCGATCCCAGGGTGCTGCAACGGCTCTCCCGCGCGCCACCGCCGGTGGTCGTCGGGGAACTGCTCCGCGATCTCCGCGCCCGTCAGGCCCTCCCAGGGCCCGTACGCGCGCTCCTGGAGCCGCTTGTCCAGCTCGATGTCGACCCCGGTCGCCTCGGACACCGGCTTGGCCGTGTCCACCGCGCGCCGCAGATCCGACGAGATGATCCGCACCGGCTCGTACAGGGCCAGCTCAGGACCGGCCTCGACCGCCTGCGCCTTCCCCGTCTCGTCCAGATCGATGTCCGTGGACCCCTGGATGCGACCGGCGATGTTCCACTCGGTCTGCCCGTGGCGGACGACGAGGAGCCGGTTCACCGCTCGTCCTCGTCGCTCTCGGCCACCGCGGCGCGGCGCTCCCGCTCCACGTCGGCCTGGTCGACGAACTCGATCTCCGGGCAGTCCTTCCAGAGCCCGTCGAGACCGTAGTAGTCGCGCGCCTCCTGGTGGAAGACGTGCACCACGATCTCGTTGTAGTCCAGGAGCACCCACTGCTCGCCGCCCTTGCCTTCACGGCGCAGCGGACGCGTGTCGTGCTCCTTGATGAGCTTCTCCTCGACCGCGTCGACGACCGCGTGAACCTGCCGCTCGTTCGAGGCCGAGACGATCACGAAGACATCGGTGAGTGCGATCTTCGAGGTGACGTCCCGGAGATTGATGGCGAAAGCCTTCTTGTCGGCCGCCGCCTGGGCTGCTGAGAAGGCCAGGGTCTTGGCGGTTTCGCTTGCGGTCACGAACACTCCTGTCGACGAGTCTCCACCGGTGGCTCCACCGGCTCAACTCTAGTTTTACACGTGCCCTCCGACGCCGACCTCCCTGTTTCGCGCCGGTCGCTGTGCGACGCGTCCCAGCCCTCAGCCCCGGTACAGTCCGCGCTCCGCAATGAACGCCGCCACCGCATCCGGCACCAGGTACCGGACCGGCTGCCCGTCCCGCACCCGCTGCCGGCACTCGGTCGAGGACAGGTCCACCGCGGGCATGTCGATGAACTCGACATCGATCCCGAACGACGTGTCGACCTCACTGCGCGAATGCCCCGGACGGTTCAACGCGATGAACCTCACCGCCCGCACCAGCTCCTCGACCCGGTGCCACGTGTGCAGGTTCTCCAACGAGTCGGCGCCGATGATGAAGAACAACTCGACATCGCCCTCGTACTCGGCCCGCACGTCCGCGACCGTGTCCACGGCGTACGTCGCACCCTCGCGATCGATGTCGCAGGTACTGATCCTGAACGCCGGGTCCGACCCGACCGCCAGCCTCGTCATCTCAAGGCGCGCAGCCGCATCCGTGACCTTGATGTGCGCCTTCTGCCATGGGTCGCCGGCCGGGACGAACACCACCTCGTCCAATCCGCATTCGAATGCGGCCTCACTGGCCGCCACCAAATGCCCGAGGTGCGGAGGATCGAAAGTCCCGCCGAACACCCCGATACGTCGGACAGCCCGCTCGTTCACAGGCCGAATCCTATCGCGCAATTCCGAATCAGGGCATGCGAAAAGGCCCCCACCGTGTGGTGGGGGCCTTCCCTGTATGTTCATGTTTGGCGGTGTCCTGCTCTCCCACACCCTCTCGAGTGCAGTACCAT